>CAVTLW010000048.1:0-113000 GCA_963735655.1 uncultured Actinomycetota bacterium
GCACGCAGCCGAACTCGCGGCCCATATCGGCGGCGCCAACCTGACGATTCTGGCCAATCATGGTGTCATCGCGACCGGTCGCAACCTGGCCGAGGCGGTCTATCGCGCGGCGTCGATCGAGCGGGTCTGCAAGCTGGCCTATGACGTGCTGCTCACCGGCAAGGAGCCGGTCACGATGCACTGGTCGGACATGGCCGGGATGCAGAAGTCACTCGTCGAACGCGCCGCGGACGTGTATTGGGCGGGAGCGGCCCGGATGACGATCAAAGCCGACCCCGATGTGCTGCGCTGATCGCCATGTCGCCGCGCGACGAGTGTGCGATGAAGGCGTCGAGCCTGCGCTCAGGGCGCGATTCGCCGCCGATTCTGGACGCACACCGAAAACCATGGCCGCACACCACGTGTATCGCAAGGAGATTGCCAATGAAATCCATCGACGAACTGGCCGCCGACCTGAACTTCACCACCGCCAAAACCGGTGCGGACCGCTCGGTCACCTTTCTGCCTGACCCGCCCCGCGCGCCCCGTCGCTACACGGTGATCTCGGTCGACGACCACATCGTCGAACCGCCGGATACCTTCACCGGCCGTCTCCCGCAAAAGTTCGCCGACCGTGCGCCCAGGGTCGTCGACAATGACACCGGCGGACAGACCTGGGTGTACGACGGTCAGGAACTGCCCAACGTCGGGTTCAACGCGGTGGTCGGACGACCCGTATCGGAGTACGGCTTCGAACCGGTTCGGTTCGATGAAATGCGCAGGGGCGCATGGGATATCCATGCCCGGGTCAAAGACATGGACCTGAACGGTATCTACGCGTCGCTCAACTTCCCGTCGTTCCTGCCGGGGTTTGCCGGCCAGCGGCTGCAGCAGGTGACCAAGGACCGGGACCTGGCGCTGGCATCGGTGCGTGCCTGGAACGACTGGCACTTCGACGTTTGGGCGGGTTCATATCCGGACCGGATCATTCCCTGCCAGTTGCCCTGGCTGCTGGACCCTGAGCTGGGCGCGAAGATGATCTACGAAAACGCCGAGCGGGGATTTCACGCGGTCACCTTCAGCGAGAACCCCGCGATGCTCGGATTTCCGAGTATCCATTCGGGCCACTGGGATCCGATCATGGCGGCGTGCGCCGACACCGGCACCGTGGTCAATCTGCACATCGGGTCGTCCGGATCGTCGCCCTCCACCACCGCGGACGCGCCGCCGGACGTCCAAGGAGTGCTGTTCTTCGCCTACGCCATCTCCGCGGCGGTCGACTGGCTGTACTCTGGGCTACCCAGCAGATTCCCCGATCTCAAGATCTGTCTGTCCGAGGGCGGAATCGGTTGGGTCGCTGGGTTATTGGACCGCCTGGATCATATGCTGAGCTATCACGCGATGTACGGCACCTGGGAGGCGTTGGGGGAGAAGCTCACTCCCGCGGAGGTTTTCACGCGCAACTTCTGGTTCTGCGCCGTGGAGGACAAGTCGTCGTTCGTTCAACATGAGCGCATCGGGACTGACAACATCATGCTGGAGGCCGACTATCCGCATTGCGACTCGACCTGGCCGCACACCCAAGAAACCATCCACGAAGAAATCGGCGGCCTCTCCGACGACTTGATCCGAAAGTTCACCTGGGAGAACGCGTCCCGGTTGTATCGGCATCCGGTGCCCGTCGAGGTGCGCCGGAATCCAGAGGCGTTCTGAGCGTCAGTCGAATGAGGCGCCTCACGGCTCGATAAGGTTCCGCGAGCATCGGAGCCTAAGAGGCGAGCGCGAACAGCCGCCACCAATCGCAGCTCGGCGTGGAACCCTCGACGTCGGCATGCGCGGCGGTAGAGCTGCCCCTCGCGTTTCGCCGCAAGGGTGCAAGCGACAACCCAAGTGAAGGGAACAAATAACCGACTACTATTGCTCTGTCCAGACCTCTTGCTTACGCTGCATTTACCTGACGTGCGGAGGACCGCCGGGCTAGTGACAATCAGCGGCTGCTACAAGGTGGACGGAGATGTCGTATGTGATCGCGGCGCCGGAGGTGATGACTACGGCAGCAACGGATTTGGCCGATATCGGTTCGACGCTTAGCGCGGCCCGCGCGGCGGCGGCGACCCAGACGACGGGGGTGCTGGCCGCGGCTGAGGATGAGGTGTCGGCGGCCATTGCGACGGTGTTTTCCGCCCATGGTCAGGGTTTTCAGGCACTCGGTGCGCAGGCGGCGGCGTTTCATGAGCGGTTTGTGCAGGCGTTGACCGCGGGGGCGGGATCCTATGTCAGCGCGGAGGCCGCCAATGTTGCGGCGTTTACCGCTAATCCGGCGCAGACGGTAGGGCAGGATCTGACCAACCTGATCAATGCGCCCAGCCTGGCGCTGACCGGGCGCCCGCTGATCGGCAACGGCGCCAACGCGGCTGCCGGGGACCGGGGCAAACGGCGCGCCCGGCGGGTGGCTGACGGGCACCGGCGGTGCTGGCGGCTCCGGCGCGGCGGGCCACAACGGCGGTAATGGCGGCGCGGCTGGGCTGCTGGGCACCGGCGGTGCCGGCGGGGCCGGCGGGACCGGCGGCGGGGCCGGCGGGACCGGCGGGGCCGGCGGGCTGCTGTGGGGCAACGGCGGGGTCGGCGGCGCGGGTGGATTGAACGTCGGCGGGGTCGGCGGGGCGGGCGGGGCCGGCGGGGCGGGCGGGCTGCTGTGGGGCACCGGCGGGGTCGGCGGGGCCGGCGGATTCAGCATTATCGGCGCCGGGGGTACCGGCGGAGCCGGCGGCAACGCCGGCCTCTTCGGCGGCTATGGCGGCGCTGGCGGGACTGGCGGATTAGGCGCCACCACCGGCGGGGCCGGCGGGACCGGCGGCAACGCCGGCCTGCTCAGCGGGCTGGTCGGGACGGGCGGCGGGACCGGCGGGGCCGGCGGATTCGGCTTCACCACCGGCGGGGCCGGCGGAGCCGGCGGCAATGCGGGCATGCTCTCCGGCGCCGGCGGGGCCGGCGGGACCGGCGGAGAGGGCGGCGGAACCGGTGGGGCCGGTGGTACCGGCGGCAATGCCGGCCTCCTGATGGGCACCGGCGGTGCCGGCGGCGCCGGCGGGCTCGGCAACGGCGGTGCCGGGGGTGCCGGCGGGGCCGGCGGCACCGCCGCGCTGATCGGCACCGCCGGCAACGGCGGCAACGGTGGGCTTGGCCTGACACCGGGCGGCAACGGCCCCAACGGCGCCCCCTCACCGCTGCAGCCCGTATTCAACGCCGTGAATGGCCCCGTCCAGGCGCTCACTGGGCGCCCGCTGATCGGCAACGGCATCAATGCGGCCCCGGGATCTGGGCTGAACGGCACACCCGGCGGATGGTTGATGGGTGACGGCGGCGCCGGCGGCGCCGGCGGGCCACGCAACGGCGGCGCCGGCGGCGCTGCTGGGCTGCTGGGCACCGGCGGTGCCGGCGGGGCCGGCGGGATCAACGGCACCGGCGGTGTCGGCGGGGCCGGCGGCCTGTTCGGGGCCGGCGGTGTCGGCGGGGCCGGCGGTGGCGGCCAGGGGACCGGCGGTGGCGGCGGAGCCGGCGGGCTGTTCGGGGCCGGCGGGGCCGGCGCGGCCGGCGGGGCCACCACCGGCACCGGCGGTGTCGGTGGGGCCGGCGGCAACGCCGGCCTGCTCAGCGGGCTGGTCGGGGCGGGCGGCGGGACCGGCGGGGACGGCGGATTCGGCACCGGCGACGGCGGGGCCGCCGGAGCCGGCGGCAACGCCGGCCTGATCGCTGGCTATGGCGGCGCCGGCGGGGACGGCGGAGTCGCTGGGACGGGCACCGGCGGAGCCGGCGGGACCGGCGGCAATGCGGGCCAGCTGTTCGGCGCCGGCGGGGCCGGCGGGGCCGGCGGCAGCAGTGGCGGGGTCGGCGGGGTTGGCGGCACCGGCGGTGGGGCCGCGCTGTTGGGCGACGGCGGTGCCGGCGGCGAGGGCGGCGGAGGCGCAACGACCGGTGGTGCCGGTGGTACCGGCGGCAACGCCGTAGGCATCGGCAACGGCGGCAACGGCGGCAACGGCGGGCTTGGCACGACCCCGGGCACGCCGGGCACCGGCGGCACCAGCGGGCTGCTGCTCGGCCTGAACGGGATGAACGGGTTGACCTAGCCGGCGACTGCAGGACCATTTGCGTGAAACCACCGCCCAACCTGGGGCAGCATCGCCGGTGGCTAACGAGCCGCCGACCTCTGCCATTTAGTTTGCCACGCGGTCCCGAGCGCCCGGTCATAGCTGGTCGAGGACCGTCGCGGCGATGTTGAGGGCCCGCACTGCGCCCTCCGGGTCGCCAGGTCATGGCGTCGGCACCAGCCAGCACGTTCCACCATCCCGAAAAACTCCTGCGCGACGAAGATGACGGGGACGATGCGCCCGAGGAAAAGCACGCCTGAGCGCAATGCGCGAATCAACCGCGCCGGTGATGTTGGCCGCGGTGTTCCCGAATTCGCTGTTCTTCGCCTACGCCATCTCCGCGGCGGTCGACTGGCTGTACTCGGGGGTGCCCAGCAGATTCCCCGATGTCAAGATCTGCCTGTCGGAGGGCGGAATCGGTTGGGTCGCTGGGTTATTGGACCGCCTGGATCATATGCTGAGCTATCACGCGATGTACGGGACCTGGGAGGCGTTGGGGGAGAAGCTCACTCCCGCGGAGGTTTTCACGCGCAACTTCTGGTTCTGCGCCGTGGAGGACAAGTCGTCGTTCGTTCAGCATGAGCGCATCGGGAATGACAACATCATGCTGGAGGCCGACTATCCGCATTGCGATTCAACCTGGCCGCACACCCAAGAAACCATCCACGAAGAAATCGGCGGCCTCAGCGACTTGATCCGAAAGTTCGCCTGGGAGAACGCGTCCCGGTTGTATCAGCATCCGGTGCCGGTCGAGGTGCAACGGGATCCAGAGGCGTTCTGAGGCCACCGGGCGGCGTGGTTTGCCACATTGTGGGCGTGCTGAATTTCGACGCGTCGGACCCAGCCAGATCACATTCGCGCGACGTCAGACCAGGCCGTGCTGCGATGCCGCTATGCCGTGTCAGGGACAGGGTGCATCGCCCGGCGTGTAGAACGGAACGCCCTCGCGCGTGTAGCACGGCGGGAGGCCTTCGGCGCGCTGGCGCGCCTCATCGAGTGCGTCCGCCGCCGTTTCACTGGCCACCGGACAGAGCGCCGGATGGGTGAACGCGAAGCCGTCGTCGACGCAGTCATCCGCCGTGTGCGGCGGGCGCAATGCTCAACTGGAGTGCCGCAGCGGTGGCCATGGCCAGCAATGTAAGCGATATCTTCTTCACGAGGGATGAGAGTAACGCTTATTGCACGTGTATCGCACTATGTCAGCTCGGGCGGGTTGGCCCAACAGCAAATTGTCGGACTGCCCCACTACGTGCTGAGGCACTCTGACGGCTCGTGGACTCACCAAATCACGGGGGGCATGGGCAGCCGCTGGATTTGAGTACCACCTCGGTCCGGGTTGCATATCGGTCCGACCGAGGCGACGGGGTCGGAGCCGTCGATACCACCGTTCGGGGCATCGATGAGGTGTTTGTCAGCAAGCACTCCGGCGGCGCCAGGAGCCAATCCGCGAATTGCAGCGCAGCAAGGACAAGTGTGATCAGCATGAGAATCGTGGCGGTCGAGTAGGCCAGCAAGTCGCGATATCCCTCTCGCAAAGGCTGCGGACCAACCGCTTTGAACATTGCTTGTGTCATCCGGACAGAGCTCCTTTTCAACTCTTGCTCAATAGCGTTTCGGAGCAGATCCGGCATTGTATGGGTGGCCCTGAGCACAATGCGCAAAAGCACGAAAACGCCTGTTGCGTGGCTATTGCGCACAAGCGAGTCATGACGAATATCGCTCCGTAACTTCGAGCTCAACGAGTTGCCGGGACCTTCCCGGCATCGACCGCGCAAAGGAGTACACGGTGATCGACCACGTCAGGAAAACCATCACCACCCGCGACGGCGTACGGTTGGCCGTCCGCGACTACGGTTCGGCGGCGACGGCCGAGCACACCGTCGTTGTGCTGCACGGCCTTTGCCTCACGCAGGACAGCTGGGCAACCCAAATCCGTCACCTGCGGCGGCATTGGGGCAACACCGTGCGAATCATCAGCTACGACCACCGCGGCCATGGCAGCTCGGACGGCGCCGCCATGCGCACCTACCAAATCGATCGGCTTGCAACCGATCTCGCCGACGTCCTCACCGCACTGCAGGTCACCGGTCCGCTCACTCTGGCGGGGCACTCGATGGGCGGGATGACAGCACTGGCATACCTGGGCGCGGTCGATCGTCCGGTGCAGGTGCACGGACTCGTGCTCGTCGCAACCGCGGCCGGCCGGCTCACCGAACGGGGGCTGGGTCGCCTCATCGGAACGCCGGCCACCAGGATGCTGTTTGACATCGTCAATCACCTGCCCCGACGCGCGACGGAGCACGCGATCACGGGTCTGCTGCGGCCCGTTAGCGGTGCCCTGGCCAGGCTTTTCGGTAAGGGTCTGGGGGCGGTGGGGGCAGAATCCAGCGTTTCGTTGGCGACCGCGGCCGGCTTCCTGCTCAGCCTCAAGGAATTCGACCAGTACCCCACGTTGACATCGATCGCCGCGAACACGGTCGTTCTCAGCGGCGGAACCGACCTCGCGACCCCTGCCGTCCACGCACGCGACCTGGCCTCGGCCATTCCGGGTGCCACTCATCTGCACCGACCCAACGCCGGACACATGCTGTTGCAGGACGCGCCGCAGTGCGTCAGCGCCGCGATCGAGCATGCGATGGGGATGCACATCGCGGCCCGTCACTGCCGGCACCTGAGTAGGCCTGCCGGCTTCCGTAGCCTGAAGGGCGGCGAGAGGAAGGTACGCGTGGCAAAGGTGATTCAAGGCCGAAAGTTGACTTCAGTTCTGTCGAGTGGGGTTCGGTGGAGTGGACCAATCTGGTCACGCTGTACCTGCGTGCGTACGAAAGCCGCTCGCGGCGGCCCATTCTCGGCGACCACGCCGCCGCCGATGCCGTCGACCGCATCGACTACGACTTCAAGCGCATCCACCGGACCTCGCTGCCGGCCACGAACCAGTATCTGGTCACGCTGCGCGCCAAACAGCTGGACGACTGGTCCGACGACTTTCTGCACCGTCACCCCGATGCGGTTGTCCTGCACCTCGGCTGCGGCCTCGACGGGCGCGTGTTCCGGCTCGCTCCGCCGCCGACGGTGTCGTGGTTCGACCTTGATCAGGCCGGCGTGATCGACTTGCGCCGGCGGCTCTACGAAGAAACCGAGCACTACCGAATGATCGGCTCGTCGGTCACCGATCCCGGGTGGCTCGATCAGATCCCGACCGGGCGGCCCACGCTCCTCGTCGCGGAAGGCCTGCTGATGTACCTGAGCGAGAGTGAGGTCCGCCAGCTGCTCGACCGGGTGATCGACCGATTCGACAGCGGCGAGCTGCTTTTCGACACGCTGGCCCGGCTGGCGCCCATGGTGTCGAAAGTCATGACCAAAGGCATCATCAAATGGGGCATCGGCAACGCCCGCGACATCGAGACGTGGAACCCGACTGCGTTTCCTCGAACGGACGTCGATCCTCGCCGGCTACGACAAGATCGAGCTCGACTCCGGTGCGGTGGATCTACAAGCTGGCAGTCGATGTCGCCGTTCGGCTCCTACGACATGCTGAACCGGTTCGACTACTAGCTCGTACTAGCCTCGTGCACATGGAATTGACCGGCAAGACTGTTCTGCTCACCGGCGCTACCGGCGGCCTGGGACGCGCCATCGCGTCGGCGCTCGCCGCCCGCGGCGCCCACCTGATCCTGACCTCGCGCAAAGCACAAGAGCTCAACGAGCTCGCGGCTTCGCTGCCCGGGAGCCACCGGACGATCGTCAACGACCTCGCCGAGCCCGGTGCCGGGCTGGCCCTGCTGGCCGAGGCGGGTGACATCGACGTGCTGGTCGCCAACGCCGCGCTGCCGGCCTCGGGCAAGCTGGACAGCTTCACCCCCGAGCAGATCGACCGGGCACTGCGGGTCAACCTGGAAGCGCCGGTCCAGATGACCAGGGAACTCATCCCGGCCTTCACCGCACGCGGCTCCGGGCACTTCGTCTACATATCGTCGATCTCCGGCAAGACGGCGACGGCCCGCGCCTCGCTGTATGCGGCGACGAAGTTCGGCATCCGCGGCTTCGCGCTGTGCCTGCGCGACGACCTGCGCCCCGCCGGCGTCGGCGTCTCGGTGGTCAGCCCCGGGGCGATCGGCGGTGCCGGGATGTTCGCCGAATCGGGAGCCGCCCCGCCGCCGCTGATCGGCACCGGCACACCCGAGCAAGTCGGCGCAGCCGTCGTCAGCGCGATCGAGCACAACCGCGGGGAAATCACCGTCGCACCACTGCGCCAACGGGCGCTGGCGCGGTTCGCGGCCAACGTGCCCGAGTTAGCCTCGCGCCTGGCCGGCGACATCGCGGCCAAGGCCGCCGACGAAATCGCCGCCGGGCAGACCGACAAACGCTGACTCGAACTCGATGGGCAGCGTCGTCGGCCCGGAGAGTTCGGTCGGCGGCCGCCAGGGCGCGGGGCCGGTGCGGCGCGGGTTGGCAGATGCGCTGGGTGATGACCCGTAGCGCCTCGCGGAGCTCGACCCTGGCCAGGTGCGCGCCGAGGCAGTAGTGCACGCCCCCGCCGAACGTCATCATCCCCGGCGCGCCTTGGCGGGTGAGGTCCAGACGTTCGGGTTCGTCGAAGACCGCTGGGTCGCGATTGGCCGAGGCCGTGTTGGCGATGACGTAGCTGCCCGCCGGGACGAAGAAATCGCCGAGGTCGACGTCTTCGGTGGCGACGCGCAGTCCGCTGAAGGTGATCGGGGAGTACCGGATGAGTTCCTCGACCGCTTGCGGTGCCAGTTCGGGATGGTTGGCGAGCAACTCCCACTGGTCGGGGTGCTCGCTCAGCGCCTGCACGGCGGCGGCGAGCTGGTTGCGGGTGGTGTCGGTTCCGGCATTGAGCAGGATGACGGCGAGGTTGACCAGCTCGTCGTGCGTGAGCTTGTCTCCGTTGTCCTCCGCGCGAATGAGCTCGGAGATCAGGTCGTCACCCAGCGACCGGCGGCGGCGGGCGATCAACTCCTCGATATAGGACTCGAGTTGTTGCCACGCCGCCACGATCGCCGACTCATTCTGTGTGACAGTGCATCCGAAGGCCCTACTGAGGTCATCGGACCACCGGGAGAACAACTGCCAGTCGTCGCGCGGTGCACCCAGCAACGCGCAGATGATCGGCACCGGGTACGGCCTGGCGATGTCGGTCACTACATCGCAGTGCCCGGCGGGGGCCTGCGCGTCGACCAATTCGGTGATGACGTCGACGCACGCGGCGCGCATCCGCTCGGCGGCACGCGGTGTGAAGGCCCGGGCCACCAGGCGTCGCAGCCGCTGGTGTTCGGCACCGTTAAGGCTGATCAGCAGTTTGCAGACCCGGTCCCAGACCGGCCCGGAGGTGATGCCCTGCACCACCAGGCCGATGCCCGGCGGTATGGCGAACCGGCTGTCCCGCAGCACGCTGCGTACCAGGTCGTAGGTCAGAAGTTCGGGCCCGTAGGGGCCCATCGCGACGGGTCCCTGGGCACGCGCCTCGCCGATCAGGCGGTGGACTTCGGCGGGTTCGGTCGCCTCGTGGTAGGCGATGGGCGGTAATGCGAGGTCAAAGATGCTGGGGCGGTGCACGGTAACGGTCATGTGGCAACTCTCCGGCGAATCCGGAGGGAAACCATCGGGCAAATTGCGAATATCCGCGATGCGGGAACGCGTATATACGCATCGCCGCCGGGGTAAGTATTGGCAATTTCGCTGATGTTCTGCGAGCTACGTCATCGCATGCTGGCTAGCATGAGCGCAACTGAGTGGAGCGACGTGGGTGTAAGCGAGCAGCCGTCGGATTGCCGACCGGAACCGTGACGTTGCTGCTGGCCGACGTCGAGGGTTCGACCCGGCTATGGGAGACCCAGCCCGAGGAGATGGCCGCCGCGGTAGCGCGGCTGGATCGAGGCCGTCGCCGACGCGATCGCCGCGCATGATGGCGTACGCCCGGTCGAGCAGGGCGAGGGCGACAGCTTCGTGGTCGCGTTCGGGCGCGCGTCGGATGCGGTGGCCTGCGCCCTGCATCTGCAGCGGGCGCCGCTGGCGCCGATCCGGTTGCGCATCGGCCTGCACACCGGCGAGGTGCGGCTGCGCGACGAGGGCAACTACATCGGCCCGACCATCAACCGCACCGCGCGGCTGCGCGACCTGGCCCACGGCAGCCAGACCGTGTTGTCGGGCACCACCGAGGATCTGGTCGTCGACCAGCTGCCCGCCGATGCGTGGCTGACCGACCTCGGTACCCACCCGCTGCGGGATCTGCCCCGCCCGGAACGGGTGGTGCAACTGTGCCACCCCGACCTGCGCAACGACTTTCCGCCGCTGCGCTCGCACACCAACATCGCAGCCGCATCATCTGCCGGCCCAGCTCACGAGCTTCGTCGGGCGCCAGACGGAAATCGGCCGCCTGCGGGATGCGATGGCCGGCAATCGGCTGGTCACCCTGATCGGGGCCGGCGGCGTGGGCAAGACCCGGCTGGCGGTGCAGGTGGCCGCCGAGGGTGCGGGTGATTTCGGCGACGGGGCGTGGTACGTCGACCTGGCACCGATCACGGCCGCCGAGGTGGTGCCGGTGACCGTCGCCCGCACGCTGGGGCTGCCCGACCACCCCGGCCGTTCGACGATGGACACCCTGTTGCGGTTCGTCCCCGACCGTCACCTGCTGATCGTGCTGGACAACTGCGAGCACCTGCTCGACGCCTGCGCGGAGCTGCTCGGCACGCTGCTCGGCGCGGCACCCAGGTTGACCGTGCTGGCCACCAGCCGCGAACCCGTCAATGTGACGGGCGAAGTGATCTGGCAGGTTCCCTCGCTGTCGCTGGCCGACGAGGCCATCGAACTGTTCGCCCAGCGTGCTCGCCTGGCCCGGCCCGAGTTCGCCGTCACCGACGACAACTCGAAGGCGGTGACCGAGATCTGCCGGCGCCTCGATGGCATGCCGTTGGCGATCGAGCTGGCCGCCGCGCGGGTACGCGCGTTGTCCTTGACCGAGATCGTCGACAGCCTGCATGACCGGTTCCGGTTGCTGACCGGCGGTTCGCGTACCGCGGTGCGCCGCCAGCAGACGCTGCGGGCGTCGGTGGACTGGTCGCACGCGCTGCTCACCGAGACCGAGCGCATCCTGTTCCGCCGGCTGGCGGTCTTCCTCGGCGGATTCGACCTGCAGGCCGCGCAAGCCGTCTGCGGTGACAGCGGAGTCGAGCGCTATCAGGTCCTGGACCAGCTCACCTTGCTCGTCGACAAGTCGCTGGTTGTCGCGGACGACAGCAGTGGCCGTACGCGATACCGCTTACTCGAGACCGTGCGCCAATACGCGCTGGAAAAGCTCAGCGAGTCGGGCGAGGCGGATGCGGTTCGGTCCCGCCATCGGGATCACTACACGTCGATAGCCGCGCTGCTCGACGAGCCGGCCGGCGCCGACTACCGGCAACGCACTCGACCGGGCCGAACTCGAAACGGACAACCTGCGCAGTGCCCTGGGCTGGAACCTGGAAAACGACGACACCGAACGGGCATTGACGCTGGCGTCGTCGCTGCGGCCGGTGTGGCTGACCAGAGGCCGCATCCTGGAAGGCCTCGCCTGGTTCCACGTCATCCTGTCCGACTACGACCAGGACATCGACGTCGCACCGGCGGTGCAAGCGCGGGCACTCTGCGACGAGGCCGTGCTGAATGTGTACGTCGGTGAGCGGATGAATCGCGCACAACGCGCGCATGGAGATCGCGCGCGAACTCGACGATCCGGCCCTGCTCGCCCGGACGTTGTCCGCATACGGCTACATCGCCGGCGCCCGCTACGACGCCGAGACGGCCGCAACCTATTTCGCGCGAGGCGATCGACTTGGCCCGGACGCTGGACGACCGATGGATGTTGAGTCAGATCCTCGGCCTGGCAGGCCAACACGGGGCTGACCACCGGTGATCCGATCGCCGCGTGTGGCCGGCGGCCGAGGAGGGCCGCGAGATCGCCGACGCGATCGGTGACCTATCAAACTCGCGAATGTGCCGGCAGGCAATTACGTGGGCACATCTGTTGCAAGGCAACGTCGTTGGAGCGATTTCCGAATTCAACGCGTTGGCAGCCGAGTGCGAGGAGGCGCACGACGACATTCTCCGACCGGTCAGCTTGATGGGTCTGGGCATAGCGCATCGCGCACCGCGGTGACGTGGAAGCGGCCAGGCGACAGCCGCCGTCGGGCTGGACGTCGCCGCCGATCTCGGCGAGTACTTCGTCGGGATGGCTTATGCCCAGTCCGCCCAGGCAAGCCTGGCGGCGGGCGACATTGCGGCAGCACACGATGCCGCCGAGGCGGCCTGGGAACGCTTGCGCGTAGCCCAACCCGAGGTGGCCGTCGCGCAGCGCGCGTTCAATTCCGTCGAAGTCGCTCTGGCGCGTGGTGATCTGACCACGGCCCGTGAGCACGCTGACGCCGCAGTCGCGATAGGCGAAGGGCTAGCACCTGGCGACCGCGCTGCTCGTTCGCGCCCGGGTCGCTACCGCCGAGGGTGCCGTCGGAAGCCGGCGAACGTGACGCCCACGAGGCGCTGGCCTGTGCGGCCGGTGGGGGCTGTACCTCTACCTCCCCGGCATTTTCGAATGCCTTGCCGGCCTGGCCACAACAGACGGCAACCATCCGTTGGCGGCGCGACTGTTCGGCGCGGCCGACGCGCTTCGCCAACGCATGGGCCTGGTGCGCTTCCGGATCTACGACGCCGAGTGCGAGGCCTCGCTGGCGGTGCTCCGAAATGCCATGGACGAAGCGGCTTTTGACGCCACCTGGGCCGAGGGCGCAGCGCTGAGCATCGAGCGAGGCGATCGCCTACGCGCAGCGCGGGCGGGGTGAACGCAAACGGCCGGCCAGCGGCTGGCCGTCGCTGACACCGGCCGAGCGCGACGTCGCGCGGCTGGTCTGTGAGGGTCTGGCCAACAAAGACATCGCCGCACGGCTGTTCGTGTCCCCGCGGACCGTGCAGGCACACCTCACCCACATCTACACCAAGCTCGGCATCACTTCTCGGACCCAACTGGTTCAGCAGGCGCCGACCGACGGCCCGTGATGGCATCCTGGCCTGATGGGCCTGGTATTCCGCTTGGTCGAGCTGCTGATTCTGATCCTGCCGCTCGTCGGCGTCGTCTATGCGGGCTTCCGGGCGTTCTCGTCGTTCACCAAGCGGTTGCAGCAGGCACCGGCCGATCCCGGCGCGGAAGACGTGGCGCCGAACAAACTCAGCACCGGAAACGAAGCGTGGCGGGCGATACGGCGCGCGGTCGACGCGCACGAGCAAACCGACGCCCGCTGGCTGGAATACGAGCTCGACGCGGCCAAGCTGCTCGACTTTCCGGTGATGACCGACATGCGGGACCCGCTGACGACGGGATTTCACAAGGCCAAGCTGCGGGCCGAGTTTCACAAGCCGGTCCGCGCCGAGGACCTTCTCAACGACGCGGATGACGCGCGCCAGTATCTCGACGCGGTCGAAAGCTATGTGACCGCGTTCAACGCCGCGGAGGCCGAGGCGATACGCCGACGCAGACGCGACTTCTCCCGCGAGGAACAGCAGCGGCTCGCGCGCGCCCAGAGCCTGCTGCGGGTGGCGGCAGACGATGCGGCGACGCCGCAGGAGCGGGCGCGCGCCTATGATTTGGCGCGCAACGAACTCGACGGTCTGATCGTGCTGCCGGGCAACACCCGGGCCAGCCTGGAACGCGGAATCGCCGGCGAGATCGACGGATAAGTCGACAGGTCCAGAAAGGTCCCGTGTGAATCGAGCCGGTTTCCTCTCGTTGTTGGGCGTCCTCTTGGTCGGGGCCTGCGCGAGTACCCCCACTACATCGAGCACCCCAGCACTACCGAGCGAGGCACAGGCGATCATCAACTCGCCGCAGTATGCACACGGCTACTGGAGCTGGGATGTCGTCGAACTCGGTTCTGGCAAGACCTTATTCGCCAGCAACGAAAACAAGCTCAACTTTCTGGGATCGACCACCAAACTCTTCACCGTCGGGACCTACTACGAGGAGTTCGGCGCGGACTCCACCCTGGAGACTCCCGTGTACGCGACCGGCACCCGGTCCGGCGGGTCGTTGACCGGTGACCTGGTGCTCGTCGGTTCGGGTGACTTCATCCTCGGCGGTCGGGGAGTGCTCGACGGTCAGCTGCAGTACACCGAACCCGATCACGTCTACGCCTACGCGATACCGACCGTGAAGCCCGTCGCGGCCAATCCGCTGGCCGGGCTCGACAAGCTCGCCGCCGAGGTCAAGGCCGCCGGCATCACTGCTGTCAACGGCGATGTGCTGGTGGACGACCGGTTGTGGAACCCGTTCACGACCAAGGAGGGCGTCGTCACCTCGATCATGGTCAACGACAACCTGCTTGACGTTCTGATCAACCCCGGCGCGAACGTCGGCGATCCGGTCCGGATGGACACGATCCCCAAGACCCAGTTCTTCACCGTCGACAATCAGGCCACCACCGCGGCCGCCGGCGGCCAGTCGACGCTGACCGCAACCCTGGGACCCGACAACCGCGTCGTCGTCACCGGCCAGCTTCCGCATGGCGCACAACAGCAGGACCTCGCGCAGTTCGCGCCCAGCCCGGCCGCGTACGCGCGGGCGCTGTTCATCGAGGCGCTGCGCCGCGCCGGCGTCACGGTGGGCGCCCCACTGCAGGCAGCTGCCGCAAACCTGCCGCCGGATAGCGCCTACTCGGGGGCTGACAAGGTCGCCTCGCTGACGTCGCCGCCGACCAGCGTCCTGACCAAGCTCGTCACCAAGATCAGCGACAACCGTGGGGCCGAGACGCTGCTGTGTCTGCTGGCCAAGAAAGCCGGGTCGCGGGACTGTGACTCGGGCGGCATGCCGGTGGTGATCTCGAAGTTCGCCAAGGCGAACATCGATCCGGGCACGGTGAACATCTACGACGGGGAGGGATCGGATCCGGCTTCGGCAACCCCGGCGGCGATGACGCGGTGGCTCACCTACATCCACGGCCAGTCGTTCGCGGCGCTCTTCAAAGCCGGCCTGCCCGACGTCGACCATGACGGCAAGATCATGGCCAAGAGCGGCCTGTCCGCGCGGCCCGAAATCGGGCCGATGCCAGCGATGTTCGTCGCCGCCGGCCAAGCCGGCTATCTGACCACCGCCAGCGGCAAGGACACCGTGGTGGCCCTCTATGCCCTCAACGGCACGTATCGCACCGTCGCCGACGGCGTGGATCAAGACCTGCCCAACACCGAAAAGGTGCTGAATCAGATTCAGCGCGCCAGCTGACGGGCGCTGTACTTTTACGTTCGGCGAAGGTGCGCAGAATGACACGCTAACCGGCGTGTCGCCGTACCGACGCGCACGCTCGCGGGAGAAGGAGCGGGAGAAGGAGTTGACGTGAAACGGCCCAACTTTCTGGTGATCGTGGCCGACGATCTCGGGTTCTCCGACATCGGCGCGTTCGGCGGCGAGATCGACACGCCCAACCTGGACCGACTGGCCTACGCCGGGATCCGGTTCACCGATTTCCATTCGGCGCCGGCCTGCTCGCCCACCCGGGCGATGCTGCTGACCGGGACCGATCATCACGTGGCCGGCATCGGCACCATGCTGGAGGTCGCCGCACCCGGATTCCAGGGCCCGCCCGGTTACGAGGGCTACCTGAACGACCGGGTCGTGGCGCTGCCCGAACTGCTGCGCGACGCCGGCTATCTGACCCTGATGTCGGGCAAATGGCACCTGGGCCACACCATCGACAGGTCGCCGTGGGCGCGCGGATTCGAGCGCTCGTTCGCGCTGCTGCCGGCGGGCGCCAACCATTACGGCGGTGCCGGAGCCCGCGGATTTTCCCCCGTACCAACGCTTTACACCGAGGACGACCAGTTCGTCTCGGTGGGCGACGACTTCTACTCGTCGGACTCCTACACCGACACCCTGTTGCGCTACTTCCGCGAACGCGCCGAGGATGACGACCGGCCGTTCTTCGCTTATCTGCCCTTTCAGGCGCCGCACTGGCCGCTGCAGGCACCCGACGAATCGATCGCGAAGTATCGCGGCCGCTACGACGACGGGCCCGACGCGCTGCGCGAGGCGCGTCTGGCAGCGCTGCGGCGACTCGGCCTGTGCCCGCCCGATGTCGAGGCGCACCCGGTCGTGGCCGACGGCGCCCCGGAATGGGCCGACATGACCGACGAGGAGCGGGCACGTTCGGCCCGCAGCATGGAGGTCTACGCCGGCATGGTGGACCGGATGGACTGGAACATCGGCCGAGTGGTCGATTACCTGACCGGGACCGGCGAACTGGACAACACGGTGGTGATCTTCATGTCCGACAACGGCGCTGAGGGCGCGATGGTCGAGGCGATGCCGCTGCGGGGTGCCCAGATCGTCGCGCAGATCGAAAAGTGGTGCGACAACAGCATCGACAACCTTGGCCGTCCCAGCTCGTTCATCTGGTACGGCCCACGCTGGGCGCAAGCCGCCACCGCGCCGTCGCGCCTGCACAAGGCCTTCACCTCCGAAGGCGGGATCCGGGTGGTCGGCTTCATGACCTACCCGGCTTTCGCCCGGCAGGGCGAGATCGGCACGCAGTTCGCCACGGCCATGGACATCACCCCGACCGTGCTGGAACTGGCCGGCGCCACCCATCCCGGCACGACCTACCAGGGTCGCGAGGTGCACCGGATGCGCGGCAGTTCGCTGGTCGGATATCTCTCGGGCGCCGCCGATGCGGTGCACGACGCCGATACCGGCACCGGCTGGGAGTTGTTCGGCCGCCGGGCAATCCGCCGAGGCGACTGGAAGGCGCTATACCTGCCCGAGCCGCACGGTACGGGCGACTGGCAGCTCTACGACCTCTCCGCCGACCCGGGCGAGATCCACGACCTGGCCGCCGCACACCCCGACAAACTCGCCGAACTCCTCGAGCTCTGGGACCGCTACGTCGAGGACAACGGTGTGGTCCTCGATCACGTGTCGGTTTTCGAACTCGAGCTTCTAGGCTGGTCGCTGATGGTCGAGACAACCACGTGCGCGATTATCGGCGGCGGCCCGGCGGGCATGGTGCTCGGGCTGCTGCTGGCCCGGGCCGGTGTCGAGGTCACGCTGCTGGAGAAACACGGCGACTTCCTGCGCGACTTCCGCGGCGACACCGTGCACCCGACCACACTGCGACTGCTCGACGAACTCGGCCTGTGGGAGCGCTTCGCGGCGTTGCCGCACAGCGAGGTTCGGAAGGCGGCGTTCGAATCGAACGGTCGCTCGGTCACCTATGTCGACTTCGGGCGTTTGCGCCAGCCGCATCCCTTCGTCGCGATGGTCCCGCAGTGGGACCTGCTGAACCTGCTCGCCGACGCGGCCCAGACCGAGCCGAGCTTCACCTTGCGCATGCGGCACGAGGTCACCGGGCTACTGCGCGACGGCGACAAGATCACCGGGGTGCGGTATCAAACGCCTGACGGTCCGGGCGAGTTGCGGGCGGAATTGACCGTCGCATGCGACGGCCGATGGTCGATCGCACGTCGCGCGGCCGGACTGCGAACCCGCGAATACCCGGTGACCTTCGACGTGTGGTGGTTCCGGCTGCCCCGCGAAGGCGCCGCCGAATTCTCGTTCCTGCCCCGCACCGCGCCCGGCAAGGCCCTCGGGGTCATCCCGCGCGAAGGGTACGACCAGATCGCCTACATCGGCGCCAAGGGCACGGATGCGCAGTTGCGCGAGCGGGGTATCGACGCGTTTCGCCGCGAGGTGAGCGCGCTGCTGCCCGACACGACGGCGGCGGTGGCCACGCTGACGTCCATGGACGACATCAAGCACCTCGATGTCCGGGTGGACCGGCTGCGTCGCTGGCACACCGACGGGCTGCTGTGTATCGGCGATGCGGCACATGCGATGTCCCCGCTCGGCGGCGTCGGCATCAACCTCGCGGTCCAGGACGCCGTCGCCGCCGCGACCCTCTTGGCCGAGCCGCTGCGGCAGCACCGGGTCACCGGTCGCGACCTGGCGGCGGTGCGTCGCCGGCGCGTGTTTCCCACTGCGGTGACCCAGGGGGTGCAACGGGTGTTGCAAAAAGCGTTGCTCACCCGGCTGCTGCGCGGCGAGGATCCCCGGCCGCCGGAGGCCCTGCTGGGCGTGCTGGAGCGGCTGCCGTGGTTGTCGGTCCTGCCGGCCTATTTCATTGGCGTCGGAGTCCGGCCCGAGCGCGCGCCGGCCTTCGCCCGCCGGGGTGAGGCGAGTGGATGCCGGAGGGCCGAATGGCTGAACCGAACCGGGAATCGTGCGGATCGGCATCCTGGGTGCGGCCCGCATTGCGCCGATGGCGCTGGTCAACCCGGCCAAGGACAACCCGGACGTCGTCGTCGCCGCGGTAGCGGCACGCGATGTGTCGCGGGCTGCGGCATTTGCCGCCAAGCACGGCATCGCCCGGGTGCACGACAGCTACGAGGCGCTGATCGCCGACCCCGACATCGATGCGGTTTACAACCCGCTGCCCAACGGCTTGCACGGCCGGTGGACCCGGTCCGCGCTGGCCGCCGGCAAGCACGTGCTGTGTGAGAAGCCGTTCACCGCCAACGCCGACGAAGCCCGCGAAATCGCCGACCTGGCCGCGAAATCGGATCGGGTCGTGATGGAGGCCTTCCATTACCGCTATCACCCGCTGAGTCTGCGGGTGGAGGAGCTCATCGCCTCGGGCGAGGTGGGCAGGCTCAAGCGGGTGGAGGCGGCGCTGTGCTTCCCGCTGCCCAAGTTCTCCGACATCCGCTACAACTACGCACTTGCCGGCGGCGCGACCATGGACGCCGGCTGCTACGCGGTCCACATGGTCCGCACGTTCGGTGGCGCGACCCCGGAAGTCGTTTGGGCGCAAGCGAAACTGCGCGATCCGCAGATCGACCGGGCCATGACGGCCGAGCTGCAGTTTCCGGGCGGGCACACCGGCCGCGTTCGTTGTTCGATGTGGTCGACGGATCTGTTGCGCATCAGCGCGCATGTGCAGGGGGACCAGGGCGAACTGCGCGTGCTCAATCCGGTGACGCCCCAGTTCTTCCATCGGCTCGCCGTCCGATCGCCCAACGGCAAACGGGTGGAACGCTTTTCACGCCGACCCTCGTACGCTTACCAGCTCGACGCTTTCGCCGCCGCCGTGCTGCGTGGCGAACCGGTGAAGACCACCGCGCAAGACGCGATCGAGAACATGACCGTGATCGACGCGATCTACCGCGCCGCCGGGCTGCCGCTGCGCGAGCCGAGCTGAAACGCTAAGCCCCGGTTGATACTTCGGCGAGCAATCCGGCGGGCCGCCTCGACGCACGGACGCATCCGGTCGATCGGGCTGACGCCGGCCAACGCCAACGACCTTCGGGGAACTTCGATTTCGATCACAATGTCGTTCGGAAGGGCGGACAGAATGTCGTGCAGGGGCAATTCGCCTTCACCGGGGACCATGCGTTCGTACATGGCTTCCTCCATGTAGTTGTCGAACTTGCGGTGCGCGGCGCCACCGTGGTGTCGTTGAGTTGGGCGTAGCCGATGAACTCGGGACTGACCGCCGCGATGTCGGCGGCGGTGGAACCCGAGCGCACCACGTGCATGGGATCGATCAGCAGTCGAAAATCGTCGCGTGCGACGTGTTCTCGTGCGGCCAATGCGGTGGGCAGGTCGCCGACGGTCAGGCCGGGTACGGGTTCGACATTCGTCTCGATGTTGCGCTGGGCGGCAAGTTCGGTCAGGGCGCCGAATTGGTCGAACGTCCGGCGCAGATCAGGGTCGAGGCTGACGACGTTGATCCGGGGCACACCGAGCTCGGCCAGCACATCGAGATCCCCGGCCAGCTTGCTCATCTCCGCGTCGGGCAGCACCAGGAATCCGTCGCCGAGCGAGATAGTCACGCCGCGGTGGCTCAGCGCGGCAAGTAAATCCCTGCGCAGTGCGGCGTCGTCTTTGAGTGAGTACGGCTCATAGCCCAACGGTGCCAGCGGCAATCCCCGCACACCTGTCGAGATGTGACGGCAGCCGAGATCCGCGGCGAGATCGACCAACTCGACCGGCGGCAGTCCGAACACGCTGAGCAATCCGATACCGAGCTGTCCTTCGCGCGGGTCCATTTCCGAGTGCTCAGCACGGGCCGCTGGGAATGCCGCGCGCGGGTGAGGCTTCCTGGGTGGGCATGGACTGAGGGTAGGGCACCCGATAGGGGATGCCGACGTTCGCTGTCCCCAACGCGACATTGGGTATGCACTGCGGCACTTTCGCCGCCAGGCCAAGCAAAGGGTGGTCCAAATTGGGCCGCGATGGGTTTGGCGGGGCGCCGAAGTTGAACGCCGTGGTCATGTCGCCGGTCACGCTGCGCCGCCAGGCGGTCAGGTTGGGCACCGGCACCCCGAATCGCGTTTCGAGCAATCGCAGCTGTGAGGTGTGATCGAACACGTCATGGCACATCAGCGGCCCACGGCTGAATGGCGAAATGACGAAGCAGGGGACGCGAAAGCCCAGACCGATCGGCCCACGGATGCCACCGGATCCGTTGACCGCGTTGATGTCGGGCACCGTCAGATATTCGCCGGGCGTCCCTGGCGGCGGGGTGGGCGGTATGACATGGTCGAAGAAGCCGCCGTGTTCGTCGTACATGACGATGATCGCGGTCTTTTCCCAGACCGCGGGATTGGAAAGCAAGATCTTTAGCATGTTCACGATTGCGAAAGCGCCTGCCGCGGCTGGCAATGCGGGATGTTCGCACTCGAGGACGTTGGGAATCACCCAGGAAACCTGCGGCAGCCGGTTGGCCACGACGTCGGCGGCGAAGTTCGCGGGATAGGTCGGGGCGATGCCGAAGCGAGCGAGATCCGACCTCGGATCCGCCGATTGCTTGAAAAACGTGACAAACCCGCCGAAGTTGTTGACGGTCGTCGCAAGCGGCCCAAGAACCTTGCTTCCATACACCTTCCAACTGATGCCGGCCGCGCTGAGGTTCTCCGGCATGGTGCGCCAGCTGTATTGCTGAAACGGGCCGATCAAAGGGGTCTCCAGCTGCGGCCCGCCCTGAGTTCCGTCGGGGCCGAGCGTGGCGCTCAGCCAGTACAGGCGGTTGGGCAAGGTGGGGCCCAACACCGAGCAGAAGTATCGATCGCAGACCGTGAAGGCATCGGCCAGCAGGAAGTGGATCGGGATGTCGTCGCGGGTGTAGTAGCCCATCGTGGTGGGGGTGTGGGCCTGCGTATGGCCCGCGGCCTGCGCCGGCAGCCAGTTGTTATTGGCACCGCCGTTCCACGAACCATGGGTCCCGACCCAGGAGTGGTCGGGGTCGTTGAGGCACTCCCCGTCGAGCAGGGGGCCCCGGGTGGTATCGAAGCGGTAGGGCATCGTGACGCCGGCAGGGTCCAGTGCCTGGGTCTGCGGGTTCCAGCCCTTTTGCTGAAATAGCGGCGAGCGGCGCGTTGAATCCATCGGTGCCCGAGAGGGTTCCGAAATAGTGGTCGTATGAACGGTTTTCCTGCATGAGCAACACAAAGTGCTCGATGTCGCTCAAATGACCGGAACAGGGTCCAGCCCCGTAGGCCTTTTCGATGACCGGGCCGGCCAGCGACAGCAATGCCCCCGCGCTACCGGCGGTGGCCTTAGCAAACAAGTCTCGACGAGAAAATCCATCGCGCATTGCAGCTCAAGGTAAAGGACCAGAGCAATCGACACGTTGCGCTAACCGGCGTGTCGCGAGGCCGGATTATGCGGTGTCGGCGGAATCCCCGTAGGGGGCGGCGCTGAATGTCGTCAGCATGCCGGCCGCGGCCCGCTGCCAGGTGAACATCTCGGCCCGGCGCCGTGCCGCGCTGCGGCGGTGGCGTTCGGGTCGACCGACGATCGCGCGGACCGCGTGTGCGATCGCCTCCGGGTGGTTGTCCGCCGAGGCGCCGCTGTCCGCGGTGACGATCTCGGTCAGCGCCGACGTGCGCGACACCACGGCCGGTGTCCCGCACGCCAGCGATTCCAGTGCGGCCAGCCCGAATGTCTCGTGCGGCCCCGGCGCCAGGGTGACGTCGGCCGCCGCCATCAGACCGGCGACGGTGTGGCGATCGGAGATGAAACCGGTGAAGTCGACCGGCAGCCCGACCGCCTGTCGCTGCAGCCGGGCACGCAGCGGGCCCTCGCCGGCCACGACCAGGCGGGCGTCCACCCCGGCATCGCACAGCGCCGCGACCGCGTCGATGCTGCGGTCGGCATGCTTTTCCACCGACAGCCGGCCGCAGTGCACCAGCAGGATCTGGGTCGGTGCGGCCCACCGTCGCCGAATCACCGCCGAGCGCCGGCGGGGATGGAACATTTCCAGGTCCACCCCCAGTGGGACGGTGACAGTATTCGTCGCGCCGATGCGCTCGAACTCTTCAAGCGCGAACCTGGTGGTGCACACCACGGTGTCGTAGTCGGCGGCGGTGCGGCGGTTGGCGAAGTCGGCGAACTTCACTGCGGTCCGGCGTGGAAGAAATTGGCCCGCAAGGCGATCGAGGCGTTCATGGGAGATCATCACCGTGGTGGCGTCGTGTTGGCGGCCCCACCGTCCCAACGACCTCAAGGTGAGCCGATCAGAAACCTCCAGGGCGTCGGGTCGCAGTGCCTCCAGGAGCGCCCGCACCGGCTCGGGCATCACCGCCCGGTAGCCCCCGGTGAACGGAATCAGTCGGGCGGGCAACGTGATTCGGACGACGCCCGACCGCAGCCGGCTGCGGTCGGCCCGCGAACCCGGCACGATCAGAAACACCTCGTGTCCGGTGGCACAGTATTCGGCGCCAAGCCGGTCCACCGCGGTGCGGAGGCCACCCGAACGTGGTCCGTAGAAGTTGGCGACCTGCACGACACGCATACCCAGACAAGACGCGGCACTCGTGTGCGGTCAACGAAATGACGTGGACGGGTGCCTGAACAGTCCATGAACTCCTGCTCAGCGGCCGCGCGTTTCAAGGCAGAGATCAGCCGGGCTTCTTCAGGTGCGGCCCCAGCATCTGCTGCCATGCCTCCGACATCTTCGACGAATTCCTCCTGGCAGCCGCCGGCCCGGTCCTCCGGCAGGTCGCCGGAGCTGACGATGTTGGCGTCGCCGGCCGGATCGGATCCATAGATCCAGCATTCCCAGTTGTACATACGCGTCAGGTCGAAAGAGTGGGTGTCCCAGAACGGGAGGTCGTTGGCATCGCCGGTCTCGTGCGAGTTCAGCTTCCACATCCGCGCGGCGTTGGTCGCGATTCGCACACCGTTGGGATAGGGCTTTCCGTCGGCCCCCGGGCTCAGCAGCATGAACGCGGACAGCTGGTCGGCCACGTCTTCCTCACGCCCGGTGAACGGCAATTCGTAGATGGCCAGTGTGGCGTGACCCAGCTCGTGATAGAACGTGGAGATTTCCGAATCAACCGCGGCCTCAACGGGATTCGGGTCATTGGCAGTGGTGAACATCTTGTCGCTGTGCTCGACGTCCTCGTAGCACATCGATATCTCGCGTGCGCTGGGATCCCAAAACGCGTTGGCCTGACCGCATTGCTTGCCGATCACCGGAACGTCGTACGGCAGGTTCAACAGGTCGTTGACCTGCTGACTGACATCCTCCAAGAACTTCGCGTCCATCATCAGCTGCCGACCCTGCTGTGCCTCTGGCGTGTCGGCGTCCTCATACCGGGGGACCATCTTTCCCCCGATCCCTCCTCACCGGGTTTGGCCGGTTTCGGAGTCCCCGACGGCCCCGCTTTCACCGACGATTGCGACGGCTGGGCGCCGGACGGTTTGGCGTCGGGCGGGTGGCTGGTGACGCCGCCGCACCCGGGCAGGGCGAGCAGCACGGCAGATACGGCGGCAACCGAGAGTGGTTTCCGCATCCGTGAGCTCCTTTCTCGGCATACCCGCGTCGGATACTCTAGCGATCCGAAGGCCATGTAGCTCGTAGTCTCAGCTCGAATGCCCCGGTCGTGCTTGGAGTGCCGAACAGCTTTCCGGCTGGGCCGCCGCCACCGCCCCCCGTGTTTCCCGGCATTGGGCCCCCGGCGCCGCCGCTGCCACCGTTGCCGCCGGTCTCACCCGGCCCGGGAGGCGAGCCCGTGCCGTCCAACATCTCGCAACTCCAACCAGGCGGCGGCAGCCGAGCCGGCAGATCACCGGGCGCCCGTCGAGCGGCCACCTGGCAGCGGGCACACCGGACGTTTTCCCGCCGCGATTGTTCAGGCGAGCGGCACCGACGATGTGCTGGCAGCGGTGGCCTTGCGATGAGGGCCGAAGCTGGCGGTGCGCTCTGGCGGACACAGTTGGGCGGGATCGCATCTCGGGAAGGGACATTGCTGCTTGACGTCTCAGGGCTCAGGGCCATCGTCATCGATGCGACGAGATCAGCGCGAACCGGCGTACGGGGCTCCGAACTCGGCGAGCAGTTGAGGCAGCGGGGTTTGTTCTTCCCGGTCGGTCAGCTGCCAGACCGTGTGTATCGGGGGGTGATTCGGGCCATCCTGCATGAGTGTCACCGGCGTCGAGGTGGTGACGGCCGGTAGTGGCCCGGGGTGTGGGAGGAGTATCTGCGTTGGTCACGGTCGATCGAGGCGGTGAGTACCGACGGCCCATTATTTCGGTGGCTCACCCGATGGAGCGAGGCACTCCGGATGCGCTTCATCGCCGACAACATGTGGACGAACGCCGGATTCGAGTTGCTGCCGGGCCTGCGCGCCATTCAGCAAGACTTTCCACCTGCTCCTTCGCACATGGTGTGGTTCCATGGACACTCGACCCGCCACGCCCGTCGATGGCCTCTCCGTGGAGGCGAGCTCAATCGCCCTCTACGCCGCGTGGGACGCTGACGACGACCTATCGGCGGGGTCACCGAGCGCATGAGCGCGAGGAAGACTGGCCACCGGAATAGCTGGTGGTCAACCGTCCGCGGCGTTTCGTTACCGACGATCACCTGCGCCGGCTCGACGAAATCAGAGCCAGCTACGACCCCGACGCGCTGTTTGTTTCTGGCTGGGCCGACCCGACCTGGACCGGGATCAGCCGCCAGTACACTGCCCAAGAAGGCGGGTTTCTCGATGTCCGAAGCAGCGTCCCGGTCCGGTCCAGCGCCACCGGCTGCTTGGCGGGCCACGGCGTCGAGCTGGTCGACGTGTCCGAGGTGAGATCGCGCAGGCAGATCCCCAGCGTCGAGGGCGCGTACACCGTCGTTGAGCACCCGCGGGGTGCCGCGCGGCGCGCCGCCGTTCGCAGCGTCGAGGCTGCTTGCGCCGCACATCACTCCGGCGAAGATCGAGGTCGACTTGCCGGCCGGGGTGACCGCCCCGGACTCTCAACCCCGGTCGACGGCTGGTGCACGAGATCGTGGATGCAGCCGGAAAGACCGGCCTGCTCAGCCGTTCCCGCCCTGGGCGCCAACCCGGCCGCCGCACCAGAAGCTGCGCGACAGCCGACTCGACGGTTCACCGTCTGCGCAGCGCGCACCGAAACTGGCTTCCCCACCGCGGCCAACATCGCCTTCACGGCACGAACTCGCCCAGTTGCAGAAGCGGTTTTTCGATCGCTTCAGACGCCGAGATGCCATCGACGGCCCATCCACGGATTCAGGCTAAGAACTTCGCGTCCATCATCAGCTGCCGGCCCTGTTGTGCCTCCGGCGTCTCGGCGTCTTCGTAGCGGGGGATCACCTTCCGCCCGAGTCCGGCTCACCGGGTCTGGCCGGTTTCGGAGTTCCCGACGGCCGGCTTTCACCGACGACTGCGACGGCTGCGCGGCGGACGGTTTGGCGTCGGGCGGGTGGCTGGTGACGCCGCCACACCCAGGGCACAGCGAGCAACACGGCACACATCGCGGCAACAGCGCCTGCTGTTTTCATCGCGAAACTCCTGTCTGCGACGACCGGTCTCGCAGAACGGTACCAGCAGTTGACATCCGTCATCTGAAAAGTCGGAGCGGCAGCGTGTCCATACTCAAAGTTGCTGCCGGCCAAACGATCTCCGGCTGATGACCGGGCACGAGTTCGAATGCCGGTATGTGGCGCAGCCATTCGGAGATAACCAGATTGAGCTCCATCCGGGCCAAGTGCGAACCAAGACACCGGTGGGTGCCGCCGCCGAAACCCCAATGCTTGTGCACCTTGCCATCCATGACCAGGTCGTCGCCGGACGTCGCGTCGCCGCCGTCGCGGTTGATGGCTGCCAGGCACAGCCAGATCCTCGAGCCCGCCGGAATCGGGAAGCCGGCGATCTCGACTTCTTGGGTCGTCACCCGCGGAACGATCGGTGCGGGCGGTTCGAGCCTGACCATCTCTTCGATGAAAACGGCTACCCGGTCGGGGTTCTCGCGCAGCGATCGCGGATAACTCAGGACGCCTGGCCAGCTCGAGCAGCGCCGAGCCGATGGCCGAGGTGACGGTGTCCAGACCGGCGAGGACGAAGACGTAGCTGAGTCCGAGCGCTTCCTCGTCGTTCAGCGGATCATCACCGGTCAGCAGCTGCGACAAGATGTCGGCACCGGGATTGCTGCCGGTGCGCCGCAATGGCTTCGACGAGATACCCGGTCAGTTCGATGGCCGGGGTCAGGTCGGCACCCTCGAGCGTGTCGAGCAGACCGAGGCCGATGATGGCGTCCTTCCACCGGATCAACCGGTCGCGATCTTCGAGTGGCAGGCCGAACAAGCGTCAGGAAGACCTGCGACGGATAGGGGATCGCCAGTTCGCTGATTGCCTCGCACTCGTCCTTGGCGGCGATCGTCTCGATCATCTCGATCGCTTGTGCCTGTAGCGACGGCAGCATCGCGCCGAGCGTGTGCGGGCTGAAGAACGGCTGCAGGATCTTTCGGAACCGGGTGTGCTCGGGTGGATCGAACGCGAGTGGGACCAGCGGCAGCGGACTGCCCAGGATGTCGAAGGCGCTCTTCGACGAATAGATCTGCGGACTGCGAAGCGCGGCAAGCACGTCCTCGCGGCGAGTCAGGTAGTACGCGCCGTCACCGAGAACCACCGCGCCGGCATCGCGCAAGGTCGTCCATCCCACGGCCCGGTCCGTGGCCATCGGCAATTCCGCATACTCGATATGCGGTAGCTCGTGAACCTCAGCGTTCGACGGTCATGGCGATATCCTCCTATGACAGAGCGTCAAAGATCAGCGTCCCGTACGTTGCCATCCGGTCCGATCCCAGAATTCCGGGTCCCATCTTGTTCATCACGTAGGTGATGGTGGTGCGGCGGTCGGGACACATCGCCACCATCGACCCACCCCAGCCGCCCCAGAAGCAGATCTTCTCGTCGGGAACGTAGGGCAGTGCGCTCGTTCGTGGCCAACCCGTATCCGGTGCCCCACCGCATGGGCGCGGGCAGGACGAGATCGATGCCGTTGGCTTGCTCGGAGAAGATCAGCTCGACGGTCTCGGGCTTGAGCAGTTGCACGCCATGTGCGGTGCCGCCCAACGAGATCACGGACTGGATGGCGGCCAGCGAACGCGCGTTGCCGTGGCCGTTGAGAGCTCCCATGTCGGCCTCGCGCCACGCCGGCGTGTTGGCCGCGTCGGCGTTGGGCGGCGGGCCGCTGAACGTCTTGCGCATCGGGCTGTCCTCGGGCAACTGGTCGAGCGGCAACTCGAGGGGCGGGGGCGGGATGATTTCGGCGATGCGGTCGTAATCCGCACGCCTGGCCCCGATCTGGAAGTCGGCGCCCAGCGGTCCGGCGATTTCGTCGCGGACGAATTCCTTGAGCGAAGCACCGGTGACGCGCCGCATCACCTCGCCGATCAGGTGACCTTGATTGTGCGCGTGGTACCCGGACGCGGTTCCCGGCTTCCACCAGGGGGCTTGGGCCGCCAGGGCCGCCGTGGACTTGTCCCAGTCATACATGTCTTCGGTGGTGAACGGCAGTTCCCAGCCGGAAACCCCGGACGTGTGCGAGAGGATATGGCGAAACTCGATGTCCTGCTTGCCGTTTGCCGCGAATTCGGGCCAGTGGGTGGCCACCGGATCGGTCAGCCCGACCAGGCCGCGGTCGACCAGCATGAGCGCGGCCAGGCTGGTGACCGTTTTGGTGGACGACCACACGTTGACGATGGTGTCTCGGGTCCACACGCTGGTTCGCGCGGCGTCGGCGAAGCCACCCCAGATATCGACGACGGCCTCGCCGTCGATATCGATGGTGATGCATGCGCCCACTTCCTCACCGGACGCGATGTTGTCGGCCAGCGCCGCCCGGACTTTGCCGAACCGCTCGTCGCAGTGTCCGTGAATCCGGTCGTCCATCGGGCCGCTCCAATTCTTTCGCCGGGCTGGAACGGGCTACCACCGATGGAACGTATCGAACGTTGCACCGAACGAGGTGATCGAGCCTGCGGTGACGGCGTCGATTCTGCGCCGAGAGCGTGATTTGGCGAATTCTGACGATCTGTACGCAGGCTCGATCGGCGACCGAAGCCAAGAGCCAGCGACAACTGCTCAGCCGGTGAGTCCCTTTTTGATGGCCGCGTCCTGCTTCTGGCCGACGTCGGTGACGAAGTCCGGTGGCACGAGTGAGTCGGCCGGACCGTCGAACTCCAACTCGGCGAAGGCTTTGCCCTCGGTGAACAGCAACACCGTCACGCCCTTGGAGCCGTCCGGTGAAGGTCCCGAAATTGTCGTGCCGCCGGTGCCGACATTGATCGGCTCAGGATTTCCGTGCACCACGCCGTCCAGTCCGCCCTTTCGTGCGTTGAGCGCATTCGTGGCGGCGGCGGGGTCGGACAGCACCGCAATGGTGTCGTAAATGACGTGGCTGCGGTCGGGATTGCTGAACGTCGACGCCACGCCCGGCTGGTCATT
Source organism: uncultured Actinomycetota bacterium (assembly GCA_963735655.1). Lineage (GTDB taxonomy): Bacteria > Actinomycetota > Actinomycetes > Mycobacteriales > Mycobacteriaceae > Mycobacterium. The sequence goes on from CAVTLW010000048.1 coordinate 28,896, forward strand.
GGGGTTCTTGACGGGCGGGCTGGCGGTGAAGGCCTCCGGCGCATTGATATCGGACGCCTGGATCAGCAACCGGGTGTAGTCGGCCGGCGGGGCCGGCGCTGAGGTCGACGTCGAACCCTGGCTTGCCGTGGTCGGCGTGGCCGATTTCGAGCTGGCCGCCGGTGATTTCGGATGGCTGCTGCAGCCGGCCACCGACGTCCCCGCAACCACACCCAGCACCACAACGGCGGTGCCAACCGTCAGAGAAACCCTCATTGCGCAACGCTCCGTTCTAGTCGGGTCCAGGACTTTCCAGCGAGACAACAGACTAAGGGGTGGAACATGGAGGGCAGCCGACGGCTAGGATTTTGACCAGCACGGTTGCACCAACCGAACACCACTCGAAAATAACCCCCCATCCGGTTCCCCAGGTGGTTGAATTAGCCACCCAAACCGCGGGCTACCTGACGATGTCAAACGAGGTGACGCAGAAGTTGAACCAGCGGCGTGATACCTGACCGGCCGGCGTTAGCGAGGCTGCTGCCGTGACCGCTATTGCACGATTCATCCATCGTTTTGCGCTAGTGGTCATCGGAGTCTGGATCTCCGCCGCGGTCATGCTCAACACCGGTGCTCCGCCGCTGGAGCAGCTGATCACCGCCCGCGACCAGCCTTTCCTGCCATCCGGTACCGCGACGTCGCTTGCCCTGCAGCGGGCGGCGGGGGCGTTCGGCGAAGCGCCCGACGACAACATCGGATACCTGGTCCTGGAACGAAACGGCGGGCCGCTCACCGACGGCGACAAGGCTTTCTACGATCGCGTGGTCCGCGACCTTCGCAGTGACCCCGGCCGCATCAACGCAGTCACCGACTGGTGGAGCAACCCGGCCACCGCGGATTCCGTGCTCAGCGAGGATCATCACGTCGTGACGGCCACCATGCGCCTGGTGGGCATGGTCGGAACGTCGCAAGCCCGGGATTCGATCACCGCCGCGCGCGACGTCGTGGCATCGCAGCACCCACCCGCCGGTTTGCAGGTGTTCGTCACCGGCCCAGGTGCCACCCTGATGGACGAATTCGCCGCGATCGACCGACAGATCCAGCTGATCACGGCGACCACGATCGCGGCGCTGCTGATTCTGTTGTTGATCGTCTACCGATCGCCGATCACGGCGCTGGTGCCCCTGGCGTCGGTCTTCGCCGCCTTGGCCATGGCCAAGGCCGTCGTCGCCGTGCTCGTCGAGCGAAACATCATCGGGGTCTCGCTGTTCTCCCTGGGCGTGAGTATCGCGGTGGTGATCGGCGCCGGGACCGGCTTCTCGATTTTCCTGATCGGGCGCTACCACGAACGGCGACGGGAGAACGTCGACTCGACAACAGCCTTGGTCGACGCCTACCGCGCTGTGGCGCCGGCGATCGTGTGCTCGACCCTGATCGTGATCACGCCCTTGTTGGCGGTGGGAGGGCTGAGCCTGGCCCGGATCAGCATGTTCGCCACGACCGGAATCCTTTGCTCCATCGGCATTCTCGCGGCCGGCCTGGCCGCGCTGACGCTGACCCCCGCTCTCATCGCCATCGGCAACTACGTCGGCCTGCTCAAACCCCCCCAGCGCAAGCGCACGCTGCGCCGATTCCGGCGGATGGGCACCACCGTGGCGCGCTGGCCGGCGCCGATCCTGGTCAGCACCGGCGTGTTCGCGCTGATCCTGATGATCGCGCTACCGGGCGTGCCGATCGGGTGGGACGAATCCGCCGCGACCCCGGCGTGGGCCGAATCCAACCTCGGCTACCGGGCGGTCGACCAGCACTTCGCCCCGAATCAGCTGCTGCCCGACGTCGTCACCGTCGTAACCGATCACGACATCCGCAATCCGGCCGGTATGGCCGCGGTCGAACGAATCACCGCGGCGATCATGGGGATTCGCGGCGTGCGCATGGTGCAGTCAGCGAGCCATCCCCTCGGGATGGTGTCCAAACAGGCTGCCCTGCAACCTACGGGGGGCAATATCGGGGATCGCCTCGACGAATTCTCCGACCAGCTCACCGCCCGCGAGGGCGCGCTCAACGATCTCAATGCCGCCGTGAATGACGTGGTGAGCTCGATCGATCTGCTTCAGTCCGGCATCCTGTCGGGCGCTTTCCAAGTTGGTCAGGCGAGTCTGGCCGTCCATCTGCTGCAGGTGGCGGTGGACAAGGTTCGGGCCCGGGCAAGCGACGTCGCCGACATTTTCGAGCCGTTGCGCAGTTTCACCGGGGCGATATCGGACTGCCCGTCGAACCCGGTGTGTTCGGCCGCCCAGGAGGTGGTGCAGTGGGCGAACACGGTCGTTGCGAGCGCCAGGAAACTGGTCGACGGCGCAGAGCAGGTCGCGCAGGGCATTGCCGATGCGGCGTCGGCGACCGGAACGACGAACGTCATCGGCACCGTCGGCCCTCAACTGCAACAGGTTCGCGGGCTGGCGGGAAACCTCAAAGACGCCCTCAACACGGTCGGCCCGGCACCGATACCAGAACTTCCCGGTTATCTGCACGAACTCGCCGCCGTCTCGGAAGGCGGCCCGGGCGTGGATCTCTCCTCGTCCCGGCGGATTCTGACCGATCCGAACATGCATGCCGTCCTGGGTGATTTCGTGTCCCCGAACGGACATGCAACGCGCCTGTTCGTCTACGGAGACGGGCACGAATGGGGGGCCGAAGGCGCCCAACGCGCTCGCGCCATCGTCGCTGCCGTCACCGACGCGACCAGGGGAGGCACCCTCAAACCGATGGCCGTCGAACTCACCGGTGTCGGACCGGCCACCCGCGACCTGCAGGATATCGTCGGCAATGACCTGGCCCTGATGGTGGCCATCACGCTCGCCGTGATCCTCGCGATAGCCGCGCTGCTGCTGCGAAGTCCGCTGGCCGGGCTGATCGTCCTGGCCACCATCGCGACGTCCTACATCTGCGCACTCGGCGCCAGCGTGCTGTTTTGGCGCCATGTGCTCGGCTATGACTTGCACTGGTCGGTGCCGCCGATCGCGTTCGTTCTGCTGGTGGCGGTGGGATCGGCCGGCAACCTGCTGTTCGCACTGCGCATCCGCGAAGAACGTCCCGGCGGACCGCGCGTCAGCATCATCCGGGCGTTCGCCGCGACGGGCGCGGTGGTCACCATCGCCGGGGTGGTCGTCGGCGCAACGATGTTCGCGCTCGCCACAAGCAGCGTGCTGAGCGTCGCCCAAATCGGCGTCACCCTCGGTATCGGCCTGTTGTTGGACGCACTCGTGGTGCGGGCCTTCGTGCTGCCCGCCATGATGGCCGTCACGGGCCGCTGGCTTTGGTGGCCGCGCCGAATACCCACCGTTCGTCGGATGCCCAAGCCGTTGACCCCGGCGAACGTGTGAATCAGCGACGCTAACCGGCCGCCCCGGCGTGACGCTGCCGGGACGAACACCCGCTTTGAACCGGATTCGCGCGCCGCGACGTATCCAGGAGCGTGACGAGCCGACGCCAGGTAGGTCGGCGCGACCGGGCAGGCGTTCGTCGAATCGCTGCGCTCGACGATCGGTCCGAAGTCGATGAGCGTGTATGCCGTCGACTATCCGGCGACCATGGATTTCCCTACCGCCATGAGCGGTATCGACGACGCGGGCAGGTACGTCGAGCGCACGGCGGCGGACTGTCCCAAGACCAAGATGGTGCTGGGCGGGTTCTCCCAAGGTGCGGCCATCATGGGTTTCGTCACCTCGGCGGCCATACCGGATGGGGCGCCGTCGGACACACCCGGGCCGATGCCCGCTGACGTCGCCAACCACGTCGCGGCGGTCACCCTGTTCGGAACACCATCGGTCCAATTCATGAGCTCGATCGGGCAGCCGCCGATCGCGATCGGGCCGCTGTATGCCGCCAAGACGGCCGAGTTGTGCTCGGCCGGTGACCCGATCTGCTCCGGCGGAGGGGATTGGGCCGCGCACGACGGCTACCCCAACGACCCGACGGTGGATCAGGCCGCGACTTTAGCCGCGGGCCGGATCAACGAGACGCCCTAGCGGCCGGCGAGCCCGTCGTCGCTCAACGCCATGCGGATCAACTCGGCGCGCGAGGTGAGGCCGAGTTTGGTGAAGATCTTGCGCAAGTGGTAGTCGACCGTCCTGGGACTGAGGAACATCAGTGTCGCGATCGAGCGGTTGGTCTCTCCCCGGCTGACGAATCGGGCGATCTGCAGTTCCTGAGGGGTGAGTTGATCGGTGGTGCTCACATCGCGCTTGCGTGCGGTCTCGCCGGTGGCCAGCAACTCTGCGCTCGCCTGCTCGGCCCACGGCGTCGCCCCGAGTCGCTCGAACGTCTCGTACGCCGAGCGAAGGTATCTGCGTGCGTCCGCCCTGCGGCGGCGCCGCCGCAAGCTTTCTCCGTACAGCAACTGGGTGCGAGCCATGTCGAATGGTCGCCCGACCGGGGCATGCAATCGCAGCGCCTCAGCGAAGTGCCGGTCCTGATCATCCGGTGACGCACTGTCGACGACGCCGAGCAACCCGTGGCAGCGGGCCGCCAGCGCGTTGGCCCACGGCGCGCCGGTGTCGGTGGCCCACCCTTGCAGCTTCTCGGTGCCCGCGGCGGCGGCCGCCTGGTGCTGGGTGCGGGCGGCTGCCTCGACGAGATCCGCGGTCGCCATCAGCATGACTATCTGATTGCCCTCGCCCGGTCCGGCGCCGGCCAGAGCCTCGAGTCGGTCGAAGGCCTCGTGCGCACGCCCAGTGCCGAGGTCGAGTAGGGCGAGTGCCCAGGATGCGATCGCCGCATGCGGCCCGAGGCGCTGGCCGATCGCCTGGGTCAGCGCCGCCGTGGCGTGGTCGCGGCAGTCCTGCGCCCGGCCCTGCACGGCCGCGATCAGAGCCAGGATGCTGCGCAGATGCGCGGCAGGGTTGAGCTGTCCGGTCTCCTCGGCCAGCCGCAGGCCCTCCGTCGCGTCGGCGAGCGCGGCCGGGTAGCGGCTCGTCAGGGTTTCCACCATCGCGAGCGGCGCGAGCATCCTCGGCAGGTGTGCCGCCTCGGCGGCCGTGCGGGTCAGCGCGACCGCGGTGCAGAACAGGTCAATGGCGCGGGCGTCGTCGCCGACGAACATCGCACCGGCGGCGGCGCCGGTCAGTGCACGCGGCTCCTTGCTCGCCCCGGCCAGATCGGCCGCTTGACGCAATCTCGCGGCGGTGCTGCTGGTGTCACCCCGCAGCACCCCGGAAAGGCCCACGATGACGTGCGCGCCGACGAATCCGGCCAGTCCGTCCAATGAGCCCGGCAGCTCCTCAAACCGGCGGCTCACGTCGCTCAGGCGTGCCAGATCGCCGCCCGCCCAGGCGAATAGGCCTGCGTCGCTGAGCATTTGGGCCGCGCGAGCGGGGTCGGCCGACATCACCAGTTCCGACCCGGCGACAAGGATGGCGTACGCCGCGGAGGGTGTTCCGCAGTCGCCTTCGATCGACCCGCGCAGATGCTCGATGCGGGCGCGCAGGGCCGGGGCGCCGGCCAGGGCGGCGGCCTGATCGAGCAGTGCGCGGGCCCGGTCCGGCTGTCCGGCTGACCAAGCGGCATTGGCGGCCTCGGCCAACCGCGCCGCGACCAGCTCGGGCTCGGTGGTGAGCCCGGCAGCTCGGTCGAATGCCGCGGCCGCGGCCGCGTGCCCGCCGCGGGCGCGCGCTCGTTCGGCGGCGGCATGCAGCGCGTCGGCCACCTCGGGGTCTGGTCCGGCCGCGGCTTTGGCCAGGTGCCATGCCTTCCGGTCGGCATCGACCGCGGCGTCGAGAACGTCGGCCAGCGCCCGCTCGACTTCCTGGCGCCGCGCCGTGGTGGCACCGCGGTAGACCGCCGAGCGCACCAGCGGGTGCACGAATGACACGACAGCCGAATCAATGCGCAGCAGGCCCGCCGTTTCGGCTGCGTCCAGGGCGGCCGCCCCGACGCCGAGTACTTCTGCGGCACGCAGCACCGCGTCGAGTTGTCCGGTGTCGTGTGCCGCGGCAACCAGCAGCATGGTTTGGGTGTCCGGCGGCAACTGGGCCGCCCGATCGAGGAACAGCCGCTCGAGGTCGTTGCCGACCGGCAATTGGTCCGGCAGGGGAGCCCGCCCGGCGATTTGAGCGGCGGACAATGATCTGGCCGATTCGGCCAGCGCCAGCGGGTTGCCGAGGGTGTCGGCCACCAGGCGGTCGCGTACCGACGCGGCCACCGGCGCACCGGTGTGTTCGGCAAGCAGTGCAGCCGCCGCGGACGGGCCGACTCCGGCCATTCGCAGCTCCGGTAAGCCTTGTGCGACAAATGGTTTGGTTGGATCATCACGGGCGGCGAACAAGATCACGATGCCCTCGGCCTGGACCCGGCGGGCAGCGAACGTCAACGCGTCGGCCGAGGGCTCGTCCAGCCACTGCGCGTCGTCGACAAGGCACAACAGCGGAGCAGTCTCCGCAATCTCGGCCAGGACGCTCAGCACGGCCAACGAGATCAGGAACCGGTCTTCGCCCGCTCCCGGACCCAAGCCGAACGCGCTGAGCAACGCGGCGCGTTGCCGTTCCGGGATCGCCTCGGCGCGATCCAGAACGGTCAGCAGCAGGTTGTGCACCGCGGCAAACGGCAGCTGCGATTCGGTCTGGATACCCGCGGTGCGCAGAATTTGCAGTCCGGAGGCCTGCTCGGCGGCGTAGCCGAGCAATGCGGACTTGCCGATACCAGGTTCACCGCGCACGACGAGCGCTTGGCTGCGCCGCTCGCGGGCGGCCACCAGCAATCGATCGATCTGTGTGCATTCGCGCTCACGGCCGTACAGCACAGCACCGATCGTAGGGGCGCGACCGGTCGCAAGACTGGTGACTTCACTGATTCGACGCCACGACGATCGCGCCAGGCTGAGGGCACCACCAACAAAGGAGTCTGCAATGGGTACCAGCCGCGAAACAGATGTCGCCGTGATCGGCGCAGGTCCGACCGGTCTGATGCTGGCGTGCGAACTGGCGATGCGCGGCGTGCGGGTAGCGCTGCTCGAACGGCGTCTCGAGGCGCCGAACATCACCAGGGCGTTCGCCGTGCACTCGCGCACCCTGGAACTGCTCGACGCCCGCGGGCTCGCCGAACAGGTGCTGGCGCGCGGCGTCGCGGTCGCCGGGGTGGCTCCCATACCGGGCGCGACGCTGTCCCTGGCGACCGAGCTGCACACGCGCTATCCGATGATCGCCATGGTTCCGCAGAGCGGGACCGAGCATGTGCTGGAGGCCCGCGCCGAGCAACTCGGGGTCGAAGTTGTCCGCGGCGCAGAGCTGGTCGGACTCCAGCAGAACGACGATGGCGTCACCGTTGAGCTTTCCAACGGCGACCGCGTGCGGGCGAGCTACGTGGTCGGGTGCGACGGCGCCCACAGCGCCGTGCGCCGACTGCTCGGCGTCGACTTCGTGGGCAAGCAGTACGCGACCCACATCATGCTGGCCGACGTGCAGCTGACCCGGCCGCCCGACGAAGCGCCGTTCGCCAGGTTCAGCAACCAGGGTGTCGTGCTGGTCCTGCCCTTCGGTGACGGGTGGTACCGCGCGATCGCCTGGGATCGATCGCGTGAGCAGGCACCGCTGAGCGAACCGGTGACTGTCGCTGAGATGCGCGACGCTTTTGGCCGGATCGCCGGCGACGACTGCGGCATGAGCGAGATGCGTTGGAGCTCACGCTTTCTCAGCGAACGGCGGCAGGCCCGGCACTACCGGGTGGGCCGGGTGTTCCTGGCGGGCGACGCGGCGCACGTGCACTCGCCGATCGGCGGCCAGGGCATGAACACCGGCATCGGCGATGCGATGAACCTGGGCTGGAAGCTCGCCTTGAAACTCGACCCTGCCGGGCGCGGAGGCGCGTCGGACTGGCTGCTGGACACCTATGAAACCGAGCGGCATCCCGTCGGCGCCGCCGTACTGGCCATGACCGATGCCCTCAACCAACTGGTGCTGGGCCGCAGTGCGGTGCGGCGAGTGTTGCAGCGCTTTGTGATTCGCTCGATCCTGAGCTTCCCCCGCAGCCGCAGACTGATGGCCGAGCGTCTCAGCGGCATCGGAATCGCGTATCGGCGAGCTTCGCGGAAAGACCACCGTCTGGTGGGCAAGCGGATGCCCGACATCGACTGCCAGGGCATGCGGTTCTACGAGGTCATGCGCAGTGGACGATTCGTGCTCGTCACCGCCAGGGAAACAGCCGCGGGCACGGCCGGCACCGACTGGCCCGGCGTCGATCACGTGGTCCACACCGACTCGACCCTGCCGGCGGCCATGCTGGTCCGGCCCGACGGCTACATCGCCTGGGCCAGCGGCCAAGCCGCCGGGTGCCGCAGAGCTGTCGGCGGTGCTGAACCGGTGGTGCGGCCAACGCCAGCGCGGCGCTCGGAAAATAATTGTTTAGCGCCCCCGGCGTCTGGGAATGCAGGGCGTCAACGTGCGGGTCCGCACCGGTGGTTGAAGCCGCCCAGTTTGCTGACGTGGTGTCGATATCAACGCGACAATCATGAACATTTAACGCGAAAATGCTTGGTGCCGACTGGATCTGAGTACCTGCTTTACCTAGACTGTGTGTCGGGGCGGGGTCTCAGAAATTCACTGTCGAATTTTCCAGTCAAACTAGTCCAGCAGGTGGTTATGGAACGACTAAGCGGACTTGATGCATTTTTCCTCTATATGGAGACGCCGACACAACCACTGAACGTGTGCTGTGTGTTGGAGTTGGATACCTCCACGATGCCGGGCGGCTACAGCTATGCCCGGTTTCGCACCGCGTTGTCCAAACGCGTGAAGGCGGTGCCGGAATTCCGGATGAAGCTGTCCGACAACCAGCTGAACCTGGATCACCCGGTGTGGGTCGACGACGAGGACTTCCAGTTGCGCAATCATCTGCAGCGGGTCGGGCTCCCGGCACCCGGAGGACGCCGTGAACTTGCCGAGATCGGCGGGTACATCGCGGGGCTCCCGTTGGACCGAGATCGCCCGCTGTGGCAGATGTGGGTGATCGAGGGTGGTGCTCGCACCGACTCGGTCGCGATCATGCTCAAGGTCCATCACGCCGTGGTCGACGGCGTCGCCGGGGCGAATCTGATGGCCCAGCTGTGCTCCCTTGAGCCCGATGCGCCGGCGCCGCAGCCGGTCCTGGGCGCCGGCGGCGGTAATCCGCTGCAGATCGCCGCGAGCGGGCTGATGGGTTTCGCATTGCGACCGTTGCGGTTGGCGACCGTCATACCGGCAACGATCAAGACGTTGGCGCAGACGGCCCTTCGCTCGCGCGAGGGCCGCACCATGGCCGCACCGTTTTCGGCACCGGCGACGCCGTTCAACGGCCAGTTGAGCCGGCATCGCAGCATCGCTTACACGCAGCTCGACATGCGCGACGTCAAGAGGGTCAAGGACCGGTTTTCAGTGACGGTGAACGACGTGGTGGTCGCGTTGTGCGCCGGGGTCTTGCGACGGTTCCTGCGCGAGCGCGGTGAACTGCCCGACAGCCCGCTGGTGGCCACCGTGCCGGTGTCGGTGCACGACAAGTCGGATCGGCCGGGCCGAAACCACACCACAATGATGTTCTGCCGGGTCGAGAGCCAGATCAGCGATCCCGCCGAGCGTATCCGCACCATCGCAGCCGGGAAATACCGCCGCCAAAGGAGCACACCGCCGCGATCGGCCCCACCCTGCTGCACGACTGGACCCAGTTCGGCGGCCCGACGATGTTCAGCACGGTCACGAATATCCTGCCGCGGATCCCGATCAGCCACAGCCCCGTCTTCAACTTGATTCTCTCCAACGTGCCCGGCCCGCAGGACCAGATGTACTTCCTGGGATGCGGCATCGACGCGATGTACCCGCTCGGCCCGCTACTCAGCGCGGGACTCAACATCACCGTCATGTCACTCAACGGGGAGCTGGGCATCGGCATCATCGCCTGCCCCGACCTGCTGCCGGATCTGTGGGACATGGCCGACGGGTTCCCCGACGCTCTCAAAGAGCTACAGGAATGCGAGCGACGAGCAGCCGGAAAGTGTTGCGGTCGAAGCGGATCAGAAGCTGTAGCCGGTACTGGTGCCCAGAATCGTCGACGGCCGCGTCGATATTCGGGATGACTGTCGCACCGTATCTGGCCACGATCTGCCCGAGCGAGCGGGCGATGTGCGGACCGACCGCCTCGGCGATGAGGATGTCCTCGGCGATGACGACGCCGTTCACCATGTGTGCGGCCAGCAGCCGGCCGTCGTGGGCGACCTCGTAGCGCCAGTCGCCGATCTGGATCCGCTCGGGGTTCGACCGGAACAGCCCACGCCGTGCGGGCGTGTGAACCACTCCCGGAAGCCCGGCGAACACGTTGACCACCAACGCAACTCCGCCGGGTCCGGCGAGCGCGCCTGCGACTGTGCGGCTCACCCGGTCATGATCGAAATCGACCATCAGTTACCCATCCATCGGAAGGACGAACGAGGGCACGATGGTCTCCGCAGTGCCGCTGCGCCGTACGGCGGTACCCGCGGTGTAGAACTCCACCGTGTGCATTCCCCACGCGTAGTTCGAGACGGCGAAGTGCACGCCCACCACGCCGGTTGCGCCGTCCCGTTCGGCCTCGCCCTGCATCCGCGACATCGCCAGCTCACGCGCTTGATAGTTGCCCTGGGTCCACTGCGGCATCTCCACGTTGCGGCCCATCTGCTTCATCGTCTGCATGAACCCCTGCACCGCGATGTGGAACACGCAGTTACCCATCACGAAGGCGACCGGTGCCCAGCCGGAGCGCAGCAGCGTCACCATGTCCTGGCCCGAGAGGTGGCTCGAGAACGCTTGTCCGTTGGGACGCCGAAATGCCCCGGGCTTGGCGGTGTAGCGCACCGCGGTGCCCACCGCGATGAACTCCAGGTGTTCGCCGGCCTCGCCCTGATTGCGCCAGCTGAGGCGGACGCCGACGATGCCGTCCGCTTGCAGCGAATCGGCTTCGGCCTGCATGCGCTGCATCGCGTTCCAGCGGGCCCGGTACGTCGCCTCGGTGAGGACGCCAAGCTCCTGTTGCTGCCTGATGCCGCTGACCTGGAAGCCGACGTGATAGACCGAGACACCCATCACCAGCTCGATGGGTTCGAACCCAGCCCCGTGCAGCAGCGCGAATTCATTGATCGACAGATCGGAGGTGAAGATCTTCCCTGCGTGCGACAGCCGTTCGCTGGCTACTGAATCAAGTCCATCGGGTTGCATGGGCAGACGTCCCTTCTCTGGTTTGCGTCAGCGTACCTAGCAACCTCGGCGCAGAATCACGGGCTCAGGGTTATCGCCTGTTCCGGGCAGTTCTGCTCGCCGGTGATCGCATGCCGCTCGAGTTCGCCGGAGACGTCCTCGACGCGCAAAATCGCATGCCCGACTTCGTCGGCGTCGAAGACGTCGGGTGCCAGCGTGTAGCAGCGTCCGTGTCCGACGCAGCGATCCGCGTCGACCGATACGTGGGTCATCGGGCCGCGGCGGGGAACACCAGCGGCAGCGTTTCCACCGACCGCAGCGCGGCGGTGTAGACCAGCTGCGTGCCGGGCTTGATCTCGTAATCCGGGATGCGCCGGTGGAATTCGCGCAACGCCACCCGCAGCTCCATGCGGGCCAGGTGAGATCCGAGACAGCGGTGCGGTCCGCCGCCGAAAGCGCGATGGCGGTTCGGGCTGCGGTTGAAGTCCACGACGTCGGGATCGGAGAACTCGGCCGGGTCCGTGTTGGCGGCGCCGAGCAACGGGCTGACCCGTTCGCCCTTGCTGATCGGGCATCCGCCGACCTCGACGTCTTGCATGGCGACCCGGGCGACGCCGGGCACCGGAGTCTCCCAGCGCAGCAGTTCCTCGATCGCGTGCGGCAGGACGTCGGGTTGCTCGACGAGCTGATGACGGTGATCGGGGTGCCGCGCCAGGTAGACGAAGAAGCAGTCGAGCGAGTCGGTCACGGTGTCCAGCCCCGCGATCAGGAACAGGAAGCAGATGTCGAGCAGCTCTTCACGGGAGAGCGGTTTGCCTTCCACCTGCGCCGCGATCATCGAGGACAGCACGTCATCGCGCGGGCTGGCGATGTGGTCGTCGATGGCGCGCTCGAAGTAGTCGTAGATCTGTTGCGCGACACCGGCTGAGGCGTCGTGCCGGCGGTCGTAGCCTTCGGCGCCCGCCGGTCGGATCACGCCGTCCTTCCACTCCAGGAATTTGTCGAGGTCCGCTAGCGGCAGGCCGAGCAATTGCAGAAACACGGTGCAGGGCAGGGGAACCGCGAACTCTTCGTGGAAGTCACATTCGCCCCGGTCGGCGAAGCGGTCGATCATCTCGTTGACCAGTTCGGCGACCCACGGTTCGCGCTTGGCCATCTCGCGCGGCGTGAACAGCGGATCCAGGATGCGGCGGTACTTCGCGTGCTCGGGTGGATCGACCTGTAGCGGGATCAGTCGGGCGCAGGTTACCGAGATCGACCGCATCCATGTTGGACGAGAAAAGGTCAGTCCGCTTCAGTGCCATCTCGATGTCGGAGAGACGGCTGAGAACGATGGCCTGCGGTGACCGGAACACCGGCGCCGACTCCCGCAGTGCCTTGTACATGGGTTGCGGCTCTGCGATACCGGACATCGCCTGGTCGACGAACCCCTCGGTTTCTGTCATGCAGCTAGCCTGACACCGCGGTTGGCGGCGGGCAATGCCCCTGGACGCCTTGTATTACAAAAATACATAATTTAAGGAAGTTATCGATCGTTGATCTGGCTGGGGAGGTCACCGCATGTTCGACCTGAAACTTGTCGGTGGCACGGTAGTCGACGGCACCGGCGTGCCCGGGTATCTCGCCGACGTCGGGGTCAGGGATGGCCAGATCGTCGAAGTGATGCGACGGGCCGCGACAGATCCGGGCCTGCCGGGGGAGGCGCGCGAAACCATCGACGCCACTGGCCGTGTCGTCGCACCGGGATTCGTCGACATCCACACCCACTACGACGGGCAGGTCAGCTGGGACAGCAAGCTCGAGCCGTCCAGCGGCCACGGCGTCACCACCGTGGTCACCGGCAACTGCGGGGTGGGATTCGCCCCCGTCCGGCCCGGGCGCGAGGACTGGCTGATCGAGCTGATGGAAGGTGTGGAAGACATTCCGGGCACCGCGCTCACGGAAGGCATTTCGTGGGGCTGGGAAAGCTACCCCGAGTACCTCGATGTGATCGGGCGGGGAAAGTTCGCCGTCGACGTGGGCAGTCAGATCGCGCACGGACCCGTCCGCGCCTACGCGATGGGCGAGCGCGGTGCGCGCAACGAGCCCGCCAACTCCGAGGACATCGATGCGATGGCGCGCCTGGTGCGCGAGGCCGTTGAGGCCGGGGCGCTGGGCTTTTCGACGTCGCGAACCCTGGGACACCGCGCGATGGACGGCGAGCCGGTTCCGGGGACTTTCGCCGCGGAAGACGAATTGTTCGGCCTCGGTAGGGCGATGGCTGCCGGCGGACAAGCGGTGTTCGAGCTCGCGCCGGAAGGCATTGCGGGCGAAGACATTCTGGCCCCGCAGCGAGAACTCGCGTGGATGGAGCGGCTGGCCGGCGAGATCGATCGCCCGGTCTCGTTCGCGCTGGTTCAGATCGACGCCGCTCCTGCGCTCTGGCGCGAGCAACTGGCGGTTTCGGCGGCCGCGCACACCGCGGGAAGTCGGTTGTATCCGCAGATCGCCGCGCGGCCGTTCGGGATGCTGTTCGGTTTTCCCGGCCACCACGCGTTCGCCCATCGCCCCACCTTTCGCAAGCTGCAGGCCGAGCTCGACCGCGCAGAACTCGCGGTGCGGCTGGCCGATCCGGTTGTCAGATCAACCATCCTGTCCGAGACGGATTCCGCCGATCGACCCATCGGTGCTCTTCGACAACATGTTCGCGGTGGTGCAGCACTCGCTGGGCCGCCTGTATGCGCTCGGCGACCCGCCCGACTACGAACCCACACGCGAGCGCACCGTGAAGGCGATCGCGCGCGAGCGCGGCGAAGACCCGCTGGCCACGCTCTACGACCTCATGCTGGAGTCGGACGCGACCGCGATGCTGTTGCTACCGCTGCTCAATTACAGCGACGGCAACCACGACGCGATCCGCGAGATGCTCACCCACCCGGCCGGTGTCGTCGGTCTCTCCGACGGTGGCGCGCATTGCGGGATGATCTGCGACGCTTCCTATCCCACGTTCCTGCTCACCCACTGGGCGCGCGACCGGCAGCGCGGCGAGAAGCTCCCGCTGGAGTATGTGGTACGCAAGCAAACCCGCGACACCGCAGAGCTTTTCGGCCTGACCGACCGCGGCACCATCGAGGTGGGCAAGAAGGCCGACATCAACGTCATCGACATGGCGGCGCTGACGTTGCACGCCCCGCGGATGGCCTATGACCTGCCGGCCGGCGGGCGCCGGCTGATGCAGCACGCGAGCGGCTACGCCGCCACCATCGTCAGTGGGGTAGTCACCCGCCGCGACGGCGTGGACACCGGGGCACGGCCTGGCCGACTGGTTCGCGGCGCACGCTGACCGGTCGCCTCACCGGTAGCGGATCGTCACGGTGTTGCCGGCGCACCAGTGCCATGGCGGCGCGCAGGATGCCGCGCAGCGCGTAGTGCTGGTCCGCCGTGAAAGCGGGTCCGGGAAGCGCCCGGCCGACCATACGCCTCGTCAGCTACGTATGGTGATGTCGCACATGGCCGACGGCTGAGCCGGGTCGGATCCTGAATTGCCATGCGGCCGATAACTTTCTGAACGATCTGACGGCACCAAGCGAACTATCTAATTTACGTGCCCGTCAGCATGTTGGGTTTCATAGCTCTCCAAGTTGACCGGTCGCTAGCCGCGTGGGCGCTGAATTCGACTTGACCGCAATACGTTTTCGTCTGACTTCGACACCGTCGATCCCGCTTGGGCGTGAAGGTTCCGGCGGCGGATGCCGAATTTGCGGCCATTCGGCACTAGGTCCTGGGTCAGCGCAGCTACTAGCATCGGAGAATGGCTGAAGCGGGCGTGCAGGGGAGGCGTACCAACAAACGCGGCCTCGCGACTCGCGAAAGCATGCTGGAGTCGGCGCTACGTTCGCTGGCCACCGGCGAGCCGGGTGCGGCCTCGGCCAATCGCATCGCCAAGGACAGTGGCGCCACCTGGGGAGCGGTGAAGTACCAGTTCGGCGATATCGACGGCCTCTGGGCCGCCGTGTTGCACCGCACCGCGGAGCGGCGCGGTGAACTGCCCTCGAATGCCGTCTCAGGTGGTCCGCTGCACGAGCGCGTGACCGTCATCATCGACACCTTGTACGAGGGTCTGACGTCAACCGATTCCCGGGCGATCGAGACGCTGCGCAGAGCGCTGCCCAACAACAGGATCGAACTGGAGCGACACTATCCGCGCACCGCGGCCGAGCTGGCCTCGTGGCAGCAGAGTTGGGCATCGGCCTGTCAGAAAGCATTTGCGGGCCTGGGGGTCGACCCGAACCGGGTTCGCGAGGTCGCCGCGTTCATACCGGGAGCAATGCGGGGGATCACCTCCGAAAAGCAGCTAGGCACCTACGCCGACCTCGACGAGGCCCGGCGCGGACTGACCAACGCGATCGTCGCTTACCTGGAAAGCACCGGCGCCTAATAGCTTTCGCCTCAGGCTATCGAAATAGCCTGTCTTACAAGGCTTCCCTGGGACCGCGGCCCAGGCTGCGAAAACCGGTGCCGGGCCTCTTGAAGCCCAAAGCAAACGGCACCGAACCGAATTCGAACTTCAGCTTGGCCGCGAGCCGTCCCGGCCCGCTGCGCTCCGGTTGCGTCGGTGGCGCCTCGGCCGAGGCGAGGTCGAGGTAGTGGGTGGACGTTTCTCCGATGCCTTCGAAGTGGTGGACGAGTGGCGTGCACCGCTGGCGCATCGCTTCCCCGAGGCACGCGGCCACGGGGTCGGTCATCAGCACGTATTCCTCAACTGGCACCTGGTTTTTCAGCATGCGGTGCACCAAGATGACGTCAACGCCGGCGAGCTCGACGCGGCGCTTGACCTTTTGCTCGGCCACCTCGCCCTCATGCGCGACGAACTTCAGCGACAGGTGGTCCAGCTGCGCGCAACTCGCGCAATTGCAGGCATGGTCTTTCTTGATCCGCTCGCGCCGCGCGAGGAAAGACCGGTGCATTCCCGACAACCGATCGCATACCAGCACTTTGGCGTTACCGTCCGGCGCCCAGAAGAACGCCGCGTCGCCTTCCAGCTTCGCCAGCTTCAACCCCTTTCCGGCGTCGATTACCGATTCCAGCAGCGCGGCCACCGTCTGCTGGGCGTGGGCCAGGTGCAATCGGTTCCAGTTCATGTAGTTCGTGTATCCGCCGATGTCGGCGATCACGAGCACGGCGCGCCGGATTGCCACGAGATCAGGAGGCTGCCGAGGGGCGCCTACGCGCGCGCGGTGGCTCGGGGCTTTTCAGTGCGTCCATTGCCCGTGCCATCTGCGGGTAGGCGATCGCGGGCCCAATCCAACGGGTGAGGTAACGGCGCAGATCGGCTCCGCTGCGAGGTGGCCGACCGGGGTCGGCGAGAAAGGAGTGCTGCACCCGCAGGCAGAACTCCGCCAGTTCGTCCAGGCCGGCCTCGTCGAAACCGTGCTGCGCCCAATCCACGTCGAAGCGATGCAGCATCGACCGTCCGAACGACAGCGCGGTGTCCGATACGATGGAGACCGTCTGGCGGCCGCCCCGGCGCTGATTGAGCACGAATTCGACTTGGTTGTCCGACGACAGCTGTTCCAGCGCGAAGGCGATTCCTTCGGTCACCGCAATGACGGGGTCGGTGATCCCCTTCAGATGGGTTGCCAGATGGGCCAGAAAGCCGTCGGCGGAGCGCATTGCGCTGGCCAAGAGCAACGCCTCGGTTCCGGGAAAATATCGGTAGACAGTTTGGCGCGTGACGCCAAGGGACCGCGCAACATCCGCGATCCGCATCGCCGAGCCACGTTCGCAGATGATGTTGTCCGCGGCATCCAGAATGCGCTCGATGGCCTCCTCGTCGGAGGCCGGCGTGTTCCCTGCCCAACCATGACTGCGCATCGTCAGTGAGCGGCAAACCCGTTCTCGGTCATCAGCACAGCTGGATCATAACGTCTGCGCAGCGGGAATCCTTGGCGACGAGCGGAAACCGCCGCTCGACGGCTCGACCATACATCCTTGCATTGCCTGTATGCCGAGTGATTCGGCGCTAATCCGTCTGGATCGCAAGGCTATTCAGGCGACGGAGGCACCGAGGATGAGGTTGACCGCTTCCTCGAGTTGCCCGGCGATCTCCTGATAGCTGAGGAATCGCGCGGTCATCAGGGCCCCGGAAAACGTCATCTGCAGGGTGGACTTCACCGCGGGGGGCCAACCCGGGCCCAGCGCGGCGCCGATGCGCCTGGACACTTCCTCACCGATCTGTTCCCGGATCGGCGTCACCGCGGGATCGTCGGCCATCAGCGCCGCGCCGCAGGCAGCCGTCAACTCGGGCTCGTCGACCACCACCACCGCCATGTCCCGCATTGTCGCGGTGACCCGAGTCTTGGTGGTGTCGTTGACGTCGGTGTGCAGCGGAAGGTCACGCAGAAAGCGCAGGTAGACGGCCGCGACCAAAGCACTCTTCGACGGAAAGTAGGTGTAGGCGCTGGCCGCCGACACGCCGGCACGGGTCGCAACCGCGCGCATCGTCAGGTTGGTGTAGGAGGATTCGCGCAGTTCCGCCAATCCGGCGTCGAGAACTTTGCGGATTGTCTGCCCAGGCCGGCGGTCGGAGCGCCGACCCGCGGGCAGGCCGACGGGGTCGACGGGTGCCCCCGCTTCTTTAGACACCCGTCTAGTATAGGAAAGAAGATCCATCGCGGAAACAAAGCTCGAAACATTCTTTGAGCAGACAAATAAGCCATTCACCAGGTTAAGATTGGCCGGAACTCGCCTTGCCGGGCGCACCTGGATCCTCTACGTTCGAACAATAAATATGGACATGTGTCCAGAAATGGCGGGGTGCCCCTTGACCTGTGATCGTGTGCTGGTGACCGGCGCCTTCGGCCTGGTCGGCTCCGCGGTGGTGGCCGCGCCGGCCGGGGCAGGGCCGCCACGTGATCGCCACCGACCTCGACATTCCGGCCAATCATCAACGCGTGCAAACGCTTACGGCACTTTCGAGAGTCCACGGTTGGGTGAAACTATGCGCAACTCAGGAGCCAACTGTGTCGAGCCTGCAACGGTCCTAGGTGGCCGCTCGTGACCAGGGAAGATCGGGACCGCTGGGACGAGCGGTACGCAGGCGGGGAACCGGCATCCGTCGATGTGGTGGGGCCGCCCGCACTCTTCGCCGACCACGCCGACGCATTCCCGACACGAGGACGGGCCCTGGATCTCGCGTGCGGTCGCGGACTCCACGCCGGGTGGCTCGCCAGGCGCGGTTTAGAGGTCTGGGGGTTGGACGTTTCCCCGGTGGCTATCAGCCATGCCCGAGCTCTCGCCCACCGCAGCGGGATCGATGATCGCTGCCGGTTTGACGTCGTCGATCTCGACGACGGTCTGCCCGCCGGACCGCCGGTCGACGTCATCCTGTGCCACAAATTCCGGGATCGCCGCCTCGACCGGGCCATCATCGAGCGCCTGACACCGGGCGGGCTACTGGCCATCGCGGTGCTCAGCGAAGTGGACGCCACCCCGGGGCCATTTCGCGCCGCTCCTGGCGAGCTAGGCGCCGCGTTCGCCGAACTCGACATGATCGTCACCGGCGAAGGCCAGGGTTTCGCCTGGCTGCTGGCGCGGGCGTGACGTCAGGTTTGCAGCCTGGCCCGGACGGCCGCCATCCGCTCCTCGAGCTCGGCCTCGTCGATGAGGCCACGCACCACCAGTGAATGCGCGAGCGCGACCAGCTGGTTCTCCGGGTGGGGGAGGTCGGCGTAAACGGTGGCCGACAGCGCATCCTCTTCGCTGCGTCGGTCAAGAAAATTCAGGCCACCGAAAACCTCTGGGCCGCAACTGCTTCGATCGAGCGCGTCACACATGCCGTCGAGGCTCGTCTTCCACGGTGGTACGGGATTGGCAACGCCGTACTTCGCTGCCATGCGCTCCCAGACTTGATTGCGTTCAACAATTTTCGTCAGTGGTGCGATCGTGGCACCGTCGACGCCCGGCGCAGCATCCATCAGTGGTCCGCGGGGTGGATGGCCAGGCGGGTCTCGGTGATCACGTTGGACGTCACGCCCACCTTGGGCAAGGCGACACCGATCAGGCAGTCGCGAGTGATGATTTCGACCAGCTGGTCCTCGGACCAGCCGTCGGTCCCCTCGGGGCGCACCGGCATCACCATGAACCGATGCTTCTGATTGGAATCCTCCACCCGGATCTCGACATCCTCTGGCAGATACAGTCCGAACTCGGCGAGCACCTGGCGCGGCCAGCGCACGATGCGACGCCGGAAGTTGGGCGTCCGGTACCACTCGGGCGAATTGCCAAGCAGCGGACGGGGATAGCATGAGCACAGCGTGCACACGATCACATGGTGCAGGGTGGGGGTGTCTGCGAGCACATGCAGCGCGGTGAAGTCGCTCGGCGTCCCAAAACCGGTGGGCTGCAACCAGTCGACCCCGACTTCGCGGCTGGCGGCCAGCGGATCGGTGAGGACGAGCTGTTTGTATTCGGGATCGAGCCAGGCCCGGGCCACCATGTGTGCGGCAGGCGTGGGGCCGATCTGTTCGGCGAATTCGGTGAAGTGGCGATGCTCCTCGGCGGTGAAAATCCCTTTCTCGATGCATAATTCGCGAAGGGCGATCTCGAGGACTTCGAAGTCGGTGATCTCATCCACCATGGGTGCGGCGGTGCGTTCGTGGTCGTGGTCGTGATCGTGCTCGTGAGCCGTCATGCCGAGGTCCTTTCCAGCCATCGCTCAGGGAGTTCGGTCTGCAGCGTGTCGTTCTGCGGCCCGGTATAGCCGTGCCACAGCTCTGCGAGGTTGAACCGGACAATGTAGAACCACTCGGGCTTTTGGTTGGGTCCGTCCCACGTCTCGTCCTCGGCCGCAGGGCTTTCGTACGCGAGGGTGGCGATCTCGCCCTGCGCGCCTCGCACGTACTCCTGGGTGCGCGTGTAGAACAGGACGGGAAGCTCCCGCACCACCACCTGGTCTCCGACCCGGAACTTCGGCTCGCCGGCCTGACCGGCGAACACTTGCGGGTCGCCCTTGCCGACGGCGTGCAGGTGGTGACGATTGCGCTTGACTGCCGAAGGGTCGCCTTCGAAATTTGGCTTGGCCTCCAAGGGCTTTCCCTGCAAGCCGCCCTCATACCGGGCCTTCACCTCAGCCATGCGCTCGGCCAGTTCGCTCAGGCCGATGTGGTGTTTCTCGACGAGGATGCGCGCGACCGCCAACAGCCAC
The DNA here is from genome assembly GCA_963735655.1 of uncultured Actinomycetota bacterium. Lineage (GTDB taxonomy): Bacteria > Actinomycetota > Actinomycetes > Mycobacteriales > Mycobacteriaceae > Mycobacterium. The sequence continues at coordinate 49,248 of CAVTLW010000048.1, forward strand.
CGCCCGTAGTAGGGGAGCCCCAGATAGATGGTGCGGCCGAGGTCGACGTTGCCCATCCGGCGCCGTTCCTCGGATAACCAGATTCCGCGCCAGCCGAGCACCTCGCACATGACATAGGTGTTCAACTCCCAGATCTCGTACTGTTTGTTCTCGAATTCGATCGGCGCATCCGGCTCGCCGCCGACATCGTGCGGAGTCTTGACGTAGGCGGCGAAGCGCTCGTGGTCGATCAGATCAGGCGTCGGCGCATCCGGAAGTTCTGGATAGGAAGACTTGAGCCGGGCCACCAGGTCCAGATGTGCTGCCCGGTCCAACGGTGTGGTCATGGGAGCTCCATTCGGTCGTCTGTAACCAGAACACTCCAATGACCGGCGCCGCGCAACCGCAACCCGGTTGCGAATCTCCTGGGAACCCAGCGCCGTCGCGCAATCCGGCTTTGCGGGTGGAATGGCCCAATGATTTTATGCGGCATCGTCGTCCACCGCGGACGATTGCGGAATATTTCCCAGCCGGCCCGACCTTCGAGAACGCATTTCCGGAATCGACCACCGCGGACCGAAAACTATGGGAACCTGAGCCGAAGATTGCGATGAAGCACATCAGGGGGTACCGTGTCCGAGCTTTTCCCCACTTACCGGGCCAGCTGGGAAACAGAGCAGCACCGCTTGCTGCGTAAGCACGCTGCTGAGTTCCTGTTCAAGGAGTCCACGCCCAACCAAGAACGTTGGGCCCGTGAGCATCAGGTCGATCGTGATTACTGGAACAAGCTGGGCGACGCGGGGTTGCTCGGTCTGGAACTGCCGGACCGGTTCGGCGGCGCCGACGGCGACTTCGGTTATGCCGCTGTGGTCGCCGAGGAACAGGCACTGGCCAACGACACCTCGTCGGGGTGGGTCATCCACTCGCCGATCGCGGCGCACTACATCAACGTCTACGGCAACGAGGAGCAGAAGCAGCGCTGGCTGCCCAGGGTCATCAGCGGGGACGCCGTGCTGGCGATCGCGATGACCGAACCGGGCGCGGGTTCCGATCTGCAGGGGATCCGCACCACCGCCGTTCGGGACGGCTCGCACTACGTGATCAACGGGTCGAAGACCTTCATCACCAACGGAACTCACTGTGACCTGTTGATCATCGTCGCCAAGACCGACCCCACTGCGGGCGCGGCCGGCATTTCCCTGATCGTCGTCGAGACCAACGAGCAGCTGCGCGGCTTCGAGCGCGGGCGGGTTCTGGAGAAGATCGGCCAGCACGGCCAGGACACCCGCGAGTTGTTCTTCTCCGATGTACGCGTCCCGGTGGCAAACCTGTTGGGAGAGAACGAAGGGCTGGGCTTCTATCAGCTGATGGAGCAGCTGCCGCGCGAGCGGCTGAGCCTCGCTTCGCAGTGCGCCGGCCTGGCCGAATTCGCGGTGTTGGAGGCGATCCGCTACACCAAGCAGCGCGAGGCGTTCGGCCGGCCGTTGATCCAGTTCCAGCACAACAGGTTTGAGCTTGCGGCCCTCAAGGCCGAGACATTGTCGATCAAGACGACCGTCGACCACTGCATCCAGGAGTACATCGACGGCAACAACGACCCGGCGCTGGCGTCGATGGCCAAGCTGATCGCCGCGGACAAGACGGTCGACGTCGTCGACCGGTGCCTGCAGTTCTTCGGCGGCTACGGCTACATGATGGAATACCCCATCGCGCGCGCCTACGCCGCGGCGCGGGTGACCAAGATCTACGGCGGCACAAGCGAAATCATGAAAGAGATCATCAGCCGGGCGATGTAGGCAGGCAAGTAAGCAATCGGGTATTCAGGCGTCCGGTAATGTCACGGGCATGGAACGGCGCGTCCTTGAAGCGGTCATTTACGAGCGCGAACCGCCGATTGCGCGGATCATCCTGAATCGGGTCGACAAGGCCAATACCAAGGACGCCGTGCTGGTCACCGAAGTCGATGGTTGCCTGCACGAGGCCGACCGCGACAGCGAGATCAAGGTCGTCATTCTCAAGGCCAACGGCAAGGGCTTCTGCGGGGGCCACGTGGCGCGCTGGGGACCGGACGAAAACCCCTATCCGGATTTCGGCAATACGTTCGAGGACCTCTACAAAGGCACCGCCGATCTGTTTTTGTGGCCGACGCTGTATCTGTGGGAATTTCCGAAGCCGACGATCTCGCAGATTCACGGCTACTGCATGGGCGGCGGCATCTATCTCGGCCTGCTGACCGACTTCTGCGTCGCGTCCGACGACGCGTATTTCCAAATGCCGCTCGCCCAAAGCCTGGGTGAGCCCGGCGGGCACACCATGATCGAGCCGTGGCTGCTGATGAACTGGCACCGCACCATGGATTGGCTGCTGTTGGCGCCCACCCTGTCCGCAGAACAGGCTCTCGATTGGGGCCTGCTCAATCGGGTGGTGCCGCGCGAAGACCTCGAGGACACCGTCGAGGAGATGGCACGAAAGATCGCCCAGATCCCGTTGACCACGCTGATGGCGGTGAAGAACAACGTCAAGCGCGCCTGGGAACTGATGGGCATGCGGGTGCACCTGCAAGTCAGCCACATCCTGACCAATATGGTCGGTGCGGCATCCGATGTGCAGGCGCGCCGGGCCGAGCTCATTCAGTCGGGCATGAAGCCCCGCGAATTCATCGACCGCGACGAAGCGGACGGCGAAAGTTCCTAGCGCGAGCAGACGCAAAAGCCCCCAATTTCGTGCACGAAATGGGGGCTTTTGCGTCTGCTCGCCGTACTAGCGGCTCTGCTCGCCGGCGATCTTGCGCCCGGCCGCGTGCCGGGCGGCGACGTAGCCGAACACCATGGTGTTGGCGATGCTGGCGCCGGCGCCCGGATACGTTCGACCCATCACCGTCGCGGTGGTGTTGCCGGTGGCGTAGAGCCCGTCGATCACCCGGTCCTGCTCGTCAAGCACCTGTGCGTGCTCGTTGGTGACCACACCGCCGCATGTCCCGACATCTGCCGGGAAGACCCTGGTCGCGTAGTACGGCGCGCGGTTCAGCGGCCCGATGGCGGAGTTGGGCCGATACCCGGGATCGCCGAGGCAGTCGTTGTAGGCCGATTGACCGCGGCCGAAGTCCGGGTCCAGACCCTTGGCGGCGAACTTGTTGAACCGCGCGATCGTCCGCGCCAGTTCGTCGGCGGGAAGTTCGATCTCACGCGCGAGATCGGCGATGGTCTCAGCACGCTTGACCGCACCACTTTCGATCAGATCGGGAGGCAGGCCTTGGTTGCGTTTCAGTGGTTTTAGGGGGCTGGTGCTGGTGACGTATCTGCGCACATAACCGTCGTCGAAGATCATCCAGCACGGCACCGCCTTGTTGGCGTACATCGCCTTGCCGACCTCGACGTAGGAGTTCGACTCGTTGCAGAACCGCCGACCCGACGAGTCGACGTAGATGGCGCCGGGCCGTTGGCGTCCGGACCCGAGCGACGCGGCTGCCGCACCGCCGTTGGCGATGAAAACCGATGGTAGCCACCAGGCTTCATCCAGCAGATCGGTTTTGGCACCCAGTCGCATCGCCGTCTGCAGCACCTCGCCGGTATCGCCGGCGTTGGCGATCGACCACTTTCCTTCGTTCGGCTGATCACCGCTGTATCGGCGGCGCATGTCGGCATTGTGGCCAAAGCCCCCGGCGGCCAACAGAACTCCCTTGCGCGCCTCGATGTTCACTGGCTTACCGTCACGTAGGACGCGGGCGCCGACTACCCGGCCATCCTCGACGATGAGATCGTCCATGGCGGCATTGGTCCACAACGGGGGCTGGCCATCAGCCAGGTTGATCAGCGCCTTCAGCATCTGACCGATCAGCGACGCGCCGTTGGTGAGTAGCTGCCGCCGGGCGACCCGGGCTGCGTTGGTGCGTGCGAATACCTTTGTCGCCACGGCGAACGCGCGCGGCGCACGGTTGAAATACTGGACCGAGCGTAGCTCGTTGGTCAGCACCACATAGCCATAGTTTTTGGCCAGCGACGGCTGGACCTTGTCGCTCCAGGCGCCCAGTTCGGCGGCATCGAAAGGAATTCCCTCGACGGCACGCCCGGACTTCGTTGCCGCCCTTGTGGTTCGGATAGTAGTCGCTGTAGCCGGCGCACCGGATCAGCCGAACACCCTTGCGTACCAGGAAATTGATCATCTCGTAGCCCGCGTTCAGAAACATCTCGCGGCGGGCAGCCGAGGATGCGGCACCGATGTCGCCGACCACGTCGGCCAGGTAGGCAAGGCCGTCCTCGTGTGAGTCGGCGATGCCGTCGGCTCTCATCAACGGATTGTTCGGCAGCCAGACGATGCCACCGGACAGGCCCGTCGAACCACCGACGAGGGCCTGCTTTTCGACGATCAACGGTTCCAGCCCACTGTCGATCGCGGCCAGCCCGGCCACCATGCCGCCTCCGCCGCTGCCCGCGATGAGTAGGTCGACCGAGCGGTCCCACTTGGTGCTCATCGCGCCTCCAAACTGGCGGTGAAGCCGAGATCGGCGATCGGAACGTCGATGGTGGTGTTGGTCTTCTGGATCGCGGGGACCAGCGCGCCGTACGGCAGCCCCGCCAGGAAGCCGTCGATGACGCGCTCGAAGTTCGAGATCAGCCCCTCGATTCTGCTGGACAATCGCATGTACTCAAAGCCTTTGGAGTGCAACCCTTTTTGCTGCTTGGGCAGATTGGAGAAGTCCTGGGCGGGGATCGGCGGCCAACGGGGATCGTCGGGGGCCATCGGTTCGGGCGGTGTCGGCTTGCCGGTGATCTGGTCCGGTGGAATGCGGGTGAGCGACCAGATCTCGAACAGCGTCTCCTCGGGACCGAGCGGGCGGATCCGGTAGGACGAGGCGCTGCTGTATTGCGGCAGCAGAAAGTAGTGCGGGAAAGCGAAATTGATGGCTTCGACGATGCCGCGCCGCGCCAACTCGTTGAGGTCGGGCATGTCGCAGCCGCGGGCCCGATGCCAGTTGACCACCGCGTCGTTGAGCGTGCTGCGCCAGGTGGCCATCGCCGCGGCCGGATCGGCCGGCAGTTCGATGTTCTGCAGGCCCTCGGCGATGCGGATGTCGTTCTCATGCGTCATGCCGGCCATGCCTTCGCCGAGTGTGCGCATGAAGTACAGGTTGGTCTGGGTCAGTCCGGGCGGCTGCGAGTTGCGAAGTCTTGGGCTGCTCGACGGCAGCAGCTGCGGGTGCGTCTGGGGGACGTGATAACCCTCCATGAAGGCGGCCGTCGCCAGCTTCCAATTCACCGGAAGCCGACACGATTGCCACCACTCGACGCGCATCGATTCGACCTTCCAGGCGTCGTAGATCGTCGCGAACGGCTCGAAGCAGTCCCGCAACCGCGGGGCGTCGTCGTCGAGGTTGATCCACGCGCAGCCGCCCCAGAGTTCACATCTGACCGGAACCAGGCGAAGATCCTCCGGGTTCAGGTTGTGCTCGTCGAATTCGTCGGGCCGCAGTACGAAGGTGTTGCGGCCATCGATTCCCCAGCACCATCCGTGGAACGGGCATACGAAAGTACGCCGATTCCCGTTGCCTTCCACCAGCTTTACGCCGCGATGGCGGCAGGCATTGTGGTAGGCGCGCACGTTTTCGGCGTCCACGCGGACCACGATGATGGACTCGTCGAGGATCTCGTACTCGACGAAGTCGCCGGGCTTGGGGATCTCCTCGAGCCGGCACGCCATCTGCCAGACGCGTGGCCAGAGCAGTTCCTTCTCGAGCTCGTAGAAGTCCGGGTCGTAGTACCGCTGCTTGGGTATCCGGTCGGCGGTCTGGACCGCCCACGGTACCGGCAGCGGCTCCCAATTCACCCCGTTGCTAAGGCTGCTCACTCCACCATCTCCCGCCATCTCCATCCAGCGTCACACGATCCGTGATACCCGCCCCTGCCAGTAGCGTTCGCGGATGCGCCTCTTGTAGAGCTTTCCGTTCGGGTCCCGGGGCAGCTCCGGGTCGAATTCGATTGTGCGCGGGCACTTGTACGTGGCGAGGTGGCTTCGGCAGTACTCGATCAGCTCGGCTTCGAGCTCCGGTCCGGGCGTGATCCCCTCGACGGACTGGACGACGGCCTTGACCTCCTCGCCGAATTCGTCGTTCGGCACGCCGAAGACGGCCGCATCGACGAGTTTGGGGTGCATGACCAGAAGGTTCTCCGCCTCCTGGGGGTAGATGTTCACCCCGCCGGAGACGATCATGAACGTCGACCGATCGGTCAGGTACATGTATCCGTCCTGGTCGACGTAGCCCATATCGCCCAAGGATCGCCACCCGCGTTCGTTGCACACCGACGCGGTCTTGGCGGGGTCTTTGAAGTACTCGAAGTGCGGCCCACCTTCGAAGTAAAGCTCGCCGGACTGCCCGACGGGAAGCTCCTGTCCGTCCTCGCCGACCACGTGCACCGGTGCCATCGGGTATGCCCACCGAGCCCGGGTGGGCCAGCCACTGCCTGGGGCCGATTGTCGTTCCCGCGAATCCCTCTGTGCCCCCGTAATATTCGTAGATGATGGGCCCGAACCAGTCCATCATCCGGTGCTTGACGTCGACCGGGCATGGTGCGGCAGCGTGAATCACACACCGCAGGCTGGAGACGTCGTATTTCCGGCGTACCGCCTCGGGTAGCTTGAGCATCCGCACGAACATGGTCGGCACGAACTGGGCGTGCGTGACGCGGTGGGTCTCGATCAGCCGCAGCACCGTCTCGGCATCGAACTTTCCCATGATGATCGACGCGGCCCCGACCCGGTTGACCGCCATCGTGTAGTTCACGCCGGCGGCGTGGTACATCGGCGCGGGGGAGAGGTACACGCTCGACGGGTTCATTCCGTAGTGCTGACTCAGCGCCATCTCCAGCACCGACTGCGCCCATGACCCGTTGCCGTCGGCCGGCAGCGCCCGCCGCACGGCCTTGGGCCGGCCCGTGGTGCCCGACGAATAGAGCATCTCGGATCCGTCGCAGAGCGGTGGTGTCTCACCCGCCTCGGCCAGCGCGTCCTCGTAGGACTCCCAACCGGGCAGATCGCCTCCGACGACGATGTGCACTTGTACAGCCGCGTTGACCTCGCGAACGTGCGCGGCCAGCTCGGCGAAGGAGACGTCGACGAACACCGCCTTCGCGTCGGAGTCGTCGATGACGTAGGCGACTTCGTCGGGCGTGAAATGGGTGTTGACGGCGGTGTAGTAGAGCCCGGAAAGCTGGCAGCCCCAGGTGATTTCGAAGAACTCGGGTCGATTCGGCAGCACCAGGGCCACACCGTCGCCGCGCCGCAGCCCGGCGGCATGCAGGACCGCGGCGACGCGTTGGCTTCTGGCGTACAGCTCGCCGTAGCGGATCGTGTCGCCGTCGATGATCAGCGCCGGCGACTGCGGGGCCGTGCTCGCGTGGTCGGCGATATTCACCGGCAGACCTAAGACGTAGCCGGGGCGCCGTCGGTCGATGCGGCCGCCGCTGCCTGGCGCCGGGCTTGCTCGGAGGGCAGCACCTTGTCCTTGAACACCGTCTGAATCAGTTCCTGCACATCCTTACTGACCGACGCGAGCGCGACCAGGTCGTTGGAGCTCTGCCAGTGCACCCGCATGCCCATCAGCTCCCAGGCCCGCTTGAGGTTGGCCTTGGTCGCCAGCAGCGTCGTCAGCGGGGCCTGGGCGATGTGACGTGCGATCGCGTTGGCGCGGTCCTCGAGTTGGTCGTTCGGAACGACCTCGTTGACCAGGCCGACCTCCAGCGCCTTCTTGGCGTCGATGACCTCGGCGAGGTACAGGTAATACGCGGCGCGCCGCCAGTTCATGAAGACCCACGGCTCGATCGAGCACTCGCCCGAGGGCATGCCGAAACCCTGCAGCGGCGGGTAGGAGAAGTAGGCGTCCTCGGCGGCGATGACGATGTCGGTGGTCAGGCCGTAGTGGGTGCCGCCGCCGACGCAGTAGCCGTGCACCGCCGCGATGGTCGGCTTGGAGAACTCCCACAGGTTCAGGATCGGCTTGACGAACAGGTCGGTCTGCGGCTTCCACGGCGTGCCCATCACCTTGGCGGCCTCGACGAACGACGGGTAGTCGACGGCGTTGTTGCCGATCGCGTGTCCCGAGCAGAAGCCCTTGCCGTTGGCCTTGAGAATCAGCACCTTGATGTCGTAGTCACGGTCGGCGTCCAGCAGCGCGGCGTCGACCTCCTCGGCCAGCTTCTGATCCTGCGCGTTGGCCTTTTCGGGCCAGTTGAGCGTGACGCGCGCGATCGGGCCTTCTTTTTCGTAGATGATTCTCTCGCGGGTCTCGTTGAGATCCATACGCTTTACCTTTCGCTATCGTGATTTACGAAGTGATGACGCCGATTTCGGCGCCGATGTCATAAGTCGTCCCGACCTCTGCGGTCCATTGCACGGTGCCCGAGGCGCCGGCTTCGATTTCCTGTTCCACCTTCTCGGTGGCGATCACGTAGATCGGGGTGCCCTCCTCGACATGCTCTCCTTGGCCGACGAGCAGGCCGGTGAGCTCGGCCTCGGAGACGGCCACCGACACCCGGGGAATGCGAATAATGAAGTCAGCCATGAACTTTGGCTCTGTCCAGAGTGCGTTGCACGGCTGCCACGATTTGCGGCGGCGACGGGTATACCTGCGCTTCCAGCGCCGCGGCGGCCGGATTGGGCACGAACCTGGCGCCCACCCGCTCGACGGGTGCGATCAGCTCACCGAAGAGTTCGGATTGCAGGATCGCGGCGATCTCGGCTCCTGGCCCGCCGAATTGGACCGCGTCGTGCACGATCACGGCGCGCCTGGTGCGACGGACGGATTCGACGATCGCCTCTACGTCGAGGGGTACCAGGGTGCGCAGGTCGACGACTTCGGCGCTGACGCCCTGTTCCTGCAACGTGGCGGCCGCCGCCAGTGCGTCGTGCACACTGCGCCCGTAGCTGATCAGGGTCACATCGTGCCCAGGCCGCTTGATATCGGCCTGGCCCAACGGAATTGAGAAGCCCGGCTCGATCGGAACGGGCCCTTTCTTGCTCTGCAGACGGATGGTCTCGATGAACAGGCAGGGATCCTCGTCGAAGATCGCGGAGGTCAGTAGGCCCTTGCCGTCGCGTGGGGTGGAGGGCACGATCACCTTCATCCCGGGGATGTGCATGAACCACGCCTCGAGCGTCTGCGAATGCGTTGCCCCGGTGGCCAAGCCCGCATAGACCTGGGTTCGGATGGTGATGGGAGCGGTCGTCCGCCCGCCAGTCATGAAGCGCAATTTGGCGGCGTTGTTGATCAGCTGGTCGGCGGCGATGCCGATGAAGTCCATGATCATGATCTCGGCCACCGGCAGCATGCCGTCTATCGCGGCCCCGATCGCCGCGCCCACGATCGCGGCTTCCGAGATCGGGGTGTCCAGGACCCGCTCGTGGCCGTACTTGGTGGACAAACCCGCGGTCGGGCCGGACGCGCCGGGATCGGCGATGTCCTCGCCGAGCAGGAACACGCGCTCGTCGGCGTGCAGCGCCTCGTCCAGCGCGAGGTTCAGCGCCTCGCGCATGGTCATTTCTTTTTCGAGCGGGTCCATCGTGTCCTCACACGGGGTACTTGATCGGAGTTGCGTATACGTCGCGTTCGAGTTCATCGACCGAAGCCGGATCGGCGCTCATCACCGTGCTCAGTGCCGCCTCCACGCTCGCCAGGGCCTCGGCGTCGATGCGGTCGAGCTCATCGGAGGTGCAGATGCCGACCTCGGCGAGGTGACTGCGGAAGCGCGGCACCGGGTCGGCCGCGATTGCGGCGGCCAGCTGATCCTTGGGGATGTAAGGCATCCGGTCGCCGAAATAGTGGCCGCGGAACCGGAACGTCACACACTCGAGGAAGGTGGGTCCGGCACCCGTGCGCGCCCGGTGCAGAGCTTCGTCGAGGGCGGCTTTGACCGCGAGCGGATCGTTGCCGTCGACGCGGACACCCGGCATGCCGTACCCGGCGGCCCGATCGGCGACGTGCTCGATCTTCATCGTGTCGCTGGTCGGCGTCATCTCGGCGTACAGATTGTTCTGGCACACGAACACCATTGGCAGATCCCACAATGCGGCCATGTTGGCGGCCTCATGGAAGGAGCCGGTGTTGGTGGCGCCGTCCCCGAAGCTGACCGCCGTGACACGGTCGAGCCCTTTGCGCTTGCCGGCCATCGCCAGCCCCACCGCCACCGGCGGCCCGGCGCCGACGATGCCGGTCGAGAGCATCACGCCCTTGTCGGGATTGGCGATGTGCATGGTGCCGCCCTTGCCGCGGCTGGCGCCGACACTGCGCCCCATCATCTCGCCGTAGATCTCCTCGAGCGGGACGCCCTTTCCGATCAGATCGTGCAGCCCCCGGTAGGTCGTCACCAGTTGGTCGTCGGGCCGCAGCGCGACACCCATGGCCGCGGCGATGGCCTCCTGACCGCGCGACGGCCAGTAGACGCACATGAACTCGCCGGTGCTGATGCCCTTGGAAAGCCGGTCGTCGGCGGCCTTCATCAGCACCATCAGCGCGTAGACGCGACGCTCGACATCTGTTGCGTCGCTTGGCGTCACCTTGATCAAGCTCACGCGCCCGACCAGGGTTTGACTTTGAGGAAGCCGCCCGCGTCCACGCGAAGTTGCTGGCCGGTGATGTAGCGGGCCGCGTCGGAGGCGAGAAACACGACCGCCTCACTGATGTCTTCCGGCTCGACGTAGGGAACCGGCATCGCCTGAACCACCGGGAAGACCGGTTCGGCGTCTTCGCGGGTCGGGTTCTGCAGGTCCGGCCGGAAGGCGCGGTACATCGGCGCGCTGTGCAGCATGTCGGTGTTGACGTTCGTCGGGTGTACCGCGTTCATCCGGATGGAGAACCGCGCCAGCGCCAGCGCAAAGTCGTTAACATAATGCGCGGCAGCAAGTTTCGCGAAGGCATAGCCCGCTCCACCGGGGCCGCCGTCGATGCCGCTGGTGTTCATCGATGACATGAATGCCGCGTTGGATCCGATCACCACAATCGACGCGCCGGCCTGCAGGTGTTTGAGGCTCGCGTGCACGAGGTTGAGCACACCGATCAGGTCGACGTCCACCGCGTCGGCGAAGGCCTGCGGCGGCAGGCCTGCGGTGAGCGGGCAGATGCCGGCGTTGGCGACGACGATGTCGAGGTGGCCGAGCTCGGCGACGCCATGGTCGATGGCGGCAGACAACTGCGCCCGGTCGCGGACGTCGGCGATGGCGGTGACCGCGCGCTGCCCTTCCTTCTCGACCAGCCGCGCCGTCTCGTCGAGATCCTCCGGGCGCGCCAGGGGGTATTCGTTGGTCTCGATGTCCTTGCACAGGTCGACGGCGATGATGTCGGCACCCTCGGCTGCCAGCATTCGCGCGTGCGATCGGCCCTGACCGCGAGCGGCGCCGCTGATCAACGCGACCTTGCCGGTCACCCTGCCCATAGCAGTTCCTTCGTGAGACCGCCATTACCTGTCACTCGCATTGGGGCCCAAGGGAATTCGCTCGGACCTACGGTGGGCTTCATCGCATCTCTTCCCCACGAAAACTGCCACAAAAGTGGCTGGCGGCAGCCGGGCTAACGGTATTCCTTACAGTAGCTAGAATATCTAAAATAGCAAGAAATGGCGACGAGGGGGTTGGCATCGAGATGCTTGGGTCAGGCGTGCTGAGCGGGGTCCGGGTTGTCGAGTTGGCGTCGTGGACATACGTTCCGTCGGCCGGTGCCGCCCTATCGGATTGGGGCGCCGACGTTATCAAGGTCGAAGGTGTCACTGCCGGTGATCCGGGGCGGGCGTTGGTGGTTGGCGGTTTCACTCGCGAAGCGGCCCGCGTGGACGCCGACTTCATCCTCGAGTTGGGCAACCGCGGCAAGCGCAGCATCGCGATCGACGTCAAATCCGAAGTGGGCCGGGAATTGTTCGGCCGCCTGTTGGCCAGTGCCGATGTGTTTCTGACCAATTGGCTTCCAGCAGCACTGGAGCGAGCGCGGCTGACCGTCGAGGACATTCGCGGGTTCAATCCGAAGATCATCATTGCCCGCGGCACCGGGCTGGGGGTGCGGGGCCCGGATCGCAACCGCGGCGGATTCGACGCTGCCACCTACCTGGCGCGTGGCGGAGTCGCCTACACGCTCACGCCATTCGGCACCGAAACGCCCGCGGTTCAGGGGCCCGGCTTCGGCGACCTGCAGGGCGGGGCGACGCTGGCCGGCGGCGTGTGCGCGGCGTTGTTCCACCGGGAACGAACCGGTGAGTCGTCCATCGTCGACTCCTCGTTGCTGGCGCAGGCGATGTGGGCCATCGCGCCCTCGATTTCGGCGGCTGATTTCTTCAACATCGACGGCATTCCGGGGGCACCACCCGGCTTGGCGATCAATCCACTTGTCAACCGGTACAAGACCAAGGACGGCAGGTGGATTCAGCTCGTCTTCCTGCAACCCGACAAATTCTGGGCCGGTTTCTGCGAGCGCATGGGCCTTGCGGAGCTGGCCACCGACGAGCGCTTCGTGCCGTCGAGCAACCTGATCGCCAACGCCGCAGAGGCGACGCAAATCGTCGCGAATGTGTTCGCCGGCCATGACCTCGCGCACTGGCAGAAGGTGCTCGAAGACGAACCCGGTGTGTGGGGCGCTCTGGCGACGCCGCGGGAAACACTCAATGATCCGCAGGTCGAACCCAACGGGTACGTGGTGACCAACGTCGACGATGACGGCGAGCAATACCGGATCGTCGCTGCGCCCGTGCAATTCAACGAAACGCCGCCGGCTCCGGCGCGCGCCCCGGAGCACGGGCAGCACACCGAGGAGATCCTGCTCGAGCTCGACGTCGACTGGGACGACATCGCACGGGCAAAGGATCTCCGAGCCATCCTCTGAAAAGCCCACCAGCACAAGCGGATCCGGCCGCCGAGTGTGGCCCGAATGTGGTCTTGACACCCGCATCGAACGTTTGCGCGTGACATGAGTCCACGTTGGGGAAGAAATGTCACGCGGAAATGCCGGGTTTGCTGGCGCGCTTTGTCGGTGATCAAACGCTATGTCGAAAACCAGAAGACTCGGTGAATGATGCTGGCCGGTAGACGTTTTCGGGTCGAGTTGACCCAGGCCCAGCAGCGGTTGGCGCAGCAGACCGCCGACGCGTGTCGGGCGGTGTGGAATACCGGGTTAGAGCAGCGTCGCGAGTACCGGCGTCGGGGTGCGTGGATGAACTATGGCCCGCAGGCCAGCGAGCTGGTTGCAGCCAAGGCCGAGCATGTGTGGCTCAAAGAGGTGCCGGGGCATTGTTTGCAGCAGACGCTGATGGATCTGGACAAGGCGTGCCGTAAGCACGGCACGTTTCGGGTGCATTGGCGCTCGTCGCGGCGCTGGGTGCCGTCGTTTCGGTTTCCCGAGGGTTCCAAGATGGCGGTGCAGAAACTCAACCGCAGTAAATCCCGGGTGAAGCTGCCCAAGTTGGGGTGGGTGAAGTTCCGGGCGTCGCGCAGTGTGGATGGCGAAGCTATCCGTTCGGCCACGCTGTCCAAAGAGGGACGGCATTGGTATTTGTCGTTGTTAGTCGACGACGGCGTCAGGGTGCCGGCGGCGCACGCTGTCGCCGATGTCGCGGTGGGTGTGGATCGAGGCGTGGTGGTTGCGGTGGCCACCAGTGCCGGTGACTTGCTGGATCAGGTCTTCGTAACGCCGAGGGAGAAGCGTCGTGCGTTGCGGTGGCAGCGCAAGTTGTCTCGGGCGGCCAAGCATTCGGCTAACCGCAACAGGACGCGGCAGCGGCACGCAGCGCTGCGGGCTACCGAGGCGCGGCGGCGGCAGGATTTCTGTGTGAAGACCGCCCGGGCGTTGGCGGAGAAGAACGCGGTGGTGGTGCTGGAGAAGTTGCCGACGAGGAACATGACCCGGCGGGCCAAGCCCGTCGAGGACCCGAATAACCCGGGCCGTTACCTGCCTAATGGGGCTGCGGCCAAGTCTGGCTTGAATAAAGGAATCTTGTCGAAGGGATGGCATCGCTTCGAGACTGCGTTGAAGTCGGGCGATAACCTTTGCCGAGGCTGACGTGGAGGTCCAAAATGTCGTACCTGATCGCGGCGCCGGAGATGCTCGCCGCGGCGGCAAGTGATTTGGCCAATGTCGGTTCGACAATCAGCGCGGCCAACGCGGCCGCCGCGGTACCGACCATGGCCATGGTCGCGGCGGGCGCCGACGAAGTGTCAGCGACCATCGCGGCGTTGTTCGGTGCGCACGGGCAGGCTTATCAGGCGTTGAGCGCGCAGGCCGCACTGTTTCATCAGCAGTTCGTGCAGGTCCTCAACTCCGGTGCGAGCAGCTACGTCGCTGCCGAGGCGGCTAACGCTTTGCCCATGCAATCCGCTGCGCAGGACTTGCTCAACCTGATCAACGCGCCCACCCAGGCGCTGCTCGGACGACCGCTGATCGGCGACGGCGCCAACGGCGCGGCCGGCACCGGGCAAAACGGCGGTGACGGCGGGATCCTGTTCGGCAGTGGCGGAAACGGCGGCTCGGGTGGTGTCAACCAGGGCGGCGGCAACGGCGGGAATGCCGGGTTATGGGGCAACGGCGGCATCGGCGGGGCGGGCGGCAATGCGACCGTCAACGGCGCCGCGGGGGGCAATGGCGGTGCCGGGGGCAACGGCGGATGGCTGTGGGGCAACGGCGGTGCCGGCGGGGCCGGCGGCACCGGCGGAAACGGTTTGACCCTCGGGGTCATTCAGCCCCCCTTCAGCATTCCCGCCGGTTCCGGCGGTGCGGGCGGTAACGGTGGCAACGCCGGGCTCTTCTATGGATTCGGCGGCACCGGTGGCACCGGCGGGACCGGCGGGGTCGCGCCGACCGTCAGCCCGGGTGGGCCACCGGTGCTGGCCGCCGGCGGCGTCGGCGGGGCCGGGGGCGCCGGCGGCGCGGGTGGGCTGGCGTTCGGTTACGGCGGCGCCGGTGGGACCGGCGGCGTCGGCGGGCTGAGCAATTCGACGGTGCAGAGCATCGGCGGCTTCGGCGGCCAGGGTGGTCCAGGTGGCCAAAGCGGCTTGGTGTTCGGCAGCTCCGGAGTCGGCGGGCTGGGTGGCGCCGGCGGAGCCGGGGACGGGAATTTCGCCAGTTTCGGCGGCCACGGCGGCTCCGGCGGTAGTGCCGGCGCGATGGGGCTGTTCGGGACCGGCGGGGCCGGCGGCGGCGGGGGAGTCGGTGGACTCGGTGGCGCGGGGGCGGCCCAGGGCGGTGAGGGCGGGGTCGGCGGCCTCGGCGGCAACGGCAGCCCGGGCGGTCTGCTGTTCGGCAACGGTGGCGCGGGCGGCAACGGCGCACTGGGTGGCGACGGCGGCGCGGGCGCCACGCAGGGCTTTGCCGGCTCCGGCGGATTCGCTGGCGTAGGCGGCAGCGCCCAGCTGGTCGGTACCGGCGGCCTCGGCGGCAACGGCGGCGCCATCGGTGCGGGCACCACGAATGTGGCGGTGGCCCCGGTCGGCGGCAACGGTGGCAACGGCGGGCGCGCCGGACTGCTGTTCGGCACCGGCGGGGCGGGTGGCAACGGCGGCGCCACCAGCGTCGGCGGGACGCTGTTCGCCGCGGGCGGAAACGGTGGTGACGGCGGCTGGGTGTGGGGTGACGGGGGCGTCGGCGGAAGCGGTGGTGCCGGCGGGACGAACAGCGTCGGCAACGGTGGAATCGGCGGTAACGCGGCGTTCCTGTTCGGCAACGGCGGCCGGGGCGGGACCGGCGGCGCCGGCGGAATCGGGGCCGGCGGCGGGGGCGGGCAGGGCGCGGTTCTGTTCGGCAACGGGGGCGCCGGCGGCAACGGGGCTCCCGGTGGCGTCGGCCCGGGCGGTCCCGGCGGCAGCGCCCAGCTGATCGGCAACGGCGGCAACGGCGGGGCAGGCACCGGCGGGGCCCCCGGCGGCGGGGGCGGCGCCGGCGGGTTGCTGTTCGGCCAAAACGGAGCGGCGGGGCCCTAGCCCGACCGGCATGGGCACTCTGCACAACGCCAGGTGATTTTCGGCGGCAAACCGCACACAATGCGGTTGCCTGCGTGACCAGGTTGCGCACGACACGGCAAAGCATCTGTAAGAGTTGGCCGACGTTCAGTAGGGTGACGGCGTGCATGAGGTGGCCGGTCGCGACCAACGTTCGGACGGGCCGGCGAGGATGGATCCACAGAGCCGGCTACAGCGCTACGAGCACGCGTTTGCCGACCACGATGCGCCCTTTGCGTTCATCGACCTCGACGCCATGTGGAGCAACGCCGCGCAGATGCTCGTGCGGGCCGGCGACAAGCCGATCAGGGTGGCCTCGAAGTCGCTGCGTTGCAGGCCGATACAGCGCGAGATCCTCGACTCCAATCAGCGATTCGACGGGCTGATGACGTTCACGCTGCCCGAGACGCTGTGGCTGGCCGGCCACGGATTCGACAACCTGCTGCTGGCCTATCCGCCCACCGACCGGGCGGCGCTGCGTGAGCTTGGCGAGTTGACCGCCGCCAACCCCGACGCGGCGCCGATCGTGATGGTCGACAGTGTCGAACACCTCGATCTGATCCAGGGTGCGACCGGCAATCCGGTCCGGCTGTGCGTGGACCTCGACGCCGGTTACTGGCGCGCCGGGGGGCGCGTGAAGATCGGCCCCAAGCGCTCGCCGGTGCACACGCCGGAGCAGGCGCGTGCGCTCGCGGTGGAGATCGCGCGGCGGCCGGCGCTCAAGCTGGTGGCGCTGATGTCGTACGAGGGCCACATCGCGGGCTTCGGCGACAAGGTCGCCGGCAAGCGAGCCCAGAACGCCGCCGTGGGGTGGATGCAGCGCCAGTCGTTCGCGGAGTTGCGCGAACGCCGGGCCCGCGCCGTCGAACTGGTGCGCCAGGTAGCCGATCTCGAGATCGTCAACGCCGGGGGCACCGGCGATTTGCAGCTGGTGGCGCAGGAGCCGGCGATGACCGAGGCCACCGCCGGTTCGGGGTTCTACGCGCCGACGCTGTTCGACTGGTATTCCACCTTCACGTTGCAGCCGGCGGCGATGTTCGCGCTGCCGGTCTCCCGCCGGCCCGATGCCCAGACGGTGACCGCGCTCGGCGGCGGTTACCTGGCCAGCGGGGTCGGCGCGAAGGACCGCATGCCGACTCCCTACCTGCCCACTGGGCTGAAGCTCAATCCGATGGAGGGCACGGGCGAGGTTCAGACGCCGCTGCACGGGGACGCGGCGCGGCGGCTGAAGGTCGGCGACAAGGTCTACTTCCGCCACACGAAGGCCGGTGAGCTGTGCGAGCGGTTCGACCGGCTTTATCTGGTCCGGGGCGCCGAGGTCGTGGACGCCGTCCCGACCTACCGCGGCGAGGGAAAGACATTTCTGTAGATGAACAAGGAGTTGCCATGACAGCGATCACCGCGGAGTCGGCGCGATGAGCCCGCGCTGGGGTAACTGGGCACGCGAGCAGTACTGCGCGCCGTCGTCGATCGTGCGACCGACGTCGGAGGCGGAGCTGGCCGACGTCGTCTCGCGCGCGGCTCAGCGCGGCGAGCGGGTACGCGCCGTCGGCACCGGGCACTCGTTCACCGACTGCGCGTGCACAGACGGGACGATGATCGATATGACCGGTCTGCACCGGGTCCTCGACGCGGACCCCGCGACCGGTCTGGTGACGATCGAGGGCGGCGCCAAGTTGCACACACTGGGTCCGCAGCTGGCCGCGCGCGGGCTCGGGCTGGAGAACCAGGGCGACATCGACGCCCAGTCGATCACCGGCGCCACCGCGACCGCCACCCACGGCACGGGGGCTCGCTTCACCAACCTGTCGGCGCGGATCGTCGGGTTGCGGCTGGTCACCGCGAGCGGGGAAGTCCTCAGCCTGACGCAGGGCTCCGACGGCGATGACTTTTTGGCCGCGCGGGTGGCGATCGGTGCGCTCGGGGTGATCTCACAGGTCACCGTGCAGACGGTGCCGCTGTACACGTTGCATCGCAACGACGAGCGGCGTGCGCTGACCGAGACACTGCAGCGTCTTGACGAATTCGTGGACAGCAACGACCATTTCGAGTTTTTCGTCTTCCCGTACGGGGATACGGCGCTGACCCGAAGCACCCGGCGCAGCGACGAGGAGCCCACGCCGACGCCGGAATGGAAGCGCAAGTTCGGCGAAGACTTCGAGAACGTCGGGTTGAGCCTCGTCTGCCGGGCCGGCCGGGCCTTGCCGGCCGCGGCGCCTCGGCTGAATCGCCTTATGACGAGCCTGATTTCGGAGTCGACCGTCTCCGACCGCGCCTATAAGGTCTACGCGACCGAGCGCAAGGTCAGGTTCACCGAGATGGAGTACGCGATTCCGCGTGAGCATGCACGCGAAGCGGTCCAGCGGGTCATCGATCTGGTACACCGTCGCGGCTCTGCCGATCATGTTCCCGCTCGAAGTGCGTTTCTCGGCTCCCGATGACTCCTTCTTGTCGACTGCACATGGCCGCGACACGTGTTACATCGCCGTTCATCAATACACCGGCATGGAGTTCGAGACGTATTTCCGTGCCGTCGAAGCGATCATGGACGATTACGCGGGCCGCCCGCATTGGGGCAAGCGTCACTATCAAACGGCCGCGACGCTGCGCGAGCGTTATCCCGATTGGGACCGTTTCGCCGCGGTCCGCGACCGCCTCGATCCCAACCGCGCCTTCCTCAACGACTACACCCGGCGCGTTCTCGGCGAGTAATGGGGCGTGCGGGTCTCGGCGCACAACGATCCAGGCCGCGCCCCGCGGACGAATGGCCCTACTTTTAGGGACCAAAGTCATTGGCTGCCAATAACCCCGTGACGTGGGCCGCCGCAACTCGTATGTTTCTGCTTAGAGCAATCATGACCGAATTCATGCGCAGCAGCGACGCCTTTACCTGGGCGATGGAACACGACCCACGCCTGCGATCGACCGTGGTGACGGTCGTGCTACTGGATCGATCCCCGGACTGGGACGAAGTGCGCACGCGCTTCGACATCATCAGCCGGGAGTTGCCGATGTTCCGGCAGCGCGTGGTGCCTTCGCCGCCGCCGGCCCCGCCCCGGTGGGAATATGCAACGGATTTCGACCTCGACTACCACATGCGGCGAGCGGCCACCCCGGGGTCCGGAACTCTCGACGACGTGCTCGAGATGGCCCGGGTAGCCGAGATGCAGGCTTTCGACCGGGCCAGGGCGCTTTGGGAGATCACAATGGTCGATGGCTTGGAGAATGGCGGCGCGGCCTTGATCTGCAAATTCCACCACGCCCTTACCGACGGAGTCGGCGGCATCCAGATTGCGATGCACCTTTTCGACCTTTCCGAGGAGCACTCCAAGCACGAGCCCCTACCCGCCGAGCCGGAGGTGTCTGCGCCATCACGGCTCGACGGGTACCGCGACAGCGCGCGCTATAGCACCGGCATCGTTCGAAGCGCCATGACGGGGACGGTGAAGTGGGCCCCGCGGTTGGTGTACGACAGCTTTCGGCGACCTCTTGCCACGGCCAGATCGGCAGCGGCCATCGGGGCGTCGGTCTACCGCACCGTTCGGCCAATAAGTCGTACCGGATCGGCGTTGGTCAAGGACCGCGGCCTGATCCGACGGCTGGGAGTGCACCAGGTACCCATGCCCCTACTGCGCGAGGCCGCGCACCGCGGTGGTGGAGCGCTCAACGACGCGTTTGTCGCCGGCATAGCCGGTGGATTACGCCGTTATCACGAGAAACACGGCGTCGCGGTCGGCGACCTGCACTTGACGATGCCGATCAGCCTGCGGACAGCAGCCGATGACATGGGAGGAAACCGGATCACCCTGATGCGGTTCGACGTGCCGGTGGGCGAGGCTGACCCGGCAAAGCGAATCGCGGCGATTCATCTGCGCACCCACGCGGTCCGCGATGAACCCTCACTCCCTTACACGCAATTGATCGCCGGCGCCCTCAACCTGATGCCGCGGTGGTACATCGGTTCGGTTCTGCGCCATGTGGATTTCCTCGCCAGCGACGTGCCGGGTGTGCCGGTGCCGGTTTTCCTGGGCGGCGCGGCGGTGCGGGCGCAATACGCGTTCGGCCCGACAATCGGATCGGCGGTCAACGTCACCCTGCTGACCTACGTCGACACCTGCGCCCTGGGCATTGACGTCGACACCGCTGCGATCCCCGACTACGACGTCTTCTATGACGCCCTGGTCGCGGGCTTCGACGAAGTACTGGCCCTCGCAGGCTGATTCAGGTTTTGCCGCTGACAGGTGCGCGCACCTGACTTCGCCCGGAACGGATATCCGGGGTCAACCGGCACAACCGGCGGCGACTACCGGTACCAAGACGATCACAGAACCATTCCGATGGGGAAAGCCATCTGGCACAACCGGAAAGAAGCACAAATCATGGCACGGTGCGTCATTTGTGGCTCACGAGTGGCTCACGCCGGGTGAGCTTTCGATAGGAGGTACGCACACCCATGACGTCGGACTGGCTTCCCGGTCAGATCTCAAGTGGCCCAAACGCCGGTCGCATCCTCGACACGGCGCGCGGCATTCTCATCGGCGTTCGTCGGTGCTCGTCAGAAACGGCTTTCGACGAGTTGCTCACGGCGGCGCAGCGCCACCGGGTGCCGGTGTTCGCGATGGCGTGGGCATTGGTTCGTCTCGCGGGTGCCGGCGCAACGCCGTCTCACGCCTTCGTCGATGCACAATCGGCGGCGCGCTACGAATGGGGCCGGTTCTTCGGGCAGCCCGCTCTATCGACTTGCTGACGGTCGCGGAGCGGACGGCAAGGGGACGCAACGACCTACGGATTCCTATCCCGCCGAGTTGCCGTCAGCCTGCACGACCCATAAAACACGTCGGCCAAGCGTACGTTCGCCGATGCGCACCGTCTCGAAGCCGGCTTGGCGGCACAGGTCTGCGAAGCATTGCACCTGCTGCTCGGTCCACCCGTGGCTTGCCAGGCCGGTAGCGCCAGGCTCGACCCGACGCTCGATGACCAGCAGCCGGCCGTCAGCGGCCAGCACCCGTCTGACCTCAGCCAGTCCAGCCGCTACATCCTTCCAGTGATGCACCGTGGCCAGTGACCACGCAACGGTCGCTGAATCATCGGGTGCCGGTAGCTGTTCGGCGCTGCCCCGCGACCAGGTCACGGAGGGTCGACGGCGCGCCAGGGCTCGAGCGAGGCGCAACATCGCGGCCGACGGATCTACGCCCGTCACCCGTGCCCCGCGACGCGCAGCCGCTCGTACCGCATTGCCTGGGCCACAACCGATGTCGACGAGGTTGTCGGTGCGCGATATGCCCGCCAACTCGGCGGCCAGGCGGGCTCTTCGCCGCCCGCCGAGAAGCATGACGATCCCGGCCAGCAGACCAGCCACCCCGGCGCAGCCGGAATAGTTGGCGTGGTGATTGACCGCTGGGCCTGAAGAGGTGTTCATCGGTTGTCCTCGGTGTGGTGGTTGCGAACGTTGTGCAATCAGCGTGTCCAGGCCGGTGAGTCCGCCGCGTCACGCAACGCTGAGACGATGCGTTGCTCCTTTTCAAGAAATCGCTCGGTGGGTGTCGGCACCGAGATCGCGATCACGTTATCGCCCATGACTCGTCTCGCGATGGCCGCGGCGGAGATCCCTGCGGTGTGTTCGTCACGGTCGTAGGCGATTCCGGTGCGCCGGATCTCGTCGATCTCGCGGCGCAGCCCGTCGGCGGCATCGGGGCGCAGCCGCGACAGTGCGGCCTCGGCGTCGTCATCGTGGAGGGCCGCCAGGGCCGCCTTCCCGTTGGCGGTGCCCTGCAACGGAAACCGGACTCCGACAGCCGAGACCGCGCGGAGCCGGTGCGACGACTCGATCTGGTCGATGAACAACATCCGCTGGCCACGCAGTATCGACAGGTCGACCGTCTCACCGTCGGTGGCGCGTGCCACCCGCTCGATGGTCGGCCGGAATACCGCCGCGATGTGCGCTCCGGTCGAGCCGCCGAATCCCAGCAGGCGCTCGCCGAGCGAGAAGCGGCCCTGGGTGTCGACGCTGGCCAGTCCGACCTCGACCAGGCCGACCAGCAGGCGGCGGCTGGTCGACTTGGCCAGCCCAAGCCGCTCGCTGAGGTCGACGAGACGCAGTTGCCCGGGCTCGGCGGCGATTTCGTCCAGCGCCGCGGCGGCGCGACGTAGCACCTGGATGCCTTCGTCGCGAGTATTCGATCCGTTTGGTTGTTCCCCCTGCGCCATGGTTCCACTATAGTGGTCCGCATAGCGGAATTAGAAGAACCGAAATGTGGATCAGAGGAGTTCTATGCTGAGCGCGCTACCGGCCGGGCGTCACTACTTCCGCAACGATGACGGCTACGAGGCGGCCCGCCGTGGAACAGTGTGGCACCAACGTGTGCCCGACCGCTATCCCGAAGTGATCGTCGCGGCGAATGATTCCGACGACATCATCGCGGGGCTCCGCTACGCCAAATCCAATGGCCTGAAAGTCAGCATCGTTTCGGGCGGCCACAGCTTCGCGGCCAGCCACCTGCGCGACGGCTCGGTACTGCTCGACGTCAGCCGCCTCGATCACGCCGACATCGACGCCGAGAAGGGCGTGGCGGTCGCCGGTCCGGGCAAGGGCGGCAGCCTGCTGATGGCCGACCTGCAGGCGCAGAACCTGTTCTTCCCCGGCGGCCATTGCAAAGGCGTCTGTCTGGGCGGTTATCTGCTGCAGGGCGGGTACGGGTGGAACAGCCGCGTTTACGGTCCGGCTGTCGAGAGTGTCATCGGCCTCGACGTCATCACTGCCGACGGCGAGCAGATCCACTGCGATGCAGACAACCACCCCGATCTCTACTGGGCAGCCCGCGGCGCGGGCTCGGGCTTTTTCGGCGTGGTCACGTCGTATTACCTCAAGCTGTACCCGCGGCCGGCTGTCTGCGGCACCAGCGTCTACCTCTACCCGTTCGACCTGGCCGAAGAGGTCTTCACCTGGGCACGCGCGGTCGGCGCCGAGGTAGACCCGCGGGTCGAGTTGCAGGCTGTCGCCTCCCGCGGCGAGCCGAACATGGGCATCGACGTTCCCGTCATCTCGTTTGCGTCGCCCGCCTTCGCCGATTCCGACGAGGATGCCGAAAAGGCCCTCGCCCTATTCGGCACCTGCCCGGTCGCCGACAAGGCGCTCGTCAAAGTTCCTTATATGCCAACCGATTTGTCGACCTGGTATGACGTCGCGATGAGCCACTACCTGTCCGACCATCACTATGCGGTGGACAACATGTGGACCTCGGCGCCGGCCGAAGACCTGCTACCGGGCATCCGCAACATTCTGGACACGCTGCCCCCGCATCCGGCGCACTTCCTCTGGCTGAACTGGGGGCCTGTCCCGCCCCGTCAGGACATGGCTTACAGCATCGAAGCCGACATCTACCTGGCGCTCTACGGATCCTGGAACGATGCGACGGACCCGGCCGACGCGGCGAAGTATGCCGACTGGGCGCGGTCCAACATGGAGTCGATGTCGCACCTGGCCGTCGGCATTCAGCTTGCCGACGAAAACCTCGGCCAGCGTCCGGCTCGGTTCGCCAGCGACGCGGCTATGGCCAAGCTCGATCGGGTTCGTGCCGAGTACGACTCTGACGGCCTGTTCAACAGTTGGATGGGAAGAATCTGATGACCAGCGATCTCTACCTCGGCTACCGCAACGACGACGCGGAGACGCCGTTCGGTAAGTTCTTCAAACCCGAGATGGCTACGCTGCCAAGCCATGTCGTCGATGCACTGCATCATGGGCCGCAAGGCGGGATGGCCTTGCTGGCGTTCGAGGACGCGGCTCGTGTCGCCGACGAGGGGTATCAGCAGACCGAAAACGGCTACGGGGTTCTCGAGGACGGCAGCTACCAGGTGTCCGTACGCACCGACATGCCCGGGGTGACTCCGGCGATGTGGGCATGGTGGTTCGGGTGGCACGGGTGCGACACCCGCCGCTACAAGCTGTGGCATCCGCGTGCGCACCTGTCAGCCGCTTGGAAAGACGGTGAGCAGGACGGTGACGACGCGGGCCGGCAGGGCAGCGATCGCTACATCGGCCGCTGGTCGCTGATCAGCGAATACATCGGCTCGACAGTGCTCAACGGCGCAATACAATTCGTCGCGCCGTCGGAACTGGGCTGTCCGCCCGACAGCGCCGAGTCGGTGGCGATCTGTGCGCGGCTGGGCGCCGGCGACGCCCCAGTGGACGTCGGCTGGTTCATCCACCACATCCGGTCGACCCGAAGCGGATCCGAGATGCGCTCGCGGTTCTGGATGGGCGGCCCGCACATCGCCGTGCGCAACGCGCCCGGGGTGGCGTCCAAGGCGGTGCGGCCGATTGCCAAGAAGATACTCGGGGACGCCGAATCCAACGCTCGCAATCTGCTGGTGCACTGCGGGCAGGAGATGAATCACCTCGCCGGCTTCCTGCCGGAGTTGTACGACGCCTTCGGGGCCGAGTAATCGATTTCAGCCCTGGCCGGTGAATGCGGGTGCGACGAATCGTTGCACCAGTTGATGTTCGGTGTCGCTGTCCGCGGCCGGCCAGTACGCCAGCGACAGCACCACGCGCACTATCCACTGCGCGGACTGCGGGTCGGTATCGGTGAGCCCGGCGAGGTCGCGGGCGAAGCCGGCCAGCAACGGCGATGCGGTGAGCCAGGTCATGGTATCGACCCGACGCACCGAGCCGATCATCAGTTGGCCAAGCGGGTCCGATCGAATTCGCTTGAGTGCGAACGTGATCGCGGTGACGACTCGCTGCGGCCCGGTCATGCCGTCGACCGCGGCACGGACGGCGTCGATGATGCCGGCCGCGGCCCGCGCCACTACGGCTTCGCGGATCTCGGCTTTGCCACCGGCGTGCCGGTAGATGGTGGCCCGAGAGCAGTGGACCCGGGCGGCCAACCGGTCGATGTCGAAGGCGTCCAGCCCGTCTCGTGCGATCAGGTCGGTGGCTGCCGCATAGATGCGTTCGGTGGCGATGTCGCGGCGTTCGCCCCCGACGAGCCAATCGTTGCGCGGCATTGTCATCCGTCCTTCGTCGAGAATCATCCGGATCTAGTTCTCACTTTGAGACAAAGACAGCGAGTTCTCTCATCGTACTCGCAGGTCCCGCCCGCGCGGTGAGACGATCGAATCCCGCTCCGCACGGTCGGGGATTTCAACTTGTCGCGGCACCGTTGACGTGGCGATATCGACCACCCAGCCTAGGAGAGTGACCGTCGCTCATGACCCCATCGAGCTCTTCGATGCGGAATCCATCCAAGATCCGTATCCGCTCTACGAGCGCATGCGCGTCGCGGGTCCGGTCCACCAGATTGGTGCCTCCGGGTTCTATGCCGCGTGCAGTTGGGACGCCGTCAATGACGCCATCAGCAGACCCGAGGACTTCTCCTCGAATCTGACCGCGACGATGGTCTACACGGCGGACGGCACCGTGGTGCCACACCAGATGGACCCACTGGGCGGACCCACGCATGTGCTGGCCACCGCCGACGATCCTGCCCACGCGGTGCACCGCAAGCTGTTGGTACGGCATTTGGCGGCCAAGCGGATTCGCGCCATGGAGAAATTCGCCACGCAGACCGCAGAACGGCTGTGGACCGAGGGCCTGCGCGACGGACGCATCGAATGGATGGGCTCCATGGCCAACCGGCTGCCCATGATGGTCGTGGCTGAACTGATCGGCCTGCCGGACGACAACGTCGGCCAGCTCGTGGAATGGGGGCACGCGGCCAACCAACTGCTGGCGGGGCTGGTGAATCAGCACCAGCTGGCGGCCGCTGGTGTTTGCGTCCTGGAGCTCTCCGGCTATATCACCGAGCACTTCGGCAGGGCCGCCGACCGATCCGAAGGACAACCTCCTCGGCGAGCTGGCGACCGCCTGCGCCTCGGGCGAGCTGGACACGATCACCGCTCAGGTGATGATGGTGACGCTGTTCGGCGCCGGCGGAGACTCGACCGCGTCGTTGCTCGGCAGCGCCGTATGGGTGTTGGCGAACCACCCCGAAATCCAGCAGCAGGTACGCGAAAACCCCGAGCTGCTAGGGGCATTCATCGAGGAGACGTTGCGTTACGAGCCCCCGTTCCGTGGCCATTACCGGCATGTCCTGGCCGACACCACGTTGGGCGGCGTGGAACTGCCCGCCGACTCGCGGCTGCTCCTGCTGTGGGGAGCGGCCAACCGGGATTCGTCCCACTTCGACACCCCCGGCGAATTCCGACTCGATCGCGCAGAAGGCAAGGGCCACATCAGCTTTGGCAGGGGAGCTCACTTCTGTGTCGGTGCCGCGCTGGCGCGTTTGGAGGCCAACATCGTCTTGCGCATGCTGCTCGACCGAACCGACTGGATCGAAGCGGCCGATGTCGGACAGTGGTTGCCAAGCATTCTGGTGCGCCGTCTGGAGCGACTCGAGCTGGCCGTCACGCAGAGATGAGCGTCGCTATCGGCGGTACCCGGGTAGCACGCACGTAGACGGTGTCGCCCTCGCTCAATGCCAGCGCCTCGGCGTCACCGCGGGTGATCTGGGCGGTGAACGGAGCCCCGTTGGTCACGCAGGTCAATTCCACCCGAACCTCGAACCCCAGCACCACCACTCGATCGATGGTGGCACCGAGCACCTCGGTGGCTTCCGCGGTGCCGGCAACCGCCAGTTCGGGATTGCGGCCGACTCGGATGTCGTGCGGTCGCACCAAGACGCCATTCAAGTCCGACACCGCGCGCGCACCAGCACCCAGGCGGTCAGCAGGCCGAACACCACGTTGAGCACGGTGACCGCCACGGAAATGGTCAGCGTCACCCGGAAGGACTCCAGTGCGGCATGCGACGTGACCGCCAGCCAGAAGGCTTGCCAGCCGCCGCCGATGGCCTGCCAGGCGATGGCGGCCAGCGGCAGCAGCACGATCACCGAAAGCCATAGCGTCGCTACGCCTACCCGAAGTGACACCCCTCCCGACTCCGGGGAGGCGTGCGCATTCGCCGGCCTCGGCGGCGCCGCAGGGCCACTCGGCAACGCTGGGATTGCCGGGGCGCTTTCGTCCACCAAGGATTCAGTCATCCGGTGACCTGCAGGTAAATCCTGGTGATGCTGCCGGTGCTTCGGTCGAACAGTCGTGTGTCCACGGTCGCCCAGCCGCCGAGGTCGGCGACCGTCCACAGTTTCACCGGCACCGGGAACTGGTTTCGGAATTCGGCGGCAACCGCCGGGTCGACCGGACGGAAACCGGCTTGCGCCCATAACTTTTGGGCAGCGGCGGTGTACTGGAAGTTCTTGAACGCGTTCGCCGCCTCCGGATGCGGGCTGGTGGCGACCACCGCCACCGGATTCTCGATCTTGAACGTTTGCGGCGGGTTGACGTGATCGACCGGCTTTCCCTGCCGCTCAGCGGCAATGGCTTCGTTCTCGTAGCTGATCAACACGTCGCCGCTGCCTTCGATGAAGACGTCGGTGGCTACCCGCCCCGATCCCGGACGCAGTTTGACGTGGTCACGGACCAGCTCGGTGATGAAGTCGACACCCGCTTGGCCATCCCGACCGCCACCGCTCTTGACCGCGTACGGGGCGAGCAGGTTCCACTTGGCCGAACCCGAGCTCAACGGGCTGGGTGTGACGACCTCGATTCCCGGCCGCAGCAGGTCATCCCAATCTTTGATGTTCTTCGGATTGCCCTTGCGCACTACCAGACTCACCACCGACCCGAACGGGATCCCCTTGGTGCCGTCGGTATCCCAGTCAGCGGAAATCTTGCCGGCCTTGACCAACCGGGTGATGTCGGGTTCGACCGAGAAGTTCACCACATCGGCGGGCTTTCCTTCGAGAACGCCGCGCGACTGGTCGGCAGATGCCGCGTACGACGTGACGACCTGCACACCCTTGCCCAACTCGGAGGCGTTGAACGCCGGAATCACCTTGCTCCACCCGGGTTCTGGAACCGAGTACGCCACCAGGGTGATGGTCGTGCTCACATTCGCCAATCCGCCGCCGCCCACGACGTCGCTGGCGCCAGAGCCCTGACACGCCGCCACCATGCCGGCGGTCGCAACGAGCACCCCGACATCCCGGACGCGCCGCCAACGCAGCGTGTCGGGTTTGTCGTCGAGCATTGGCGGCCTTCCGGTGGGACAACTGGGTTTCGGTCCCGTTGTTGCGGAAAAGCGTTAGAACTGAGGAGAATTCACCAACTCCACACTAAACCGCGCACGGGTGACGAGTCAGCGACAGCACGGCACGAAGAGGTCGAACTCGAAGACCTCGGACGGCACGTGCATGGTGGGAAGACTAACAGCGCCGCCACGCCCGCTGTCCAGCAACGCAACCATGAGGATGTCAACCACGCCATCACCGCGGGATCAAGAGGCGAAATCAGGTTCTAAATAACCAGTGTTCAGGCCCATGACCGTCACTGCGGAACCCTGCGCTGCGATCGCAAACCGGGCACATGGCAAACTCATTGCCAGGCTCCCGGACGCCCGGATGGGTGGACCCCTAGGACGCGATTGCCGGATGGTCCCGGCGGCCTGGTGCTGGGGTTGCTGTTGGCCGCTGGCGCAAAAGTCACGGTGATGGAAAAAGCGTGCCCGGCCGGGTGACCCAGACGCACTGCTTTCACGACGCGTTCGGGCCGACCACGATGAACGCCTCAACCGTTGTGGCGTGCTCGAAACCGTCCACCTCTACCCGCCATTCATAGATTCCCGGTTCCAGCGGAATTCCGCCAGGGATGTTGAGAGTCAGCGGCATTCGGACCGAGGTGCCATGGATCGACCCGGGCAGGCGACCCGCCTCGGCGGCGGCTTCGAAGAGGATCGGCTGCGGTCCCTGCGGCCCCGGCACCATCACCAGTTCGCCATCCGTGGTCAGCAATTGGCATTTCAGCTTGTGCTGTTCGTTGGTCTCGTCCCAATCGATATCGAGAAACAGGACCAAAGCAAAAGGGGGCGTGGGTGTTTGGCATTGCCGCCAGCCCAGGCCCAGGGCGTGGATCTTCCCTGATTGAGAATCGGCCTGCGCGGCGTCCGCGAGAAACAGGGTAACTTTCACCGGGCCACCGGGGCCACGAACGATGTTCCAGATACCACGAGCTCAGCTCCACTCGATCCTTGTTCCGCTCCCGACCCAGGCCCTCTAAACCGGTTCCGATCGATTTTTCCGTCGGGGCGGATAATACGCTCCGGCGGTTCGCCCGTTAGCGGCTACTTGCCCGGCGGTAGCTGGCGCGGACCTTCCGGTGAACGCAGCTCGTGCGGTCCCTCTCGCTGCGTCAACTCGCGCCGGCGGTCGCGATCCCTCGACCCGACCGACAGGCCCGCGAAGTCTTCCGAGGGCACCCGGTCCAGGGATTGGTACCCCTCGTCGGTGCCGAGCTGGCTGTAGCCCCCGTGTCGGACTCGGACTCGGCCTCGCCACGCGACGATTCGATCCGGTTGGTCTCGGCGCGAGTCGCAGTGCGAGTTTCGGGGGCAGGCTGCACGGGTGCCGGCCGGTCGCCGGGGTCGGAGCTCTCGGAATTGACCGTCACCTTGCGGGTGCGCTTGAGCGAAAACGCAATTTCCTCAACCTCTTCGAACACCTGACGCGCGCTGCGCAACGGCTGAGTCGTGTTGTCGATGACTCGCGCGACGAACGGCGGGACCAACGGGCGAATCCACCGCGCAGCGGCCTTGGTGGCGTCCGGAATCGACGGGATCAACGGGGTCGCGCGTTCCTGGGGTTCGTGGCTTGCGTGGCTTTCCAGGGCACCGCCGGGTTCGACGTGCGCCGGCAGGTTCTCCGGGGCGTCGGGGCGGGCGTGCCTTGCCCCGGCAGGCAATTCGGCGACGCCGCGGCTGGCAGCCTCGGCCTCAGCGGCGATCGGCAGATACATGTCTTCCTCCACTGGCTCGAAGGTACGCTCCGACAAAGCGCGAACGGGAGCGTCGAGTGCTTCGATGACTCGACGGCGTTGTTGCTCTCGGTCGATTTCGGCCTGGGCTTCGATGGCAAGGCGCGTCTGGGTGAGTTGATGCTCGGCCCACATGATTTCGGCGGCGCGGCGAACCTCGGCCCGCTTGACCGCGATCGCGGTGTCGGCCTCGAGCTCCGCGCGCTCACGATCCGCACGCGCAGTCGAATGGCGGTCATGAGTCGTCTCACCGCGCCACTGCCGAAGCACCAGCGGCAGCAGATAGAGCAGCATGAAGAAGCCAACAGTCAGCAACCGCAGCGCCAGCGCGCCCGTGCTCGCGAGTGTCAGCCCGTTCATGGCGACCCAGCGTGGGCCAAGACCCCGGCCCGCATCCGCCACTACCGCGTGGCGTGCGTCGGCCAGTGCCTGCTCGTCATACCCGATCTTGGTGTCCAGTGCGGGTGCTTGGCGGTCGCGGGCCGCCAAGGCGTTGTCCAGCTCATGCTGCGCATCGGCGAGAAGCTCGTTCGCCGTTCGTGTTTCCGGCCCGCGACCAGGAACTCCGGTGATCCGGGTCTGCGGGCAGGCCGGTGTGGGGTTGTATTCGCAGCGGGCG
Source organism: uncultured Actinomycetota bacterium (assembly GCA_963735655.1). Classification (GTDB taxonomy): domain Bacteria; phylum Actinomycetota; class Actinomycetes; order Mycobacteriales; family Mycobacteriaceae; genus Mycobacterium. Next base: position 79,669 of record CAVTLW010000048.1, read on the forward strand.
ACGACCAAGGCGTTGTCCAGGTGCCCGCGCGCCTGCTCGACTGCATTGTCGAGCGCACCGCGCGCAGACGCGCGTCTGGTCAAGGGAGGCCGACGCTTGCGCGACGGCCGGCGTCGTGTCGGCGCTGTGCAGGGCCCGGTCATCGAGTCGGCGGTCGATCGAGCCGGAGAACACGACAAGCGCGGCCAGCTCACCCACCACGACACCGACGGCGACGGCCACCGCCGCGCGTCCGGCGATGCCGGCCCAGCCCCGGGCTGGACCGCTGGCGATGCCGCGAGTCACCGCGCCGACCAGCAGGCCGAACACGAGGGTCAGCGCGGCTATAGCCAATTTGAAAGCCCATGTGGAAGGCGACCCGGATCCATGCACCGATTCGCTCACGGCCAGGCTCGCGACGAGCCAGGCCAGCACGGCTCCGAGCAGCACAACCGCACCGGCGACGGCGTGGGTGGACCGCTCGTGACGTTCACCGAGTTCGCGCGAATATCCGCCGCCGAGCCAGGTGAGCGCGCCCTCGACCCGCGATACGGCCGAGCGCTGGTCAGGAACTTCGTGGCCGCTCATGAGACTCCAAACACCTCCAGTTACTCCAAGCCTGGCAGGCCGCCGCGCGACACACCGAATCCAAGCGCCCGCGTGTGGCGTTGTTCACAACTTTTGATCCAGTGATGCAGATCACCCCGCTGGCCACCATCTGGCCACAACGGCCCCTGTTGGCGGCCCCTTCCCGGGCGCGAAATTGCAGCGACGCGACCGGATCAGCGACCGTTATGACTGGCGACGTGAGACGGTATAGATCTATGCCAAACCAGGACTACATCACGTACGGGGAGTGGGGCCGCAGATTTTTCGAGGTCGCCGTCACGCCCGATCGGGTCGCAGCGGCGTTCGCCGACAATCTGGCGGGTAGAGAGTTCTCGATGGAACCGATCGCGCAGGGGCCCGGCGGGATCGCCAAGGTCAGCGCGAACGTCAAGATCCAAGAGCCCCGGGTCACTCGAAAGCTGGGTGACCTCATCACGTTCGTCATCCACATTCCGCTGTCGATCGATCTGCTGCTGGACCTCCGGCTCGACAAGCAACGATTCGCGGTCGCCGGCGACATCGCGTTGCGCGCCACCGCACGCGCCGCCGAGCCGCTGTTGCTGCTGGTGGAAATCGCCAAACCGCGGCCGTCCGACATCACCGTCAATGTCTCGTCCACATCGATCCGCGGCGAGGTGTTGCGCATCCTCGCCGGCGTCGACGGCGAGATCCGGAGATTCATCGCTCATTACGTCGCTGAGGAAATCTCGGCGCCCGAGGCCCAAGCCGCACAGATCATCAACGTCGAGCAAGAGATAAGCGCCAGGCGCTAGGCCCTGTTTACCGGGCCGCCGCACCCGGGTATGTGGGCCGGATCGGCCTGAAGGCTTCCTTTTCCATCACTTGCTGGGTCGGTCCCGAGGAAAGCGGTAGGACTATGGCGCGAGTAGACGTATCGACGTCGTCGGATCTGGAACCGGCGGGCGCTTGGAAGCTGGCTTCCGACTTGGGTCGATTCGACGAATGGATGACGATCTTCGGCGGCTGGCGAGGCGAGGTTCCCTCGACGATCGAGGAGGGCACCCGAGTCTGTTCGCTGGTCAAAGTCAAGGGTTTTCGCAACGTCATCAAATGGACGGTCACCCGATACGACGAGCCGAAATCGATTGAGCTGCAGGGGCGTGGACGGGGCCGGGTCCGGATCGCGGTGGCGATGACCGTCGACGACAAGGGTGACGGGTCGACTTTTGATCTCACCGCCGAATTGTCGGGCGGTGTGCTCGGCGGCCCGGTCGGAAAGCTCGTCGCCAGAGTCCTGCGGACCGACGTGCGAAAGTCCGTGGGCAACCTGGCCGCCTTGCGATAGCCCGAACACCCAGCCGCTTGCTCCGCGTGAGCCCAGGTGCCCGCCGAGATGCCGAGGGTCAAGAAAGTTAACTGCATTGCTGTCGGTGCGTTAATGTACTGCCCTGCAGTCGCCTCTCATGTGCGAGTGCGGTAGGCATACCCATACGTAACTCGTGCAGGAGGTTTACATGGCTCAGCGGTGGTTGTTTGCGGCCATCGGCGTCACGGCGATGCTGATATCGGGCTGCTCATTCGGCAAGACAACACATACGACGATCACTCATTCAGCCCCTGTGTCCCCTGGTAGTTCGAGCTCGAGCTCGAGCACCGCGGCTGCCCCGCCGAGCCAGAGCACCACCACCGAGACGGCGCCCGTCACGCAACTCGACAGCAGCCAATGTGTCGACGTCACGGGCGCCAACGTCGACCTGCTCACGGCGTCGGACAAAGATGCCGCGCGTAAAGCCGCCGACACCCTGGAGGGTTACAACCCGCCGTCGTCGGTCAAGGCCGCAATCGAGCACTTCGTGACCACGGGCGGTGCTCACTTCGACGACCCCGACTACACGAAGAACAACCAGACTCTCGACGCCTGGGTCAAGCAGGTCTGCCCCACGTAATAGCAACCCGGCGGGTCGCTATCGCGCGGGGTGGTTGGCGCACCATTCGCGGTCGGCCTGGCGGACTCGCCTGCCTTCCATGGCGAGCCAGTCCAGGCCGACCCCGAACGCCAGCAGCCCCGCGATGACGGCGGCGATGCCGGCGCCAACCTGTCCAGCAGCGAAAATGAGCGGGCAGACCACGAATGCCAGCAGGGCGGCGGCGATCACGACGAGCCTGGGCGCGCGCTCCACGTCTTTCGGGTCCTGGTCGGCATGGTTGCGCGAGATGTCCCCCATGAGCGTCCTCCTCTGCTGTCACTTCCGCTTGGGCGTGTCAGCCAGCCTGGCGCATACCGAGCCGGTAGCGCAGAACTACCCGAAAACCGGCCTGGGCAAACGAATTCCAGTGATGCGGCTACCCGCTCGGCGGTGGCTCGGGCGGCGGTGGCAGGGGAAATACGGACGATCGGGAAGTGCTGCTGCCCGACGGGGCCGGAGTGCTCCGCGACGACGACGACGATGACGGTGGCGGCGCGGTCGGCGCGCCCGTCGAGTTGCACGCCACCACTCCGATCGCGATGCCGACGGCCAGCGCGCCGATAGCGGATCGCCGGAGATTCCGAGCTGTCATCAAGCCTCGTTCCTGGCCGGAATCCGATCGAGATTAGCCCCAGGGGGCGCGGGAGATTGTCTCGGCGCGCACCGCCTCGGCCAGATTGGCCGCCCGGCGATCGGTGAACACGTCCTCGAGCATGATGCGCCGCCCGTCGGGTCCGGTCAGCGGAACCCGCCAGTTCGGGTACTCGTCTGTGGTGCCCGGCTGGTTCTGCGTCCGGCGGTCGCCGACCGCATCGGTCAGCGCCACCCCCAACAGCCGCGAAGGCGTCCGGCCCAGGTACCGATAGAGGGCCAGCACAACCTGTTCGGGGTCGGGTTCGGCGCCGACGAGGGCGGGGTCGAGCAGCCCGACTCGGCGCAGCTCGGCCATCCACGCTGCTTGCTCGGCCCGGTCGGATTGCAGTTCGGCCTCGACGGGCCGGGTCAACAGCCCCAGGGAGTCGCGCAGTCGCACGTGGTCACCGGCCAGATAGCCGGCGGTCGGCGGCAGGTCGTGGGTGGTGACCGAGGACAAGCAGTACTCGCGCCAGCGCTCGGCCGGCAGTGGACCGCCGTTTCCGTCGCGATCCAGCTCGAACCACAGAATCGAGGTGCCCAGCAGGCCGCGCAGAAGTAGATAGTCACGCACCCACGGTTCGACCGTGCCGAGATCCTCACCGACAATGACCGCCCCGGCGCGCTGCGCTTCCAGCGCGACGATGCCGATCATCGCCTCGTGGTCGTAGCGCACGTAGGTGCCCTGGGTGGGCGGTACGCCGGCGGGAATCCACCACAGCCGGAACAGTCCGATGATGTGGTCGATGCGCACCCCGCCCGCATGCCGCAGCACGGCCTGGATCAGTGCGCGGAACGGCCGGTACTCCTGCTCGTCGAGCCGGTCCGGCCGCCACGGGGGCTGCGACCAGTCCTGGCCGAGCTGATTGAACTCGTCCGGCGGCGCGCCTGCGGTCACACCCAGCGCCAGCGCGTCTTGCAGGGCCCAGGCATCGGCCCCGTGCGGGATGTACGCCGACGGCGAGGTCGTGCATGATCCCCAGCGCCATCCCGGCCCGCACGGCCTGGGCTTGTGCCGCCGCGAGTTGCTCGTCGAGTTGCCACTGCAGCCAGCGGTGGAAATCGACCGCATCCTGATTGTTCTCGACGAACCCGGCCACGCCCTCACCCGCGGGGTGCTGCAGCGATTCCGGCCACCGATGCCAGTCGCCGCCGTACTTCTCGGCCAGCGCGCACCAGGTGGCGAAGTCGTCGAGGGCGCCGCCTTCCCGGGCCCGGAAGGCGGCATAGGCCAGCTCGCGGCCCGCCGACCGCGGCACCCGGTGTAGGAGCTTGAGCGCCGCTCGCTTGGCCGCCCACGCGTCGTCACGGTCAATGGCGTCGCGCCGACTGGCCCGTTCCTGCACGTCCGCGGCCAACTTGCGGACTCGGCCACGCTTGGGCAGGTCGGCGAATTCGGGGATCGCCTCGACGCGCAGATAAAGAGGATTGACGAAGCGCCGCGACGTCGGCAGGTAGGGCGACGGCTCCATCGGGGCTGCGGGTCCAGAAGGCGCAGCGGCATGCAAGGGATTGACCAGCACGTAGTCGGCGCCGTGCCGCGTGGCCGACCAGAGCGCCAGGTCGGCCAGATCGGTGAGATCGCCAACGCCCCAGGACTTCTGTGAACGGACGCTGTATAGCTGGGTGGCCAGGCCCCAGCCGCGGCGGCTGCCCAGCTTCTCCGGCAGCCCCAGCCAGTCCGGCGTCACGATAACCGCGGTGCTGGTCTCAAATTCGCGGGAACGCAGGTAGAGGCGGTGGTAGCCGAGCGGCAGGTCACCAGGCAGCACGAAGCTCGCCTCGCCGATCCAGCGCCCGTCGAGGTCGAACGGCGGCGTGAAGTTATCGACCTGACGCACGCCGCCGCGGGTGCTGCCGTCCTCGAGCTGCAGCCACACTTCGGCTGGATCACCGTGGGTGACGTGCACCCAGAACCGCGTCGGCGCGCCCGCGCGCCCCACAATCGTCGGCGGCAACCGACGTGCCCAATACCCCCGAAGATGCGCGGTCAGCGCCGCGTTGCGCTCCTGTTCGTCGCGTGCGGAAACGCCGAGGGCGGCGAGCACCGCGACCAGCGTGGCCTCCGGGACGAGCACGTGCCGGCCGGTCCAGTCCGCGTACCCGGTGGCGATGCCGAAGCGCCTGGCGAGGTCGACCAGCGAGGGCGCGAGCTCAGTCATGTCGCCCATCTTGCGTGTCGCGCCCGGATAGGGCCACCGGGGGCCGCGATCGTTTAGCTGGGGGGCAGCCGCACCCGATCTGGCGGGCCCGGCCGGTCATGCGGGCAACGAAGCGGACCATTCGGCAGGCCGATTTGGCTATTCATCGATAACATGCCTTGTGAGAACAAGATGAATCCGTGGGGGATTGGACGTCGGGGATTGGACAAAGTGGCAACTCAGTGGTCTAGTCCCGGTTGGGCACGGTTTCCGGCTCTGTCGAACAACAAGCGACGGAACCATGAACAACAGACACATCAATACAGTGAGACGCAGTGGTGATGGCGTACGGTGCCGCGTGGCGAGGTCTTTGCGGGTGCCTTACCGTTAGCGATGTGCAACGCGGCACTGCGCGAATTCCAGGCGTTCTAGTGGGCCGAAAGGTGATTTGACGTGGCCGAACATAACCGGCAGCGAGGGTCGGGATACGGCCTTGGTCTGTCGACGCGGACCCAGGTAACGGGTTACCAGTTCCTTGCGCGGCGCACCGCGATGGCGCTGACCCGCTGGCGGGTCCGCATGGAGATCGAGCCGCAGCGACGCCAGATCCTGTCCGTGGTGGCATCCATCTCCGCGGCCCTGGTGATCTGCCTGGGTGCGCTGCTGTGGTCGTTCATCAGCCCGGCCGGGCAGATCAACGATTCGCCGATCGTCGCCGACAAGGACTCCGGCGCGCTGTACGTCCGCGTGGGCGACAGGTTGTACCCGGCGCTGAATCTGGCATCGGCGCGACTGATCACCGGCCGGCCGGACAACCCGCACCAGGTCCGGTCCAGCCAGATCACCAGCCTGCCGCACGGGCCGCTGGTGGGCATTCCCGGCGCGCCCAGCGAGTTCGCGCCGAAGAGTCCGACGACGTCGTCGTGGCTGGTGTGCGACACGGTGGCCACCTCGACCGGCGTCGGATCGGCGCAAGGGGTGACCGTGACGGTGATCGACGGCACCCCAGACCTCTCGAATCACCGCCGGGTGCTCAACGGGTCGGACGCGGTGGTGCTGAGCTACGGCGGCGACGCGTGGGTCATCCGCCAGGGACGTCGGTCGAAAATCGACGCGACCAACCGTTCGGTGCTGTTGCCATTGGGGTTGACACCCGAGCAGGTCAGCCAGGCCAAGCCGATGAGTCATGCGCTCTACGACGCCTTGCCGGTGGGGCCCGAATTGGTGGTGCCCGAAGTGCCGAACGCGGGCACTCCGGCGACGTTCGCCGGCGCTCCCGGCCCCGTCGGGACCATCCTCGTCACCCCGCAAATCAGTGGGCCGCAACAGTATTCGCTGGTCCTGGCTGACGGCGTGGAGACGCTGCCACCGTTGGTCGCCCAGATCATGCAGAATGCGGGCAACGCGGGGAACACAAGGCCGGTGACCGTCGAGCCCTCCGCCTTGGCAAAAATGCCGGTGGTCAACAGGCTTGATCTGTCGGCCTATCCGGACACCCCTTTAGAGGTGGTCGACATGCGGGACAATCCGGCGACCTGCTGGTGGTGGGAACGGACCGCCGGTGAGACCCGGGCCCGCGTTCAGGTGGTGACCGGGCCAACCATTCCGGTCACGCCGCACGACGCGACCAAGGTGGTGAACCTGGTGAAGTCCGACACGACGGGCCGTGAAGCGGATCAGGTCTACTTCGGCCCCAACTTCGCCAACTTCGTCGCCGTCACCGGCAACAATCCGGCCGCTCAGACCACGGAGTCACTATGGTGGCTGACCGAGGCGGGCGCCCGGTTCGGAGTGGATGACAGCAAGGAAGCGCGCGACGCGCTGGGCTTGACCTCGACGCCCAGCCTCGCGCCCTGGGTGGCGCTGCGGCTGCTGCCCCAGGGCCCGACGCTCTCCCGAGCGGACGCGTTGGTGGAGCACGACACCCTGCCCATGGACATGACCCCTGCAGAGTTGGTGGTACCGAAGTGAAACGTGGATTTGCACGGCCGACGCCGGAGAAGCCTCCGGTAATCAAGCCGGAGAACATCGTCCTGCCGACACCGCTGAGCATCCCTCCGCCGGAGGGCAAGCCCTGGTGGCTGATCGTGGTCGGCGTCGTGGTGATCGGCCTGCTCGGCGGCATGATCGCCATGACCTTCGCCAGCGGGTCACACGTGTTCGGCGGCGCCGGCTCGATCTTCCCGATCTTCATGGTCGGCGGGATGATGATGATGATGTTCGGCGGCCGAATGGGCGGCCAGCAGCAGATGAGCCGGCCGAAACTGGACGCGATGCGGGCTCAGTTCATGCTGATGCTGGACATGCTGCGCGAGACCGCCAACGAGTCGGCGGACAGCATGGACGCCAACTACCGCTGGTTCCACCCGGCGCCTTCCACGCTGGCGGCCGCCGTGGGTTCGCAGCGGATGTGGGAGCGCAAGCCCGACGGCAAGGACCTCAACTTCGGTGTCGTCCGAGTGGGCGTGGGCATGACTCGTCCCGAGGTGACCTGGGGTGAGCCGCAGAACATGCCGACCGACATCGAGCTGGAGCCAGTGACAGGTAAGGCCCTACAGGAGTTCGGGCGCTATCAGAGCGTCGTCTACAACTTGCCGAAGATGATTTCGGTGATGGTCGAACCCTGGTACGCGCTCGACGGAGAACGCGAGCAGGCACTGGGACTGATGCGCGCCATTGTCTGCCAGCTGGCGTTCTCGCATGGTCCCGACCACGTGCAGATGATCGTGGTCAGTTCCGAGTTGGAGAAATGGGACTGGGTGAAATGGCTGCCGCACTTCGGTGACTCCCGGCGCCAGGACGCGGCCGGCAATGCGCGGATGGTCTACAGCTCGGTGCGGGAGTTCGCCGCGGAACAAGCCGAATTGTTTGCCGGCCGTGGATCGTTCACGCCGCGGCACGCCAGTTCGTCGGCGCAGACGCCCACTCCGCACACCGTGATCATCGCCGACGTCGTAGATCCCCAGTGGGAGTACGTGATCAGCTCCGAGGGTGTCGACGGCGTGACGTTCTTCGACTTGACCGGCTCGCCGATGTGGACCGCTGTCCCCGAGCGCCGGTTGCAGTTCGACAAGATCGGCGTGATCGAGGCGCTGCCCCGCGACCGCGACACCTGGATGGTGATCGACGACAAGGCGTGGTTCTTCGCCCTCACCGACCAGCTCAGCATCGCCGAGGCGGAAGAGTTCGGGCAGAAGCTGGCGCGCTGGCGGCTCGCCGAGGCATATGAGGAGATCGGCCAGCGGGTGGCCCACATCGGTGCCCGCGACATCTTGTCCTACTACGGAATTGACGATCCGGCGTCGATCGACTTCGACGAGCTGTGGGGCAGCCGCACCGACAGCATGGGCCGGTCCAGGTTGCGGGCGCCGTTCGGTAACCGATCCGACAACGGCGAACTGCTGTTCTTGGACATGAAGTCGCTGGACGAAGGCGGCGACGGGCCGCACGGGGTCATGTCGGGAACCACCGGCTCGGGCAAGTCGACTCTGGTGCGAACCGTGATCGAATCGCTGATGCTCGGCCATCCACCGGAGGAACTGCAGTTCGTGCTGGCCGACCTCAAGGGTGGGTCGGCCGTCAAGCCGTTCGCCGGCGTGCCGCACGTGTCGCGGATCATCACCGACCTGGAAGAAGACCAGGCGTTGATGGAGCGCTTCCTGGACGCGCTGTGGGGCGAGATCGCCCGCCGCAAGGCGGTCTGCGACAGCGCCGGTGTGGACGACGCCAAGGAATACAACTCGGTACGCGGCCGGATGCGGGCCCGTGGCCAGGACATGGCGCCGCTGCCGATGCTCGTGGTCGTCATCGACGAGTTCTACGAGTGGTTCCGCATCATGCCGACCGCGGTCGACGTTCTCGACTCGATCGGCCGTCAGGGCCGCGCCTACTGGATCCACCTGATGATGGCCTCGCAGACCATTGAGAGCCGGGCCGAAAAGCTCATGGAGAACATGGGTTACCGGCTGGTGCTGAAGGCACGTACCGCGGGTGCGGCGCAGGCGGCCGGTGTGCCGAATGCGGTGAACCTGCCGGCGCAGGCAGGTCTTGGCTACTTCCGGAAGAGCCTCGAGGACATCATCCGCTTCCAGGCCGAGTTCCTCTGGCGGGACTTCTACCGCGCCGGCATCACCATCGACGGCGACGAAGCACCGGTGTTGGTGCACAGCATCGACTACGTTCGCCCGCAGTTGTTCACCAACAACTTCACGCCGCTCGAGGTGAGCGTTGGTGGTCCTGATGTCGATAAGCCGCCGTCGCCCGCTCTGGCGAATGGCAACGGCGAGGTGCACGAAGTCCCTCTGGAAGAAGAAGAGGAAGAAGAGGCGGCGATCAGGACCCCGAAGGTCGGGACGGAGATCATTGAGCAGCTGCGCAGGATCAACTTCGAGCCGTACCGGCTGTGGCAGCCGCCGCTGACCTCGCCCGTCGCGATCGACGAGCTTGGTCAACCGGTTCCTCGGCCACCAGTGGCACAAGGATTACGGCACCGCCAAGAACCTGGTGTTCCCGATCGGGATCATCGACCGACCGTTCAAGCACGACCAGCCGCCGTGGACGGTGGACACCTCGGGGCCCGGCTCCAATGTGCTGATCCTGGGTGCCGGCGGTTCCGGCAAGACCACCGCGCTGCAGACGCTGATCTGCTCGGCGGCATTGACCCACACGCCCGAGCAGGTGCAGTTCTACTGCCTGGCCTACAGCAGCACGGCGCTGACCACCGTGGGGCAACTCCCGCACGTGGGTGAAGTGGCCGGTCCCACCGATCCGTACGGTGTGCGCCGGACGGTGGCCGAGCTGCTGGCGCTGGTACGCGAACGCAAACGCACCTTCCTCGAATATGGAATCGCCTCGATGGATGTGTTCCGGCGCCGCAAGTTCAGCGGTGAAGCCGGTCCCGTGCCCAACGACGGGTTCGGCGACGTGTTCCTGGTGATCGACAACTACCGGGCACTGGCCGAAGAAAACGAAGTGCTGATCGAGCAGGTGAACCAGATCATCAACCAGGGGCCCTCGTTCGGGGTGCACGTGGTGGTCACCGCCGACCGCGAATCGGAATTGCGGCCACCGGTACGTAGCGGTTTCGGTTCCCGCGTCGAGCTGCGGCTGGCCGCGGTGGAAGACGCCAAGTTGGTGCGTTCCCGCTTCGCCAAGGACGTTCCGGTGAAGCCGGGTCGGGGCATGGTCGCGGTCAACTACGTGCGACTCGACAGCGACCCCCAGGCGGGCCTGCATACGCTGGTGGCCCGGCCGGCGCTGTCGAGCACTGAGGACAACGTGTACTCGTCCGACAGTGTGGTCGCGGCGGTCAGCCGCCTCGCCAGTGGTCAGGCTCCGCCGGTACGCCGCCTGCCCGCGCGCTTCGGCGTGGAGCAGGTGCGGGAACTGGCCGCCAGGGACACCCGCCAGGGTGTCGGTGCGGGCGGAATCGCCTGGGCGATATCGGAGTTGGATCTGCAGCCGATATACCTCAACTTCGCCGAGAACAGCCACCTGATGGTCACCGGCCGACGCGAGTGCGGGAAGACCACGACGCTGGCCACCATCATGTCCGAGATCGGCCGGGTGTATGCGCCGGGAGCCACCAACGCGCCGACGCCGCCGGCCGGGCAACCGTCCGCGCAGGTGTGGCTGGTCGACCCGCGTCGCCAGTTGCTGACCGCACTGGGCTCGGACTACATGGAGAAATTCGCCTACAACCTCGACGGTGTGACAGGCGATGATGGGCGAGCTGGCCGAGGCGCTGGCCGGTCGCGAGCCGCCGCCCGGTTTGTCCGCGCAAGAGCTGTTGTCGCGGTCGTGGTGGAGCGGTCCGGAGATCTTCTTGATCGTCGACGACATCCAGCAGCTGCCACCGGGTTTCGACTCCCCGTTGCACAAGGCAGCTCCCTGGGTGACGCGGGCCGCCGACGTCGGCCTGCACGTGATCGTCACCCGCAGCTTCGGCGGCTGGTCGTCAGCGGGCAGCGACCCGATGTTGCGTGCGCTGTCCCAAGCGAATGCGCCATTGCTGGTGATGGACGCCGACCCCGACGAAGGCTTCATCCGCGGCAAGATGAAGGGCGGCCCACTGCCCCGTGGTCGTGGCCTGTTGATGGCCGAGGACACCGGTGTGTTCGTGCAAGTTGCGGCGACCGAGGTGCGCAAGTAATCCGACAGCGGTGCTGGGGTTGATCGGGGACTGGCCCGGTTAGCCCCAGCGCAGCGGTAAGCTCTTGAGCGCGAACGTCTTTGACGGGAAAGCGATTTCGGGGGTGTAGTTCGGCGGCAGCTCGAAGTCGGGGATTTGCTTCAGCCATTCCGCGACGATCACGGTCAGCTCTATCCGCGCCAGGTGAGATCCCAGGCAACGGTGTGGTCCGCCGCCAAATCCCCAGTGCCGGTGCACCTTTCCATCCATGACCAATTCATCGGTGGACACCGAGTCGGTACCGTCGCGATTGATCGCGGCCATGCACAACCGCACCTGTGAGCCTGGCGGCAGCGTCATGCCGCCGACGTTGACGAACTCGGTGGTGATCCGGGGCGCCACCGGCGCCGAAGGCTCGAGCCGGACGATCTCTTCGATGAAAACCCTTATTTGCTTGGGATTATCGCGCAGCTCTGCGCGCAGTGCGGCCTGCGCGCCAATTCGAACAGGGAGAAGCCCATGGCCGCCGTCACGGTGTCCAGGCCCGCCAGGATCAGCAGGTGGCTCATGCCCAGCACCTCGAGATCGGTGAAGTCGCCGGGCCCGGTCATCACCTGCGACAACATGTCCGTCCCCGGGTTTTCCCGTCGCTCTCGGACCGCTTTGAGTAGGTATTCGAACAGCGCGACCTCACCCCCCTCGAGCTCCTCCCGGGTGAGGTAGGGCTTGTCGCCGATGATGGCGTCCTTCCAGGCGATCACCTGGTCACGATCCTCCACGCGCAGTCCGTACAGGTCGAGAAACACCTGAAACGGATACAGCTTCGCGAAATCTGCCATCGCATCGCATTCGCCCCGAACCGCGAGGGCCTCGATCATCTCAACGGCGTGCCGTTCCAGCACCGGCCGGGACTTACTCAGCGCGTGCGGGCTGAAGTAGGGCTGCAGGATCTTTCGGTAACGGGTGTGCTCCGGCGGGTCGAACGACAACGGCACCACCGGCAGCGGGTTGCTCGGAGGCTGCAGCACTCGTGAGGAAAAGGCCTTGGGATTGCGCAGCGCGGCAAGGACGTCCTCGCGCCGGGTCAGGTAGTAGTAGCCATTCATGAAAACCACAGGCCCGGCGTCTCGCAGCGTCTTCCAACCGACACCGCGGTCTTCCGCCAACGGCAGCGACTGGTATTCCAGCCGCGGTAAATAGAACCCGCCGGACTGGCCCTGGCCCAGAGTGCTCATGCGCTGAAAAATCTTTCCGTCTAGTCGGTCTCGAGCCCAATATGGCATGCCCGGCGTACGCCCACCAATCCGGCTGCTGGGGCATATCTGAGGCAGGGCACGGCTCGGCCCCAAGGCCGGCGGCTAGTCTACGTATCGATCTGCCCGCACCGATCCGGCCCGGAGCGGTCGAGAGAGGACACCGCAGTGAAGGTTCGCCTCGAACAGTCGAAATGCGTGGGACACGCCCAGTGCTACGCGGTCGATCCAGACCTGTTCCCGATCGACGAGTCGGGCTACTCGATCCTCAAAGAGCGCCTGGTGCGTCCCGAGGACGAACAGGTAACCCGTGACGGGGTTGCTTCCTGCCCGGAGATGGCGCTCATCCTCGAAGAGGACTAAAGGAAACCGCACGTGAACGGCAAGTGTCGCGTTGCGGCGCTGGTTCGAGCGGCCGATCGCCGTTTCCGCAGGTCGGAGCGACTTATAGGAAAGCTAGCTTTAACAGCGGTTTAACAAAAGTTTGCGGGGAGTGAATAGTTGGTTCCGTGGCTGCTCGGCCCGATTTCGCCCTTTAGAGTCTTTTCCGAGCGGCAAATCGGTCACGAAGACGGTGTCGTTCGCAGACGTTAGCCGCTAAGGGGATGTCGATGCAGAGTTGGCCGGACGATGATCCCAATTTGTCAGTTTGACGACGAACAGCATTCGCAGCAGGGCGGCTGTGAGCGCGAGATGGCGATCACCGAAACCGCCAGCTCTGGTCGGTTGAGGAGGGGTGGTGTTTGACTTCGGGGCGTTGCCGCCTGAGATCAACTCGGGCCGGATCTACTCCGGTCCGGGCTCGGGGCCGATGATGGCCGCTGCTGCTGCCTGGGATGGGCTGGCAGCCGAATTGAGCACAGCCGCATCGGGTTACGGCTCGGTGATCAACGAGCTGACCGGTTCACTGTGGCTGGGTCCATCCTCGCAGTTGCTGTTGTCCGCGGTCACGCCATTCGTGAGCTGGGTCAGCGCAGCAGCCGGGCAGGCCGAGGACACCGCCGGACAGGCTCGCGCGGCCGCGGCCGCGTACGAGATGGCATTCACGCTGACGGTGCCCCCGCCGGTGATCGCGGCCAACCGGGTGTTGCTGATGACGCTGGTCGCGACGAATTTCTTCGGTCAGAACACCCCGGCGATCATGGCCACCGAAGCCCAGTACCTGGAAATGTGGGCCCAGGATGCCGCCGCCATGTACGGATATGCCGCCTCATCGGCCTCCGCCGCCCAGCTCGACCCGTATCTGGCTCCGCCCAACACGACTAGCCCGGAGGCACTGATCGACCAGGGCGTCGCGGTTGCTCAGGCTGCCGCGGTGCCGGCCGGCGCCTCTGGACAGACCGCGGCGGCCGGGATGTCGGAGGCGGTCTCCGCCGCCTCGATACAAGACACGCTGTTGCAGTTGATCAGCACACCGGTCTTTACCAACTGGCCGTTGTCGATGCTGCAGAAGCAGGCACAGGCGTTCCTCATGTATGGCCTTCCCTCGCCGACCAACAACTGGTTCGGCATTACGTCTCCGCTGTACAACAGTGCGAGGCAGATGCTGCAGGCCTACTTCGGAGTGGGCCTCGGAAACTTCGGTTGGAGCATCGGCCAGCAGCTGCAACAGGGCCTCGGAGCGACGGCCGGTGCCGGTGGTGCCTGGTACCCGACACCCGCATTCGCCTCCTTGGGCGCCGGTGGTTGGCATTTCCACGGGGGAGCAGGCCTGTCGGCGAGCTTGTCGTCGGCCACCAAGGTCGGCGGGCTGTCGGTGCCGGCGAGTTGGGAGGGCGTCGCCGGCGGCGTCCCCGGCGTGCCCGGCGCTGCGGAAGGGGCGGCCACGAAGGTGCTGAGCACCAGCTTCGTCTCGCCGGGCGAAGCGAACCTGATGAACGGAGCGGGAGTCAATGCCGCCTTGCGCGGACTTCCGGTCGGAGCGGGCGGCGCCCAACGCGCGGGCAACCTGGGCGTCCGGTACGGATTCCGATATAGCGTGCTGGCCCGCCCACCGTCGGCCGGATAGGTGGCCAACAAGTGAACAGAAGTTTTCCAGAAACGAGTTTTTTGGCAGTGACGGGCGCTGCGACGTCCGAGAGAACTAGCGTTATCAGCATCCACACCCCGAAGGCCTTCGAGCCCGAAGGTTATTGAGGAGGAAATCTCATGTCGTTCGTGACTACGCAACCAGAGGCGCTGGCGGCGGCGGCGGGCACGCTGCAGGGGATCGGCTCGTCGATGAGCGCTCAGAACGCCGCGGCGGCCGCACCCACGACAGGTGTGGTGCCGGCGGCCGCCGATGAGGTGTCGGCGTTGACCGCGGCGCAGTTCGCGGCGCATGCGCAGATGTATCAGGCCGTCAGTGCCCAGGCGCAGGCGATCCACGAAATGTTCGTCAACACCTTGGGCATCAGCTCAGGGTCGTACGCGGCGACCGAGGCGGCCAACGCGGCCGCGGCCGGCTAAGGAGTCAGGAACATGACACTCGACTTTGGTGCGTTGCCTCCGGAGGTCACCTCCGCGAAGATCTATTCGGGTCCGGGCTCGGCGTCGATGACGGCGGCGGCCTCGGCGTGGAGTGGCCTTGCCGCTGAACTGAATTCGGCTGCCGTTCGGCTACGACAGCGTGGTCACCTCGCTGGCCAGCGAGGAGTGGATGGGGCCGGCGTCGACGGCGATGGCCGCGGCGGCACAGCCCTATGTGGCATGGACAAGCACGACCGCCACGCTGGCCGAGGAAGCCGCCACCCGGGCTCGGGCGGCGGCAGCGGCCTACGAGCAGGTGCTCGCCTCGGTGGTTCCGCCGCCGATGATCGCGATCAACCGCACCGAGCTGGCCCAGGCCCTGCAGACCAACTTGTTCGGTCAGAACAACGGGGTCATTGCGCAGTTGGAAGCCCAGTACGCGCAATTTTGGGCCCAGAACTCCGCGGCGATGTACAGCTACGCCGGACAAGCCGCGGCGGCAACCAACGTGAACCCGTTCACCAGCGCGCCCAACGTTGCGAATCCGGCCGCTGCCGCCACCCAGGCCGCCGGGCAGGCCAACTCGGCCGCCACGATCCAGCAGACCTTGCAGAGCTACCTCACGCAGATCCAGCAGACGCTGAACCTGCTGCAGACGCCCGCGGGCACGAACACGTTCATCCAGCAACTCGGAGCTTCCAATCCGTGGCTGACCCAAATCTGGTTCCTGCTCAGCGGACAGACCGTCCTGCCGTCAAACATCGGGACTTTCCTGTCTGGCTACAACAACTACGCGAGCTTCTTCTACAACACCGAGGGTCTGCCGTACTTCAGCGTGGGTATGGGCAACTTCGGCGTTCAGATGGCCAAGACGGCGGGCATCCTCACAACCGCCGCACCGGCGGCCGCGGCGGCCATCCCGAAGCCTCCGGGGATCGGCGGGGCGCTCGGCGCCGGCGCCGGTGCCGGCAGCCAGGTGGCGGCCGGTTTGGGCACCGGCGCTCACGTCGGAGGTTTGTCAGTTCCGGCCGGGTTCCCGGGAGCATCCACGGCAGCACCACTGGTGCACCCCGCCGTGCAGGCGATCAGTGAGCCCATCACCGGTGGCCGGGAGCGGGGCCGGAAACGTGCTGGGCGGTATGCCCGTTGGCACCGGCGGTGCGGCGCGCGGCGCGGGCATGGGTCCGCGTTATGGCTTCAAGCCCACCATCATGCCCCGTCCGGTGGTCGCGGGCTGACCACCAACCCAAAAGGCTCGCCGCCGCGCCGTTGCGGCCCGCGATTGTTTAAAGTCTCACTCGAAGGGAGGAAGCAAACATGGTGAAACGCTTCCTATTTGTGGCTTCTGTAGGCCTAGCGTTGTTTGCGCCGCTGGGAGCCGTCTCGACCGCACATGCCGATACCGCTGACAACAAGTTCCTCGCAGAGTTGAAGACCGAGGGCATTACCGACCACGTGTCTCCGGCGCACGCGATCGAGGCCGGTCATATGGTCTGCCAGAAACTCTCGGACGGCATGACGCCCAACGAGGTGGCGTACGACATCCTCAACAGCAGTTCGATGCCCGGTTATCACTGCGGCTACTTCGTCGGCGCGGCCATTGACGCGTATTGCCCGCAGTACAAGCCCGAGGCAACGGGCCCTGGCGGTACCTGACGGCGTGCGGAAAACCAAATAGGAACTGTCGCAACACTTCTGCGTAAGCGTTTGCGGCAGTTGAGTGGGGTGCGCGCCTGACGGCCTCGCACGGCCGTCGGGCGCGAATTTCGGCGCTCCAGTTGGGCGAGAGCGACTTTCGCGCCAGCGAGATTGGGCGGATGGCCCCCGGGTTTTGGCGCTCATCGCGCCTCGGTTGATCCATCTCGTGTCGCCATCCGCTGCCGCCAGTTAATTCAGCCCCGGCAGCGACGCTCGCCGAGGCTTTATCTGCGGCCGGATTTTTATCTGCCACCGGGGTTTTCAGCTCCGCCCGGGCCAACCGGTGACGCCCCGTCTGCCAGCGACAAGACGCCCCCTTCCGGGCGGGGTCATCGACGCATTGCTGCAGGTGATGGCCGTGCCCGCGGTAGCGGTGAACTTCGAGTCGCGCCTTGTGATTCCGCCGGATCGCCACCCGAGTGGTCGGTGCTGTCTTGCGGTGGGCCACATCGCGTCGGCGCAGTGCGGGAGCGCATCAATCTAGCCTCAGAGGCGAGCAAGTTCTTTGAGTATTCCCTGAATGTCGTCGCGCACAGACCACCTGCGAGGAATACCACATGTCGTTCGAGTCCGGCGGTTCCTAGACCATGGACTTTGGGGCGTTACCGCCGGAGATCAACTCGGGCCGGATCTATGCCGGTCCAGGCTCGGCGCCGATGATGGCCGCGGCCTCGGCCTGGGATGGGCTGGCGGCAGAGTTGAGTTCGGCGGCGGCCGGCTACGCATCGGTGATCACCGAGCTGACCAGCTCGCCGTGGTTGGGTCCGGCGTCAGCGGCGATGTTGGCGTCGGTGACGCCCTATATTTCGTGGCTCAGCGCAGCCGCGGACCAGGCTGAACAGTCGGGCGCGCAGGCCAGAGCCGCCGCGGCGGCCTACGAGACCGCGTTTGCGATGACGGTGCCGCCACCGGCGATCGCGGCCAACCGGGTGTTGTTGGCGACGCTGGTCGCCACGAATTTCTTCGGTCAGAACACCCCGGCGATCGCGGCCACCGAGGCGCAGTACGCCGAGATGTGGGCACAGGATGCCGCCGCGATGTACGGCTACGCCGGTTCCTCGGCGACCGCCACGGAGCTGACGCCGTTTGCGGCACCGGCGCAGAGCACCGACGCGGCCGGGCCGGCCGCGCAGTCGGCAGCGGTCGCCCAGGCTGCTGCCACGCCGGCTGCCACCAGTGCACCGGCAGCCACGATCAGCCAGCAGCTGTTCACCGCTTTCACCGCACCGGAATGGTTGCGGGAGCTTGCCTCGTCTGCGGGCGCGTCGCTGAACCCGGCCGATTGGTGGATTGTCCAGCAAATCAGCGCACTGTCGGCCAATTCACGCCAAGCCGCATTTCGCACGCTGCCCGGCCTTGCCTATTTCGGGCTGGGCATGCCGCAGTTCTTCACTTCGATCGGGCAACAGTTGACGACTGGCCTCGGCACAACGGCCGGCGCCGGCGGCGCTTGGTTCCCGACACCGCAATTCGCCTCGTTGGGCGCCGGGGGTTGGCATTTTCACGGTGGCGGCGGCCTGTCGGCGAGCCTGTCGTCGGCCAGCAAGGTCGGCGGGCTTTCGGTGCCGGCGAGTTGGACCGGCGGCGCCCCCGGCACCACTGGCGTCCCGGGCGCTGCGGAAGGGGCCGCCACGAAGGTGATGAGCACCAGCTTCGTCTCGCCGAACGAAGTCAACGTTGCCAACGGAGCAAACGCCGCCTTGCGGGGACTCCCGGTCGGAGTGCGCGGATCCCAGAGCGCGGCAAACGTGGGTGTCCGGTACGGTGCCCGCTACCGCGTGCTCGCCCGACCACCGTCGGCAGGATAAGGCCGAAGTAAATGATCCAGCCCGACAACCGTGGGAAGTGAAAGTGGCCCATCAGACCAGTAGTCGTTCAGCAAAGAGTCTTTCGCAGTCCCCGACGGTCTTCGGGCCGGCAGGTCAATAAGGAGGAAATCACATGTCGTTTGTGACCACGCAACCAGAAGCGCTGGCGGCGGCGGCGGGCACCCTGCAGGGGATCGGTTCGGCGCTGAGCGCTCAGAATGCCGCGGCCGCCGCCCCCACTACGGGTGTCGTGCCGGCGGCCGCCGACGAGGTATCGGCGTTGACGGCGGCACAGTTTGCCGCGCATGCCCAGGTCTATCAGGCCGTCAGCGCGCAGGCGACCGCGATTCACGAATTGTTTGTCAACACCCTGGGCATCAGCTCGGGGTCGTATGCGGTGACCGAGGCGGCTAACGCGGCCGCGGCCGGCTAAGGAGCCAGGACATGACAATCGATTTTGGTGCGTTGCCACCGGAGATCACTTCCGCCCGGCTGTACTCCGGGCCGGGGTCGTCTGCGATCGTGGCCGCGGCGACGGCGTGGAATTCGCTGGCTGCTGAGCTCGGCTCGGCGGCGGCGGGCTACGACACCGTGGTGGCCCAGTTGTCGGCTGAGGAGTGGCTGGGTCCGGCGTCGGCGTCGATGGCTGAAGCGGTGACGCCCTACGTGTCGTGGCTGAGTACGACGTCTACGTTGGCTGAGCAGGCGGGCAATCACGCCGCGGCGGCCGCGGCGGCGTTTGAGACCGCGTTCGCCTCGGTGGTGCCTCCGCCGCTGATCGCGCTCAACCGCACCGAGCTGACGCAGGCCTTGGCGAACAACATCTTCGGTCAGAACACGAATGTGATCTCGGCCTTGGAAGCCCGGTACGGCGAGTTTTGGGCGCAAGACGCCGCGGCGATGTACAGCTATGCGAGTAGCTCGGCCAGCGCCGCGTCGATCACGCCGTTCAGTGCGGCACCGCCGATCGCCAGCCCGGCCGCCTCGGGCACCCAGGCCGCCGCGGTGACCGCGGCCACCGGCACCTCGGTCTCGTCGATCCAGCAATCGCTGAACGCCATGATCAGCCAGATAGCCGCGCAGCTGAACGCCCTTACGGCGCCACTGCTAGCGCCGTTTGCCCAAGAAGCCAGCTATTTGGAGTCCGCCAATGGTCCGTTGTCATGGCTGTGGCAATTCACCTTGGGCGTATCCACTTACCCGCAGAACCTGCAGGCCCTGCTCACGGCCTACACGCCATACGCGGGCTTCTTCTACAACACCGAGGGTCTGCCGTACTTCAGCATTGGTCTGTCGAACAGCATGGTTCAGACGGCCAAGACTGTGGGGGCGCTCGGCGGTGCCGCACCGGCGGCCGCGGCTGCCATCCCGAAGCCCCCTGGGATCGGTGGGGCGCTGGGCGCCGGCGCCGGCGCGGGCAGCCAGGTGACGGCCGGTTTGGGTAGCGGAGCGCACGTCGGGCATCTGGCGGTTCCGGCATCGTGGCCCAGAGCAACGGCCCCGTCGGCGGTGCGCCCGGCGGTGGAGTGGGTCAGTGAGTCCAGGGCCGTTCCGGAGGCCTCGGCTGGAAACGTGTTGGGCGGTATGCCCGTGGGCACTGGGGGTGCGGCGCGCGGTGCCGGCATGGGTCCTCGCTACGGGTTCAAACCCACCGTCATGCCCCGCCCCGTCGTCGCGGGATAACCACGCGTCTGACACGGCGCGCCGCCGCGACGACGGCGGTGGCACGCGAATCCTGGAATCTCAATTGAAGGGAGGAAGCAAACGTGGTGAAGCGCTTCCTTTTCCTGGTGGTTGCCTTGCTTGCACCGCTGGGAGCCATCTCGACCGCTCATGCCGACACGAGGTGGCGTACGACGTGCTGACACAGCAGTTCCATGCCGGCTATCACTGCGGCGGTACTTCGTCGGCGCGGCCATCGACGTGTATTGCCCGCAGTACCGGCCCGAGGAAACGAGCCCCGGCAACGCCTGACGGCAGTGCGGGCCGGGCGGATCGACGGCGCCGCTTCTCTGCGTCGCTGTGCGTGCCGCGAGAAGCCGTCGGCGGCCCTGTGGATGACTCAGAAATGCGCTGCTCAATGCATCAATTTCAGCTGAAAACGGCGATTTGTTCACTTAGTTAGCTGTGACTGTGCTGAGTCCGCCAACAACGGCCTCCGTCGCTGTTACTGTGGCGTTACCACAGGTGAACTCGCCGTAGCAGCTCGTGAACAAGTGTGAACAGCTGGTGGTGAAGGCAACCTGGTGCAAAGCAGTCATCTACTCTCTCCTTCGAGAGAGCGGTTGCTGGGATGATTCAAGGGAGGTAACAGCATGTCGTTCGTGACTACACAACCGGAAGCTTTGGCGGCGGCGGCCGGAAGCTTGCAGGGCATCGGTTCGGCGATGAACGCCCAGAATGCTGCCGCAGCTGCCCCGACAACAGGGGTAGTGCCTGCGGCAGCCGATGAGGTGTCAGCGTTGACAGCTGCGCAGTTCGCCGCGCACGCGCAGATGTACCAGGCCGTTAGCGCTCAGGCTGCGGCAATCCACGAGATGTTCGTGAACACCCTGACAACCAGTTCGGGCTCGTACGCGGCGACCGAGGCCGCGAATGCCGCGGCGGCCGGCTAACGGTCCTGAGCAGACGCCCCGTCAGTTACAACGCCCGGCCCTTGACCGCACGGGGACACGCGTCGCGTGTCTTCGGGTCGACGGGCGCGAGCACGTAATCGACCCGGCCAGCACCACAAATAGGCTGTCAACAGCCTGAGTGACCAAGTAACCAAGGAACCAGAGGAGACAGGAAAAGCATGGCAACACGTTTTATGACCGACCCGCACGCAATGCGGGCCATGGCTGGTCGTTTTGAGACTCACGCTCAGACGGTGTCCGACGAGGCTCGTCGCATGTGGGCTTCCTCGCAGAACATCGCGGGTGCGGGCTGGAGCGGCACCGCGCAGGCGACCTCGTACGACACGATGGGTCAGATGAATCAGGCGTTCACCAACATCGTGAACATGCTGCACGGTGTGCGCGACGGCCTGGTCCGTGACGCCAACAACTACGAGGTTCAAGAGCAGGGTTCGCAGCAGGCCCTCAGCAGCTAGCGCTCACAGCCGCGGCTGCGTACGCTTCCTACGTTAGGAGAACACCGATATGTCGATTAACTACCAGTTCGGCGATGTGGACGCCCACGGCGCACTGATCCGCGCCCAGGCCGCGTCGTTGGAGGCCGAGCACCAGGCCATCGTTCGCGATGTGCTGGCTGCTGGTGACTTCTGGGGCGGCGCCGGTTCGGTGGCCTGCCAGGAGTTCATCACCCAGTTGGGTCGTAACTTCCAGGTGATCTACGAGCAGGCCAACAGTCACGGCTCGAAGGTGCAGTCCGCCGGCAGCAACATGGCGAGCACCGACAGTGCCGTCGGCTCAAGCTGGGCCTAAAACCGACTTCAGGCGCGGCAGCACACCAGCAGGTAGGGTGTGCTGCGCTGTCCTGCAGTCTTAACTAACTGTCGATTATTTGAGGGGTATTGATGGACCAGCAGACCGCCCGCACCGATATCACGGTGAACGTCGACGGCTTCTGGATGCTTCAAGCGCTCCTGGACATTCGGCACGTCGCGCCCGAGTTGCGGTGCCGGCCTTACGTGTCCACCGACAACAACGATTGGCTGAACGAGCACCCGGGCATGGCGGTCATGCGCGAGCAGGGCATCGTCGTCGACGACGAAGTCAATGAGCAGGTGGCTGCGCGTATGAAGGTGCTCGCCGCGCCTGACCTCGAGGTCGTCGCATTGCTGTCGCGCGGCAAGTTGCTGTACGGGGTGGTCGAAGGCGAAGACCAGCCACCCGGCTCGCGCGACATCCCGGAGAACGAGTTCCGGGTGGTACTGGCACGCCGCGGGCAACACTGGGTGTCAGCGGTCCGGGTAGGCAACGACATCACCGTCGACGACGTCGCGGTCACCGACAGCGCATCGATTGCGGCACTGGTGATCGACGGATTGGAGTCCATTCACCACGCCGACCCGGCCGCGATCAACGCGGTCAACGTGCCGATGGAGGACATGCTGGAAGCGACCAAGGCATGGCAGGAGTCGTCCTTCAATGTGTTCTCCGGTGGCGACCTGCGGCGAATGGGCATCAGCGCCTCGACGGTCGCCGCCCTGGGCCAAGCGCTGTCGGATCCAGCGGCCGAGGTCGCGGTCTACGCGCGCCAGTACCGGGATGATGCGAAGGGTCCCAGCGCTTCGGTGCTGTCCCTGAAGGACGGGTCCGGTGGGCGCATCGCGCTTTACCAACAGGCACGAACTGCGGGCTCGGGCGAGGCGTGGCTTGCTATTTGTCCGGCCACCCCGCAGCTGGTGCAAGTAGGTGTGAAGACGGTTTTGGATACGCTGCCGTACGGCGAGTGGAAAACGCATAGCAGGGTCTGACAACAGGACGCAAAATACGAAGTGACGCAAGTTTATTGGGTAAATAAAGCGGTCGAGATGCGGAACCGGCAAACTGCTCTAGAATCAGCTGCAAGCTGAAGAAGCAGTGTGATCACAACTATTAATCGCGAGGCAGGCAGATGAATTCGGAATTAGTCGAGTCGTACCTCCCCGGTGGGCACGGCGCCACGGTGGGTCGGGCGAACGAACGCCTCGCGCGGCTGAAAGTACAGGGTTACTCGTCTGAGATGGCAGGGGGTGCAGGAAAATGACTGCAGTAGCTGACGCGCCGCAGGCTGACATTGAGGCAATCTCGCAGCCCCGGGCTGTCGTGGTCGGCATCATGGCCGGCGAGGGCGTCCAGATCGGCGTGCTGCTGGATGCCAACGCGCCGGTCTCGGTAATGACCGACCCGTTGCTGAAGGTGGTCAACAGCCGGTTGCGAGAGCTGGGGGAGACTCAGCTGGAGGCCACCGGGCGCGGTAGGTGGTCACTGTGTCTGGTCGATGGCACGCCGTTACGCGCCACCCAGTCGCTGACCGAACAAGACATCTACGACGGCGACCGTCTGTGGATCCGCTTCATCGCGGACACCGAACACCGCTCGCAAGTCATCGAGCACATCTCCACCGCGGTTTCGTCAGATCTGAGCAAGCGCTTCGCCGCGATCGACCCGGTGGTCGCGGTCCAGGTCGGCGCGTCGATGGTGGCGATCGGGGTGACCCTGGCCTCGGGGTTGCTCGGCTGGTGGCGTTGGCACCACAACTCGTGGTTGCCGACCATCTTCGCCGCGGTGATCGGTGTGCTGTCGCTGGCGGTGGCCGTCATGCTGTTGATGCGGGCCAGGAGCGATCAGGACCGCCGGGTCGGCGACACCATCCTGGTGAGCACGCTCGCACCGCTGTCGGTGGCGGCCGCGGCAGCACCGCCCGGGCCGGTGGGGTCTCCGCAAGCGGTCTTGGGCTTCGGTGTGCTCACTGTCGTCGCGGTGCTAGCCCTGCGGTTCACCGGTCGCCGCCTTGGGCTCTACACCGCGATCATCACCATCACCGCGGTCGCGACGATTGCCAGCCTGGCACGCATGGTTGCGGCCGCCAGCGCGGTGACGCTGCTGGCCTGCACCGTGCTGGCCTGCGTGTTCGGATACCACGCCGCACCCGCGCTGTCGCGCCGGCTGGCCGGTATCCGGCTGCCAGTGTTCCCGTCCGCCACCAGCCGGTGGGTTTTCGAGGCACGGCCCGACCTGCCGACCACGGTGGTGAAGACCGAGGGTGCTCCCGCCACCCTGGAGGGACCGGCGTCGGTCCGTGATGTGCTGCTGCAAGCCGAACGCGCACGGTCGTTCCTGACGGGATTGCTGGCGGGCATCGGCATCCTGGTGGTGGTGTGCGTGACCGCCCTGTGCAACCCGCACACCTCGCAGCGCTGGTTGCCGCTGATCCTGGCCGGATTCATCTCAGGGTTCATCCTGTTGCGCGGGCGCTCGTATGTGGACCGCTGGCAGGCCATCACTTTGGCCGGGACGGCCGTGCTCACGATCGCTGCGGTGGTCACGCGGTATGTACTGGTGCTGAATTCGCCACTGTCGGTGTCGATCGGAGCGGGAATCCTGGTGTTGTTGCCGGCAGCGGGCATGACCGCCGCCGCGGTGGTGCCCAACACCGTCTACAGCCCGTTGTTCCGCAAGTTTGTGGAGTTGATCGAATACCTCTGCCTCATGCCGATCTTCCCGCTGGCGTTCTGGTTGATGGATGTATATGCGGCTATCAGGTACCGGTAACGGGCTGTGGAGCGGTCGCGCCGCACGAGCGACCGTCGCCGCAATCCTGCTTACCTCCGGTGCTCTAGTCGGGTTGCCGCCGGCGTATGCGATTTCGCCGCCGACGATTGATCCGGCCGCGGTGCCGCCTGACAGTCCGCCCGGTCCGGTGGCGCCGATGAAGCAGAACTCCTATTGCACCGAGGTCGGGGTCTTGCCCGGCACCGACTTTCGGCTGCAGCCGAAGTACATGGAAATGCTGAACCTGCAGGAGGCATGGTCGTTCGGCCGCGGGGCCGGGGTGAAGGTCGCCGTGATCGACACCGGCGTGAGCCCGCATCCCAGGTTCCCGCACCTGATCCCCGGCGGCGACTACGTGATGGCCGGTGGCGACGGTTTGTCGGACTGCGACGCCCACGGCACCATCGTGGCGTCGATGATCGGCGCGGCTCCGGCCAGCGGTGCGGTACCGCCACCGGCGGCGCCGCGCAGGCCGGTCACGATTCCCACCACGGAGCCGCCCCCGAAAGCGCCACCGCCGCAGACGGTGACCCTGTCGCCACTGCCGCAGACTGTGACGATGGTCCCGGCTCCGCCGCCGGACGCCAGTCAGCCAGGGCCGCCGGGTGCAACACCGTCACCACCGGCGGCACCAGGGCCACCGCCCGGGCCGGCCGGACAGGCCCCGTCGGCCAACCATGGCGGCGGCACCGTGACGATTCCCGGCTACTCCGGCGGGGGACATGTGGTCAAGGTGGACCACCCGCGCCCGCTTGACCCGGCACCGTCACCGTCACCCGCTCCTGCAAGGCCCGCACCGGCACCGGCACCCGCCTCGCCGAACGCGGGCCCGGACGCTTTCAGCGGTATCGCCCCGGATGTCGACATCATCTCGATCCGCCAGTCCAGCCAGGCGTTCGGCCTCAAGGACGCCTACACCGGCGACGAAGATCCGCAGACGGCGGCCAAGGTCGACAACGTCCAGACACTGGCGCGCGCGATCGTCCACGCTGCCAACATGGGAGCTTCGGTGATCAACATCTCCGACGTGGAATGCATGAGCGCGCGCAACGTCATCGATCAGCGTGTCCTGGGTGCGGCGGTGCGCTACGCCGCGGTCGACAAGAACGCTGTCATCGTGGCCGCTGCCGGCGACAGCAGCAAAAAGGACTGCAAGCAGAACCCGAACTTCGATCCCCTTCAGCCCAACGATCCGCGCGACTGGAGCGCTGTCACCACCGTGGTGACGCCGTCCTGGTTCAGCGACTACGTGCTGACGGTCGGGGCGGTCGACGCCACCGGTCAGCCGCTGAGCCAGATGAGTATCGCGGGGCCGTGGGTGTCGATCGCCGCACCGGGCACTGACGTGGTGGGACTCTCACCCCGCGACGACGGTGTGATCAATGCGATCGACGGCCCGGACAATTCGCTGCTCGTTCCGGCGGGCACGAGTTTTTCGACCGCGATCGTGTCGGGGGTGGCCGCGCTGGTGCGCGCCAAATACCCCCAGCTATCGGCATACCAAGTCGTCAATCGGCTGATCCGCACGGCCCGGCCACCGGCCCGCGGCGTTGACAACCAGGTCGGCTACGGCGTCGTCGACCCGGTGGCGGCACTCACTTGGGATGTACCCGAAGGCCCGGCAAAGCCGCCGAAGCAGCTGTCGGCACCATTACAGCTGCCCACGCCGGCGCGGGCCCGTAATATGGTGCCAGTTTGGGTGGCAGCCGGAGGGCTGACCGGGGCGTTACTGATCGCCGGAGCGGTGTTCGGTACGTCTACTTTGATGCGGCGATCACGGAAGCAGCGATGAAAGCTCAGCGCAGTTTGGGATTGGCACTGTCATGGCCGCGGGTGACCGCGGTGTTCTTGGTCGATTTGTTGATCTTGGTGGTGGCCAGTCACTGCCCGGAGTCGTGGCAGGGCGATCACCGGGTGGCCTGGTGGGTCGGGGTCGGTCTGGCGGTCGTCGTGACGCTGCTCTCGGTGGTCAGCTATCACGGCATCACGGTGGTTTCGGCATTGGCCGCGTGGTTGTGGGATTGGTCGGCAGATCCTGGAACGGCGCTGGGCGCCGGGTGCACGCCGGCGATCGACTATCAGCGCCGCTACGGGCGTGACCCGGTCGGGGTGCGGGAGTATCAGGGCCGGCTGGTCACGGTCATCGCGGTCGACGGCGGAGAGGGCGACCCGCATGCGCGTCATCGGCATTGGACGCCGGCGTCGGCGGCGGTGTCCGTCCAGTCGGCGGCAGAAGGCTTGCGGCAGTTCGATATTCACCTCGACGGCATCGACATCGTATCCGTAAAGACGCGCGGTGGAGGCAATGCCGCGGAGTTGTCGGCGCTCGAGGAGTGGGGCCCTGAGGAGTGGGGAGTCGTCGGCGACGATGGTCCTGCTCCGGCCCGACGCAGCACGTGGTTGGTGTTGCGGATGAACCCCCAGCGCAACGTGGCCGCGGTGGCCACTCGGGATTCGTTGGCGGCGACCTTGGTGGCGGCCACTGAGCGGTTCGCACAAGATCTGGACGGGCAGAGTTGTGCGGCCCGACCGTTGACCGCCGCGGAGGTGGCCGAGGTCGACAAGGCTGTGCTGGCCGATCTCGAGCCGACGTGGAGCCGGCCCGGATGGCGATTCCTCAAGCATTTCAACGGGTTTGTCACGAGCTTCTGGCTGACGCCGGCGGATATCACCTCGGAGACGCTGGCGGAGTTGTGGTCGGCCGAAGCGGCTGAGGTGGGGGCGACGGTGATCACGGTCAAGCTCACCACGCGTGGTGGACGGCCGCAGGTATCGGCGTGGGTGCGCTATCACAGCGGCGACCGTCTGCCTCGGGAGATTTCGGCCGGGCTCAATCGGCTCACCGGTCGCCAGTTGGCTGCCGTGCGCGCCAGCATGCCCGCCCCGGCGATCCGCCCGGCACTGGTGGTGCCCGGCCGCGAACTACGCGACCACGATGAGCTGTCGCTGCCGGTTGGCCAGGTGCAGGAGAGCTCAGCGAGCTTGCCTGCAGGGCAATGACACGCCCACAGTCAACCGCCGAAGACGCCCGCAATGCGATGGTCGCCGGACTCCTGGCGTCCGGAATCTCTGTAAACGGACTACAGCCCAGCCACAATCCGCAGGTGGCGGCGCAGATGTTCACCACGGCGACCAGTCTCGATCCTGCGATGTGCGATGCCTGGCTGGCTCGGGTGCTGGCCGGTGACCAAAGTCTCGACGTACTCTCCGGCGCGTGGGCGGCGGTCCGACAGTTCGGTTGGGAGACCCGTCGCCTAGGCGTCACGGACCTGCAGTTTCGTCCCGAAGTCTCCGACGGGTTGTTCCTACGACTGGCGGTCACCAGCGTGGAGTCATTGGCCTGCGCGTACGCGGCCGTCCTCGCCGAGGCGAAGCGCTATGAAGAAGCGGCAAAGCTGCTCGACAACGTCGAACCCCGCCATCCGTTCGATCAGGAGCTGGTCAACTACGTCCGTGGCGTGCTGTACTTCCGCACCGGGCGCTGGCCGGACGTGCTGGTGCAATTTCCCGAGGGCACACCCTGGCGTCATCCCGAGCTGAAGGCCGCCGGCGCGGCGATGGCCACCACGGCGCTGGCATCGCTCGGGGTCTTCGAGGAGGCCTACCGGCGCGGCCAGGAAGCCGTCGAGGGGGACCGGGTGCCCGGCGCGGCCAACATCGCGTTGTACACCCAAGGCATGTGCTTGCGCCACGTCGGCCGCGAAGAAGAGGCCGTCGAGCTGTTGCGCCGGGTGTATTCGCGGGATCCGAAGTTCACCCCGGCCCGTGAAGCGTTGGACAACCCCAACTTTCGGCTGGTGCTCACCGACCCGGAGACGATCGAGGCACGCACGGATCCGTGGGATGCCGACACCGCCCCGACCCGCGCGCAGACCGAGGCCGCCCGCCACGCAGAGTCGGCGGCGAAGTATCTGGCCGAAGGGGACGCCGAGCTCAACGCGATGCTCGGGATGGAGCGGGCCAAGCGGGAAATCAAACTCATCAAGTCGACGACGAAGGTGAACCTCGCCCGCGCGAAGATGGGGCTGCCGGTGCCGGTGACCTCCCGCCATATGCTGCTGCTGGGTCCGCCCGGAACGGGTAAGACGTCGGTGGCGCGCGCCTTCAGCAAGCAGTTGTGCGGGCTGACCGTGCTCCGCAAGCCGCTGGTGGTGGAGACGAGCCGCACCAAGCTGCTGGGGCGCTACATGGCCGACGCGGAGAAGAACACCGAGGAGATGCTCGAGGAGGCGTTGGGCGGGGCGGTCTTCTTCGACGAGATGCACACGCTGCACGAAACGGGCTACACCCAGGGCGACCCGTACGGCAACGCGATCATCAACACGCTGCTGCTCTACATGGAGAACCATCGCGACGAGCTGGTGGTATTCGGCGCCGGTTATGCCAAGGCGATGGAAAAGATGCTCGAGGTGAATCAGGGTCTGCGACGGCGCTTTTCGACGGTCATCGAGTTCTTCAGCTACACGCCGGAAGAGCTGATCGCGCTGACCCAGTTGATGGGCACGGAGAACGAAGACCTGATCACCCCGGAAAGCGCCGAGGTATTGTTGCCGGCGTACACCAGGTTCTACCTCGACGAGACCATATCCGAAGACGGAGATGTGATCCGCGGCATCGACACGCTCGGCAACGCCGGCTTCGTTCGCAACGTGGTGGAAAAGGCGCGCGACCACCGCAGTTTCCGCCTCGACGACGAGGACCTCGACGCGGTGCTGGCCAGCGACGTCAACGAATTCAGCTCCGATCAATTGCTTCGGTTCAAAGAGTTGACGAGCACGGACCTTGCCGAAGGTCTGAGCGCCGCGGTCGCGGAGAAGAAGAGCACCTAGCCGGCTCCGCCTACCCGCTGTGCGGCCCGGCAGCTAACACTCTCGGTTGGCCGGAACGCCGCTTGGCGAACCCCGCGATCTCTCGGCAGGGTAGCCGCGAACCCGCGAATTCTATGAGGACTGTTTAATTCGCCACACGCCGCGCGAGTCGCGTTGACCCCGCGCTGGTCCTGGTGCCACCATGACGCAGAAAACTGCCTCGTCAGGTGATGTTTCCAGCAGGTAAATCGGCATTGCGAAGGGGATGGACGTCGATCGTCGCAAGGCGCTCAGGCTCGGCACAAATCTGGCCTTACTATGGGTTGCGCCCAACTCGCTTCGGTCGCCGGTCCGGCCGGATACGCTATGTCATGCTCACGCTCGGACGACCGCTGTGCCCACGCCTGGCAAATTTCGCCGGGTGGCCCTGTGGCAATCTGGGTCTCACTCCGTGTCCCACTCCGTGCAACCACGGCGGCACACCCGTAGGTGCCCTGGCCGTGACGGGAGGTGGGGCGGGCTGGCCGACTTGACACCGACTCTACGAAAACGATGACCGTTTCTTTTCCGATCCGGTCGCGGCGCTCTTACCGCCGTCTGAACGACCGGCACCGACTACCGTCAAGCACGCAGCGCCAAGGCGCACGCGCGATGGGCAGCATCCTGAGAATCATCACCGCTGCTGAGGGCCCCGTAGCTGGGTCGGACTATCCGTTTTAAGGAGAAATCCGATGTCTTGCGTTGTGACACAACAAGAATCGCCGGCCCTCGCGGCCGGTGACCGAGCCAGGGTTGGCCCAGCCATGGCCGCTCATGAAGTGCCGATTGCCCGTCTGGTGCTCGGCGCTTGTCCGAACGCGGCCGCCGCCAACGCTGCCACGGCCGGTTGAGGGGGTGTTGGCGATGGATTTCGGAGCATTACCACCGGAAGTCAACTCCGCTCGCATGTACGCCGGGCCGGGATCGGCGCCGATGCTGGCTGCCGCGACGGCCTGGGCCGGGCTGGCCGCGGAACTGGGTTCGACGGCAGCCTTGTACGAGTCGGTGATTTCCGGGCTGACCAGCGATGGCTGGACAGGGCCGGCGTCGGCATCGATGGCTGCCGCCGCCGCACCCTACGTCCAGTGGATCACCATGACGGGGGCGCAGGCCGAGCAGACGTCCGCTCAGGCGGCGGCGGCGGCCGGTGCGTATGAGGCCGCATATGCCATGACTGTGCATCCCGCGGAGATCGCGGCCAACAGGGCTCTGCTCGCGGCGTTGGTTGCGACCAACGTCCTTGGCCAAAACACCGCCGCGATCGCGGCCGCCGAAGCTCAATACGGCGAGATGTGGGCCCAGGATGCCGCGGCGATGTACGGCTATGCCGGTAGCTCTGCGACGGCGTCGAACCTGCTTCCGTTCGACCAACCCGAGCAGATCGCCAACCCGGCCGGGATAGCCGGTCAGGCATCGACGATGTCGCAGGTCATGAGCACAGCGGCTGGCACCGGCAGCCAGCAGATCCAGCAATTGATATCGGCCATACCGACTGCGCTGCAAGGCCTTTCATCACCAGTGGCGGCGGCTAACCCAGCTGCTTCCATTCCGGGCCTGGGATTCCTCGATGCCATCCTGAATTTCCTGGACGGCGCCGACGGGAACGCCATTGGGACCTTCTTGAATTCCTCGTTCGCGAACGGATTCGTGTCGGCGGGCTACGTGAGCCCCGCCGTCATCGAGCCGGCCGTCACCGCGGGGATGGCCGATATCAACGCGGTGGCAGTCGCCGCAGCGCCAGATGCCACCGCACTCCCACCCATGGGTTCGGGCTCCGGGAACGCGTTGTGGACGCCTATCGCCGGCGCCGCAGGACTGACGACGCCGTTCGGCGCCGACGGCCTGGGGACCGCGTCTGCCGTCATGCCTTCTGGCGTGGGCGGGATTTCGGGCGGCACCAGCCAGGCGGCGTTGGTCGGGCGATTGTCTGTGCCGCAGGCCTGGACGGCGGCGACCTCGGTGGCCAACCACGCCGGTACCGCACTTCCAGGGGGTGGCTGGACCAGCAGCGCCCCCGTCCCGAACGCCGCGGGCGGCATGCCGGGTGTGCCGGGAATGCCTGCCCCTGGCGCCGCGGGTAGCTTCGCCCATGGCCCTCGGTACGGATTCCGGCCCACCATCATGGCGCGCCCGCCGGCCGCCGGGTGAGCCTGTTGCATCGATGCGACGCGTTTCCAGCGTGTTGCTAGTTAGGTTGACTCCGATCATGACGAGTGTCACCATGGGTTTCGCATGCACCTCGCTAGGTGAGGCGTCTGCACGGACATAGGCCACTGACCTCGAACGTCGAAAGACGCCCAGGGTCAGGACAGCTCTTCCCGGCTTAAGGGTTGAGCCCAAGTGGCTTCCGGCTTCAGCTGCTGGATACGCCGTGTGGTGCCAAAGCTCTGACGAGAGAGGTGCCGTTCCCAGTTATTGCTGGGTTCTCATCTATGTGTGCGCTTGACTGGCATCCCCGTATGCCCTGGCCCCGAGGAGGTGAGCGGAATGAGTCTCGACGATAGTCCGTATCCGAGATCTTCCATCCGATCCCACTCCGGTGCCGTTTTCACCGTCTGAACTGCCCTTTCTGCAGGATCTGAGCTCGCCCGTACCGCCTTCGCGGGCTTGAGCGGACAGCACCTGCGAGAAATGGCTCCCGGCTCGGGTTGGATCGCTTCCCGGCAGGACTTAGCCGAGTCGTCTGCAATGACGCGCGAGGCAGATTTAGCTGCGGCGTGCACACGTCGACGGCTGAGTCCGGACACCAACACGATCGCAGCGAGCTGAAGAGGGGAAATCACCATGACCGCTGCACTGGACTTTGCCGCGCTGCCGCCCGAAATCAACTCCGCGCGTATGTATTCGGGCGCAGGCACCGGCCCGATGCTGGCCGCGGCATCGGCGTGGAACGGGCTGGCCGCCGAAATGCGCGCCACCGCACTGTCTTACGGCTCGGTGCTGACGGCGCTGACCGGTGAGGAGTGGTACGGCCCGGCGTCGGCGTCGATGGCCGCTGCAGCCGCGCCCTATGTCTCGTGGATGAACATCACCGCGGCCCAGGCCGAGGAGACCGCCGCCAAGGCCGAGGCCGCCGCGGGAGCCTACGAAATAGCTTTCGCCGCAACGGTTCCCCCGGCGATGATCGCCGAGAACCGTGCCCAGTTGATGGCGCTGATCGCCACCAACGTCTTGGGCCAGAACACCCCTGCGATTGCGGCCACCGAGGCTCAGTACGCCGAAATGTGGGCCCAGGACGCCGGCGCGATGTACTGCTACGCCAGCTCGTCGGCGGCCGCTACCCAACTGAGCACGTTCACGCAGCCGCAGCAGACCACCAGCCCCGGTGCGCTGGCACAGCTGGTCTCCGCGTCCCCAACGCGCTGCAAGGACTGGCATCGCCTATGGGAGGGCCTGCCGGCGGGTGGAATCCGTTCGCTGCGGGGTCAGCGGGTGACACCGCAGGCGTCAACGGCCTGCTGAACATGGTCAGCGGGCAAGACACCGCATTCGGGCAGCTGTTGAACGCGAATATCTGGAACACGATCTTTTCGTCCGGGTTCTACATGCCAAGCAACACGCTGGCCCCCTTCCTGGGCCTGACCAGCTCAGGCAGTGGCGAGGCGGTGGGTGACGCTGCCAGCACCGCGCTGGGTAACCCGCCCGAAGCTCCGATGAG
>CAVTLW010000049.1:0-63472 GCA_963735655.1 uncultured Actinomycetota bacterium
GATCGCGGCCAACCAGGTCCGCTACGCCGAGATGTGGGCCCAGGACGCCGCCGCGATGTTGGGCTACGCGGTCGGGGCCGCGGCGGCGTCCCAGCTGACCCCGTTCGCCGCCCCACCCCAGATCACCAACCCCGGCGGGCTGGCCGGCCAGACCGGCGCGGTGTCGGGCGTCCAGGCCAACGCCGCTGCCGGCGGGATTTCGCACCTGTTCGACGCGCTGCAGCAGCTCCCGCAGAGCCTCGGGTTGCCGCAGCTGTTCCCCTCCAGCTACACGATGCTCGACTTCGCCAACCAGCTCGAGGGACCCGTCAACGCCATCGCCGAAGTCGAGCAAACCGTGATCGCCACCACCGGGACCCTGGGACAGATGGCCGGCTCTGCGGCCTCGGCCGCCCCCGCGGCAGCTGACGCCGCGGCCGGCGAAGCCGGCTCGGCACTGGCCGCGGCCGCACAAACCGGCGGCGGCATCGCCTCCCCCGGCATGGCGTCGCTAGGCGTTCCGTCCCTGAGCGGAGTGACCGCAACGGCGGGCGGGGCGAATTCGATCGGGGGGCTGTCCACGCCACCGAGCTGGGCCCCACCCGCTGGCGCACCCATTCGGCACTATCGGGCACCACTCCCCTGGCCGCGCCCCCTGCCACCGAGGGGCCCGGCATGGCAGGCGCACCAGGCATGGCAGGCGGAGCACCAGGCGCAACAGCCTCACGACTCGCCAACACACCGCGCTACGGAGTCCGGGTCACCGTCATGGGAAGACACCCCATAGCAGGATGACGAGTCCCGAATCAGGCAATTCCGGGTGCACCGAAAACGGTCTGTTACAGCCGATCACACGGGTTCCAGTTTTTCGGCGTGACGGCTTGGTTATGCTCACCGGGATGAATGACGCAGCCGCCTCCCCCAATGCACCTGTCGCCCTGGTCACGATGGAGATTCGTCACCCGGCCACCGATGCCCTCACCGAATCGGCGACCCGCGAGCTCAAGCAGCTGCTCGTCGACACCCTGCCTATTGAGCGCCAGGCGCAGGACGTCGCTTGGGGTATGACGGCGTCCGGGCAACCGGCCCCGACGGCGGACCGCTTCGTGCGCTACGTCAACCGCGACAACACGACCGCCGCCTCGCTGAAGAACCAGGCGATCGTCCTCGAGACCACCGCGTACTCCAACTTCGAAGCCTTCCGCGAGATCGTCATGAAGGTCGTGGATGCCCGCGCGCAGGTGTCGTCAATCGTTGGGGTCGAGCGCATCGGCCTTCGCTATGTCCTCGAGCTGCGGGTCCCGGCGGGCGTGGACGGCCGCGTCGAGTGGAGCAACTGGATCGACGAGCCGCTGCTCGGGCCGCAACGCATCACGCCCGGTGGGCTGTTCCTGACCGAGTGGCAGGGGGCTGCGGTCTATCGGGAGGCGCAACCGGGCAAATCGCTGATCGTGCGCTACGGACCCGGCGTCGGCCAGGCGCTTGATGCGAATTACCACCTGCGCCGCGTCACGCCGGTCCAAGCCGGCCCGTTCTTCCTGTTGGATATCGACAGCTTCTGGACGCCGCCCGCCGGCTCCATTCCCGAATACAACCGGGACGCCCTGCTGCAGACCTACGGGGATCTGTACGGTCCGGCGCAGGCGGTGTTCCAGGAGATGATCACGTCCCGCCTGAAGGACGAGCTGCTGCGCCAGTAGGCGCCCTATCGCGCGAGCACCGCGCTGGTGTAGCTCACATCGCCGAAGGCGAGCGCGAGTTCGTCGTCGGGATAGGCGAAGCCGTTGGCCTCGTGCAACTCCTTGACCGTACGAGGCGTGGTGTGCCAGCCGGCGTGGGACAGATAGTCGACGGGGTGGCCCCGCTGGCTGTGGTA
The DNA here is from genome assembly GCA_963735655.1 of uncultured Actinomycetota bacterium. Taxonomy (GTDB): domain Bacteria; phylum Actinomycetota; class Actinomycetes; order Mycobacteriales; family Mycobacteriaceae; genus Mycobacterium. Next base: position 1,856 of record CAVTLW010000049.1, read on the forward strand.
GACGAGTTCGTTGAAGTCGATGTCGAAACCGAGCTCGCTCATCCGGTCGTGATGGCTGCGCCACCGCGGATCCGCGAAAACCGTTGTGTCGGGCACAAATTCAAAAGCCAGCTGGCTGCCGGGGACACTGAGCGCGGTGATGTTGTCGAACAGCGCGTCCTGCGCATCGTCGGGCAGGTAGACGAGCAATCCCTCGGCGCTCCACACCGAGGGCGCCTTCGGGTCGAATCCCGCTGCCTGCAGTGCCGTGGCCCAGTCGTCGCGCAAATCGACGGCGACGGTCCGCCGCTCGGCGGTCGGTTCGGCGCCCAGGCCGCTCAGCGTCGACGTCTTGAACTCGATCACCTCCGGCATGTCGACCTCGTAGACGACCGTGCCGGCCGGCCACGGCAGGCGGTAGGCGCGCGCATCCAGACCGGAGGCGAGGATGACCGCCTGGCCGATCCCGCCCTGGGTCGCCGCAAGGAAGTAGTGGTCGTAGAACCTGGTGCGGCAGGCCATGCCCCTGGCCATGCGCTCGGGATCGAACTCGGAGTCGCCGCCGGCGGGAATCTTCCCGTCCACCAGTCGGGTGTAGACGTCGTATCCGGTGGCACGCACCAGTGGGGCGGCGTAAGGGTCGTCGATATATGCGTGGTCGGTGGCCAGCGCGCGTTGCGCGGCGACCATGGTCGCCGTCGCACCGACACTCGTCGCCAGATCCCAGCTATCACGATCGGTGCGCGCCATGCTGCTCCCCCATCCGGGCGTGACCATAAATATAGACAGTCTAGTTAGTATCACAGCTGTGACCGACTTTGCGCAGCGCACCATCGACCTGGCCCGCCAGAACGTCGCCGAGGGCGGCCGCCCGTTCGCCACGGTGATCGTCAAGAACGGCGAGGTCCTGGCCGAGAGTGCCAACAAGGTCGCACAGACCAATGACCCGACCGCGCACGCGGAGATCCTCGCCATTCGCGCGGCCTGCACCAAACTCGGCACCGAGCACCTGATCGGTACCACCATCTATGTGCTGGCCCATCCGTGCCCGATGTGCCTGGGGTCGCTGTACTACTGCTCGCCCGACGAGGTCGTCTTTCTGACGGCGCGCGACTCCTATGAGCCGTACTACGTCGACGACCGCAAGTACTTCGAGCTCGCCACCTTCTACGACGAGTTCGCCAAGGATTGGCAACACCGCCGCCTGCCCATGCGCTACGACCCGCGCGACTCCGCGGTGGACGTGTACCGGTCCTGGCGGGAGCGCAACGGCGGCGAGCGGACGGCGACGGTCCTGCCAACCGGCTGATACCCGCGAACCAGTACGGCCCTTGACAGCCCGCCGCACCGTTGAACTACTATCTGCGTATGCATGCAGATAGTAGTCGAGGCGGGCTGCCAGACGATCAGGTCGGCCTGGTCGTCGAGGTGTTCCGGATGCTGGCCGATGCCACCCGCGTGCAGGTGCTGTGGTCGCTGGCAAGCCACGAGATGTCGGTCAACGAACTCGCCGAGCACGTGGGCAAACCGGCGCCGTCGGTCTCCCAGCACCTGGCGAAGCTGCGGATGGCGCGGCTGGTGCGCACCCGCCGGGACGGCACCACGATCTTCTACAGCCTGGAGAACGATCACGTGCGCCAACTCGTCATTGACGCCGTCTTCAACGCCGAGCACGCCGGGCCCGGAGTTCCCCGTCATCACCGTGGCGACGGCGGGCTGCAGGCAGTCGAATCAAGCTGAAGCGCAAGACTTTTCATATAAGATCTGTCACCCGAAGGAATGAAAATGACTGAGCAACACACCCACGATGCGCCGCACGGGCACGAACACGAGCACGGAGGCGTGGCGCACTCACATGCGCACACCACGCACGAGCACGACCACGTCGCACACGAGCACCCGCACTCACACGACGACGGGACCGAGCACACCCATGAGCACGTGCACCAATCCGGTCTCGAAGAGGTGCACGGCCACGCGCACTAGGCCCGATGGTGGCGACTCACAACTTCGGGCAGTAGTGCATCGGGTTGCCTCGCCTGTCCAGCGGGGGCAGATTACGCGCCGGCGTCTGCGGTAGCGGGGCGTCGGCCGGGATGCGCCCGGAGGCGCGGTCGAGACCGGCACGGGCCCGCGGGTGCTTGCGGTACCTGGGCGGTACGAAGGCGAAGATCACCCGCACCAGATTGCCGAAGCGCCGGTGCAGCCACTCATCGCGGCTTGACCATTGATAGCCCATTCGTTCGCGGACGGCCGGGTGGTAAAGGCCGACCGTCAGCCAAGCGAAGAACGGCGCGGACAGCTTGCACATGGCCGCCCACAGCCGATCCGGAAGCCATGGCGCGATCGGCAGCTTGTGATACTGCGGTCAAGTCGAGCACCGCTCGCGTCGCGTGGTTGTCCTCCAACACGTTGCGGCACATGTGATCCCAGTAGACCTGGAACTCCTCCCAGGACTCCGGCACCGGCCGCATGCTCATGCCGTACATCCGGTACCACTGGATGTGTTCGTCGAAGAGTTGGCGCTTGTCCGCTTCGGTCAGGCCGCCGCCGAACCGTTCAGCCACGAGGATGGTGCCCATGAAGAAGGTGGTGTGGGCCCAGTAGAAGACGTCCGGGTTCAGCGCGTGGTAGCGACGCCCCTGATCGTCGACGCCCTTGATATTGATGTGGTAGTCGCGCACCTCCGCACCCGTTGCCGGGGCGCGGTCACCGTCGAAGACGACGCCGCCGATCGGGTACAGCGACCGCATAACCCGCGGCAAGGGCTCCCGGAAGAAGGTCGAGTGTTGCTCGACAGCCGCACCCAATTGCGGGTGCATGTTCTGCATGGATCCCGCGAACGGACCCTGCAGGATGCCCCGCCAGTCGCCGAAGTATTTCCAGGTCAGCGAATCCGGGCCCAGCGGGATCGGTGGCGCCTCATAACCCAGCGGCGAGACCGGACAACCGCCGGCCACATCGTCGGAGGGAGCTGCCGCTCCCGTCGCAGCGCTGGTCACTGGACGGGAAGCGGACGTATCTTGGGTCACCAGTGGTTCCTTGGTGTCAGTAATTCTGACTACACGTGTTGTCACTTTGGACCTTTAACTTTAGGAGCGATGTGCAGGCCAGTCAAAGGCGGGGCCGCTGGTCGGGCGTCCCGCTCGAGGATCGCCACGCCTTACGTCGCGACACACTCATCGCCGCCGGCGTCCAACTGCTGGGCGGCGAGGGCGGTCCCGCGCTGACCGTCCGCGCGGCCTGCCGCCAGGCCGGTCTGACCGAGCGCTACTTCTACGAAAGCTTCTCCGACCGCGAGGAGTTTGTGCGCGCCGTCTACGACGACGTCTGCACGCGAGCGATGGCGACCCTGATGTCGGCGAAAACCCCGCGGGAAGCCGTCGAACAGTTCGTCGCGCTGATGGTCGACGACCCGGTGCGCGGGCGGGTACTGCTGCTGGCTCCGGCCGTCGAACCGGTACTGACCCAGTCTGGCGCGGAATGGATGCCCACCTTCATCGAGTTGCTGCAGCGCAAGTTGTCCCGGATCATCGATCCCGCCCTGCAAAAGCTGGTTGCCACCAGCTTGATCGGGGCGCTCACCGGCTTGTTCACCGCTTACTTGAACGGACAGCTGGGCGCCAGCCGCCAACAATTCATCGACTACTGCGTCGACATGCTGCTCAGCACCGCTGCCAGCTATCTACCGCAACGCGAGCGGGGCTAGGCCGCAAACGGCGAGTGCTGCCGGGTTCGTGCGCGCCCGGCTGTAACGATGGGAACCTGTGACCTGGCACGCCGGGTGCAAACTTGATGCTACTAATCGACACAGATAATATGACTGCAACCCTTAGACACAGATAACTGGAGACGCTATGTCTACCGATTTGTCCAACCTGCACTTGCTCAAAGAGCTTGAACCGGTCGTCGAGAAGTACATGAACCGGCACGAGAGCATGCACAAGAACTGGAATCCGCACGACTACATCCCGTGGTCGGACGGCAAGAACTTCTACGCACTCGGCGGGCAGGACTGGGACCCGGAAGAGAGCAAGCTCTCCGACATTGCCCAGGTGGCGATGGTGCAGAACCTGATGACCGAAGACAATCTGCCGTCGTATCACCGCGAGATCGCAATGAACTTCGGCCTGGACGGCGCCTGGGGCCAGTGGGTAAACCGGTGGACCGCCGAAGAGAACCGGCATGGGATCGCGCTGCGCGACTACCTGGTGGTGACCCGCGCCGTCGACCCTTACGAGTTGGAGAAGCTGCGCATGGAGGTGGTGAACCGGGGCTTCAGCCCGGGCCAGAACAGCCAGGTTCGCGACGACCTGTTCGCTGAGAGTCTGTTCGACTCGGTCATCTACGTCACGTTCCAGGAACTGGCCACCCGCATCTCGCACCGCAACACCGGTAAGGCGTGCAACGAGCCGATCGCCGACCAACTGCTGGCCAAGATCTCGAACGACGAGAACCTGCACATGATCTTCTACCGGGACGTCAGCGAGGCCGGGTTCGAGGCTGCGCCCAATCAGGCGATGAAGTCGCTGCACAAGATTCTGCGCAACTTCCAGATGCCGGGATACCAGGTGCCCGAGTTTCGCCGCAAAGCGGTTGCGATCGCCGTCGGGGGCGTCTACGACCCCCGCATTCACCTCGACGACGTCGTGATGCCGGTGCTGAAGAAATGGCGCATCTTCGAGCGCGAGGACTTCACCGGTGAAGCCGGCGCGCTTCGTGACGACCTGGCGTTGCTGATCAAAGAGCTCGAGGCGTCCTGCGACAAGTTCGAGATATCCAAGCAACGCCAACTCGAACGGGAAGCCCGCACGGGTAAGACGACCACAGCGTTCGAGCTCCACAAGACAGCGGGCAAGCTGACCATGAGCGGGCGGTAGCCAAGCGGTGCGCATTGGACCCATCGCGCTGGCCAGCCCGGTGGTGCTGGCACCGATGGCCGGTGTGACGAACGTCGCCTTCCGGACGCTGTGTCGCGAACTAGAGCAGTCCAAGGTCGGCACGGTCAGCGGACTGTATGTCTGCGAGATGGTGACCGCTCGTGCGCTGGTCGAGCGCCATCCCGTCACCATGCACATGACGACGTTCTCCCCGGACGAATCGCCACGCTCGTTGCAGCTCTACACCGTCGACCCGGACACCACGTACGCAGCGGCCAAGATGATCGCCGACGACGGCTTGGCCGACCACATCGACATGAATTTCGGCTGCCCGGTGCCCAAGGTGACCAAGCGCGGGGGCGGCGCGGCGCTGCCGTTCAAGCGGCGGCTGTTCGGGCAGATCGTCGCGGCCGCCGTGCGCGCCACGGAGGGCACCGATATCCCGGTGACCGTCAAGTTCCGTATCGGCATCGACGACGCGCACCACACGCATCTGGATGCGGGCCGCATCGCCGAAGGCGAAGGTGCCGCCGCGGTGGCGCTGCACGCCCGCACTGCGGCGCAGCGCTACTCCGGCACCGCCGACTGGGAGCAGATCGCCCAGCTCAAGCAGCAGGTACGGACCATTCCGGTGCTCGGCAACGGCGATATCTACGACGCCAGCGACGCGCTGGCGATGATGGCCAGCACCGGATGCGACGGCGTCGTGATCGGCCGGGGCTGCCTGGGCCGGCCCTGGCTGTTCGCCGAGCTGTCGGCCGCGTTCACGGGCAGCCCGACTCCGACGCCGCCCACACTCGGCGAGGTCGCCGACATCGTGCGCCGGCACGGCAGCCTGCTGGCCGCGCACTTCGGCGAAGACAAAGGCATGCGCGATATCCGCAAGCACATCGGCTGGTACCTGCATGGTTTCCCGGCGGGATCGGATTTGCGACGGGCGTTGGCGCTGGTCAAAACCCTCGATGAGCTGGATCGGCTGTTGGACCAGTTGGACCGCACCGTCCCCTTCCCGGCGGCCGCGACCGGCCCGCGGGGCCGGCAAGGTTCACCCGCCCGCGTGGCCCTGCCCGACGGCTGGCTCAACGATCCCGACGATTGCCAGGTTGCCGAAGGGGCCGACGAGGCCGAAGCCATGCACTCGGGTGGCTGAACCGAGACGCTCTCGAAATCGCGTCTCAGCCGATAAATCAGTACGATGTGGACCTTGCCTTTTGCAATCAGGTAGCGGGATGGGTTTTCCCGCCGCCCGAGGGTTCACGACGGTTAAAGACATGGCGCGGCCCCCCCGGGGTAGCGCGGAGCTGATCACGCTGGCCCCGCGCTGACCTGCGCGCCCGGACACCACTGACGTCCGCAACGAATTCCGGAGGCCGGTAGGACATGGGTGACGGCGAGTATCACGCCACTCGTGATGGTCTGCGCGCATCGGGCCTCGACGACACACCGATGACCCAGGACTCGCAGCCAACGCCTGGCGCCGCACCGTGGGAGCGGTTCTCCATGCCGGCCGACGACAGCGGCCTGCACCGGTGGCACGCCTTGCCGCCCGCCGAGCCGCCGGCTGAGCCTGCCGACGATCGCTCCGGCAAGGGCGGATCTCACGTCGAGGGCGGTGTCAGCGTCGCTGATCTGATCGCCAAACTCGGTGCGGCCATGCCGCAGCAGCCGACACCGCATCGGGTCGCCGCGGACGCGTCCGACGACGACGCGGCCCTTGCGGCTCCCGTCGGCGCCCATGCTGCCGACGACGTCAGCGACGACGCCGACGACCAACTCGACACCCAGGTCATCCCGGCCTACTCGTTCCAGCTTCTTTCGGAGCTGCCCAACCTCGACGAGTTGACCCGGGACAAGCACGGGGACAAGCACGGCTGGGACGCCCTGGACTTCGATTCCGATGCCGAGCCGGCCGAGATGGCACTCGCGCCGGCCCAGCCGAAGCGGACGAAGCCGCGCCGACACCACCCGATGCTGCTGGCCGGGCGCTCGCTGGCGGCACTGTTCGCCGTGCTTGCGCTGGTCCTCACCGGCGGCGCATGGCAGTGGAGCACGTCGAAGAACAGCCACCTCAATACCGTCAGCGCGCTCGACCCGGATTCGGCCGACATCGTCGACCCGAGCGGGCAGTATGGCGACGAGAACTTCTTGGTCGTGGGCCTGGACTCGCGCGCCGGGGGCAACGCCAACATGGGCGCCGGCGACGCCGACGACGCCGGAGGCGCGCGGTCGGACTCCGTGATACTGGTGAACATCCCGGCGAGCCGCAAGCGTGTGGTGGCGGTGTCCTTCCCGCGTGACCTGGCTATCACCCCGATGCAATGCGAAGCCTGGAACCCCGATACCGGCAAATACGGTCCCATCACCGACCCGAAGACGGGCATCACCGGGTCCCGCATGGTCTACACCGAGACGAAGCTGAACTCGGCGTTCTCCTTCGGCGGTCCGAAGTGTCTGGTGAAGGTCATCCAGAAGCTCTCCGGTTTGAGCATCAACCGGTTCATCGCCATCGACTTCGTCGGATTCGCGCGGATGGTCGAGGCCCTCGGCGGTGTCGAGGTGTGCACGAAGACCCCGCTGCGCGACTACGAGTTGGGCACGGTCCTGGAACATGCGGGGCGTCAGATCATCGACGGGCCGACCGCGTTGAACTACGTGCGAGCCCGCCAGGTCACCACCGAGGTGAACGGTGACTACGGGCGAATCAAGCGTCAGCAGCTGTTCTTGTCGTCGCTGCTGCGTTCGCTGATCTCCGAGGACACGTTGCTCAACCCGAACAAGCTGAACAACGTCGTGAACATGTTCATCGGCAATAGCTACGTCGACAACGTCAGGACCGAGAACCTGGTGGAGCTCGGTCAGTCGTTGCAACACATGGCGGCCGGGCACGTCACGTTCGTCACCGTGCCGACCGGCGTGACCGACCAGAACGGCGACGAGCCGCCGCGGACGGGCGACATGAAGGCGCTTTTCTCGGCCATCATCAACGATGACCCGCTGCCCGGCGAAAACGACGCGAACGCCCAGAACCTGGGCAGCGTCACGACGACCCCGCCGAGCACCAAGAAGCCGCCCCCGACCAACCTGGCCCCGGAGAGCCATCCCGAGCAGGTGACCACGACGGCTCCGCAAGACGTCACCGTGCAGGTGTACAACGGCACCGCGCAGAGCGGGCTTGCCAGTGCGGCGACCAACCAGCTCAAGCGCAACGGCTTCAACGTCATGTCGCCGAACGACTACCCGAATTCGCTGACGACCACGACCGTGTTCTTCTCACCCGGCAATGAGCAGGCCGCCGCCACGGTGGCGTCGTCGTTCACCAATGTCAAGGTGGAGCGGGTGGCCGGCATGGGCCAGGTGGTTCAGGTGGTGCTGGGACCAGACTTCAGCTCGGTCTCCACTCCGGCGCCCAGCGGCTCGTCGATGAGCGTGCAGATCGGTCGCAACTCGAGCGCCGCTCCGACCAAGTTGCCCGAAGACCTGACGGTCACCAACGCCGCCGACACCAGCTGCGAGTAGCCGCCTTTCACTTGCCCTTAACCTTCTTTTCCGCGGGCGAGAACGTAGGCTTGCGCTATGCGGACCGCCTACCATGAGCAGCTCACGGACCTGTCCGAGCGGCTCGGTGAGATGTGCGGGCTGGCCGGGATGGCCATGGAGCGGGCAACCCAAGCGTTGCTGCAGGCCGACCTGGTGCTGGCCGAACAGGTGATCTCTGACCACGAAAAGATTGCGACGCTCAGCGCGCGCGCCGAGGAGAGCGCTTTTGTGCTGCTGGCGTTGCAGGCGCCGGTCGCCGGTGATCTGCGCGCTATCGTGAGCGCGATCCAGATGGTGGCTGACATCGACCGGATGGGCGCGCTTGCTCTACACGTCGCCAAGATCGCCCGCCGGCGACACCCCCAGCACGCGCTACCCGAAGAGGTCAACGGGTACTTCGCCGAAATGGGCAGAGTCGCAGTCGAATTGGGCAACAGCGCGCAAGAAGTAGTGTTGTCCCGCGACCCGGAGAAAGCCGCCCGGATCCGAGAAGAAGACGACGCCATGGACGATCTGCACCGGCATTTGTTCTCGGTGCTGATGGATCGCGAATGGAAACACGGCGTCGCCGCTGCCGTCGACGTGACACTGCTGGGCAGGTTCTATGAACGCTTCGCCGACCACGCCGTCGAGGTGGCGCGCCGCGTCATCTTCCAGGCAACCGGCAGCCTGCCCGACGACGAGACGCCACCCGTTTCGCGCTAGCTAGCCGAACCGCCCCGAGATGTAATCCTCGGTGCCCTTCTGACTCGGGTTGGAAAAGATCTTCTCGGTCTCGTCGATTTCCACCAGCCGACCGGGCTTTCCCACCGATTCCAGGTTGAAGAACGCCGTCTGATCGCTCACCCGCGCCGCCTGCTGCATGTTGTGGGTGACGATGACGATCGTGTACTCCTGCTTCAGCTCGCTGATGAGATCTTCGATCGCCATCGTCGAGATGGGGTCCAGCGACGAACACGGCTCGTCCATCAGCAACACATCGGGCTGCACGGCGATGGCCCGCGCGATGCACAGCCGCTGCTGCTGGCCCCCGGACAATCCGCCGCCCGGCTTGTCCAACCGGTCCTTGACCTCGTCCCACAGGTTCGCGCCGCGCAGCGAATGTTCGGCGGTGTCGTCGAGCACCCTGCGATTGCGCACCCCCTGCAGCCGCAGGCCGGCGACCACGTTGTTACGAATCGACATCGCGGGGAACGGGTTTGGCCGTTGGAACACCATCCCGATCGCCCGTCGCACACCCACCGGGTCGATGCCCTGGGCATAGATGTCTTGATCGTCGAGCAGTACGGTGCCCTCAACCCGGGCCCCGGGGATCACCTCATGCATCCGGTTAAGCGTGCGCAGCACGGTGGTCTTGCCGCAGCCCGACGGACCGATGAACGCCGTCACACTGCGCGGCAGAACCGAAAGCGACACATCGGCGACGGCCTGAAACGAGCCGTAATAGATGTTGACGGTGTCAAGGTCCAACCGCTTGGCCACCTAGAGCTCCTGCCTACGACTTGTCGGGGCGAATATTCTTGCAGCCGCCCGTGCCCACATGTTGATGACCGCGATCACCAGAATCAGCGTCAGCGCAGCACCCCACAGCCGGTCCGTGAGAACCGGGTTGGTGCCGGCGCCGGCGGCTACCTCGTCGTACATCATGCCGGGCAGCGACGCCATGGATCCGCTGCCCACGTCGAAATTGATGGCGCGCGAATAGCCGACCAGGATCAGCAACGGCGCCGTCTCCCCCAGCACCCTGGCCACGGCCAGCAAGATGCCCGTGACGATGCCGGACAGTCCCGTCGGAATCACTATCCTGGCAATGGTTTTCCATTTCGGCACGCCCAACGCGTAACTGGCTTCGCGCAGATCCACCGGAACAATGCGCAGCATCTCCTCGGTCGCCCGGACGATCACCGGCAGCATCAGCAGCACCAGCGCGAGTGCCACCGCCAGCTGGGAGCGAGGCAGACCGAACGTCTCCACCCACAGCGCATAGATGAACAGCGCCGCCACGACAGAGGGCACGCCGGTGAGAATGTCCACCGCAAAGGAGACCAGCCTGGCCAGCACGCTGTCGCCGCCGTATTCGACCAGGTAGATCGCGACAAAGAGGCCGATCGGAATGGCGATGGCCACGCACAGCAGTCCCTGCAGCACCGTGCCGACGACCGCGTGGTACGCACCGCCACCGGCCACGAATGCGGTCACCCCCGCTTGCGAGTCGCGTCCACCAGTCCGCTGGACTTCACCGCCTTGAACCCCTTGCCGATGACCGAGCACAGCACCCACACCAGCGGCGTCAGGGCGACCCCCATCGACAGCGTCACCAGAACTGTCGCAACGTTGTTCGCGATTCGGCGGTGCCAGCCGAGCCCCGGGAACGTCCGCGGTTTGAGGGGGCGGTCCAACATCGACGTCATCGGATGCGTCTTCTGGTCGCCGTTCCCAGTCCGGCGACCGCCGAGCGCGCCGCCGCATTGACCACGAAGGTGAGCAGGAAAAGCACCAGTCCCGCGGCAAGGTAGGCACCCGCCTTGAATTGATCGCCGAATTCCGATGTGGCGGCTGCGATTTTGGTGGCGAAGGTGGCACCGCCGTCGAATAGCGACCAATCGAACGCCTTCTGGGTGCCGTGCAAGATGAGCAACAGTGCGACCGTCTCGCCCAGGGCCCGACCCAGACCGAGCATCGCGCCGCTGATATATCCCGATCGCCCAAACGGCAGCACCGTGGTCTTGACGACCTCCCATCGCGTAGCGCCGAGCGCCAGCGCGGCCTCGATCTGGCTGTGCGGCGTCTGGACGAACACTTCGCGGGTGACCGCGGTGACGATCGGCAGGATCATTACCGCCAAAACGATCCCGGCGGTGAAGATGGTGCCGCCACCGGCCACGGAGGCATTGCCGGCGGCGAACAGGAAACACCAGTCCATGTTGCCGTTGAGCCAGGTCGCGACGCCGCGCAGCTGCGGTGCCAGCACGTGCAGACCCCAGACGCCGTAGATGATCGAGGGCACTGCGGCCAGCAGATCGACCATGTAGGAAAGCACCCCGGCGACCCGTCGTGGCGCGTACTGCGTGAGGAAGATCGCCACCCCCAGGGCGACCGGCATCGCCAGCACCAACGCGAACACCGACACCAGCGTCGTCACCTGCAGCAGATCGAAGATGCCGAAGTGCATCGCCGATGTGTCGGTGGTGACCCAGCTTCCGCCGTAGGTGAGAAAGTTCTCGCGGTTGCGTCGCAGCGCGGGTAGCGACCGCAAGAGCAGGAACGCACCGATCGCGATGATCACGATGACGATCAGCAGGCCGGAACCCTCCGACAGCCTGCGGCCAGATCCGGTCCCCCAACGACGGCTTGGTGCTGCCCCAGGGACTGATCGGGACGACGGGTGGTTCCGGGAACGGCGCAGCGACGACCGCACCCGAACCTGCCCCGGTTGGGTCAGGGGTTGGGTTGGGGGTTGGGTTGGGGATTGTCACGGTGAACCCATCACGTTTTGGTTCTTTTGTCGCTGGTCGCGGCCGTTTCGCCGCGCCAAACGGTTACTGCATGGCGTTGATCGCGGCGACCAGGCGCTCCTTGACTTTATCCGGCAAGGGAACATAACCCACCGCCGCAAGGCCGCTCTGACCGCTATCGATGGCGGTCGAAAGGAACGCTTTGATCGCGGCCGTGGTGTCCGCGTCGTAGCCCTTCGAGCACACGATCTCGTAGGTGCCCAGGACCAGCGGGTACAGGTCAGGCTGCGTGGATCCGTACAGGGAATTGAGGTTCAGCACCAAGTCGTTGCCGGCGGCCTCGAAGGTGATGGCGTTGACCGCGTTGCGGGCCGTGTCGTTGGTCAGCGCAACCCCGCCTTTGCCGGTGTCGATCCGGGCGAAGGGCACGCCGGCCTGATCAGCGAAGCCCTTCTCGACGTATCCGATGGCGCCGGGCGTGGTCTGCACCGCTTGGACGACGCCGATCGATCGTTGAACACCTTCGCCGACACCGCCCTGAAACTCCGTGCCGACGCCCCTTGTCCAGCTCTCCGGCGCGGCGGCCGTCAGGTACTTCTGGAAGTTGTCGGTGGTTCCCGACGAGTCCGACCGGTAGACGGGCACGATCCTGGTATTGGGCAGATCGACACCGGGATTGAGCGCCACGAGCACCGGGTCGTTCCACATCCTGATCGCGCCGCTGAATATTCTGGCCAGCGCATCAGCATCGACGATCAATGTCTGCACGCCGGCCAGGTTGTAGGCCAGCGCGATCGGCCCGAACACCAGCGGCAGATCCCACGCCGGGTTTCCTTTGCAGCGTTTGGCCGCCGGGCTGAGCTGCTCGGCCACCAGCGGCGAATCCGATCCGGCGAAGTCGACGTGACCGGCGATGAACTGCTCGCGGCCGGCGCCCGACCCGGTCGGGTTGTAGGACACGTTCTTGCCGGCACACAGTTGACCCCACACCTGATTGAACAAGGCGATGGCGTTCTGTTGCGCGGTCGAACCCTCTGCGGTCAGTGATTTTCTGCCGCCGCAGGCGGCCTGGCCGGCGGCCGCCCCGACGATGGGCGGCGCCGAGGCCCGGTTGTCGCCACCGCACGCGGTCAAAAACCCCCCGCAGAGCAGCACGACGGCGCCTGCCGCCGCAAGCCGCTTCCCCACCCTGTCGAGCCTCACCGGTCTCGCTTCCTCAACGCAACCCCCGACCGCCGCCGGCTCTCTTCCCGTTTCCCAGAGAAGCCGTTTCCCAGAGGAGGTTGCAAGTCAACCGGAAAATATGCGTCGGCGTCGACCAAACACCGCCACGATTAGGTGAACGAGAGCTGAACAGCTGGCGTCTAACCCCCGTTCACCTGTGACCTTCGGTCACTTGACGGACGCCGGCGCCGCATAGGCCGTGTCAACGCTGTAGGTGGTGAAGCCCAGACTCTGATAGGTCCGCACCGCGGCGACGTTGTCCGACTCCACGTAGAGCATCACGGTGGGTTCGGTCGAGTTCTCCCGATCAGCCAGCCGGTCCGCCAACGATGCGATGCCGATCGACGTCAGCACCTTCCCCAGCCCGCGGCCCTGCGCCGACGGGTCGACGCCCACCACGTAGACCTCGCCCAGGCCCGGCCGATCGAGGTGCACCTTGGTCCAGTGGAAGCCCAGCAGCGCTGCCGGCTCGTTCGCCTTGGGCTGGGTCCCCAGAGTCCTCGAAGGCCAGAAACAAACCCGCCGGATCAAACCACGGTTCGTTGCGCCGCTCGGCCAGCTCAACCTCGGTCCAGCCGCCCTGCTCCGGATGCTGCACAAAGGCGGCGTTGTTGACGCGCAACAGCTCGGCGTCATCGGACGCGCCCGCGTACGTGCGGATCCGCACCCCGGGCGGCGGGTCGGAATCACCGCGGTCTCGTCCAGTGGGCGGCGCATTTGCACCAATTCGCGCACCGGGACAAGGCCCAGCGCGGATGCGGTCGCCCGGGCCGGCTCCAGCGTGCCGTGCGCCCAGAATTGGTTCCGCCCGGAGGTCTTGTCCAGCGCCGCGCGGGCCATCGCGCTGCCGATACCGCGCCGACGGGCCCGTGGGTGCACGGCCAATTCCGCCATCTCGCCCGCCGATTCGCGCGGCGGGCTGAGATTGAGATAGCCGATGATCGCGTCGCCGGTATCGGTGACCAGCAGATGCCCGCTGCGTTCTTGGCCGAGTTCGCGCAGCACCTGTTCGCCTACCGGTGCTATACCGTCGAGTTCGGTTGCTGCCGTGACCAGTTCGTGCACACCCCGCTGCTCATCGGCGGTCAGATGCGGTGCGCCAGTCGGGCGTCACTGACTACGCAACGGGTCACCCAGTGGGTCTTGCAGACCGGATGGGTCGGGCTCGGCTTCTTCGTCGTCGTCGGGTTCGGCGATGGGCGCGCGACCGCGGGCCGGCCGGACCGCCTTGTAGCCCACGTTGCGCACCGTCCCGATGAGCGCTTCGTGCTCGGGGCCGAGCTTGGCCCGTAGCCGTCGTACGTGGACGTCGACCGTCCGGGTGCCGCCGAAGAAGTCATAGCCCCACACCTCGTGCAGCAGCTGCGCACGTGTGAAGACCCGGCCGGCGTGCTGGGCCAGGTATTTGAGCAGCTCGAACTCCTTGTAGGTGAGGTCGAGCGGTCGACCACGCAGGCGGGCGGTGTAGGTACCTTCGTCGATCACCAGCTCACCCAGGCTCACCTTGCCCGCGCTTTCCTGGTCGTCCATGCCGCCGCGACGGCCGACTACCAGCCGAAGCCTGGCGTCGATCTCGGCGGGGCCGGTGCTGGGCAGCAGGATCTCGTCGAGCCCCCAGTCGGCACTGACCGCTACCAGCCCGCCTTCACTGACCACCGCCACGACTGGCGCCGAGCGGCCCGCGGTGCTCAACAGGCGGCACAGACCGCGCGCGGACGAGAGATCATTGCGCGCGTCGACTAGCACCGCGTCCGCGTTGCCGGCCTCCAGCAACGAGGACGCCTCCGGCGGCGCCGTCCGTACGGTGTGAGGAAGCAATGACAAGGACGGCAAGACCGGGTCGGGATACAACTCCGAAGTCAGCAGTAGTAGCTCCAACAAGCCCCTCCAGCGTCGTGGGAAAGGCAACTCCCATATGTGTCGCGCCACGTGACGTTTTCGTCCAGCTCACCTAACGATAACGTGCCACCTGGTCTTTGGCTGGATGCATTACCCGTGGGGTGATCTGACTCACCCTGCGGGCGGCGGGCCACAATGTGCAGATGCGCAAGGTGCCGATCGGTCTGACCGCGGTTGCGATCACGTTCGCCGTCGTCCTCGTCGGTGCCGTCGGCGTCGACTACGGCACCAGCATCTACGCCGAATACCGGCTGTCGGCCAACGTGCGGAAGGCCGCAAATCTGGGGTCCGATCCATTCGTGGCCATCCTGGCCTTCCCGTTCATCCCGCAGGCCATGCGAGATCACTACAACGAGCTGGAGATCAAGGCCAACGCCGTCGACCACGCGATGGTCGGCAAAGCCACCCTCGAGGCCACCATGCATGCCGTCGACCTGACCTACGCGTCCTGGCTGATCAGGCCCGATGCGAAACTCCCGGTACACGAGCTGGAGAGCCGCATCATCATCGACTCGATACATCTGGGCCGTTATCTGGGCATCAGCGACCTGATGGTCGAGGCACCGCCCCAGGAGACCAACGACGCCACCGGCGGGACCACCGAATCGGGCATATCCGGCAACCGGGGGCTGGTTTTCAGCGGGACGCCGCCGAAGTCGGCGAACTTCGATCACCGGGTCAGCGTCTCGGTGGACCTGTCGATCGCGCCCGACGACCAGGCGACGCTGGTATTCACCCCCACCGGCGTCCTGACCGGACCCGATACCGCGGACCAAGCGGTTCCGGACGACAAGCGCGACGCGGTGCTGCATGCCTTCGCCAGCAGGCTGGGAAACCAGAGGCTGCCGTTCGCGGTGGCGCCCACCACCGTCGGGGCGCGCGGCTCCGACGTCATCATCGAAGGCATCACCTGGGACGTGACGATCACCCTGGAAGGGTTCAAGCAATCGTGACGGAGCGTTTGCGCTGGTCCCGCTGTTGGCTTGATCACTATGTCGTTGGGTAAGCTAGCCGACGTGTCAGCCCGCTTCGAGCCCATGCTCACCAGGCGTCGCACAGTCGACCTGTGCCGCATCCCGGGCTGCTGCTGTTGCTGTAGCTGCTGAGTAGCCGCGCCCTCCCGCGCAGCACTCGGAGCAGCTCGGAGTCTCTCCGTGGCATGTCTCCAACCCCTTCCGTGCAACAGGAGTACCGAGGAGCAATACCGTGTCGACCATCAACACCCCCGCCGCGAGTTCCGGCGTGGATGTTCGCGGCCCACGCTTCGCCGCCTGGATCACGGCGGCGGTTTTGGAGATCGTCCTGATCATCTCCGTGTTCAGTCCGCACGCGGCCGCCGTCGTTCTGGGTGTGCAGGCCGCCATCTTTGCGGTCGGCGCCGTCGGCGGCCCGCGGGTGCATCCCTATGGCCGTGTGTTCGCCACCGTGGTGGCGCCCCGGCTCGGGCCAACCAAAGAGCGTGAACCGGTGCCGCCGTTGAAATTCGCGCAATTCGTCGGCTTGGTCTTCGCGGTTGGCGGGATCGCCGGATTCGCCGCCCGCGTCGCCTTGGTCGGTGTCATCGCCACCACGGGCGCACTGGTGGCCGCATTCCTCAACGCAGCCTTCGGCATCTGCCTGGGCTGTCAGCTTTACCCGCTGGTCGCGCGCCTGCGACGCGCCCCGCTCAACCCCGTTCAGCAGTAGCAATCGAAAGGATCCCCACCATGGCACGCTCGGACGTCCTGGTCTCCGCCGACTGGGCTGAGAGCAACCTAGACGCCGCCAACGTCGTCTTCGTCGAAGTCGACGAAGACGCCAGCGCGTACGACGACGGTCACATTGCCGGCGCAGTCAAGCTGGATTGGCGCACTGATTTGCAGGACCCGGTCAAGCGCGACTTCGTCGACGCCCAGCAGTTCTCCAAGCTGCTGTCCGACCGCGGCATCGCCAACGAGGACACCGTGATCCTCTACGGCGGCAACAACAACTGGTTCGCCGCCTATGCGTACTGGTATTTCAAGCTCTACGGCCACGAGAAGGTCAAGCTGCTCGACGGTGGGCGCAAGAAGTGGGAGCTCGACGGGCGCCCGCTGTCCAGCGACTCCGTCAACCGGCCCGCCACCTCCTACACCGCGGCTCCGCCCGACAACACCATCCGGGCGTTCCGGGACGAGGTCATCGCGGCCATCAACGTCAAGAACCTGGTCGACGTGCGCTCCCCCGACGAGTTCTCCGGCAAGATCCTGGCGCCCGCGCACCTGCCGCAGGAACAGAGCCAGCGACCCGGACACATTCCCGGAGCGATAAACGTGCCGTGGAGTAAGGCCGCCAACGAGGACGGCACCTTCAAGTCCGACGAGGAGTTGGCCAAGCTGTACGCCGACGCCGGCCTGGACGGCACCAAGGAAACGATTGCCTACTGCCGAATCGGGGAACGTTCGTCGCACACCTGGTTCGTGCTGCAGGAGTTGCTCGGCCACGAGAACGTCAAGAACTACGACGGCAGTTGGACAGAATACGGCTCCCTGGTGGGCGCCCCGATCGAGTTGGGAAGCTGATATGTGCTCTGGACCGAAGCAAGGACTGACGTTGCCCGCCAGCGTTGACCTGGAGAAGGAAACGGTGATCACCGGCCGCGTCGTGGACCGTGACGGCCAGGTAGTCGGGGGTGCGTTCGTGCGTCTGCTGGACTCCTCCGACGAATTCACCGCGGAGGTCGTCGCGTCGGCCACCGGTGACTTCCGGTTCTTCGCCGCGCCGGGATCCTGGACGCTGCGCGCGTTGTCCAAGGCCGGCAACGGCGACGCCGTGGTGGCGCCGACGGGCGCGGGCATCCACGAGGTGGACGTCAAAATCGCCTGACGCGGCGCCTCTGGAAAGAACCGAAGACGGGCAAAGACGAATACACTCATCCCCGTGGTGCTGTTCTTCGAGATCATGCTGGTCACCGCGACCCTGGTCATCTCCTGGTTCGGGCTATATGTGCTGTACCGGCTCATCACCGACGAGTCGTGACGTCCGGCGAGGGCCCTGACGCAGCGGACGAACGCACCGACTCGGTCGACCGTGCCGTTGCCGCCGCGGCAGAACGAGCCAAGATAACCGCGGCGCGCAACATCCCTTCGTTCGACGATTTGCCGGTTCCTGCCGACACCGCCAACCTGCGCGAAGGCGCCAACCTCAACGACGCGCTGCTGGCGCTGCTGCCGCTGGTCGGCGTGTGGCGCGGCGAAGGTGAGGGCCGCGGACCCGGCGGCGACTACCGGTTCGGCCAGCAGATCGTGGTCTCGCACGACGGCGGCGACTATCTGATCTGGGAATCACGCTCCTGGCGGCTCGACGCCGCCGGCGACTACCAAGAACCAGCCTTCCGCGAGGCGGGCTTCTGGCGATTTGTCATCGACCCCGACGACCCGAGCGAGTCACAGGCGATCGAGCTGCTGTTGGCACACTCCGCCGGTTACATCGAGTTGTTCTACGGGCGGCCGCGCACCCAGTCGTCGTGGGAGCTGGCGACCGACGCGCTGGCGCGCAGCCGGTCCGGAATGCTGGTCGGCGGCGCCAAACGGCTCTACGGCATCGTCGAGGGCGGCGACCTGGCCTACGTCGAGGAAAGGGTGGACGCCGACGGCGGGTTGGTGCCACATCTGTCGGCACGGTTGTCTCGCTTCGCCGGCTGACTCAGGACGGTCCTTTGGTGGTGACCCGCCGCGCCCAGCTCCGCTGCGCTTGCGATCACCACGCGATCCTTTGGTGGTGACCCGCTGCGCCCAGCTCCGCTGCGCTTGCGATCACCACGAGGTTGCCTTCGACGGGCCCCTTCCGCGTGTACTGTTCGACAGCCCGAGCAGCCGACGCGGCCCGGAAGGAGGTCGGCGGATGCGTCCCAGGTGGACACCCCCGCCCGCGATGCGATGGGTCGTAACCGCGACCGCCCTGGTGATGATCGGCTATCTGGCCATGTTGGCCCTGAAACCCTCCATCATCGATGCGCTGCCCGCCTGGCTGAGTTGGTTCGGCCGGCCGGGATCAATGCTGACGATCGCGATCGTGGTCGCGATGTTCATCGCGGTGTGTTACCTAACCGTCCGCTCCGGTGGCAGCCACCCGGATGGGGTTCATCAGGCCGCAGCTGGCCTACAAAGCTTCGCGGCATGGCAGCACCCTGGCCGTGGCCGATCGCTGGTTCCCATCCAGCCAAATCCATCACGGCTGCACACACTCAGACGGCACACCGTGCCGCCTGAAAGGTAAGGGCCGCATCGACAAACACCTGCTCTGCCCGATCACGGGCAAGGCGTCGACCGCGACAGAAACGCTGCTTTAAATCTCCGTGACTGGCCGGATACTGCCAGTTGTGGTCCAGTCGGGACCACGGCCCCATCGGTACCCGGGCCAACCACAACACCTGTGGTTGGTACAGGCCATGGCGCGGGCACCGGACCAACCGGTGCCGGCGGAGCATCCCTAAGACCCTGCCCACGCGGGGCCGGAGGCGGAGAGGCCGAAACCCAAACCCCGCAAGGGGACGCCACATGAGCGTGCAACTCAAACACACTCAACGGCAACGGTTTCGTTCACCCTGATCGCAGCGCTCATCGGCGTCGGCGCAATCCTGGGCCTGACTGCATATTGGGGATGCCACGACGCCAACCATCCGGCCATCTTCACGCCGTTGATGGCGACGGCCCAGTTGGTCAAGGGCAGCACGAGCGACTTTTCGGTAAGCGGGCACACCTGCCCGAACCCCACCCCGGTCGGGCTGGAGATAGCGCGCATCGCGGCACTGTCGGCGATCTTCACCGGCTTGGGCGGTGTCGTCGTCGGCGTGTTCCGGTCCCAATTCGACAGGTTCCGGGCCAACCTCGCCGACCACGTCACCGTCATCGTGCGGATGGACGACGACACCCAGGCGATCATCAGCGGGGTCGCGCGCACGTTGGACCGGCGCAGCACACTGGTCGTGATCACCGGCGCCGGCGACGACCGCGTGCAGCGGGCCCGCCGGCATGGCGCCCGAGTGGTGCTGGTGGACTTCAACGCTCCATCCACCCTTGTTCGCTCCGGCTGTGGCGACACCTCGGCCGGCTCTATCTGATGGCGCCAGACCCGGCGATCAACCTGTTGTGGCTGGACCTGATCAGTCGTCGACTCGCCGAGTTGGATCACAAGCAGCGGCTACCGCTCATCGTGCGCATCGACGACCCGTGGCTGGCCGGGGCGTGGCGCGCCCAGCAGTTCGGCGGATCCGACACGCGGTGGGCGGCCGACGTGGTCGGCAAGTACGAGGTGACCGCGGGCAGGCTGCTGGACGGCATCATCGCGACGGGGCGAACAAAGCGGGTATTTGTTTGCGGCACTTCGCAATTGACCTTGGCCCTGTGCGCGGACCTGACCCAGCGCGCGCTGGAACGCGACTTCTACACCCCGCCCGGCGCGGCGCCGTTGCCGGCGCTCACCCTGGTCGAGCGAGACGCTGAGGAGTATCTGCGGGATCACCATTTTTACCGCCAACAAGCCGGATTCATGTCCGAGGGACCGAATATCGACGCGGTATCGGAGGCGTCGACGATCCCGACCATGCTGCGTCTGATCGGCGAGACCGATGCCGAAAGCAGCGCGGTGATCCTGGTGGACGCGCACGCCGCGACAACCGCCAGCAGGCTGGCCGCCCGCTACCCCGAGATGCCGGTTTACGCATCGGATCTCAACACCAGCATCGCCGACGACTCGATCCAGGTCGTCGGCATGCTGCAGTCCTACTCCCTGGTGCTGGACACTCGCGAGGGCCAGGTTCAGGATGCCTGGGAGCGCGCGGCACGGCTCATCCACGAACGCTATGTCGCGACGATCGACCCCAGCTGGACGCGGGGCCCGGCGTCGGTGCCGTGGGCCGAGCTCGACGAGTTCTACCGCGGATCCAAACCGGCGCCAGGTGCGCAATGCCTTGTGGATGGTCGAACAGATCGCTGGTCATACCTGGAATACCTGGGGCACCCCGCCGGCCCAGCTGTCCGGCCGCGACATGGCGGGATTGCCTCCCTTGGAACAGCTTTCGCTGATGGACTTCGACCACCATGCCGCCTTGAGCATGGCCCGGGCCGAGCACGAAGACTGGTGCCGTTACTACCGTCGCAATGGCTGGAAATACGGCACACCCCGCGACGATTCGCGCAAGATCCACGACAAGCTGGTCGACTGGTCGGTGGTCGAGAGCACGCCGGATCTGCTCAATGCCGCGGTACGCAGCTTGGCCGGCACGTTGTGGAGCCTGCGCCAGGCTGGGCTTCCGGTCACGTCCGGTGTGGCAGACCTTCACCCGGGTCGGCACGGTCACCGCCGAAAAACGCAGCACGCCATGGACATGGACGTCGGACTCGGGTCACACCATGCGGGCCGCCGCCGGAGACTGGGCGGTCCAGTCGGACGGCAAGACCTGGTCGGTGCGCGACGACATTTTCCAGGCCACCTTCGAGCCGGCCGGCGATGGGCAGTGGCGCCGAAAGGGCCGGGTCCAGGCCCGCCCGGCGTATCCGGGCGAGACTGTCAACACCTTGGAGGGCCCCACCGCTGCTGCGGACGGCGACTGGGTGGTGCGGGGCGCCGACGGCGAGTAATGGCCGGTTCCCGCAGCCGAGTTCGCACAGCGCTACGCCGAATTCCATCCACCCGCGGAGGCCGAGGTCCGCGACGACGGTGCGTAAACGCCTTGAGGCTTTGCTGCCAGTCGAACACTGGTACGGTATCGGCGCGTTGCCGGGTATCGGGGTCCGGCCTCGCAAAGCGACGTTCGAGCCGATTGCTGCGGCTAGCACCGTGCGTTAGCGTCGCATCACGGATTCGCCGTGTTAGCTCCCTGTGCCCCCTCAGTTGAGGAGACCGCTATGGCCCTGTTCATCAGTTACTCGAGCCAAGACAGGACGTCGCTCGAAGAGTTGACGAAGGCGCTCAAGCGCGCCCAGCAGAAGGTTTGGTTCGACCAAGAGCTCGGCGATGGCGACGCCTGGTGGAACGCGATCCTCGAGCAGATCCGGTCCTGTGACGTCTTCATCGTCGCGCTGTCGAATAACTGGCTGCAGTCCAAGCCCAGTCAGGCCGAGTTGCGCTACGCGCAGGCGCTGAATCGGCCGATCCTGCCCGTCAAGGTCGGGCCGGTCGACAGCGTGCGGGTCAACCCCGTGTCGACCCTGCAGATCATCGACTACCAGAACTCGACCGTCGATGCCGGCATTCAATTGGTCACGGCAATCCACGCGATGCGCGGCAAGGAAGCCGCGTTGCCCTCCCCGCTGCCCGACGAGCCGCCGGTGCCGTTCGGCTACATCATGCGGCTGGGCAACACCCTGGCCGAAAAAGAGCTCAGCCCACAGCAACAGCTGCAGCTGTTGGTCGAGCTCAGATCCGGACTCGACGAGGACGGCAGCGACCCCAGCGCCCGGGGCGACATCGCCCAGCTGCTGCGCATGCTGCGGTTGCGCCACGACGTCACCTACCGCACGCGAAGCGAGATCGACAACGTGCTGGCCGAGATCGGAGCGGCCGAAGGCGGTCCGACGGCCACACCCGATGCGAAGGCCGCGGCCCCGGCGACCGAGGTGCCGACGACAGCCGCGCCGCAGAGCGCCGCGCTGCCCAGCCGGCGCCGCCGGCACGACCAACCGCGACGCCCCCGCCCGTCCGGCGCCGACGGCTCGAGCAAGCGGTTGATGATCATCGGCGGTGCCGCGCTGGCCGTCGTCGTCGCCATCGTGGTGGTCGTGATGCTGGCCACGCAGGGGCCGAAAAACAAGCCGCGGCGAAGCCGACACCGCCACACCGACCGCCGCCGCCCCGGTGACGGGGGGTCGCGTGGACGCGGTTCTGCTCGGCGCCCAGGACATCGGAACCATCCTGGGCGACCCCAATATCGTGTCGGCCGGGCACGGCGACCAGCTGCGCGCGCCGCAGGGCACCTTGTCGAAGCCGGAGTGCCTCGGGGCCTTCGAGCCGCTGCAGGAGTCGGTGTATCGGGCCTTCGGACCGACCGCAATGCGCAGCGACGTGCTGCACACGGCGGGCGATGACCCGGCTCACCGAGTGGTCGAAGCCGTGGCGAGCTTCGAGTCCGCGGAGAAGGCCCGAGCCTTCGTGGAAGCGTCCGCCGAGAAATGGCGGACCTGTGCAGGGCAAAACGTCACGTGGACCGGCACGAACGGCAAGACCAACGAATGGAGCGTCGGAAACGTCACCGGGGCCGCACCGAAAATCGCCCAGATCCGCACGGAGGCCGAAGGCCGGTCGTGCCAGCACGTGCTGAGCGCGGTGGCGGACGTGGTCATCGACGTTCAGGCGTGCGGGACGGACATCAGCGACGGGGCCGGCCGGATGGCCGAGCAGATGACCACCCGGGCCGCCAGGTAGGGGTCAAGCAAGGTCCAGATATGGAGCGGCCCCCGAGCTCAGCTCCGGTTGGACAGACCGGAAGCTCGGGGGCCGGGTGGCTACGGGGAATTCGCCAGCGCGCGTAAATCGCCGACTCTTCCGAGCCATGCAGCTAGCGCGTAGCCACCTCACATGTCCATGAAGCTATCAATTTCGCAGACCACCTCCTTCCTTGTGTACGGCCGAAGTTACCCGCTCTTCGTTCCGCGGACAACAGAATTCGCGCTCAGCGATCGCTGACGATAGCGGCGTCCACCAGTTCGGCCAAGGCGGTGGCGATCGGGGCACGCGGCAAGCAGCGGCCGTCGAGAGTGTGCACGCGGGCAGCCAGGGTCATGCTCGATACCAGCCAGATCCCTTGCGCGGCAAAGAGATCGGCGGTCCGCAGGGCGCGGTAGTCGCAGTCGTAGCCCTTTGCGCGGGCCACCTCGAAGAGCGCCTGCTGGGTGGTGCCGCGCAGGATCGGGTACCACGGCGGCGGCGTCAGCAGGCACGGGTTGCCGCCTGCCTCTTCGCCGTCGATGGCGATCACCACCGTCGAGCGCGGACCCTCCAGGATGAAGCCGTCCGAGCTGACGAAGATGACGTCGCCGGCGCCCTGTTGGGCGGCGTGCCGCAGGACGGCCATATTGATCGCGTAGGACAGGGTCTTGGCGCCGGCCAGCAGCCAGGGCATCGCGTCAGCGCCGACAGCGGGCAACCCGCGGTCGAGCGTGATCGCCGCCACGCCGTCGCGGCGCACCGCGGCCACCCGATCGGGGACGGGGTTGATCATCACGTACGCCGTCGGGTCCGAGCCGCTCTCGCGGCCGCGGCTGCAGATCAATCGCAGCGCGCCCTCGTCGCCGGTGTGCGACGCCCACTGCCGCGTCGCCACCTCGATCGCGCGCCGCCAGCTGGGCAGGTCGGGTTTGGGGAGGTCCATCAATTTGGCCGACTGGGTCAGCCGCTGCAGGTGCGCCTCCACCAGACACGCCCTGCCGTCGCGTACCAGCAGCGTCTCGAAGATGCCGTCACCGCGTACCACTGCGAGGTCATCGGCATGCAGCAGCGGCGTCCCCGGCTCGACGATCTCGCCGTCGAGCGTGACTACTACACCCGTCATGCCAGAGGAGCCTAGTGGCGATCGCAAGCGCGGCATCGCCGGGCGCAGCGGGTCGCCACCACAAGGCCTAGTGGCTCGCCCCTCCCGCGAATGTGACGCTGCCGTCACGCTCGTCGACCAACGTGACGCTGGCGTCACGCTCGCCGCGGGGCGACGCCGCGCAGCTCTCCGTAGAGTTGACGTGTGTCTGCAGTTCCCGCCCCCGATTCCGGACCCGACGCCGGCGCGATCTGGCATTACGGCGATCCGCTGGGCGAGCAGCGGGCGGCCGAAATCGACGCCGTGCTGGTCGACCGGTCGCACCGCCCGGTGCTCACCCTCACCGGTGGCGACCGGCAGACCTGGTTGCACAGCATCTCGACCCAACACGTCAGCGAGCTGCCCGACGGCGCCACCACAGAGAACCTGAGCCTCGACGGACAGGGACGGGTCGAGGACCACTGGATCCAGACCGAGCTCGGTGATGTCACCTATCTCGATACCGAGCCGTGGCGGGGTGAACCGCTGCTGGGTTACCTGCGCAAGATGGTGTTCTGGTCTCAGGTCACCGCGGACACCGCGGACCTGGCGGTGCTTTCGCTGCTCGGGCCGCGCCTGGCCGACCGGCCGGTGCTCGATGCGCTGGGCCTGGACGCCCTGCCCGCCGAGCCGCTGGCGGTGCCGGTATCCGGCGGAGGCTTCGTGCGCCGGATGCCCGCCGCGCCGTCCGGCCAAATCGCACTGGAGTTGGTGGTGCCGCGCGCCGTCGCCGCTGACTGGCAACGTCGACTGAGCCAGGCGGGACTGCGGCCGGCCGGGGTGTGGGCGTACGAAGCCCACCGGGTGGCCGCGCTACGACCGCGACTCGGCGTGGACACCGATGAGCGCACCATTCCGCACGAGGTCGGCTGGATCGGCGGTCCCGGTGTGGGCGCCGTTCACCTGGATAAGGGCTGCTATCGCGGGCAGGAGACCGTCGCCCGGGTGCACAACCTGGGCCGGCCGCCGCGGATGCTGGTGTTGCTGCACCTCGACGGGTCGGTCGATCGGCCGTCGACGGGCGACGCAGTACTGGCCGGCGGCCGCGCTGTCGGACGTCTCGGCACGGTGGTCGAGCACGTCGACCTGGGCCCGGTGGCACTGGCCTTGGTCAAGCGGGGGCTGCGGGACGACACCGAGCTGCTGACGGGCCCCCAGGCGGAAGTGGCCGCGCGGATCGACGCCGACTCGCTGCCGCCGGCCGACGAGACAGGCGCGGGACGACTGGCGGTCGACCGATTGCGAGGCGGTACCCGATGATTACGGGTGACGTGCGCCACCCTGGCAGGGCGCGCCCACGTTCGCGCGCGCGGCACGGTATTCTGTCGGAAGGACAATAAACGACACCAAAAGATCGGAGCCGCCTGCTTAGGCCGCTCCGTTATTGCGCGAGGGGGTCCCCCCATGGGCCGCGGCCGGGCTAAGGCAAAGCAGACCAAGGTTGCTCGAGAATTGAAATACAGCTCCCCGCAGACAGACTTCCAGCGGCTCCAGCGCGAGCTGTCAGGCGGGGAGACCGACGGTTCCAACGAACTCGACGGCGACGACCGTGCGTCCGACGAGCCCTGGAGCGACGACGACAGCTGGCGCCGCTGATATCGCGCTAGGACTGGGAGCCCGACGCCCGGTGTCTTAAAACCTCGGGTGCTGACCAACCATTTTGGCTCGCGGGCCTTCTTTTCCGCCTTTGCCGACGGTCCCCAGGACCCAGCAATCCACGTGCCGCGCGGTCAAGATGGCCCGCGCCCGGTCGGTGTCCTCGGGGGCGACGACCGCGATCATGCCGACGCCCATGTTGAACGTCTTTTCCATCTCCTCGCGGGAGACGCGGCCACGCTGCGCGATCATCGTGAACACCGGCGCGGGCGTCCAGGTGCCGCGATCCGCCTCGGCGACCAGTCCCTGCGGGATGACCCGTTGCAGGTTGCCGGCCAGCCCACCGCCGGTGACGTGACAAAACGTCCGGACCTGGGTTTCCGCGGCCAGCGCCAGGCAGTCTTTGGCGTAGATCAGGGTGGGTTCGAGCAGTTCCTCGCCCAGGGTGCGACCGAACTCCTCCACATGGCCGGCCAGGTTCATCCGGTCGATCTCGAGGAGGACACTGCGCGCCAGCGAGTAGCCGTTGGAATGCAGACCGGACGACCCCATCGCGATGATGACGTCACCGGGCTTGACGCGTTCGGGGCCCAGCACAGCGTCGGCCTCGACCACGCCCACACCCGTGGCGGAGATGTCGTAGTGATCGGGTTCCATCAAGCCGGGGTGTTCCGCGGTCTCACCGCCCAACAGCGCACAACCGGCGCGCACGCACCCCTCGGCGATGCCGCCGACGATCGCGGCGACGCGTTCGGGCACCGTGCGGCCGACGGCGATGTAGTCCTGCAGGAACAGCGGCTCGGCTCCGCACACCACCAGGTCGTCGACCACCATCGCCACCAGGTCGAGACCCACGGTGTCGTGCTTGTCCATGGCCTGGGCGACTGCCAGCTTGGTACCCACGCCGTCGGTGGACGCCGCGAGGATCGGTTCGCGGTAGTCGCCGCGCAGGGCGAACAGCCCGGCGAAGCCGCCGAGTCCGCCGCGCACCTCGGGCCGGGTGGCCTTGGTGGCCAGTGGCTTGAACAAGTCGACGGCGCGGTCGCCGGCCTCGATGTCCACCCCGGCCGACGCATAGGTAATGCCTTGGCTACCTGAGCCTCGTCCGGAGCTCTCAGAGCTGTTAGCGGGGTCCGTCATCGCGATTAAAGGCTACCGGTCGGCGCGCACAGCTGGTATCAGTTGCACATCCTGCATGCCAACCGCATCACGTTTGAGCGACTCAGCGACCCACGGGTACTTCGTCGGCACCAAGATCACCCAGCCCTACGCCGCGCGCGGCATTGGCCAGCATGTGCTCGACGACGTTCTTGCCCAGCACGGTTTCCTTGGGCAGCTCGATCGGGTACTTGCCGTCGAAACAGGCGGTGCACAGCCGCGAGGCCGGCTGCTCGGTAGCCGCGATCATGCCCCGCAGCGAGATGTAGCCCAGCGTGTCGGCGCCGATGGCATGCCGCACCGCCTCGAGCATCTCGCCCTCGTCTTCAACGGCGTTGGCGATCAACTCGGCCGGCGACGGGAAGTCGATGCCGTAGAAGCAGGGCCACTTCACCGGGGGTGAGGCGATGCGCACATGGACTTCGACGGCTCCGGCCTCGCGCAGCATCCGCAGCAGCGCGCGCTGGGTGTTCCCGCGCACGATCGAGTCGTCGACCACGATGAGCCGCTTGCCGCGGATCACTTCTTTGAGCGGGTTGAGCTTCAGCCGGATGCCGAGTTGGCGGATGGTTTGCGACGGCTGGATGAAGGTCCGGCCGACGTACGCGTTCTTCATCAGGCCCTGCCCGTACGGGATGCCCGACTCCTGCGCGTACCCGACCGCGGCGGGGGTGCCCGATTCCGGCACGCCGATCACCAGGTCGGCGTCGACCGCGCATTCGCGCGCCAGCCGACGCCCGATCTCCACTCGGGCACCGTGCACCGACCGGCCGGCAATGGTGCTGTCCGGCCGGGCCAGGTAGACGTATTCGAAGACGCAGCCCTTGGGGGTGGGGTTGGCGAAGCGGGTGGAGCGCACGCCGTCGGCGTCGATCGCCAGCAATTCGCCCGGCTCGATGTCGCGCACGAAGGAGGCGCCGACGATGTCGAGGGCGGCCGTCTCGGAGGCCACCACCCAGCCGCGATCCAGCCGTCCCAGCGACAGCGGCCGCACCCCGTGCGGGTCGCGGCACGCGTACAGCGTGTTCTCGTCCATGAACGTCAGGCAGAACGCGCCACGCACCGTCGGCAGCAGTTCCAGCGCCGCCTGCTCCAGGCTGGAATCGGCCGAGCCGTGGGCCAGCAGCGCGCCGAGGATGTCGGAGTCGGTGGTCGCCGGAGCCGGGCAGCGGGTGCCCATCAAGCCCGCGGCGCGGGCGCGGGAGGCAAGTTCGGCGGTATTGACCAGATTCCCGTTGTGCCCCAACGCAACCCCGGTGCCGGCCGCGGTGTTGCGAAATACCGGCTGAGCGTTTTCCCACGTCGTGTCGCCGGTGGTGGAGTAGCGGCAGTGCCCGATGGCGACGTGGCCCTCCATTGCCGCCAGCGTCTGCTCGTCGAACACCTGGCTCACCAGGCCCAGGTCTTTGAAGACCAGCACCTGGGATCCATCGGCTACCGCGATCCCCGCGGCTTCCTGGCCGCGGTGCTGCAGCGCGTATAGGCCGTAATAGGTGAGTTTGGCGACTTCTTCGCCCGGGGCCCAGACCCCGAATACGCCACACTCTTCACGGGGGGAACTCAGGTCTTGCTCGGGCTGCTGGACGGTCACGGTTAAGCGGCTCCTGGGGCGCGGGCGGTGACGGATCGAAGTCTACGGCCCTGACCGCCTTCGCGACGAATCCGATGGGCGTGTTGAGTGTCACAAATTTGCCGGATTCAAGCCTAAACCTGCAGTTCAGGGTTATATTCAGCTGACATCGAACAGGGGCAGCCAATGCGCGATTTCCCCGGTCCGAGAGCCCGAAAGACTCACCGCACCGGCAGCCTGAGCCTGCACCAGCGACACCATCCCGGTCGCCAGCAGCAGCCAGGTCCGCGGATCGGTTTCCACCACATTGGGCGGTGTGCCGCGGGTGTGCCTGGGCCCGGCAACGCACTGCACCGCGACGAACGGCGGAATCCGGACTTCCACGCTGGCACCGGGAGCCAGCTCCGCCAGCGTGCGTGCCGTCAGCCGAACCGCCGTCCCCAGAGTGGCCCGATCGGGAGCCGGACGGGTGTCGTCGCGCAACCAGTCCGCGACGGCCAGCACCGCCGCTCGGGTCTTTGCCGGATCGGCGTTAGCACGGGCAGCCATGCCTGAAGGATCTCAAACCCCCGGGCGCGGCGGCCTTCGACCAGTTGCCCGAACCACGACGCCAGGCATTCGGCGCCGGCGATTCCGACGGGGACGTGACGTTCACCTCGGATGCGACCGCGTTGCGGCTGGCGATCAACCGGAACCAGATCGAGTTGATGTGCCGCGCCTACGACAACGCCGACGGCCGCTGGCTGATAAACCCGATGTTCTTCGACCCCCTGCGCATGAGCCCCCCATACCCTTGTGCGACTCAGGGTTTCGACGAGCCCAACGGCGACCAGGCGCCGCTTCGGCGACCCGACGGCAGCGTCGTGCCCGACCAACAGGACCGGGTGTACTGAGCTCAACATTTCCATGTTGTAACCGAAAGGTTGCCGGGACATGTCCGAAGACGATCCAAATCGACTGCCTTGCAATAGGTGTCGTCGTGCGGGCACGATGGCGATAGCGCCCTTCGCCCTGCGCCAACGCCCGAGGTGTGAGATTCTCGCGGTGCCGTAGTCACGTTCAGTAAGGCGGTGATGCAGTGACGAAACCCGTTTCGCGCAAGAGCGCCCGGCCCGTCCAGCGTGCCGTCGACCCCATCGTCGTCACCCGAAGCGGCAAGATCGCCCGCCTGGAAACCAGCTTGACCCCTTACGAGGCACAGATCGAGGACCTGATCTTTGTCCGAAAGGTGTTGAACAAGGCCAACATTCCCTTTCTTCTTATCCGCACTCACAAGAACCGGCCGGTGCTGGCCGTCGACGCCGAATTGCGTCCCGCGGTCGAGCGCGCGCTGGCGGCAGCCTGCACCGCGGAACCGATGTACGCCAAAACCATTGACCAGCGTGGGATCTCGCCCGTCCTGGTGGCCAATGGCCAGCTGTCCAGGCTGATCGATCCGCGCATCGTGCGGTTGTATCGACGTCGGATCGCACCGGGCGGGTTTCGCTACGGGCCGGCGTTCGGCGTGGAAGTCCAGTTCTGGATCTTCGAAAGCGACGTGGTTCGCTGCCCGGTGGAAAACTCGCTCACCCGCACGGTGCTGCCGCGTGCCGAGATCGTTCCGGCAACCGCCAAGCTCTACGGGTACAAGTGGCAGACCATCGGGGGAATGTTCACCCCGCACGCCAGCGACGTGACGTTCGACATCGACATGGTGTTCTCGTGGGTCGACGGCAGCGATCCGGAGTTCCGGGCGCGGCGCGCGGCGCAGCTGTCCCAAGTCGTGGTCGGCGAAGGCGACGAGGCCGAAGCGCGGATCCGGCAGATCGACGAGCTGAAATACGCGTTGCGGTCGGTCAACATGTTCGCACCGTGGGTCCGTCGCATCTTCATTGCCACCGACTCCGTTCCACCGCCATGGTTGGCGGAACACCCGAAGATCACCATTGTTCCTGCGGAGGAACACTTTTCGGATGCAGCCTCGCTACCCACCTACAACTCGCATGCGGTGGAATCTCAGCTGCACAACATCCCCGGCCTGAGCGAGCATTTCTTGTACTCCAACGACGACATGTTCTTCGGCCGACCGGTCAAGGCCAGCATGTTCTTCTCGCCGGGCGGAGTGACCCGGTTCATCGAAGCCAAGACCCGAATCGGACTGGGCACCAACGACCCGACCCGCAGTGGCTTTGAGAACGCGGCCCGGGTCAACCGGCAGCTGCTCTTCGAGCGTTTCGGCCAGGTCATCACCCGCCACCTCGAGCACACCGCGGTCCCGCTGCGCAAAAGTGTGCTGATCGAGATGGAACGGGAATTCCCCGAGGAATTCGCCCGCACTCAGGCCAGCGCGTTTCGCTCCGGCAGCGACATCTCGGTGACGAACTCGTTCTACCACTACTACGCGCTGATGACCGGACGCGCCGTCCAACAGGAAAAGGCCAAAGTCCGCTACGTGAACACCACCACCCGGGCAGGTCTGGAACTGCTGCCCGAGTTGCGGAAACGACGTGGGTACGACTTCTTCTGCCTCAATGACAGCAGCTTTCCCGAAGTCTCGGCCGCGGAAAGGACCCAGCGGGTCACCAGATTCCTGGAGCGCTACTTCCCCATCCCCGCGCCGTGGGAGAAGGTCGCGGCCGATATCGCGGCCGATATCAACGACCCGGAGTTTCCGATCCCGATGACGTCAGCACCATCGGAGGGTGGCTGAACAGCGAATCCCGCCGCGACGGCTCGATGAAGATGCCGCTCTCGGCGATTCGGCGTTTCGCCTGTCCCGGTTCCACAAAGGTGCCCACGGTCGGTCCGGTGCCCAGCGGAATCACCGAATGCACAATCGTGTCCTGGTAGACGTGGACGGCGTTGCACGCCTGGGCGCCGTCGCGCCCGCGCGTTCCGCCGACCTCGACGGTCAGATCCTGGGTGTAGCAGGTGGACGAGGCCACTGAGACCGGGATCCCCACGAAGGTGGCGTTCGTCGAGTAGTGCAGGTGTCCGCCCAGAATCGCCCGAACATCGGTGCCCTTGAGCACCTGTCCCAGTGCGGCCTGATCGTGCAGTTCCACCGTGACGGCCAGGTCCAAGACGCTGGGAATCGGCGGGTGATGCAGTGCCAGAATGGTGCCGTCCGGGGCCGGAGTAGCCAATTCTTCAGCGAGCCAATCCAATTGGGCCGAGGTGACTTCGCCGTGATGATGTCCCGGTACCGAGGTGTCCAGGGTGATGATGCGCAGGCCGTCGATCATGTCCACCCGGTCCAGCGGCGCCATCGACGGCGCCTCGTCCAGCAGGAACCGGCGCAGTTCGGCGCGGTCGTCGTGGTTGCCCATCACCCAGATGAGTTGGGCGCCCAGCCGTGCGGCGAATGGCTCGACGAGGTCTCGAAGTTTGCGGTATGCCTGCGGCTCGCCCTTGTCCGTCAGGTCGCCGGTGAAGACGACCGCGTCGGGGCGAAGTCCGGAGTGGTTGAGCTGTTGCAGCAGGTCGCCCAGCAGTCCGTCGGCGTCCACCGCGCCGTAGAGCGAGCCATCACCTGCGACGAGATGGGTATCGCTGATGTGTAAGAGAACGTAATCCGGCCGCGGATGCTCCGCGGCCCTAAGTCTCTGCACCGGAGGTGCCAACCTCTCCTAACGGGGGATTTAACAACGAATTAACAAGTGTAGCGGCGCGCAGCGGCAGATCAGCGCAGTTGTGAGCTGTTCCACGCTCGGCGCTGCACGGCCAGCGCGGCCACCGCGCCCGCCTCGTTGATGGCCAGGTGCGTCAGGACCGGCGCTGCCAGGCTGCCGGACCGGTCGGCCAGCCAGCCGAACACCCAACCCGCCAGGCCAGTTACCAGAACGACGGGCAGCACCGGTTCGCCGGTCGCGCGGGCGTCGGCGATGTGCGACAGGCCGAACGCGCCGGCCTGCAGCAGCCGTCCGCCGGATCGGCCGAAGGCCTCGGCGCCGACGGTGGCCAGCGCCGCCCGAAACGCGGTCTCTTCGGCACAGACCGTGCCGACGGGTATGTGCCAGGCCAGCCAGCCCGGCACCGACGGCGGCAACCCCCGGCCGGCCATCGACAACCGCACGACGGGCACGGACGTCGCGGCCGCAATCACGGTGGCGGCCGCGGCCCCGGCCGCCGATCCCAGCCGCAACCCGGCCCACAACCGCGGCGGGCACAGACCCAGCGGCGCGCGGGTCAAGACCACCAGCAGGCCCCCGACGACGGCCTGCAGCGCCCCCGCCATGGGTGCGGCAGCCGCGGACTGACAAAGCTCCAGCCAACCAGCGCGGCGGCCAGCCAGCGCGAGCGCCCGAAGCTGATCTATCCGAAGAGTCGCGGCAGCACCGCCTCCGACGTGGCGCGCAGTTCCGCCAACGACACCGTGAACAGGCCCTGTACGTCGACCGCATCCGAGGCCTCGTCGACGACGCCGATGCGGACCGCGGGCAGTCCGCGCGCCTCGCACATCGCGCGCAAGCGGCTCTCTTCGGTGCGCGGCACGGCGACCAGCGCCCGGCCGGCCGACTCGGAGAATAGCGTCACGAACGGAGTCTGCGATCCTCGGGAAGCACTATGCGGCAACCGGTTTCACCCGCCAGCGCCGACTCCACGATGGCCTGGGCCAGCCCGCCTTCGGACAGGTCGTGCGCGGCGGACACCAGCCCGTCGCGCGACGCCGAGCGGAGCACCTCGGCCAGCAGCTTCTCGCGCGCCAGGTCGACAACGGGCGGCAGCCCACCCAGGTGGTCGGCGGTCACCTGCGCCCAGATGGAGCCGTCGAACTCGTCGCGGGTGTCGCCCAGCAGCATCAGGGTCTCCCCCGGCTCGCCGCCCAGCCCGGTCGGGATGCGCCGGGTGACGTCCTCCAAGACACCGAGCACGCCAACCACCGGCGTCGGCAGGATCGCCGTGGATCCGGTCTGGTTGTAGAAGCTGACGTTGCCGCCGGTCACCGGAATCCCGAGGGCCGCACAGCCATCGGCCAAACCGCGTACCGCCTGCGAAAACTGCCACATCACCCCGGGGTCCTCGGGCGAGCCGAAGTTGAGGCAGTTGGTCACCGCGACCGGCGCCGCGCCGGTGACGGCGACGTTGCGGTACGCCTCGGCCAGCGCGAGTTGGGCCCCGGCATAGGGATCCAGCTTGGTGTAGCGACCGGACGCGTCGGTCGACAGCGCGATACCGCGGTTGGTCGACTCGTCGACGCGCAGCACGCCGCCGTCGGCGTGCTCGGCCAGCACGGTGTTGCCGCGCACATACCGGTCGTACTGCTCGGTGATGAACGCGCGGCTGCACAGGTGCGGGCTACCAAGCAGCGCAAGCAAAGTGGCGCGCAGTTCGTCGCCGGTGGCCGGCCGCGGCAGGCTAGTCGAGCGGTCGGCGTTGAGCGCGTCCTGCGAGTCGGGGCGGGCCACCGGGCGCTGGTACACCGGGCCTTCGTGGGCCACGGTGCGCGGCGGCACGTCGACGACGGTCTGGCCGTGCCAGGTGATCTGCAGCCGGTCGCCGTCGGTGACTTCGCCGATCACGGTGGCCAGCACCTCCCATTTGCGGCACACCGCCATAAAGGCGTCCACGTTCTCCGGCGCGACCACCGCGCACATGCGTTCCTGCGACTCGCTGCACAGGATCTCGGCCGGCGTCATCTCCTTGGCGCGCAGCGGCACGGTGTCCAGTCGGATCGCCATCCCGCCATCGCCAGCGGACGCCAACTCCGATGTGGCACAGGATAATCCAGCTCCACCGAGATCCTGGATGCCGATCACCAGACCGCCCGCGTACAGCTCCAGGCAGCATTCGATGAGCACCTTTTCCATGAACGGGTCGCCCACCTGAACCGACGGCAGCTTCTTGCGCGCGGCGTCTCCGGCGCCATCAGCACTGAAGGTGTCCGACGCCAGCACCGACACCCCACCGATGCCGTCCAGCCCGGTGCGCGCGCCGAACAGGACGATCTTGTTGCCCGCACCCGACGCGAACGCCAAATGCAGGTCCTCCTGGCGCAATACGCCCACACACAACGCGTTGACCAACGGATTGCCGGCGTAGCACTCATCGAAGACGGTTTCGCCGCCGATGTTGGGCAGGCCCAGCGAGTTGCCATAGCCACCGACGCCGCGGACCACGCCGTCGACCACGCGGCGGGTGTCGGGGGCGTCGGCGGCACCGAACCGGAGCTGGTCCATCACGGCGACGGGCCGCGCACCCATGGCCATGATGTCGCGGACGATGCCGCCCACGCCGGTGGCCGCGCCCTGGTACGGCTCGACGTAGGACGGGTGGTTGTGCGACTCCACCTTGAAGGTGACGGCCCAGCCGTCGCCGATGTCGACGACGCCGGCGTTCTCGCCGATGCCGGCCAGCATGCCGGCACGCATCTCGTCGGTGGTGGTCTCACCGAAGTACCGCAGGTGCACCTTGGAGGACTTGTACGAGCAGTGCTCGCTCCACATCACCGAGTACATCGCCAGCTCGGCGTCGGTGGGCCGGCGGCCCAGGATGTCACGGATGCGCTGGTACTCGTCGTCTTTGAGGCCCAGCTCGTGGAAGGGTTGCGGATGGTCGGGGGTGGTCGCCGCGTGCTCGACACTGTCAATCACGCACACAGTCTAGGGACTGCCAGCCGAGTGTGAATCTGACGACGCGACACACCGTGCGGCCGTCGTCAGATTCACGCTCGGCGAGGGGTCTAGGGGTGGCCGTCCAGGAAGCCGGTGAGCCCGCTCGGCTGGTGCGGCCCGAGCGCGATCTGTTCGACGACGCCGACACCGCGGCGGTCACCCATCGTCGCGATGACGAGGTTTTGCAGGTGGATCGACGAGAAGTCGGTCGGTTCGAAGTCGTCGAGTCGTATTGACTCGCGGCCGGTTTCAAGCTGGCCGTGGTTGCTGCCGTGGCCCCAGTACGGGTGCCAGTAGCCGATGCCGCGCATGCGGAAGGTGAACTTTTTCTCGACCTCGATGTGGGTCTCGCCTTCCACGGGATCGTCGAACCACAGGTGGCCCCGCCGCATCTCGCGGCGGCCGGGCTCCCACTCGAGCTCGTAGCCGATGCCGTGGCATTCGCGCACGCCGGCGGTGCTGCACGCGGACGCGCCGTCCGGGATGGGGTCGAGCACGAGTGCGGTCTGAAGCCATCGGCGGCCGTCTTCGTGTTCGTGGAATGCCAAGTGGGTGAAGCGATCCCCGAAGTGCAGCGGCGCCCAGAGCCAGAAGACCTGAAACGGCATGGGCTGGCGCAGCACGTGCAACTGTTCGCCGACGGGCCGGACGCCCCACGACCGGTCGCGGGTGCCGGACACCTCGGCGGGGTCGATGCGCAGCTCGTCGCCGTCGACGGTGACGGTGCCCTCCCAGGTGCCCCACTGGGTGAGGCGGGTGTGGTCGGTGAGCAGGATGCCTTCCGGGCTGCGGCGTTGCTGGCGCGGTTCCTCGATCGCGACGGTCGTGGCCCGGAAGGTGAGGTCGCAGGCGATGCCATGCTCGTTGGGCTCGACGACATACCGGATGGTCCGCATCGGTTCGGCCACCTCGACGCGAATCGGACCGACCGTGGTCGAGCGGTCAAGCGGCATGGCGCCCGAGGCGAAGATGGAGTGCTCGACGCCGTCGATGACCAGGCTGAAGGCCGCGTCGATGACGCCGCGGACGGGATAGTGACCCATCGCGGCGCCGAAGTAGAAGGCGCCGTCGCGCTGGTGGCCGTTGAACCAGTAACGGTCGTAGTGGTTGGGGTCGCCGGTCGCAGGCGTGGCGATCGGGTCGGCCGACGGGTGGATGGGGAAGTCGTCGAACGGGCTGAGCACGGTTCCTCCAGGTTCAGATTTTGACTACAGCGCCGCCGTCGACATCCAGGACCACGGCGGTGATGAAGGCCGCCTCGTCGCTGGCCAGGAACGCGACCGCGGCGGCGACGTCCTGGGTGCGGCCGTGTCGCTTGAGCAACTGGACCTTCTCGTAGTGCGACCAGAACAGGCCGTCCTGACCGAGCACGTCCTCCCACTTGTCGGTGAGGATGCGGCCGGGGCGCACGACGTTGACGCGCACCCCGTGCTCGCCGCCCCGGCCCGCGAGGTGTTTGGCCAGGCCTTCGATGCCGGCCTTCGACGCTTGGTAGGAGGGACACGGCTGAAAGCCGCCCATCTGCTCGAGCTCGTGTTTGCCCACCCCCATCCATGCCGAAAGAGACGACACGACAACGATATTGCCGGCCGAAGAGACCAGCTGCGGCCAGGCCGCCTTGCAGGTCAGCATCGTGCCGTTGAGGTTGACGTCCAGGATTTCGCGCCATTGCTCAAAGGGCTCGTCGGGCCAGGGACCGATGTTGGCGATGCCGGCGTTGGCGACCACGACGTCGATCCGGCCATAGCGGTCGACGGCGGTGTCCATCAACGCCGCGACCGAGGCCTCGTCGCTGATGTCGGCGGTCACGAAGGTGATTCCGGCGCCCATTTCCTGCTCGGGCTCGTGGCGCGCGCACGCGAGGACACTGGCCCCTTCCGCGGCCAATCGCTCGGCAACCGCCTGCCCGATGCCGGAGCTGGCGCCGGTGACCACGGCGACTCGGTCGGCGAAGCGCTCAGCCATGCGGGGTCACCAAGATCTTGCGGTCGCCGGTAGAGGTCAGCAGGCGTTGGAAGGCGCCGCTGACTCCGTCCAGACCGACCTGGCCGGTCACGAACGCGCCGAAGTCAACGGCGCCGGACTCGAGTAGTGCGGCGGCCGCGGCGAACTCGCTGCCCCGGTAGTAGACGGCGAAGCGCACCTCGACCTCCTTGAGCAAGGCGCTGATCGGCAGCACCGTGTCGGGTGTCATGCACAGGCCGGCGATGACCACCCGGCCGCGGGTGCCCGCCGCGTCGATGGCGGCCTGCACCATGCCCGTGGAGCCGACGCATTCGAACACCACGTCGAAGTCGTGCGGCGGCGGGTCGGAGGCCGGGTCGTGGGCCCCGGTGGCGCCGAACGCCCCCGCTACGTCGCGCCGCGCCGCGATCGGGTCGCTGACCACCACTTCGCGGGCACCGAGGCGGTGCGCCCAGATCGTCACCGCGAGCCCGATGTTCCCGCCGCCGAGCACCAGCACCTTGTCGCCGGCTTTGAGGTGTCCCATGGCCACGGTGTGCAGGCCGACGGCGAGCGGCTCGACCAGTGCGCCGAGCCGGCCGAGGGCCGCGTCCAGCGGGACCGTTTGCGCCGCGGCAACCCGGACGTATTCGGCGAACGCGCCCGGGGTGGCGCCCATCCCGAACAGATCGACGCGCGCACAGTGCGCGGGCTCGTCGGCCAGGCACCAGCGGCACACCCCGCACGCGGTCAGCGGCAGGGCAGCGGCATGTTGGCCCTCGCGCCACTTTCCGCTGCTGTCGGCCCCGACGGCGACGACCTCTCCGCTGAACTCGTGACCCAGCACCGAACCGGCCGGCAGCATCGTGTGCGCCTTCAGGTCCGAACCGCAGATCCCGCACGCGTTCACGCGCAGCACGAGTTCGTCGGGCCCGGGCGATGGATCGGGGACGTCGGCGACCTCGAAGGTGTGGTTCTCGGTCAGGACTGCAGCGCGCATCAGTGTCCCTCCGCATCTTCTAGCAATGACAAGGCGTCGAGGTCATCGATCGCGGTCGCCGACCGGTCCGCCATGACCGTGAACATCCGGTCGCCGCGCTCCGTCCGTTGCCCGACGAACGCGCCGAGCACGGTGATGAACGGTCCCTGAAATAGCGCGTAGCGGTAGTCGGCCCAGCAGCGCCCGGCGTCATAGCCCGTCACGCCGAGTTCAACGAGCCGGCGGTGGTAGGCGCCGACGATCGCGCGTTCACCCGTGCGGCGGTCTTCGGGCGAAAGGCCGGTGGCGAGCAGGAAGGCGACGTCGCGCAGCGGCAAGCCGACCGTGACCACCTGCCAGTCCACCGCGATCACCGGGTCGGCCGCGCCCGCCGGCGCGAACAGCAGGTTGTCGAGTCGATAGTCGCTGTGCAGCAACGAATACGGTTCGGGGTGCCCCCTCGCCCACACCACAAATCGGTCGGCGAAACGCCGCAGCACCGACGCGGTGCTTGCCTGCACCGGGTAGCGCCGCAGGAACTGGTCGGTGGCGTTGCCGAGCAGCTCCGCTGTGAATTCCGGCATCGCGGTGAGATCCGGTATGAGCCAGTCGTATTCGCGGACCGACGGGTCGTTCCACGTCGCCGCGTGCAAGCCGGCGACGTTCACCGCCGCCACCAAGGCCTCGTCGACCGTGCAGCCCGCGATCTGCTCTCCCGGCTCGGCCGGCGCGAGATCCTCCAAAACCAGGGTGAACCCGTTGGTCTCGGCGTCGGCCGCGGTGAAGAAGCAGCGCGGAACACGCGTGCTGATCCGGTCGGCGAGTTCCCGGTAGAAGCTCGTCTCACATCGATAGCCCAACGTCCCGGCGGCCCGGCTCTCAGGTTGTGCCGCAGGCAGCTTCACGATCAGACGGGCCGGGCCGTCACCGTCGGCATAGTCAACCCGCAACCGGAAGCAGGAACCCATCTGCCCGGTGCCGACGCGCTCGGACGTCACCGTGCGCACGGTGGCGGCGACACCGGCCCGACCCAGCACGGTCGTCAGCCAGTCCGCGTCGATCTGCTCGACGGTCTCGATGACCGCCGGTTCTGCCGGCAAGGGCGATCCTCCTTGAATTGAGACTTCAGTATCACCAGCCGCGGTGGGCGTTGCCGGGGCGGGTGTTCGTCCGTGCCGCCGAGTGTGAATTTGACGACGCGACGCGCCGTCAGGCCGTCGTCAGATTCACGCTCGGCGGGAAAGGGATCGAGGGATGGGCGTCACTCCTAAGGTGTAGCGTCCGAAACCATGCCGTCCCAAGAAGCGGTCACCCAGACCGTCAATCGCTATCTCGAATACCTCGCCACGGGCAGGGCCGACGACGTCCTGACCCTCTATGCCGCCGACGCCACGATCGAGGATCCGGTCGGAACCGACGTCCGGCGGGGCCATGACGCCATCCACGAGTTCTATGCGGCCTTCCAAGATGCCAAGAAGGAGACCGAACTCGCCGAGCTGCGGATCGCGGGCGGCGAGGCGGCCTTTCTGTGGAGCCTGACGCTCGACGCCGGCGGCAGCCGCACCCGGATGACGCCGATCTCGCACATGACGTTCGACGACGACGCGAAAATCACGTCGATGCGGGCGTTCTGGTCGCCCGCCGACGCTCAGGTCGTCTAGCCGGCTACTGACCCACCACGCAGAACACGTTGCCATCCGGGTCGGCCAGCACCACCCAGCGGAAGTTCTCGCTGATCGTGCGCCCGCCCTGCTTGGTGGCCCCGGCCGCGGTCAGCCGCGACACCTCGGCATCCACATCGGACACGCTGAAATCGAGGTGCACGCGGTTCTTTCCGGGGGTCGGATCGGGCACCTTCTGAAATCCGAGCCGGGGTCCCTCGGGGCGGGTCACCGCAACGAATTCGCCGGGTAACAGCTCCTGGGCCGTGCCACCGAACTGCTCGGCCCACCAGCCCGCCAAAGCGACCGGATCGCTGCAGTCGAACGTGATCATCTCTACGTTGAGCGTCATACCGCGACTCTATGCCGCGGGGGTGACAGGCCCCCTTGGCCCGGTGCTTCGGCATGGAGCACCGGGCCAAGGGCCCTCAACCAGGCTCACAGGATGTAGAGCATCTCCTGATACGTCGGCAACGGCCAGAGGTCATCGGCCACAACACTTTCCAGCGTGTCCGCCGCCGTGCGTACCGCCGCCATCGCTGGCAGCAGCGCCTCCTGGGCGTGCTCGGCCTCGGCGAGCGCCGTCTCCGCCGAGTGATCGGACAGCGCAGACTTCAGCGAAGCCAGACCCGCTTGGAGGTCGGCGATCGGGGCCGAAACCGCTTCCAACGCAGCCGTGCTCGCCTCCACACCGGCCTTCTTCAGCGCGGTGACGTTCTGGGCCAGTTCGGTTTGGTAGCGGATGGCGGCCGGCAGGATCACCGTCGTCCCGAGCTCCAGTGCCAGCTTGGCCTCGACGCCGACGGTCAGCGCGTACTGCTCGAGGCGGACCTCGTAGCGGCTGTGCAGCTCGCGGTCGTTGAACACCCCATATTTCTCGAAGAGTTCAACCGACTCGGGCTTGATCAGCTCCGGAATGGCGTCCAGCGTGGTCTTGAGGTTGGGCAAACCGCGCTGCGCCGCCTCGACCTGCCACTTCTCCGAATACCCGTCGCCGTTGTACACGACCGCGCCGTGCTCGGTGATGATGTCGGTGAGCAGCTGCTGCACGGCACCATCGAAATCCCCGCCGTCCGCGACGGCCTTCTCGAGGATCGTGGCCATGTAGTCGAGCGAGTCCGCCATGATCGTGTTGAGGACAATCAACGGCACGGCAACCGTCTGCCCAGAGCCCGGCGCCCGGAATTCAAACCGGTTGCCGGTGAACGCGAATGGGCTGGTGCGGTTGCGGTCGCCCGGGTCGGTCGGCAGGTGTGGCAGCGTGTCGACACCAATCATCATGGTGCCCTTGCCCTTCGACGAGGTGGCCGCGCCCTTGGCGATCTGCTCGAAGACGTCGGCGAGCTGTTCGCCGAGGAAGATCGAGATGATCGCCGGCGGCGCCTCGTTAGCGCCCAGCCGGTGGTCGTTGGTCGCCGACGCGACCGAAACCCGCAGCAGGCCGGAGAACTTGTGCACGGCGCGGATCACCGCGGCGCAGAACACCAGGAACTGGGCGTTCTCGTGCGGGGTGTCGCCCGGGACCAGCAGCGAACCCAACTCGGAGTTGCCCAGCGAGAAGTTGACGTGCTTGCCCGACCCGTTGACGCCGGCGAACGGCTTCTCGTGGAACAGGCACTCCATGCCGTGCTTCTTGGCGATCGTCTTGAAGATCGTCATCAGCAGCTGCTGGTGGTCGGAGGCGATGTTGGCCCGCTCGAACATCGGCGCGATCTCGAACTGGCCGGGGGCCACCTCGTTGTGCCGGGTCTTGGCGGGAATGCCGAGCTTGAACAGCTCCCGCTCGGTGTCCATCATGAAGCCGAGGACACGCTCGGGCACCGCGCCGAAGTAGTGGTCGTCGAACTCCTGGCCCTTGGGCGGCTTGGCGCCGAACAGCGTGCGACCCGCGTTGACGAGGTCCGGGCGCGCGAGGAAGAAGTGCCGATCGACCAGGAAGTACTCCTGCTCCGGGCCGCAGAACGAAACGACGTGGTTCAAGTCCTTATGGCCGAACAGCGTCAGGATGCGCTCGGCATGCGCACCCATCGCCTGCTGACTGCGCAGCAACGGCGTCTTGTAGTCCAGTGCTTCCCCGGTCATCGAGACGAACACCGTCGGAATACACAGCGTGTTGCCGTTCGGGTTTTCCAGGATGTAGGCAGGGCTGGTGACGTCCCAGCCGGTGTAGCCGCGCGCCTCGAAGGTGCTGCGCAGACCACCCGACGGGAAGCTGGACGCGTCGGGCTCGCCCTGGATGAGGGTCTTTCCGGCGAACTCGGCGAGCGTGGTCCCATCGCCGACTGGATCCAAGAAGCTGTCGTGCTTCTCGGCGGTCAGGCCGGTCATCGGGTAGAACACGTGAGCGTAGTGGGTGGCGCCCTTCTCCAGCGCCCAGTCCTTCATGGCCACCGCGACCGCGTCGGCGACCGCCGGGTCGAGCTTTACGCCCTTCTCGATGGTCGCCACAACGGACTTGTAGACCGACTTTGGCAGCCGTGCCTGCATCTCGGCCTTGGTGAAAACGTTGGCGCCAAAGATCTCGCCCGGTGCTTCGCCGGGTACGAAACTGACGGCTGGAGGCACATAGGCCTCGACGTTGTAGATGGCCTGTAGACGTACTTCATTACCGCTCAAGTGAGTTCCTAACGCTGGGGAAGCGTCCGCATGCCGCGCCGACGCTGACCGGCTAACAGTAAGGACACTCGATGACGCGGCCGTTACGGTGCGTTACTGAATCGTCACGATGCGCCCCTGAAAATGACGGCACCAAATCCTCAGCCCGGGAAAAAGAAGGCTTCCAATGCAGCCGAATAGGCGGCCACGTCGTGAGCGCCCATCACTTCACGCGCCGAATGCATCGCGAGCTGGGCAGCGCCGACGTCGACGGTGGGGATGCCGCTGCGGGCCGCGACCAGCGGTCCGATCGTCGATCCGCACGGCAGGTCGGCGCGGTGCTCGTAGCGCTGCAATCCGACACCGGCCTGCTCACAGGCCCGCGCGAACGCCGCGGCGGTGCGACTGTCCGTCGCATACCGCAGGTTTGGGTGGACCTTGAGCACCGGACCGGCGTTGACCTCGATCAGGTGGCCGGGCTCGTGCCGCTCCGGGTAATTGGGGTGGGTGGCATGCGCCATATCGGCGGAGGCCAGCAGCGAAACGGGCAGCCGCCGCAGAAAGTCTTCCCGGTTGCCGCCGGCCGCGAGCACGATGCGCTCGAGGACAGTGGTCAACAGGTCCGACTGCGCGCCGTGATCTGAGGTCGAGCCGACCTCCTCATGATCGAAGAGCGCCAGCACGGGCAGAAACCCGCGCGGCTGGCCGGCCAATAGCGCGTGCATTCCGGCATAGCAACTGGCCTGGTCGTCCAGCCGGGGCGCGCTGAGCAGGCTTTGGTCGGCACCGACGACCGCCGAAGGCGTCAGATCGTGCGTCATCAGGTCGGCGGCCAGCACGTCGGCCTCGGCCACTCCGGCGCGCTGCGCGACATACCCGATAAAGGAGCCGCCCGAACCGCTTCCCCATACCGCGTTGACGTGACGCTGCGGGTCCAACGTCAGCGACTTGCGGTCCTCGGCCAGATGGATGGCCAGCTGCGGCACCCGCAGGATCGGATCGTCGATCCGGACCAGCCGCTCGGCCACCCCGTCACCGTCCCGAACCGACAGCCGTCCGCTGATACCCAGGTCGCGGTCCAGCCAAGAGTTGAGCCACGCTCCCCCGTATGGCTGCAGCGCGACTACCCGCCAGCCGACGACCAGCCGGTCCGGCTGCTGCTTGACCCGCAGGTTGGGGCTGTCGGTGTGGGCCCCGACGATCCGGAACGGTCCCGCCGGGCCGGCCTGCCAGGCGACCAGTGACCCGGCGCGGATAGTGAAGTATCGACCCGGTTGGTCCGGCCAGCGGTCGGCTTCGCCGAGTTCGCGGTATCCGGCGTCGACCAGGTGTCGGGCCACCGTCGCGCAGGCATGAAAAGGCGACGGAGAGGCATCGATGAATTCGCACAGGCCAGGAGCGGTGGCCGCCATGCACCCATGTTTAGCATCCAGCACTGTGGGGGCGTTAATGTCGTGCCTGTGCCCGCCGTTCAGCCCCCGGTTGAGTCCCAGCCGGTTCTGGCGCCGTTGACCCCAGCCGCAATTTTCCTCGTGGCCACGATCGAAGACGGCTGCGAGGCGATCGTGCACGACGCGTTGCCCGACCTGTCCGGGTTGGTGCGCGCGATCGGCTTCCGCGACCCCGCCAAACACCTCTCGGTGGTCGCCTCGATCGGATCCGATGCCTGGGATCGGTTATTCGCCGGACCGCGGCCCGCCGAGCTGCATCCGTTCGTGGAGTTGTCCGGCCCGCGGCACACCGCGCTGGGCACCGCGGGCGATCTGTTGTTTCACATCCGGGCCGAGAGCTTGGACGTCTGTTTCGAGCTGGCCGGCCGGATCCTGAAGTCGATGGCCGGCGCGGTGACGGTGGTCGACGAGGTGCACGGGTTCCGGTTCTTCGACAACCGCGACCTGTTGGGTTTCGTGGACGGCACCGAGAACCCGGGCGGCCCGCTGGCCG
This sequence comes from uncultured Actinomycetota bacterium, assembly GCA_963735655.1. Classification (GTDB taxonomy): domain Bacteria; phylum Actinomycetota; class Actinomycetes; order Mycobacteriales; family Mycobacteriaceae; genus Mycobacterium. The sequence goes on from CAVTLW010000049.1 coordinate 46,396, forward strand.
TCAGCGCCACCACCATCGGCGACGAGGACCCGGACTTCGCCGGCTCGTGCTATGTGCATATCCAGAAGTACCTGCACGACATGGTCTCGTGGGATTCGCTGTCGGTTACCGAGCAGGAACGGGTGTTCGGCCGCACCAAACTCGAGGACATCGAGATGGGTGACGACAGCAAGCCGTCCAACTCGCATATCGCGCTCAACGTGATCACCGACGACGACGGTAACGAGCTGAAGATCGTGCGAGCCAACATGCCGTTCGGCGAAGTCGGCAAGGGCGAGTACGGCACGTACTTCATCGGCTATTCGCGCACGCCCGCGGTCACCGAACGCTTGCTGCGCAACATGTTTCTGGGCGATCCGCCCGGCAACACCGACCGCGTGCTGGATTTTTCCACCGCCGTCACCGGCGGACTGTTCTTCTCCCCCACCGTCGATTTTCTCGACGATCCACCGCCGCTGCCGGATGCTCAGGCGGCGGCTCCCGCGGATACACGTACTTCTGACGACGGATCACTGGCGATCGGCAGTCTGAAAGGAACCTCGCAATGAACAACCTGTACCGCGAACTGGCCCCGGTCACCGAATCCGCCTGGGCGGAAATCGAATTGGAGGCAACGCGCACGTTCAAACGCCACATCGCCGGGCGCCGCGTGGTCGACGTCAGCGACCCGGGCGGTCCGGTCACCGCGGCCGTCAGCACCGGCCGGCTGATCGACGTGCAGGCACCCACCGACGGCGTGGTGGCCCACCTGCGGGCAAGCAAACCCCTTGTCCGGCTGCGCGTTCCCTTTACACTGTCACGCAACGAGATCGACGACGTCGAGCGTGGTTCCCAGGACTCCGACTGGGAACCGGTCAAAGAGGCGGCCAAGAAACTGGCGTTCGTCGAGGACCGCGCCATCTTCGAGGGCTATCCAGGGGCGTCGATCGAGGGCATTCGGGGCGCCAGCTCGAACCCGCCGCTGAAATTGCCCGAGGACCCTCGCGAAATCCCGGACATCATCACGCAGGCGCTGACCGAGCTACGGCTGGCCGGCGTGGACGGACCGTATTCGGTGCTGCTGTCCGCAGACGTCTACACCAAGGTCAGCGAAACCACCGAGCACGGATATCCGATCCTCGAGCACATGAACCGCCTCGCGAACGGGGACATCATCTGGGCGCCGGCCATCGACGGCGCGTTCGTGTTGACCACTCGCGGCGGCGATTTCGATCTGCAGTTGGGCACCGACGTGTCCATCGGTTACCTCAGCCATGACGCCGATGCCGTGCAGCTCTATCTGCAGGAGACACTGACGTTCCTGTGCTACACCGCGGAGGCGTCGGTCGCGCTCAGCTTGTAGCTCTGGCGCGTGGAACAATCGGCGGCTGGCCGGCGCTTTGCGGGCTATGGCGAAAACAATGGCCGGAGTCACCGCACTGGTGACCGGCGCCACATCTGGGATCGGGCGCGAAATCGCGTCGCAACTCGCCGGGCGTGGCGCCGAGGTCGTCGTGCACGGCCGCAATGCCGAACGGGGCGCCAAGACCGTCCAAGACATCGAGAATGCCGGTGGCAAAGCACGTTTCGTTGCCGCGGATCTCAACGACGCCGACGACGTTCGCCGATTGGCCGGTGCCGCGGGACCGGTGGACATCTTGGTCAACAACGCCGGCATCTACAAATTCGGCGGGACGGTAGACGTCGACGACGCGACGTTCGACGAACACGTGAACGTCAACTTGCGCACGCCGTTCATCCTGGTTCAGGAATTGGTGCCCGGGATGGTCGGTCGCGGTGGTGGTGCGGTGGTCAATGTGAGCACGCTCGCCGCCTCGGTACCCACCAGTGGAGCGGGAATCTATGGAGCATCGAAAGCCGGCCTGGAACAGCTGACCCGGGTTTGGGCAGACGAGTTCGGCAGGACAGGGGTGCGCGTGAACGCGGTGGCCGCCGGGCCGACCGACACACCGGGAACCGCTGGTGTGCCAGAGATGCTGCACGGAGTAGCGGAAACCACCACACTGCGCCGGGTTGCCGAGGCGAGCGAAATCGCAAACGCTGTAATCCTTCTCAGCTCCGAGGAAGCCAGCTATATCAACGGGGCAGTGTTGCATGCGACCGGCGGCCAGCGGGCGATTGCCGTTTAGCGGTCGCGGCGCGCGACGGATCGTTGGGTGCTTTGCGAATACGGTATCGCATGCGATATCACCTGAAATAACTTGTGTCACTTAGGTTTCACTGGCCTCAGATCGGCGTTTTCTGTCGGTGCCCTTCGATAGTTTCGGGGTATGAGTTCGGGTGTCGTGGATCGGGAGGCCATCATGGCGGCCCTTGATGTCCTCGATACCGCGGTCGACGACGTGGGCGAGTTGAACGTCGACGCGTTGACCACCCGGGAATCGTTGGCGGTGTTGGAACGCATCGAGTCGGTGCGCCGGCGACTGCCGGTGCCCGAGCACAAGCTGATCAACAATCTGGCCCACGCCGCCACCGCAGAAGAGCTGGGCGGCAAGCTCTCTCATGCGATCGCCGAACGAACCCTGATCAGCCGCCCCGAGGCCACCCGGCGGATCAAAGAAGCCGCCGATCTAGGACCACGGCGCGCCCTGACCGGCGAACCCTTGGCACCCACCCTCGCCGGTGCCGCCGCCGCCCAAAAAGCCGGCAAGCTCGGCGCGGGCCAAATCGCGGTGATCCGCCGCTTCTATCACCAGCTGCCCGGCTGGGTCGATGCCGCCACCCGCGACAAAGCCGAAGCCGATCTGGCCGAACAAGGCACCCACTACCGACCCGAACAATCCCCCGCAAGCGGGAGGTACCCCCACGCCGGGCTGGCCGACACCATCGCCGATTGCCTCAACCCCGATGGCAACTTCCGCGACGAAGACCGCGCCCGGCGGCGCGGCCTGACCCTGGGCAACCAACAACCCGACCTGATGTCGGAGCTGCGCGGCTACATCACCCCCGAACTACGCGCCACCCTCGAATCCGTGCTGGCCAAACTGACCGCCCCCGGCATGTGCAACCCCGAGGACGAAAACCCCGTCGTGGACGGCGCCCCATCGGAAGAGGCGATCCAGCGCGACACCCGCTCGGCATCCCAGCGCAACCACGACGGCCTGCTCGCCGCGCTCCGTGCCATGGTCGCCAGCGGAGAACTTGGCCAGCACAACGGCTTACCGGCCTCCATCATCGTCACCACCACGCTGGCCGAACTCGAAGCCGCCGCCGGTCGGGGATTGACTGGCGGCGGCACCATCCTGCCGATGAGCGACGTGATCCGCCTGGCCCGCCACGCCCACTACCTGGCGATCTTCGACAAAGGCAAAGCCCTCGCCCTGTACACCACCAAGCGGCTGGCTTCGCCTGGACAGCGAATCGTGTTGTACGCGAAGGATCGTGGCTGCTCGGCACCGGGATGCGCCGTGCCCGGCTACTACAGCGAGGTCCACCACGTGACCCCCTACGCCCAATGCCGCACCACCGACGTCAACGACCTGACCTTCGCTTGCGGCTGCCAACACCGCATCATCCAACCCGGCGGCTGGAGCACCCGCAAAAACGCCAAAGGCGACACCGAATGGATCCCGCCGCCCCACCTCGATCGCGGCCAACCCCGCGTCAACACCTTTCACCACCCGGAAAAACTCCTGCGCGACGTCGACGACGAAGACGCGGACGGGTGAGGCGCTGCGGTCAGCGATATCGCTCGCAAGCCTGTTCGTCGCCGGGGTGATAGCCGATGCAGTGCTGGTAATCCTCATTGAACAAATCCGTGCCCAAGCCGAGCGCCACCAAGAAGATGATGGGAGCGACGGCGGCGACTATGCCGAGCACGATACCGGCGATGGCGACGCCACCGTTGGTGGCTTGACCGCGCCTGAACCTTCCGCGCGCGAACGCACCCAATATCACCGCGACGACACCGAGGGCGACACCACCAAAGATCGTCCAGCTCACCAACAGGGCGACGATGCCAACTATCAATGATGCGACGCCAAGGCCGTTCCTCGGGGCGCCGGGCGGCAATGGAAAACTCGAATACGGCTGCGGCGCAGGAGGATAAGGGCCGGGCCGATAGGCATGGGGCGGCGCACCTTCAGGTGATCCGCCAGGGGCGCCCACCTTGCCCGACGGGCCGTCCGAGGACTCTGTCATCAGCACTCCGAATCTATTACCGCAGCCAGGCTACTGCGCCGATGCTCAAAGATCTAAGACCAGGTCGCTGCTGGGCGCGGCCGAGCAGATGAGCACCTCGCCCCTGCCGGGCGGTTCCAGCGGCGGCTGGACGTAGATTGTCGTGCCGGCGACGACCCCGGTGACACACATGTGACACACACCGCTTCGGCAGGAGAAGCGGGTGGGTACGTCGCAGGCTTCGGCAAGGTCGAGGATGCTGCCGTAATCCGCTGACCAGTTGACCATAAGTCCGCTGCGCGCGAACGTGATCGACGGCCCAGTGCCAGCCGGTCCGTCGGGCTGATGTGGCGGCTTGTGCTCGCCGGTGTCGACGATGCCCGGGTTGATCGGGGGCAAGGCGCCGAAGAGCTCGCTGTGGATGTGCGCGGCTTCCATTCCCGCGGCGGTGAGCGCGTCGCGCATATCGGTCATGAATTGCGTTGGGCCGCAGAGGTAAGCGGATGCGTCGAACGGAAGGCCCAGGGCCGTGAGCGACTCTCCGGTCAGCCGGCCGTCCGTCTGGGTATAGACCACCCGCTGCCGCGCGTGCGGCAATGAATCGATCAGGGTGGTGACTTCGCCTGCAAAAGGCTGGGTTTCACGATTGCGGCTGGTGTGCAACCACCAGATGTCGCGGCTGCTGCCGACGGCCGATAGTGCGTGCAACATGGCCAAGACGGGCGTGATGCCGATTCCGGCAGAGATGAGCACGACGGGAGTGGTGTCGTCGGTGAGGTAGAAGTCGCCGCGGGGTGCGGCCGCTTCTATCACCGATCCTGACGTGGTGTGTGCGTGCAGCCACCGGCTAACCAGGCCGTGCGCTTCACTTTTCACGCTGATGCGGTAGTCCCCGGCCGCCGGGTCGCCGGATAGCGAGTAACTCCGCAGCGGCACCGGGTCACCCGCGCCGGGCACTCGCACCGTGAGATATTGACCCGGGCGCGGTGGGGGCAATGGCAAGTGGTCGTCGGCCTCGAGCCGAATCGACAGCACGTTTGGAGATTCCCGGCACGTTGCGCTCACCCGTAACCGGCGAAATCCGGTCCACCCGGGTTCGACTCCGATCGGCGGCGCCGCGGCGGGCGTCGAGGACTCGGCAGCCGCCAGCATGTCGTGGAAGGATTGCTGCCAGCCGGGGCTCAGCGCGGGAACATCGACGATCTTGCCCAGTTGCTCCATGTTGCGGTCGGGAAGATAAAGCAGTGCATCGACGTCAGCGACACTGAGTTCGTGACGGCCGCGGCGGGTCCGCACGATGTCGTCCCCGGCCCGGACGTGACCTTCTCTGATGACACGGAAGTAGAAGCCCGGACGATGTTGGGAGACAAGCAGATTAGGCATTTCAGGTTCGTTGAGGCGCACGCCGACCCGGAAGCAGGTGACCCGGGGCTGGGTCACCTCGAATTCGGCGTCACCGATGCGGTAGCGGTCACCGATGCACACCTCGTCGTCGGTGAGCCCGGCAATGGTGAAATTCTCCCCGAAGTGACCGGGCACCAGGTCGTCGCGCTTCAAGTAGGTCTTCCAGAAGTCGTACGACTCGGTCTGGTACACCATCACGGCACGTTGCTCACCACCGTGACCGCCGAGGTCGCCCTGCCCGTCGCCGTCGATGTTGAGGCGGCGCACCATGACCGGCCCCTCGACCGGCGCCTTCCATATTCCCGTGTGGACGGTCTTACCGCGCCATTGCACGTCCTTGGGCATGCCCACATTCACCGAAACAAGCCGACCCACCATGGCTCCTACCGGTCATGAACGTGTTGGTCATCGTGAACAATACAGCGTCGGCGACGTCCTCGGAGGTTCCCTCAAGCACATCGCCGCCCACAACCCGGCGGGGCGCATACTCCCCGCCGAGCACGTTACTGATAGGCCAGCTCGGAAGACGCCGCTGGCGGTGGGCCCAAAGCCACTTCACCCCAACGCATCACGATGGCGCCGGCCGTCGACGCAACACCCACCGTGAGGAGCAACACCAGGTCGTGGTCACGGATCTTGCCGGAGTGAGCGGCGTGGTACAGGTTGGCCGTCATGACCGCGGGCCCGACATTGCTATAGAACGAGAACGTGTTGACGGTCCTTGAACCATCGACGCCGAGGATTCGGGCACAGAAAGCCGGAAACCATGCCTGTTAGGTACTGAACACGAAGAAATCGATATCCGTGATACTGACGCCCGCCGCGCGTGCGGCTCCCTCGCAGCAATCCCGGAGTGCCGGCCCGGCGGCGTCGCGAATAGTCGGGTCCGCCTCAGCGGCCCCGGCAGCCACTTCCTTGAACTGGAAGCCAATCTGGTTGTCGCTCTTGATGATCGGCTCGACGCTGAGGGTGTCGCTGAGTGCCGCTGTGCTGACGAGATTGAAACCCAGGAAACCGGAACCCTCCGGCACCCGGCCGACGACCAGCGCTCCCGCGCCGTCACTCATGATCCAGCTCAAGAGGCTGGCCTCGTCCGCAACGCGGGAATAGCTGCACGAAACGACGACCAAGATCGTCTCGTACTGGCCCGCAGCTATCAGAGCCGCCGCGTTTTGCAATGCCACGAGTCCGCCCGAGGAAGCGCTTTCGATGTTCCAGGCCGGCGCCGAGATCCCCAGCTCGCGCGCGAGGAACGCGGCATTTCCCAGACCGATCTGGTTGGGAAGAAAAGAACTCACCAGTACCAGGTCGATATCGCCGGGCTGCAGGCCTGCCGCCGACAGCGCGGCCGTTGCGGCGGAAATTTCCAAATCGAGCGTCGTTTCACCGGGAACCAAGACACGCCGTTCGGCCCCGCCGCCGAACGGGTCTGCCGCGAATTTGGCCATCTCGCGCTCGTAGGAGTCCAGGTTCGGTCTGACGTCCTGCCGCGGAAGCAACCACCGCACCTGCCGGCATTCCACTTTCTCAACGAGCCCCGGGTCGGGCTTCTGGAGGTATTCGTTGCAGCCCAGCGTGTTTGGATAGCGGACCGCGAGCGACTGAATTCCGATGCCGCCCGCCGCGCTCGAGACCGTCCCGTGCCCGCCCGCCCCCGAATTCGTCATCATCTGCCCTTTGGTTGCTGAGATTTCAGGCCTACCATCGCGCGGGGGGTCTGCGCGAATCCGTCACCGACGACCGGTAAGCAGGATAAAACGCAGCCTAGAGCATGCGCACATAAGTTATCAACAGATTAGTTGGCTAAAAAAATGCGCGCGTCACGCGAATTCTCCTTTGTTGTCAATCGAATCGACAACCACCCGGCGAGTCGTAACTTGGACGTAACCTATCCACGGATGTGACACGACCGAGGAGACTCCGAAGTTATGTCGACAGTCGAATGGACATCGACCCACTCGTTGCCGGCCGTGACGTCGCTTGCCCTGTTGGGCAACGGTTTGCCCGATGCATGAGCACCGCGACGACGGCGACCCTGACTCGGCCCGGGTGCAACCAGGAAAGCGCCGTCGCACACAACGCGGCGGCACAATGAGGAAATCTTCCTTACATGAATCGTCAACTCAACGGCGTGATTCCCATGCGGCCATTTACAAAATTAGCGTTGGCGTAAATTGGGTTTACAACTATCCGCACGGAGCCAACGAGCAACGAATACTCTCCGTCACTGCTGAGCGCCGGAGAAAAGTCTAAAGGCATGACAATCTGACAACGGACATTGGCTCAGTTTGGTCGAGCAGACGTAAAATCCTCCTCACAGCCGGCGGATCCGGAGCTTTCGCGCCTGCTCGGCGACTGACACCCGCAGGCATAGGATCGGTGACTATGTCTTACGACGTCGTGGTACTCGGAGCGGGGCTGATCGGACAGACCGTCGCCGAACGCGCGCAGGCCGCCGGCCTCAATGTCGCCGTGGTCGAGCGTGAACTCGTCGGCGGCGAATGTTCATATTGGGCCTGCGTGCCCAGCAAGGCGTTGCTGCGTCCGGTCATTGCCGTCGCCGACGCCCGCCGCGTCGACGGCGGACGCGAGGCGGTCGCCGGTTCGATCGACCCGGCCGGCGTCTTCGGCCGGCGCGATCGCTACGTGACCGACTGGGACGACACCGGCCAGGCCGACTGGGTCGCCGGTATCGGCGCGACCCTGGTTCGCGGACACGGACGGTTGGCGGGCCCGCGACGCGTTGTCGTCACCACACCCAGCGGTGAGGAGGTGGAGCTGACCGCCGAGCACGCGGTTGCCATCTGCACCGGGAGCCGCCCCGCACTGCCCGACCTACCCGGCATGGCCGAGGCCCGACCCTGGACCAACCGCGAAGCCACCGACAGCAGCGACGTCCCGCACCGGCTCGCCGTCGTCGGTGCCGGCGGCGTGGGCGTCGAGATGGCGACGGCCTGGCAAGGATTGGGCTCGAAGGTGACCTTGCTGGCCCGAGGATCTCAGCTGCTGCCCCGAATGGAGCCCCTCGTCGGTGAGTTCGTGGGCCGCGGACTCGCCGACGCGGGCGTGGACGTGCGCCTGGGCGTGTCAGTCCGCGAACTCCGGCGGCCTTACACCTATCTCCCCGTGGTCCTCACATTGGACGACGACACCGAGCTAGTGGTCGACGAGATACTCTTTGCCACCGGCCGGGCGCCCCTCACCGACCATATCGGCTTGGAGACAGTGGGATTGACTCCGCGCAGTTGGCTCGACGTCGACGACACCTGCCGGGTGCAGGCGGTCGAGGACGGTTGGCTCTATGCGGTCGGTGATGTCAATCACCGCGCGCTGCTGACCCACCAGGGCAAATACCAAGCACGCATTGCCGGTGCGGCTATCGCCGCGCGGGCTGCCGGAAAGCCGTTGGACACCGAGCCGTGGGGCGCGCATGCGACCACCGCCGACCATCATGCGGTGCCGCAGGCCTTCTTCACCGACCCCGAAGCCGCCGCCGTCGGGTTGACGGCGGGGCAGGCCGAGCAGGCGGGCCACCGAGTCAAGATCGTGGACGTCGAAATCGGTGACGTCGTCATGGGCGCCAAGCTCTATGCCGACGGTTACACCGGACGCGCGCGGATGGTGGTCGACGTCGATCGCGGCCACCTGCTCGGTATGACGATGGTCGGTCCGGGCGTCACGGAAATGCTGCATGCGGCCACCATCGCCGTCGCCGGCCAGGTGCCCATCGATCGGCTATGGCACGCCGTGCCGTGCTTCCCGACGGTAAGTGAGCTGTGGCTGAGACTTCTTGAGGCCTATCGAGATTCGTTTGTCACGCTTGTTTGAGAGGAGGAGCCCTCGTGGCAACCTCGGACGGATTCCATCCCGACTTTGACGAGACGGCCACGCCCGTTGCACGCAACCGGGTGCATCACGTCAAAGCGTCGGAACTCAGTTCTGACACCGCACAATCGGAGGGACTGCGGCGCTTTGCCGCGCTCAGCGGGCGGTCTGTCGGCGCCGAGAAGCTGTGGATGGGCGAAACCCACGTGTCACCCGCGACCGCCTCGGCCAACCACCATCACGGCGAATCGGAGACTGCCATCTACGTGCGAAGCGGCTACCCGGAGTTCGTGTTTCACGACGGCGAGCAAGAGGTCCGCATCTCGACGGCGCCCGGCGACTACATCTTCGTCCCGCCCTACCTGCCACACCGGGAAGAAAACCCCGACCCCGACAACCCCGCCGAAGTCGTGATCGCGCGCAGCACCCAAGAAGCCATCGTGGTCAACCTGCCCGCGCTGCATCCGCTCTGACCCGCTCCCCGCCGAGTGTTGACTTATGGCACGTTCTGGCGAAACGCGCATCAAGTCAACATTCGGCGCGCTGAAGGCCCGTGGAAAGCCCTCAGTAGAAAGCGATTTCGATCAGATTGCCGTCGAGGTCGCGGCAATAGTGCGACGTCATCGGACCCAACGCGCCGACCTTCGCCACCGGTCCCGAGACGATCTCCACGCCGCATTCGGTGAGGTGGGCGCGTACCTCGTCGGGGCTGGATCGCGTGGTGAAGCACAGGTCCTCGGAACCGGCGGCTTCGACGGACCCGGTGAACCACTCGGGATCACGTGCTTGCGCCCCGAGCGGTCGCAGGTTGATCTTCTGGTTTCCGAAACTCACGGCGGTTCGCCTGGACGGGCCGAAGGTCTCCCGCGTCATGCCCAGGACCCGTTCGTACCAGGCCGCGGTGGCCTCGACGTCACGGCAATTCAGCACGATATGGTCGAACCGCTCCACTTCGAATCCCATTGTGCGCCTTCCGCTACTGCAATTGACCATACTTAGTGAATGAACGCCCCACACGTTGGACTGATCTTGGCGCTGACGGTCAATGGCCTGGCGGTGAGCAGCTACCCGGACATGGTTGCCGTGTCGCAAACCGCGGAGCGCTACGGATTCGATTCCGTGTGGTTATGCGACCACTTCCTGACGATCAGCGCCGACGACTACGTCATGGACGCGGGCATTACCGGCGAGGCAGGCGAACAAACTCCGGACGCGCGCCCCAGGACGCTGCCCTTGCTGGAGTGCTGGACGGCGCTGTCCGCGCTGGCCCGCGACACCACCCGACTGCGGCTTGGCACCAGCGTGCTGTGCAACTCCTACCGGCACCCGTCGGTGCTGGCGAAGATGGCCGCCACACTGGACGTCATCTCCTCCGGACGCCTCGATCTGGGATTGGGCGCGGGCTGGTTCGAGCGCGAGTCCGACGCCTACGGGATTCCGTTTCCGCCGGTCCGCGACCGCGTCTCGGCACTCGAGGAGTCACTGCAGGTGATCCGGGCGGTGTGGACCGAGCCCAACCCACCTACGCCGGTCACTACTACACACTCAACGGCGCGATCTGCGATCCGCCGCCGGTCCAGCGGCCGCACCCGCCGCTGTGGATCGGCGGGGAAGGCGACCGCGTTCAGCGCATCGCCGCCAGGCACGCTCAAGGCCTCAATGTGCGGTGGTGGTCGCCGCAGCAGGTGACGCGGCGGCGCGAGTTTCTCACTCAGGCCTGCGCGTCGGCGGGGCGTGACCCCGGTAGCCTGCGATTGTCGTTGACGCTGCTGCTGGCACCCACGCACTCCGGCGAGGACGAGGCCCGCATCCGCGGGGAGTTCGCGTCCATTCCGGAGTCCGGGCTGATCACCGGGCCACCCGATCGATGTCTGGAACGCATCCGCGAGTACCAGGACTGCGGCATCGACCATTTCCTGTTCACGATTCCGCAGGTCGTGGACTCCGCCTATCTGCACGTGATCGGCCGCGACATCCTGCCGGCGATCAAATGACCCGGCGACTGTGAACCACACGACCCCGCGTCGGCGCGTCGCGTCGTGAGATTCACGGTCGGCGCGGGAGCGGGCGCGTCGTTCAGCGAATTCTCAACTGATTCTTCGGATTCGCTTTGCCAGCTTCAAAGGTTTTGCATAGGTACCGGCCTCAACATGGATTTCATGAGTGAGCCGGCGTCCACAGACTTCATCGAACGCTACTTGCGTGCCCGCGGACGGCGGTATTTCCGCGGCCAGCACGACCGCGAATACTTCTTCGTCGCGAACACCCACCAGCGGCGCCTGCACGTCCACCTCGAGAGCTGCCCCGCACATCCGGATGTCTTCACGGTCCGGGTAACCCCCGCGTGCTTCTTCCCCGCCGACGACCGCGCGCAGCTGGCCCGCGCTGCCGAGCGGTGGAACCAGCAGAATTCCGCGGTCGTCGCGGTCGTGCACGAGTCCTCGGATCCGCAGCGGATCGGCGTTGCCGCGACCAAGTCGCATTCGATGGCCGATTTCGTCGGCTTCGACGACTTCGCCGGTTTCGTCGACAGCACGCTCGGCGCCGCGATGGATCTTTTCGACCAGCTGTCCCCGGCCGCCGAGTTGCCGTCGACGCCGCTGGTGCTCGACGCCGGATAAGCGACCCGCTAGGCGACCGGCTGGCGGTCGGGTGCCGGCTCGCCCAGCGCGGCCCGAATCGCACGCCACGGGTCGGCGTAGGGTCCCGGCGTGTTGCGGTAAGCGGCGCGGCTCTTGAGGAACAGCCGGGCCACCGGGGCGAGTAGCCGCATCGGGTAGCGGCGCCATCCGACGGCGGCCCGCATCTCCGCCAGCATGTCCGGCCAGGGGTGCCGCTGGAATCCCAGCGCCTGCTGTGCGCGGCGGGTGTCCATCCAGTCGGTGACGAACCACTTTTCGTCGCTGTCGGGATCGCCCGGGCGGCCCCCCGGCAGAATGTCCGGCATACCCATGGCTGCGGCCAGCGCCTTACCGATCTCTTCCTGCCGGAGCAGGTGCGATTCGTCGCCGCCGATCAGCAGGATTTCACCGACGACGTCCGCGGTGGTCGCGGCGGCAAACGCGGCCGCGACGTCGCGCACGTCGACGCTGTGCACGCGCCCGTCGGCCGGCAGCGCGCTCTCGAAGAAGACCGCGTCGACGCTGAACGGCATGGCGTCCAGGTCGGCGCTGAGCACCGCGGCCAGCCGCAGGATCACCCAGTCCAGTGTCGAGGATCGGACGTAGTGTTCGACCTCGGCTTTGTGGGCGCCGTACAGATCGGATGGCTGCGGCGGCGTGTCGGCGGTGAGCACCTCGCGGTGCCGATGTGGGTTGCGGGCGCCGTGCACGGCATTGCTCGAGGCCTGGACGAAGCGCACCGGATGCGGGCTCGACTCGGCGGCGCGCAGCAGCGACACGGTCGCGTCGATGTTGACCCGGCGCGCGAGGGTGGGGTTTCGATAGATCACCGGCGGGATCACCGCGGCCAGGTGGATGATCACGGTCGGCGCCGTCTCGGCGACGAGGCGGCAGACCGCGTCCGGAACGGTCAGGTCCGCCCAGCGGACCTCGACTTCGGCGGGCAGCGACGCGGCCGCTTTGCGTTGGGCGGCAGTGCCGAGATCGGTGGCGACGACCCGGTGACCATCGGTCACCAGCCGGCGTACGGTTTGCGATCCGACCAGCCCGAAACCGCCTGTGACAAGTACCTTTTCGGTCATCTCTCCCCCGTATGCGGTGTTCACCCAGAAGTGAATATGACATTCTCTTAAATTGAGAGTAGCATATCTCTCTATAGACGTAGAGCTCCGAAGGGGAAGCCATCACGTCGGCGTCTAAACACCAACAAATCGGAGACAACCATGACGGGTGGCAAGACCGACGAACGAGAGATCGCCAAGTGGGATCCGGCGTTCACCAAACAGGTCGCCGACACGGTCGCCCCGGTGATCAGACGGTGGCACCGCGCCGAGATGCGCAACATCGACAACGTCCCGCCGGCCGGTGGAGCGCTGGTGGTGTCCAATCACTCCGGCGGCATGTTCACCCCGGACGTGCTGATCTTCTCCCCGGCGTTCTACGACAAATTCGGCTACGACCGCCCGGTGTATACCCTGGCGCATTACGGGCTGTTCATGGGCCCGATGGACGGCTGGCTGCGCCGCGTCGGTGTCATCGAGGCCAGCCGTGAAAACGCTGCCGCCGCATTGCATTCGGGTGCGGTGGTATTGGTGTTTCCGGGCGGCGACTACGACTCCTACCGGCCGACGTTCGAGGCAAACACCATCGATTTCAACGGACGCACCGGCTACGTGCGGACCGCCATCGAGGCCGGGGTGCCGATCGTGCCGACGGTGTCGATCGGCGCCCAGGAAACCCAGCTGTTCCTGACCCGCGGCAACTGGCTGGCCCGCAAGATAGGGCTGAGCAAGGCGCGGGTGGACATCTTGCCCCTGAGCTTCGGCTTCCCGTTCGGGCTCAGCGTGATCTTCCCGGCGAACCTGCCGCTGCCGGCCAAGATCGTCACCGAGGTGCTGGAGCCCATCGACGTCACCGAGCGCTTCGGCGACGACCCCGACGTGGCGGAGGTCGACGAGTACGTCCGTTCGGTCATGCAGACGGCGCTCGACCGGCTTGGCAGCCAGCGCCGCTTGCCCATCCTCGGCTGACTGGGGCGATGAGCTGTGAAGCGACTCAACGGCATGGACGCGATGCTGCTCTACAGCGAGGCGCCCAATCTGCACACGCACACGCTGAAAGTGGCGGTCATCGATCCGTGCGACTTTGACGGCGAGTTCGGTTTCGAGGAGTTCCGCCGCCATCTGCGCCGCCGGCTGCACCTCCTGGAACCGCTGCGCTATCAGCTCGTCGACATCCCGTGGCGGCTGCATCATCCGATGTGGCTGGAAAACTGTGACGTCGACCTCGACTACCACCTGCGGCGGGTACGGGTGCCGGCGCCGGGCGGCCGCCGCGAGTTGGACCGGGTGATCGGCGAGGTTGCCTCCACGCCGTTGGACCGCGGTCGCCCGCTGTGGGAGTTTCATTTCGCCGAGGGTCTGGCGGGGGGCCGGTTCGCGGTCATCGGCAAGGTGCACCACGCGTTGGCCGACGGCGTCGCCTCGGTAAACCTGCTGGCCCGCGCGATGGATTTGATAGCCGCGGCCCCCGACCAGCGCGACGACGAAAACGCCCGCGCCACAACGACAACGGGCGAGCTGCTGCGCGCGGCGACACGTGACCACGTCCGGCAAGTCGCCGAACTGCCGCGGCTGGTGAAAGATGCCGCGGTGGGGCTGGCACGGGTGCGCCGGCGGTCCCGTCAACGCGGGGCGCATCCGGATCTGGCCGACGCGTTCAACGCCCCGCCGACCTTCCTCAACCATGTGGTGTCGCCGCAGCGGCGATTCGCCAGCGCCGCACTGCCACTCGACGATGTCAAAGCGATCGCCAAGGAGTTGGGCATCACCGTCAACGACGTGATCCTGGCGATCGCCGCCGGCGGATTGCGGAAGTTGTTGCTGGCCTACGACGGTGTCGCCGACCAACCGATCATCGCGTCGGTCCCCACCGCCACCGACAAGTCCGACCGGGTCACCGGCAACGAGATCAGCGGCCTGTCCATATCGCTGCCGGTGCACATCGACGACCCCGTGGCGCGGGCGCGGTTGGTGGCGCTGGCCACCCGGATCGCCAAGGAGGACCACGAAATCCTCGGCCCGCGACTGTATCTGCGCATGATGGCCTACTTGCCGACGGCGATCGCCCCGGCGGCATTCCGGTGGCTGGCCGCGCGCGAGGCGCCGAACAAGATCATGAACGTCGCCGTGTCCAGCGTGGTCGGCCCGCGCGAGCGCGGCCATTTCGGCGGCGCACCGGTCAGCGAGATCTACTCGACCGGCGTGCTCTCACCCGGCGCTCCGGTCAACATCACCGTGTGGAGCTACGTCGACCAGCTCGGCGTCGCGGTGCTCACCGACGACAAGACGTTCCGCGACGCACACGACGCGACCGATGCACTTAGTTGCGCATTCGACGAATTGCGTGCTGCTGCAGGAGTTTTCGCTTACGCGGCCAGCACGGCGTCCAGCGCCGAATAGAACAGGCCCAGTCCGTCTTCGGAGGGCCCGGTCAACGCCTCGATGGCGTGCTCGGGGTGCGGCATCAGGCCGACGACACGGCCGTTGGCGGAACTGATCCCGGCGATGTCACGCTGGGAGCCGTTGGGGTTGTCGTGGTAGCGGAACACCACCCGGCCCTCGCCCTCGAGTTCGTCGAGCACCCGCTCCGGCGCCACGTAGCGGCCCTCGCCGGACTTCAGCGGCACCAACAGATCCGCTTCGGGCTCGAAACGCGACGTCCACGCCGTCGAGGTCGATGCCACCCGCAGCCACACGTCGCGGCAGACGAAGTGCAGGCCCGCGTTGCGGGTCAGCGCCCCGGGCAGCAGCCCGGCCTCGCAGATCACCTGAAAACCGTTGCAAATCCCCAATACCGGCATGCCGCGTTGCGCGGCAGCGACCACTTCGGCCATCACCGGAGCGAACCTGGCGATCGCGCCGGCGCGCAGGTAGTCGCCGTAGGAGAACCCGCCGGGCACCACGACCGCGTCGACGCCCTTGAGGTCGGCGTCGGCGTGCCACAGGCTGACCGCCTCGGCGCCGACCCGGCGGGCCGCACGCGCGGCGTCGACGTCGTCAAGGGTGCCGGGAAAGGTGATGACGCCGATCCGCGCCGTCACCGCGGTTCCCGACTGATGGTCCAGTCCTCGATGACCGTGTTCGCCAACAGCGACTCGGCGATTTCGGCGAGCGCTGAATCGTCGACGCTGTCATCGACCTCCAGCTCAAACCTCTTGCCCTGACGGACATCTGAGATACCTGGATGTCCAAGCCGGCCCAGGGCGCCGACAATGGCCTGGCCCTGCGGGTCGAGGATCTCGGCTTTGGGCATCACATGCACGACCACCCGGGCCACCGGCACTCCTTCTCAGACGGGCAATGGGACGCCCTCGACTCTACCGGCGGGGGGTGCCGCGCCGGCCCATCAGGGCACAGACTGTAGACATGCAACTGACGCATTTCGGCCACTCCTGCCTACTCGCCCAGTTCGACGACACCAGCCTGCTTTTTGACCCGGGTAACTTCTCGCACGGCTTCGAGGGAATCACCGGCCTGTCCGCGATCGTGATCACCCACCAGCACCCCGACCACGTCGACGTGGCGCGGCTGCCGGCGCTACTGGACGGCAATCCGGATGCCACGCTGTATGCCGATCCGCAGACCGCCGCTCAATTGGGCGAGCGGTGCCAGCCGGTGCAGGTGGGCGACGAGCTGTCGGTCGGATCGCTGACCATCCGGGCGGTCGGCGGCCGCCACGCGGTGATCCACCCGGAAATCCCTGTGATAGACAACATCTCGTATCTGGTTGGCGACGGCGACCACCCCGCCCGGTTGATGCATCCCGGTGACGCGTTGTTCGTCCCCGACGAGCCGGTGGACGTGTTGGCCGCTCCGGCGTCGGCGCCGTGGATGAGGATCTCCGAGGCCATCGACTATCTGCGGGCGGTGGCGCCGACGCGCGCGGTACCGATCCACCAGGGGATCATCGCTCCCGAGGCGCGGGGTATCTACTACGGCCGGCTCACCGAGATGACCACTACCGATTTCCAGGTGCTACCCGAAGAGAACGGGGTCACCTTCTAGGGGCGAGCAGACGCAAAAGCCCCCATTTTCGGCCGAAATGGG
>CAVTLW010000050.1:0-72422 GCA_963735655.1 uncultured Actinomycetota bacterium
GCACTCGTCATCCATACTTCCATCTTTCGGCAACTTCATCTGCCATAGTTAGTCTCCTAGAATTCTCTTTACAAACCCTTTAAACCGCTTACCATAAGAGGCTTGAACCTCCTGGCGTTCAGCGGTAAGTTGGGTTTCTATCATGTAGGTTATCTCATGGAGCTGGTCTAACCTAGCCTTCAGCTCAACAAAACTCACAAAGGATTCTTGCTTCGAGGCATCGAGGGAGAACATTAACAACCATCACCATGCGATCCTCGATTGTCGATCTCGGTGCGGATCAGTTGCGGGTCGGCCAGCAGCCCGGTGATGTGATCCCACACCACGGTGTCGAGATGATCGGCGCGCACCGGCTTGTTGCCGCAGACCCGCCCGCCCTCGTGGCGGTAGTCGTCAGAGCCCAGGCACCGGTAGTAGTAGATCTTCTTGTTGGTGGTGCGGGTCGAGGTGCGGTAGTAGCCGTATCCGCAGCTCGCGCAGGCGGCCAGTCCTTGCAGCAGCGACGGCACCTTGGCGTTGCGGGATGCGAACCGTTTGTTGTCGGCCAGCCGCTGGCGACCCGGTCGAAGGTGTCTTCGTCGACGATGGCGGGCACGGGAATCTCGGTCCACTCCTGGCGGGGCCGATCCACGGTCTTGTGCGCGCGTGGGATGGAGCGTCCCTGCAGCCGGGCGATCCGGTTCAGGGCGGGGGATTCGTGCACCACCATGGTCTTGCCGAATACCGCGCGGCCGGCGTAGGCGGGGTTGCGCAGCATGCCCCACACCACCGAGCGGTCCCAGCGGTGCTTGCCGGTGCGGGTCGGCACCTGTTGGTCGGTGAGCCAGCGGGTGAGTTCGGCGATGGAGGCGCCGTCGTCGGCGTAGCGGCGGAACAGCTCAGCGACCAGTGCGGCCTCGTGTTCGACGATCTCGTAGGCGGCGCCGAGTGCTCGGTTTTACGAATGTAGCGGTAGCCGAACGGGGCGCCGCCCAACACGTTGATCGATCCGCTCTTGGCGCGGTGCGCCTTGCCGCGCCGGTAGCGCTCCATGATCTGCGCCTTCTCGTACTCGGCGAACATGCCCTGGAACTGCACCAGCAACTGGTCCTCCGGAGAATCGCCGCGCGGGCCTTTGACGAACTCCACCCTGGTGCCGGCGCGGGTGAACTCCTCGATCAACAGCGCCTGGTAGGCGAACTTGCGGGCCAGCCGGTCCGGCGAGTAGCACAGCACCACATCGATCCCGACCCCGGCCACCAGGTCGCGCAGCCGCTCCAGCGCGGGGCGCACCAAAGTGGCGCCGGAGTGGCCCTCGTCTTCGAACACCCACTCGTCGGGGACCTCAAGCCCCAGCCGCTCGGCGTACGCGCGCAGCGCCGCCGTCTGCGAGGCGATCGTCTCGTCCTTCTTCTGCCGGGCCGACGACACCCGGGCATAGATTGCCGCGCTGGTCATTTCGCGTTCTTCCTTCCTCGCCGGCCCGCTCGATGCGGACTCGCCGTTGGGGTACCAGAATGGCGTAGGCCACCGACAAATCGGTGGCCGCGTGGCGGTCGAACACGAACTCGGTCTCGACCACCCGCTCGGTCACCGGCGCAGGCCGCTTTCGGTGCCCACGCGCCAAGAACTCGGTCAACGCCTGCGCGACCAGGGCGGAGATCGTGCTCCCCGACGCCTTGGCCCGCTCCCGCACCCGAGCCACCAACGCCGGGGGCAGCTTGACGGTGAACACCGTCGTCTGCTCCGGCACGATCGCCCGCCCGCTGCTCGGCAGCCCGCTCGACATACCGGCGCGCCTGCCGAACCGAGCAGCCGAACCGCTCCGCCAGGGCCGCGCGGCCTCGGCCACCGACATCCCCGCCTCGAGCAGTTCGGCGGCTGCGTTGACCCGCCGGGCGTACTCCCCGGCTCCAGCACGACCACGACCAGGCATGACATAACAATACTACTCAACATGTCACAGGATCTTCGTGACACGCCGCGGCCGTTCCAGCCGCCGGTAACTCAGTGTGACATCGAACTCGAAGTTGCCCATTGCGTTGGGGGCGTAATCACCCCGCCCTGTGGAGTGCCCGCGACCGTCCGCTGCAGCACCCCATCGACCATCACCCCCGCCTGCAGCCACAATCGCAGCAGTTTGAGTACCCGTCGATCCGAGACCCGGCGACTCACTTCCATGAGCAGCCGGTCGTGGTCGATCTCGCCGAAGAAATTGGCGATATCGAACTCGACCACAAACTGATAGCCCTCGATGAAACCGGTACGCAACCGCTCCATCGCCTGTGTCGCCGACCGCGTCGGCCGAAACCCATACGAGCACGACACGAAGTCGGCCTCGAAAATCGGTTCCAACACGATCTTGGTCGCCGCCTGGGCCACCCTGTCCCGTACCGTCGGGACGGATGTTTCATACTGCCCCTCCTACAATCTTGGGTTGGGATGTTCTCGTCGGTGATGGAGTTGCGTTGGTCGGGCTTGGTGTTTTGAAGTGATGATGCCAGCTGGCGCCGACACAGTGGGACTGTCACGGGTGTATGCGTGGCGGGGTCCGGCGGATGGCGGAGTTAAGGTGCCCGGATTCGGTTATACGACAACGACAGTCGGATTCGATCCGCTCAGTCCAGGGGATGCATAGCCGATTGCCGGCACCGCGGCGGGCGGCGAGTTTGCCGGTCTTGATCCAGTCGTAGACCACGCTGGTGCTGCAGTCGAGCCGGTGGGCGGCGTCGGCGACACTGACCTCGCCGCCGGCGTAGGGGTTCGGGGCCTGGACGTGGTAGGCGTGGCGGATCCACTGCACGGCCCTGACATCAAACGGCGCTCCGGTGCCGGTGGTGTGCCCGGCGGCGTTCAGTATCTGTGCCAGCTCGGCGGTGGGGGTGGTGGGTCCCAGGCGGGTCACCATCGCCACCGCCGGCGACGGGCTACGTTTGGCGGTGCCGGGGTGGATGGTGCGGGCGACAGTGATCTCGTCGATGGCGCCGGTGTGCCAGCAGATCCCGATCCGCACCTTGTCCCGGTCGGTCTCCGGAAGCAGGGTGATGTCGGCGATGAGGGTGCGCAGCAACCGTTTTCGATCCCTGTTGCTTGTGGTGGGCGCCTGCCACAGCGTGGGCAGGTCGGCGGTGAGCCGCTCGAGTTCGGCCCGGTCCGGTAGTGGGGGCAGCGCTTCGCGTGCGGCTGCCAGTGCTTGTTCGGCCTCAGTAAGGGCGGTAAGTTTAGCTTCCCATCGAGTTTCCAATGATCGTGCGACCAAACGGTTTTCCGGTTCAACGGCGTGGAAAGCTCGTTCTGCGCGGTCGGCCTCGTAGCGGGCGCGTTCGACGGCGAGCTCGGCGGCGCGACCGGTGCGGTGGTGGCGGTCGGCGACCGCGTCGGCGGCAGCCAGCGCCAGCGCCACCTCGTGCGGATTCAGCGCGGCCAGCAGCCGACCGGCGACCGCGTCGTCGACGGTGGCCGCCGCGACCGAGCGGCAAGTCGCGGTGGTGTCCCGATCCGCACGCCCGGAGCACTCGTAGGCCGGACGCTGATCGCTGTGGTAGTTGGTGCGCATCGGTTTGCCGCATGACCCACAGGCAATGATGCCCTGGCACAGCGCGATTCCTTCACGTGGTGGACGCGCGCCGGTGTTGGTGCGGTTGGCGGCCAGTTTCGCCTCGTTGGCCAGGTAGTCGCTCCAGCCGAGGTAGCCCTCGTGGTGGTCGCGGATGAGCACCGGCCACTGGGCGCGGGGCCGTTCGACGAGCCCGGTATGCACACTGCCGTCCGGGTCGACCCGGCGCGTCGAGGTGTAGCGGCCGTGCACGTAGGCCCCGGCGTAGCAGGGGTTCTTGAGCACACCGAGCACTCGGGCGTGCGACAGCCGGCCCCACCGCAGCTGCCCGGCCCACACCCCGCCGTAGGCGCGCAGCGGGAACCGGCGCCCGGCGAACGCGGCGACCACCCCGTAGGCCGACCCGCACGCGGAAAACGCCGCGAACAGGTCCCGGATCGCCGCCTGCACCTCGGTGTCCGGGTCGACGACGACCGCACCCTGTTCGTCGTGGATGTAGCCGACCGGCAGCGGGGTGCGCAGCTCACCGCGGGCCGCCGCGGCGCGTTTGGCCGCCTGCAGGCGTTGGGCCATCACGTGCAGCTCCACCTCGCCCATCGTGGACTTCAACCCCAAAAGCATCCGGTCGTTGATGTCGCCGGGATCGTAGACACCGTCGGCGTCGATCAGCAACGTAGCGGTGATCGCGGCGAACTCCATCAACCGCGCCACCTCGGCGTTGGAGCGGGCCAGCCGCGAGATCTCCAACCCGAAGATCGCCCCTACCTCCCCGGTGCACACCCGTGACACCAGCTCGGCGAACCCGGCCCGGGCCACGCCCCACCGGCCTGAGACCCCCAGGTCGGTGTCGATCACCACCACGGCCTCGCGGGCCCAGCCCAGCCGCACCGCCTCCTCGACCAGCCCGTACTGGCGCATCGTGGACTCGGTGTGCTCGCGTACCTGTGCCATCGACGACTGCCGCAGATACACCACCGCCAGCCGATCCAGTTGGGCCCCAATGATTTTCGCTGAACCGTTGATCATCCCGACCGCCTTGCAGCACACCGACCGCCATGTTGGCCACCACCTGCACCGCCTCGGCACGCGCCGCCCCGACCAGCACGGTCGGCGGCGCGGCTGCCATCGATCACCGCAGCTCGCGCCGCGCCAGCAGCTCGGCGTTGATCGCCGAGATCTCTGAGATCACCGCGGCCACCTGCTCGCCACGGGCCAGCCGTGCCCGCACCGCGGCCACCAGGGCCGCCGGCACGTACCGCGCTCGACCCCGACCCGCCGGTTTCGGCGTGAAATACGCGTACGGACCGTGCGGTTCGTCGCCGGCGCACCGACAGCCCGCCCGCCCGCACCGACGCGTCTGCTCGGTCAACGACCCCACCAACACGCCCGCCACGTCCGGCAGCCGTGCCGCCAGCCGAGCCCGCCGCGCCACCAGCGCCGACGTCGACATGTCGGCCAGCGCATCCCCTTTCCCCTTCTTGTGTGTATTCATCACACAAGATTATGCTGCGGCCAGCCACGACGATCAACAACCCTCGATCGCGCGTGTCACCGCCGCCAGGTCGGCCAGGCCCGCGACCGACAACCGATGCGCCAACGCTGGTTCGCCGCGGTCGGTCCACGAATGCGGCAGCGTCACCTGCCCGCCGACGCTCCCGGCGCACACGAACACCACGTCCGTGCCGCGGCGCTTGACAAACAACACCGCCAACCGCTCACCCCGCAGCGGATGGAACGGATGGGTGACAATGACGAAACCCAAATCGTCACTGCACGACCGGTGACTATGCCGCCACCGTCGGAATCCCCAACGGCCGCTTACCGCCCTGTGGTTTCGGGATCTCCACCCGACGCGCCGGCGCCGGACGGTACACACCCTCGCGAAGGTCCCGACGCAACTCACGCAACATGCGGTCCACGCCGTAGTCCTCCACCGCGACCAAGGTGATCCGATCCACCCCGGCCGCACCCCTGTTCTGTCGCACCCGTTCCCACGCCTCCCACAGGACGTCACCCCTGTAGACACGGTCATACAGAGCGTGGAAACGCCGATCCGAAGACTGCTTGGCCGCAGCCCATAGCGCACGTTGCAGTTGTTGCACTTTCACCGGCGACGCACCCAACGGCTCGTCGTCGACTGCGGCAAGCAATGGCCTGCCGGGGTGGTTGGACCGGACAGAGCCGGTCATGCCCTCACACTTACCCGCTTCGCCCGCGTGATCAAAGTCGGGGCCCTTTCCTCCCGGCGCGTTATGTTGCACGCCGATCAGCGGTACTACGACCCCATCGGACTCCCGCTGCCCTCCAAGGATTTTCACCATCGGCTTATACCCTTGGTCTTTGCCCGACGCAGGCCAGGCAGACGGGTCTCTCCTGTTTCGAACCAGACTGTGTGGACGTGCCGCCTCCCGTACCCCGGGAAGACCCGACGAACTAACCCCGGACCAGGATTCGCCGGACATGGCCTTCGCCGTGACATGAGCGGCTCGGCTCTCCCGTTGTGACTTTGACGAGGCTGCAGAGTTCGCTTGACGCTACGGCCCGCACACTTGCTCCCTCCGAAGAGGCTCTTGACACCCCGCTCAGCCCGCCGCGTCTCCACGACGAACCGGGGCCTGCTACCCGGCGCTCCGGTACCTACCGGGACGGGACTTCCACCCGCTAGTCCAGTCCAACTTTCAGGACGCAACATGCCCCAAAGTCTACGAACGGCCACCGACAAGAATCGCCGCGTTGTGACCACTGAAGCTAAAGTGACACAAGGGATTACATAGATCGACAGCCGGCGGAAAAGACTGACAAGCGAATGGCTTCGAGGACCAGCTCAAGCTGGTTCACTAGGTCGACAATCATTCAGCGAATTCCTGGCACGGTATCTCAGCGCGCGAACCCGCCGGCAATCCCTTACTCGCACAGCGGTTCCGCCGCGCTCAACAGTTCGAACCCGACTTCGGTCAGTGGGTACTGCACGCGACTCTTTGAGCCTCGAGATGAGCAGCTTCTCGTTCACCCCGTCGACGAGCCGGCGCAGACTGCCGAACCGCTGTCGGCCGCTTACGGCCACCTGCCAGGTACTTACAAGCAAATAGGTACTTGTTTCCGGGATTGCTCAGGTGAGGTTGAAGGTTACATCCGAGGTGAACATCGATCGAGGAGCATCAGATGACGCAAAGTAACCACGCCGATCGCAAGATCAGGATCGGTGTGCAGCTGTGGTCCGGAGGCGCGCCCAGCTACCGGTCGTGGCGTGACGCCGTATTGCGGGCCGAAGATCTCGGCGCGGACGTGATCTTCGGGTACGACCACTTCCACAAGCCATTTGTCACCATCGCCAACAACCAGCCGATCTTGGACGAGCACCAGCCCGACGTCAACAACTTCGAGGCATGGACCGCGCTGGCCTCGTGGGGCGAAATCACCGATCGCGCCGAGATCGGATTGCTGGTGACCGGCATGGGATATCGCAACCCCGACCTGCTCGCCGACATGGCCCGCACTGTCGACCACATCAGCAACGGGCGGCTGATCCTGGGCCTGGGGGCGGGGTGGTATCCCAAGGACTACGAAGTCTATGGATACGAATTCGGCACTGTCGGGTCGCGGATCGACGGGTTCATCGACGGTGTCAAACGCGTCAAAAGTCGTTTAGGTCAACTGGTTCCAGGCCCGGTGCGCGACATTCCCATCCTTATCGGGGGCGCCGGTGAACGCAGGATCCTGCCGCTGGTCGGCCAGCACGCCGACATCTGGCACTCGTTTTCCGACCTGGAGACGTTCCGTCAGAAAAGCGATCTGGTAAACCAGCACGCGCAAAACGCCGGCCGCGACCCGGCGGCGATCGAACGTTCCGTCGGCTGGCAGCCCGGTATGGATGCCGACGCGTTCGCCGCGGAGGGAGTCACCCTGTTCACCACCGAGATTCACCCGACCGACGACGGCTACGACTTCGCCGAACTCAAAGAAATGTTGGGCTGGCGTAAATAGCGCGAGTTAGCGCGAGTTACTGCCGCGTCCAGGGTTGACAGTTCTGCGACTCGAAGGCCTTCACACTTGTGTTGATATTCGCGAACATCGGACCGACAGACATATTCGTCTGGAGTACATGGTCATGGTTCGCATCGGGTGTGCTGTAGGTGAACCACGCGCACATCGAGTCCTGGGTCGGCACATTGTTTATCCAAACGCCCAAAGGTCGACGCCGACCCGGCCGTGCGGTAGAGGCCTGGTGCAATATCAGGCCCGACCACAAAGACACCGTTGCCGGGGATCGGGTCCATCGGCTCGGCAAAGACCGGAGGAGCGAATGCGATGGCGGTCACGCAGGCGAGGACGACGGCCGATGCGCGAGTTGCGAGCGATAGGGGCATGTTTTTCTCCCTACGATGGTCCACCCTAAGGGCAGCGTAGGCGTTACCCCGGCGAGGTGCCAGACGTTTCAGCAACCACCCCGCGCGCGACGAGGTGATCGATCAACGGACCCGCCCCGGCGGCGAGATGCTCTGACATCGCCGCGCGCGCCGACTCGGCGTCACGCTTCTCGAGTGCGGACAGCAGCCGCCGATGGTCCTTCACCGACTGCGCCGGCCAGCCTTCGATGCTGGGAAACACCGATTCGGGTGCGTAGCGGGTGATCTGCAGCATCAGCTGGGCCAGCTTGGGTGAGTCGGCGGCGATATTGATGGCCCGGTGGAATTCGTGGTTGAGCCGAACGGTCCGCTCGTCCTCGGCTCCGGCGTAGGCCGCCTCCAGCTGAGTCTGGATCTGCTTGAGTTCACGCAGTTGGTCGTCGGTGATGTTGACCGCGGCGCGCGCGGCCAGTTCGCCGCCGACGTGCGCCTGGATGTTGGCGACGTCGGCCAGGTCTCGCCCGGTGACCGGCAAGACCACAAAGCCGCGGCGGGGCTGCTGGGTGATCAAGCCTTCGGCGCGCAGGGCGAACAGCGCCTCACGCACCGGCGTGACGCTGATACCCAATTCCGCGGCCAGTTGGTCCAGCCGAATGTAGGTCCCCGCGGCGTAGGTCCCGTCGAAGATTCGCCTGCGGATAAAGCGTGCGACATCCTCGGAAAGTTGTGGCCGCGCAGCGAAATCCGGAGCAGTCATCGGCTCATACCTGATACTCGGCGAGCAGCCGCTTGCTGATGATGGACTTCTGGATTTCGCTGGTGCCCTCGCCGATGAGCAGGAATGGCGCATCGCGCATCAGCCGCTCGATCTCGTATTCCTTGGAGTAGCCGTAGCCGCCGTGGATGCGGAAGCTCTGTTGGGTGACTTCCGACGCAGTATTCGCTGGTGAGGTATTTGGCCATCCCGGCGGCGACGTCATTGCGTTCCCCGGAGTCCTTCAACCGCGCCGCGTTGACCATCATCAGATGCGCCGCTTCGACTTTGGTCGCCATCTCGGCCAACTGAAACGCGATGGCCTGGTGCTCGGCGATCGGCTTGCCGAAGGTGTGCCGCTGTTGGGCGTAGCGCACCGCGAGCTCGAACGCGCGAATGCCGACGCCGCACGCTCGCGCCGACACGTTGACCCGGCCGACCTCGATACCGTCCATCATCTGGAAGAAGCCCTGGCCCGGGGTAGCACCGAGAATGTCGTCGGCACTGGCGCTGTAGCCGTCGAAGATCATCTCGGTGGTGTCGATGCCCTTGTAGCCCAGCTTGTCGATCTTGCCGGGGATCACCAAGCCCGGCGCGACTTCGCCGAAACCCGTTGGCTTCTCGATCAGGAACGCGGTCAGGTTGCGGTGCGGCTTGTCCGCGCCTTCGTCGGTGCGCACCAGGACGGCGACCAGCGTGGAGCTGCCGCCGTTGGTCAGCCACATCTTCTGGCCGTTGATGGTGTAGTTGCCGTCCGGATTGCGTTGGGCCCTGGTGCGGATCGCGGCGACGTCGGAACCCAGTTCCGGCTCCGACATCGAAAACGCACCGCGGGTCTCGCCGGTCGCCATGCGCGGCAGGAAGCGCTCCCGCTGTGCGTCGGTGCCGTGCTGGCGCAGCATGTAGGCGACGATGAAGTGCGTGTTGAGGACGCCGGACACGCTCATCCAGCCGCGCGCCAGCTCCTCGACGCACAGCGCGTAGGTCAGCAGCGACTCCCCCAGCCCGCCGTACTCCTGCGGGATCATCAGCCCGAACAGGCCCATTTCCCGCATCTTGTCGACGATCTGCTGCGGGTAGGTATCGCCGCGTTCGAGTTCCGCCGCGGTGGGAATGACTTCCTTTTCGACGAATTGCCTTACAGTAGACACGATCTCGGTCTGAAACTCGGTCAAGCCAAGCGTCTGGGCGAGTTTGGTCATGCGCTGCCTTTCGGTTCGCAGGCGATCGTTTCCGCGTCCGTCAAGCGCGCGATGTCGGCGGTCGTCAGTCCCAGGCACTCGATCAGGACGTCGGCGGTGTCCTGTCCCAGTGCCGGCGCGGCTGTGGCGGCGGTATGGGTGCCGTCGAATGCGGCCGGCAGGCCCGGGGCCAGATAGTCGCCGACGCCGGGTTGGTGCAGCCGGGAAAACAGCGGATTGGCGGTCACCCGGTGGTCTTCGGCGACTTCCGCGAAGGTGCGGTACCGCTCGTGCAACACGGTGGTGCCGGACAGCGCCGCGGCGATCTCCTCGGCCGTGTGATCGGCGAACCAGGTGGAGAACAGGCCGGACAGTGCGTCCCGATACCGGTAGCGGTCGCCTTCGACGGCGAAGTCCACGCCCAGCGCCTCGGCGAGCGCCGACACCGCGGCCCCGGTGCCGGTCACCTTCACCAGGTCGCGAAAATGCCTGCCAGTCAACGTGACAACCATGAACCTGACCCCGTCAGCGCTGATGAAGTCCTGGCCGTACTGGCCGTAGATGGCGTTGCCCAGGCGCTGGCGTTGGGTCCCATTCACCTGAGGTTCGGTCAGCAACCCCAGGTTTCCCGCGGTGGCCAGTGCGACATCCTCCAGCGCCAGGCTGATGCGCGCGCCCACCCCGGACTGGTCGCGCCGGCGGACGGCAGCGACCACTGCCAGCGCCGCGTACAAACCGCAGCACACGTCCCAAGCCGGCAGCACGTGGTTGATCGGACCGGAGTGGTCGGCCGGGCCGGTGACAAGTGGGTAGCCAATCGCGGCGTTCACCGTGTAATCCACCCCGGTGGAACCGTCGCCGCGGCCGAGCAGTTGGACGTGGATGATGTCGGCCCGCTTGGCGGCCAGCAGCTCATGGCTCAGCCAAGGCAGGACAGCGTTGGTCACCACGATGCCGTCACCGTCGACGATCAGCCGCTGAACCAACTCCTGGCCTTCGGCCGAGCGCAGATCGATGGTGGCCGAACGCTTTCCCTTGTTCAGCCCGGTCCAGTAAATCGACGTGCCACTCGCTGCCAGCGGCCAGCGCTGGACGTCGGAGGCGCCTCCGATCGGATCGACGCGAATCACCTGCGCCCCAAGCTGACTCAGCGTCATGCCGCAGAGCGGTGCGGCGACGAAGCTGGACACTTCGACGACCGTGAGCCCGGCCAGCGGCAGATCCGTCACGTGACCCGCTCGAAGACGGCGGCCAGGCCTTGTCCGCCGCCGATGCACATGGTCTCCAGCCCGTAGCGCGCCTGCCGGCGATTGAGCTCGCGGGCCAAGGTCGCCAGCATCCGCCCGCCGGTCGCGCCGACCGGGTGACCCAGCGAGATTCCCGAGCCGTGCACGTTGGTCCGCTCTCGGTCGGCGGCGCCGAAGTTCCATTCGCGCATCACCGCAAGTGCTTGGGCGGCAAAGGCTTCGTTGAGCTCGATGAGGTCGATGTCGGACAGTTGCAGGCCCGCCTTGGCGAGCGCGACCTGGGTCGCGGGCACCGGACCGATGCCCATGATGTTGGGCGCCACGCCGGCCTGCCCCCACGACACCAACCGCACCAACGGCGTCAGGCCGTATTCGTCCGCCTTCTCCGGGGTGGTCACGACGCACATCGATGCCGCGTCGTTCTGCCCGCTGGCGTTGCCGGCTGTCACCGTCGACTCCGGATCATCGTTGCCTAGAACGGGTTTCAGCTTGCTCAGCGACTCCACCGAGGTGTCCGCGCGGGGATGCTCGTCGGTGTCGATCAGCTCTTCGCCGTGCCGGGTGCGCACCGTAACTGGAATGATCTCGTCGGCCAGGATGCCGTTTTTCTGCGCGGCCACCGCCCGCTGATGTGAGGCCACCGCCAGCTCGTCCTGCTCCAGACGCGAAATGCCGTACTGACGGCGCAGATTCTCGGCGGTCTCCAGCATTCCGCCGGGCACCGGGTAGTTGCGGCCGCCCGCGGTGCTGCGGCCCCGGGCGAGCCCGTCATGCACCCGGACACCGGTGCGGGCTCCGCCCCAACGCATGTCGGTGGAATAGAAGGCGACGTTGCTCATGCTTTCGCAGCCGCCGGCGACGACCAGATCATTGTCGCCAGTGCTCACTTGCAGACCGGCCTGAATCACGGCCTGCAGACCCGACCCACAGCGGCGGTCGACCTGCATGCCGGGAACCGTCACCGGCAGGCCGGCATCCAGCGCGACCACGCGCCCGATCGCCGGCGCCTCACTGCTGGGATAGCAGTGCCCGAGAATCACGTCTTGCACTGCGTCGGGTGCGATTCCGGTTCGCTCGAGCAGCCCGTTGAGGGCGGCGACGCCGAGCTCGACGGCGCTGAGCGACTTGAACATTCCGCCGTAGCGGCCGATCGGTGTTCGCACCGGTTCGCAGATGACGGCCTCACGCATGACGGCTCCTGTGTTGACGGCGAGCAGACGCAAAAGCACCCCAATTCGGTCCGAATTGGGGGCTTTTGCGTCTGCTCGCGCTGATACTCATAGGTGCCGTCCGCCGGTGATCTCCATGACGGTGCCGGTCATGTACGACGACAGATCGGAGGCCAGGAACAGGGCGACGCTGGCGACTTCGCTGGGCTCGCCGGCCCGGCCCATCGGAACCTCGGCCACCTTCGAATCCCAAATGCGTTGCGGCATCGCCTCTGTCATGGCGGAACGGATCAAGCCGGGCGCGATAGCGTTCACCCGAACGCCCAGGTACGCAAGCTCTTTGGCGGCGGCCTTGGTCATCCCCACGATGCCGGCCTTGGCCGCCGAGTAGTTGGTCTGGCCGACCATGCCGACCTTGCCCGACACCGAGGACATGTTGATGATGGCGCCGCGCTTGTT
Organism: uncultured Actinomycetota bacterium; assembly: GCA_963735655.1. Classification (GTDB taxonomy): domain Bacteria; phylum Actinomycetota; class Actinomycetes; order Mycobacteriales; family Mycobacteriaceae; genus Mycobacterium. The sequence goes on from CAVTLW010000050.1 coordinate 12,692, forward strand.
CTCCCGCATGATCGCCGCCGCCAGCCGGGTGCCGTTCCACGTGCCTTTCAGGTGCACGTTGATGACCTGATCGAACTGCTCTTCGGTCATCTTGCGCATCGTCGCGTCCCGGGTGATCCCGGCATTGTTGACCATGATGTCCAGGCCACCGAAGCGGTCGACGGCGGTCTGGATGAGGGTCTCGACATCCGCCGCCTGGGTCACATCGCATTGCACGGCCAGCGCGACGTCGTCACCGCCCAGTTGCTTGGCCGCGACCTGAGTCGCTTCGAGATTCACGTCGCCGAGCACCACCCGAGCTCCCTCGGCGACGAAACGCTCCGCGATCGCCAGACCCAATCCTTGCGCACCACCGGTGATTACCGCGGTCTGACCGCTCAGCAACGACACCTCGATCACCCATCCCTCGCTGTTGTGGCGCCGCACCCGGCGCCTGTCGTTCAAATATCATATTTCATATAGGATCGGTCGCGGAACGGGTTGCCTACCGAGGAGCGTCTACGAATGACCAGTGCCGAAGGTCCGGAAGTCTCAGACGAGGTTTTCCAGGAGATCCTCGATCAGACCCGTCACTTCGTCCGCGACCGTCGTGATGCCGCGCGAGCAGGAGTTCCTGGCCGACGACCGGGTGCCCGACGACCTGCGTGACCACGCCAAGAAGATGGGCCTGTTCGGGTACGCGATTCCGCAGGAGTGGGGCGGGCTGGGCCTCAACCTCGTCCAAGACGTCGAGCTGGCCATGGAATTGGGCTACACGTCGCTGGCGCTGCGGTCGATGTTCGGCACCAACAACGGCATCGCGGGCCAGGTCCTGGTCGGGTTCGGCACCGACGAGCAAAAGGCCCGCTGGCTGGAACCGATGGCGTCGGGCGACGTCGTCGCCTCCTTTGCGCTGACCGAGCCGGGCGCCGGATCCAACCCGGCCGGCCTGCGAACCAAAGCCGTTCGCGACCAAGACGATTGGGTGATCTCCGGGCAGAAGCGCTTCATCACCAACGCACCCGCTCGCCGACCTGTTCGTGGTCTTCGCGCGCACGCGGCCCGCCGACGATCAAGGCCCCGGAATCGCCGTCTTCCTGGTCCCCGCCGACGCCGCGGGTGTCGAAGTGGGCGCCAAGGACGCCAAGATGGGCCAGGAAGGCGCCTGGACGTCCGATGTGAACTTCACCGACGTCCGCGTCGGACTCCGACGCGCTGATCGGCGGCAGCGAAGATATCGGGTATCGCGCGGCGATGACCTCGTTGGCGCGCGGCCGGGTCCACATCGCGGCGATCGCCGTGGGTGCCGCCGCACGCGCGCTCGACGAATCCGTGGCCTATGCCGCCACCGCGACGCAGGGCGGCGCACCGATCGGAAGCTTCCAGTTGGTGCAGGCCATGCTCGCCGACCAGCAGACCCAGGTGATGGCCGGGCGCGCCCTCGTCCGCGACGCCGCACGCAAGTGGGTCACCGGCGAGGATCGCCGCATCGCGCCGTCGGCGGCCAAGCTCTTCTGCACCGAAATGGCCGGCAAGGTAGCGGATCTCGCGGTGCAGGTGCACGGCGGCAGCGGCTACATGCGCGGCGTTCCGGTCGAACGCATCTACCGCGACGTTCGGCTGCTGCGGCTGTACGAGGGCACCAGCGAGATTCAGCGCCTGATCATCGGGTCGAACCTGGTCAAGGCCGCGCAGCGCGCGAACCGGTAAGAATCTACGCGTAAGCGCGGATGTTAAGTCCGCATGCCGTCCGCCGCATGCTGGCTAACATGAGCGAAATCGATCAACAGGCCATCTCGGAAACGCCGTTGGACTGGAGCGACGCAGGAATGGACCAGGAGCCCCTCCCCACCGGGACCGTGACGTTGCTGTTGGCCGACGTCCAAGGTTCGACGCAGCTGTGGGACTCCCGGCCCGAAGAGATGACCGCGGCGATCGCCAACCTTGATCGGACACTCGCCGAGTTGGTGAGCAGCCATCACGGGGTTCGCCCGATCGAACAAGGCGAGGGCGACAGCTTCGTCATCGCGTTCAGCAAAGCCTCCAATGCGGTGACGTGCGCGCTGGCACTGCAGCGGGCGCCCTTGGCGCCGTTGCGGTTGCGGGTCGGCGTGCACACCGGCGAGGTGCAACTGCGTGACGACAACAACTACATCGGCCCGGCTATCAACCGGACCGCGCGACTTCGTGAGCTCGCGCACGGCGGCCAGACCGTGCTGTCGGGCACCACCAGCGATCTCGTCGCCGACACGCTCCCCAGACGACGCGTGGCTGGCCGAGCTCGGCACGCATCAACTGCGGGATCTGCCCCGCCCGGAGCGGGTGGTGCAGCTTTGCCATCCCGACCTGTGCAACGAATTCCCGCCCCTTCGGATCCACGCGAACCCTGAAACCTCTGTCGCCCAACATCTTCCCGCCCAACTGACCAGCTTCGTGGGACGCGACACCGAGATCATCGCGGTGCGCGACATTCTCGCGGCGAACCGCCTGGTGACGTTGACCGGTGCCGGCGGGGTGGGTAAGACCCGGCTGGCGGTGCAGGTCGCCCGCGCGGTCGCCGAAAACTACGGCGACGGGACGTGGTACGTCGACCTGGCGCCGATCACCGACCCAGATCTGGTGCCGCTCACCGTGGCCCGCGCACTTGGCCTGCCGGACCAGCCGGGACGTTCCCCGGTGAACAGCCTGCTGCAGTTCGTCGGAGCTCGACAGCTGCTGGTGGTGCTGGACAACTGCGAGCATCTGCTGGACACCAGCGCCGCGGTGACCGAGGCGCTGTTGGGTGCCTGCCCGCGGCTGACGATGCTGGCGACCAGTCGCGAGCCGATCGGGGTGGCCGGCGAGGTGACCTGGCGGGTGCCGTCGCTGTCGCTCGCCGATGATGCCGTCCGGCTGTTCTGCGACCGCGCCGGCCAGGCCCGGCCCGGCTTCGACATCGACGACGACAACGCGGCCGCGGTAGGTGAGATCTGCCGTCGCCTGGACGGCATGCCGCTGGCGATCGAGTTGGCGGCGGCGCGGGTGCGTGCACTGTCGCCGACAGGAGATTCTCGCCGGACTGCAAGACCGGTTCCGATTGCTGACCGGCGGATCGCGAACCGCGGTGCGCCGCCAGCAGACGCTGCAGGCCTCGGTGGACTGGTCGCACGCCTTGTTGACCGAGCCGGAGCGGATCTTGTTCCGTCGGCTGGCGGTCTTCCTGGGCGGATTCGACCTGCGAGGCCTGCCAAGCGGTGGTCTGCGATGCGGACCTGGCCCGCCACCAGGTGCTGGACGTGCTGGCCCTGCTTGTCGACAAGTCGCTGGTGATCGCCGAAACAGCCGGGGGCCCAACGCGATACCGCTACTGGAGACGATGCGTCAATACGCGCAGGAGAAGCTCACCGAATCCCCCGAAGCCGTCGCCGTCCGCGACCGGCACTGTGATCACTACACCGCAATGGCCGCGGCACTGGACGCCCCGACGAACAGCGACATGGGCCAACTGCTCGACCAGGCTGAAACCGAAATCGACAATCTGCGTGCGGCATTCGCGTGGAGCCGGGAGAAATCCGACACCGACAACGCGCTGCGCTTGGCCGCGTCGCAACGGCTGTGGCTGACGCGGGGCCTCCTCAGGGAAGGGTCGGACTGGCTGGACCTCGCCCTGGCAGACGCCGAGCTCGCGGAAACCACTGGGGCGCCGGTGGCGCCGGCGGCGCTGGCTCAGGCACTGGCCGATAAAGCGTTTTTGGATAACATGCGTGACCCGAAGAGCATTCCTCGCGCCCAGCGGGCATTGGCAATCGCGCGGGAGCTCGATGATCCGGCACTGCTGGCACGCGCTCTGTCCGCGTGCGGTCGAGTTACCGGCTGGAAAGCCGACCTGGCGCGGCCGTACCTGGCGGAGGCGGCCGAGTTGGCTCGGGCGATGGGCGATCGTTGGCGGTTGAGCCAAACTCTTTACGGCCAAGCATTCACCGCGACAGTCGGGGCTGGCGACATCGAGACCGTAATCGCAGCCGCAACGGAGGGCCGCAATCTCGCCGAGGAGATCAACGACCAGTTATACGTGTGGGGTTGCCGCTGGTGCCTGAATGGTGCCCAATGGGCACTCGGGGACGTCGCCGGCGCCGAAGCAAAGCAACGCGAATTGCTGAGAGAAGTGGACGCGGCACACACGCTGATCTGGCAGGTCGCCATCCGAAGCAACCTGTGCCTAGTGCTGGCGAATAGCGGGCAGGCGGACGCGGCACGCGCCATCGCCCTCGAGGCCCAAGATGGCGCCGCACAGATCGGCCAGTACATGGAAGGTGTGCTGTATGCGGCTCTGGCTTTCGCGGAGCTGGCCGGAGGCGATGTCGAGGCGGCCGCTGCTGCCAGCGACACCTCCCGCGAACTGCTCGGCGAGTTGCTGTCCGGGCTGGCGACCACCACGGTCAAGCCCGCGGCGCAGGTCGCCCTGGCCCGCGGTGATCTGACGTCCGCGCGACGCTACGCCGATGACGACGTTGCCGCCGCGGTGGGCTGGTTCACGGTGCAGGCGCTGACCACCCGGGCGCGGGTGGCGTGGGCGCAGAACGAACCCGGGCAGGCCGAACGCGACGCTCGCGACGCGCTGACTCGGGCTGCCGAGATGCGGGCCCACCTGTTCGTCCCCGACCTGCTCGAGTGCATCGCCGGTTTGGCCGGCGACAGCGGCAGCCATCTCGAAGCGGCGCGGCTGCTGGGCGCGGCGCACACGATCCGCCAACTCACCGGGGTGGTTCGCTTCCGGGTCTACGACGCCGGTTATCAGGCATCGGTGCAACAGGCTGGGAACGCGCTGGGAGAAATCGAGTTCGACGAAGCCTGGGCCGCCGGTGCGGCATTATCCACCGACGAGGCAATCGCATACGCACTGCGCGGCCACGGCGAACGCAGGCGTCCCAGCAGCGGTTGGGACGCCCTGACACCGACCGAATACGACGTAATTCGCCTGGTCAGCGAGGGTCTCGGCAACAAGGACATCGCCACCCGGCTGTTCATCTCACCGCGCACCGTACAGACGCATTTGACCCATGTGTACGCCAAACTCGGTCTCACCTCACGGGTTCAGCTGGCTCAAGAAGCAGCCCGCCATACCTGACGTGTGGTCACATTGTGATGGGCGACACGCCCACCTGGTAGGGCAGGACGATTGCCGCCGCTTTTATTCTGTTTTGCATGAGTCGGGATGCTTTAGCGTTTAACGCCGCTGCGCCCCTCCGGGCCGATATCAATGATTACGTCCTTGCCGACGGCTCGATCGTCATACCCGACGGCTTGACCCTGACCTCGTTTTTCGACCAGAACAGGGCCGGATTCGGGGATCGTCCGGCGTACCGGTTCGTCGACTATGCGAAAGAACAGAACGGGCGCGTCGTCGAGCTCAGCTGGAACGACCTGTGGACGCAGGTCCGTGCGATCGGCGCCCGTCTGCAACAGGTCACCCAGCCGGGCGACCGGGTGGCCATCTTGGCGCCACAGGGCGTCGACTATGTGGCCGCCTTCTTTGGCGCCGTCCACGCCGGGCGTATCGCGGTCCCCCTGTTTGCACCAACTCTGGCCGGGCACACCGAGCGGTTGACGGCGGTGCTGGGCGACGCCCGGCCCGCCGTGGTATTGACCACCACCGCGGCGGCCGAGTCGGTGCGCGAATCGCTACGGACGATCAAAGCGGCCGGGCGGCCGCGACTGATCGCGGTCGACGCAATTCCGGCGACGCTCGCGTCGATGTTCACCGATCCGACGGTGGGCACCGACGATGTCGCCTATCTGCAGTACACGTCGGGTTCAACCCGCATCCCGGCCGGGGTGGAGATCACGCATCGTGCCGTCTGCACCAACGTGCTGCAGATGATCCTGGGTAGCGGGCTGGACCCGGGAATCCACAGCGTGAGCTGGCTGCCGCTGTATCACGACATGGGATTGCTCATGATCATGTTTCCGGCGATGTCCGGTGGATACCTTGTGCTGCTCGATCCCATGGCGTTCGTTCGTCGGCCGTACCGATGGATCAAAGAGCTGAGTCAGGAAGCGACCTACGGCCGGACGTTTGCGGCCGCGCCGAACTTCGCCTTCGACTTGGCGGCCGAGCGGGGGCTACCCCCACGGGGCGAGAGCATTGACCTCAGCAACGTCGTCGGCCTACTCAACGGCTCCGAGCCGGTGACGATGGCGGCCGTCGAGAAGTTCACCAACGCGTTCGCTCCCTATGGTCTGCCCGCCACGGCGATCAAACCGGCGTACGGGATGGCGGAGGCGACCCTGGGGGTGGCCACCATCGCCCCGGATGCGGCGGCCAGTGCGGTCTTCCTCGACCGTGTTCAACTCGCGGCCGGCCGAGCGGTGGTCGTCGCACCGGAAGCCGATGGTGCGGTCGCCTATATTTCCTGCGGCCAGCCGTTCCGCGACCTTTGGGCGGTGATCGCCGGGCCGGACGGGGCCGAGGTGCCTGACCGAACTGTCGGGGAAATCTGGCTGTACGGCAACAACATCGGTCGCGGATACTTCGGACGCGAAGAAGAGTCACAACGCACGTTCGGCAACAAGGTGCAGTCTCGGCTCGAGTTCGGCAGCCACGCCGAGGGCGCTCCGGACAACAGCTGCTGGCTGGCTACCGGCGATCTCGGCGTCTACATCGACGGCGAGCTGTATCTCACCGGGCGGAAAAAGGACCTCATCATCATCGACGGTCGCAACCACTATCCGCACGACATAGAGACCACGGTCGGTCAGTCGTCGCCCGCGGTCCGGACCGGCTATGTCGCCGCATTCTCCGTTCCCGCCGACGCGTTGGACTCACCAGGCGGCAGCTCCGGTGAGCAGCTCGTTGTCGTGGCCGAACGCGCGGCGGGCGTCGGACGCGCAGATCCGGAGGCGATCGCCGCGGTCCTGCGGGCGGCAATCTCACGCGAACACCAGGTCCGCGTCGCCGACATCCGGCTCGTCGCCGCCGGCGCCATCCCCCGCACCACCAGCGGCAAAATCGCGCGCAACGCTTGCCGGGCCGAGTACCTCGCCGGGGCGTTCGCGCGATAACCGAACTCAGGCGATCAGTGCGTGATCAGATCCAGGGTCCCCAGATCGCGGATCGCCTGACAACCCCGCCCGAGCATGGCCAGCACCATGTCGTCACCGCGTTCGGTGGCGGCGGCGAACGCGAACCCCAACGCCGAGATGAGCAGGGCCTGCGGCACCCCGAGCCGGTAGTCACGCCAGCATGTTTCGCGGTCGTAGTCGGTGACCCCGTAGTCCGACAGCGTTCGGTGATACTCGTCGACGAGGTCGTTCTCGATGGCCGCGCGCAACTGTGAGTCCAGACTCGTCGCGGTGAAGTAGGCGAGATCCCTTGTCGGAAGGCCCACCCCGAGCGTCTGCCAGTCGACCACGCTGACCCGCGTTCGGTCGGGATCGAACAGCATGTTGTCCAGGCGGTAGTCGCCATGCAGCAAGGCGAACCGGTCGTATTCGGCAAGCAGCCACGGTGTCACCAAACCCATTGTGGTGGTGAAGGTCTCGCGATCGTCGGCGGTCATTCTGTCACCAAGCTTGCCCAGCGTGATCTCGGCGCTCATCTTGGCCACTTCACCCAAGCCGTTGGCGGAAGCCTCGTCCGGCCGTCCGAACGCGATGCCGGGAAAATCCAGCCAGACGGGGTCACACCAACTGGGTGCGTGTAAGCCGGCCACCGCGACGGCCGCCAGCCGCGCCTCCTGTTCGCCGCAGCCGGCGATCTGATCGCCCTGCACCGCCGGCGCTTGATCGGCAAGCAAAAGTGCGTAGTCCTTGGCGTCCTCGGTGATCTCGCAGTAGAAGCACTGGGGCGTCGGCACCCGCACCCGATCAGCCACCGTGGCGTAGAAAGCGCATTCGCTGCGATAGCCGACGACGACCCGTTCGCGCACGGTGTCGTCCTGGGCCGGCAATTTGATCACGAACGTCGACGGCAAACCGCCCGGATCCGATTCGTATTCGGCTGTCACCCGGTAGGTCGCGCCGGTTTGCCCGGTACCAATGGCGGCGACGTCGACGGCCGATACCTCCACCGGTGCGCCGCGTCCACTGAGTGCCGCCGATAGCCATTCCGGCGTCACATCGCCGGGATACCGGGGTATGGACACTGCGCCTTCCATGGGCCTCCCAGCCTCGATGCGGACACGCCGGTCCGATTGACTGGTCAACTGTAAGCCATACGGCATCAGCTGCGGCCGGCACCGTCAGGCGGGCGGGACGGATCGGTCAGGAGGCGGCCCGCAACTCGCGCAGCGCGGTGCGCAACCCGCGTCGATTACCTGTCTCGGGGTCTGTGAAGCTCTCTTTGAGACCTTCGCGGACACGAAACTTCAACTCGGAGTTAGTCTCCGGGGCGTTCTCGGACGTCGCCTTGAGCAGTTTGTCGGGCAGTGCCAGTTTGAGGATCGTCCAGAATGACTGCCAGTATTGCCGGCCAATGGATCCCGTGGTGTAGGGCAGGTCGTACTTCTCACACAGCGCGCGCACCCGCACCCCGATCTCCGCGTAACGATTGCTGGGCAGGTCCGGAAAGAGATGGTGTTCGATCTGGTAACACAGGTTGCCGCTGACGAACGCCATCACGGGGCCGGCATTGAAGTTCGCCGAACCGAGCATCTGGCGCAGATACCACTCTCCCGGCGTCTCGTTCTCGAACTCCTCGACGGTGAATTTCTCTGCGCCGTCGGGGAAGTGACCGCAGAAGATCACCCCGTAGGCCCAGTAGTTGCGGATCAGGTTGGCGACCATGTTGGCCTTGAGGGTCTGCTTCCAGTTGCGGCCGGTCAGCGCGGGGAAGATCAAGTAGTCCTTGCCCGCCTGCTTGGCGACCTTCTTGCCGATCACGCGCAGATCCTTGCGCGCCTCGGCCCAGGTCTTCTCGTGGTTGCGGATCTTGCGCGACTCGATGTGGTGCAACGCGACGCCCCATTGGAAGAACGTGCCGAGCAGCAGATTGTAGACGGGGTTGCCGATCATCCAGGGCTTCCACGCTTCGTCGCGAGTGACCCGCATGATCCCGTAGCCGACGTCTTCGTCGAGGCCGACGATGTTGGTGTACTTGTGGTGAACGAAGTTGTGCGAATGCTTCCATTGCACGCTCGGGCAGGTGCTGTCCCACTCCCACTCCGTGGAATGGATCTCCGGATCGTTCATCCAGTCCCACTGTCCGTGGGTGATGTTGTGGCCGAGCTCCATGTTCTCGATGATCTTGGCCATCGCAAGCATCCCGGTGCCGGTAACCCATGCCAGCTTGTTTCGGCTGGCGAACAACGCGATTCGGCCACCGGCGGCCAGGGCACGCTGCAGATGAATCGAACGCCGAATGTAGCGGGCGTCGCGCTCACCGCGGGATTCCTCGATATCGGCGCGGATCGCGTCCAGCTCGCGCGCCAACTGCTCGACGTCTTCGGTGGTCAGGTGGGCATATTCCTTGATATCGGTAATGGCCATGAATTTTCCCCTCAGATTTTGATGGTGCAGTCGCCGGAAGCCGTGGAGATGCACGTTTGGATGCGATCGCCTTCGCGGTGTTCGTTTCCCGACCGAACATCGCGCACGTGCCCCGACTCCAGTGGGAGTACACAGGTCTGACAGATGCCCATCCGGCACCCGAACGGCATCTGGATGCCGACCTTTTCGCCGGCTTCCAAAATTGATGTGGCACCGTCGATTTCGAGACTCTTATCGGATATTGCGAACGTGACCGTGCCACCTTCGCCACCCTTGTCGGTGGCTGCGATGGTGAACCGCTCGAGGTGCAGCAGCTCGCTACGATCCGCGGTCTTCCAGACTTCTTCGACGCCGTCCAGCAGCGCCGGCGGCCCGCACACCCAGGTGGGGCGATCCCGCCAGTCGGCCACGATATCGCCGAGTTGGTCCAAATCGAGGTGCCCCTGAGATTCGGTGAGTTGCAAGTGAAGTCGGTAACCGGGTCTGCCGCTTTCGAGCTCGCGCAACTCGTCGTGGAAGATCACGGCGTCCGCGCTGGGTGCCGAATGAATGTGCACGATGTCGGCGTCGTGCCCGCGGGAGTGCAGCGTGCGCAACATCGCCATCACCGGAGTGATGCCGCTGCCGGCGGTGATGAACAGGATTTTGCCCGGCGGCGGGTCGGGCAACGCGAAATCGCCCTTGGGAGCGGCAAGTCGGACGATGGTCCCCGGTTTCACGCCGTTGACCAGATGCGTCGACAGGAAGCCCTCGGGGGTGGCCTTCACGGTGATCGTGATGTTCTTGTTGTCCCGCTGTGGGATGGACGTCAACGAATACGAGCGCCAATGCCACCGCCCGTCGATCCGCAATCCGATGCCCACGTACTGGCCGGGCTGATATTTCGCGGAGAAGCCCCAGCCCGGTTTGATCGTCACCGTTGCCGAATCCGCGGTTTCGGCATGCACGTCGACGATGAGGCCGCGCAACTCGCGCGCCGACCACAGCGGGTTGAGCATCTTGAGATAGTCGTCGGGCAGTAGCGGGGTGGTCGCGCGGGCAGCCAGTCCGCGCGGCACGTTGACCCAGGACTTGGCGGTTTCGACGCCTTTAGCAGGCGCCGTACTCCATCGAGTGAGGCTGCGCAGTGTAGAACCCATGGCTCATCGGCTTCCCGAACGCCGCGTTGAATAAACACTTGTTCGCTGAGCAATGCCCGCAGCAAGCAGGCGTGTCGGACAAACCAGTGCACACGGCGACATCGGGTCACGGGTGCGCCTACGATTCGGTAGCAGTGAACTCGTCACCGACCTACCTCGTCACCGGCGCCGGCGGCGGCGTCGCGGGTATCAGCCCGCAGGTGGTGGCGCGACTTCGCGATGGCGGCGAAGCGGTCCGGGCCATGGTGCACCATGACGACTCGCGCGCCGACGCGCTGCGCGAGGTGGGCGCCGAAGTGATCGCCGGGGACCTGACCAACCCGGTCGACGTCGAGGCTGCGATGTCCGGTGTCAGCCGGATGTTCTTCAACATGAGCGTGTCGCCGGATTACCTGCAAGCCACCGCCGTGGTGTGCGCCATCGCCAAGGAGCTCGGCAATCTCGAAGTGCTGGTCAACATGTCACAGATGACGGTCTCCCAGATGACCGCGACCAGCACCGAGGAATCGAAACAACAACGACTGCATTGGCTGGCCGAGCATGTCATCAACTGGTCCGGCATCCCGGCCGTGCATATCCGGCCGACGGTCCTGCTGGAGAACCCGCTCTTCGAAACGCTGGCAGCTCAGTCGATCCGGGCCACGGGAGAACTGAACCTGCCGTTCGGAACCGGACGCACCTCGCCCGTCGCCGCCGGCGACGTCGCCGAAGTGGTCACCGATGTGCTGTGCGCGCCCCACGACCACATCGGCTCGGTGTACGAATTGACCGGTCCCACAACGCTTGACGTCGACGAACTCGCCGAGCAATACGCCCTGGCCCTGGGCCGGCCCGTCACCGCCGCGCGCCAGTCGCCCGACGAATTTCTTCAGCAGCTGGCCAAGGTGGGACTGCCCGCGCACGTCCAACAACACATCGCCACCATGGCCAAGCTGCATCGCGAAGACCGTTACAACCGCTCGACCCGCGATTTCGAGGCCATCACCGGCCATCCCGCCCAAACTGTGCGGCAGTACATCGAGCGGCACCGCGACCTGTTCAGCTGAACCGCCGGCCGTCTCAGATGTCCCAGTGTTCTCCGTGCTCATGGATGGCCTGCGCATTGCCGGTGCAGGTGTAGGAGGCCCGGACCTCTTCGTTGAAATGGCTTGCCGGCTCGGCGAAGTGCGTCCGGGGGTGACCGTTGATGTGGCCGCCGCGGAACATGAAATGGACCTCGCCGCCGTCGGTCTCGACATAGTCACCCACGAACATGCCAGCGCTCTTGGCTTTGAAGAACGGGCCGACGGTTTCCATCTCAACCCACGTCTCGGGGATCAGCCTTCCCGAGACGATCTCGATGTGGGTATCGGGCTTGGAGCTCATCTGCCTTCCTTTGGCTAGCGGCACTCTGAACTGCACCAGATCCACCGAAAGTTTTGGTGCGGGCGAAGGGAGTCGAACCCTCACGCTCTTTCGAGCAATGGCACCTAAAGCCATCGCGTCTGCCATTCCGCCACGCCCGCAGCCTGCCGATCGTACCGCCGGTCGGGCGGACAAACCTGTCGGCGCTTTCTTCTACGTTGGCTCTATCAAGGCGAAGACAGAGGCGGCCAGATGCGATCGGCTGAGGAGTTCGAAGCCGTGCAGCGGCCTCATTGCGGACGGCCTCAACGACTGCGCGGTCGCACGGCAGACGGGCGTACCGCGCAGGACCGTATGGGAATGGCGCTACCGCACATCGCGAATTCGAGCAAGGATGCCGCGTGGATCGTCAACCTGCGGGCATTGATCATGAATTTTCCGCGCTTCCGGCAGCTGCGTGTCGCTATCTGCTCGGCCTCTACCTCGGCGATGGCTGCATCTCACGGTACGGCCGTGTATGGCGGCTGCAGGATAACTCTCGACGACAACTACCCGGGGATCGACAATACCCCGGAATCATCGAGCGATGCCGCCTGGCGATCGACAGCCAGATGCCGGGTCAGCGCGCGGCCACCCACCGTCGTTCGGACAATTGCACCGAGGTCTGTCTGTACTCGAAGCACTGGCCGTGTTTGTCTCCTCAGCACGGTCCCGGCAAGAAGCACCTGAGCCCGATCCGGCTCGAGTCCTGGCAAGAAGCGCTCGAAAAACAGGCAACGCGAGAATTCATTCGCGGCCTGATCGAGAGCGACGGGTGCCGTGTGGTCGCGAACGACCGCGGTGTCCGCAGCGTCCGCTACCACTTTTCGAACAGGTCAGAAGACATCCTCGGACTATTCACCGGAGCGCTCGGTGATCTGGCGATTCCGTGGACCCGGTCAAGCAGGTACATGATCGCCGTCTACCGCAAGGCCGCGGTGGCGCGACTCGACGAATTCGTCGGGCCGAAGTCGTGACGACCGCGCGGTACGGTCAGAGGGTGTCCACTACGCGTCGTCGGAGGCCCGCGCTGATCGCCTTGGTGATCTTCGCGGCTACCGGCTGCCTGGCCCTGGGGTGGTGGCAGTGGACACGGTTTGAGTCGGTGTCGGGCACTTACCAGAACCTCGGCTATGCGCTGCAGTGGCCGATGTTCGCCTGGTTCTGCGTCTACGCGTACCGCAAATTCGTCCGCTACGAAGAGGCGCCGCCGGAACCGCCGAACAGTGGGGCCATGACCGAGATACCCGCCGGACTGCTGCCCGAGCGCCCCCAGTCGGTGCAGCAGCCGTCCGACGATCCGCTTTTGCAGCAGTACAACGACTACCTGGCCGAGCTCGCGCGAAGCGATGCCGAGAAGCAGAACAGGACCACCGCATGACGACGCCGGAGACACCGGGAGCGCAGCAGGCCGCATTTCCCATCGAGAAGGTCCGCTCGGCGCTGCGCGCTTACCGCATCATGGCGTGGGCGACGGGTATCTGGCTGATCGCGCTGACGTACGAGGTCGTCTCGCATTTCGTCTTCCACCGGGAACTGAAGTGGATCGGCGTCGTGCACGGCTGGGTCTACTTCGTCTACGTGCTGGCCGCCTTCAATCTCGCCGTCAAGGCCCGCTGGCCGGTCATCAAGACCGCCGGGGTGCTGCTCGCCGGCACCGTCCCGCTGCTGGGCATCATCGTCGAGCACTTCCAGACCAAGGACGTTAAAGCGCGCTTCGGGCTCTAGGCCTCGTTGAAGTTTTGAAGTCACATCCGCCACACCCGTCTCTGCGAGAGGGAACAGTCTTTGTGTCCACCTCCGAGCGACACCGTCGGGTACCCGAGTTGTCGCTCGAAGGTGGACAAATGATGGGTTGCTCTTTCCAGAGACCAGAGTGACGGGTGTGGTTTAGCCGACGCCGCCGCGGCCTCAGACCAGCCGTCGCAGCGACGGCAACAGCAACGCCAGTGCGCGACCGCGATGCGATACCGCGTCCTTCTCCTGCGGGCTCAGCTGCGCCGCGGTGCGCCCGCCCGTATCACGACCGTCGGGCACAAAGACCGGGTCGTAGCCGAACCCTCCGTCGCCACGCGGTTCCCGGGTAATCGTGCCGCGCCACTCGCCGCGCACCACAACTTCGTCGGCCCCGGAGACCAGCGCGCAGGCCGACACGAACGCGGCACCGCGCCGCTCGTCGGGCACGTCACGCAACTGTGCCAGCAGCAACGCATTGTTGCCTGCGTCGTCGCCATGACGACCCGACCATCGCGCCGATAGCACGCCAGGCATGCCGTTGAGCGCGCCCACTTCCAGGCCTGAGTCGTCGGCCACGGTCGGCAGGCCCGTCGCGGCAACCGCTTCGCGCGCCTTGGCCAGCGCGTTCTCCTCGAATGTCGCACCGGTTTCCGGCGCTTCGTCGAACGGCGCCACATCGTTGAGCGACACCAGCGTCACACCCGACAGACCGCCGCCGTCGAGCACCCGGCGCAACTCGGTCAGCTTCTTGGCATTGCGGCTGGCGACCAGGAGGTAGTTCACCAATTACTCCCAAACACCTCGCGATAGTAAGGGCGGCTCGGGCTCGTCGGGACGGTGGCGAACATGCCCTAAGTTACATCGCTACGCGATGCGTAGGCGGTCGTCGGGTCGGGTGGTGTGAGCCCACACCCCAAGTGCCACAGGGAGGGTCCTTCTTTCCTGCCCTTGTTCTCATGTCTTAGGTGTGCGAACGTCCTGCACGTGACGACGTTCGCGTTGGTGCACGGTTCGTGGCACGGGGCGTGGTGCTGGGAACTGCTGACTCCGCTGCTGCAACAAGAAGGCCATGACGTCGTGACGATGGATTTGCCTTGCGATGACGGTTCGGCGAGCTTCGAGACCTACGCGGATGTGGTTTGTGCCGCGCTCGTTGGCCGCGACGACAATGTGGTGCTCGTGGGGCACTCATGCGCCGGCCCCACTGTTGCGTTGGTCGCGGCTCGTCGACCAGTTCGACAGTTGGTGTACTTGTGCGCCACTGTCCCAGACGGTGGCCGCAGCGTGTTCGATCAGTGGCGTGATGATCCGGACATGCTGAATCCCGTCTATGTGAAGGGATTGAGTGACCCGGATGCACAAACCCGAACAACATGGGTGGATCTCCAACTTGCTCGGGCGATCTTTTGCGCCGATTGTGACGAGCCGACCGCGAAGGCTGCTCTCAATCGCCTTAGGCCGCAGGCACGGTACCCGTACACGGTGCCGTTTCCGTTATCCGAGTTGCCTTCGGTTTGCTGTACTTCCGTTGTTTGCAGGGATGATCAGATGGTGGGCCCCGATTGGTCGAGGCGAGTTGCTCGGGACAGGCTCGGCGCCGAGCTCATCGAGCTGCCCGGGAGTCACTCACCGTTCCTTTCAAGGCCGTCAGCGCTTGCTGACGTGTTGCTCCGCATGGCTTGAGAGGCCGCGTGTCCGCTAAGGACGTTGGGGTACGAAAGCACACGAGAACGGATCGGTTGGGTCACCGGAGTCGTTGGGTTGGCATGTCCCAGCCGGGTCAGCTGCCGAACGCCTTCGGCTGCGGTGGCCCCTCGGGCAGCACACCCGGGTACGGCAGCGCCAACGCCTCGCTCTGCGCGGCGAACAATTGGTCGCAGGCGCCCAGCGCCATGTCGAGCAACTTGTCCAGCGTCGAGCGCGGGAAGGTGGCGCCCTCACCGGTGCCCTGGACTTCCACCAGTGTCCCGGTATCGGTCGCGACGACGTTCATGTCGACTTCCGCGCGCGAGTCTTCCTCGTAGGGCAGGTCCACCCGAATCCTGCCGTCGACCACACCGACGCTGACCGCGGCGATGGCGCACGACAACGGTCGGGGGTCGGAGAGCTTGCCCCGCGCCGACAGGTAGGTCACCGCGTCGGCCAGCGCCACGTAGGCGCCGGTGATGGCCGCCGTGCGGGTGCCGCCGTCGGCCTGCAACACATCACAGTCCACGGCGATCGTGTTCTCCCCCAACGCCGCCAGGTCAATGCAGGCCCGCAGCGAACGGCCGATCAGTCGGCTGATCTCCTGGGTACGCCCGCTGAGCCGGCCCTTCACGGACTCGCGATCGGAGCGACTATGGGTGGCCGACGGCAGCATCGCGTACTCGGCGGTGAGCCACCCCAGGCCCGAGCCCTTGCGCCACCGGGGCACCCCCTCGGTGACGCTGGCCGTGCACATGACCTTGGTATGACCGAATTCGATCAGCACCGACCCGGCCGGGTGCTCGGTGAAACCCCGGGTGATGACCACCGGGCGAAGCTCGTCGTCTAGGCGGCCATCTTCTCGTTTGGACACAGTGCCAACCCTAGCCAACCCAACTTGCTCATCGGGTGTTCAGTTCCACCGCGGCCCGGATGAGCGCCTGGAACGCCTTCTCGTCGATCTTGTCGTCTTCACGAATGTCGATGGCGCGTCTGGTGTTTCCTTCGAGGCTGGCGTTGAACAACCCCTTCGGGTCATCCAATGAGGCGCCCTTGGCGAACGTCAGCTTCACATAGTCCCGGTACGTCTCGCCGGTGCAGATGATGCCGCCGTGCTCCCAGACCGGGACCCCTCTCCACTTCCATTCCTCGACCACGTCGGAGTCGGCCGCCTTGATGAGCTTTCGGATCCGGGCGAGCGTCGTGCCTCGCCAATCACCGAGCTCGTCGATCCTTTCGTCGATCAGCTGAGCGGGATTCTTCGTCGCCATCAGCGCAGCTCCTGAATGCGGACCAAATTGCCGGCGGGATCGCGCAGGGCGCAGTCGCGAACTCCGTACGGTTGCTCGGTCGGCTCCTGGACCACCTCCACACCCGTCGGCAGGCGCTCGAAGGTGCTGTCGAGATCCTTCGCAGCCAGCAGCAGGGTGCCAAACGTGCCCTTGGCCATCATCTCGGCGACGGTGCGACGCTGGTCGTCCGTGAGGCCCGGGGTGGCGGCGGGCGGGTACAGGACGATCGACGTGTCGGGCTGATTGGGCGGACCGACGGTGATCCAGCGCATCTTGCCGCTTCCGACGTCGAGACGGACCTCGAAACCAAGAGTGTCGCGATAAAAGCCGACGGATGCCTCCGGGTCATCGTGCGGAAGAAAGCTCGAATGAATGGTGATGTCCATTGGACTCGCGCTAGGTGAGGCTCCAGGGCCGGCGCTTCTCGATTCCTGATCGGTCTGGTCACCTGCTTGGCCACGCATGGCGGCACCCCGGCCGTCGCTGTTCACACCGCGCGCGAGTGCCTCCACGTCCAGCGGCCGCGCGTATTCCCGGTCCATCCTGTCGCGCACACGGCGCAGCAGCGTCAGGTCGCGCAGATGCTGATCCGCAGGCGCCCTACCGGTCACTGATGGTCAGGGTTGCTCGATATCGAAGTTCTCACCGCACACCACCGCGTGCACCGGCCCATCGAACTCGGCCTTCGCCTCGCTGATCACGTCCTCGCGCGAGGTCCACGGCGGGATGTGCGTCAACAGCAGCTCGCGCACGCCGGCCTGCGCGGCGGCCCTGCCGGCCTCGGTGCCGGACAGATGCAGATCCGGCGGGTGTTTCGGCGAGTGCGTCCACGAGGCCTCGCAGAGGAAAACGTCAGCACCACGTGCCAGCTCGACGAGCTGGTCGCAGATACCGGTGTCGCCGCTGTAGACCAACGTGGCCCCGCTGGGATCGGTGATCCGCAAGCCGTAGGACTCGGTCGGGTGGGCGACCACCCGGGGCACGATCGTGAGCGCACCCAGCGTCACCGGCTCACCGTCGACCCAGTGGCGCACGTCGAAGATGTCCGAGCAGTCGTCGATCTCGCCGCCGTACGGTGACGACGCCGCGCCCAACCGCGACCAGGTGTCGCTCGGGCCATACAGAAACACCTTGCCGGTGGGGCGCGACGGGTGGTAGCGGCGCCACACGAAAAGACCCGGCATATCCAGGCAATGATCGGCATGAAGATGAGACAGCAACACATGTACCGAGCCCGGATCGGTGTGCCGCTGCAGCGCGCCGAGGACACCTCCGCCGAAATCTAAAACCAGCGGCGGAGTGTCCGGCGCCCGGAGCAAATATCCCGACGCAGGCGAATCCGGACCCACGACACTGCCGGAGCAGCCGAGCACGGTAATTCGCACGGACACTACTGTGCCATGCCCGATAGCACGATGGAGAAAACATCGCCGCATTCGTTGGACAGAATCATCCCCATACCTAAGAAACGTGGGTGTGACGAACGGGTTCAATGCCGGTGACGGCGGGCCCAAGAAACCGTGCCGCCAGTTGCGTGAAGGCTTCCGGGTTGCCCGTGGCTTCGAAGACCCGGGTCGCCGACGGCGCGTCGTGCGGACGCAGCAGGTCCAGTTCGGTGAGCACCCGGACCACCTGTTTGGCGGTCTCCTCAGCGCTGGAAACGAGCGTGACGTTGTCGCCCATCACCAGCTGGATCAGACCCGACAGCAGCGGATAGTGCGTGCATCCAAGCACCAGCGTGTCGACCCCGGCACGCTGCAGCGGCTCCAGGTAGCCCTCCGCCAGTCCGAGCACCTGACGCCCGCTGGTCACGCCGCGCTCGACGAAGTCGACGAAGCGCGGGCACGCCACCGCCGTGATCTCGGTGTCGCGCGCGGCGGCGAACGCGTCCTGGTAGGCGTGCGACGTGATGGTCGCGCGGGTGCCGATGACACCGATGCGGCCGTTGCGGGTAGTGGCGACGGCGCGGCGCACGGCCGGCAAGATCACCTCGACGACGGGCACGTCGTAGCGCTCGCGCGCATCGCGCAGACACGCCGCGGATGCCGAGTTGCAGGCGATCACCAGAACCTTGACGCCGCGGTCCACCAAGTCGTCGCCGATGGCCAGCGCGTGCGCCCGGATCTCTGGAATGGTCAGCGGACCGTACGGGCCGTTGCCCGTGTCGCCGACGTAGACGATGTCCTCGTCGGGCAGTTGGTCGATGATCGCCCGTGCGACGGTCAGTCCCCCGACGCCGGAGTCGAAGACCCCGACGGGTGCAAGTGGTGAGGTCATGTCCGGGAGCGACCGGCCTTCTTGCGTTCACGGGCCTTGCGCTCCGGCGTCGACAACATGTACGCCGCCACGACGCCGGCGACCGCGCCAGATAAATGGCCTTGCCAGGACACACCGCCGCATTGGTGTAGCACCGGCATCGCGCCGAGCAGCACGCCGCCGTAGAGGAACAAGACCACCAAACCGATGACGATGTCCCAGATCCTGCGGACGAACACACCGAACACCAGCAGGAAGGCCAGATAGCCGAAGATCAGGCCGGAGGCCCCGATGTGGTCGGTCGGGCCGCAGCTGCTGCCCACGTTGCCGATCAGCCAGGTGCCGAAGCCGCCGAGGATCCAGATTATCGCGGTGGCCCAGACGAACCTGGCCAGCCCGGCCAGCGTCATCAGAAAGCCCAGCACCAGCAGCGGGATCGTGTTGGCCATCAGGTGCGCCCAGTTGGCGTGCAGAACCGGCGCGAAGATGATCCCCCACAGGCCGTCCGTCTTGAGCGGCCTAATGCCGTTGTTGTCGAGCTTGCCGCCCATCAGCTGATCAATCAGCTCGACGAGGTACATCAGCGCGACAAACGTGAGGATGGTGGCCCCGCCCACCACCCAGCGCGGTCGCTTCTCCGACTGCGTCGCCGGCAGATTCTTGCCGGGATGATTTTTGCCGCCACTCATGCCCACAACTGCCCTTCCAGCGCGTCCCCCGCGTCATCCAGGCTACCGGTGGACAGTACACAACCGGTTCCTTTCCCGCGTTAGCCGAATGCTCCGGGCAACATGCCGCGATAGGTCGGTATTCCGGCCACCGACTCGGCGGCCAGCACGCCGACCAGTACCGCGCGGGCCAAACAGTCGGCCGCGGCGGCGCCCACCGCGGTGACCAGTCCGGTCTCCGGGGACAGCGCCGCCGGCGTGCTGGCCTCTGGAGGTACCTCGACGGCCCCGGTCGCCACCGCGAACACCGTGTCGCCGTCCAGCGGGGTGTGCGCCGGCCTGATGGTTCGGGCCAGCCCGTCCTGCGCGGCGATCGCGACTCGCCGGCAGGCCGCTTTACTCAGCGCTGCGTCGGTGGCGACCACCGCAATCGTGGTATTCAACGCGCTCAGCGGGGACGGCAGCTCGGCAAGCGCGTTGATCTGCTCGGCCGGGGGTGCTGTCAGCGCGAACTCTCGGCTCAGGTCCGCCATCCACGGCAGGCCGGTGGCCGGGTCGACGACGTCGCCCGCCGAGTTCACCACGACGACCGCGCCGACAGTCACGCCCGACGCGAACGTCGTCGACGCGGTTCCGACGCCACCCTTGAGCACGCCGGCCCGCGCCCCCACCCCGGCGCCGATGGTTCCGACGCCGACATCGGTCCCGGCTGCGTCGCAGGCCGCATAGCCGAACTCAGCTGTCGGCCGGCAATCCCAGCCGCCGACCGGAAGGTCGAAAATCACCGCACCCGGCACGATCGGGACCACTCCGGTGCCCATCGCCACCCCACGTTCGTGCTCCTCCAACCAGCGCATAACGCCGTCCGCCGCCGCCAGACCGTAAGCGCTGCCGCCGGCGAGCAGCACGGCGTCGACGAAGCGGACGCTGTTGACCGGGTCCAGCAGATCGGTCTCCCGGGTGCCGGGCGCGCCGCCCCGGCAATCCACCGCGCCGACCGTTCCCGGCGGTGTCTGCACGACGGTGACACCGCAGGCCCACCCGGCGCCCAGGGACGCGTCCGGGTCCAGCCGCTGGTAGTGGCCGATGCGGATGCCCCCGACGTCGGTGATGGAGTTCATCCGGCCTGCACCATGCTCAGTGGGGCCCCATCAGCACCACGACCAGGTACTCCTGCAACACGGTCAGCCACTGGTAGACGTCGAAGTGCGCCGCCAGCGGATGGTCGGCCGGCAGGCGTTCCGGCCCCTCCGGACCGACCTCGAGCATGACTCCCAGCGTCAGCCGGAGGTCATTGACGGCCGCGATCCACAGGTTGGCGGACTCCTCGGTCAGCTCGAACCGGCCGCCGTCGCGCGGGACCGTATCCAATAAGTGCTGCGCGGCAGCACGTTTGGCTTCGATGATGTCCGGCTCGTGCACGCTGCGCAGAGCCGAGTTGAGCGTCTCGGACGCATCCAGGGGCAGCGGGTCGTTGGGATCGCGCCGATAGAAATCCGGCAGCAGCCGCCCCAGCGTCGGGTCGCCCGGGCGTTGCGAATGCCCGGTCTTGATGCCGGTGATCTCCTCGAGTTCGTCGGACGGCGACGAGGACTGACGCTCGTCGAGCAGGCCGATCATGGCGCTGACCAGGTTCCTGAGCAACGCTGCTTCATGCGGTGCCAGGGACGACTTGAACCGGGGACCGTTGCGGGTGTCGACGCGCTTCCATTTGCGCACAGTGGATCTGGATACCCTCGAATTTCACCCGTCCTGCTGCATCGTCGCCCATAAACCGGCGGCATGCAGTTTGGACACGTCGACTTCCATGGACTCCCGGCTGCCCGCCGACACCACCGCCTTGCCCTCGTTGTGCACCTGCAGCATCAGCTTGGTGGCATGCGGCTCGCTGTAGCCGAACAACTTCTGGAACACGTACGTCACGTAGGTCATCAGGTTGACTGGGTCGTCCCACACGATGGTGACCCATGGAGTGGCGGTGACATCGAGTGGAGTGGACTCGCGTTGTCCGGTGGTGCCCGGCTTAGCGGGCGCGGACGCGACAACCATGGCCCCAGGATACCGAGCGCGCCGTCTGAATACCGAGCCCCTCACTCAAGCCGATACCGTTTGCGACGTGATCGAGAAGTGAATGACTCCGGCTTAGCTGGGCTGCTGACAGATAAGTACGAGTTGACCATGCTGGCCGCGGCGCTGCGAGACGGCACCGCCAATCGCCGAACCACTTTCGAGGTGTTCGCCCGCAGGCTCCCCGACGGTCGCCGCTACGGGGTGGTGGCCGGAACCGGCCGGCTGTTGGAAGCATTGCCGCAGTTCAGGTTTGACGACGAAGCCACCCGATTGCTTGCCGACTTCCTCGAGCCCGATGTGTTGGGTTACCTGCGCGATTTCCGGTTCGGTGGGGATATCGACGGATACGCCGAGGGCGAGCTGTACTTCCCCGGGTCCCCGGTGCTGTCGGTGCACGGCATGTTCGCCGAATGCGTGCTGATCGAGACCCTGGTGCTGTCGATCTTCAACCATGACTCTGCCATCGCCTCGGCCGCGGCACGCATGGTCAGCGCCGCCGGGGAACGGCCCCTGATGGATATGGGATCGCGACGGACGCACGAACAGGCCGCGGTGGCTGCGGCCCGGGCTGCCTATATCGCCGGCTTCGCCGCGTCCTCCAACTTGGAGGCGCAGCGACGCTACGGAGTGCCCGCCGAGGGCACCGCCGCGCACGCCTTCACCATGCTGCACACGCAGCGCGACGGCAGCACTGAAACGGCTGAACTCGCCGCGTTCCGCGCGCAGGTCGACACGCTGGGCGCCGACACCACGCTGCTGGTGGATACCTATGACGTGACGACTGGCGTGGCCAACGCGGTGGCCGCCGGCGGCGCGGCGCTGGGCGCGGTCCGCATCGACTCGGGCGAGCTGGGCGTGCTGGCCCGCCAGGTACGCGTGCAGCTCGACCAGCTGGGAGCCGCCGCAAACCCGCATCGTGGTATCCGGCGATCTCGACGAGTTCGCCATCGCGGCGTTGCGCGCCGATCCGGTGGACAGCTACGGCGTCGGCACCTCGCTGGTCACCGGCTCCGGCGCGCCGACCGCGAACATGGTCTACAAGCTGGTCGAGGTGGACGGCATCCCGGTGCAGAAGCGCAGCAGCCACAAAGAATCCCGCGGCGGTCGCAAAGCGGCCCTGCGGCTGGCACGCCCGACCGGCACCATCACCGAGGAGATCGTGCACCCGAACGGCGGCCGCCGGCCACCAGCGATCCGTGCCGGGTGTTGACCACGCCGCTGGTTCGCGGCGGCGACACGGTGACCGAGCCGGACCTGGCCGCGGCGCGCAAGCTGGTAGCTTCCGGCTTGCGGAGTCTGCCGTGGGAGGGTCTGAACCTGTCGCACGGCGAGCCCGCGATCCCGACCACACAGATCACGCTAGTCCCCGTTTGCCGAATCTGCGTTGAGAGCGTGATTCTCCCGCGCTCTGCGACCCTATACGCAGGATGGTCGCCGTCACCGCAGACTCGGGGCCAGGTTGGGCGCCCTCCCGACTTGCCGGGCCCATCTCCTGCCGGCAGCAAGGCGCCGGACGATCGGATACCGTCAACCCGAACCCCGACCGTAGGCACCCGAAAAGGAGTAGCCACGCCCGACGTCTCCGTGTCCGTGCCCGAACTGCTGGGCGTTGCGGTGGCCGCGCTCGGTGGCAGCGAGCGCAGCGGTCAGGTGCAAATGGCCACCGCGGTCAGCCAGGCCTTCGAAACCGGCGAGCACCTGATCGTGCAGGCCGGGACAGGTACCGGGAAGTCTCTGGCCTACCTGATTCCCGCGATCGTCCGCGCGGTCAGCGATGACGCACCGGTCGTGGTGTCTACCGCGACGATCGCACTGCAGCGTCAACTCGTCGATCGCGATCTGCCCCGGCTGGCCGATTCACTCGTCGAGGCACTGCCCCGCCCACCTAAGTTCGCGTTACTCAAAGGTCGACGAAACTACTTGTGCCTGAACAAGATCCACGGCGGCAGCACAAGCGGCGAGGACGAACCGCCACAGGAGGAACTCTTCGACCCGATGGCCGTCACCGCCTTGGGCCGCGACGTGCAACGGCTCACCGCCTGGGCGTCGACCACCGATACCGGTGACCGCGACGACCTCAAACCCGGTGTGGCAGAACGATCCTGGTCCCAAGTCAGCGTTTCCGCGCGGGAATGCATCGGGGTCGCGCGCTGCCAGTTCGGCTCCGAATGCTTCTCCGAACGGGCCCGCGGCCGGGCCGGCGCCGCCGATATCGTCGTCACCAATCACGCGCTGCTGGCCATCGATGCCGTTGCCGAATCGGCGGTGCTGCCCGACCACGAGCTGTTGGTGGTCGACGAAGCCCATGAGTTGGTGGATCGGGTGACCTCGGTGGCCACCGCCGAATTGACATCGGCCGGCCTCGGCGTCGCCGCGCGGCGGGTCACCCGCCTGGTCGACCCCGAGGTGCTCGAGCGGCTGGAGGCGACGTCGGCCACCTTCGCCTCGGCGATCCACGACGCCGTCCCGGGCCGCATCGATCATCTCGACCAGGAGATGGCGACGTATCTGACCGCGCTGCGCGACGTGGCCGGCGCCGCCCGGTCGGCGATCGACACCACCAGCGACGCCAAGGCGGCGTCGGCGCGGGCCGAAGCGGTCGCGGCACTGACCGAGATCTCCGATACGGCGGCGCGCATCCTGACGTCGTTCGGGCCCGCCATCCCCGATCGCAACGACGTGGTCTGGCTGGAACACGAGGACATTCGTGGTTCGCCGCGCGCCGTGCTGCGGGTGGCTCCGCTGTCGGTGTCAAACCTGCTGCGCGACAAGGTGTTCACCGGGGCCACCACGGTGTTGACGTCGGCGACGCTGACAGTGGGCGGGTCGTTCGACGCAATGGCCGCGGCGTGGGGCCTCACCGGAGACGACAGCGATAAATGTCCGCCGTGGCGTGGGCTTGACGTGGGATCGCCGTTCCACCACGCCAAGTCGGGAATCCTCTACATCGCCGCCCATCTCCCGCCACCGGGCCGGGACGGCACCGGCTCGGCCGAACAACTGACCGAGATCGCCGAACTCGTCACCGCCGCCGGCGGACGCACCCTGGGCTTGTTCTCCTCGATGCGGGCCGCGCGGGCCGCCGCCGAGGCCATGCGCGAACGGTTGTCGACGCCGGTGTTGTGTCAGGGCGACGACAGCACCTCCACGCTGGTCGAGCAGTTCGCCGACGATCCGGAGACGTCCCTGTTCGGCACGCTGTCGCTATGGCAGGGCGTCGACGTGCCCGGGCCTTCGCTGTCGTTGGTGCTGATCGACCGCATCC
The DNA here is from genome assembly GCA_963735655.1 of uncultured Actinomycetota bacterium. GTDB lineage: Bacteria > Actinomycetota > Actinomycetes > Mycobacteriales > Mycobacteriaceae > Mycobacterium. Next base: position 37,632 of record CAVTLW010000050.1, read on the forward strand.
CGTTCCCGCGGCCGGACGACCCGCTGCTCAGCGCCCGCCAGCGCGCGGTGGCCGCGCGGGGCGGCAACGGTTTCATGGCCGTCGCCGCGAGCCACGCGGCGCTGCTGCTGGCGCAGGGGTCCGGGCGGCTGTTGCGCCGCGTCACCGACCGCGGAGTCGTCGCGGTGCTGGACTCCCGGATGGTCACCGCGCGCTACGGCAGCTACCTCAGAGCGTCACTGCCGCCGTTCTGGCAGACCACCAGCGCCGAACAGGTGCGCGCCGCGTTGCAGCGGCTGCGCAGCGACATAGAAGGCCCGGCTTGATGGTGGCGACCCGCTGCGCCCGGCAGTGCGTGGCGACCCGCTTCGACCGGCTCCGCCGCTCTCGCGATCGCCACGGCCGCGCTTGCGATCGCCACTGCCGTCAAGCCAGCCTGACCAGGCCGAGTTCGTTGGCAGCGGCCAGCATCGGATGCTGCGGCAGCACCCGCACGGTGTAGCCGACCGCCCCGGCCACCGGCAGCGGCGTTGTCGTGGCGAACACCTGATTGCCGCCCTCGGCCGTACCGGTATACGACATTTCCACGGTGACCGGATCCAGCAGCACGTCGCCGGAGTCGACCCTGCCCACCACCGCCTGCACGGTGACCTCATCGGGGCTCAGCCCGGCCAGCTGCACGGTCGCGGTCAGGGTCAGCTTCGACCCCAGCACCGGAGTGTCCGGCAGGCCGGTGCTGTCGACGTCGGTGATGTCGATCTTGGGCCATGCTTCCTTCGACTCGCCGACGGTAGGCGGCCAACTCGCGGGCCACGCCGAACTCGCCGCCCTCGGCACCCTCGGCCGCCTGGACCGTCCTACGCCGTGACTGCGCCGCCGGCACGTAGTAGCTCTCCACGTAGTCGCGCACCATCCGGGAGGCCAGCACTTTCGGCCCCAGCGTTTGCAACGTGTGCCGGACCATCTCGATCCACCGCGGCGGCGTGCCGTGTTCGTCGCGCTCGTAGAACGTCGGCACCACCGCGCGCTCCAGCAGGTCGTAGAGCGCACTGGCCTCCAGGTCGTCGCGCCGGGTCTCATCGGTCACTCCGTCGGCTGTCGGTATCGCCCAACCGTTTTCGCCGTCGTACCACTCGTCCCACCAGCCGTCGCGGATGGACAGGTTCAGCCCGCCGTTGAGCGCGCTCTTCATGCCCGACGTGCCACATGCCTCCAGCGGCCGCAGCGGATTGTTCAGCCAGACGTCGCAGCCCCAATACAAGAACCGGGCCATCGACATGTCGTAGTTGGGCAGGAAGGCGATGCGGTGGCGCACCTCCGGCCGGTCCGCGAAGCGCACCACCTGCTGGATGAGTGCCTTGCCGCCGTCGTCGGCCGGATGCGACTTGCCCGCGACGATCAGCTGGAGGGGCCTGTCCTCGTTCAGCAGCAACTGCTCGAGCCGATCGGGATCGCGCAGCATCAGCGTCAGGCGCTTGTAGGTGGGCACCCGCCGAGCGAAGCCGACGGTCAGCACATTGGGGTCGAATGCCGACGCGATCCAGCCCAGTTCGGCATCCGACGCGCCGCGTTCCAGCCACGATTGCCGCAGCCTCGCCCGTACGTCCTCGACCAGCAGCGCTCGCAACTGCGATCGGATCCACCACAGATGAGCGGAATCGACCTCCTGTAGCCGCAGCCAGACGCCCGGGTCGCCGAACGAGTCCGACCCGGCCAGTTCGCGCCCCAGCTGCAACCACTGCGGCGCCGCCCAGGTGCGCGCGTGAACGCCGTTGGTGATCGACCCGATCGGCACCTCATCGGGGTCGAACCCGGGCCACAGCTCGTTGAACATGACCCGACTCACCCGGCCGTGCAGCAGTGAGACGCCGTTGGCCCGTTGCGCCAGGCGCAGACCCATGTGCGCCATGTTGAACTTCTCCGGGTCGTCCTCCGCGCCGAGGGCGAGGATGCGCTCGGTCGGCACGCCGGGCAGCAACGTGGACACGCCGTCGCCGGAGGGCTGGTCGTCGAAATAGCCCTGCACCATCTCGATCGGGAAGCGGTCGATACCGGCGGGCACCGGGGTGTGGGTGGTGAACACGGTGCTGGAGCGCACGACCGTCAACGCCGTGTCGAAGTCCAAGCCTGCGTCGGTGACCAGCTCGCGGATGCGCTCCACGCCGAGGAATCCGGCGTGGCCTTCGTTCATGTGGAAGACCTCGGGCGCGGTCAGGCCTTCGATGGCGGTGAACGCGCGAATGGCCCGCACGCCGCCGATACCGGCCAGGATTTCCTGCTTGATGCGGTGTTCCTGGTCGCCTCCGTACAGCCGGTCGGTGACGCTGCGCAGTTCGTGCTCGTTTTCCGGGACGTCGGAGTCCAGCAGCAGCAGCGGAACACGACCCACCTGCGCGACCCAGACCCGTGCCCGCAGTTGCGCGGTGTCCGGCATCGTCAGCTCGATCAGCGCGGGATCACCGTCGGGACGGGTGAGCAGCCGCAACGGCAGCCCCTGCGGGTCCAGCGAGGGATATGTCTCGTTCTGCCAGCCGTCTGCGCTCAGCGACTGCCGGAAGTACCCGCTGCGGTAGTAGAGGCCCACCGCGATCAACGGCACTCCCAGGTCGGACGCGGACTTCAGGTGATCGCCGGCGAGGATCCCCAGGCCGCCCGAGTAATTGAGCAACACCTCGGCAACGCCGAACTCCATCGAGAAGTACGCGATGCCCGTCGGCATCTGCTGGCCGGCTTCGGGCTGCTGCTGATACCACAGCGGACGGCTCAGGTAGTCGTTCAAATCCGCGGCCAGCGAGTCCAGCCGGCCCAGGAACTCTTCGTCGAGAGCTAACTCGTCGAGCCGTGACGGGTTCACCGCGCCCAGCAGCGCCACCGGGTCTTTGCCGCAATTCGACCACAACGCCGGGTCGATGCTCGCGAACAGATCTTGCGTCGGCTTGTCCCAGGACCACCGCAGGTTGATCGCCAGCTGTTCCAGCGCGGCGAGACGTTCGGGAAGGTGGGCGCGGACGCTAAAACGGCGGAGGGCTTTCACGCATCATTAGCTTACTGAGGATTCCGGTGGGCGCACTGCGACCGCGTCACCTGTTCCCGCGCGGTGTGTGACCGGACACTAGGGTGGGTACCGGATAGATATTGGGACGCAAAGAGGCTTCCCCGTAACGGAAGTTCCCCACGAGAGAAGGTTTCCCGACGAGGCGCATTCCGCGACGCAGCACACCGCGGTTTGACCGCACAGTCGGAATGGATCGAAACGGAGCAGTGGGTGACCGGTCGTATCGAGATCGATAGCGTCCAGCCTGTCGTGTCCTGCGGGGCCTACCCCGCCAAAGCGGTGGTCGGCGAGGTGGTTCCGGTCAGCGCCGCCGTCTGGCGTGAAGGCCACGAGGCTGTCGCAGCAACCCTGGTTGTCCGCTACCTGGGGCCGCGCTATCCGCAGGTGACGGAGGTGCGGCAGATCAAGGCGGTGCAGGCCCCCGAACGGCCCCCCGCTGCGCCCGATGCCAGGTCTGCGGAGCGGGTCAAACCGTTGCTGGTTCCCATGACGATGGGCCTGGAACCTTACGTTTTCCACGGCCAGTTCACCCCCGACCGAGTGGGGCTGTGGACCTTCCGGATCGACGGGTGGGGTGATCCGGTCCACGGCTGGCGGCACGGCGTGTTGGCCAAGCTGGACGCCGGCCAGGGTGAGAAAGAGCTGTCCAACGACTTGTTGATCGGGGCCACGCTGTTCGAGCGCGCCGCGACTGGTGTTCCGCGCCAGCAGCGTCACCCCCTGCTGGACGCCGCCGCGGCGTTGCGCACCCCCGGCGACCCGGTGACCCGCACCGCGCTGGCCCTGATGCCCGAAATCGAGGAACTCCTGGCTGAATTTCCGTTGCGGGAGCTGGTCACCCGCGGCGAGCAGTTCGGGGTGTGGGTGGACCGGCCGCTGGCCCGCTTCGGCTCCTGGTACGAGATGTTTCCGCGTTCGACCGGCGGCTGGGACGCCAACGGCAACCCGGTGCACGGCACTTTTACCACCGCCACCGCGGCCCTGCCGCGCATTGCCGAGATGGGATTCGACGTGGTGTATCTGCCGCCGATCCATCCGATCGGCGAGGTGCACCGCAAGGGCCGCAACAATTCCCCCACCGCGGCTCCCGGCGACGTCGGGATCGCCCTGGGCGATCGGCAGCCACCAGGGTGGCCACGATGCTGTCCACCCCGACCTTGGCACCATTGACGACTTCGACGACTTCGTCTCCGCGACACGCGATTTGGGCATGGAGGTGGCCCTGGATCTGGCATTGCAGTGCGCGCCGGATCATCCCTGGGCGCGCGAGCACCGGCAATGGTTCACCGAATTGCCGGACGGCACCATCGCCTACGCGGAGAATCCGCCGAAGAAGTATCAGGACATCTATCCGATCAACTTCGACAACGATCCCGCCGGCCTGTATGACGAAGTGCTGCGTGTGGTCAGGCACTGGGTTGACCACGGAGTCAAGGTCTTTCGGGTCGACAATCCGCACACCAAACCGCCCAACTTCTGGGCATGGTTGATCGGGCAGGTCAAGGACGCCGACCCCGATGTGTTGTTTCTCTCCGAGGCCTTCACCCCTCCGGCCCGCCAGTACGGGCTGGCCAAACTCGGCTTCACCCAGTCCTACAGCTACTTCACCTGGCGAACCAGCAAGTGGGAGCTCACCGAATTCGGCAACGAGATCGCAGCGACGGCCGACTACCGCCGGCCCAACCTGTTCGTCAACACCCCCGACATCCTGCACGCCGTACTGCAGCACCACGGCCCGGGCATGTTCGCCATCCGCGCGGCCCTGGCGGCGACCATGGGGCCGGCGTGGGGGATGTACTCCGGATACGAGCTGTTCGAGCACCGCGCGGTGCGCGAAGGCAGCGAGGAATACCTGGACTCCGAGAAGTACGAATTACGTCCTCGCGACTTCGCGAGCGCACTGGCCGGAGGCCGGTCGCTGGAGCCATTCATCCATCGGCTCAACGCGATTCGCCGGCTGCATCCCGCACTGCAGCAGTTGCGCACCATTCATTTCCACGCAGTCGACAACGATGCGCTGCTGGCATACAGCAAGTTCGACCCGGCCACCGGCGACTGCGTGCTGGTGGTTGTGACGCTCAACGCGTTCGGCCCCGAAGAAGCGACGCTGTGGTTAGACATGGCGGCATTGGGTATGGAGGATCATGAGCGATTTTGGGTGCGCGACGAAATAACGGGCGACGAATACCAGTGGGGACAGGCCAATTACGTTCGAATCGATCCAGGTCGAGCCGTCGCCCACATCATCAACATGCCCCTCATACCGCAGGAAACCCGAGTCAGGCTGCTACGCAGGAAGTGAGAGGCAGTGAGTAAAACCGATCAACTCGCCGGGACACACCTGGCGCCCGACCCAGCCGACGTGGCGCGGCTGGTGGCCGGCGCGCACCACAATCCGCACAGCATCCTGGGCGCCCACGAGTACGGCGACCACACCGTCATCCGGGCTTTCCGTCCGAACGCCGTCGAGGTGGTCGCCATCGTCGGTGACAAGCAATTCCCGATGCAACACGTGGATTCCGGTTTGTTCGCCGTGGCCCTCCCGTTCGTCGAACTGATCGATTACCGGCTGCAGGTTACCTACGAGGGATCCGACCCGTACACCGTCGCCGACGCCTACCGCTTCCTGCCCACCCTGGGCGAAGTCGACCTTCACCTGTTCGCCGAAGGCCGCCACGAGCGACTCTGGGAGGTCCTCGGCGCCCACCCCCGTTCATTCACCACAGCCGACGGCGTCGTCACCGGGGTTTCGTTTGCCGTGTGGGCGCCGAATGCCAAGGGCATCAACCTGATCGGCGAGTTCAACGGGTGGAACCTCAACGACGCCCCGATGCGCGTGCTCGGCTCGTCGGGAGTTTGGGAATTGTTCTGGCCCGACTTCCCCGAAGACGGGCTGTACAAGTTCCGGGTGCACGGCGCCGACGGTGCGGTCACCGAGCGGGCCGACCCGTTCGCGTTCGGCACCGAGGTGCCCCCGCAGACGGCGTCGCGGGTGACGGTGAGCAACCACACCTGGCACGACGGCGACTGGATGACACAGCGTGCGCAACGCAACCCGGTGTTCGAGCCGATGAGCACCTACGAAGTCCACCTCGGCTCGTGGCGTCCCGGACTCAGTTACCGACAACTCGCCGAGCGAACTGACTGATTACGTTGTGACACATGGATTTACCCATGTCGAACTGTTGCCGGTCGCAGAGCACCCGTTCGCCGGATCGTGGGGCTACCAGGTCACGTCGTACTATGCGCCGACATCGCGATTCGGTACCCCTGATGACTTCCGGGCACTCGTCGACGCGCTGCATGCGGCCGGCATCGGCGTCATCGTGGACTGGGTGCCTGCGCACTTTCCCAAGGACGCATGGGCGCTGGGCCGCTTCGACGGCACCGCGCTCTACGAACACTCCGATCCCAATCGCGGCGAGCAATTGGACTGGGGCACTTACGTATTCGACTTCGGTCGCCCCGAGGTGCGTAACTTCCTGGTGGCCAACGCGTTGTACTGGCTCGAAGAATTCCATATCGACGGCCTGCGGGTGGACGCGGTGGCATCGATGCTCTACCTGGACTACTCGCGCCCCGAGGGCGGCTGGACCCCGAACATCTACGGTGGCCGCGAGAACCTGGAGGCGGTGCAGTTCCTGCAGGAGATGAACGCCACGGCGCACAAAGCGGCGCCGGGCATCGTCACCATCGCCGAGGAGTCCACCTCATGGCCGGGCGTAACCAGGCCGACAAGCATTGGCGGTCTTGGGTTTTCGATGAAGTGGAACATGGGCTGGATGCACGACACCCTGGACTACATGAGCCGCGATCCCATCTACCGCAGCTATCACCACCACGAGATGACGTTCTCGATGCTGTACGCATTCAGCGAGAACTACGTGCTGCCGCTCAGCCACGACGAGGTTGTGCACGGCAAGGGCACATTGTGGAGCCGGATGCCGGGCAACAATCACACCAAGGCCGCGGGCTTGCGCAGCCTGCTTGCCTATCAATGGGCGCATCCCGGCAAGCAACTGCTATTCATGGGCCAGGAATTCGGCCAGCACGCCGAATGGTCCGAGGAGCATGGTCTGGACTGGTTTCAACTCGACGAAAACGGGTTTTCCAACGGGATTTTGCGCCTGGTGCGCGACATCAACAACATTTACCGGAGCCACCCCGCGTTGTGGAGCCAGGACACCACTCCCGACGGGTATTCCTGGATCGACGCCAACGACTCCGCGAATAATGTCTTGAGCTTTCTGCGATACGGCAGCGACGGCTCGGTAATGGCGTGTGTATTCAATTTCGCGGGTGCCGAGCACAGCGGCTACGGCTTGGCCTGCCGCTCGCCGGCCGCTGGCGCGAGGTACTCAACACCGACGCAACGGTTTACAACGGCTCAGGCATCGGCAACCTCGGCGGTGTGGACGCCACCGACGATCCGTGGCACGGCCGCCCCGCGTCAGCGTTGCTGGTCCTGCCACCCACGTCGGCGTTGTGGCTGGAATATTCGTAGACGGGGTGGGCCATATCTGTCGGCCTTTGCACCGGGGACCGCAATTCTTTGTGCGAAATCCCGTGTTGATTTAGCCGCCGATCGCGCTATGATTCGCTGCCACCATTGGTCGATGGCGACCTGTTTCCCGGTGCAATATGCGCCGTGACTTGGCGGGAGGATCAGATGTCATTCCTATTCGCGGTGCCGGAAACGGTCGCCACAGCCGCCACGGATTTAACCGGTATCGGATCGGCGATCAACGCGGCGAATACGGCGGCGGCAGGCTCGACTACGAGCTTGCTGGCCGCCGGTGCCGACGAGGTCTCGGCGGCCGTGGCGGCGCTGTTCTCTTCGCACGCCGAGGGATACCAAGCGCTCGGCGCACAGGCGATGTTGTTTCATGACCAATTCGTGCAGGCACTGAATACGGGTGCGGGGGCATATGCCGCCGCGGAGGCGGCCAACGCGTCGCCGCTGGCGCAGCTGCTCAACCTGATCAATACGCCCACCCAGTTGCTGTTGGGCCGCCCGCTGATCGGCAACGGCGCCAACGGAGCACCGGGCTCCGGGGCGCCCGGCGGGGCCGGCGGGTTATTGATCGGCAATGGCGGAGCGGGCGGATCGGCGGGTTCACCGGGCGGAGTCGGCGGTGCCGGCGGAGCCGCAGGGCTGTTCGGTACCGGCGGCCCCGGAGGGGCCGGCGGTACCGCCGCGACCCCCACCGGCAACGGTGGGGCGGGTGGCGCGGGCGGTGCCGGCGGCTTGCTATTCGGCGCCGGCGGAATCGGCGGAGTCGGCGGAGTCGGCGGTACTACCAGCGGGAACGGTGGTATCGGCGGGCTCGGCGGCGCAGGCGGGCTCTTCGGTATCGGCGGAGCCGGCGGCACGGGCGGAGTTCGGCACCGCGGGGGCGAACGGCGGCGGCGGCGGGGCTGGCGGCCTTTTCGCCGCCGGTGGCGCCGGCGGTAGCGGCGGGGTAGCCGGTACGACGGGCGGAGCGGGAGGCACCGGCGGGGCCGCCGGCTTCTTCGGTCCGGGCGGCGGCGCTGGCGGCAGCGGCGGGGACACCGTCGGCGGTGTCGGTGGCGCGGGCGGAACGGGTGGGGGCGGCGGGCTGTTCGGCTCCGGCGGGGCCGGTGGCAGCGGCGGCGCAGGGATTCAAGGCAGCGGCGGGGACGGCGGGGCGGGCGGGGCCGGAGGCCTGCTTGCCGGCGACGGCGGGTCGGGCGGCGATGGCGGCTTCGGCGGCAAATTGACCGGCGGGACAGGCGGGACCGGCGGGGCCGGGGGCAACGCCGGCCTGTTGTCCGGCTTCGGCGGCTCTGGGGGCACCGGCGGCAACGCAGTCAAACAGGCCGCGGGGGCCGGCGGTCACGGCGGCAACGGCGGGCTGTTCAGCTCCGGCGGGTCTGGCGGAGCCGGCGGATTCGCCATCGATGTTGGCGGGGTCGGCGGGGCCGGCGGGGCGGGCGGTAACGGCGGTTCGCTTTCCGGCGACGGTGGCTCCGGTGGAACGGGCGGGAGCGGCCTCGCAGGTGTGGGGACTGGCGGCGCCGGTGGTAACGCCGGCCTGCTGTTCGGCAATGGTGGCATTGGCGGTACGGGCGGGGCGGGCATCAACACCGCCCAAGTCGGCGGATCAGGCGGCACAGGCGGCAAAGCCGGGCTGATCGGCAATGGCGGCGCCGGCGGCATCGGCGGGGACAGCCCGCAAGGCACCGGTGGGACCGGTGGGATCGGCGGTGGCGCCGTGTTCTACGGCAACGGCGGTAACGGTGGTAATGGCGGCGTCGGCCTGACACCGGCCGCCGGCGGCGCCGGCGGCGCCGGCGGTGCCGGCGGAACCATCGGCCTGTCGGGGTTCGACGGGTCACCCGGCTGACCTGGCCGACCCGCGCCGGCCCGGCAGGTCTCAGTAAAGCGCGTTGGCGAGGTTGCGCCGCCCGGCGACAACTTCGGGATCGGCGGGGTCGAAGAGCTCGAAGAGTTCGATCAGCCGGGTGCGCACCAACGTGCGGTCGTCGCCAGATGTGGCCCGCACCAACGCAATCAGGCGAGCGAATGCCGCGCTCACATCCTGGTTGAGGATTTGCACGTCGGCGGCTGCGAACGCGGCCTCGATGTCGCCGGGAGCCGCATCGGCGACGGAAACGGCATCGGGGCGTTGCGTGGTTGCGCGCGTGAGGAATTCGATCTGCCGGATGGCTGCCTTTGCCTCGACGCTGCCCGGATCGGCGTCCAAGACAGCCTGATACGACTGCTGCGCCGCGACGAAGTCGCCCTCCTCGAGCTCCTGACGCGCCTTCGCCAGTGCGGGATCGACCTCCGCAAAGTCTTCGGAGTCGGTCCCACCCTTCAGCTTTCCGGCCGTCGCCGACAGCAGGGAGTCCAGCCAGCGTCTCAACTGATCGGCGGGCTGCGGGCCCTGGAAGCTCGAGACCGGTTGTCCCGCCGCCAAAGCCACCACGGTTGGGACGGCCTCGACGCCGAATATCTGGGCCACCCTGGGCGCCACATCGACGTTGACCGTCGCCAGCGACCACGTGCCGTTGTCGTCCGCGGCCAATCCGGACAACGTCTCGACCAGTTCGACGCACAACTCGCTGCGCGGCGACCACAACACCACCACGACGGGCACCTCGTCGGACCGGATTATCACCGCATCTTCGAAGTTGACCTCGGTGATCTCAGTGACCCCGGGGCCCACCGGCCCCGCGCCACTCGCGGCGCCAGACGCCGGAGATGAAGCCTTCTGTTGAGCCATCTGCTTGAGACCGGACAGATCGACCGCGCCGGCCAAGGCAGGCCCGATCGGGGGTCGGGGATCGCGTCACGTCCTCAAGTCTGTCACGTTGACTCCACCACCGGAAAATGGGCCGCGAACGTCAGGCCGGTGGCCGTGATCGGCGAATATGACCAATCTCACAACCGCGTCCGCAGGTGCCGTTCCAGCAATGTCACCGAGGCCGACCGGCCGATCCCAGCTAACCGGCGCGCAGGATCAGCGCGTCGCCTTGTCCGCCGGCGCCGCACAGCGCCGCAACCCCGTAACCGGAACCCCGGCGTGCCAACTCCAGCGCCACATGCAGGGCGATCCGGGCTCCCGACATGCCGATCGGATGCCCGACGGCGATCGCGCCGCCGTTGACGTTGACGAGGTCGGGGTTCACCCCGAGTTCCTTGGTCGACACCAGCGCCACCGCCGCGAAGGCCTCGTTGATCTCGATCACATCGAGCTGGTCCACCGAGATGCCCTCGCGGTCAAGCGCTTTCTTGATCGCGTTGGCCGGTTGCGATTGCAACGTCGAATCCGGCCCGGCAACCACGCCATGCGCACCGATCTCGCAAAGCCACGTCAGCCCCAGCTCCTTGGCCTTGTCCTTGTTCATCACCACGACGGCCGCCGCGCCATCGGAGATCTGTGACGCGGAGCCGGCGGTGATGGTGCCGTCCTTGCGGAACGCCGGTTTGAGCCCGCCCAGCGAGTCGGCGGTGGTAGTTGCCCGGATTCCCTCGTCCTCGGTGAACTGCAGCGGATCACCTTTGCGCTGAGGAATGGTCACCGGCACCACCTCGTCGGTGAAGACTCCGTCCTTCCACGCCGCCGCCGCCTTCTGGTGCGACCCCGCGGCGTATTCGTCCTGCTCTTGGCGGGTGAATTTGTCCACGTCATTGCGCTGTTCGGTGAGTGCGCCCATGGGCTGATCGGTGAAGACGTCGTGCAGGCCGTCGTATGCCATGTGGTCCAGGACGGTGACATCGCCGTATTTGTAGCCGGACCGGCTGTCCATCAACAGGTGCGGCGCCTTCGTCATCGACTCCTGGCCGCCGGCCACCACCACATCGAACTCACCCGCCCGAATGAGCTGGTCAGCGAGCGCGATGGCGTCGATACCGGACAAACACATCTTGTTGATCGTCAGGGCCGGCACATCCCAGCCAATGCCGGCGGCGACGGCCGATTGCCGCGCGGGCATCTGACCCGCCCCCGCGGTCAGCACCTGACCCATGATCACGTATTCGACCAGCGAGGCCGGCACATTCGCCTTCTCCAGGGCACCCGCGATCGCGATGGCACCCAGATCGCTGGCGCTGAAATCCTTCAGCGAGCCCATCAACTTACCGATGGGTGTCCGTGCCCCAGCAACGATCACCGATATCGTCATAATTACCTCCTCAGCGCACCGGAAAGCCGATCCGACTAACCCGGAGAAGCAGATTCTTTCCCGTCAGGTTACCTTTATGTGATGACGACCGACCAAGTTGACGCCCGTCACTTCCTGGCCACCGCTTTGGTTACCGGGCTCGATCATGTCGGCATTGCGGTCGCTGACCTGGACGCCGCAATCGAGTGGTATCACGACCACCTCGGAATGATCCTGGTGCATGAGGAAGTCAACGACGATCAGGGCATTCGCGAGGCGATGCTGGCGGTGCCCGGTTCCACCGCACAGATCCAATTGATGGCCCCGCTCGACGAGTCGTCGGTGATAGCGAAGTTCATCGAAAAGCGCGGTCCGGGCATCCAGCAGCTGGCGTGCCGGGTCAGCGACCTCGACGCGATTTGCGAGCGGCTGAATTCCCAGGGCGTCCGCCTGGTCTACGAAGCTCCCAGGCGCGGTACGGCAAACTCACGGATCAACTTCATCCACCCCAAAGACGCCGGCGGCGTTCTCATCGAGTTGGTCGAGCCGGCTTCCTAAAAGCCGCACTTTCAAGACCACTTTCGAGTCGGCCCGCGAGTAGCGCGGTTTGCCCAGCATGGCGTATGCCAGTGCCGCCGGTCCTCCACCGCCGCCGGCGATTCGGCTAGCCACACCACCACATGCGCTGTGCCCGAGCGAATTTCATGATCACAGCCGGGACAGCGATAGGTTTTGACCGCGCGGGCCGCGGCGACCGGCCGCACTTCGTAGTCGTGGCCGTCGGGTCCTGTTTCAATTCGACGCGGCATCGCCGATGGCCCCGTCGGCTGGTACCGACGTGGCGGCTTGCGGCGAGGAGTCATCAGAACAACCGGTACTCGTCGCTATCCATACCGCGCATCTTGTCGTAATCCAGTGTCAAGCAACGGATCCCGCGGTCGATCGCCAGCGTGCGCGCCTGCGGTTTGATCTGCTGAGCGGCGAACACGCCCTGCACCGGCGCGAGCACGCTGTCGCGATTGAGCAACTCGAGATAGCGGGTGAGCTGCTCGACGCCGTCGATCTCGCCGCGCCGCTTGATCTCCACCGCAACCGAGCCACCCCGCTCATCGCGGCAGAGCAGGTCGACGGGCCCGATCGCGGTCATGTACTCGCGTCGGACCAGCGTGTATCCCTCGCCCAACAGCTGCACGTGCTCGGCGAGCAGCGCCTGTAGGTGGGCCTCGACGCCGTCCTTGACCAGACCGGGGTCGACACCCAGATCGTGGCTGGAGTCGTGCTCGATGTCCTCGACAGTGATGCGCAACTGCTCGCCGGCCTTGTTCTCCACCACCCACACCGGCGCCGCCTGCGAGTCAGGGCCGGGCTCTTCGCTCAACCAGCACGGCGGACTCATCCAGTTCAGCGGCTTGTAGGCGCGGTCGTCGGCGTGCACGCTGACCGACCCGTCGGCCTTGAACAGCAGCAACCTGCGCGCGGAGGGTAGATGCGCGGTGAGCCGGCCGACGTAGTCGACCGTGCACTGGGCGATCACTAGACGCACCCGACTCACCTTAGAGCGTGTCCGACGACATAGGCTGACGCCACCATGCCCGAGAAGGCCCGCCAAAAAACTCTTGCACAACGCTTGGGCCGGGTGCTCGAGCGAGTGACCCGTCAAAGCGGCCGGCCAGACACCCCTGCCTACGGCTCCTTGCTGCTTGGCCGCGTCTCGGAGAGTCAACACCGTCGGCGGGTACGCATCCAGGTCATCTTGACCATCCTCGTGGTGGTGGCGAACCTGATCGGGATCGCCGTCGCGATCCTGTTGGTGACGGTCGCCATCCCCGAACCCAGTGTGTTCGACGACGCGCCGTTTTGGATCACTGTCGCCGCGGTCCCGGCCTACATCGCATTCGCCCTGGCAATCGGAGCTATTGGATTACCCGGCGGACCGTGGTCGCCTTGCGCTGGGCGATCGAGGAACGCAAACCGACTCGTGACGACGAGCGCAACACCTTCCTGGCCCCGTGGCGCGTCGCACTCCTCGTTCTTGTCCTGTGGGGACTCGGGGCGGTGCTGTTGACGACCCTGTACGGCATGGCGAACACCCAGTTCATCCCGCGGTTTCTGTTCGCGGTCAGCTTTTGCGGTGTCCTGGTCAGCACCGGGGTATACCTGCTCACCGAGTTCGCGCTGCGCCCGGTGGCCGCTCAGGCGCTCGAGGCGGGACCGCCGCCACGACGGCTGGCCCCGGGCATCATGGGCCGGACCATGATGGTGTGGCTGCTCGGTTCGGGCGTGCCGGTGATCGGCATCGCGCTGATCGCGATCTTCCAGACGTTGATGCGCAATCTCACCGAGACGCAATTCGCGGTGGGTGTGGTGATCGTGTCGGCGGCAACGTTGGTTTTCGGATTCATCCTGATGTGGATCCTCGCCTGGCTGACCGCAACACCGGTGCGGGTGGTGCGCGCCGCGCTCAAGCGCGTGGAAGAGGGCAATTTACGCGGCAATCTCGTGGTGTTCGACGGGACCGAACTCGGCGAGCTGCAGCGCGGTTTCAACGCGATGGTCGACGGCCTGCGCGAGCGCGAACGGGTGCGCGATTTGTTCGGCCGCCACGTCGGCCGCGAAGTCGCCCTGGCCGCCGAACGCGAGCATGCCGAAACTGGGTGGGGAAGAACGCCATGTCGCCGTCGTATTCATCGACATCGTCGGTTCCACCCAGTTGGTCACCAGCCAACCCCCGACCGAAGTTGTCCAAGTCCTCAACCGGTTCTTCACGATCGTGGTCGAGGAAGTGGACCGCCACCACGGGCTGGTCAACAAGTTCGAGGGCGACGCGTCGCTGGCGATCTTCGGGGCCCCGAATCACCTCGACTGCCCGGAGGACGAGGCATTGGGCGCTGCGCGGGCCATCGCCGACCGGCTGGCCGACGAAATGCCCGACTGCCAGGCAGGCATCGGCGTGGCCGCGGGCCAGGTCGTCGCCGGCAACGTCGGCGCCAAAGAGCGCTTCGAATACACCGTCATCGGCGAGCCGGTCAACGAGGCGGCCCGACTGTGTGAACTGGCCAAGTCGTACCCGGGCCGGTTGCTGGCCACCGCGGACACGATCGAACGCGCGAGCGAAACCGAATCTGCCCGTTGGTCTTTGGGCGAAACGGTGACATTGCGCGGACACGATCACCCGACCCGGCTGGCCTCACCCGCCGAGCCCGCCGAGCCCGCGAGCCCGCCAGCCCGCCGAGCCCGCCCGGTCGTAAGTACTCACACAGTTCGGAGTATGCGCCGACCAGCGCATCGAGTGTGAAGTTTCTGTTCAGACCACTGGGGTTGGGCAGCACCCACGCCGTCGTCTCAGCGAAACCGGGCTCATATCGGCCCCAGGCAATGTCTGCTTTGTTGGTCATGGCCGCCAGGGCACGCTTGCCCAGAAAGGCGATCACTCGCGGTGCGTAGTGACGCATCGTCGCTTCGAATTCGCTTCGGCCGCTGCGGAATTCTTCAGTCGGGACTTCGCTGGCCCGTGGTGTCGGACGGCGAACGACCGCGGTGATACCGCAGCCGTAGTCGAGCAAATGGCACTCGTCCTCCGGTCGGATGCGCGTATCGGTGAACCCGGCCAGATGCAGCACGGACCAGAAGCGATTGTTGGGGTTGGAGAAGTTATGGCCCGCGGCGGCAGCACTTGTCGCCGGATTCAGACCACAGAATACGACGTCGAGTCCAGCGGCCAGGACATCCGGGCTGTATCGAATCACGTTGCGGCCAAGCCAACTAGGGGCTGATTGATCTCTCGCACCAACAGCGCAACCAGGAACAGGGCGGCCAGCAGCAGCGCTCCCACGAACGCGACGGTACCCGGCCAGCCGCCGACGCTGTACACGACTCCCCCGAGTCCACCGGCCACCGACCCGCCCAGGTAGTAACTGAACAGGTACAGCGACGACGCCTCGGCGCGATCCCGGCGCGCAACCGCACTCACCCACCCGCTGGCCACGGTGTGCGCGGCGAAGAATCCGCCGGTGAACACGCCTGTGCCGACGACAACCAGCACGAGCTCCGACGGGACGGTCACCACCAGGCCGACCACCGTGACCGGCAAGGCGGCGCCCAGCACCAGCGCGCGTCCCCTGCGGTCGGCGAGCCGCCCCGCGACGATCGACGTGAACGTCCCCACCAGGTAGAGCAGGAACAACAGTCCGACGATGGACGACGTCAACGCGAACGGCTGTGCGCTCAACCGATAGCCGAGGTAGTTGTACACCGTGACGAATCCACCCATCAGCACGAAGCCCAAGCCAAAAAGCTTTAACAGCACCGGGTTTCGCAGGTGAGTGGCAAGACTTCGCATGGTGGCCCGGATACTTGCCGCCTTGGGCGTGAAGAACCGGGACCGCGGCACCAGTACGGCGAAGATCATCGTGCCGGCCAGTGTGGTCAGCGAGCACACCAGCAGCGCGATCCGCCAATCGCTGACGTCGACCATCAGGGCTGGGACGAGCCGACCCGCCAGGCCACCCACCGTGGTGCCGGCGATGTACCGTCCCATCGCGGAGCCGAGCGAAGAGGCGTGCACTTCCTCGGCCAGATACGCCATTGCCACCGCGGGTATCCCGGCCAGCGCAGCGCCCTGCAGGGCGCGTCCGACCAGTAGCACGCCCAGCGTCGGACTGAGCGGCAACAGCAACCCGATGACACTGGACAGCACTCCCGACGTCAGCATCACGGTGATGCGCCCGTAGCGCTCGGACAGCACGCTCGCCGGAATGATCGACAGCGCAAGCATTCCCGTGGTCAGCGAGACCGTGAGCGCCGCCGTCGCAGGGGTGATCCGGTAATACGTCGAAAGCGACGGCAGCAGGGCCTGGGTGCAGTACATCGCAGCAAAACTGGCCAGACCCGCGCCGTACAGGGCCGCGGTCACTCGCCGGTATCCGCCACTGCCTGCTTGATGAGCGCCGGTACTCGCAGCGAGTCTGATGCATAACCACGATGCTCCGCCTCGACGCGCGTGATCAGAAATGAATTACTGCATCGACTATCATGCATTTTCAGCATAAGCAGAGGTGGCGGACATGCGCGATGGCGATTACGAGTGGTATGTCACACTCGCGGAGCTGCAACACGTCACGGCGGCAGCCGAACAGCTTCATCTCGCGCAGCCGACGCTCACCCGGATGCTCTCTCGCTTGGAGCGGCGACTCGGGGTCGCGTTGTTCGATCGCCGCGGCAAGCGACTCTCGCTGAACTCCTACGGGCGGATCTTTTACGACCACGCGCGCCGCGCCCAACTGGAGCTCGATTCCGCCCGGCGGGCAATCGAAGACCTGACCAACCCCGCCGTCAGCGAAATCCGGCTGGGCTTCCTGAGTTCGTTCGGCACCACGGTGGTACCGCGACTGATCGCCGGATTCACGGCGACGTCGCCGCGGGTGACCTTCACGCTGCAGGAGGGCGCCGCCGAAGCGATCGGCGACCTGGTGGAGTCCGAATCCATCGACATCGGGGTCGTCTCGCCACGGCCACAGCAGCCAACGTTGGCCTGGCGCAGCCTGTTTCGTCAGCGACTCGGTGTCGCAGTCCCCCGCGACCACCCACTTGCGAACGTTGCGGCGGTGTCCATGACCGATCTCGTCAACGAGCGCTTTGTCACCATGCATCCCGGCTTCGGCATGCGACGACTGCTCGACGAGCTTTCCGCGGCAGCACAATTCCAGCCCCGCATCGTGCTGGAATCAGCCAATCTGACCACGGCCGCCGGGCTGGTGGCAGCGGGACTCGGCATCAGCCTGGTGCCCATGGCCGGGAGCGAATACACATCCGGAGTGCGCATGCTGCCGCTCGCCGACGCCGACGCCTACCGCGACGTCGGGATGATCTGGAATTCCGGCCGATCACTTTCCCGGCCCGCCCGAGACTTCATCGCCTCGGCCGCGACGATTCAGTAATCAGAGCCCATCGGAGAAATCGGCGGTGAGCCACCGGTCCGGACGGACGGTGAACAACACGCTCTCGCCCCCCTCCTGTTCCAGGTTTTGGACGAACGCGCGCCCCAACTCCTCGCCCAGATAACGAATCGCGATCGCTTCCCGCACATCGAGGGGGGCGGGCTTCGAGGTCTCGACGACAGTGCCTTCGACGATCACGTACTGGTACGGCAGCTCTTCGCGCTGGACGGTCAGCGACACCTTGCCGGCCTGCTCGATGAGTTTGGCCTTGCGGGACGAGGCGCCGGTGTTGATCTCGATGTTCCCGCCCGGCGTGTAGCCGTACCAGATCGGAGCGCTGGCCGGCGGACGGCCATCGGTGGCGGCCACGGACAGCACGCCTACGTGCAGACCCGCGAGGAACTCCTGACGTTCGGACTCGGTAAATGGCTTCATAAGCCCGCAAACCTACCCGGCCTGTGGGCTTATTCCTGCCGGTAGGAAGAACTTCTACAGTGGGCTGGTGACGACAAGCGCGCCAGGGGCGACCCTGCCGATCCCGGCCCAGGTCAGCGAGCTCACGGCGGAGTGGTTCAGCCAGGTGTTGGAAACCGACGTGCACGGGGTCGAGGTCCTCGACGCGCACTCGGGCACCACCGGTCGCGCGCGTGTCCGGCTCAGCGGGCCCAGCGAAGTGCCCGACACGCTGTTCGTCAAACTGCAGCCCTTCGCTCAGGATCAGCGCGAGCTGCTCAGACAGATCGGGCTGGGCGTGGCCGAGGCGCGCGTATACGCGAATGTCGGCGCCGAGCTACCGGTTCGGGTGCCACACGTGTGGCACAGCGCCTACGAGCCCGACGACGGCGCTTTCGTCATGGTGCTGGAAGACTTGGCGGCTTCGGGTTGCCGGTTCCCCGCCACGTCCGACGACGACATCCTGCGCGTGGCCGACTCCACGGTGGAGGAACTTGCCAAGCTGCATGCCGCTTATCGCGGCCGGGAGTTGCCCTGGCTGCGGACCGCCGAGGGCATGCGGCGCAAGCCCGACGATCCCAAGCTGGCGGCCCGCCGCTCGATGTTCATCAAGCGCGCGCTCGATCAGTTCGGCGACGAGATGCCGTCCGCATTCCGGCGTCTGGCCGAGTTGTACATCGAGAGCTCCTACGAAATCATCACGCTTTTCAACCAGGGCGAGCACACACTGATCCACGGCGACAGCCACATTGGGAATCTTTTCGTCGATGACGGCCGCACCGGCTTCTACGACTGGGCCGTCGCCGGCCGGGGACCGGGGATGCGCGACTTCGCGTACTTCATGTGCAACTCGTTGCCCACCGAGGTGCGGCGCACCGAGCAGGACAGCCTGCTCAGCCGGTACCGAACCACGCTGGAATCAAACGGCGTGAC
Source organism: uncultured Actinomycetota bacterium (assembly GCA_963735655.1). Taxonomy (GTDB): domain Bacteria; phylum Actinomycetota; class Actinomycetes; order Mycobacteriales; family Mycobacteriaceae; genus Mycobacterium. Next base: position 56,619 of record CAVTLW010000050.1, read on the forward strand.
ACTCGACGCCGACACAGCCGGCGAGCAATACCGACTGTTTTCGGTCTACTCATGGATCGCCGCCACCTCGACCGCGGCGATGGGATCGAAGTGGCAACCCATCGAGATTGCCCGCGCGGCCATGATCCGCACCACCGAAGCGATCGACGATCTCGACGCCGTCGGGCTGCTCGAGGAAAGGCTCAGAGATGCCTGACATCACCGCGTTGATCCTGGCCGACCACAACTGGTTTCGCGCACAGTTCGCCAAGCTGGATGACCTGCAGGCGCAGGGGTCTGTCGACCGCGCCGCACTTGAGCGAGTCTGGCGTCCACTCGGCGACAAGCTCGACGTACACGCGTACATCGAAGAGAAGATCTTCTACCCCCAACTTCTGCAGCGGGGCGCCGACGACCCCGAAGGCGAAACACTCGATGCCATCGGCGATCACAACGACATACGCGACGGTGTGCGCGACGCCGACGCCGCCCCGGCCGGCACCGAAGAATGGTGGGCGGCGGTCGGGCGGACCCGCGTGGCCAACGACGACCACATGGGTGAGGAGGAACGCGAAGGTCTGTCGGACTTTCGTCGCCACGCCCCGATCGGCCTTCGGGAGGCACTCGGGCGGCAATACAGCGAGTTCATGGCCCAGCACCCCACCACCAAAGGATTGGCGATCGTGGACCGCGACCCCGAACGCTACGTCGAAGAATTCGGGGGCGCCCCGCCTTCCAAGCGCACGGACGGTTCACTCGGCATTGGCAGCCTCAAGGGCGAGTGATGCACCGCTCGTGAACCCGCGGCAGGAGGGTGCGGGAACAACAACCGCGGTGACATGTCGCGTGGCGATCGAACCGTCCGCGAACCGTTACCAACGACCGGAACTCGCGACTCAGGCCAGCTCGCCCTCGACGACGTCGGCGCCGTAGTGCACGCCGCCGGTGGCTGCGAAGCCCGCGGCGACGGCGGAGGCGCCGTCGGTCATGGTCATCGCCGCGATCACCTTGCGTCGTAGCCGCGTCGCGCTCAGTCGGCGGGCCGTCAGCCGGGTTCCGCACCCGGCGAGCTCGACCCGGCGAGCCACCTCGAACTGATCGCGCCCGAACGGCACGGCGCAGACCGGTATTGCGCGGTTGAGAGCTTTTTGGGTGATGCCCATCCCGCCGTGGGTGATCACGCAGACCGCGCGGTCGAGGACCATCGAGTGCGGGACGAACTCTGCCATCGTCACGCGCGGGTATCGGCGTCCCGCGAGCGCCGAACCGCCCGGGCAGGTGGCGACGATGTGGACCGGGAGATCACGTAGCGCCCGGATCGCGGTGTCCAGCAGGGCGTCGTCGGCCTGGGGCACCGATGAGGTCGTCACAAGGACGATGGGCGCTTCGATGTCGTTGAGCCAGGACGGGCGCTCCGGCGCCGGAGGGTCGAAGACCGCGGGCCCGATCAGGTGCGCCGAAGGACCCCAATCGGTATGCGGATACTCGAACGGCTTGCCCGTCGTGACAAGCAGTTGCGGTGCACGTCTGAGCAAGTGCGCGGCGCTGCGGACCGGAGGCAGCTTCAACGCCGCGCGCACGGGCGCCACTCCCGCGCGGAACGGCTGGTCGAAGACAAAGCGGGTCACCAGACTCACGCCGCGGTCTCGTATCCGTCCGATCGGGCCTGCCATCGGTGCCATCCCGGCACCGAATGGCGGTGAACCGGGCGAGTCGAGGTACGGGACGAACGGGCTGAACACCAGCCAGGGGCGCTGCTGCGTCTCCATGGCCGAAATCGCGCCCCAACAGTTGGCGTCGACGAGTATGACATCGGGTTTGACGGCAGCGAGCCCGCCGGCGATGTCCACGGCCTCGATGCGGGCGCGGGCGGTGAGCGTCCGCACTGTCCGTGCGACCACCCGCAGCGAGTTGCCGGTGGTCCAGTCCTGGCTCTGCAGTGCTTCGATGCGTGCGTCAACGGGCGCGGCGTTCATGCCGAGCTCATTGCACAAGGCCACGCCGGCGGCCAGCGTGCGGACATGAACCGTGTGGCCGCGGGCGGTCAGTTCGTTGAGCAGGGCGCAAAATGGGAACAGGTGCCCTAGTGCGGGTGAGGTGTAGGCGAGCACGACCGCCATCAGCGAACCCGCTGCCGATAATGCGGAATCATCCGATGCGTCCGCGGCGACGAATACTTACTGAGCATTACGCGCGTTCCTGTCCGTTTGATTCACTCCGGGTGGTGGTTATGCAGTCCGTTGACGGCCCCGAGCTGGTGGTACTCCTCGACGACGAAGGCCGAAGCATCGGTTCGGCACCGAAGGCGGAGGTACACCATTTGTCGACGCCACTGCATCTGGCGTTCTCCTGCTATTTGTTCGACGACGCGGGCCGGGTGCTGTTGACGCGGCGCGCGCTTCACAAACGCACGTTCCCGGGAATCTGGACGAACTCGTGCTGCGGGCACCCCGCCCCGGGCGAATCGGCGACGGATGCGGTTGTACGGCGCACGCGCGAGGAGCTCGGCGTCGACGTCGCGGATCTGCGGTGTGTCCTGCCGGATTTCCGCTACTACGCCGTCGCGGCCGACGGCGTAGTCGAAAACGAGGTGTGTCCGGTGTTCTGCGGCCGGGCGATCGGCGCCGTGCGGGCCGACCCGAACGAGGTCGCGGACGTTGCCTGGGTGCCGTGGGATCAGTTGCGCACCGCCGCCCGATCCGGCTGGCCGATCAGTCCATGGGCGGTCGAGCAGGTCCCGTTGCTGGAGGCGGCAGGAATCGGGCCGGCATGAACAACACAGGGGCACTAGGACCGCAGCTCGAACAGCCGCTCGGCGTACGCCAGGTCATCGCGCCACAGCGCAGCGGCCGAGCGCCGCATCACCGCTCTGATCAGCGGTGCGGCTGTCAGCGCCCGACCGAAGTGCGGCCGGTCCGAATGCGCGATAACGGCTTCGAGCACCGCGGTGCGCGGGCGCCCGTCGCGCCCCGGGCCCAGCGGCGTCGCATGCGTCTCCACCAGACTGCCTTGGCCTTCGCCTTCGACTATCCGCATCACGACAGTGCGCGGGCCCGGCGCGGTGAACTCGGCGATGACCGGTACGCCGAGTCGACCGATCCGGAATGTGACGGCCACGAGGAACCGGTCGAGGCCGTCGGTCAGGTTGTGGTCGGCCGGCGGCGCGCTGAGCACGTTGAGCCGGGTAAATGCGAAGGGGTGAAACCAGGCGCCGTGCCACGGGTCGAGCCGATTGGCGACGATGTCGCGGGGTTCGCACACCCCCTCCAGACGGGTGACCGCCGCGATGCTGGGCTCGCCGGGTCGCGGCGATACCACCGGTGCGTCGGTCGTGCTTTGGCTTCGCCGGACGCCGTGACTGTCGAGCCCGACCCAGCACAGCACGCCGTCGTCGTGGGCCGGGTAGGGCGTCCATGAACCGTGCCGGCGCTCGCCCAACCGTAGGCCGTGCCACGGACATACCAGCTGCCCGCACGCGACCGCTGCGGTAGACAGGTCCGCGCCCAGGTGCGGGCAGGCCCGGGGTGCGACGAGCAGGCCGCCGTCGACGCCGCGCCACGCGACCAGCGGCAGACCAGCGACGTTGGTGCCCAACGCTTTCGCGGTGACATCCGAGCTTGCGGCGAACGCGAACCAGTTGCCACCGGGGCGGCGCTGGGCCCGGGTCACCGCGGCGGCGATCACCGCCGGTTTGGCCTCGGCCCAGGTGGGACGCCGCGCCAACCGGTCCTGCCGTGGCAGCGTCACGAACGGCCAGGCTTTGTCCGCCCATCCGCGCAGATCCGCCAGGGCGCTCACGGGCGGGCCCTCGCCAGCCCACGCAGCAGCGCCGACCGACCCCGGTTCGGCACGGTGTGCAGCTGATGACCCGCGAGACCGAACCGAGCCAGCAGCTGGTTGGCGGCGGCCCAACCCGTGGTGGCGGCGCGCTCCATCAACGCCACGGGCAAGTCGATCCGGATGCCGTCGCCGGCCAGCACCACCCGTTGATCGGGTGTCGCGACCGTCGGACGACCGGCAAAGTCACCGGGCGCGAACCGCGGGCAGTCGTCGCGTCGCAGCAGCCTTTCGTCGACGATGTTCGCAGGCACGGTTTCGGGATAGAGCTCGTGCAGCCGCGCGATCAGGCCGTCACGCAACCGATCGTCGTCGGCGTCGTCCGGCGCCGAGTAGGCGTGCAGTTCGACAACCGACCCGCCCGTGCGGCCCGACCACTGGGCGGCTTCGCGTTCGTAACGCTCCAAAACGCTCACGTTGTCCAGCGGCGGCCGGCCGCCGATTCCCACGAACTGGGCACGGTCTTCGCGTACCGCGCGATCCAGCCACAGCCGCAGCACGACGAAGGGCGGCGCCGTGCGCAGCGCCGCGACCCGCTCGCGCCACGCTTCGTCGCCCAGGTCCGGCGAGGCCCCGACGATGCGGCGCAACCCCGCCACATCTGCGGCCAGCACCACGGCGTCGGCGCGCAAGGGCGCCGCAGCACCGCAGTCGACCGTCACCCCTTCATCGGTCCTGACGCCTTCCACGGTGACCCCGGTATGGAACCGCACCCCCCTGTCCTGTAGGTAGGCGCATAACGGATTCCACAGCGCCACATCGAAATTGGCATTGGCGACGTCGAAGATCAGGCCCTCGCTTGAGCCCAGGAAGTAAATGTGGAACATCGTTGCGAGTTCCCCCGCCGACAGCGCCTCGGGCCGCTCGAAGAAGCTGCGTGCGAACACTTCGAAGGCCAGGTGGCGCGCGGCATCGGGAAAGTTGATGTCCCGCAGGAACGTCCCCGCGTCGCGGTCATCGAGCCGCAGGTTGGTTTCCGGGACGGACACCGCGACCAACGGCGCGGCGGCCTTGGCGTCGAGGCGCATCAGGTCACGCAAGCGGAACGTGGGACTGCGCAGTGCAAACGCCAACGCGTTGAGCGGCGGTGTGCGTGGGAGCCCACGGAACGTGTCGCGGCGGCCGGCGGCGTCGATCAGTGGGTAGTCCTCGACCGCGGTGAGTGCCGACAGGCCCGGATCGGCGCGACGCAGCAGAGCGCGCAGGTTGTAGTACTGGCGGAAGAACGCGTGGAAGCCCCGGTTCATCGCGGCCGGCGAACCGTCGGTCAGGGTTTCGGGCCAGCCGCCCACGCGGCCGCCGAGATAGCCGCAACGTTCGACGACGTCGACGTCGACGCCGCGCTCGGCCAGGCCGGCCGCAGCAGAAAGGCCGGCGATCCCGGCACCCACGACGACAACGCGGGGCCGGTGCTCGCCCGAGGCGACCGTCGCGCGCCCCGGCGGTGCGGGCAGGGTTTGGCGGTGACGATCGGGCCGGGTCATTCGGGGTCCTCCGCGGGCACCGAACGCTGACGTTCCCACACCAGCAACACGGCCGTCACCAGGGCGAAGCCGAAGAGGAAGTCTTCGACGGGAATGTCGAACGGGAACCGGAGTCCGCTGGTCTGCGCATCGTCGTAGATGACAATCGGCGCACTGAGTTTCGTCAGCCAGCCGTCGACGAGGATCTGGAAGGCGAACACGATCCCCATCGAGATCCAGTACGCAGTCCGTCGGAACAGCCCCGTGCGCAGCACGGCCAACTCCAGGGCGCCGACCACGATGACCGCACTAACTGCCGGAAGCGTGTAGCCGAGCCCCGTCATGGGCTGCCGCACTTGCGATTTCGGCGTCGCGCGGAGCGCAGAATGCTGTCGACGGCTGAGTAGGTCAATAGCCCGCAGACGGGAATCACCAGGAAGAACAACAACTCTTCGATGGGCAGCCCGCCGGGCAGGCTGAGCCCGACCAGGTAACGCGGGTTATACCACCACACGCCGGCCGCCACGGCGATCACGTCCCAGATCAAGAACACCACCGCGACCGGCACAACGGCGCGCAGCAGGCGTCGCGGCTGCCGGTACACCCCGCTGCCGAACGACTCCAGCGGAGCTGTCACGGCCACGCATGCACCCAGGACAATCAGGTACTGCCACCGATCCACGGCTCAGATGCTCCCGTGCCGCATTCGACTGGCCCATGCGCGGCCGATCCCTCCGAGAGCAACCGCCACGCGGCGGGGTTTGCCGACCGTTGCGCGCTCACGGAATACCTCGAAGTCGAGTTCCTCGATGCGGGCGAGGATTTCGGAGTACAGCGTCAACGCGGCCGCAACGCAGGGGCGCGCACTCGGGTGCAGCTGGCCGACGCCGGGTCGCGCCTGGTCGTAAACTCCGCGCGTGATCGCGTGCTGCTCAACCAGTGCCGCGCGCACCCTGAGGTCGGTGCGCCGGTTGGTTTGGCACCACGTCAGGAGATCGCGATCGACACCGTGAGCGGCCAACTCGTCCGCGGGCAGGTACACCCGTCCGCGGCGCAGATCCTCGTGGACGTCGCGCAGGAAGTTGGTGAGCTGAAACGCCTTGCCGAGCGCCGCTGCATACGGCGCCGCCTGCTCACGCGGACCGACGGTGCCCAAAATCGGCAGCAGCTGCAGGCCGATCACCTCCGCCGAGCCGTACATGTAACAGTCCAGGGCCGACCGGTGCGGGTAGTCGGTGACGGTCAGATCCATCCGCATCGATTCGAGGAAGGCGTCGAACAGGTCCCAGCCGATGTCGTATTTGCGTGCGGTATGCACGACCGCGGTCAGCGTCGGATCGTCGCAGGGCCGCTCCTCGACCAAAGCGCCGAAAAGCCGTGTGGACAGGGCTCCCAACTCCTCGGCGCGTTGCTGCGGGCCACGCCCGTCGAACTCGTCGAGGATATCGTCAGCGGCCCGGGCGAACCCGTACAGAGCGTGCACGGCCGGCCGCTGCCGGGGCGCCAGCAGCCGGGTGGCCAGGAAGAACGTCTTGCCGTGGCGGGCATTGATCGCGCGGCAGCCGGTGTAGGCCGCGCGTAGCGACGGATCCTGCACCCCCGCGGCGTCGAGTTCGGAGCCGATCATCGGCGCACCACGCCTGCGCTTCGTTCGGTGGCCTTATGAGAGGCCGGCACGCCGGTGACGCGGTCCGCGGCCAACCGGCCGGACAGGATCGTGGTCGGCACCCCGACACCCGGCACCGTTGACGATCCGGCCAGCACCACGTTGTCGACGCCTCGCACGGTGTTGGCCGGGCGGAAGGGACCGGTCTGCGAAAAGGTGTGCGCCAACGCGAATGGGGTGCCCGCGGCCATGCCTTGCCTGGCCCAGTCGGCGGGCGTCGTGACGCGCAGCACCTCGGCGTCCCGGGCGGCGCCGGGCAACCGTGTCCGCACGACCTCGAGCATGCGCTCGACGTAGCCCGGCCCGCTGGCGTCCCAATCCAGGCCGCCGACTCGGGTGTTGGGGGCCGGTGCCAGTACGTAGAGCAGGTCCCGGCCGGCCGGCGCGAGCGATGCGTCGCCCGCGGTCGGGCGGGTCACCAGCAGCGACGGGTCACCCATCACGCGGCCGTCGTCGATGATGTCGCGGAAGGTCTGCGCCCAGGCGTCGCCGAACACGATGTTGTGGTGTCCGACATCTTCGTTGCCAGGGCCCACTTCGGCGCATCCGACGTGCGCGACCACCGCCGACGGCGCCGCGCGCAACCGCAGTGGGCGGCGTGGTGCGCGGCGCAGCAGCCGGTAGGTGTCGGGCAGTTCGGTGGTGAGCACCACGGCGTCGGCCGATACCCGCTCGCCGCTGGAGGTGCGCACCGCGGTCACCCGGGATCCGCTGAATTCGAGCTCAGAAACCGTTGCACCGTAAACGAATTCGACGCCGGCTGCGGATGCGGCGGCGGCCATGGCGTCGGGCAACGCCCGCATGCCACCGCGCGGGAAGTACACCCCGGCGATGGTGTCCATGTAGGCGATCACCGCATAGAGGGCGAGCGCGCTCTGTGGCGGCACCCCCGCGTAGAGCGCCTGGAAGGTAAACACGCGCACCAGCCGTTCGTCACGAAGGTAGCGACGCACCATGGGCTCCCACCGCCGGAAAGCGCCGAGGGCGGCCAACCGGGCCAGTTGGGGGGTGAGCAATGACAGCGGGGAATCGAAGTTGGCGGCGATGAACCCCTCGAACTCGGTCCGGTACAGCTTCGTCAGCCACGCGCGCAACCGCAGGTAGCCGTCGGCCTCTCTCGGACCGGCGAAGCGGGTGATCTCGTCGAACATGGCCGTGGGTTCGGTGTGTACCTGCAGCGCGGTTCCGTCGGCAAAGCTGGTCCGGTAGGCGGGGTGCACCGGGTCCAAACGGAGCCGGTCGGTCAGCGATTCACCGACCGCCGCGAAGGCGTCGTCGATGATGTCGGGCATGGTCAGCACCGTCGGGCCGGTATCGAGGCGGTATCCGGCGATGTCCGCGCGGCCCACCCTTCCGCCGGGGTGTTCACCGCGGTCGAGCACCGTAACCGCGCGGCCGCGCCCGGCCAGATGCAGCGCCGCCGACAGTCCCGACAGCCCGGCGCCGACGACGACCACCCGATCGGTTCTGCCGCCGACAGTCCGCATCATGCGGCCCGCCTGGCGCACGCGACGGCCATGTCGGACAGTGCCTTACTACGGGCACCGGTGATGTCTAGGCCATCGATGAGGTCGAGCGCGCGGGTGAGTCGCTCACCGATCAGCTCTTCGATGCGTTGCACGGCGCCGCTAGCGACGATCAGGTGCCGCCACCGTTCGGCGGCCGCATCGTCGATGTCCGGGCCGGCCATCAACTCGGCGAGTTCGCGCCGCACCGCCGGCCCCGCGAGTTCGTGGGCGGCGACGACGACGCTGGTGGCCTTGTGCTCCGCCAAATCAGTGCCGGCGGATTTGCCCGTCAAAGACGGTGAGCCGAACACGCCGAGCAGATCGTCGCGCAGCTGGAAGGCCTCACCAATCGCGGTGCCATACCCGGCCAACGCGTCCAGCACATCCGAGCCGCAGCCGGCCATCGCCGCACCCATCTCCAGCGGACGGCGCACGGTGTAGTTGCCGGACTTACGTCGCAGCACGTCGAGTACATCATCGAAGCTCGGAAAGCATTGCGCGCTGTTGACCAGGTCAGCGAACTGGCCGATCGCCAGTTCGGCGCGCATCTCGTCATAGCGCGGCCAGACCCGCGCGAGCGCTTCGGCGCCGACCCCGCTGCGCCGTAGCATCTCCTCGGCCCACACCAGGCACAGATCCCCAAGCAGAACAGCAGCCGACTCGCCGAATCGATCGGGCGAGCCCGCCAGTGCGCGCTCAGCGTGCCACTTCGCGAACACGACGTGCGCCGCGGGCCGCCCGCGCCGCAGCGGCGAACCGTCCATCACGTCGTCCTGCATCAGCGCGAACGCGTGCAACAGCTCCAGGCTCGCCGACGCGCGCAACGCCGCGTCGTTCTCCTCCGCGCCGCACAACCAACCGAGGTACATGAACGTCGACCGGACGTACTTGCCGCCCACGACAAACCCGCCCAGCACGTCGGCCGCGACGTCGACGTTGGCGCTGCCGAGGCGGTCGACGCATGCGCGACCGACAAAGTCACGGAGGTGATCACGCACGGCGTCCCGCACCGACGCAAGCCAAATCCGATCGTCTTCCGACGGTGATTCCTCTTCGCGGTCGCGTGCGTACGCCACCGTATTCGCCGCTGCGCACGTACAGACTCCTCATATGCATGGCCAGTCGGACGGTCAGATGTGATTCGCAGCAGAGCCCGGTGCGGTTGGGTCGGGATGTCATTCACTGACTGTGATCTACGTCACTCGTCCCCAGGCGCTGGTGGAGAGCAGCCAACGGCTTGGGTGCCCACCAGTTCCACCGTCCGAGTAGGTGCATGAAAGCCGGCAGCAGCACCATCCGCACGAGCGTGGCATCAACGAGCACGGCCAGCGCAAGGCCGAGGCCGAACATCCTCATGAAGGAGACCTGGGCGGCGATCAATCCAGCGAACGAGATGGACATGATCAGCGCGGCCGCCGTCACGACCCGTCCGGTGTGCGCCAGGCCAAGAGCCACGCTTTCGTCGCTACCGGCGGCGGTGGGGGCACCGGCCAACCAGAATTCGCGGATCCGGGCCAGCAGAAATACCTCGTAATCCATGGACAGCCCGAAGGCTATGCAAAAGAGCAGCACCGGAATGTTGACCACCAGGGTGCCGGTCGCAGTCGTGCCCAACGCACCGAGATGACCGTCCTGAAAGATCCAGACGAGCGCACCGAACGAAGCCGTCAGCGACAACGTGTTGAGAAGCAGGGCTTTGACCGGCAGAACGACGCTGCCCGTGAGTACGAACAGCACTACAAACGTGATCCCGGCGATCACGCCTAAGACCAGCGGAAGCCGCGACGTGATGGCCCCCACGCTGTCACGGTTTATCGCGGCGGCGCCGGTCATCAGCACGACACGGCCGCCCGGACCCTGCAGCGCACGCAAGCCGCCCAACTGCGCTTCGGAAGCCGCTGAGAACAGCGGCGCGACGCTGGAGACGGTCAGATAGGCGCTGCTGCCGGCGACACCCGCACCACCCGTGGGCGGCCCGACACTGCGCCCATCCACGAACGTCGCCGTGGGCGCGTAGACCGCCGAGACATCGGATACCCGCGACGCCTCGGCGGCGAAGCGATCCCAGTCGGCGGGAGCCAGCCCGCGCGCATCAGGCACGACGACGATGACGTCGCTTCCGGACTGGCCCGAGAACTCCGACCGCAGTCGGTCACCGACTTGATGCGCCGACGCCGACGAAGGCAGCACCCGGTCATCCGGGAAACCCCAGTTGACGCGCAAGAACGGAATTCCCAAACTGATGAGCAGTATTGAACCGGCCAGCCCGACGGCTATTGCGTGACGGATCATGAACGTGGTCCAGCGGTACCAGAACCTGTGCCGCCCAACGGCAGGGTCACCGGGAACGTCCCGGAGTCGGTGGCGCCCTTCTTGCTCGTCGGGTCGGTTGCCGAGTAATGCGATCCCCGCGGGCGTCAACACAATCGCCGCAACGGCACACAACACGACCGTCGCGATGCCCCCATACGCGAACGACCTCAGGAACGGTATCGGGAACAGCACCATCGTGGCCATCGACAACGCCACCGTCAGCGCCGAAAACAAGATGGTGCGTCCCGCGGTCGTCATCGTGGTGACAAGCGCCTGGTCGCGATCGGACCCCGCAGTGACCTCGTCTCGGTAGCGGTTGATGATCAACAGCGTGTAGTCGATGGCCAGCGCCAGCCCCAGCGCGGCGGTGAGGTTGAGGGCAAAGATGGATACATCGGTCCACATCGCGATCAGGCGCAGCACGGCCAGTGAGCCCGCGATCGAGACACCGGCCGCGGCCAACGGGAGCATCGCGGCCCTCAGGCCCCCGAACACCCATACCAGGACCAGCATGCTCAATGGGACGGCGATCGACTCCATGAGCAAGACATCCCGCTGGGTCTGCCGGGTGATTTGCGCGTACACCATTGCCGGGCCGCCGGGAGTAACGGTCACACCCGGAAATCCGGGCAGGATGTCCGCGTCGATCGAGTCGACCATTGCCTGCGCGTGCTGGGACGCTTGAGTCTCCCCGCCGGTGAAATCGGCGACGATCAAGCCCACGCGGTGATCGGAACTCGACAGCGCCTTGGACATCGCCGCCGCTTGTGGCGGCGATGTCCAGGGCGAGACCACCCCGCTTACGCCCGGACCGCGCTCGAGCTTCTCGACGATCCGGCGACTAGCAGTCCGCACATCGCTGCTGTCGATGCCGCGGCTATCGGCGACGGTTAACACCAGCTGCATAGCACCCTTGTGGAACACGTCGGTCAGCAGCCGCGTCGCGCGCGCGGATCCCGACGCCGGATCCTCAAAACCGCCCGCCGAAAGACTCGAGGCAACCGGCGCAGCGAATATCGCGGCACCAGCCGTCAGCATCCCGGCAATGGCGACGATCCGCCTCGGCGCCGCAAGCGCCAATCGCGCAAGGTGCTGAAGCATACGATCCCCCACTCCGCGCAAGTGAACCGACCTCGGACCGATCGCCTTTCACGACGCATGCATCGGCCAACACCCGCCCGGGTGACCGATTTGCTCAGCCGTGGTTCCGTCCAACATATGGGAAGGTGGAATCTGGTTTGTGGCTGTCGACCCTGTACCCGAACTTCTCCCTCAGCCGACGCAGATCACACGCGGTTTCGTAGCCGGCGACAGCTAGACGGCTTTGGCTTCCAGGACACTGAATGGCGAGACCGTTTCGACCACCCGCTCCAGGTGGAAACCGGCACGCTGGAGGAGTTCTCGATATTCGTCGGCGGTGCGCAAACGTGTAGCAGCGCTGACGAACATATCCAGATCGAGCCAATTACCTGCGAATTCACGGTTGTGTCCGGGGATCACGAGTTCGATCAGCAGCAGATGCGTGCCCGGCCCAGCAGCCGCGCGCACGTTGTGCAGGATGCGCGAGGCGTCCTCGTCGGGCCAGTCGTGGAGCACGCTCTTGATGACATAAGCGTCGCCTTCAACCGGTATGACCTCGTCGAAGAACGATCCTTCAACTATCCGGACCCTGTCCGCAACCTGGTGTTTGTCAAGCTCGGCCGAAGCTCCTGCCAATACTTGAGGTAGGTCGAAAAGGACGCCGCGTGAGTGAGGTGTGGCAGCCAGGATCGCGGCAAGAAACCGGCCGTGCCCGCCCCCGACGTCCACGATGGTGGGGTAGGGGCTGAAGTCGTAGGCGGCCATCAGCGGTGCGATCGAGAGTTCCGACACGCTGGTCATGGCTTCGTTGAAGATTGCGTGCAATTCTGGCTCGCCGGCCAGGTAGTCGAAAAGGTGCTGGCCGCGCATCTCCGCGGCGACGCAACGACCAGCGCGGATCCCCTCGGTCAGGTGGCTCCAACGCTCACGCATCTGGGGCGAACCCGCCCATCTGACCCACCCGGCCAAGGAAACCTCGGCGTCCCGGCGGAGAGGCTGCGCGAGCGGGGTGAGGTCGTAGCGGCCGTCGCGGCGTCGGCGAAAGATCCCGCGCGAACTCAGGGCCCGCATCAGTCGGCTGAGCGCGTCGGCGTCGGCGTCGACCGCCTGCGCGAGGTCCTCCACCGACAGCGGCCCTTTCGCGAGTGCGTCCGCGATGCCAAGATCGGCGGCCGCTGTTATCGATTGGGCAACCCACCCGTCCATCACCATTTCCAGCAAACCGACCGAAGCGGGGACCGTCCGGCGGTACAGGCGACTGAGGTGATGCCTGGCCCGTTCTAGTACCCGGACAACCCTGACGGGCGGAATCTTCGAAGCAGCCATCGGGTTCCCCTGTGTTGCGATCGATGGCCGGGTTCGCTGGACCATCACCACTAATAGAAGCTACCGGAACGAACTATTTTGAGTCTTTCCCATACTCTGCGCCGTCTTGTCGACCTGGGGCGCCGCGCAATTCGGTCAGTGTCAGCGGCGCCTCAAGCCAAGCCGCGTGTATGCGGTGGTGAAGGACGCCGCCAGCCCGATGGCTCCCAATCGGAGGACCCGGCCCCCTCGGACTTCGGCGTCGCGTGCGGAGACCTTCGTCAGGCGGCGCGACCACGATGTCGCTTTTCCGCTAGTTTTGTCGGCGGCCGGGTGCAACTGTGGAAGCGTGCACGAAGACTTCGAACGCTGCTACCGGGCGGTCCAGTCCAAGGACGCCAGGTTCGACGGCTGGTTCGTCACCGCGGTGCTGACCACCCGGATCTATTGCCGGCCCAGCTGCCCCGTCCGGCCGCCATTCGCTCGTAACGTGCAGTTCTACCCGACGGCGGCGGCCGCGCAACGGGCCGGCTTCCGCGCCTGCAAGCGCTGCCGTCCGGACGCATCGCCGGGCTCCCCGGAGTGGAACGTGCGCGGCGACGTCGTCGCGCGGGCGATGCGGCTGATCGCTGACGGAACCGTGGACCGTGACGGGGTCGGCGGCCTTGCCGCCCACCTTGGCTACACCACCCGCCAGCTGGAACGCCTGCTGCAGGCCGAAGTCGGCGCCGGTCCGCTCGCGCTGGCGCGAGCGCAACGTGCGCAGACCGCGCGGGTCCTGATCGAGACCACCGACCTGCCGTTCGGCGACGTCGCGTTCGCCGCCGGGTTTTCCAGCATCCGGCAGTTCAACGACACCGTGCGCCTGGTCTTCGAAAACAGCCCGACGTCCCTGCGCCAGCGCGCCAGAGTCCGGTTCGGTCCCAGTGCCGCCTCCCCGGGGACGGTGTCGCTACGACTTCCGGTACGCACGCCGTTCGCCTACGAGGGCGTTTTCGGTCATCTGGCCGCCAGCGCGGTGCCCGGCTGCGAAGAGGTCCGCGATGGCGCCTACCGGCGCACGCTGCGGCTTCCCTCCGGCAACGGAATCGTCGCGCTGACGCCGGCACCCGATCACGTCGGCTGTGTACTGGTGCTCGACGACTTCCGCGACCTGGCCACCGCGACCGCGCGGTGCCGACGACTGCTGGACCTCGATGCCGATCCGGACGCCGTCGTCGAGGCGCTCAGCGGCGACCCAGACTTGCGTGCGGTGGTGGCCAAGGCGCCGGGGCAGCGCATTCCCCGCACGGTTGACGAGGCCGAGCTCGCCGTGCGGGCAGTGCTGGGCCAACAGGTATCGACCAAGGCCGCGCGAACTCACGCACGCAGACTGGCTGTAGCCTACGGACACCAAATCCACGATGCCGAAGGCACATTGACCCACACATTCCCGTCGGTCGAGCAGCTCGCGGACATCGATCCGGTCCATCTGGCCGTCCCCCAGGCCCGACAACGAACCGTGAGCGCCCTGGTCGACGGCCTCGGCGACGGGAGTGTCGTCCTGGACGCCGGCAGCGACTGGAACCGGGCCCGCAGCCAATTGCTGACACTGCCGGGAATCGGCCCGTGGACCGCCGAGGTGATCGCGATGCGCGGTCTCGGCGATCCCGACGCATTCCCCGCCAGCGACCTCGGCCTCAAGCTGGCCGCCAAGCAGCTCGGTCTGCCCGCGCAACAACCCGCACTCCTCGAGCACAGCGCCCGCTGGCGTCCCTGGCGGTCCTATGCCGCCCAGCACCTTTGGACCACCCTGCAACATCCGATCAACCAATGGCCACCACAGGAGGTCGCATGATGATTCAGTACCGCACTATCGACAGCCCGATGGGACCGCTGACCCTGGCCGGGCAGGGCTCCGCCCTGACGAACCTGCGAATGGTGGATCAGACCTACGAACCAAGCCGGACCGACTGGACACGCAACGGCGCAGCATTTGCCGAAGCCGTCGCTCAACTCGACGCCTACTTCGCCGGCGAGCGCATTGACTTCGATGTGGAACTCGACATGCGAGGCACCGACTTCCAACAGCGGGTGTGGAAAGCGCTGCTGACCATCCCGTACGGGGAGACTCGGTCCTACGGCGAGATCGCCGAGCAGATCGGTGCCCCCGGTGCTGCCCGCGCGGTCGGATTGGCCAACGGGCACAATCCCATTGCGATCATCGTCCCGTGCCATCGCGTAATCGGCGCCAACGGGCAACTCACCGGCTACGGCGGCGGACTCGACCGGAAGCTGACCCTGCTCGAGCTGGAGAAAAGCCGGACGCCGGCGAATTTGACGCTCTTCGACTAGGATTCAGCCCGCAAAAGTACAAAAGCACCCCCTTTGCAGGGGGTGCTTTTGTGTATGTTCGGCGGTGTCCTACTTTTCCACCCGAAGAGGGCAGTATCATCGGCGCTGACAGGCTTAGCTTCCGGGTTCGGAATGGGACCGGGCGTTTCCCTGTCGCTGTGGCCGCCGTAACTCTATTTAAATTTGTACTGGTGGCAGGGTGTGGTGCCGACGACAGATTTGTAAAACAAATCCGTCGACATTGGAATCGTGGTTGCGATTGTGTGTGTATGTAAGTTTTCGGCCGGTTAGTGCCAGTTCCCTGCACCCATTACTGAGC
>CAVTLW010000051.1:0-16664 GCA_963735655.1 uncultured Actinomycetota bacterium
CCCATGTATTGCTGGCCTTTCGCCGGTGGAGACACATACTTTTTACGTCGCGATTACCTGAGCGGAACGCTCCGCAAATAATTTTGCCCAAGATGAGTTTTAATATCGGGTAGGGGTACCCGAACCAGCGGGCAATGGGGGCCGCGATGACCATTTTTCATGGGTGCTGCGTCGGTCTTTTGCGCTCAAAAACGCGGGATAAATGGGGAGTGAACAGTGGGGTATTTGGTGAATTCCATAAGAGCTCAGCGATGTTCGTGGCAGCCCTACGAGGGCCTGCCTACCATGGCGGCCGTAGGGGATCGGAGGGTAATAAATGTTTGATTTTGGGGCGCTACCACCGGAGATAAATTCGGGGCGGATGTATGTGGGGGCGGGTCCGGGGCCGCTGCTGGCGGCGTCCGCGGCCTGGGACGCTCTGGCGGCGGAGTTGCAGTCCACCGCGGCGTCGTACGGTTCCACGATCGAGAGCCTGTCGGCGGGGCCGTGGACGGGTCCGTCATCGATGGCGATGGCCGCCGCGGCCATGCCGTACGTGTCGTGGATCCAGGCCACCGGCGCGCAGGCCGAGCAGGCCGCGACGCAGGCCGCACTGGCCGCAGGCGCCTATGAGGCGGCGTTCGCCGCCACGGTGCCTCCGCCGGTGATCGCGACCAACCGAGCGTTGCTGACGGCGTTGATCGCAACCAACATCCTCGGCCAGAACACGGCCGCAATCGCTGCCACCGAAGCCGACTACATGGAGATGTGGGCCCAGGATGCGGCGGCGATGTATACCTATGCGGGCTCATCGTCGACCGCGTCGCAGCTGACATCGTTCATTGAGCCGCCGCAGACCACCAACGTGGCCGCCGCAGTCGTTCAACCAGCGGCAGCCACGAGCAACCCAGCCGCTTCCAGCATCAGCTCGCAGCTAATCGCGCTGATCCAGTCGATACCGACCTGGCTGCAGCACCTGGGAACAAACATCACATCGCTGCCGACGACGGCCTCGAATTTTGCGCAGGGACTTGCCGTCCCGAATTTGATCAACATTCCCCCGGTGCCGGCATCGGTCACGACCGACCTGACAAACTTGAACACGTTCTTCTCAGCAATTACGTCGCAGTCCTATTCACTGCAAGGGTTGACCTCGATACCCGGTGGCCCGTTCCTGTCGTTCGGTCAGACGTACGCCTATGCCCAAAACGGGCAGTCCCTCGTCGCCTTTGGCGCCCCCGCCAAAGCAGCCGCGGGGGTGTTGGCTCCGCTGACCAACGGGGCCAATCTCACGGCGGCACACCTGGGCTCCGCGAGCTTGGGTGGTGTGCCGGTGTCGGGCTCCATGGGCAAGGCGGCCCTGGTTGGGAGCATGTCGGTGCCACAAGGCTGGACCGAAGCCGCGCCAGGGATAAGGACCCTGGCCTCGGTGCTCCCGATGAACATGGCGGCCGCCCCGGCGGCCTCACTCGGCGAGGGTGGCGTCTTCAGCCAGATGGCCCTGTCAAGCCTGGCAGGACGCGCCATCGCTGCTAGTGCGGTCAGCTCCGGTGGCGGTGGAGGGATGGCAGGTTCACTCGGCGGTGTCGTTGCCGCAGCGGACCCCGCGGCAGCCACGATCATCGTCATCCCGGCGCTCGAGGACTGACGACGGCAATGAACGCTATGGCCGCAACGACCGCCGCGAGAACAGACCGCAGCCAAACACCGTCCACCCAGGCGCGCACAACCAGGCAAGGGGCATAGAGATGTTTTACGGAGCGTTTCCGCCAGAGTTCAACTCCGGCCGGATGTATTCGGGCCCAGGATCGGGATCGATGCGGGCCGCCGCTGCGGCCTGGGACGGTCTGGCCGCCGAATTGCAGTCCACCGCGGCCGCCTATTCATCGGTGATCTCCACCCTGACCACTGGGGACTGGGTCGGTCCGTCGTCGCTGGCCATGGCGGTCGCGATCGCGCCCTACGTGACCTGGATGCAAGCCACCGGCGCACAGGCCGCCGAGGCCGCCACCCAGGCCAACGCGGCGGCAACCGCCTACGAGACAACGTTCGCCGCGACCGTGCCGCCGACGGAGGTCGCGGCCAACCGAAGCCAACTGGCGTCGCTGGTGGTGACCAACATTTTCGGGCAGAACACCCCGGCGATCGCGGCCACCGAGACCCAGTACGCCGAGATGTGGGCCCAGGACGCCTTGGCCATGGATGGCTACACCGACTCGTCGGCCGCCGCGATCAATGTGGAACCGTTCACCGAGCCGCCGCAGACCACCAACGCTGCCGGTCTCGCCGCGCAGGCGGCCGCGGCAGGCCAAGCCGCGAGCGTCTCTGCCGGGAGTGCGCAGTCGCTCGCGGACACGGCCACCGCTTCGCTATCGCAAATCACACAAGCTCTCGCGAACCTCGGCACCAGCATCAACAACACGGGCAACAGTCTCCTGAACTCTCTCTTCGGAACAGGCACGGCGGCTTTGTATACAAATGTTTTCAACGTCATCAAGGTCCCGCTGGGCTTCACCACCGGGTACAACGACATCGGCCTCCTGATCAACTTCCCTGTATCGCAGTTCCTCAAGTTCGCCCCGAAGGGGTCGGCGCTTGGCGCGCTACCTAAAGAGGCGCTGGGGGCCGGGCTTGTGCCGCACTGGGGCCGGGGCACTCTGTTCAGCGCGGTGCAGGGCGGTATGAACAATGCCGGCACATTGGTTGGAAAGTTGTCTGTTCCGCCGGCGTGGGCTGCCAACACTCCAGCCATCAGAATGGTCGCCTCCGCGTTGTCGGCCGCTGGACCGGATGCCGTGCCTGCGGCCGCGCTCGGCGAGGGCGGCCTGCTCAGTTCGATGTCCCTGGCAGGAATGCTCGGAAGCGCCATGGGCGCGGGGGGCCCCACCGTTGCGGCCGGTTCCGGCGTCCGCGGACGTATCAAGCCGTTGAAAGATCTCAAGGACAGTCACTCGCCGGAGAAACTGCAGCGCCTGGTCGCACAAATATCGGAAAAACCGGAAAGCGTGCAGCACCACACTGTCGATCAAGACGGTCTGGACAGCCTGCTCGAGCAACTGTCGAAGAAACCCGGCATCCATGCGGTGCACCTGTCCAAAGGCGACAAGTCCAAAGTCTTGCCGTCGGATGCGCGGTTGGGCTAAGGGGCAACTTGATTCAGTGTCCGAGCATCGCGGGTCACCGGTCAATACCGTTGGCACAGAGTGTCTTTGGAGTGCTGCGGGTGTGCCCGCTACAAACCTTTGCCGCCACGCGACAGCCGAAAATACCTATCCCGGAATGGAAGAATGGTGAGTTATGAGACTGCTACTAGCGCTACTCGGCGTTTCCGCCATGGTCGGCCTTGCCGCGCCGGCATACGCCGATCCGGACGAACCCACTGGTGACGACGCCGGCTTCCTCGCTGCCCTGCGGCAAGCCGGCTTCGACTACTCCAACCCGGCTCAAGTCATCACGTCTGGCAAAGCGGTGTGCACGTGCTTGAATAACGGCGAATCGGGCCTGGAGCTGGTCCACGACGTGAAAACCCACAACCCCGGAATGGACATGGAGAATGCATCGAATTTCGCCACGATTTCGGCGAAATTCTACTGCCCTAAACACCTCGCCCAGGCGTAGTGCAAGCGTGGTTCCCGCTGCCGTGTGAACGCACCGACGGAGCCGGGTCGCCAGTCAGATGCAGCAGAAGCGGCAGTCTGGGTGCACCTGCGCCGTAATAACCTGCGGTGCAGCAGCTTTAGCAGGCGCACAAACGCTCGGTGTGGGAGAGTTGAGAGCCATGAGGCCGCTATTGGCGCTAATGGGCGTTTGCGTTGCGCTCGGTCTCGCCGCGCCCGCGCACGCCGACCCCGATGCCGGCGCGCCGGACGACGCGTCGTTCCTGGCTTCGCTACGCAGCGCGGGCGTCGTCTACGCGAACCCGAGTCAGGCCATTGCGATTGGGCATTCGGTGTGCGCGCAGATGGGTAAGGGCAAGTCGGGCCCGCAGCTGGTTTCCGATCTGCAGATCGACAACCCCGGACTCAGCACCGACCATGCCAGCGTCTTCGTGGCGCTCGCGGCGAAGTTCTACTGCCCGCAACAGATCAACCAGGGCTAGCGAACGCCCGGTTTCGCGGGTATGGCCGAAATATGGCCGGTTTGGCTTGGGTCTACTTGCCGTTCACCCAGACGTGGTTAGCTGCCGCCGACGACCCGCGCTTTGACCTCCCGGAGAGGAGTGCGACCTCATGCAGACACTGACCACAGCCGATTTCGCGCTTCGCCTCGCGGTCGGGGTGGGGTGCGGGGCGCTGATCGGATTCGAGCGGCATTGGCGCGCCCGCATGGCCGGGTTGCGCACCAACGCGCTGGTGGCCGCGGGTGCGACGTTGTTCGTGCTCTACTCGGCGGCCACCGAAGACAGCAGCCCCACCCGCGTCGCGTCGTATGTGGTGTCCGGGATCGGCTTCCTCGGTGGCGGGGTGATCCTGCGCGACGGGTTCAACGTCCGGGGCCTCAACACCGCAGCCACCCTGTGGTGTTCGGCGGCGGTCGGCGTGCTGGCCGCCTCGGGCCACCTGGTCTTCGCCATCATCGGCACCGGAGCCGTGATCGCGATCCACGTGCTGGGGCGACCGCTTGGCCGGTTGATCGACCACGACAACACGGTCGGCGACGACGAAGGCCTACAACCCTTCCTGATGCAGGTGGTCTGTCGCCCGAAAGCTGAAAAGTATGTCCGCGCACAGATCGTGCAACACGCCAAAGGCAATGACGTCACGCTGCGCGGAATCCACACCGGGCAGCCCGACGACGACGAGCTCACTTTGACCGCGCACTTGCTCATCGGCGGCAATACGGCCGCCCAGCTGGAGCATTTGGTGGCCGAATTGTCCTTGCAGCCGGGCGTTCGCGCTGTGCAGTGGTACGCCGGCGAAACGGCACAAAGGGATTGAGCTAGGGGCGCGCCTGCAGGTCCGGCGCCGCCGCGGCCAGCAGATCGGCGCGGCTGCCGGTCAACGGCGGATAGATCCGCCGGGTATTGATCGTCTGCTTGGTAGCTTTGGCCGCAGCGCCGCACGACTTAACCGTCCGGTCCCATCCCTCGGTGTACACCGCACCGGCCGGACCGAGATCGAGAACCGTCACATACCAAGGGATCCTCAGCGTGAGCAGCGGCTCGTCGAACAGGTCGCTGATGACGTTGTAGCCGGCGTAACGGCCCATCGGGCGGCCGTGCTGGCACGACATCACCGATACGTGCTCGTCGTCCATCCGGGCGGCGGCCACATCGCCGGCCGCGAACACCGCTGGCACCCCGACCACCCGCAGTTGATCGTCGACCTCAACCCGGCCCAACCGGTCGCGAGTGGCCGGCAGCTGTTCGGTCAGCGGGCTGGCCCGCATGCCCGCGCACCACACCACGGTGGCCGACGCCAGCCGTTCACCCGATGACAGCGACACCACATCCTCGGTGACGGCCGTGACGCCCACCCCGGTCCGGGTCTCAACGCCGTTGTCCGCCAACGCCTGTTCGACCACCGGCCGCGCCGACGGACCCATGTCCGAGCCGACGAAGGCGTTGCGGTCGACCAGCACCACGCGGGGGGTGACACCCATGCTCTCGAAGCCCTTAGCACCCCCGAACAGCGCGCGCAGTCTGCCCGGCAGCTCGCAGGCCGCTTCGATGCCCGTCAATCCGGCGCCGACCACGACGACCGTGGCAGCCGCGGTGCTGCGCGTGCCGCCGGCCAGCGCGCGCAGGTGGTGATCCAGGCTGATCGCACCGTCGTACGTATCGACGTCGAAACCGAACTCCCGCAGACCCGGAATGGGGGGTTTGACCACCTGACTTCCCGCTGCGAGCACCATCCGGTCATAGCCGTACGTCACTCCGCCTGAGGCGGTCACGGTGCGGGCGCGGGTGTCGATCGCGGTGACCTCGGCGACGACGTGCGCGACGCCGGCCGGGGCCAGCAGCTCGGCCAGCGGGATGCGGCAGGCACTGAGATCCACCTCGTAGTTGCGCACCCTGATGTCGTGAAAAGGCTTGGCGCTCAACACTGTAATGTCGACGGCACCCGCGGGTACAGCAAGCTCGTCGAGTCGCCGGGCAGCGCCCAGCGCCGCCCACAGGCCCGCGAAACCGGACCCGATCACCAAAACGTTGCTCAAAGGTGGCTCAACCGCCCAACACCTTTCGGATCTGGGCCAGTCCGGCGGCGGCGCCGTCACCGGGCAGCAAAACCCAACAGTGCAGACCGCCTTCACGTTCGTGCCATCCGATGTCGACGCCTTCGGCCGCCGCCCGCTCACGAAAGGCGCGGGTATCGGGATTCAGCACGTCGTGCGTTCCGGTGAATATCGTCAGCCGCGGCAGCCCGGCCAGCGGTCCCACACTCGGGCTGACCAGCGGAGTGTCGAGTGGATCCCCGCCGGCATAGCGGATACCCGCGGCGCGCAGGTCATCGAGATTGAGGAACGGGTCGATCTTGGCGACGGCCGGCACGCCCGGGTCCGGCAACGCGACGTGCATCCAGGGC
This sequence comes from uncultured Actinomycetota bacterium, assembly GCA_963735655.1. Lineage (GTDB taxonomy): Bacteria > Actinomycetota > Actinomycetes > Mycobacteriales > Mycobacteriaceae > Mycobacterium. Next base: position 6,504 of record CAVTLW010000051.1, read on the forward strand.
GACAGCAGCACGGCGTCGCTGGGCTGCGGCAGTCCCGCGTCGCGCACCGCGTGGCACAGCGCGAATGCCATCCCGCCGCCCGCCGAATCGCCCATGAAGGCGATCGAACTCGGGTCGTGGCTCTCCAGCATGCGGCGGTACACCTGCAACAAGAACGGGAACACCTCGCGGTAATTGTGCTCGGGGGCGATGGGGTAGATCGGCAGCGTGATCGTTCGGCGGGTGACGTTGGCCAGCTTCGCGATGGCCGGCCAATGGAAATGCGGCATCAGGTCCAGCACGTACGCCCCGCCATGAAGGTAGAGCAGATGACCGCTGTGCTCCCCAGCACCGACCAGACGCGGGCGGACCTGATAGACCGGACGACCGTTGAGGTCGGCCCGAGTGACGTCGATCCGCCTCAACAGCCGCTTGGCCGGCCGGCCGGCGTAAGGCAGACGCGGGTGCGCAGCCCATCGGTCCAGCTTGGCAGCCGGAAACAGCCGGTTCCGCACACCCGAGGAGCGGAGCAGCCGGTGGGTGACACTGAGTTTGAGCATCCCGCGATTCATTGCAGTCCTCAGTGTGTACCCAAGCGTCGTAATCTGTCTGATGTGGATGTCTTCCCACCCTTCTGGTCCGCACTCCCGGCGGAGATGCGGGATCCGGTGCTGTTCGCGATTCCGTTCTTCCTGTTCCTGCTGATCCTGGAATGGACCGCGGCCCGAAAACTGGAAAGCCTGGAGAGCACTGGGAGCGGGACCGCCGCGCGGCCCCGGCCGCCCTCGGGCGGCTACCTGAGCCGCGATTCGATCGCAAGCATCTCGATGGGACTGGTTTCGATAGCCACCACCGCGGCCTGGAAGACGCTGGCCCTGTTCGGCTACGCCGCGATCTATGTCCACGTGGCGCCCTGGCACCTGCAGGTGACGCAGTGGTACACGTGGGTGATCGCCATCCTGGGCGTCGACCTGCTGTACTACGTCTATCACCGGGTCGCCCACCGGGTCCGGTTGATCTGGGCGACGCACCAGGCTCACCACTCCAGCGAGTACTTCAACTTCGCCACCGCGCTGCGGCAGAAGTGGAACAACAGCGGGGAGATCCTGATGTGGGTTCCGTTGCCGCTGTTGGGGCTTCCGCCCTGGATGGTGTTCTTCAGCTGGTCGTTGAACCTGATCTATCAGTTCTGGGTGCACACCGAGCGGATCGACAAGCTACCGCGAGTTTTGGAGTTCGTGTTAAACACGCCGTCGCATCACCGCGTGCACCACGGAATGGATCAGGTGTACCTGGACAAGAACTACGGCGGCATCTTCATCGTCTGGGACCGGATATTCGGCAGCTTCCAGCGCGAGGTGTTCCGCCCGCACTACGGGCTGACCAAACAGGTCGACACCTTCAACATCTGGAAGCTGCAGACCCGCGAGTACGTGGCGATTGCCCGAGACTGGCGTGCGGCGAGACGGCTGCGCGATCGACTGGGCTATGTCTTCGGACCACCGGGCTGGCAACCGCGCGCTGCTCGCAAATCCGACGGCGCAGTCGCGCTGACCACGTCCTCGTAACGCCAGCCGGGCGCGGCGCGAAAAAGTGACGACGGGGAAGGTTACGTCGTAACCTCAACCAGCGGTCGGCGCCGTGCCGGCCTCGAGGGATCGGAGGCGGTGTTGAACTGCCTGGCACTGCGTGCATTCACCGCATCGGTGGCTGTCGCGGCGCTCGCGTCGGGCCTGCCGACGGCCGTGGCCGCCGCCGATCCGATATTGGTGTTTCCGGGCATGGAAATCCACCAAGACAACCGCATCTGCACGTTGGCTTACGTCGACCCGGCGCTGAAAATCGCGTTCACCGCAGGTCACTGCCGCGGCGGCGGGGGAGACGTCACCGACCGGGAGCAAAACCTGATCGGCCATCTCGCCTCGTTCCGGGACAACACACCCAGCGGCACGACGGTGGCCACCGATCAGGTGATCGCCGACTACGAGGCGATCGTGCTGGCCGACAACGTCAGGGCGAGCGACATTCTGCCGGATGGGCGCCGCCTGGAATCCAGGCCGGGCCTGGCCCTTGCGGCCGGCCAACCGATCTGCCATTTGGGCGTGATCACCGGTCAAACGTGTGGAACCGTCGAAGGCGTCAACAACGGATGGTTCACCATGTCCCACGGCGTGCTCAGTCAGAAGGGCGATTCGGGCGGGCCGGTGTACATCGCTTCCCCCGGAAGCCCATGTCAGATCGTCGGGATTTTCAACAGCATGTGGGGCGATCTTCCCGCCGCGGTGTCCTGGCAGGCCACCGGCGAGCAGGTCCGCGAGGATCTCGGGGTCAGGTCCAGCACGCGCTAGGACGCCTCGCCGGGATCACCGGCTCGCGTTCGCGAGTTCGAAAACCGGGATGTTCGGTGCCGCGGTGCGGTATTCGTCGTCGGCGGATTCCGTTGTCAGCGGTGCGACATAGTCTTTGACCTGCCAGTACCACCTGTCCAGATACCGGCGCAAGAGCTCGGGTTTGGCATCGTCGGCCACCTCGCTGATCTGCGTGCGCCGGCTGCGCCAGCGCGGTCCCATCTGCACGAAGCCGGCGGCCCTGACGTTGCGGGCCCACTGGGTGTTGCCGCGCGGTGAGACGACGTAGCCGACGCCGTCGACGGTCAGCAGGTTGATCACGACACCACGTTCTTTGCCGCTCTTGCGGCCGCGGACCCGCAGCGACCGGGTGCCGGCGATGCTGATCCCCAGTTCGGCCAGCCACCGGATGAACGTGTTCGCGGCCCGGGCCGCTCGACTCGGTTCCTCGTAGCGCGTGGACATGGTGCACCCTCTCGGCTGGATTCGAATACTTCGTCTAGAGAGCAGTGCTCTCGATATCGATCAGGCTGACATAGTCTCAGGCGAAAAGCAAGAGCAGTGATCTCGGTTGTGTCAGACTGGCGGCGTGGGCAAGCGCCAGGAGTCGCGGGAGCAGATCGAGGCAAAGATCGTCGAGCTCGGCCGTCGTCAACTGGTGGACCATGGTGCCGCCGGTTTGTCGTTGCGCGCGGTTGCCCGCGACCTGGGCCTGGTGTCATCGGCCGTGTACCGGTATGTGGCCAGCCGCGACGAGCTGCTCACTCTGCTGCTGGTCGACGCCTATTCAGACCTGGCCGACACGGTGGATCGGGCCCGCGGCACCGTCGCCTACGCGTGGAGCGATGACGTCATCGCGATCGCATGCTCGGCACGCAGGTGGGCGGTGGCACACCCGGCGCGGTGGGCGCTGCTGTACGGCAGCCCCGTCCCCGGGTATCACGCACCACCGGAACGCACCGTTGCGGCCGGCACTCGAGTAGTCGGGACGATCTTCGACGCGGTCGCGGCGGGGATCGCGACCGGAGACATCATGCTGACCAATGAACTTGTGTCGCAACCGATGTCGTCGGATTTCGAACGGATTCGCCACGAGTTCGGCTTTCCCGGCGACGATCACGTCGTCGCCAAGTGCTTCCTGCTGTGGGCCGGCATCGTCGGGGCGATCAGCCTGGAGGTGTTCGGTCAGTACGGCGCGGACACGCTGACCGACCCCGAGGCGGTGTTCGACAACCAGGTGCGGCTGTTGGTCGGTGTCCTGACTCAGCACTGACTGGCCCCGAATTAGAACGTGTTCAGCTGGCCCTTTCGGGCCGCGGGCGGCGTATCGCGGCAAAGTCTTTGGTGCCCTATCTGAGGGCCCGTGGGCTGGGCTATTCTGCGAGACGATGGACCTTCCCCTTCAATCCCCGGTACAAATCGCGTGGGTTACTCCGGACCTCGATGCCACCGAAATGGCCCTCACCGGCCTGTTAGGTGTCCGAAAGTGGGTGCGGATTCCCGACGTGCATTTTGCTCCTGACACCTGTAGCTACCACGGCAAGCCGGCGGATTTCGTTGCTGGCATTTCGCTGAGCTATCTCGGGGAGATGCAGCTGGAGCTGATCGCGCCGGTCCGCGGCGAGAATATCTATAGTGATTTTTTGCGTGACAATGGGCCGGGCTTGCACCACATCTGCGTTGAGACCGAGAGCCCCGAAAGCCTCGCCGCCGCGCTGGCTGAGGCTGCGGGCCAGGGCGCCCAGGTCGTCCAGCAGGGCGTGATGCCCGGCGGGATCCACTTCGCGTACGTGTCCGCGCCGCAGGCCGGCGTGCCGTTCATCGAGATCGCGTATTTCTCGCCCGAGATGAGGGCGTTCTACGAGTACATCAAACAGGAGCAGCGGTGAGCCGCGCCAACGACGATGCAGAACGCAGTGATGAGGAGGAGTGGCACCAATGAGCCGCGCCAACGACGATGCAGAACGCAGTGATGAGGAGGAGTGGCACCAATGAGCCGCGCCAACGACGATGCAGAACGCAGTGACGAGGAGGAGTGGCGCCAATGAGCACCGAGATACCAGCGACGGTCAGTGCGGCAACAGTGGAGTCGTGGTCGGATGACGTCGACGTGGTGGTGATCGGTTTCGGCATCGCCGGTGGCTGTGCGGCGGTCAGCGCGGCGGCCGCCGGAGCGCGAGTGCTGGTGCTCGAGCGCGCTGCCGCGGCGGGCGGCACGACCTCGCTTGCCGGGGGGCACTTCTACCTGGGTGGCGGGACCGCGGTCCAGCAAGCCACCGGTCATTCCGATTCGCCCGACGAGATGTACTCCTACCTGGTCGCAGTGTCGCGAGAGCCCGACGAAACCAAGATTCGCGCGTACTGCGAAGGCAGCGTCGAACATTTTAATTGGTTGGAGGACTTGGGTTTTCAGTTCGAGCGCAGCTACTTCCCGGGAAAGGCGGTGATTCAGCCCAATACCGAGGGGTTGATGTTCACCGGCAACGAGAAGGTGTGGCCGTTCCTCGAGAAGGCGGTGCCCGCACCGCGCGGTCACAAGGTGCCCGTGCCCGGCGACACCGGCGGTGCCAGCATGGTGATCGACCTGCTGGTCAAGCGTGCCGCCAGCCTGGGGGTGCAGGTCCACTACGAGAGCGGCGTCACCGAGCTCATCGCCGACGATTCCGGCGCGATAACCGGCGTGATGTGGAAGCGGTTCTCCGAAACCGGTGCCGTGAAGGCAAAGTCGGTCATCATTGCCGCCGGGGGATTCGTGATGAACCCGGACATGGTGGCCAAGTACACGCCGAAGCTGGCCGAGAAGCCGTTCGTGCTCGGCAATACCTACGACGACGGCCTGGGCATCCGGTTGGGCGAATCGGCCGGCGGTGCCACCCAGCACATGGACCAGATCTTCATCACGGCCCCGCCGTATCCGCCGTCGATCCTGCTGACCGGGCTCATCGTGAACAAGCTGGGTCAGCGGTTCGTCGCCGAAGACTCTTACCATTCCCGGACTGCCGGGTTCATCATGGATCAGCCCGATAGCGTGGCGTTCTTGATCGTCGACGAAGCGCATTTGGAGCACCCCAAGATGCCGCTGGTCCCGCTGATCGACGGCTGGGAAACCGTCGCCGAAATGGAAGCCGCACTTGGCATCCCGCAGGGCAACCTGGTTGCGACGCTGGAACGCTACAACACCTATGCCGCGCGTGGCGAGGACCCGGACTTCCACAAGCAGCCGGAATTCCTTGCGCCGCAAGACAAAGGACCATGGGGCGCATTCGACATGTCGCTGGGTAAGGCGATGTATGCCGGGTTCACCATCGGTGGGCTCGCCACGTCGGTGGACGGTCAGGTGCTGCGCGCGGACGGCTCGGTGATTGCCGGGTTGTATGCCGCCGGGGCGTGCGCGTCCAACATCGCCCAGGACGGCAAGGGCTACGCCAGCGGGACGCAGTTGGGGGAGGGCTCGTTCTTCGGGCGCCGCGCCGGAGCGCACGCGGCAGCACGGGCGGGGTAAGCCCGCCGGCTAGCCCTGTTTGAGCCCGTTGAGGCCGTCCAGGCCGAACAATCCGCCCATACCGCCGCTGCCGACGGCACCGGCGGTACCACCGACCCCGGCGTTGCCGCCGTTGCCGCCGTTGCCAAACAAGATGGCTTTGCCGCCGAGGCCACCAGCGCCACCCGCCTTGGCGCCAGGACCGAATCCGCCGGCACCGCCGTTGCCACCGTCACCGAACAACAATCCGCCATCCCCGCCGTCGCCGCCGATACCGCCGGGCCCGCCCGTACCTTCGACGCCGGCCCCGCCCATGCCACCGGCACCGCCCGCCCCGAACAGCATCCCGCCCGACCCACCGACCCCGCCGATTCCACCACCGGCGGTCCCGCCGACGCCGCCCATCCCGCCAACCCCGCCGGTCCCGCCGAACAGCCCACCGGCTCCGCCGGCCCCGCCAATCCCGCCTTTGCTTGCGACGCCGCCGGCCCCGCCGGCTCCGCCCATCCCACCGGAGCCGAACAGCAGCCCGCCGTTTCCACCTGCCCCGCCGTTCCCGCCGTTGCCTGCACCCGTGTCACCGCCGGCCCCGCCGGCCCCGCCCGTGCCGAACAGCCCGGCGTTGCCACCGCGGCCGCCTGTCGAGCCGGCGACTCCGTAGCCGCCGGCACCGCCGTTGCCGAACAAGATGCCGCCGTCTTTGCCGTTACCGCCGCTCCCGGGCGTTCCGTTGGCGCCGTTGCCGATCAGCGGCCGCCCCAACGCCGCCATCGTCGGCGCATTCACGACGTCCAGCAGGTTTTGCAGCGGGTTGACGTTGGTGGCCTCAGCGGCCGCATATGAGCCGGACGCCGCGTTGAGGGTCCCTACGAACTGGTCGTGAAACGCCGCCACCTGGGCACTGAGCTGCTGATATTCCTGGGCGTGCCCGGAAAACAGGGCGGCGATCGCCGCCGAAATCTCGTCAGCGCCGGCGGACGCTATCTGCGTGGTCGCGCCCGCCACGGCCGCATTAGCGGTATTGATTGCCGAGCCGACATGCACCAAATCGGTCGCCGCCGCTTGCAGCAGTGACGGGGCCGTGATCACAAACGCCATGCATCGACGCTACGAAGCCGGCGGGTAGTCCCGCATGACCACAACAAGGCATTTACCCGGCGTGCCGCGCTAGTCAGATCTGACTAGCGGACGGCCGGGCGCGCCGCTAGACCGGCACCGGCTCTTTCTCAACCGGCCCCAGCCGCCATGGCCCACCGCCAAGCAGTTCGAGCTGTTGATTGTGCAGCGCCTCGAGGCTGGGCCGATGGCTGACGCTGACCACGATGCAATCCGGCAGTTCACTGCGCAGCATTTGATACAGCGCGTGTTCCAGCCCCGAGTCCAGCGCCGAGGTGCTCTCGTCGAGGAAGATCGCCTTGGGTTTGGTGAGCAGGATGCGGGCAAAGGCGACGCGTTGCTGTTCACCGGGGGACAGCACTTTGGCCCAGTCCCGCTCCTCGTCCAGCCGGTCAGACAGCGGGGCCAGCGCGACCTTGGTCAGGGTGTCGCGCAGAGTCTCGTCCGAGATGTCCGCCGACGTGTTCGGGTAGCAGACCACATCGCGCAGTGTGCCCAGCGGCACGTAGGGCAGCTGGGACAAGAACATCGTCTCGTTTTCGCCGTCGGGACGGCGCAGCGTCCCTGACGCATAGGGCCACAGTTCGGCCAGACTGCGCAGCAGCGTGGTCTTGCCGAATCCCGAGCGCCCGGTAATCACCAGCGAGTCGCCGCGGCCCAGTCGCACGTCGACCGGGTCGATCAACCGGTCGCCGCCTGGCGTGCGCACTTCGACGTCGGTGAGTTCGACCGACCCGTCGTCACTGGGCCTGGTCAGCACTGCCGGCAGCGCGCGGCCCTGGCTGTTCGCCTCGACCAGGCCGTGCAGACGGATGATCGCCGCGCGGAACGCCGCGAATGCGTCGTAGTTGTTGCGGAAGAACGACAGCGAGTCATGGATGTTGCCGAATGAGGTCGCCGTCTGGCCGACGTCGCCGAAGTCGATCTGACCGGCGAACAGCCGCGGCGCCTGGATCACCCACGGCAGCGGGACGATCGTCTGGCTCACCGACAGGTTCCATCCGTTGAACGCGATGCTCCGGTTGACGAACTTTCGGTAGTTGGTGATGATCGGGTCGAACCGTCGCGTCAATTGCCTGCGCTCGACCCGCTCGCCACGGTAAAAGCCGACGGCTTCGGCGGCGTCGCGCAGCCGCACCAAGGCGTAACGGAAAGCGGCGTTGAGCTTTTCGTTACGGAAGCTCAGCCAGATCAGGGGCCGCCCGATGATGAACGTGATGATCGTCGCCGCGAATACATAGACCAAGACGATCCAGAACATCGCCCGGGGAAACGAGATGCCCTGGAAGTTCAGCGTGCCCGACAGGTTCCACAAGATCGCCGCGAACGAGATCACCGAGATCACCGATTGCACGGCGCCGAACAGCAACGTGCTGCTGGTCCCGTTGGATGGCGCGTTCGGCGTGCCGCCGGCCCCCGCGGTGAAGATGTCGACGTCCTGCTGGATGCGCTGGTCGGGGTTGTCGATCGTCTCGTCGATGAACAGATCCCGGTAGTAGGCCTTGCCGTTGAGCCAGTCGTCGGTGAGGTGGCCGGTCAACCACACCCGCCAGGCGATGATGAAGCGCTGAGTCAAGTAGATGTCGACCATCACCCGGATCACGTGGATCACGGCCATCACGCTGAAGATCCCGATCGACATCCAAAATCCGTGCACGCCTGAGCGTTTCACCGCATCATCGCCGCCGGCGATGCCCTGGAACGCTTTCTGCAACGCCGTGTACATGTCGTTGCCCTGGTAGCTGAACAACACGTTCAGGCGTACCGCCAACACCACCGAAAACAGCAACACACCGAGCATCAGCCACACCCGGATGCTCTTGCGGCCGACGAAGTACTCGTGGGTGATGCGCCAGTATTGGCGGCCCCACGGCGTCAAGTACCTCAACGCCACCAGCACCACGAGGACACAGACTGCGCTGATCGCCCAGGCTCTGGCGATCCACCACAGCGATTCCACGAATGCGCTGGACCAGTCGATGGACGGCGTAAACGGCTTGGGGCCCAATGTCTCGTCTCCTTACAGTCGAGGCGTTCAGGCGTGCTCCTGGAACGGAAATCCTTCGGCGAAGGTACCTGAAGGTAGTGGTTAGGCTTTCAAAATATGAAGGCCATGAGCACCGACGCCGTCCCCGCCCCGACCATCCATGCCGGCCGGCTCGTCGCCCGGCGATTACGGGCCAACGGTATCGACACCGTCTTCACCTTGTCGGGCGGCCACCTGTTTTCCATCTACGACGGCTGCCGCGAAGAGGGCATCCGCCTGATCGACACCCGGCATGAGCAGACCGCGACCTTTGCCGCCGAGGGCTGGTCGAAGGTGACGCGGGTGCCGGGCGTGGCGGCGCTCACCGCCGGGCCGGGCGTGACCAACGGGATGAGCGCAATGGCGGCGGCTCAGCAGAATCAGTCGCCGCTGCTGGTGCTGGGCGGCCGGGCCCCCGCGCTGCGGTGGGGGATGGGATCGCTGCAGGAGATCGACCACGTGCCGTTTGTGGCGCCGCTGACCCGGTTCGCCACCACCGCGGATTCGGCCGACGCGGCAGGGCGGCTCGTCGACGAAGCCCTGCGCGCGGCGGTGACCGCGCCCTCCGGCGTCGGATTCGTCGACTTCCCGATGGACCACGTGTTCTCCATGTCCTCCGATGACGGCCGCCCCGGCGCGCTGACCGAGCTTGCGACGGCCGATGGCCCCGATGGCCACGCCCTGGACCGTGTCGCCTACCTGCTCGCCGCGGCGCACCGGCCGGTGATCATGGCCGGCACCAATGTCTGGTGGGGACACGCCGAGGCGGCGCTGCTGCGCCTGGCCGAAGAACGGCAGATCCCGGTGCTGATGAACGGAATGGCCCGCGGCGTGGTGCCGGCCGATCACCCGTTGGCCTTCTCGCGGGCGCGGGCAAAAGCCTTGGGTGAGGCCGATGTAGCGCTGATCGTCGGCGTGCCGATGGATTTCCGCCTGGGCTTCGGCAAGGTGTTCGGAGCGCAAACCCAGCTCGTGGTGGCAGACCGGGCCAAACCCGAGCGCGAGCACCAGCGGGCCGTTGCCGCGGAGCTCTACGGGGATCTGACCGCGATTCTCTCGGCACTCGCCTCCTCGGGCGGCGCCGCCCACCAGGACTGGGTCGCCGACCTGCGGACCGCCGAGACGGCGGCGCGTGAGAGCGAGCAGGCCGAACTCGCCGACGACCGGATCCCGTTGCATCCGATGCGGGTGTACGCCGAGCTGGCGCCGCT
>CAVTLW010000052.1:0-35319 GCA_963735655.1 uncultured Actinomycetota bacterium
CAGGCTGTTTGGCCATACCGACGGCGATCACGTCGTCGAACGCGCGGGTGATCCCACGCCGCATGATGCTCGGCCGTGGCGGCGGCGAGAACATGTGCGCGCTCATCAGCTGTCGCAAATCGCCGCCGGTCTCGAAAGGCGCCCTGCCGGTGAGGCATTCGTACAGCAGACACGTCAACGAGTAGATGTCGGCCGCAGGCCCGACCCGACCTCCCGCAAACCGCTCCGCGGCCATGTACGCGCACGACCCGATGATCGGCCCGTCGACGTCACGCTCGCGTCGCCGTCGCCGTGCGGCGATGCCGAAGTCGACGAGGTACGCGAAGTCGTCCGCGTCAGCAGCACGTTCTCCGGCTTGATGTCGCGGTGCACCAGCCCGTCGGCGTGCGCGGCGTCCAGCGCCGCCGCCACCTGCGCGATGATCGACACCGCCCGCGCGGCTCCAGCGGGCCGGTGGCGCTTAGCAGGTCCTTCAAGCTGGCGCCCTCGACCAGCCGCATGTCGATGTACAGCGTGCCGTCGATGTCGCCGAAGTCGTGCACCGGGATGACGTGCGGTTCCTGCAACCGCGCCGCCATCCGCGACTCGCGCCGGAATCGCGCCTGGTAGCTCTTGTCCGCGGCCATCTCCGCGCGCAGCACCTTCACGGCGACCGTCACGTTCCTTGACGGTGTCGTAGGCGCGATACACCTCGCCCATGCCGCCGACGCCGATCAGAGACTGCAGCTCATACGGGCCGAATCGCGTGCCCAGCCGCGAGCCGCGCGAAGACATGGTGGCGATCCTTTCACTGGGGACGAACGTGACACTCCAGGGTTCCCGATTCTGGCGTCGACATAACGGGTAACTCCATACCCAAACTTCGATCTGTGGTTCGTTATACGAAGCGTCGGTTCCTTTTTCAGAACGACGGGAGCAGATTTGATCGCACGAGAGTCCTCGAGCCGAGGGCCATGTCCGCCCAGGACGGTAGGTGCGAAATGTCGTTTGTGATCGCAGCACCCGAGATTGGCGCAACGGGACACCCGGCCTGCCAGCCTGGGTCGAGACGTGGTGATGGGTTCAGCGATCTCCAAGCAGCTGAGCCACGACGCCCGCAATCATCGCCTCCGGGTCTTGCTGAATCCCGACGGCGCGCAGTTCGCCACCTATGGCAAGGGTGGCGACGCCGTGCACCAGCGACCAGAGCGGCGCGGCAATCTCGCGCGGGTCTCGACCCTCCATAAACCCCGCCTCCTGGCACTTTGTTATCGCGTCGAGCAGGTCGTCGAACGCCCGTTCCGCGGCGACCGCCAAGGCCGGGTGGTCCGCCTTGTCGATCTCGGCGCCGAACATGACCCGGTAGTCGTCCGGATGGGTGACGGCCCAGTACACATAGGCACGGCCGAGCTCGACCACCCGTTGTTTGGGCTTCGATGCGGCCTGGGCGGCCGCGCTCAGGTCGTCGTGCAGTTCGGCAAACCCCTGCTCGGCGACGGCAGCGAGCAGCTCGGCCTTGTCGGCGAAGTGCCGGTATGGGGCCGCGGCACTGACGCCGGCGCGCCGCGCCGCCTCGGTCAGGCTGAAACCCTTCGGTCCCTTCTCGGCCACCAGAGTCAGCGCGGCGCTGGTGAGCGCGCGCTTGAGATCGCCGTGGTGATAGCTGTCACGACGCGCCGGCTTCTTCCCTGCACTTGGCATGTTGACGACATTAACATTATGGTTTATGTTAATGCTATTAACATCAGTGCAAGGAGCTGAAAATGAGCAAGCAACTTCAGGTCGCACCTCCCCCGAGCCGCGTCGGTGACCGCGACCGAAACAAGACGTCCGCACGCCTGGGCCAAGCGTTCGCGCAGGGTTATCTGCAGATCAACGAGTACGAGGAGCGGGTGCAGCACGCGTTTACCAGACGCACACAACGCCCGAGCTGCGGGAACTCGTCGCCGATCTGCCGCTCGATCGCATCCGGCGTGCCGATCCTCACCGTCGCGCCGCCCGGGCGGCCGCGGCCCGTCGCGGGGTGAACATTCACCTCGGCGCTTACCTCGCTATGGCCGCCGTCGTGCTCATCGTCTGGGCCGCGGTCGCCGCGACTACCAGCGCCTCGTACTTCTGGCCGATCTGGCCGATCCTCGGCGGCGCCATCGGCCTCTTCAGTCACGCCAAGCCGTTGGCATTCACCACAATTAACAGGAGTAGCGATGTCACAAACGCATGGGCAGTGGTACCGGGCAGCTCCGGGCTCGGCGCGATCTTCGCCGAGCAGCTCGCCGAGCGTGGGCTGTCGTTGGTGCTGACCGGGCGGGACGAAGCCCGGCTCAGCGCGGTGGCGCTTCAGGTCGCAGCCAGAAGGACGTCGACGTCGAACTGGTCGTCGGCGACCTCGGCACCGACGCCGGAGTCACCGACCTGATCGCGCGCCTGGACGGGCGCCACGTCGAGGTGCTGGTGAACGATGCCGGGTTCGGCACGTATGGCTCGTTCGCGGAGCTCGATGCCGGACGCGAGCATGATCTGGTCGCGGTCAATGTCGACGCACTCGTGCGCCTGACCCGCGGGTGCTGCCGGGCATGCTGGCTCGTGGTCACGGCGGCATCCTGAATGTGGCCTCCACCATCGCTTTTCAGCCTGGCCCGTATCAGGCCACCTACGGCGCGTCGAAGGCGTTCGTGCTCTCGCTGAGCCAAGCCCTGTGGGCCGAGACCCGCGGCACGGGCGTCACCGTGACGGCGTTGTGCCCGGGACCGACTCGCACCGGATTCGTCGACGCGCTGGGATCGGACGTCTCGCACACCGCGGTCTATCGGCACCTCGCCGCGCCGGAACCCGTCGTCGCCGCGGGGCTGCGCGCCCTGGATCGCGGCCACGCCGTGGTCGTGCCCGGAGTGCGCAACAAGGTGATGTCCACCGGCGGAAGGCTCACTCCCGGTTGGCTTTCGGCGCTCATCAGCGGCCGGATGCTGCGGCCCGCGGAGGTGTCGGCAGTCTGAGTAGGCTGCGGTCCATGGCGACCAGCCGAATGGCGGTGGACGATTGGCTGCAAGCCGGCTTCGCGATCTTGGCCGACGAGGGTCTCAACGCGCTCAAACTCGATCGGCTCTGCGCTCGTCTCGGCGTGACAAAGGGCAGCTTCTATTGGCATTTCGCGAACATGAAGGCCTATCGCCAGGCGTTGATCGAATCCTGGGCACAGTTGCGCGACGAGGATCGCCGCGACATCGAGCAGATGCGCGAAATCCCGCCGCGAGAGCGGTTGTCACAGATGATGGCCTCGCTGGTCAGCCCGCGGCAGTGGGCGCTGGAGCGGGCGATGCGCGAATGGGCCCGCTCCGACGAAACCGTCGCGGCCGCGGTGCGGTCGGCGGACCGCCGGTTGGTCAAGGCCGTACGACAAGCCTTCTGCGACTACGGGTTTGACGCCGACGAGGCCGAACTGCGGGCCAACACGACGTTCGCCGCGGGCATCGGGTTGCTGCACCTCGCCGGTCCGACGCCGCGGAAGCAAGCGCTACAGCGCAAGCGATTTCTCGAATTCATGCTGCGGCCCGTACCAAAAGGTATGGTGAGCGGATGACGTTCGTAGAACGGCTCGCCGATCGCGCGCAGGAGGCCGAACAGCTTCGGCGACTGCCCGCCGCCACGGTCGCCGAATTCCGCGAGTCCGGATTCGCCGACCTGCTCAAACCCGCGCGTTACGGCGGGCAGCAGGCCGACTTCCGCGAGATCCTCGACCCGGTACGCCGGATGGCGCACGGTTGCGCATCGACGGCGTGGACCATCGGGTTTTACACGCTGCACAACTGGATGCTGGCGCTGTTCGACGAGCAGGCCCAATGCGACGGGTTCGCGTCGCGGCCGTTCCTCGCGTCGTCGCCGCTGGCGCCGACCGGTCGCGGCACGCCGGCAACCGGAGGTGTCCGGCTGAGTGGCCGCTGGTCCTGGGCCACCGGGGTGATGGACGGCAACTGGACCATCGTCGGCGCGCTCTGCGGGCCTGACGACGGGATCTACCCGGCGCTCGCGCTGGTGCCCGCCGACGAGATCCAGATCGTCGACGTCTGGCAGACCGACGGCATGCGGGCCACCGGGTCCAACGACATCGTCATCGAGGACGTCTTCGTGCCGGAGCACCGGCTGGTCACGGTGCGCGACATCTATTCCGGTACCTCGCCGGGGGCAGGGCTGCACGACGCCGTGCTCTACCGCTGGCCGATGGTGCCCGCGCTCGCGCTGCTCGCCGCGATGCCGGCGTTCGGCGCGGCCGAGCGGGTCGTCGACGTCTTCACCGAGCGCCTTTCTGAACGCGTCCTCGCCTACGAGGGCAGCGCGCAGAAAGACAAGCCCGCCGCCCAGGCCCGGCTCGGCGAGGCCCGGGTGCGGCTGCGCGCGCTGCATGGGTTGCTGGCCGACACCGTCGGGGGCATCGAAGAGATCCTCGCCGCCGGCGACCGCGTCGCGCGCCCGGTGCGCGCCGACGCCCGGCTGGCGGCCGCCCACATCGTGCGGGAATCACGCTTGGTGATCGGCGGCCTGCTCGAGGCGTCGGGCGCCAGCGCGCACTTCCTCGACAACCCGCTGCAGCGAGCCAAACGCGACGTCGACGTGCTCAGCGGGCACGTGATTTTCGACTACGACGTGAGCCGAGAACTGTCTGGCGCCTTGGCAATTGGGCTCAAGGTGTCGCCGCTCTCGATGGTCTAGGTTCGGCCCGCGAGCTTGTCGACGTCGATGACCTCACCGCGGTTGATGCTGACCCAGTCGCGCCCGTCGAGGTAGGGCCGCAGAGATTTGCCAATGAGTTCGGTATCGGCCGCCGACTTGGGCCGCTGCAGTTCGTACACGTGCGGCAACTCGGCCATGCCGGTGACGACGCTCCACAGCTTCAGCGCCGCCGGCCCGGTCGGCGGATCGATCAGGACCGGCCCGAACAGGCACTGTCCATCCATGAACAGCGTCGGCACGCCGTAGCCGCCGGCGTCGACCACGCGCTGGTGCTCGGCGCGGACGTCGTCATGGGTGGTCGGGTCGGCCAGCGCTTTGTCGAGAGTCTCGGGTTCTGCGCCGATGTCGCCGAGTAGGCGTCGCGCAACCTCGGGATCATGGGGCTTGCCGCCCAGGGTGTGCAATTCACGGCCGATCGCGTCATACCAGTTGTCGAGCAAGGACATGTCGGTCCGGCGCAGCAGCGCACCGATGCGCATCAACGACCAGCCGTACGACCACTCCCGCTCCCACGGGTGCTTCTTGCCCTCTTCGCGGTTGATCTCCTCGAGGCTGAAGAACCGCCAGTCGATGGTGATGCCGTTTTGCGCGCGGACGTCGCGGATCCACAGCGACGTCTGGTAGGCGAACGGGCACATCGGGTCGAAGTGAAAATCCACGGTGGTCATCTGGTTATTGTGCACCTGTGACGGTCGAGGGCTTCGATGCAGCCGATCGGCTGGCGATCATCAACTTGCTTGGCGCCTATGCCCACACGTACGACGGGGACCGACTGGACGAATTCCGCGCGCTGTTCACCGAATCACCGGAACTCGTCCTGCGGCATGACGGCGGTGACATGTCATCGGATATCGAGACCGTCATGCCTCTGCTGGAGCTGAGGAAGGCGAAGTTCAAGGCCGAGAACAACCAGCGTCGTCACGCCTTGAACTCGATCTGGTTCACCAGCCAAACCGCCACCGAAGCGACCGGTCGTTGCTATTTCCAGGTTTTCGCGATCCGCGACGGCGGGGCACCGTCCCCAGAAGTCACCGGCTGCTACGAGTTCACCGCGGTCAAGCAGGACGGGGTGTGGCGGTTTGGGCGCTGGGTGCTACAGGATGACCAGTTATGAGAATTGTCGTTGCTTGCGTCGCCTTCGCGAGCGCGCTGGTGCTTGCGGCGCCTGCGAATGCGGATCCCGGAAAATTGGATCCGGAAACGTGTTTGGGGCTGAGCGGAGCACATATGAACCTCATCATGGCGACAAGCACGCAGGCCGCTCGCTCGGCCGCCGACATTCTGGAAAAGGCAAATCCGCCTGACGCGGTGAAGCAAGCCATTGAACACTTCGTTACTACCGGTGGCGTTCAAGGGTCCGACCCAAATGCCGATCAGATGGACAAAACGATCGGCGACTGGCGCAAGCAGGTCTGCCCGTGAGGCCGGGGAACCAATAGGTCACTTTCAAACTCGATATCACCGGCGATATCGAGTTTGTAAATCACCTATCGGGTCGCGGACGGTACTCATGTTGCCGATGGGATTACTTGGGCCGCACACCGGCCGCGCGGTAGACGAAGATCGGCTCGACCGGGAATGCAAGCGTCCGCACCGGCAACGCGCCGAGCACCTCGGACGGGATCTTTCGCTTGTAGTTCAGCTTCATCGTGCCGCTGAAGGCGTGATCCACCGCCCGCAAGTCGATCTCGATCAGCAGACCCTTCTCGGTGATCGACGCGGTCGCCGGCCCGTCGTCAACATCCCACGGGCAGTCGATGGACCGCAGATTCCGGTCCCCGCTAGTGGGGAAGGTGGCGACAATCCGCGCGGCGCTGAAGCAGAAGGCGCCCTGGTAGCGGGAGACGCCGGCGGCCGATAGACGCCCGGGACATGGCCGCTGAAGCGCTTAGTGACGCCGACCTTGTCGGCAATGAAGATGGCGCCTTCGGTCTCGATTTGCTCGCGCAGCCCCGCCGGCACGTTGCTGAAATTGGGCCAGTGCAAACGCACTACTGCACAGTCACTTTCGCGGTAAACGTGCACGTCGGGGTGTTGTCGCCGCCCACGAAGGTGGCGTAGGTGGTCGCGATCGTTGTCGCGCCGGTCTTCAGCGCCGTGAACATCCAGACCTCGGTACCGGGCGCTCCCATCCGATTGTTGTCTGGCTTCACAAACTCGTGGCTGGTTTGCTTCAGCACCGCGGGGTCGCCGATCTTCGCGTCAGCCACCCAACGGTATGGAGTGGTGTGGTTCGATCCCAAAACCAGTTTCAATGTGTTGCCGACCGCGAGCGTCACATCGCGGTTGATGTCGCTCCCATTCAGCACGTCGTCCATCGGTACCTCGATGGTTTTGGTCGCCTGCGGTCACCTTTCGAGCAACTCGCACCGCCCAACACCACCGATGCGACGAGCATGGCCACGAGCAGGAAGAGCCTGGTCCTCACAGTCGCACAATAATCCTCTTCCTGCCCCGGGATCACGGCTCGGCCAGCAAATGGTGGACTTTCCGAGAGCCTGTCCCAGGCCACACCCGTAGTCCGGTAGCTTCGGTGCATGTTTGGCATCATTCGGCCCTGCCGTCATCGGCTCGGCGGCGAACTCGCAGACGTGTGGCAAGCCCAATTGTGTGGACTGTGCCTGGCCCTGCGCGACGACTACGGCCAGGCCGCACGGGTCGCCACCAACTATGACGGGTTGGTGGTTTCCCTGTTGGTCGAGGCGCAGACCGACGGGCAGCCGGGGCGGCGGAAGGCCGGCCGCTGCCCGCTGCGCAAGATGCAGCGCGCCGACGTGGCCACCGGTGACAGTGCGCGGCTGGCCGCCGTGGTGTCGCTGGCGCTGGCCGCGGCACGGGTACGCGACCACGTCGACGACCGCGACGGCATGGTCGGTGCGCTCGGGGTGCGACCAGCCGCGCGCCGTGTCGCCGAGCGGTGGGTGCGCCAGGGCACCGAGGCCGGCCACAGCCTGGGATTCGACACGAATGTGTTGGTCGCCGCGATGGACCGGCAGGCCGAGCTGGAGGCGACCGCGGGTCCGGGCAGCTCGGTGCTGCTGGTCACCGAGCCCACCGAGACGGCCGTCGCCGCGGCGTTCGCGCACACCGCAGTGCTGGCCGGGCGCCCGGACAACGAGGCGCCGCTGCGTGAGGTCGGCCAACTGTTCGGCCGGGTCGCGCACCTGCTGGACGCGGTCGAGGACTACCACGACGACGTGGCGCGCGGGAAATGGAATCCGTTGGCCGCCACCGGAACATCCGTCGCCGAGGTTCGCACATTGTGCGACGACGCGGCGCTGGGCATCGAATTGGCGCTGGCCGACGTGGATTTCACCGACGGACGCCTGCCCCACCGGCTGCTGACCCGCGAGGTGCGCCGGGCAATCACCCGCACCTTCAGCGGGGCCGGATACACGATGCGTGGCGGAACACCGCACGGCGATCAAGACGGCATCAACTTCGGCAACCAACAACCGGTCGGCGCCGGCTACCCCTACCCCGAAGGCCAAGGTGAGGTACCCGCCGCACCCGGTCCCAAGAAGGGCGGTGGCGGGAGCAGCTGCATCTGCTGCTGCGACGGCTGCGACTGCTGCTGCGAGTGCGGGGACTGCTGCGACTGCTGCGACTGCACTTAATGTGCCGAATGTGGACTTGACGTACGTTTTTGGCGGTTTTGCGTTCATCAAGTCCACACTCGACCAGCAGCCAACCAAGCCATACGCAAGGATGGGCACGTGTTTGCGCTCATCGTCATCGTTGCGCTTGTCACCACCGTGCTCTTCGGAACACTGGTGGGCCAGCGCTATCGCGTGGGTCCACCCGTTCTGCTCATCCTGCTGGGCGCGCTGCTCGGACTGATCCCTCGGTTCGCCGGCATCCACATCGACGGTGAGCTCGTCCTGCTGTTGTTCCTGCCGGCGATCCTCTATTGGGAGAGCATGAACACCAGCTTCCGCGAGATCCGCGCCAACCTGCGCGTGATCGCGATGACCAGCATCGGCCTGGTCATCGCCACCGCGGTGACGGTGTCGTGGACGGCGCGAGCGATGGGCATGGAGTCACATGCGGCCGCGGTCCTGGGCGCCGTGCTCTCCCCCACCGACGCCGCCGCGGTGGCCGGCCTGGCGAAAAAATTGCCACGCCGGACCCTGACCGTGCTGAAGGCCGAGAGCATCATGAACGACGGCACCGCGCTGGTGCTGTTCGGCGTCACCGTCTCCGTCG
The DNA here is from genome assembly GCA_963735655.1 of uncultured Actinomycetota bacterium. Lineage (GTDB taxonomy): Bacteria > Actinomycetota > Actinomycetes > Mycobacteriales > Mycobacteriaceae > Mycobacterium. The sequence continues at coordinate 8,911 of CAVTLW010000052.1, forward strand.
CCGTCGGGGGGTCGGCGGTCAGCCCGGGCGCCCTGACGTGGCGCTTCATCGAGTCCTACGCGGGCGGCATCATCGCCGGACTGCTCGTCGGCGGGCTGGTGACGCTATTGCGGATGCGCATCGACGCGCCGATGGAGGAAGGGGCGTTGAGCCTGCTCACCCCGTTCGCGGCGTTCTTGCTCGCCCAAGCATGTGACACCAGCGGCGTCGTCGCAGTCATGGTGTCCGCCCTGGTGATCACCTACATCAGCCCAAAGGTGATCCGGGCCCGATCGCGGCTACAGGCGTACGCGTTCTGGGACATTTCGACATTCCTCATCAACGGCTCGCTCTGGGTATTCGTCGGAGTCCAGATCCCCGGCGCCCTGCACGGCATCGCCCACGTCGACGGCGGCCTCCGCCACGCGGTCTTGCTGGCTCTCGCGGTCACCGGGGTGATCATCGTGACCCGGTTTGCCTTGGTGGAAATCACCACCGTCTTAGGCCGCGGCGTCGACAAAACCTTCCGGCGGGAGTCCCGCAACGTCGGCTTCCGTCAGCGCCTGGTGACGAGCTGGTCGGGATTCCGCGGCGCGGTGTCGCTCGCGGCGGCGCTGGCCGTCCCGCTGACCACGCACAGCGGCGCCCCGTTCCCGGACCGCAGCCTGCTGATCTTCGTCGTGGTGTTCGTGATTCTGGTGACCGTGCTCTTCCAAGGCAGCACGCTGCCCTTCGTCGTCCGGTGGGCGCGGCTGCCCGAAGATGTCGCCCGCGCCGAGGAATTGCAACTGGCCCGCTGCCGTGGCGCCCAAGCCGCCATCGAAGCCTTACCGATGGTCGCCACCGAAGTGGGTGTCGACGAGGACCTGTACAAGCGGCTGAAGAAGGAATACGAAGAACACGCCGCTGTCATCCAAGCCCAAGGCGATCCGGATGCGCCCAACGATCTGGCCGAGAAGGGCGATCTGGTGCGGCAGGTGCGGCTCGGCGTGCTCGATCACAAACGCCAGGCCATCACCCAGCTGCGCGACCAGCACCAGATCGACGACATCGTGCTGCGCGAATTGCAGGCCACGCTGGACCTCGAAGAGGTGCGGTTGCTCGGCTCTCTGGAAACGGGCTGACGGCCCTTTAACGGCCCACAGCACACGGAAGTCGTTTGATGCCATGGAAAAACGACGACCGTAGCCGGTCGGGTGGCCCGGTGACCGTCAGGCCGGGCACGTTCGGGTACAGCTCTTCGAGCATCACCCGCAGTTCCAGCCGGGCCAGCTGAGCACCCAGACAAAAGTGCACTCCCCCGCCGCCGAACGCGGCGTGACCGGAATCGGTTCGGGTGACGTCGAATTCGTCGGCGCGCTCGAACACCTCCTCGTCGCGGTTGGCCGACAGATAGTGCATCAACACCCAGTCGCCGGCCGGGATGCGTTGCCCGCGGATCTCCACGTCCCGGGTGACGGTGCGGCGGAAGTGCATCACCGGCGTGGCCCAGCGCAGCAGTTCCTCCACCGCCGGCTTGATCGCGCCGGGGTCGCGGGCCAGCAGCGCCTGTTGCTCGGGATGCTGCGATAGCGCCAAGATGCCGTGGCTGAGCGTGTTTCGGGTGGTCTCGTTGCCGGCGATGGCCAGCAGCAGGAAGAACTCGTTGAGCTGGTCACGGTTGAGCTTTTCGCCGTCGACCTCCGCGGCGAGCAACGCCGACAAGATGTCGTCGGTGAGGCCGTGCTTGCGTCGGTGCGCCACCAGTTCGCCGCAGTAGGTGAACATTTCCGCGGCGGCCTGACCGAGCGCCTGCGGCGTGGGCGCGTAGTCGGGGTCCTCGATGCCCAGGCTGCCGATGGCGTTGCTCCACCGGAAGACCGACATCCGGTCTTCGGCCGGCACGCCCAGCACGTCGGCGATCACCTGCAGCGACATCTCCGCGGAAATGTCTGGTACGGCGTCGAATTCGCCCTTCTCAGTGATGTTGGTGACGATATCGCGCGCCACCGTGCGCATCCGCGACTCCAGGCGCTGCACGTTGCGGACGGTGAAGCCCTGGTTGATCAGCTTGCGGTAGTGCACGTGACGCGGCGGGTCGATGCCGGGCAGCATCGCCGAGGTCGGCGCCGCCTCGACCTCGACCAGGGTGTTGCCCTTGCTGCTGGTGAAGGTGTCGGTGTCGCGGCTGACCAGCCGCACGTCGGCGTGCCGGGTCAGCAGCCACGCCCTGGGCAATCCGGTCAGTTGGACGGGCTGGACGGGTGAGTTGGCGCGCAGCCGGGTCAATGCGTCGAACGGGGCGCCGGCGACGAATGTGTCGGGGTCCAGCACCGCGGCGGCATCGCGGCCGGCTTCGGTGTCCTGGTTCTCCACGACCAGGGACCGCAACTTCGGCACGCTCATGAGGCGTTAATCCCGACGATTCCCGCGATGATGACGTCGAGTCCGGCGCGAAAACGGGCGGCGGCCTGACGCTTGCCGCGGGATTCCTCCAGGCTGACCGAGCCGAGCAGGTAGGTGTACAGCACGGTGTGAGCGGCGGCGGCAACGGGTTTCGAGAGTCCGGCTTCGGCCAGCAGCGAGCGGCTGAGCCGGTCGAGCCGTCGGGCGCGTTCGCCGCCGGCGCTGGTCTGCAGTATACCGGCGATGCCGGGAACGCTGACGATCACTTCGCGTGCGGCACAGTAGAGTTCGGTGAGCCGGGCATCCCACGGGCCGGCCTGCGGAACGGGGATCTCCGCGAGCACGGATTCGGCGAGCAGATCCAGCGCGGCTTGCTTACCCGGAACGTGGTAGTACACCGAGGGCACGGCGGCGCCGAGTTCGGCTGCCAGCTCGCGCATCGTCACCTGCTGGACCCCGACCCGGCGCGCCAGGTTGTGCAGGGACGCCACCACCTGGGCGCGGTCGAGATCGCCGTAGGCCCGCCGTATCGCGGTTGGCACCGTGCACCTCCGGTCACATTCGAGCTCTGTTCGAAATGATTCGAGCGCTGTTAGAATCTACCGCGATGAGCGCCGCGATCGCAAAGCTGTCGGTGGCCACCCCCGTGGTGACCATGTTTCCGGGCACCAGTGGCGACTGGGAGAAAACCGGCACCATCGAGGATGTGGCGCAGATCGCCGAGGCCGCAGACCGACTCGGCTACCACCACCTCACCTGCAGCGAGCACGTCGCGCTGCCCGCCGCCGAGCTGAACCGCCGCGGCGCGCGCTACTGGGACCCGCTCGCGACGTTCGGCTACCTGGCCGCACGCACCCAGCGAATTCGGTTGGCCACCAACGTACTTGTGCTCGCGTATCACCACCCACTCGAAATCGCCAAGCGCTACGGCACCCTGGACACCCTCAGCAACGGGCGGCTCATCCTCGGCGTCGGCGTCGGCAGCCTCAAAGAGGAATTCGACCTGATCGGCGCCCCCTTCGAGGACCGCGGGCCGCGCGGCGACGACGCGTTGCGGGCGCTGCGCGCGTCTCTGTCGGTGCCCGAGCCCGCGTATCACGGTGAGTTCTATTCCTTCGCCGGCATGGTGGTCGACCCGTGCGCGCTTCAGCAGCGGGTGCCCATCTGGATCGGCGGCCGCACGCTGCGCTCGCTGCGCCGGGCCGTCAACTTGGCCGACGGCTGGGCTCCGTTCGCGGTGAGCCTGCAGCAGGCCCGAGACTGGTTGGGCCGCTTCGAGCTTCGGCCCGGGTTCGAGGTTGTGCTGCCTCCCCCGGCACCGCTGGACCCGATCAACGCGCCGGAGCGGACGCGTGAGCTGCTCGGCGAGACAGCCGCACACGGCGCCACCGTCATCAGCACCTACTTCAGGCACACTTCCCTGCAGCATTACCTGGAGAATCTGCAGGCGCTCGCCGAGCTGAACGGCGCGTGATGCGGGTCAAGGCGGGCGTATTCAGCCTCACCCCGCCGTCCGGTACCGCCGACGACGACTATCTGCGCTGGCACCTGCTCGACCACATGCCCGAGCAGTATCAACTGCCGGGCATCGTCTACGGGCTGCGCTGGATCGCCGACGGCGAGTACCTGGAGAACCGCCTGGTGGCCGACGGACCACTGGGACAGGTCGGCAACGCCGTCCACTACCTCGTCGGCGACCCCGTCGATGAGACCTTCGACGACTTCATCGCGCTGGGCCGAGCGTTGCGCGAGAACGGCCGCTTTCCGGTCACGCGGCCGTCGCTGCAGGTGGCCGGGCTGCGATTGCTGCAGTGGCAGTCCTCGCCGCAGGCGCTGATCTCCGCGGAGGTGGTGCCGTTCCGTCCGCACCGCGGAGTGCTGCTGATCGCCGAGGAGGCCACCGATGGCCGACCCAGCCAATGGCTGCAATGGCTGCACGCCGAGCACTATCCGGCGCTGCTCGCCACACCCGGTACGGCCGGCGCCTGGACGTTCGGATCAACCAACGAATGGAACCGGGCCAACCGGGGCTGGCGGACCGATCCGCAATACATCACCGTGGTCTACCTGGACGACGACCCGCTGGCAACGACCGCCGCCCTGGCCGGGCTCGTCGAAGAACGCTGGCGATCGGGTGCGGTGCGTCCCGTCTTCGCGGGACCGTTACGAAGCATGATCCTCTGGGACGCCTGGCCGTGACCTTGTCGAGACCTTAACCGCCTACTGTTTGCCGTGGCTGCCAGCAGAGGAATCGCCATGACAAATCCCTACCCACGTTCGGCGCGGGTTCTCGGCGCTGCGGCGCTCTTGTTGGTGGGGACGATCGCGGCGGCCTGTTCCACGAAGAACGGGGAGCCGGCTTCGGCCCCAAGCTCGACTCCCGTTGCCACCAACACCACCGTGATGGTGGACGGGCACAGCCACACGATCTCCGGCAAGGTCGACTGCAGCACCTCGCCGCGGCAGACAAGCGCAACGCCACCCGAGTCGGGGAATAAGACCACGCGCATCAGCGCGCAGGACGACTCGGCATATGTGTCGCTGTCCATGTCGGACGCGAATCCTCCTGGGGTGAATGGCTTTTCGATTTCGCTTACTGCGGCGAACGCCAACTACCAGCTCCCCTATCAATCCGTTCAATCGCCCGACCAGGTGCACGCGACCAAGGCGGGCAAGACCTACACGGTGACCGGTGTCGGCAAGGCATTGGCGCCCGGTCAAGGCGGAATGCGCGATCTACAGTTCGAGGTTGACGTAACCTGTTCGTGAACAGCGGGTTTCGCGTCCGATCAGAAGTCTGACGCGGCCCATGCGCCCTGCGGGTAGGGCGGGACTGTGCCCGCAAATGCCCCATCGGTGAGGCTGCACAGCGTGTCGGAGATGGTTCCCGCGTTGGCCAGCACCTTGGCCTCACCGCCCGGCACCACGTGCGCGACCACCGCCTGCCAGGAGTATCCGACGCCGCCGTGCTCGTACCAGAGGAACCAGTCGTTGCCGCGGTGGCCGGCGCGAATCATGCGCCGAAATGGCAGCGTCGGGTCGTTGACCGAGTCGGTCGCGTTGAAGGGTGCGCCGACATCGGCGATGGGCGGTAGCAGCTTGAGTAGCTCGGGCGGCAGTTGAGTCACGCTCGGCACTTCCTGAACCGGTGTCGTCAGCGTGCACTTCGTGTTGGGCACCGCGTTGGCCGGGACCGCCGTCGTGAGTGCCAGCGCGACGGCAATGGCGATGCCGATGGCGAGAACCCAGGGATACAACCGAGGTGCCATGCGCCTAGCCTCCTTGCGCGGGGATGACGAGGTCCAGGCCGCTGAGGATACCCGGATTCGCCGCGCAGACGGCCGGGATCGCGTTGACCACTCGGGCCGCGGTGGCCGCCGACCCGGGCAGGTCGCCGCCGTTGAGCGCGAAGTCGACCTGAACCGGCGGATCGCCCTCGACGGTGATCCGGGTCAGCCGCCGGGTCGCGCTGCCGACGGGGATGGCCGGCTGCCAGTCCTCGACCGGTTCGTCGGGCATCGACCAGATCGCCGAAAACTGCACCCGCGGCTCGCCGCCGACGATGCCGTGGAAGCTCATCCGCACGCTGGCGATGGTGCCGGGTGGGATCTCGCCGGCCTCGAAGCTGTAGTGGCGCTTAGCAAGTGCCACGTCGCGACGCTCGCGGACCTCGTCGATCGTCCAGCCAAGCCCTTGGGCCAGCAGCCGTAAGGGCGGCGCCAGGTGAGCGATCATCGCTCCCGGCGGATACACCTCGGCGTCTTGCTCGGGCGTTCGACCGAAGCCCATCATTTCGAAGAACCCGAGGAGTCGATAGGCGCCGCAGGGAATACGTTCCTGGACGGTCACTTTCGTCGGTCGCTCACTCATGCTCGCCGCGTGTACGGCGAGCATGTCGCTGGCGAAGCCCGGCGCGATGCCGGTGGCGAACACGGAGCTGTTGCCCTGGCGGCAGGCCGCTTGCAGCTTCTCCCGTGCGGCGTCGGCAAGCGATGCCGGATGAAACAGTGGCGGATACGATGGTGCGACAACGTTTTTCCCGCTCGCCAGAAGCTCACACAACTGCCCGACGATCTCGTCGCCGTCGCGGCCGGAAACCGCGGCGAAGTAGGTGACGCAGTCGGCGTCGAGCGCAAGGAAGTCTTCCATGCTGTCGGTGGCCGTCACGCCCGCGGCCGCATCCCCGACCAACTCGCCGGAATCCTGACCCGCCTTGTCGCGGCTGTGCACCAGGTGGCCGACCAACTGCAACCGCGGTGACCGCAGCACCTGCCGAAGCGCGATCGATCCGGTGTTGCCGGTGCCCACATGCGCCACCCGAAGCCTGTGTCCCATGCACCGTAGGCTCGTTGGTGCCCGCACCGAAGTCAAGGAGGTGTACCGGTGGATGCACGCGACAAGGTGCTGATCACCGCGGCAGAGTTGGCCGATCTGCTCGATGCCGGCGATCCGGTGTCGATCCTGGATGTGCGCTGGCGACTCGACGAGCCCGATGGGCGGGGCACCTACCGGCAGGGCCACCTGCCCGATGCGGTGTATGTATCGCTCGAGGACGAACTCAGCGACCACGCGATTCACGGCCGGGGTCGTCACCCGCTGCCGTCGGGGCGCAGCCTGGAAGCCGCCGCGCGCGGGTGGGGCGTCCGGCAGGAGGTGCCGGTGGTGGTGTACGACGACTGGAATCGGGCGGGTTCGGCGCGAGCGTGGTGGGTGTTGACGGCGGCGGGGCTGCCGAACGTGCGCATTCTGGACGGCGGGTTGGCTGGTTGGCGGTCGGCCGGACGGAGTTTGGAGACCGGTGAGGTCACGCCGCCGGCTGGGAATGTGACTGTGCCGCATGGTGACTTGTATGCCGGAGGCCGAGCCACCTTGACGACGTTGGAATCCGGGGCCGGGGTGGTGACGATGCTCGACGCGCGCGCACCCGAACGCTTCCGCGGTGACTTCGAGCCAGTCGACGCGGTCGCCGGCCACATTCCCGGTGCCAAGAACCTGCCCAGCACCGCCGTCCTGGCGACCGACGGCACGTTGGTCGACGGGGGCACGCTGGGGCGGCTGTTGTCTGAGCGCGGCATCGAGGCCGGTGACCGCGTGGGCGCCTACTGCGGATCGGGCGTCACCGCGGGTGTCGTGATTGCGGCGCTTGCCGCGGCAGGCCTTGAGGCAGCGCTGTTTCCGGGGTCATGGTCCGAATGGAGTTCGGATCCAAGCCGTCCGGTTGCCCGCGGTGCCGAATAGGTGAGTCACTCCTGCCCCACTGGCCTCTCCGTCGGGTGAAGCCCTGATTGTCCGCCTAATGGGATGTGATCGGCGCGTCGTTAACCCTGTGCGGGTTGTGTTGGCGAGACGCTGATTGGTGAGCCGCTGGCCGGTGTGCACTATGTCCGCCTGGAACGATGGTTGATTCCTTCTGCAGAGATCGTGCCCCGGCCAGTTGCTGGTCACCTGTAGTGCTTCTGGGATGTCGTGCCAAACATTTGAGCACTTATCCATTAGGCCGCGACCGGGTGTCCTCAGGCTCGACAAGGGCGGACGTGGTCCGTCGTCGATCGAGAAGGAAGGCACGGTGATGTTGTTTGTCGGTGATGACTGGGCCCAAGACCACCACGACGTGTATCTGATGGATGACGCTGGTACCCGACTGGGTGGCGGGCGGCTATCAGAAGGTTTGACCGGTATCGGGGGGCTGCACGAGATGATCGCCGCCCATGCCGTCGAGCCTGGCGAGGTCGTCGTGGGGATCGAAAAAGACCATGGCTTGTGGGTCGGTGCACTCGTGGCGTCGGGGTATCAGGTGTATGCGATCAATCCCAAGGCGGTCGCCCGCTACCGTGACCGGCATCGAGTGTCAGGCGCGAAATCCGATGCCGCAGACGCTAAATTGCTGGCCGACCTGATGCGCACCGATCGCCATAACCACCGCCCGCTCGACGGGGACAGCGAGCAGGCCGAGGCGATCAAAGTGTTGGCGCGGGCGCATCAGAATCTGATTTGGCTGCGGACCCGTCAGATCAGCATCCTGCGTGCGGGGCTGCTGGAGTACTACCCGGCGGCCCTTGAGGCGTTTCCCAATCTTGGTGATCGCGACCGTGACCGTGACGCGCTGGCGGTGCTGCATCGTGCCCCTACCCCCGAGCAGGGTGCCCGGTTGAGTCTGTCCAAGATCGCCGCAGCACTCAAAGCCGGTGGACGCAGCCGCTATATCGAGGAGCGGTCGCAGCAGATCCAGGCCGCGTTGCGCGGCCAGCATCTGCGCGCACCGCAGGCGGTGACCGCGGCCTACGGGGCCGCCACCAGCGCCGCGACCGGCCATGATCGTCGAGCTGACCCATCAGATCAGTGCACTGGAAACTGAACTAGCACAGCATTTTAGGACACACCCGGACGCCGACACTTACCTCTCCCAGCCAGGAATCGGTGTCATCCTCGGCGCCCGGGTGCTCGGCGAGTTCGGGGACGACCCGAACCGATTCACCGATGCTAAGTGTCGCAAAAACTACGCCGGAACGTCACCGGTAACCGTGGCATCCGGACGAAAACGTGCCGTCATGGCCCGCCACGTGCGCAACCAACGCCTCTACGACGCGCTGGACCGCTGGGCCTTCGCCACCCTGAAAGCCAGCCCCGGTGCCCGCGCCTTCTACGACCATCACCGCGCCGCCGGCGACACCCACCATCAAGCCCTGCGCGCCCTGGCCAACCGACTCGTCGGCATCCTGCACGGCTGCCTGCGCCACCACACCCCCTACAACGAAGACACCGCCTGGGCCCACCGCACACCCCTCGCCGCTTGACAGTTAAAAAGCTGGGATGTCTCCGAGCGACAGCAAGTTGTCGCTGAGATGCGGACAAATGGTCACCCTTTCCGCGCAGGGGCCCGTGTGGCTGATGTGACTCCAAAGCTCAGGCACCAGCCCAGTTCTGCAGAAAAGCCTCGGTCACCCGCGCGGCGTTCTCCGCGGCGAGCTGCCGGTAGAAGAAGAACGAGACCGGGAAGCCCGGTAGGTGCGCCGGGTCGTTGGGGCCGTCGGACATTCCGCGGATGCCCAGGAACGGGACGCCGTGCGCCACGGCCACCGCCTGCGCCGCCGCCGTCTCGTTGTCCACCGCGTCGAAGGCCGGGTTCTGGGCGGCGTTGAGCGCCAAGTTGCTTACCAGGCCGCGGGTGACGAACGGCACCACGGCGTGGAAGAAGTTGCCCGTGTACAGCAGTGAGCGGTCGGGCGCGCTGCACGGTTGGCAGCCGAAAACGTCACCGCCGTTGGGGATGCACGGGAACGCCGTGCCGTTGTTGTTGTCACTGCTGGACCCGTCGCCGCCGACGAACAGTTGTGGCTGGCGCCCCAGGTTGTTCAGGTTGACGGTGGGGGCATGACGGCACAGGCAGATGGGATTGCCCAGGGTGTTCTGGGGAGACAGACCCACCGACAACGTCTGGGCGGTGGCCAGCATGCCGGGATCGACCGGCTGAAATGTTGCGCCGTTGTTCAGCGTCCACCGGCCGGGTACGGCGACATCGCCGATGCTGGTGCGTCCGGCACCGCCGGCGACGCCCGAAAACACCACTCCCCCAATGGCAATTCCCGACGCGCAGGTGAAGCGGGCCAACGCGGTCTCGGTGGCATGTGTGGCGTTGACCAAGCCGATGTAGGTCATTGCCATGATCACCTTCTTGCCGGCGATCGTGCCGAGGTAGAAGTGTCGCCGGTCGGCGACCACGACCGGGTTGGCGTCCAGCGTCGTGCGGGCCAGCACCGCGTCGGATTCGGCCGGGAAGGCGGACAGCACCAGCGTGCGCTGCTCGCAGGCATCCGGGCTGATCATTTCCGCGAAGTCTCCGGGATCGGCGTCGGCCACGCCGGCGCCCATCCACAAGGCGAGCAACACAACCAGGACAGCCCGGAACCGCGCGAGCACGATCCCCCTATCTCCGGCCAGATCTCGTCGGTCATTGGATGCCATTTTCGCGCGACACGGCGAGCGGGTGCATATTCGTTATCGTTAAGTTGGCGTAGCGATTTGCATTTGCGATGTAAGGAAGCAAGGAGCCTCTATCTCACAGCAGAGGCCGATGAGCGAGAGCCAAGGACACCTTTTCGGTCATCCAATAGGCAATGGCCATTGTGGTGTCGCTGGTCTGGAATCCGATGCCTTCGTAAACGACTTCGTCGATCCCGACGGGAAGCGACACATTTTCGCGGCGATGCCGCCAGGTCAGCTGGTAGGAGCCACGCAGGGGCTGGATCCGCAGGTCGAGATCTCCGGTCAATCTGCCTGCGGCGTCGAAGTATTGGACGCGGTAACTCCCGGGGAAACCGTCAGCAGTATTTCCCGTCGCCCGTCCGGTGCCCCTCGCGCCTTCCGATGTCGTATAGCGCGCATCGATCACACCGTCCGCGGTATTGATCCGATATTCACCGGCGCCGATTACCCGCGTACTGATCATGACCAGCATCGTAAGCTCGCAACGTGGATATCTTCACCGAGTGGCAGCACGGCGCGACCGAGTTGCGCTGGCGGTCGACCACCGCCGCCAACGACGACAAAGAACTCACGGTGTTCAGCCGGCGCTGCGGCACACCGGGTGCACCGGCCCTGGTGCTGGTGCACGGCTTTCCGACGTCGAGCATCGACTACTGGGCATTGGCGCGCGAGCTCGACGCGGAGTTCGACATCTACCTGCTGGACTTCCCCGGCCACGGCTTGTCCGACAAGCCGCCGCAGCCATACGTCTATTCGTTGTACGACGACGCGCGGCTGCTGGTCCACGCGATCACGCAGGTGTGGAAGCTGACCGACTACCGGATGCTGACGCACGACCGCGGCAGCAGCGTGGGCATGATCGCGTTGGGCATGCTGGCCGAGGACAACCAGACCCTGCCCGTCGATGTCATCCTGACCAACGCCAACATCTACCTGCCGCTGGCCAACCTGACGGCGTTCCAAACCGCCCTGCTCGATCCCGCAACCGCGCGGGCCACGGCGTCGGCGACGACGCCGGAGCTGCTGGCCGCCGGGCTGGGTATGACCACCTACATGCCACGTCGCACGCTCGAGGACCCGGAGATCGCCGCGTTGGCCAAGTGCTTCGCCCATGACGACGGGATGCGCGTGCTGCCGGACGTCATCCAGTATCTGAATGAGCGCGCTGACGGCGAAACGCGTTGGCTGGAAAAGCTTTCCAAGATTCCGGTCAACATGACGCTGGTGTGGGGCCTGCATGACAACGTCTCTCCCCTGCGGGTGGCGAACCATGTCTGGCAGGCGTACCTGCGCGACATGCCCCGCCGAAGCCGCTACTGGGTGGTGCCGGGCGCCGATCATTACCTGCAGTCCGACGCCCCCGAACAGCTGGCCCAGATCGTTCGGCTCACCGCCGAAGGTCTGGACCTCGCACTGCAAACCCTGCAGAACCAACCCGACGGCGCGGTCCTGGTGGATCAGCTGAACAGCGCCTGACCGATGTAGTGGCCTTCGGCCGGCGCGGGCGGTATCGCGAAGATGGCCGATCCGATGTGGCGGACGTATTCGTTGAGTAAGTCGTTGGCGCCCAACCGGTTCTGCAGCCGGATGAAGTTCGCCGGGTCGTTTTGATACGAGAGGAACAGCAGCCCGGCGTTGAGTTGGCCGGTGGCGTCGAGCCCGTCGGTGTAGTTGTAGGCGCGGCGACGGATCATGATGCCGTCGTTGTTTTCCCTTGCCGCCAAGCCGATGTGGGACCGCGGATCGATCAGCGGAGTTCCGTCGGGGGCTTTCGTGGTGAAGTTCGGTGTATCGAATTCGGTCCCGCCGCTCAGCGGCGCGCCCTCTTGTTTGGTGCGGCCAAAGATCTGCTGCTGCTGGCCGATTCGATCGGAGTCCCATGTCTCCAGCAACATCCGGATCTTGCGGGCCACCTGGTAGGTGCCGCCGTTCATCCAGGGCTGGTCGCCGTTGTCGACCCAGACGAATCGGGAGTACTGCGCGTCGGTGCTGACGTTGCGGGTTCCGTCCTTGAATCCCATCAGATTTCGGGGGGTGCGCTGGCCGGGTCCGGCCGACGCCCGGCCGAATCCGAGTACCTGCCAGAACGGCGAGATGATGTTGCGGCCCAACCGGGTGAGGTTGCGGGTGGCGTGGTAACAGACCTGAGGATCGTCGGCGCAGGCCTGCACCGACAGATCGCCGCCGTGTAGGCGTGGGTCGAGGTTGTCGCCGTTGAGCGCGGGCAGTTCGGAAAACACCGCGGGACGTCGTGCGGCGAGCCCGAAACGGTCGCCGAACACCGACGGGCCCAGTCCGACCGTGACGGTCAGGCTCGCGGGACTCAGCCCGTAGGCCTCCCCGGTATCGGTGGGGGGTTGCACCTCGACCTGCGGCTGCACCGTGCCAACCGGATTGCCCTGTTGCAGCACCGAGGCCGCCGCCGACCAACGGGCAAGCAGCGCTTGCAGATCCGAGCGCCCCGCGCCCTCGGCCAGCGAGAAGGACATGAACACGCAATAGCGTTGCGGCAGGGTGGCGATGCCGCCCTGATGACCCTGCCCGTAAAACGGGTAGCTGCGACGCAGGTCGACGGTGTCGTCCCCGCCCGCGGTGCGGTCGGAAGCGGTTGCGTAGCCGGCGAATCCGCCACCGACAGCGCCGACGGCCGCGCCGCTGATCCCGGCCCACATGGCGCCGCCCAGCATCCTTCGGCGCGAGACCTCATCGTCAGCCATGGTCAGCCCGCCGAAACCACTTTTTGCGCCACCAAGGACAAGCTCTGGTGCAGCGGTTGGATGAGCGCGGTCAGCTTCGGTGCGTCTGACGCCTGCAGCGCGGGTGTGTAGGTTCGGTAGCCGCCCAGCGCCGACGGGTCGCGGTAGCCGTCCAATGCGCCGAGTACCGCCTGGAACTGCTGATCGATCTGGGTGACCAGGTTGGCGTCGATCTTCTCCAGTCCCGGCCGCAATGCGGCGTAGGCCTGCTGGGCGCCCTCGACGTTACCGGCGAAATCGACCAGGTCGATATGGCTGAAAGCCTCTTCCTCGCCGGTGATCTTGGTGTTCTGCACCTCTTCGATCAGATCGGCGGCGCCGTTGGCCAGGTCTTCGGGCTTGTATTGCAGGTTGGCGACGGTGGCTTGCAATTTGCCTACGTTGCTTACCAATTCGGTGCTCAGCGCCTTGGTGTCGGGGGTGATCGCGCCGCCCTGCCACAGGTCGCGTTCGATGGCGTGCATGCCCTTCCATCCGACCCTCGCGTCCACCGGTGTGGAGGCGCGCATGTCGAGCAGGTAGTCGAGGTTGCCCGCGTTGTCGCCGACCGGGTAACCCGGCAAGACGAAGCCCTCGACGCTGGCCTCCGTACGCTCATAGAACGAACGCGCCTTGGCGTAAGCCGGTTTCGCCGCCCCGACATTGCCCGACTGCACGGCGGCGTCGAGTGCCTTCACGGCGTCGTCGAGCTGGCGGATTTCGTTGACGATATACGCCGCATAGTCTTTGGTGCCCTGGCTCAGGATGGTCGCCACGGTGCCGGTGCGCGCTGCCGGCGCCTGCCCGGTGACCGTCAGAGATTGGTATTCGCTACTGGCGCCCGGGCAATAGATTTGGTAGGTCCCGCCATCGAGTGTGACGGTGAACGATACCGGGTCCAGACCGGGCGCGAGGTTTTCTTTCTCCCCGAGAATGCGCTGTTCCCTGAGTAACTCGAGTTCGGTGATCCCGGGTGCGTTGGTGTTGACGACGGTAAAGGTCACCGGTCCGGCCGGCACGCTGGTGGTGTCGAGGCGGCAACCATCCTTGCCGCCGCTGTTGACCATCGTCACCTTGACCGCGTTGGTACCGGAGCCCTTTGGCGCGCTGGTCTTGGAGTGGCTACAGCCGGTCAGGGCCAGCACGGTGACCAGGACAGCAACCCAGCGGCTAGGAGACCGGTTGACGGGACTCACCATGAGCCACACTCCTCCTCTCCTGCTGAGCGTCCGCCCGCCCGCTGCGCACCGCGACAATAACGCACGCCAGCGCAAAAGCGGCCAATACCAACGGAACCCACACTTTCCACAGCTGCCGCTCGGCACGCGCCTGGGTGCCGGCGGCGATCCGCGCCGCAACCGACTGGTCGTCGGCGGCGGCCGTCGACCAGTCGGCGGACAGCCCGCCCACGCTGACGGTCTTGGGTGTGCCGAGTCCGCCGCCGCTGAGGACGGCGGTGCGGTTGCTGACCGCTTGCGCGCTCAGGACTGAATTACCTTGGGCGCGCACCGTATACACGGTGGTGGCCGCCCATTGCGCCTGGAACGGCCCCGGGGTGCGGGCGGCCGAAACGCCCACCGGCAGCCGGCCGCCGGTCAAATTCGCCAATTCCGCCAGGGTGACCGTCGGCGCGCCGCCGGGATCGCTCGCCACGGTGGCCTGCCACACCCGCACCGGCACGCCGCCCACCACGTCGTCGCCGGCCGCGGTGAGCGCGATGCGGGCATTCGAGGACGACAGCGAGCATCCGTCCGGCGCGCACGACAGCGACACGGTGGCGGGGTGCCCGACGCGATCGGTCACCGTGCGCGGCTGCGCGACCGCGGGAGAATCACCGTTGGGCACCATGATCGCCAGTATCGCCGCGCCGATCAGCAGCGCTGCCGCGGTCCCCGCCAGTAGCCGGCACCGGGTGTGCGGCGCCGCGCCAAGGCGCGCGGGCCACAAGAAGACGACCAGCACGGGCACCGCATAAAGCAGCCAGCCGAGGACTTCGACGAGGCGGGGATCTGCCGGTATGCCGAACAGCCCGGTGATCAGCGCGCCGCGCACCGAGTTGGCCGGCATCCACGAGGCGAAGTTGAACACCTGTTGCTGACCGATGGTGACCCAGCCGGCCTCGTGTGCGGTGCGCAGCGCGGTCAGCACCAATCCGGCGGCGATCAGCACCAGAAAGACGCCGGTGACGCGGAAGAAGCGGCCGATGTTCAGCTTCAATCCGCCGACATACAAAGCGACGCCGATCCCGATCGACACCGCGATCCCGGCGGCGCCGCCGAGGACCGCGAACCAGCGATTGCCCTGCGAGGTCTGCGCGGCGGCCAGCAGGAACACCGAGGTTTCAAAGCCTTCCTTGAGCACGGCCAGAAAGGCCATGACGACCAACGCCAGCGAACCGCCCCGGCTCATCGCCTCTTGGGCTTCACGCTCCAGTTCGCCCTTGAGCCGAGCGGAGTTGCGGTTCATCCAGATGATCATCGACGTCACGAACACCACGGCGATGGCGCCGATGACGGTCTCCATCATCTCCTGCTGCGCCTGCGGCAGGTTTGTCGAGAACAGGTCCAAGCCCACGCCGACCGCGACGCTGATCAGCACGGCCAACCCGACACCGGCAAACATCGGCCGGGCCGAGACCCCGTTGCGCTTGAGGAACGCGCCGACGATGCTCACGATGAGCGTCGCCTCCAGACCTTCCCGCAGGCCGATCAGGAAAGTGCCGATAAAAACGCCGTATACGTCAATTTACTTAACGTAGCCTAAGTTCCCGTGAGCGCACCGACGCCTAATCCACTCGAGCAACTCTCGCTGGACCAGCTACGTGGTCGCACCAGCATGAAATGGCGCGCGCACCCCGCCGACGTGCTGCCGCTATGGGTCGCGGAGATGGATGTGCCGCTCGCCCCGACGGTGATCGGCGCCCTCCATCGGGCGATCGACGACGGCGACACCGGATACCCCTACGGAACCGGCTACGCGGAGGCGGTCAGTGAATTCGCCGGGCAGCGGTGGGACTGGCACGGCCTGGATCTCGCCCGCACTGCCATCGTTCCCGACGTCATGCTCGGTATCGTCGAGATGCTGCGCCTGGTCACCGATCGCGGTGACGCCGTCGTCGTCAACTCACCGGTGTATGCGCCGTTCTACGCGTTCGTCTCGCACGACGGCCGCCGGGTGATCGAAGCCGCGCTGGGCCCCGATGGCCGGATCGACCTGGATGTGCTGGAGCACACCTTCGCCGACGCGCGCCGCGCCACCGGACCAACCGGGAACGTCGCCTACCTGCTGTGCAATCCGCACAACCCCACTGGCGTGGTCCACACCGCCGACGAACTGCGCGGCGTCGCCGACCGCGCACGCCGGTTCGGCGTCCGGGTGGTGTCCGACGAGATACACGCCCCGCTGGTGTTGTCCGGGGCAAGGTTCACGCCGTACCTGAGCGTGCCCGGCGCCGAGCGGGCCTTAGCCGTCATGTCGGCGTCCAAGGCGTGGAACCTGGGCGGGCTCAAAGCGGCCCTGGCGATAGCCGGTGCCGAGGCGGCCGCCGACCTGCGCCGGTTGCCCGAGGAGGTCAGTCACGGCCCCAGCCACCTGGGCGTCATCTCGCACACCGAGGCGTTCCGGACCGGCGGCGATTGGCTCGACGCGCTGCTGCAGGGGCTGGACGCGAACCGCAACTTGCTGGCCGAGCTGGTGGCCGAACATCTACCTGGGGTGCGGTTGCTGCGACCTCAGGGCACCTATCTCGCGTGGCTGGACTGCCGAGACCTCGGCTTCGACGATCAGATCGGCGAAGGCCTGGCGGTGGTGTCGGATCTGTCCGGGCCGGCGCGCTGGTTTCTCGATCACGCCCGGGTCGTGCTCAGCTCCGGCCACGTGTTCGGAACCGGCGGGGCCGGGCATGTGCGGATGAATTTCGCGACGTCGCAAGCCATTCTGACCGAGGCCGTGTCGCGGATGGGTCGGGCGCTGCTCGATCGCCGCTAGCCGTTCGTCCGACGGTTCAAGCCGTCGATGACCCAGTTGGCCCAGTCGATCTCGTGCTGGGTCCAGCGCAAACCCTGCTCGAGGACTGCGCGGGCGAAGAAGGCGTCGTCGTCCGCGGCCCAGTCATAGGTGTCGAGGATCTGCTCGAAGTGGGCGTGCTCTTCCTCGGAGACCGACCGCAGCCGCTCCAGATACTCGCGCGCCTGGCTGGGGGTGAGCTGGCCGAGCAGAAAGACGCGCAGCATCGCCGCGTTACGAATCGGCGGATCCTGCTGCGGAGAGGTCATCCACCGGTACAACTCCTCGCGGCCGGCGTCGGTGATCGCGTACTCCTTGCGCCCTCGCGGCCCGAGATCGGCGACCTTGATGAGCCCGGCGTCGGCCAGCTTGTTGAGCTCGCCGTAGAGCTGGCTCTGGGTGGCCGGCCACATGTTGTCCATCGACAACTTGAACTTTTTCAGCAGGTCATACCCGCTCGCCGGCTCCTGGGACAACAGCCCCAACGCGGCATGTCGTAGGCTCACGCGACCATCCTAACCTTCCTATATTGACATGTCACTAGCGATAGGCCATCATCGACATGTCTAAATAGGAATATAGATGACCAGGAGCTTCCGATGACGCCGACCGACCGCCCCGACCAGCCGCAGGCCCAGCGCCGCGGTCCCGCCGCGCTGCTCGACGGGTTCGTCACCTCACCGTTCGCCGGGATCGCGCCGTGGGTGCTGCTGTCCATCCTGTCCACCCCGGGACGCGTCGAGATCGCCGTTGTCTCCGCGTTGGGCTTGTCGGTGGTCGTCATGCTCGTTGGGCTCCTGCGGGGCATCAAGATTCACTCGCTGGAGGTCTTCGGTGCCGTGTTCTTCGCCGCCATCGCCCTCGTCGGCCTGTTCGCCACCCACGACTTGATCAGGTTTCTCGAGGACTGGGCCGGCGAGCTGACCAATGTCTCGCTCGCCGCGTTCGCTTGGCTCACCTTGCTGATCCGCAAGCCCTTCACCATCGCCTATGCGAAAGACACGACGCCGCAAGAACACTGGGACAGCCCGCTGTTCAAGCGCATCAACAACGTGATCACGGCCGCGTGGGCGAGCGCGTTCACGTTCGCCGCGGCCGCCGGGTTCGCCGGCGACTACGTCATGCACGACGCCAACAACTTCTGGACGGGCTGGATTCTGCAGTTGGCCGCCATCTTCTGCGCGGTGTCGTTCACCGAGTTCTACCCGGACCACGCCTCGGCCAAGTTCGACCTGGCCAACGGCGAGCCGGCGGAGCTGCCCTCGGTGGTGAAGCTGTTCGAGTGGTTGCCGACGTTCGTCATCGTCACCGGGATCGCGGGTCTGGTCACCGACTCCATCGACTTCGCCATGGGCGTCGTGGTGATCGTGGCCGGCAGCGTCGCGTCGGGCATGCTGGCCAGGCTCTCCCTTGCGGCTACGTAGCAGCTCCGGGCAGCCTTGCCGAGCAGAACACCAGTGCTCGTCAGCGAAAGACCGTCTCGGCCAGCATGCGCCGCAACCACCCTCGGTAGCGCGTCGCGGTCCATCCGTCGCGGTGCGCGATGCGGAGGTAGGTTTCGACGCTGCAGATGACCCCGCCCGTTTCGACGATCTCATCGAAAGCCACATCGTCACGCAGCCAGCCACGGTCGCGACAGACGCCGAGCACTCGCCGCATCTGCGTGTCGATGCCGGCGATGAAGTCGCGAGGTAGCGATCGAGTTCCGGATCGACGCCCGCACCACCGAACAGCGCCCGCCCCAGTCGGGCGGTCCGCTGCCCGACTGGTGGCACGAGCTCGACGGCACCCGACCCGTCGTCCACGTCACCCAAGGGACCGCCGCAAACTTCGACTACCGGCAAGCCATCGCGCCTACATTGGAGGCCCTGGCGTACGAGGACGTGCTGGTCGTCGTCAGCACCGGCGGCCGCCCACTCGACACACTGCCCGCATTGCCGGAAAATGCCCGCGCGGCAACATATCTCCCCTACGACGAGCTATTGCCACGCACCGACGTCTTCGTCACCAACGGCGGATACGGCGGCGTTCAGTACGCGTTGCGCTACGGCGTGCCGATCATTGCCACCGGCGGCAAAGAAGACAAGCCCGAGGTGGGCGCGCGGGTGGCATGGGCCGGCGTCGGGCGTCGACTGCGGACCGAGCGACCCACACCGAAGGCGTTGCGAAGGGACATCCTCGCGGTGCTCGCACAACCGCGGTACCGCGACGCGAGCCGGCGAATCGCAGCCGCGATGGCCGCGACACCCGGCTTCGCCGGCCTGGCCACCGTCGTCGACCAACTGGTCGGCGACGGGAAAGACTCAGAGCCCGAACTGATCTTCGATGATCCCGAGCCAGATCTGCGCGACGTCCATCGCGACCTTCTCGCTGATGAAGGCGTGCTGGGTTCCGGTGTACATGTCACGGAAGGCACGTTCTAGGCGACTGCCTTCGCGGATCGCGCTGGTGCCCGCCACCAAATGTGCCCATTCCGTGCAGGTTCGGGCCGTGTCGGTGGCGAAGTTGGCGGCCGCGCGCATGTCCGCCCGCAGGGTCGGGGTCAGGGCCTCACCGCAGGCGACGGCGGCCTCGGCCGTGCTGAAGGCATCGAGGACCAAGAGCCGGGCGGCCCGCCAGGCCGCGACGTGGTAGGCGAGCCCCTTCTGGAAGGTCGGGCGGCTGGCCAGGGCTGCCATGTCGCTCATCCGGTACTTGGTGGCCGCCAGTTCCGCGACGTCGTCGAGCATGCTCTTGGCGACTCCGAGCGCCCAGGACGCGTGACCGGCGGCGGTGACCGGCATCATCCCCATCCGGGTGGCCGGCGAGTCACCCCGGTAGGGCTCGCGGGTGAACAGTGCGAACGTCCGGCTGTGCGGCACGAACACGTCCGTGATGCTGTAGTCGTAGGAACCAGTTCCCTTGAGCCCCTGCACATGCCAGCCGTCGTTGAACGAGACGTCGGCCCGCGGAACGACAGCCACCTGCATGTCCGGGATGCCTTCGCTGATCCAGCGCATCTCACCGTTGTCCATCGGGAAGAACCCGGCGGCGACGTATTCCGAATGACCGGTGCCGGATCCGAAGCTCCACGCGCCGCTCAGCCGGTATCCACCGTCGACCGCGGTGCCTTGGCCGTTGGGGAAGAACTGCCCGCCCATCGTGACGTGATTGTCGTGAGCGCCGAACACCTCCGCGAAACCGTCGTCGGGCAGATAGGCCGCGGCGGCGAACCTCGACGGCAGGTTCGCGATGCCGATCCAGCCGAAAGAACCGTCTTGCCAAGCCATTTCGATCCAGGTTTCGATCATCTCGGCGAAGGACGGCTCAACCCCGCCGGCCGCGGCGGGGCTCATCGCCGTCATCAGCCCGCTGGCCCACATTTCGTCGACGATGGCGCCGGTGAGTGTGCGGTTCTTTTCGGATTCGGGCGCTTCGGCTCGCACCAGCTCGCGCATCCCCCGCGCCAAGACAACGACCTGACCGCTTGTTTGGGTTGTCTCAAATGTCGATGTCATTTGGTTTTCCTCACTTTGGGAAGCCGAAGAGTTGGACGACGCCGTGGTCGCGGCCGGCCGTGTAGCCGCCGTCGACGGCAATGGCCTGACCGCTGACGAACGAGGCGTCGGCAGAAAGCAGGAAGGCCGCCATGGCCGCGATCTCCTCCGGCCGGCCCAGCCGTTGCAGCGCATGCTCTTCGGTGATCGAGGCCTTCGGGCCCTCCATCCCCGGCAAGTCGAAAACGCCTTCAAGCATTGGCGTTTGGATGAAGCCCGGGCAGATTGTGTTGGCCCGGATGCCACTTGGCCCGTAGTCGAGCGCAATGTTCTTGGTCAGCAGCACCACACCACCTTTGGCGGCGTTGTAGGAGCTACCGCCGGCCGTGCCTTCCAGACCTTCAATGCTGGCCAGCGTCACGATGGAGCCGCGCTCGCCGTCGACGCGGGGTTGCTCGATCATCTTGGCCAGGGCTGCCTTGGCCACCAGAAAGGTGCCGGTGAGGTTGATCCCGATCACCCGGTCCCATTCGGTGCGCGGGAGCAGATGGACGGGTCCACCGCCGGCAACGCCGGCGGAGTGGACAACCCCGTCGAGACGGTCGGGCACGGCGCTGAAAACGGCTTCGACCGCGGCTTCGTCGGTGATGTCGGCGGTCACGAAGGTGAACTGGGGGCCGAGGTCGGGCGGAGCGGTCAGGTCGGTGCCGATGACGGTGCCGCCCTCGTCGAGTAGCCGCCGCGCGGTGGCCAGGCCGATGCCCGACGCCGCGCCCGTCACCACGAAGGTGCGGGAGTGGGCTCGATCAGCGCTCACCATGGCTGTTATTTCTCCAGGGCTTTCGCACAACCCGCCAGGATCGCGAGAAAGCTGGAACGCAGCATCGGGCGGCTGATCTTCTCCATGAGCTTGCCTCCCGCGTAGGCGGGGTGGGTGTAGTTGGTCAGCCAGTCCACATGCGTGCCTTCGCCCGATGGCGTGAACGTCAGCGTGCCTCCGTCGTGGATGAACGCGGGAATCGCGCGCAGGATGAGGTAGGTGTAACTATGCGGCCTGTCGAACGCCGTGATCTCTTCGCGAAACCAGGTGCCGGCAGCAGTCACTATTCGCACCGCGCCAACACCCGGTCCCGTCGAGCCCTTCGCCCACCGGGCGCGCAGCGCCAGCGGGGCGGCGGTCAATGCGACCGGGTCGGCCAGCCAGTCGAAGACTTGTTCCACGGGTGCAGCGATGGTCCGCTCCACGTGAATCTCGACCATGAGATCTCCCGCCTGGCAATAGCCGTGTGCTTCCTCGCACATGGTAGTTAGCGGTCAAATCGGCCCCGCCTCGTGACCGACCAATAGGTGACTTCCTAATGCGATATCGCCCGCGATATCGCGTTCGTAAATTGACTGGTGGGCAGTAGACGGTACTCATGTGGCTAATGAGACTGCAACGCCATGCCTCGGGAACTGATACGCGACAACGGATCAAACGTGGCTACACATGTCGTGGAAGATCCGGCCTGCGGGATGCACACCGTCTGGCTGGCGCAGCTCAACCACGACGGGCGCTGAAGCTGCCTCGTTTCACTTCGATCGCCTCGATGCTGAAGCCGCGACGGGCCAACCGTTGGCTGAAAAACTCGGCGCTGACGTTGCGGCGCAGCCTGGCGCCGGTCACGCGGGAAAACACCCGGGCCTGCGGCAGCGTGACGGCCGGTGTCCAGTCAGCCGCCGGGGTGAACCGCATGGTCGTACCGTCGGCGGTGACGGCCGAATACTCGTATTCCAGGAGCTGGAACCACCCATGTGCGCCGCGCACGGCAACAGAGCCATCCGGTTCCACGCGAAACTCACGGCCCCGTTTGAGCAACGGAACGAGATTCCACCAGACGAGCCACAACCCGGGCACGATCAGCACGAAAAGTGCGTAGGCATGGGTCCCTTCCAGGTGTGCGTCGTAAGACCAGCCGGTGGCCACTTCCCTGGTCCAGCCGACGACGAAGGTGCCCATGTCGCTGAATACGTCGCGGACAGCGGCGCGACCGGTGGACAGGTCGTAGGCTATCGCGCCGATGGCGCCGACTCCCCCGACCGTCAGGACGACGCCGAACAACACCAGACCCCAGTTCGTCTGAGACACAAATGCACCGCGCACGTCGGCCGGTCCCTCGATCGTCACCCTGGCGCCGCCGAGCGGTTTGGCCAGCGACCAGATGCTCACGCCGATTGCCACCACGAGTGCCAATCCGTCGAGTAGACCGAAGGATTCGCTGCCGGAGTTCGCGATCGCCAAGCCGATGAAGGTCAGCCAGGCCACCCATCGCAGCGCCCGTTGCCAGCTCCCAATCCGCCTCACCGGGGTGGTTTCAACGTCTTCGGCCTCGCGCAGGTCGTCGTCGGGTTCGAGTGGCTCCGGGTTAGCCATCCGCGGATCGCAGCTTGGCCGGAGCGGCCCGCGGTGGAACGATCTGGGAATGGCAATGGATATGGCGATGATGGGCCTCGCCGGCACGGTCGTCGGTGCGTCGGCCATGGGGGTGGTCGGCGTTGCGAAGTCGATCGCAGAGTCGTACCTCCCATCGATTGCGTTAGGCAAGGACCACAAGCACCAGATAAACGCCAACCTGCAATCACAGCGCTGGGAATCGCTGCGATTCTGGCGGGCCGGCCTGTGCGGTGCCCGGGACCGCTACCGCCAATGGGAGGCCGGAGGTCGCGACGGCGATCCACCCAACGTCGTCGGTGACGAGTGGTTTGAGGGCTTGCGGCCGCACCTGCCCGGCACCGGCAAGGGAGCGACATTCCGGGCTGCGCACGAAGTCCACTGCGACAATCCGACCGTCACGCTGCTGTCGCTCGAGATCGGCCGGGTCGAAATGGAATGGACGGACGAGGCGAAAGGCAGCAAGCGCCGAGCACGAAACCGGCGGGACTGATTCATCGCTTCATATGAACCGCGTCCAGATTTGAGGTCAAACGGCGTTAGCTGTGGCATTCTTCGTGAGTGTCCGCTGATGCGGTGCCTGCGCCTTCTGGGATAGTGACGTTCCTGTTCACCGACGTCGAGGGCTCGACCCGGCGGTGGGAGGCCGATCCCGACGCAATGCGCGCCGCCATTGCCGCCCATGACCTGGTATTGCGGCAGACGATCGAGTCGCACGCGGGCTGGCTCTTCAAGCACACCGGCGACGGGGTGTGTGCCGCGTTCGCTTCACCGCGGTACGCGATCGAAGCCGCGATCGCCGCGCAGCTGGCTCTCGAGTTGCCGGTGCGGATGGGCCTGGCGACCGGCGAAGCCGAATTGCGCGACGGCGACTACTTCGGCGCGGCGCTGAATCGCGCGGCGCGCGTGATGGCCGCCGGGCACGGCGGCCAGATCCTGTTGACCGGCTCGACGGCCGGTCTGCTCAGCGGAGTCGACTTGATGGATCTCGGGCCGCGCCGGCTGCGGGATCTGCCGACCACGGTCGGGGTGTTCCAGGTCCGGGCGCCCGGACTGCGCACCGAGTTTCCCGCGCTGCGGGCGCTGGACACGAGTCCCGGGAACCTGCGCGCCGCGTTGACCAGCTTCGTCGGTCGCGAATCCGAGGTCGACCAGGTGCATTCGGCCATGAAGATCCATCGATTGGTGACGCTGACCGGTGTGGGCGGGGTCGGCAAGACCCGGCTGGCCATCGAGGTCGCCGGGCGTTTGACCGATGAATTCCCGGACGGTGTTTGGCTTTTCGAGTTGGCCGCGGTCACCGATCCGGCGGCGGTACCCGACGCGGTGGCCGCGGCGCTGGGCGTTACCCAGCAGCCGGGGAAGACGGTGACCGAGAGCGTGGCCGCCGCATTGGAAGGCAGGGTCCGGTTGTTGGTATTCGACAACTGCGAACACGTCCGCGACGCCGCGGCCGACCTGATCGAGGCCATCCTCGCGTGCTCGGCAACCGTACGGATCGTGGCCACCAGCCGCGAACGATTAGAAGTCGCCGACGAGAAGTTGTGGTCGGTTCCATCACTCGACGTCGAGGGAGGCACCAGCTCCATCGCAGTGAGCCTGTTCGTCGAACGCGCCCAAACCGTTTCGTCGCGCTTCTCGGTGTCCGACGCCGACGATGCGACCGCGGTCGTGGAGATCTGCCGGCGTCTCGACGGGATCCCGTTGGCCATCGAGCTGGCCGCCTCACGGATGGCGTCGATGACGCCGATCGAGGTGCGCGACCGGCTCGATCACCGATTCCGGTTGTTGGTCGGGTCGCGGCGCGGCCTGGCCCGGCATCAGACATTGCGGCATGCCGTGGCGTGGTCCTACGACCACCTCGACGACGAGGAGAAAGCGCTGCTGGAGCGCTGTTCGGTATTCGCGGGTGGGTTCGACTTGCAAAGCGCTTGTGCGGTAGCCGGATTCGATCACCACGACGAATACGGCGTCCTGCACTTGCTGGACGCCCTGGTGCGTAAATCGTTGCTCGTCGTCGAACGGCTTTCGGGACGAACGCGGTATTCGATGCTGGAGACCATCCGGGAATTCGCCGAGGAGCAGCTCGTCACCCGCGGGGAGGCAACAGCGGTTAGGACCGCACACGCGCATCACTTCGCCCAGCGAATAGCCGACGTCATCGAGGTGTGGGACAGTCCCCGCCAGCGAGACGCTTATACCTGGTTCAGCGCCGAACTCGCCAATCTGCGCACCGCTTTCCGCTGGACCGCTGACCGGGGCGACCTCGACAATGCCGCCACCATCGCCACCTACGCGGCATTTCTAGGCTATTTGATCGACAAATATGAGCAGATCACTTGGGCCGAAGAACTTCTCGAGCCCGCGTGGGCGGCCGACCATCCCAAGCTCGCGTTCTTATACGTAATGGCGTCGGCGTGCTACTCGGCCGGACGAATCGAAGATGCTGTCCGCTACAGCGACGTTGCCGTGACACTGCTCGGGAGTGCCTGCGACGACCTGCCCCTCGGCCTAGAGGGTTGGCCTTCTGGTGCATACACCACCAGTGGGCACCCTGAACGGGCGGTCGAGTTATGCCGCGCCCAGCTCGCGCGTGGTCGCGACGTTCTCACGCTCACCCAGGGATGCCTCGTCATGGCATTGACGATCAAGGGTTCCAGTGAAGAGGCCAATGCCGTTGCCGACGGCCTGATCGAGGCCGCCGAAGCTACCCGCAATCCGACGGCACTCTGTTTCGCGCTGCTTGCCGACGGGTTTGCATTACGCGACGTCGATCCTGCTCGCGCCCTGGGGGCATTGCGCCGGGGCTTGACGATCGCCCAAGACACCGGCAACCACCTCAGTGAATCGCACCTAGCGGCGGTCCTGTGCCGCGTCGAGGCCAATTACGGTGACCCGTTGGCCGCGCTCGATTATTTTGGATTGGCCATTCACAACCATCACGAGGCGGGCAACACCACCATGATCAGCACGCCTCTGGCCCTGCTCGCCGCATTTTTCGACCGGCTCGGCCGCTACGAATCGGCGGCCACCATCGCTGGTTTCACGTTCGGCCCCATCACCCTAGCGTCGTCCCCTGAGCTCAGCACCGCCATCACACACCTGCGCGACGTGCTAGGAGACGCAGTCTACGAATCGCTTGCCCGTAAAGGTGCCGACATGACCATCGCTGCCATGGCGAACTACGCATATCACCAACTCGACCAAGCCCGAACGGAACTCGAACGGGCTGAGTGACCATCGGGTGAGTCACATCCGACACACGCGTCTCTGGAAAGTTGGACACACTTTTTGTCCACCTCACAGCGACAACTCCGAGCGAGGGACTCAAGTGACAGGCGCGACTCATGGTGATATACGCGAAATGGACGAAGCGACAGGCGAATATGTCAGACGAGACGCGATCCAAGGCGTC
>CAVTLW010000053.1:0-31132 GCA_963735655.1 uncultured Actinomycetota bacterium
ACGGCGTCTTCGTTGATGGGACAGTCGAAGTCGTGATTGATGGTGCCGCCGAGGCTGTTTCGCTGGTGTTCACCCCCGTTCCCGAGGGCCGATATCGCCGTCAGGACCGCGGCAACAAGCAACAGCACCGCCGCCGCCCCGAGGATGATTAGCGGGACACGGCTGCGGCGTGGCCTCACCCACGCCGGGCAGGGCCACCGGATAGGGGCTGTAGCCGGTGTCTCCGGATTCGGGTAGGCCACCGAGAACGCCCGCGTGCCGGTCGGCGGACGCGGGCTTGCACGAGGCGCGACGGGCGCCGGCATCGGAGTTCTCCAAGCCGCCGCGGTGGCTGCCCGGGCCAGTTCACCGGCCGAGCGATACCGGTCCGCAGGATCTTTGGCCATTCCCCGGCGACGACGTCGTCGAATGCAGGGCTGATCCCCCGGCGCATGATGCTGGGCCGTGGCGGCGGGGCGAACATGTGCGCGCTCATCAGCTGCCGCAGGTCCACGCGCCTCGAACGGCGCCCGACCGGTCAGGCACTCGTACAGCAGGCACGTCAACGAGTACACGTCGGACGGCGGGCCGACCCGGCTCGCCGCTGAACCGTTCGGTGGCCATGTACGCACACGACCCGATGATCAACCCGGTCTTCGTGACGCTCGCCTCGCCGCCGCCGTGGGCGATGCCGAAGTCGACGAGGTAGGCGAAGTCGTCGGCAGTGAGCAGCACGTTCTCCGGCTTGACGTCGCGGTGCACCAGCCCGTTGGCGTGCGCGGCGTCCAGCGCGGCCGCGACCTGCGCGATGATCGACACCGCCCGCGCCGGCGGCAGCACGCCGTTGACCCGCAGCTCGTCCTTGACGCTGGCGCCCTCGACCAGGCGCATGTCGATGTAGAGCACGCCGTCGATTTCGCCGAAGTCGTGCACCGGGATGACGTGCGGCTCCTGCAGTCGCGCGGCCATCCGGGACTCGCGTCGGAAACGCTCCTGGAAGCTCGGGTCCGCCGCCAGGTCGGTGCGCAGCAGCTTGAGCGCGACCATCCGGTCCTTGGACGGTGTCGTAGGCGCGGTAGACCTCGCCCATTCCGCCCATGCCGATCAGTGACCGCAGTTCGTAGGGCCCGAAGCGGGTTCCCGAGCGCGAGCCGCGCGACGACATGGGGGTTTTCCTTTCACTGGGGATAACCGAGCGACAGCAGGGTTCCCGATTCGGGCATCACCCTAACCCGCAACTCTGTACCTCAGCATGGTCACTGAATATTTTTATGGAACATTGGTCCTAATTCAGAACAGAGGGAGTGGATGGTCGTGCCAGCATCAATCTTCCGCTGTTCTAGCGGCCGGTGCGGCGTGAAGCCCGGCGCCATAGGCCTGTGATTCAGCGATCTGCCAGCAGCCGGGCCACGGTGCCGGCGAGCATCGTCTCCGGGTCTTGGCGAATGCCGACCGCGTCGAGTTCGCCGCCGATGGCAAGCGAAGCGACACCGTGCACCAGCGACCACAATGGTCCGGCAATTTCGAGCGGGTCTTGATCCTTGATGATCCCGGTTATCGCACCGAGCAGGTCGCCGAACGCCTGCTCGGCTGCAACGGCCAGGGTTGGGTGGTCCGCCTTGTTGATCTCGGCACCGAACATGACCCGGTAGTGGTCCGGATGGGCGACGGCCCAGCGCACGTACGCATTCCCGAGTTCGATCACCCGGCGCTTGGGGTCAGCGGCGTCAACAGCGCTCAACGCAGCGTGCAAGTCGAGAAATCCCTGCTCGGAGACGCTGGCCAGTAGCTCGGCCTTGTCGGCGAAGTGCCGGTACGGGGCCGCGGCGCTGACGCCGGCGCGCCGTGCCGCCTCGGTCAGGGTGAAACCCTTCGGCCCTTTCTCGGCCACCAGGGACAGCGCGGCGCTGGTGAGCGCGCGCTTGAGATCGCCGTGGTGATAGCTATCACGTCGCGCCGGGGCTTTCCGCTGCGTTGGCATGTTGACGACATTAACATTCTGATCTATGTTAATGCTATTCACATTTGTGGAAGGGAGCAGAAATGAGCACCACCCGCGCCGGCGACCACGACCGGCAGAAGACAGCCAACCGCCTGGGCCAAGCACTCGCGCAGGGCTACCTGGAGATCGACGAGTACGAGCGGCGGGTTCAGCAGGCGTTCCAGACGCAGACGATCGGCGAGCTGGGGCAACTACTCGCCGATCTGCCGGTCGAGCGCATCCGCCGTGCCGATCCTCGCCGCCGCGCCGCGCGGATGGCCGCGGTTCGCCGCGGGGTCAACATTCACCTCGGCGGCTACCTCGCGATAGCCACCATCGTGCTCATCGTCTGGGCCGCGGTGGCCGCGACCACGAGCGCGACGTACTTCTGGCCGATCTGGCCGATCCTCGGCGGCGCGATCGGCCTCATCAGCCACGCCAAAGCCGTTGGCATTCAACACAATTAACTAGGAGTAGCAATGTCAGAAAAGCAGTGGGCCGTGATCACCGGAGCCAGCTCCGGGCTCGGCGCCATCTTCGCCGAGCAGCTCGCCAAGCGCGGGCTGTCGTTGGTGCTGACCGGGCGGGACGAAGCCCGGCTCAACGCGGTGGCACAGCGGGTCAGCGAGACAGACGTCGAACTGGTCGTCAGCGACCTGGGCACCGACGCCGGAATCACCGACCTGATCGCGCGCCTGGACGGGCGGAACATCGAGGTACTGGTCAACAATGCCGGGTTCGGCACGTATGGCCCGTTCGCGGAGGTCGACGCCGGCCGTGAACACGAACTCGTCGCGGTCAATGTCGACGCGCTGGTGCGCCTCACCCACGCGGTGCTGCCCGGCATGCTGGCCCGCGGCAGCGGCGGCATCTTGAATGTGGCCTCTACCATCGCTTTTCAGCCCGGTCCTTACCAGGCCACCTACGGCGCGTCGAAGGCATTCGTGCTCTCGCTGAGCCAAGCGTTGTGGGCCGAGACCCGCGGCACCGGCGTCACCGTGACGGCGTTGTGCCCGGGACCGACTCGCACCGGATTCGTCGACGCGCTCGGATCGGACGTCTCGCACACCGCGGTCTATCGGCACCTGGCCGAGCCGGAACCCGTCGTCGCCGCCGGGCTGCGCGCCCTGGATCGCGGCCACGCCGTGGTCGTTCCCGGGCTGCGCAATCGGGTGATGTCCGCCGGCGGAAGGCTCACTCCCGGTTGGCTTTCCGCACTGATCAGTAGCCGGATGCTGCGGCCGGCGGAGGTGTTGGCAGCCTGAGTAGGCTGCGGTCATGGCGACCAGCCGACTGGCGGTGGACGATTGGCTGCAAGCCGGCTTCGCGATCCTGGCCGACGAGGGTCTCAATGCGCTCAAACTCGATCGGCTCTGCGCTCGTCTCGGCGTGACAAAGGGCAGCTTCTACTGGCATTTCGCGAACATGAAGGCCTATCGCCAGGCGTTGATCGAATCCTGGGCACAGTTACGCGACGAGGACCGTCGCGACATCGAGCAGATGCGCGACATCCCGCCGCGGGAGCGGCTGTCGCAGATGATGGCCTCGCTGGTCAGGCCGCGGCAGTGGACGCTGGAGCGGGCGATGCGCGAATGGGCCCGCTCGGATGAGACCGTGGCGGCCGCGGTGCGGTCGGCCGACCGCCGGTTGGTCAAGGCCGTACGACAAGCCTTCTGCGACTACGGTTTTGACGCCGACGAGGCCGAACTGCGGGCCAACACGACGTTCGCCGCGGGCATCGGGTTGCTGCACCTCGCCGGTCCGACGCCGCGGAAGCAAGCGCTACAGCGCGAGCGATTTCTCGAATTCATGCTGCGGCCCGTACCAAAAGGTATGGTGAGCGGATGACGTTCGTAGAACGGCTGGCCGATCGCGCGCAGGAGGCCGAAGAACTTCGGCGGCTGCCCGCGGCCACCGTCGCCGAATTCCGCGAGTCCGGATTCGCCGACCTGCTCAAACCCGCGCGATACGGCGGCCAACAAGCGGAGTTCAAAGCGATCCTCGAACCGGTACGCGAGATGGCGCACGGCTGCGCATCGACGGCGTGGACCATCGGGTTCTACACGCTGCACAACTGGATGCTGGCCCTGTTCGACGAGCAGGCCCAAAGCGACGGGTTCGCTTCGAGGCCGTTCCTCGCGTCGTCCCCGCTGGCGCCGACCGGTCGCGGCACGCCGGCCACCGGAGGTATCCGGCTCAGCGGCCGCTGGTCGTGGGCCACCGGGGTGATGGACGGCAACTGGACCATCGTCGGTGCGCTGTGCGGGCCTGACGACGGGATCTACCCGGCGCTCGCGCTGGTGCCCGCCGACGACATCCAGATCGTCGACGTCTGGCAGACCGACGGCATGCGGGCCACCGGGTCCAACGACATAGTCATCGAGGACGTCTTCGTGCCCGAGCACCGGCTGGTCACGGTGCGCGACATCTATTCCGGCACCTCGCCGGGCGCAGGGCTGCACGACGCGGTGCTGTACCGCTGGCCGATGGTGCCCGCGCTCGCGCTGCTCGCCGCGATGCCGGCGTTCGGCGCGGCCGAGCGGGTCGTCGACGTTTTCACCGAGCGCCTCTCCGAACGCATGCTCGCCTACGGGGCCGGCGCGCAGAAGGACAAACCCGCCGCCCAGGCCCGGCTCGGCGAAGCCCGGGTGCGGCTGCAAGCGCTGCATGGCTTGCTGGACGACACCGTCGGACGCATCGAAGAGATCCTCGCCGCCGGCGACCGCGTCGCGCGCCCGGCCCGCGCCGACGCCCGGCTGGCGGCCGCGCACATCGTGCGGGAATCACGCTTGGTGATCGGCGGCCTGCTCGAGGCGTCGGGCGCCAGCGCGCACTTCCTGAACAACCCGCTGCAGCGAGCCAAACGCGACGTCGACGTGCTCAGCGGGCACGTGATTTTCGACTACGACGCGAGCCGAGAACTGGCCGGCGCCTTGGCAATTGGCCTCAAGGCGCCGCCGTTCGCGATGGTCTAGGTTCGGCCGGCCAGCTTGTCGACGTCGATGACTTCACCGCGGTTAATGCTGACCCAGTCGCGGCCGTCGAGGTAAGGCCGCAGGGACTTACCAATGAGCTCGGCATCGGCCGCTGACTTGGGCCGCTGCAGTTCGTAGACGTGCGGCAGCTCGGCCATGCCGGTGACGACGTCCCACAGCTTCAGGGCGGCCGGCCCGGTCGGCGGATCGATGAGGACCGGTCCGAACAGGCACTGTCCGTCCATAAATAGCGTCGGGACGCCGTATCCACCCGCGTCGACCACACGCTGGTGCTCGGCGCGGACGTCGTCGTGGGTGGTCGGGTCGGCCAGCGCTTCGTCGAGAATCGCCGGGTCGGCGCCGATGTCGCCGAGCATCCGTCGCGCAACCTCAGGGTCGTGGGGCTTGCCACCCAAAGTGTGCAGCTCGTGGCCTATCGCGGCGTACCACTTGTCGAGCAGCGCCATGTCGGTCCGGCGCAGCAGCGCACCGATCCGCATCAACGACCAGCCGTAGGACCAGTCACGCTCCCACGGGTGCTTCTTGCCCTCTTCGCGGTTGATCTCCTCGAGGCTGAAGAACCGCCAGTCGATGGTGATTCCCGTTTGCGCGCGAACGTCGCGGATCCACAGCGACGTCTGGTAGGCGAAGGGGCACATCGGGTCGAAGTGGAAATCCACGGTGGTCATCTGGTTATTCTGCTCCTGTGACGGTTGAGGGCTTCGACGCAGCCGACCGGCTGGCGATCATCAACTTGCTCGGCGCCTATGCCCACACGTACGACGAGGACCGGCTGGACGAATTCCGCGCGTTATTCACCGCATCACCGGAGCTCGTTCTGTGGTTTGGCGGCGGCGACGTGTCATCAGGTATCGAGACCGTGATGCCACTGCTGCGAGCTCGGAAAGCGGCGTTCCAGGCCGAGAACAACCAGCGTCGTCACGCGTTAAACTCGATCTGGTTCACCAGCCAAACCGCCACTGAGGCGACCGGGCGTTGCTACTTCCAGGTTTTCGCGATCCGCGACGGCGGGCCGCCGTCGGCCGAGATCACCGGATGCTACGAGTTCACCGCGGTCAAGCAGGACGGATTGTGGCGATTTGGGCGCTGGGTGCTGAATGCCGACCAGACCGGGCAATAGCTAACCAGAATCGAGAGAGTGCATGAAAATTGTCGTTGCATCTGTCGCCGTCGCGAGTGCGCTGGTTCTCGCCGCGCCCGCGAATGCGGATCCCGGAAAACTGGATCCGGAAACGTGTTTGGGGCTGACCGGATCTCAGATGAACCTCACCATGGCGACCACCCCGCAGGCCGCCCGCTCGGCAGCCGACATTCTGGAGAAGGCAAATCCGCCTGACTCGGTGAAGCAAGCCATCGAACACTTTGTCACCACGGTTGGCGTTCAAGCGTCCGACCCGAATGCCGATCAGATGGACAAAACGATCAGTGACTGGAGAACGCAGGTCTGCCCGTGAGGCCGGGGAACCAATAGGTCACTTTCAAACTCGATATCACCGGCGATATCGAGTTTGTAAATCACCTACCGGGTCGCGGACGGTACTCATGTTGCCGATGGGATTACTTGGGCCGCACACCGGCCGCGCGGTAGACGAAGATCGGCTCGATCGGAAACGCCAGCGTCCGAGTCGGCAGCGCACCCAGCACCTCGCCGGGGATCTTTCGCTTGTAGTTCAGCTTCATCGTGCCGCTGAAGGCGGCGTCAACCGCTCGTAAGTCGATCTCGATCAGCAGACCCTTCTCAGTGATCGACGCGGTCGCCGGCCCGTCGTCAACGTCCCACGAGCAGTCGATGGACCGCAGGTTCTGATCCCCGCGAGTGGGGAACGTGGCGACGATCCGCGCGGCGCTGAAGCAGAATGCGCCCACGTAGCGCGAGACGCCGGCGGCCGAATAGACGCCCGGGACGTGCCCGCTGAAGCGCTTGGTGACGCCGACCTTGTCGGCAATGAAGATGACGCCCTCGGCCCCGATTTGCTCGCGCAGCTCCGCAGGCACGTTGCTGAATTTGGGCCAATGCAAACGCACTACTGCACGGTCACCTTCGCGGTGAACGTGCATGTCGGGGTGTTGTCGCCGCCCACGAAGGTGGCGTAGGTGGTCGCGATCGTCGTCGCCCCGGTCTTCAGCGCCGTGAACATCCAGACCTCGGTGCCGGGCGCTCCCATCCGATGGTCATCGGTATGTGGCTGGACAAACTCGTGACTGGTTTGCTTCACGATGGCGGGGTCGCCGATCTTCGCGTCAGCCTGCCAACGGTATGGAGTGGTGTGGTTCGAGCCCAAAACCACCTTCAATGTGTTGCCGACCGCGAACGTCACATCGCGGTTGATGTCGCTCCCATTCAACACATCGTCCATCGGTACTTCGATGGTTTTGGTCGCCTGCGGGGCCCCTTTCGAGCAACTCGCGACACCCAACACCACCGATGCGACGAGCATGACGACGAGCAGAAACGGCCTGGTCCTCACACTGGCACAATAATCCTCTTGCTCTCTCGGATCACGGCTCGGCCAGCAAATGGTCGACTTCCCGAGAGCCTGTCCCGCGGCGCGCCCGTAGTCCGGTAGCTTCGGTGCATGTTTGGCATCATTCGGCCCTGCCGTCATCGGCTCGGCGGTGAACTCGCAGACGTGTGGCAAGCCCAATTGTGTGGGCTGTGTCTGGCCCTGCGCGACGACTACGGCCAGGCGGCACGGGTCGCCACCAACTATGACGGGTTAGTGGTTTCCCTGTTGGTCGAAGCGCAGACCGAAGGGCAGCCGGGGCGGCGGAAGGCCGGCCGCTGCCCGTTGCGCAAGATGCAGCGCGCGGATGTGGCGACGGGTGACAGTGCGCGGCTGGCCGCGGTGGTGTCGCTGGCGCTGGCCGCCGCGCGGGTACGCGACCACGTCGACGACCGCGACGGCATGGTCGGTGCGCTCGGGGTGCGACCAGCCGCGCGCCGTGTCGCCGAGCGGTGGGTGCGCCAGGGCACCGAGGCCGGCCACCGCCTGGGATTCGACACGAATGTGTTGGTCGCCGCGATGGACCGGCAGGCGGAGCTGGAGGCGACCGCGGGTCCGGGCAGCTCGGTGCTGCTGGTCACCGAGCCCACCGAGACGGCCGTCGCCGCGGCGTTCGCACACACCGCGGTGCTGGCCGGGCGCCCGGACAACGAGGCGCCGCTGCGTGAGGTCGGGCAGCTGTTCGGCCGGGTCGCACACCTACTGGACGCGGTCGAGGACTACCACGACGACGTGGCACGCGGGAAATGGAATCCGTTGGCCGCCACCGGAACATCCGTCGCCGAGGTTCGCACATTGTGCGACGACGCAGCGCTGGGCATCGAATTGGCGTTGGCCGACGTGGATTTCACCGACGGACGCCTGCCCCACCGGCTGCTGACCCGCGAGGTGCGCCGGGCAATCACCCGCACGTTCAGCGGGGCCGGGTACACGATGCGTGGCGGAACACCGCACGGCGATCAAGAGGGCATCAACTTCGGCAACCAACAACCGGTCGGCGCCGGCTACCCCTACCCCGAAGGCCAAGGTGAGGTACCTGCCGCGCCCGGTCCCAAGAAGGGCGGTGGCGGGAGCAGCTGCATCTGCTGCTGCGACGGCTGCGACTGCTGCTGCGAGTGCGGGGACTGCTGCGACTGCACTTAATGTGCCGAATGTGGACTTGACGTACGTTTCTGGCGGTTTTGCGTTCATCAAGTCCACACTCGACCAGCAGCCAACCAAGCCATACGCAAAGATGGGCACGTGTTTGCGCTCATCGTCATCGTTGCGCTTGTCACCACCGTGCTCTTCGGAACACTGGTGGGCCAGCGCTATCGCGTGGGTCCACCCGTTCTGCTCATCCTGCTGGGCGCGCTGCTCGGACTGATCCCTCGGTTCGCCGGCATCCACATCGACGGCGAACTCGTCCTGCTGTTGTTCCTGCCGGCGATCCTCTATTGGGAGAGCATGAACACCAGCTTCCGTGAGATCCGCGCCAACCTGCGCGTGATCGCGATGACCAGCATCGGCCTGGTCATCGCCACCGCGGTGACGGTGTCGTGGACGGCCCGAGCGATGGGCATGGAGTCACATGCGGCGGCGGTTCTGGGCGCCGTGCTGTCCCCCACCGACGCCGCCGCCGTGGCCGGCCTGGCGAAAAAACTGCCACGCCGGACCCTGACCGTGCTGAAGGCCGAGAGCATCATGAACGACGGCACCGCGCTGGTGCTCTTCGGCGTCACCGTCTCCGTCGCCGTCGGGGGGTCGGCGGTCAGCCCGGGCGCTTTGACCTGGCGCTTTATCGAGTCCTACGCGGGCGGCATCATCGCGGGACTGCTCGTCGGCGGGCTGGTGACGCTATTGCGGCTACGCATCGACGCGCCGATGGAGGAAGGGGCGCTGAGCCTGCTCACCCCGTTCGCTGCGTTCTTGCTCGCCCAAGCATGTGACACCAGCGGCGTCGTCGCCGTCCTGGTGTCCGCCCTGGTGATCACCTACGTCAGCCCAAAGGTGATCCGGGCCCGATCGCGGCTACAGGCGTTCGCGTTCTGGGACATTTCGACATTCCTCATCAACGGCTCGCTCTGGGTATTCGTCGGAGTCCAGATCCCCGGCGCCCTGCACGGCATCGCCCACGTCGACGGCGGCCTCCGCCACGCGGTCTTGCTGGCTCTCGCGGTCACCGGGGTGATCATCGTGACCCGGTTTGCCTTGGTGGAAATCACCACCGTCTTAGGCCGCGGCGTCGACAAAACCTTCCGAAGGGAGTCCCGCAACGTCGGCTTCCGTCAGCGCCTGGTGACGAGCTGGTCGGGATTCCGCGGCGCGGTGTCGCTGGCCGCGGCGCTGGCCGTCCCGCTGACCACGACGCCGACGGTGACCGGACATAGCGGCGCCCCGTTCCCGGACCGCAGCCTGATCATCTTCGTCGTGGTATTCGTGATTCTGGTGACCGTCCTCTTCCAAGGCAGCACGCTGCCCTTCGTCGTCCGGTGGGCCCGGCTGCCCGAAGATGTCGCCCGCGCCGAGGAATTGCAACTGGCCCGCTGCCGTGGCGCCCAAGCCGCCATCGAAGCCTTACCGACGGTCGCCACCGAAGTGGGTGTCGACGAGGATCTGTACAAGCGGCTGAAGAAGGAATACGAAGAACACGCCGCGATCATCCAAGCCCAAGGCGATCCGGATGCGCCCAATGATCTGGCCGAGAAGGGCGATCTGGTGCGGAAGGTGCGGCTGGGCGTGCTCGATCACAAACGCCAGGCCATCACCCAGCTGCGGGACCAGCACCAGATCGACGACATCGTGCTGCGCGAATTGCAGGCCACGCTGGACCTCGAAGAGGTGCGGTTGCTCGGCTCTCTGGAAACGGGCTAACCGCCCTTTAGTGGCCCACGGCGCACGGAAGTCGTTTGATGCCATGGAAAAACGACGACCGTAGCCGGTCGGGTGGCCCGGTGACCGTCAGGCCGGGCACGTTCGGGTACAGCTCTTCGAGCATCACCCGCAGTTCCAGCCTGGCCAGCTGAGCACCCAGACAAAAGTGAACTCCCCCGCCGCCGAACGCGGCGTGACCGGACTCGGTTCGGGTGACGTCGAATTCGTCGGCGCGCTCGAACACCTCCTCGTCGCGGTTGGCCGACAGATAGTGCATCAACACCCAGTCGCCCGCCGGGATGCGTTGACCACGGATCTCGACGTCCCGGGTGACGGTGCGGCGGAAGTGCATCACCGGCGTGGCCCAGCGCAGCAATTCCTCCACCGCGGGCTTGATCGCTTGCGCGTCGCGGGCCAGCAGGGCCTGTTGCTCGGGATGCTGCGACAGCGCCAAGATCCCGTGGCTGAGCGTGTTTCGGGTGGTCTCGTTGCCGGCGATGGCCAGCAGCAGGAAGAACTCGTTGAGCTGGTCACGGTTGAGCTTTTCACCGTCGACCTCCGCGGCGAGCAACGCCGACAAGATGTCGTCGGTCAGGCCGTGCTTGCGTCGGTGTGCCACGAGTTCGCCGCAGTAGGTGAACATTTCGGTGGCGGCCTGCCCGAGCGCCTGCGGCGTGGGCGCGTAGTCGGGGTCCTCGATGCCCAGGCTGCCGATGGCGTTGCTCCACTTGAAGACCGCCATCCGGTCTTCGGCCGGCACGCCCAGCACGTCGGCGATCACCTGCAGCGACATCTCCGCGGAAATGTCTGGGACGGCGTCGAATTCGCCCTTGGCGACGATGTTGGCGACGATATCGCGTGCCACCGTGCGCATCCGCGACTCCAGGCGCTGCACGTTGCGGACGGTGAAGCCCTGGTTGATCAGCTTGCGGTAGTGCACGTGACGCGGCGGGTCGATGCCGGGCAGCATCGCCGAGGTCGGCGCCGCCTCGACCTCGACCAGGGTGTTGCCCTTGCTGCTGGTGAAGGTGTCGGTGTCGCGGCTGACCAGTCGCACGTCGGCGTGCCGGGTGAGCAGCCACGCCCGGGGCAATCCGGTCAATTGCACGGGATGCACCGGCGAGTTGGCGCGCAGCCGGGCCAACGCGTCGAACGGGGCGCCGGCGACGAACGTGTCGGGGTCCAGCACCGCCGCGGCGTCGCGGCCGGCTTCGGTGTCCTGGTTCTCCACGACCAGGGACCGCAACTTCGGCACGCTCATGAGGCTCTAATCCCGACGATTCCCGCGATTATGACGTCGAGTCCGGCGCGAAAACGGGCGGCGGCCTGACGCTTTCCGCGGGATTCCTCCAGGCTGACCGAGCCGAGCAGGTAGGTGTACAGCACGGTGTGAGCGGCGGTGGCAACGGGTTTCGAGAGTCCGGCTTCGGCGAGCAGCGCGCGGCTGAGCCGGTCGAGGCGACGGGCGCGCTCCCCGCCGCCGCCGGTCTGCAGGATGCCGGCGATACCAGGGACGCTGAGGATGACTTCGCGAGCGGCACAGTAGAGTTCGGTGAGCCGGGCGTCCCACGGGCCGGCCTGCGGAACCGGGATCTCGGCGAGCACGGATTCGGCGAGCAGATCGAGTGCGGCTTGCTTACCCGGAACGTGGTAGTACACCGAGGGCACGGCGGCGCCGAGTTCGGCGGCCAGCTCGCGCATGGTCACTTGCTGCACGCCGACGCGGCGCGCCAGCGTGTGCAGGGACGCCACCACCTGGGCGCGGTCGAGATCGCCGTAGGCCCGCCGTACCGCTGTTGGCACCATGCACCTCCGGTTACATTCGAGCTCAGTTCGAAATGATTCGAGCGCTGTTAGAATCTACCGCGATGAGCGCCGCGATCGCAAAGCTGTCGGTGGCCACCCCGGTGGTGACCATGTTTCCGGGCACCAGTGGCGACTGGGAGAAAACCGGCAGGATCGAGGATGTGGCCCAGATCGCTGAGGCCGCAGACCGACTCGGCTACCACCACCTGACCTGCAGCGAGCACGTCGCGCTGCCCGCCGCCGAGTTGAACCGCCGCGGCGCGCGCTACTGGGACCCGCTCGCGACCTTCGGCTACCTGGCCGCGCGCACCCAGCGAATTCGGTTGGCCACCAACGTACTTGTCCTCGCGTATCACCACCCGCTGGAGATCGCCAAGCGCTACGGCACCCTGGACACCGTCAGCAACGGCCGGCTCATCCTGGGCGTGGGCGTCGGCAGTCTCAAAGAGGAATTCGACCTGATCGGCGCCCCATTCGAGGACCGCGGGCCGCGTGGCGACGACGCGCTGCGGGCGCTGCGCGCGTGCCTGTCGGTGCCCGAGCCCGCGTACCAGGGTGAGTTCTATTCCTTCGGCGGCATGGTGGTCGACCCGTGCGCGGTTCAGCAACGG
Source organism: uncultured Actinomycetota bacterium (assembly GCA_963735655.1). GTDB lineage: Bacteria > Actinomycetota > Actinomycetes > Mycobacteriales > Mycobacteriaceae > Mycobacterium. The sequence continues at coordinate 12,731 of CAVTLW010000053.1, forward strand.
GTGCCCATCTGGATCGGCGGCCGCACGCTGCGTTCGCTGCGCCGGGCCGTGAACTTGGCCGACGGCTGGGCTCCGTTCGCCGTGAGCCTGCAGCAAGCCCGAGACTGGTTGGGCCGCTTCGAGCTTCGGCCCGGATTCGAGGTTGTGCTGCCTCCCCCGGCACCGCTGGACCCGATCAACGCGCCGGAGCGGACGCGTGAGCTGCTCGGCGAGACGGCCGCACACGGCGCCACCATCATCAGCACCTACTTCAGGCACACTTCCCTGCAGCACTACCTGGAGAATCTGCAGGCGCTCGCCGAGCTGAACGGCGTGTGATGCGGGTCAAGGCAGGCGTATTCAGCCTTACCCCGCCGTCCGATGCCGCCGACGACGACTACCTGCGCTGGCACCTGCTGGACCACATGCCCGAGCAATATCAACTGCAGGGCATCGTGTACGGGCTGCGCTGGATCGCCGACGGCGACTACCTGGAGAATCGCTTGGTGGCCGACGGACCGCTGGGACAGGTCGGCAATGCCGTGCACTACCTGGTCGGCGACCCTGTCGAAGAGACCTTCGACGACTTCACTGCGCTGGGCCGAGCGTTGCGCGAGAACGGCCGCTTTCCCGTCACGCGGCCGTCGCTGCAGGTGGCCGGGCTGCGACTGCTGCAGTGGCAGTCCTCGCCGCAGGCGTTGATCTCCGCGGAGGTGGTGCCCTTCCGGCCCCACCGCGGGGTGCTGCTGATCGTCGAGGAGGCCCCTAAAGGCCTCCGGGGCCGTCCCAGCCAGTGGCTGCAATGGCTGCACGCCGAGCACTATCCGGCGCTGCTCGCCACTCCCGGTACGGCCGGGGCCTGGACGTTCGGATCAACCAACGAATGGAACCGGGCCCACCGGGGATGGCGGACCGATCCGCAGTACATCACCGTCGTCTACCTGGACGACGACCCGCTGGCCACGACCGCCGCCCTGGCCGGGCTCGTCGAAGAACGCTGGCGATCGGGTGCGGTGCGACCCGTCTTCGCCGGGCCGTTACGAAGCATGATCCGCTGGGACGCCTGGCCGTGACCTTGTCGAGACCTTAACCGCCTACTGTTTGCCGTGGCCGCCAGCAGAGGAATCGCCATGACAAATCCCTACCCACGTTCGGCGCGGGTTCTCGGCGCTGCGGCGCTCTTGTTGGTGGGGACGATCGCGGCGGCCTGTTCCACAAAGAACGGGGAGCCGGCTTCGGCCCCAAGCTCGACTCCCGTTGCCACCAACACCACCGTGATGGTGGACGGGCACAGCCACACGATCTCCGGCAAGGTCGACTGCAGCACCTCGCCGCGGCAGACAAGCGCAACGCCACCCGAGTCGGGGAATAAGACCACCCGCATCAGCGCGCAGGACGACTCGGCATATGTGTCGTTGTCCATGTCAGACGCGAATCCTCCTGGGGTGAACGGCTTTTCGATCTCGCTTACGGCGGCGAACGCCAATTACCAGCTCCCCTATCAATCCGTCCAATCACCCGAGCAGGTGCACGCGACCAAGGCGGGCAAGACCTACACGGTGACCGGCGTCGGCAAGGCCCTGGCACCGGGGCAAGGCGGAATGCGCGATCTGCAGTTCGAGGTTGACGTAACCTGTTCGTGAACAGCAGGTTTCAGAAATCTGACGCGGCCCATGCGCCCTGCGGGTAGGGCGGAACTGTACCCGCGAATGCCCCATCGGTGAGGCTGCACAGCGTGTCGGAGATGGTTCCCGCGTTGGCCAGTACCTTCGGCTCACCGCCAGGCACCACCCGTGCGACCACCGCCTGCCAGGAGTATCCGACGCCGCCGTGCTCGTACCAGAGGAACCAGTCCTCGGACCAGTCCCCGCCGCGGTGGCCGGCGCGAATCATGCGCCGGAACGGCAGCGTCGGGTCGTTGACCGAGTCGGTCGCGTTGAAGGGTGCGCCGACATCGGCGATGGGCGGTAGCAGTTTGAGTAGCTCCGGCGGCAGTTGAGTCACGCTCGACACTTCCTGAACCGGTGTCGTCAGCGTGCACTTCGTGTTGGGCACCGCGTTGGCCGGGACCGCCGTGGTGATCTGTAGCGCGACGCCGATCGCGAGAACCCAGGGATACAACCAACGTGCCATGTGCCTAGCCTCCTTGCGCGGGGATGACGAGGTCAAGACCGCTGAGGATGCCCGGATTGGCCGCGCAGACCGCCGGGATCGCGTTGACCACCCGGGCCGCGGTGGCCTCCGACCCGGGCAGGTCGCCGCCGTTGAGCGCGAAGTCGACCTGAACCGGCGGGTCGCCCTCGACGGTGATCCGGGTCAGCCGCCGGGTCGCGCTACCGGCGGGGATGGTCGGCTGCCAGTCCTCGACCGGTTCGTCGGGCATCGACCAGATCGCCGAAAACTGCACCCGCGGCTCGCCGCCGACGATGCCGTGGAAGCTCATCCGGACACTGGCGATGGTGCCGGGTGGAATCTCGCCGGCCTCGAAACTGTAGTGGCGCTTGGCAAGCGCCACGTCGCGACGTTCGCGGATCTCGTCGATCGTCCAGCCAAGCCCTTGGGCCAGCAGCCGTAACGGCGGCGCCAGGTGAGCGATCATCGCTCCCGGCGGATACACCTGGGCGTCTTGCTCGGGTGTTCGACCGAAGCCCATCATTTCGAAGAACCCCAGGAGGTGGTAGCCCCCGCAGGGAATCCGCTCCTGGACAGTCACTTTCGTCGGTCGCTCGGTCATGCTCGCCGCGTGTACGGCCAACATATCGCTGGCGAAGCCCGGCGCGATGCCGGTGGCGAACACGGAGCTGTTGCCCCGCTGGCATGCCGCTTGCAGCTTCTCCCGCGCGGCGTGGTCAAGCGATGCCGGATGAAACAGTGCCGGATACGACGGTGTGACAACGTTTTTCCCGCTCGCCAGAAGCTCACACAACTGATCCACGATCTCGTCGCCGTCGCGCCCCGAAACCGCGGCGAAGTAGGTGACGCAATCGGCGTCGAGCGCGAGGAACTCTGCCATGCTGTCGGTCGCGGTGACGCCCGCTGCGGGATTCCCAACCAACTCGCCGGAATCCTGACCGGCCTTGTCGCGGCTATGCACCAGGTGCCCGACCAACTGCAACCGCGGCGAGCGCAGCACCTGCCGAAGGGCGATCGATCCGGTGTTGCCGGTGCCCATATGCGCCACCCGAAGCCTGTGTCCCATGCACCGTAGGCTCGTTGGTGCCCGCACCGAAGTCAAGGAGGTGAACCCGTGGATGCACGCGACAAAGTGCTGATCACCGCGGCAGAGTTGGCCGAGCTGCTCGACGCCGGCGATCCGGTGTCGATCCTGGATGTGCGCTGGCGACTCGACGAGCCCGATGGGCGGGGCACCTACCGGCAGGGCCATCTTCCCGGTGCGGTGTATGTGTCGCTGGAGGACGAACTCAGCGACCACGCGATCGACGGCCGGGGTCGCCACCCGCTGCCGTCGGGGCGCAACCTGGAAGCCGCCGCGCGCCGGTGGGGCGTCCGCCAGGACGCGCCGGTGGTGGTGTACGACGACTGGAATCGGGCCGGTTCGGCGCGAGCGTGGTGGGTGTTGTCGGCGGCAGGGTTGCCGAACGTGCGCATTCTCGACGGCGGGTTGGCTGGTTGGCGGTCGGCCGGACGGAGCTTGGAGACCGGCGAGGTGACGCCGCAGGCTGGGAATGTGACTGTGCCGCATAATGATTTGTATTCCGGAGGCCAAGCCACCTTGACGGCAGAGGACTCCGGCGCCGGGGTGGTGACGATGCTCGACGCGCGCGCACCCGAACGCTTCCGCGGTGACTTCGAGCCAGTTGACGCGGTCGCCGGCCACATTCCCGGTGCCAAGAACCTGCCCAGCACCGCCGTCCTGGCGACCGACGGCACGTTTGTCGACGGCGGTGCGCTGGGGCGGCTGTTGTCTGAGCGCGCCGTCGAGGCCGGTGACCGCGTGGGCGCCTACTGCGGATCGGGCGTTACCGCGACTGTCGTGATTGCGGCGCTTGCCGCGGGGGGCTTTGAAGCGGCGCTGTTTCCGGGGTCATGGTCCGAATGGAGTTCGGATCCAAGCCGTCCGGTCGGGCGCGGGCCCGAATAGTCGAGTCACTCCTGCCCCACAGGCCTCTCGTCTCAGAAGGCACCCTTTTTGTCCGCCTCACAGCGACAACAGTCTGCGGAAAGCCCTTGGTAACCAACCGGATCGAAGGTTGTCGCTGGAAGGCGGGCAAATGGTCACCCGTCCCGCGCGAAGGCCAGTGTGGCTGATGTGACTGAAAGCTCAGGCACCAGCCCAGTTCTGCAGAAACGCCTCGGTCACCCGCGCCGCGTTCTCCGCGGCGAGCTGCCGGTAGAAGAAGAACGAGATCGGGAAGCCCGGTAGATGCGCCGGGTCGTTGGGGCCGTCGGACATTCCGCGGATGCCCAGGAACGGGACGCCGTGCGCCACGGCCACCGCCTGCGCCGCCGCCGTCTCGTTGTCCACCGCGTCGAAGGCCGGGTTCTGCGCGGCATTGAGCGCCAGGTTGCTCACCAGGCCGCGGGTGACGAACGGCACCACGGCGTGGAAGAAGTTGCCCGTGTACAGCAATGAGCGGTCGGGCGCGCCGCACGGTTGGCAGCCGAAAACGTCGCCGCCGTTGGGGATGCACGGGAATGCCGTGCCGTTGTTGTTGTCGCTGCTGGAACCGTCGCCGCCGACGAACAGTTGTGGCCGGCGCCCCAGGTTGTTCAGGTTGACGTTGGGGGCATGACGGCACAGGCACAGCGGATTGCCGAGGGTGTTCTGGGGGGACAGGCTCACCGACAGCGTTTGGGCGGTGGCCAGCATCCCGGGATCGACCGGCTGAAATGTTGCGCCGTTGTTCAGCGTCCACCGGCCGGGTACGGCAACATCACCGATGCTGGTGCGTCCGGCACCGCCGGCGACGCCCGAAAACACCACTCCCCCAATGGCAATTCCCGACGCGCAGGTGAAGCGGGTCAACGCGGTCTCGGTGGCATTCGTGGCGTTGACCAAGCCGATGTAGGTCATCGAAACAATCACCTTCTTGCCCGCGATCGTGCCGAGGTAGAAGTGTCGGCGGTTGGCGATCACCACCGGGTTCACGTCCAGCACGGTGCGGGCCAGCACCGCGTCGGATTCGGCCGGAAAGGCGGACAGCACCAGCGTGCGCTGTTCGCAGGCATCCGGGCTGATCATTTCGGCGAAGTCTCCGGGATCGGCGTCGGCAACGCCGGCGCCCATCCACAGGGCAAGCAATACGACGAGGGCAGCCCGGAACCGCGTGAGCACGATCCCCCTATCTCCGGCCAAGTCTCGTAGGTCATTGGACGCCATTTTCGCGCGACACGGCGAGCGGGTGCATATTCGTTATCGTTAAGTTGGCGTAGCGATCTGCATTTGCGATGTCAGGAAGCAAGGGCAGGCCGCGTCTCACAGCAGAGGCCGATGGGCGAGAGCCAAGGACACCTTTTCGGTCATCCAATAGGCAATAGTCATTGTTGTGTCACTGGTCTGGAATCCGATGCCTTCATAAACGACTTCGTCGATCCCGACGGGAAGCGAGACATTTTCGCGGCGATGCCGCCAGGTCAGCTGGTAGGAGCCACGCCGGGGCTGGATCCGCAGGTTGAGGTCTCCGGTCAATCTGCCTGCGGCGTCGAAGTATTGGACGCGGTAACTCCCGGGGAAACCGTCAGCAGTGTTTCCCGTCGCCCGTCCGGTGCCCGTCGCGCCTTCCGATGTCGTATAGCGCGCATCGATCACACCTTCCGCGGCATTGATCCGATATTCGGCCGCCCCGATTACCCGCGTGCTGATCATGACCAGCATCGTAAGCTCGCAACGTGGATATCTTCACCGACTGGCAGCTCGGCGCGACCGAGCTGCGCTGGCCCTCGACCACCCCCGCCAACGACGGAAAAGAACTCACGGTGTTCAGCCGGCGCTGTGGCACACCGGGTGCACCGGCTCTGGTGTTGGTGCACGGCTTTCCGACGTCGAGCATCGACTACTTCGCGTTGGCGCGCGAGCTCGACGCGGAGTTCGACATCTACCTGCTGGACTTTCCCGGCCACGGCTTGTCCGACAAGCCGCCACACCCGTACGTCTATTCGTTGTACGACGACGCGCGGCTGCTGGTCCACGCGATCACGCAGGTGTGGAAGCTGACCGACTACCGGATGCTGACGCATGACCGTGGCAGCAGCGTGGGCATGATCGCGTTGGGCATGCTCGCCGAGGACAACCAGACCCTGCCCGTCGATGTCATCCTGACTAACGCCAACATCTACCTGCCGCTGGCCAACCTGACGGCGTTTCAAACCGCCCTGCTCGATCCCGCGACCGCGCGGGCCACGGCGTCGGCGACGACGCCGGAGCTGCTGGCCGCCGGGCTGGGCATGACCACCTACATGCCACGTCGCACGCTCGAGGACCCGGAGATCGCCGCGTTGGCCAAGTGCTTCGCCCATGACGACGGCATGCGCGTGCTGCCGGACGTCATCCAGTATCTGAATGAGCGCGCTGACGGCGAAACCCGTTGGCTGGAAAAGCTTTCCAATATTCCAGTCAACATGACGCTGGTGTGGGGCCTGCATGACAACGTCTCTCCCCTGCGGGTGGCGAACCATGTCTGGCAGGCGTACCTGCGCGACATGCCCCGCCGAAGCCGCTACTGGGTGGTGCCGGGCGCCGATCATTACCTGCAGTCCGACGCCCCCGAACAGCTGGCCCAGATCGTTCGCCTCACCGCCGAAGGTCTGGACATCGCACTGCAAACCCTGCAGAGCCAACCCGACGGCGCGGTCCTGGTGGATCAGCTGAACAGCGCCTGACCGATGTAGTGGCCTTCGGCCGGCGCGGGCGGTATCGCGAAGATGGCCGATCCGATGTGGCGGATGTATTCGTTGAGTAAGTCGTTGGCGCCCAACCGGTTCTGCAGCCGGATGAAGTTCGCCGGGTCGTTTTGATACGAGAGGAACAGCAGCCCGGCGTTGAGTTGGCCGGTGGCGTCGAGCCCGTCGGTGTAGTTGTAGGCGCGGCGACGGATCATGATGCCGTCGTTGTTTTCCCTTGCCGCCAAGCCGATGTGGGACCGCGGATCGATCAGCGGAGTTCCGTCGGGGGCTTTCGTGGTGAAGTTCGGTGTATCGAATTCGGTCCCGCCGCTCAGCGGCGCGCCCTCTTGTTTGGTGCGGCCAAAGATCTGCTGCTGCTGGCCGATTCGATCGGAGTCCCATGTCTCCAGCAGCATCCGGATCTTGCGGACCACCTGGTAGGTGCCGCCGTTCATCCAGGGCTGGTCGCCGTTGTCGACCCAGACGAATCGGGAGTACTGCGCGTCGGTGCTGACGTTGCGGGTTCCGTCCTTGAATCCCATCAGATTTCGGGGGGTGCGCTGGCCTGGTCCGGCCGACGCCCGGCCGAATCCGAGTACCTGCCAGAACGGTGAGATGATGTTGCGGCCCAACCGGGTGAGGTTGCGGGTGGCGTGGTAACAGACCTGAGGATCGTCGGCGCAGGCCTGCACCGACAGATCGCCGCCGTGTAGGCGTGGGTCGAGGTTGTCGCCGTTGAGCGCGGGCAGTTCGGAAAACACCGCGGGACGTCGTGCGGCGAGCCCGAAACGGTCGCCGAACACCGAAGGGCCAAGTCCGACCGTGACGGTCAGGCTCGCGGGACTCAGCCCGTAGGCCTCCCCCGTATCGGTGGGGGGTTGCACCTCGACCTGCGGCTGCACCGTGCCGACCGGATTGCCCTGTTGCAGCACGGCGGCCGCCGCCGACCAACGGGCAAGCAGCGCTTGCAGATCCGAGCGCCCGGCACCCTCGGCCAGCGAGAAGGACATAAACACGCAATAGCGTTGCGGCAGAGTGGCGATGCCGCCCTGATGACCCTGCCCGTAAAACGGGTAGCTGCGACGCAGGTCGACGGTGTCGTCATCGCCGGCCTTCTGGTCAGCAGCGGTTGCGTAGCCGGCGAATCCGCCGCCGACGGCGCCGACGGCCGCGCCGGTGACCCCGGCCCACATCGCGCCGCCGAGCATCCGCCGGCGCGATACGGTGCCGGATTCTCCGGGCCCGGCCGGTTCTTCTACGGTCATGGTCAGCCCGCCGAAACCACTTTTTGCGCCACCAAGGACAAGCTCTGGTGCAGCGGTTGGATGAGCGCGGTCAGCTTCGGTGCGTCCGATGCCTGCAGCGCGGGTGTGTAGGTTCGGTAGCCGCCCAGCGCCGACGGGTCGCGGTAGCCGTCCAATGCGCTGAGTACCGCCTGGAACTGCTGATCGATCTGGCTGACCAGGTTGGCGTCGATCTTCTCCAGTCCCGGCCGCAATGAAGCGTAGGCCTGCTGGGCGCCCTCGACGTTGCCGGCGAAATCGACCAGGTCGATGTGGCTGAACGCCTCTTCCTCTCCGGTGATCTTGGTGTTCTGCACCTCTTCGATCAGATCGGCGGCGCCGTTGGCCAGGTCTTCGGGCTTGTATTGCAGGTTGGCGACGGTGGCTTGCAATTTGCCTACGTTGCTTACCAATTCGGTGCTCAGCGCCTTGGTGTCGGGGGTGATCGCGCCGCCCTGCCACAGGTCGCGTTCGATGGCGTGCATGCCCTTCCATCCGACCTTGGCGTCCACCGGTGTGGAGGCGCGCATGTCGATCAGGTAGTCGAGGTTGCCCGCGTTGTCGCCGACCGCGTAACCCGGCAAGACGAAGCCCTCGACGCTGGCCTCCGTACGCTCATAGAACGAACGCGCCTTGGCGTAAGCCGGTTTCGCGGCCCCGACATTGCCCGACTGCACGGCGGCGTCGAGTGCCTTCACGGCGTCGCCGAGCTGGCGGATTTCGTTGACGATATACGCCGCATAGTCTTTGGTGCCCTGGCTCAGGATGGTCGCCACGGTGCCGGTCCGCGCTGCCGGCGCCTGCCCGGTGACCGTCAGAGATTGGTATTCGCTACTGGCGCCGGGGCAATAGATTTGGTAGGTCCCGCCGTCGAGGGTGACGGTGAACGATACCGGGTCAAGACCGGGCGCGAGGTTTTCCTTTTCCCCGAGAATGCGCTGTTCCCTGAGTAACTCGAGTTCGGTGATCCCGGGTGCGCTGGTGTTGACGACGGTAAAGGTTACCGGGCCGGCCGGCACGCTGGTGGTGTCGAGCTGGCAACCATCCTTGCCGCCGCTGTTGGCCATCGTCACCTTGACCGCGTTGGTACCGGAGCCCTTTGGCGCGCTGGTGTTCGAGTGGCTACACGCGGTCAGGGCCAGCGCGGCCACCAGGACAGCAACCCAACTGCTACGAGATCGGTTGACGGGATTCACCATAAGCCACACTCCTCCTCTCCTGCTGAGCGTCCGCGCGCCCGCCGCGCACCGCGACAATAACGCACGCCAGCGCAAAAGCGGCCAATACCAACGGAACCCACACTTTCCACAGCTGACGCTCGGCACGCGCCTGGGTGCCGGCGGCGATCCGCGCCGCAACCGACTGGTCGTCGGCGGCGGCCGTCGACCAGTCGGTGGACAGCCCGCCCACGCTGACGGTCTTGGGCGTGCCGAGTCCGCCGCCGCTGAGGACGGCGGTACGGTTGCTGACCGCTTGCGCGCTCACGACTGAATTGCCCTGGGCGCGCACCGTATACACGGTGCTGGCCGACCATTGCGCCTGGAACGGCCCGGGGGTGCGGGCGGCCGAAACGCCCACCGGCAGCCGGCCGCCGGTCAAATTCGCCAATTCCGCCAGGGTGACCGTCGGAGCGCCGCCGGGATCGCTCGCCACGGTGGCCTGCCACACCCGCACCGGCACGCCGCCCACCACGTCGTCGCCGGCCGCGGTGAGCGCGATGCGGGTATTTGTGGACGACAGCGAGCATCCGTCCGGCGCGCACGACAGCGACACGGTGGCGGGGTGCCCGACGCGATCAGTCACCGTGCGCGGCTGCGCGACCGCGGGAGAATCAGCGTTGGGCACCATGATCGCCAGTATCGCCGCGCCGATCAGCAGCGCGGCCGCGGTGCCGGCCAGTAGCCGGCGCCGGGTGTGCGGCGCCGCGCCAAGCCGCGCGGGCCACAAGAAGACGACCAGCACGGGCACCGCATAGAGCAGCCAGCCGAGGACTTCGACGAGCCGGGGATCTACCGGTATGCCGAACAGCCCGGTGATCAGCGCGCCGCGCACCGAGTTGGCCGGCATCCACGAGGCGAAGTTGAACACCTGTTGCTGACCGATGGTGACCCAGCCGGCCTCGTGTGCGGTGCGCAGCGCGGTCAGCACCAATCCGGCGGCGATCAGCACCAGAAAGACGCCGGTGACGCGGAAGAAGCGGCCGATGTTCAGCTTCAATCCGCCGACATACAAGGCGACGCCGATCCCGATCGACACCGCGATCCCGGCAACTCCGCCGAGCACGGCGAACCAGCGGTTGCCCTGCGAGGTCTGCGCGGCGGCCAGCAGGAACACGGAAGTTTCAAAGCCTTCCTTGAGCACGGCGAGAAAGGCCATGACGACCAGCGCCAGCGAACCGCCCCGGGTCATCGCCTGTTGCGCTTCGCGCTCCAGTTCGCCTTTGAGCCGGCTGGAATTGCGGTTCATCCAGATGATCATCGACGTCACGAAGACCACGGCGATGGCGCCGATGACGGTCTCCATCATCTCCTGCTGCGCCTGCGGCAGGTTCGTCGAGAACAGGTCCAAGCCGACGCCGACCGCGACGCTGATCAGCACGGCCAACGCGACGCCCGCGAACATCGGTCGGGCCGATACACCGTTGCGTTTGAGGAACGCGCCGACGATGCTCACGATGAGCGTCGCCTCCAGGCCTTCGCGCAGGCCGATCAGCAGAGTCCCGATGAAAACGCCGTATACGTCAATTTAGTTAGCGTAGCCTAAGTTCCCGTGAGCGCACCGACGCCTAATCCACTCGAGCAACTCACGCTGGATCAGCTGCGTGGCCGCACCAGCATGAAGTGGCGTGCGCACCCCGCCGACGTGCTGCCGCTATGGGTCGCGGAGATGGATGTGCCGCTCGCCCCGACGGTGATCGGCGCGCTCCATCGGGCGATCGACAACGGCGACACCGGATACCCCTACGGAACCGGCTACGCCGCGGCGGTCAGTGAATTCGCCGCGCAGCGGTGGGACTGGCACGGCCTGGATGTCGCCCGCACGGCCATCGTTCCGGACGTCATGCTCGGTGTCGTCGAGATGCTGCGCCTGGTCACCGATCGCGGTGACGCCGTCGTCGTCAACTCACCGGTGTATGCGCCGTTCTACGCGTTCGTCTCGCACGACGGCCGCCGGGTGATCGAAGCCCCGCTGGGCCCCGATGGCCGGATCGATCTGGATGTGCTGGAGCACACCTTCGCCGACGCGCGCCGCGCCACCGGACCAACCGGGAACGTCGCCTACCTGCTCTGCAACCCGCACAACCCCACCGGAACCGTGCACACCGCCGACGAACTGGGCGGGGTCGCCGACCGGGCGCGCCGATTCGGAGTCCGGGTGGTGTCCGACGAGATACACGCTCCGCTGGTGTTGTCCGGGGTAAGGTTCACGCCGTACCTGAGCGTGCCCGGCGCCGAGGGGGCATTTGCCGTCATGTCGGCGTCCAAGGCGTGGAACCTGGCCGGAGTCAAAGCGGCCCTGGCGATCGCCGGTGCCGAGGCGGCCGCCGACCTGAGCCGGCTACCCGAGGAGGTCAGTCACGGCCCCAGCCACCTGGGCATCATCGCGCACACCGAGGCATTCCGGAGCGGCGGCGATTGGCTCGACGCGCTGCTGCAGGGTCTGGACGCGAACCGCAACTTGCTGGCCGAGCTGGTGGCAGCGAACCTGCCCGGCGTGCGGTTACTGCGCCCGCAGGGCACCTATCTCGCGTGGCTGGACTGCCGAGAGCTCGCATTCGACGATCAGATCGGCGAAGGCCTGGCGGTGGTGTCGGATCTGTCCGGGCCGGCGCGCTGGTTCCTAGATCACGCCCGGGTCGTGCTCAGCTCCGGCCACGTGTTCGGAACCGGCGGGGCCGGGCATGTGCGGATAAATTTCGCGACGTCGCAAGCCATTCTGACCGAGGCCGTGTCGCGGATGGGTCGGGCGCTGCTCGACCGCCGCTAAAGGCTCTCCCCTGCGGCCGCAACGCCGTAGGGCCGCACCGCACGTTTCAGGCTCGGGGCGCTTGGTTATACCGGGTGAAGCAGAAAACTGCGATTGTTGCGTCGGTGCCGGTCGTGGCGTTGCAGTGATCCGGGTTGGCAGCTTGGAGAACACGAGCGGGCGGGATGGACACACAGCCATTAAGCACTGAGTATCGCCGTGCGCGTGGCGCTGACGCTGTACCGATGGCGCCTCGCGCGCCCCTCTCCGACCGCTACGAACTCCGGGGCGTTTTGGGCCGCGGTGCCTGGGCCGAGGTGCACGACGCTTGGGACTTGAAGCTGAACCGCCCAGTCGCGATCAAGTTGCTCAACCCCGGGGTAGCCGCCCGGCCAGAGAACCGCCAGCGGTTTGAGACCGAGGCGCGCGCGGTCGCGACCCTCAGCAGTCGGCATATCGTCGTTGTCCACGACATCGGAGACCACGACGGGCTGCAGTTCATCGTGATGGAACGCCTACCGGGCGTATCACTGGCCGATCACATCGCCCGCGGGCCGCTGCACCCGGCTTACGTGCACGCCGTCCTCGACGACGTACTCGCGGCTCTTGCCGTTGCGCACGACGCCGGCATCCTGCATCGCGACGTCAAGCCGGGCAACATCCTGTTCACCGCGGCGGGCGAAACCAAGCTGGCCGATTTCGGCCTCGCCAAGACCACGGGCGTCGCCAACACGATGACCGGACAAATCGTCGGCACGATGGCCTATCTGAGCCCTAACCGATTGACCGCGAAGCCCGCCACCGCGGCGGACGACCTGTATGCCGTCGGCGTCGTGGGCTACGAGGCGTTGACCGGGCGGCGGCCTTTCCCGCAGGAGGAGCTGGGCGCGGTGGCACACGCGATCCTGCACGAATCACCGCCGCCCCTGGCCGCGCTGCGCCCCGATGTGCCGCCGAGCCTCGCCACCGCGATCGAAATGGCGATGGCGCGTGACCCGGCACAGCAGTTCCACCGGGCTGACGCGATGCGAGCCGCGCTGGCCGGCGCGCACCCCCCGCCCAACCCCGTCCGCCCGCCCACGCTGGTCATGGCAGCGCCGGCGCTGCGGCCGGTGTCGACCGCTCTAAAGCGCAACCTGTGGGCGGCAGCGATCTTCGCCGCGTTCGTGCTGGCGGTCATCTTGCTTGCGGTTAGTCCCCCGACGTCGTCGCCGCCCCAACCGGCCACCACCACGACTCCCCTGCCACCGCCGACGCCCACAACCCCTGCGGTGATCAGCAGCAGCCCGGTCGAGCCGCCCCCGCCACCTCCGCCGGCGCCGGTTCACCCGGGCAGGAAGCACAAAGGCCACGGGGACTGAGATCGGCGCCCGTCAGCGAAAGACTGTCTCAGCCAGCATGCGCCGCAACCACTTTCGATAGCGCGGCGCGGTCCATCCGTCGCGGTGCGCGATCCGGAGGTAGGTTTCGACGCTGCAGATGACCCCGCCCGTTTCGACGATCTCGTCGAAATCCAGATCCTCACGCAGCCAGCCCCGGTCGCGACAAACGCCCAGAACCCGCCGCATCTGAGTGTCGATGCCGGCGATGAAGTCTGCGAGGTAGCGATCGAGTTCGGGATCGGCGCCGGCGCCCCCGAACAGTGCCCGCCCCAGTCGGGCGGTCCGTTCGTGCGCCTCGGTTTGGGCAGCGGCGAGATAGTCCAGAGCCGCATCACGGTCGGGTAGGGCCAGGAATCGACGGCCGACTTCGAGCTTGAAAACGTCCTCTTCGTCGGCCACGCCGAAGGCGGCGTACTCGATGGCCGCGATCATCAGGCCGGCCTTGGGGCCATGTCCTTGCACGGTCTCGGGCGAAACACCTGCTGCGTCAGCGATTTTCGCCAGGGTTGTGCGAGCGTAACCGAGTTCTCCGAAGAGCTCCGCGGCGGCGGCGACCACCCGCGAGCGGGTCTGCTCCGCTTGCTGTTGCCGCAGCTCCGACCGGTACACCCGCCCCCGGCGACTGGTCTTGTCCGATATTGACTGCGGAGCCATAGGAATGAATACTATCATTGCGTAGTGAAGTGACCCAGGAGGCACCGCATGACATCGGTCGTGATCGCCAGCATCCCTGCCCATGGCCACGTGATGCCGATGCTGGCGATCGCCCGTGGTTTCGTCGAGCGCGGCGACGACGTGCGGTTCATCACCGGTGCCCGCTTCACCGACCAGGTCGTCGCGACCGGCGCGTCGTATATCCCGTTGCCACCCGAGGCCGACTTCGACGATCGCAATTTCTTGGAACGATTCCCCGATCGCCCAAAGTTAAAGGGAGTCAAAGCAATCGCGCACGACATGGAGCATGTCCTCGTGCGCCCGGCAACAGCCCAGTACGAGACCCTCGTGGCCGCACACGCGGCACAACCGGCTGACGTCGTCCTGACCGACCCCCTCTTCCTCGGCGCCGCCATCGTGGGCGGACACCAGCGCCCGGCCCGCCCGCCAGTCATCATGTGCGGAATCGCGCCACTGCCGATCGCCAGCGCCGACGTAGCCCCGTTCGGCATGGGTCTACAACCCACCCGGTGGGGCAACAGGCGGCGCAACGCCGCGCTGGCCGCGGTCAATCGTCGAATACTGCGGACAGTCAACCGGATTGGCGATGATCTTTACCGCCAGGTGCACGGTCAGCCGTTGCCGTGCTCGCACGTGGATTGGGGCGGCCGAGCCGACGCGATCGTGCAATTCACCGTGCCCGCTTTCGAATACCCGCGTTCGGATGCGCCTGCCACACTGCATTTCGTCGGGCCACTCAGGGCCACCGGCGCGCAGGCTGCACTACCCGACTGGTGGCATGAGCTGGACGGCTCACGGCCCGTAGTCCACGTCACCCAAGGAACCCTCGCCAACACCGACTTCCGGCAAGTCATCGCGCCCACCTTGGAGGGCCTGGCCGACGAGGACTTACTGGTCGTGGTCAGCACCGGCGGCCGCCCACTCGACACACTGCCCACGTTGCCGGAAAATGCCCGCGCGGCAATATATCTCCCCTACGATGAGCTGTTACCACGCACCGATGTGTACGTGACCAACGGCGGATACGGCGGAGTTCAGTACGCGTTGCGCTATGGCGTCCCGATCGTCGCCACCGGCGGCAAGGAGGACAAGCCCGAGGTCGGTGCGCGGGTCGCATGGTCGGGCGTCGGGCGTCGGCTCCGGACCGAGCAACCCACGCCGAGGGCGTTGCGCAGGAACATCCTCGCGGTGCTGGAGCAGCCGCGGTATCGCGAGGCGAGCCGGCGAATGGCGACCGCTATGGCAGCATCCCCGGGGTTCGCCGGCCTGGCCGACGTCGTGGACCGACTCGTGGGCGAGCCGAAAGACTCAGAGGCCGAACTGGTCCTCGATGATGCCGAGCCAGATCTGCGCGACGTCGATCGCGACCTTCTCGCTGATGAAGGCGTGCTGGGTGCCGGTGTACATGTCGCGGAAGGCACGCTCCAGGCGGCTGCCTTCGCGGATCGAGCTGGTTCCCGCCACCAGATGCGCCCATTCCGCGCAGCTTCGAGCGGTATCGGTGGCGTGCACGGCGGCCACCCGCATGTCTGCACGCAAGGTCGGGGTCAGTTCTTCGCCGGCGGCGACCGCGGCCTCGGCGGTGGTGAACGCGTCGAACACCAGAAGACGGGCGGCCCGCCACGCCGCGACGTGGTTGGCCAGCCCTTTCTGGAAGGTCGGGCGGCTGGCCAGCGCCGCCATGTCACTCATCCGGAATTTCGTCGCCGCCAATTCGGCGACGTCGTCGAGCATGCTCTTGGCGACCCCGAGTGCCCACGACGCGTGACCGGCGGCGGTGACCGGCATCAACCCCATCCGGGTGGCCGGCGAGGCACCCCGACGCGGCTCACGAGCGAACAGTGCGAAACGTCCGGCAATGCGGCACGAACACATCCCGGGCGCTGTAGTCATAGGATCCAGTTCCCTTGAGCCCCTGCACGTACCAGCCGTCGTCGAACGAGATATCGTCGCGCGGAAGCACGGCCACCTGCATGTCGGGAATGCCTTCGCTGACCCAGCGCATCTCGCCGTTGTCCATCGGGAAAAACCCGGCAGCGATGTATTGCGAATGGCCGATGCCTGAGCCAAAGCTCCACGATCCGCTCAACCGGTAACCGCCGTCGGTGGCAGTCCCCTGCCCGTTGGGAAAGAACTGGCCTCCCATGGTGACGTGGTTGTCATGCGCGGTGAACACCTCGGCGAAACCTTCATCGGGCAGATACGCCGCCGCCGCGAACGACGACGGCAGGTTCGCAATCCCGATCCACCCGAACGAGCCGTCCTGCCAAGCCATTTCGATCCACGTCTCGATCATCTCGGCGAACGACGGTTCAACGCCTCCGGCAACGGTGGGGTTGAACGCCGACATCAGGCCGCTGGCCCACATCTCATCGACAATCGCGTCGGTGAGCGTGCGCCGCCGCTCGGATTCGGCTGCTTCGGCGCGCACCAGGTCCCGCATCCCTTGGGCCACAGCAACGACCTGGCCGCTGGCCTCGGCTGTCTTAGATGTCGAAGTCATTGGTGTTTCCTCTTCCCTCACGTTGTTATTCGGGAACCCGAAGAGCGCAACCACGCCATGATCGCGGCCGGCCGTGTAGCCACCGTCGACGGCAATCGCCTGACCGGTAACGAAGGAAGCGTCGGAAGACAACAGAAAGGCCGCCACCGCCGCGATCTCTTCGGGCTGCCCCAGCCGTTGCAGCGCGTGTTCCTTGGTGATCGAGGCCAGCGGACCTTCCATCCCCGGCATCGAGAACACGCCCTGGGCCATCGGCGTTTCGATGAAGCCCGGGCAGATCGCGTTGGCCCGGATGCCGCTTGGTCCGTAGTCGAGCGCAATGTTCTTGGTCAACAGCACAACGCCGCCCTTGGCCGCGTTGTATGAACTGCCGCCCGCGGTACCTTCCAGGCCCTCGATGCTGGCGAGCGTCACGATCGAGCCCCGCTCGCCGTCGACGCGGGGTTGTTCGATCATCCGGGCCACCGCGGCCTTCGCTACCAGGAAGGTGGCGGTGAGGTTGATCCCGATCACCCGGTCCCATTCGGCGCGCGGGAGCAGATGGACCGGACCGCCTCCCGCGACGCCGGCGGAATGCACGACCCCGTCGAGGCGGTCGGGCACGGCATTCAGGATGGCTGCGACCGCGTCTTCGTCGGTCACGTCGGCCGTCACGAACTTGAAATCGGGGCCGAGGTCGGGTGGGGAGACCAGGTCAGCGCCGATGACAGTGCCGCCTTCATCCAGCAGGCGACGGGCGGTGGCCAAGCCGATGCCCGACGCGGCGCCGGTGACGACGAACGTGCGGGAGCGGGCGCGATCGGTGCTCACCATGGCTGTTATTTCTCCAGGGCTTTCGCGCAACCCGCCAGGATCGCGAGAAAGCTGGAACGCAGCATCGGGCGGCTGATCTTCTCCATGAGCTTGCCTCCGGCGTAGGCGGGGTGGGTGTAGTTGGTCAGCCAGTCCACGTGCGTGCCGTCGCCCGACGGCGTGACCCAGCGTGCCGCCGTCGTGGATGAACGCGGGAATCGCCCGAATGATGAGGTAGGTGTAACTGTGCGGCCGGTCGAACGCGGTGATCTCCTCACGAACGAGGTGCCGGCAGCAGTCACTATTCGCACCGCGCCAACACCCGGTCCCGTCGAGCCCTTCGCCCACCGGGCGCGCAGCGCCAGCGGGGCGGCGGTCAATGCGGCCGGGTCGGCCAGCCAGTCGAAGACTTGTTCCACAGATGCCGCGATGGTTCGCTCTACGTGAATCTCGACCATGAGACCACATGCTAGTGACTGGCGTGGACGGCTCCCGGCGCACTGCCGCGGGTGAGATCCCCCGCCGATGTTCCAGGCCCGGCCGGTGACCCATTCGGCCGAAGCAATGCTCGTCTCCGCCGGCACAGGCGCGGATACAAAGGGCATTCACAGCTCGTGTTGGACATAATGCCTGAACAATCGGGTAACCAACCACCAATGAGACACCTCATGCGTATTGCAACATCATCGTTCGTATTGACCGCGGGTTTGGGGCTCGCGGGTTTGGGGGCGGCCGCGGCCGCCGAAGCACAACCCGCCGCTCCGCCACCCCTCTACCACTGGTGCCCCGGCCAATTTTGGAATCCCGGCTGGGGTGACAACTGGGAGGGGGGCCGTTGCCACGACGACTTCTGGCGTGACGGCGACGCACGCGACCAAGGTCACTGGCGTGGCGGCCACCGCGACTACTGGCAAGGCGGCCCTGGTGACCGCGACCACTGGCAGGGCGGCCCGGGTGACCGCGACCACTGGCAAGGCGG
>CAVTLW010000054.1:0-195160 GCA_963735655.1 uncultured Actinomycetota bacterium
GCCGCTGGGACGAATGACCAGTGGACCGTGGTCCTCATCAGCGTTCCGATAACCTTTGCCGCGGCGCTGCTGTCGGTGTTGGTCGGCGGCCCACGAGTACACGCGCAGGCAGGTGGGTTGTTTTCGGATGCCTGCTGATATGTGAAAGGCAGGAAGGGTGCAGCTCGCCGGCATCGTCAAGTTATTTGAGAGTGCTTGTGGCTCAGTCGATGTGAGTGGACTGTATGGTGGAACGTAGTGGCTGATTGTGTCTTTCATGCCGCTGCGGCGACTGTGATCTGATCCCAGACCGCAAAGCGGTTGGTCATCTGGGTTCGCCATTGGGGTGCGCTGATCAGATGACGACGGGGACGGAAGTGCTGTCGGATGTGGCTGAACGCAAACAGGAATCGTTGGGCCTGCCCAGGTGAGGCGAAGCGTTTCATCACCCGTTCCCCGGATTCTGGTCGGCTGATGGGAGTTCTCGGCCCGGTTGTTGAGGTACTTCGAGCGGCGATGGGTCACCGACGGCAAAAGCTCGCGGTGAGCGACCTGATAGCTGGCCAGCTTATCGGTCACCAGCACGCGCGGCACATACCGCAGGCCCTTGAGCAGCTTGCGGAAAAACCGTTTAGCCGCCACTGCGTTACGGCGCGACTGCACGAGGATGTCGTAGGTTAGCACCGCGCCGCGGGCAACCATCAACTCCTCGACGTCGCGCAGACTCAGCGCGAAACGGTGATATAGCCACACCGCATGCCCGATGACCTCGATCGGATACTGGTAGCCCTGTATCTCGCTGCAATCGCCACCGCCCAATCCTGGCAGCACCACACAAGCAACAACTTGACGATGCCATTCGCGCAGCCCTCAGCTCGTCAGACCGCTCGCCGAGCGCACCGCCCACAGCACTTCGGAATGGCGGATGTCGCTGTGCGCGCCGCTGAACGGCGATTGGTTGGCGTTGATGACCGCGTTGGCGTCGAGCGCATAAAACGTTCCAGGCCTGAAGTCGTAGGGCGTGTTGGTCGTGGCCAGCGGCGTCACGGTGGGCGAGGGGTCCTGCTGGTACCCGTCGTGGCCCATCGCGCCCCACTGGTAGACGACGTCGGAGGCGGCCTGATTATCTTGGCGCGCAAGCATGCTCGCCGCCGGGTACCACCACCCGACCGCCCGGTCCGCGGCGGTGAACGTCGCCAGCAGCGGCCCGTCGACCTGATCGCCGCGGCCCGCGAGGGCCCCCGCTCGGCCGGGGCCGAACGGTAGCGACGAGGCGAAAGCAAAGTGCGAGAAGGCGCCTTGGATCAGGGTCAGCGATTTCACGGGGCTGGCGGCGCCGGTGGCGGTGTGCGGCAGGCCGGCCAAACTGTAAGAGACGAGACGAGCGCCGAAGCTGTGACCCATCAGGTGAATGCGCGGCGCACCGCTCGGACCCGACAGGGCGCCCAGCAGTGGACCCAGTCCGTTTTGCCCGACGACGCCTGCGCGGTTTTTCATCTCGTAGTAGCTCAGCGTGCGCAGCACCTCGCGTGCACCACGCCACAGGCCACTGAACGGATCGCCCAGCCCTTGCGCGTCGCCGGCGTCGGCGCCTGCCATCGCAGCGCCCTGACCCAGCGCGGCGGCCGTGTTGGCGTTCAGCAGCGACGACTCACCGGAATCCTCACTGCCTTGTGCGGGCGTCGTGACGAGTTCGGTGACCAGTGAGTGAAATTCGGTGAGCTTGTCGGGATCCTGGGGTTTCGCATCGAGCAGGCCGCCCAGGGTGTCGAGCTGGCGGGTGTGGTGCGGGAACGCCGGGGCGAGCGCGCTGGCCAGCTGCGCGCCCGTGGACGGCTCCGGCGGGGCGGTCGCCGGGTCGTCATCCGGGAACAGCAGCGAGGGCCAGATGATCCCGACCGCGGCACTGGTCGATTTGTGCGCGCCGAGCTGATCGGCGAGCAGGGAAAACATCGCGTGGTACAAGGTCGCGCGCCGAATCGACCCCGTTGTTCCACCCGTGCGACAGCACGAACAGATCGCTGATGCCCCCGGCGGACACCGCCGCGGGCAGGCCTCCATCACCGCCACCGGACGCGGTGTTGAGGGTGCCGTCGGCGTTGAAATCAATTTCGTAGTACGCCAACCCGTTGATCGTGGTAATACTGTGTCCCCTCGTTTAGGTGTTGGATAAAGCCCGCATCAGGTCGATGAGCCCGCCACCCTGATAAAACACGTGGCGCCCCAGATCGGAGGCGCTGTCGGTGAACAGTTTGCGAACCATCTCGGGCTGGCCGATGTACTCGGTGCGCGCGGACAGAAACGCCGCGATCGCCCCGGACACGTGCGCGGCGGCCATCGAGGTTCCGCTGTCTTCGATGTAGCGCGCCACATCGTCGGGATCGCCGGTCGCCGGCCGCAGCGGTGCGGCGCCGTCGGCCAGCCGTCCGGTGGCCGCCGAGGTGATCCGCTCGCCCGGCGCGACGAGGTCCGGCTTGACACGACCGTCAAGCGTGGGGCCCTTCGACGAATCAAACGTCACGCCGTAGGTGTGCGGGCGGTAGCGGTGCACAGAGCCGACCGTGATCGCGCCCGCGGCGTTGCCGGGGTCGGTGATCGTGGACAGCTGCCCGTAGACGTCGCTGCTTTCGCCGGTGACCGTCCCACCCAGACCGGCGCTCACCGAGCCAGCACCCGAGTTCCCGGCGCTGACCACCGCGACCACGCCGGTGCCGACCAGCAGGTTCAATTCCCGGCACAGCGGACTTTGGCCGGCGGCGTAATCCCTTGGGAACCAGCCGCATCCCAGCGACAGGTTCACTCCGTGGATGAGCAAGTCGGATCCGCCGCCGTTGACGGTGCGCACATAGTCCAGCGCCGCGATGACCGCGCTGGACATGGTCTTGGCGTTGTCGTCGAGCACCTTGAGGCTGACGAGGTTGGTGTGCGGGGCGACCCCCGACAGGCAGGCGCCTGCGTCCACGTTGCGAGAGGTCCAGCGCGGAAGGCCTTCCGCGGTCGGCTCGTTGGTCGCCACGCGCAGTGCCGCCGGATCGCTGGGCGCGGCGCCGGCGATGATTCCGGCCACATGCGTTCCGTGGCAGATGACGTCGACCAGCGGGTCGCGGGCGGCGCTGGGTGATGACGGGATGGTGAAGTCGCGGTGCAGGTCCTTGAACGCGTCCGCGTACAGTGTCGCGTTGGCCGTAAAATGGGGGTGGTTTTGGTCGATGCCCGAGTCGATCACCGCCCATACCACTCCGGCGCCGCCGCTGCCGTAGGTGCGCAAGGCGGCGTCGGCCTTGATCGTGGTCCGCGACCGGTCCAGGTGCGCGTCGACGACCAGGTCCGGCCACACGTGATAGATCAGCTCCATTGCTTGGCGCGCCGCCGCGGCATCAGGTGAGCGGGCGCCGCCCTGCACGAGTCGCTTCACCTCATCCGGGCTCAGTACGCAGCGTACGTAGCGACGCCCGACGGCAACCGGCTGCTCGACATCACTCTGGGCGAACACGCGCCGGAATAACCGCAGGAAGCGCGGCAGTACGGAGTCCGATTGAACACCGGGAGGAAAGCGCAGCTCCAGCAGCACCATTCGGCGGTCATCGTCGTCACGGATCACGGCGCTCTTCGCGGCCTCCGGGATTTGACTGGGAGCGGCGAGCACCAGCGGGCTGATCATCGAGCGGTTCGGCCCCCGCGGGGGCACAGCGCCGGTCATCGCCGCCATTCCTTGGCGAACTCCCGTCCCGCGGCGAAGCGGCACCACACGACCGCCCCGACATTCCATTCCATCCAGAAGCTGGCGGCTCCGCCGGCCCCGCCGTTCGCACCGGCGCCGCCGGCCCCGCCATTGCCGCCGTTGCCGGCGAAAATCCCGCCGGCCCCGCCGGCCCCGCCGACCTGGCCGGGCGCCCCGGACCCGGCTCCCGTCACTATTGGGGCGATCAGCCGTTAGGCGATCTACACGATCAGGTCAGCAACCTACCTTCGCGGGATCGGATTCTCAGCCAATCCCCCAACATTTCAGCGCCGTTTTTTAGTGCGGATGTCTAGCCGGACCGTGGGGGCAGCAACTCGATGGGCACGTCGTCCGCCCAGGGCTGCCGGGTCACCATGTCGGCGACGCGAACGATGCCGCGTTCGAACTCGCCGGTCGCGGCGTCCACCAGGCGATATTCCTGGGTCTGTTTGTGGATGGGCTGCGCGTCCAGCAGCACCACGCGCACCTCGCCGGGTTCGAAGCGGCAGCGCTGCTGCATGGCCCGGATCAGCTGCTCGTTGTGCATGTGGCCGTCGCCGAAATTCCAGCCGATGGCGGTGCTACAGATGCGTTCCCCGTCGGTGATGACATAGTCGTCCTCGTTCTGGCCGGCCATAGCGCGATGGGCCAGGGTGAACAGCGCCCGGCCGTGAGTGTTCATGGCGCGGAAGGCATATCCGAGATACATCGGGATCTGCGCGCGATCCTTGCCGTAGTAGCGCTCGAGCTGGGCCTGCGGCATGCTCGCGATCGCGACGATGCCCCGGTCGATCTTCTTGTTCGCCGAGGGTTTGATGCACCACAACGTGGTGTCCCAGTTGCCGGCGTAGTAGCGCATCCCGGGCAAAAACGAGATCTTGCGCGGGAACATGTTGCCCGCGATCACGATCCCCACCATCAGGGCGAACAGAATCGCCACTGGCACAGGATGTTTCACGTCCGCCAGGCCCAGCTTCGCATGGCCGACGAACAGCGACAGCACGCCGAAGATCATGAACACGTTCCACTCCAGCGGCACCCCCATCGGGATGGCCGTCAGGATCCCCAGGTGGAAGCACACCATGACGATCGCGGCCACCGTGGTGGGCCAGCCGCCGTGGGAGAAGAACAGCGCTATCGGCACACACATCTCGATGAACGTGCTGACGTGGGCGAACATCCGCGACAAAAGTCCGGGCCGCAGGTCGTCGGGAAACTTCTCGAAGAACATCCGCTTGATGAACCGCGGCCGGAACAGCGGATTGTTGGACATCATCGTGGAGATCACGAACGGGAAGTGCTTGTTGAGTTTCGACGTCGCAGCGCCCATCCAGATCACCAGGAACACCAGTTTGGCGGCGACGATCATGTCGACACCGCCGAACAGGAAGGTCACCGCGAGCGTGGCGTAGACCTCGCCGCGGGCGGCCAGGAAGATCACCTTGTCGCGCAGCCCCAGTACTGCCAGGATCACCAGTATTACCAAGATCTCCCATATCGGCAGCAGCCCGACGGTGGTGCCCAGCTCGGGCACCGGGCCGGAGCCATCCGTGAACAACGCCGTCACCAGCATCACCAGCAGCAGCCCGTAGAGGACCACGTCCACCGGCTTGCGCTTGGTGCCCGCGGTGAACGGAACGCGATCCGGCCACGGTGGCAGCCGGATGGTGCCGAACCGCATCCAGTACAGGATCGAGCCCATCGGTGGATTGAACCGGTTGTTCAGCGGTCCGAAGCCGCAGCCCAGCCCGACGACCTCGAACAGCATCGTGTAGAGCACGACCTTTTCGAACACGATCGGCTCGGCGTACCACGCCTGGACGTCGAGGAAGCCGTTAATCCCCTTGGTACTGAACACAATCAGCCAGGCAACCAGGATGTAGAGCAGGATCTTGGCGACGTAGAACAGGTGCAGCGCCACCGGCGTTCCGAAGCCCACCTCGGCCCAGTGCCGGGCCATCGGTCGGATCTTCTCGCTGCGGGTGCCCCGGCTCCATTCAGCGATGTCGATCTGCGGCAGGTCGGGCTTCAGAAATCCCATGGTTTCACAGACTAGAACGCGTTCTAGGGCCGTGCTCAGGTTCGGTGTAACGAACCTTTGTCAGCGGGTCCGCCGGCGGCCTACCGTGTCCATCATGAGCAGACTTCGCCTGCTGGTAGCTGCGGTTGGCGCTGCCGCTGGAATCGTCGTTGCGGGCCCGATAGGCGCTATGGTCCCGATCGCCAACGCCGACGCACCCTCCCCTGGTGATTCGTGCACGGTGCTGCATGCCACCACCCAGGACGCCAACGGCCGGACGATGTGGTGCAACCCGATGATGACTGGCACGCACGGCCTGGTGTGGCAGTACGGCGGGCCGAGCTAGGGTCACGGCGCTCCCGGCGCCAGAAACGGCAACGCCGGCGAACATCCGTGCCGGGCCAGGTCGAGCAGAGCGTCGACGTCAAGGTGCCGTTCGACGAGATCGCCGAGCAGGTCGAGGCGGCGTTCGCGGGCGGCCGGGAAGCAGGTGCCTGACGGGGCGAGTCCGAGCGTCTCGTGCAGGAAGGCCGCGCGCAGGGCGTCACCTTCCAGCGAGCCGTGCCACATCGTGCCGAACACCCGTCCGACGCGCGCGCCGCCGAGGAATTCCTCGACCGCGTCGCCGGTGGTAATCCTGCCGTGATGAATCTCGTAACCGGACGCAGGCACTCCGAGTCCCTCGCCGCGCGGTAACCGCAGCACCTTCTGCGCTTCGAAGGTGGTTTCCACGTCGAGCAGACCCAGGCCGTCGACCTCGGCCACCGAGCCCTCCGGACTTTCTATGCCAAGCGGGTCGCTGATGACTCGGCCCAGCATCTGGAATCCGCCACAAATGCCGAGTAGCGGCTTGCCGGCCGCGACATGCGCCAGCACCGCACGGTCGAGGCCTCTGGACCGCAGCCACGCCAGGTCGGCGATCGTCGCCCGGGTGCCGGGCAACACGATCAGGTCGGCATCGCCCAATGCGCGCGGGTCGGCGGCGAACACGACGTCCAGGTCGGGTTCCAGACCCAGTGCGTCGACATCGGTGAAGTTGCTGATCCTTGGCAGTCGCACGACAGCAACCCGGCGGGCCCCGGTACCCGTCGCGCGCCGGCCCTCCAGGTCGAGAGCGTCCTCGGAGTCCAGCCAGAGGTCGGGGTGCCACGGCAGGGTGCCGTAGACCTTTCGCCCGGTGACCCGTTCCAGGTCGCGCAGACCGGGCGTCAGCAGGTCGAGGTTCCCGCGGAACTTGTTGACGACAAAGCCGGCGACCAGCGCCTGATCCTCGGCAGACAGCAGGGCGACGGTGCCCAGGAACGCGGCGAACACCCCGCCGCGGTCGATGTCACCGACGACGACGGTCGGCAGGCCCGCATGACGGGCCAGCCCCATGTTGACGTAATCGCCTGCACGCAGGTTGATTTCGGCCGGGCTGCCGGCCCCCTCGGCGACGACGACGTCGTAGCGGGCGGCGAGGTCGTCGAAGGCTCGGTACGCGGCGTCGGCGAGTTCGCGGCGCCCCTCAAGCCAGTTCGATGACGACAACTCGCCCCAGGCCCTACCCATCAACACCACGTGGCTGCGGTTGTCGCTGCCCGGCTTGAGCAAGACCGGGTTCATGGCGGCCTCAGGCGTCGCCCTGGCCGCGAGCGCCTGCACCCACTGGGCGCGACCGATCTCCACACCCGCGCCGTCGGGCCCAGTCACAGACCATCGAGTTGTTGGACATGTTCTGCGCCTTGAACGGCGCCACCCGCACCCCGCGCCGGGCCAACGCACGGCACAGACCGGCGGTCACGGTGCTCTTACCGGCGTCACTGGTGGTGCCGGCTAACAGCAGACCCGACATCAGGCTGACGCTACCTAGTGGCAGATCAGCCGGCCGATGTGAGCTGACGCTGTGGCGGTCCAACGTACTCGCTGAGCGGGCGGATCAACGCGTTGGACGCAGTCTGCTCCATGATGTGCGCGGTCCACCCGGTGATCCGGCTCATCACGAAAAGCGGTGTGAAGCAACCGATGTCGAAACCCATCAGGTAATAAGCCGGCCCGGTCGGGAAGTCCAGATTCGGCTTGATCCCGTTGGCCTCGGCCATCGCCTTCTCGACCACCTCGTAGATATCGAGCCACTTCTGGCCGTCGCGAGCCGCGGCGACG
This sequence comes from uncultured Actinomycetota bacterium, assembly GCA_963735655.1. Lineage (GTDB taxonomy): Bacteria > Actinomycetota > Actinomycetes > Mycobacteriales > Mycobacteriaceae > Mycobacterium. The sequence continues at coordinate 7,863 of CAVTLW010000054.1, forward strand.
CGCTGCAGGGCCGCCCTCATGGTCGGCACCCGGGAGTCGCCGTTCTTGTACACCCGGTGGCCGAAGCCCATGATCTTCTCTTTGCGAGAAATCTTGCCCTGCAGCCACTCCGACGCCTTGTCGGCACTGCCGATCTCGATCATGTCGTGCATGACGGCCTCGTTGGCGCCGCCGTGCAGCGAGCCCTTGAGCGCGCCGATCGCGGCCGTCACCGCGCTGTAGATGTCGGACTGGGTCGAGGTGACCACTCGCGCCGCGAACGTGGAGGCGTTGAAGCTGTGCTCGGCGTAGAGGACCATGGATTGCTCGAAGGCGTCGACCACCACTTGCTCGGGAACGTCGCCGAAGCACATGTGCAAAAAGTTCTGCGCATAACTCAGGTGGCTGTGCGGCGCGATCGGTTCGAGGCCGCGGCGCCGGCGCATGTCGGCGGCGACGATGGTCGGCAGGACCGCGAACATGCGCAGCGACTTGGCATAGTTCGCCAGCGGTTCGCTGTCGTCCTCTTGGGGATCGTCGGCGCCCATCGAGCTGATGAGTGTGCGGACCACGTCCATCGGGTGACAGTTGTCGGGCAGCTTCGCCAGCAGCGACAACTCGGCTCGGTTCATCCGCCGAGAGGCGCGCTCGCGCTGCGTGAACAGCGCCAGCTGTTGGTCATTCGGCAGCTCACCGTGCCACAACAGGTAGGCCACCTGCTCGAAACTGCAGTGCGCGGCCAGGTCCTGAACCGGATACCCCCGGTACGTCAGGGAGTTGGTCTCCGGGACGACCTTGGAGATCGAGGTGGTGTCGACGACGACACCGGCCAAGCCTTTAAAGATGCGAGGCTTGTCTTCGATGGTGCTCATTGTGTGACTCCTTCAGGGGTGTAGCGGAGCAGTTCGTAGAGCCGGCCGCGGTGCTGCATCTGATCGAGGAGGCCGGATTGTGTTCCGGTATTAGCGATTTCACGCAGGCCAGCCTCCACGGCACGCATGGCCAGCCGCAGCGTGGTGACCGGGAAGATCACCACGTTGTAGCCGATGTCGGACAGCTGCTTCGCGCTCAGCAGTTCGGACTTGCCGAACTCGGTCATGTTGGCCAACAAGGGCGTATCGACCGCGGTTCGGAATTGCTCGAATTCCGCTGGCGTTTGCAGGGCTTCGGTGAAGATCAGGTCGGCGCCGACGTCGGCGTAGGCCTTGGCCCGGTCGATCGTCGCGTCCGAATCCTTCGATTCCGGCGGCGTCAGTGCGGGCGCAGATGATGAAATTCGGGTCCCGCCTGGCGGATACGGCTGCACGCAGACCGTTTGACCATCTCGCTCGTCGGCACCACTGCCTTTCCGTCGAGGTGTCCGCACCGCTTGGGGTTGACCTGGTCTTCGAGATGGCAGCCGGCCAGCCCGGCGTCCTCGAGGACGGTGACGGTGCGCACGGCGTTTATCGGCTCCCCGAAGCCGGTGTCGGCGTCGATCAGAGTCGGCAGATCGGTCACGGATGCGATCTGCGCTCCCCGCGAGCTGACCTCGGTCAGAGTGGTCAGTCCGATGTCGGGCAAAGCGAGGTCGGCCGACAGCACGGCGCCGGACACGTACACCCCGTCGAACCCGATCTCGGCGACCAGCCTGGCGACCAGTGGCGAGAACGCTCCCGGAAGTCGTTGCAGCCGACCGCTTTCCAGCGCCTCACGAAAGCGGGACCGTTTTTGTGCCGCCGGTAGCCGGCTGCCGATGGCCCCGCTCATCAGAAGATCCCCGGTGGAATCGTCGGCGCCTTGTCGAGCACCGAAAGATCGACCACGGGGTTCAGCGCACCCAGGGCGCCGGCCTGCAGACCGGACAGACCCTCGACCGCCGTCAGGAACCGCCGCTGCTCGGCGTCGTCGATCACGCTGTCCGCCAGCCCGGTGAACTTCGCCACGTATTGCTTGCGCTCAAATGGCCTCGCCCCCAACGGATGCGCGTCCGCGACTGCGATCTCGTCGACGATCACCTCACCGCTATTGAGGGTGACTTCGGCGCGCGCGCCGAACGCCTTCTCGGCCGGATCGTCTGCGTGGTAGCGCCGCGTCCATTCGGGGTCTTCGCGCGTGGAGATCTTGTGCCACAGCTCGATCGTGTCGGGCCGGTGCGCCCGGTCCGGCGCGTAAGACCGCTCGTGATGCCAGGTTCCGTCCTGCAAGGCGACCGCGAAGATGTACATGATCGAGTGGTCCAGCGTTTCCCGCGAGGCATCCGGGTCGAGCTTCTGCGGGTCGTTGGAGCCGGTGCCGATCACAAAGTGAGTGTGATGACTGGTGTGCAGCACGATCGTCGCGATCTGGTCCAGATCGCCGATCCGCCCGCGCATCCGGCGGGCGAGGTCGATCAGGGCCTGGCTCTGGTATTCCGCCGAGTGCTCTTTGGTGTAGCTGTCCAGGATCGCCCGCTTGGGCTCGCCCGCCTCCGGCAGCGGCACGCGGTAGGTGTGTTCGGGACCGCGACAGCAGCCAGGCGATGACCCCGTCCTCGCCTTCCCAGATCGGCGCGGGCGCGCCTTCGCCGCGCATGGCGCGGTCGACGGCCTCGATGCCGACCTTGCCGGCCCAGGCGGGAGCGAATGCCTTCCAGCTCGAGATCAGGCCTTTGCGCGACTGCCGGGTCGACGTGGTCAGATGCAGCGCCTGACCGATCGCGGCGTAGATGGTCACCTTGTCGAGCCCGAGCATGGTGCCCAGGCCGGCGGCCACCGACGGGCCGAGGTGGGCGACGTGGTCGATCTTGTGCTCGTGCAGGCAGATTCCCTTGACCAAGTCGATCTGGATCTCGTAGCCGGTCGCCATACCGCGAACAGGTCCGCGCCGCCGATTCCCGAGATGCTGGGCGACCGCCACCAGCGGCGGGGATGTTGTCGCCGGGGTGCGAGTACTCGGCCGCCAGAAACGTGTCGTGGAAATCCAGTTCGCGGACCGCGACGCCGTTGGCCCAGGCTGCCCATTCCGGTGAGTAGTCGCCGTCGACACCGAAGACCTTGGCGCCCCGTTCCGGCGACGGGATGCGCCAGCGCTTGGGCCCGCGCGACTGCCACCGGGCGCCGAAGGACCGACGGCCGCGGACACCGCGGCGTTGTCGATGATGCGGTTGATCACCATGGACTCGGTCTCGGCGGGCACGGCTACCGGGTCGGCAGCTACCTCGGCGATCTTGAAGGCCAAGTGTTCACTACGGGGAAAGTCGTCGGCACTACGCCGGGCTCGAACATCGTGATACCGCATAAACCGCACAGTACGCACGCTCAGGAAGTGGCGTAAATGCCCTATTAGAAGCGTAATTTTGTGTCCTTACGCGCGCGATTTTGCAAACTTTGCGAAAGGGTTCGGGCGTACCGTGTCAAGGGTGGCGAAGACCTTCGCAGGTGCGCGACTACGGCGGTTACGCGAAGACCACGGGCTAACCCAGGTCGCGCTGGCACGCGCCCTGGGGTTGTCCACCAGTTACGTCAACCAGATGGAAAACGATCAGCGCCCCATGACGGTCTCGGTGCTGCTCACTCTGACCGAGCGTTTCGAACTGCCGGCCCAATACTTCGCACCGGACTCGGATGCGCGACTGGTTTCCGACCTGAGTGAGGTGCTGGCCGACGGCCCCGCCACGGCCGCACAGATCGGGGAGCTGGTCGCCCGGATGCCGGCGGTTGGTCAGACGCTGGTCAACCTGCACCGGCGACTGCACGACGCCACCGCCGACCTCGAGGCCCTGCACAGTCGGGCCAACGTCGAAATTTCGGCCACCTCGCAACAACCGATGCCCTTCGAAGAGGTCCGCGACTTCTTCTACGACCGCAAGAACTACATCGGGGAGCTCGACGTCGCGGCCGAGGAGTTGTTCGATCAGAACCGCCTGCGCGTCGGCGGACTGGACGTCCAACTGGCGCAGCTCCTCGATGACAAACTCGGCGTGCGCGTGGTACTCGACGCTGGCGAGACGCTAAACCCTAACTCCAAGCGGCAATTTCACCCCGAATCGAAGACGTTGTACGTAGCCCGGTGGCTGCATCCCGGCCAACGTGCCTTCCAGCTCGCGACCCAAATCGCGCTGCTCACCCAGGGCAAGCTGATCGCCGGCATCATCGCCGCCGACGACCAGCTCAGCGACGACGCGCGCGGTGTGGCCCGCATCGGTCTGGCCAACTACTTCGCCGGGGCACTGCTGTTGCCCTACCAACGATTCCTCGATGCCGCCGAGAGCGTGCGCTACGACATCGACCAACTGGCAAGACGATTCGAGGTGGGCTTCGAGACCATCTGCCATCGGCTGTCCACCCTGCAGCGTCCGAACGCGCGAGGCGTCCCGTTCATCTTCGTCCGCACCGACAGCGCGGGAAACATCTCTAAACGCCAGTCCGCCACGGCATTTCACTTTTCCCGTGTGGGGGGAAACTGCCCGCTGTGGGTGGTTCACCATGCGTTCTCGCGGCCCGGGCAGTTCCTGACGCAGGTGGCCCAGATGCCCGATGAACGGACTTATTTCTGGATCGCACGGACCACGACGGCAGATCCCAGTCGCTACCTGGGCCCGGACAAGAGCTTCGCCGTCGGACTCGGATGCGACGTGGCCCACGCCGAGCGACTGGTCTACTCCGTCGGCATCGACCTGACCGACGTCGAGGCGACGGTGCCGATCGGCGCGGGCTGCAAGATCTGCGCCCGGCCCGCATGCCCGCAACGGGCATTCCCGTACCTCGGGCACCCGGTGTATGTGGACCCGCACGCGAGCACCGATCTGCCCTATCCTCCGGCCGTCATGCCGCAATAACCGGTACCTTGGATAGACGGTCTAGGTGTTCACCCGGAATTTCCACGGATCCGTCGAATTAGTGCCCACGTCAATCGGTTTGAACAGCTGTTAAATCTTTCGGAATCGAATTCTTTGCCGCCGAAATCGATGTAGCTTGCTGCTGGGGCACCTAGGGGTTATCGAGGGGTCATCGAGGAGTCGGAATGACAGATGTCGACTATTGCGTGGTCGGAGCCGGATTTGCGGGCTTGACTGCCGCACTGAGGCTCAAGCAGGCGGGGCACTCGGTGGCCCTGCTCGAGGCCCGTGACCGGGTCGGCGGTCGCACCTGGACGGTGACCCGGGACGACGGGCTGTGGATCGATCGCGGCGGCGCGTGGATCGGGCCGGGCCAGGACCGGATCTATGCGTTGATGGCCGAGTTCGGCGTCCCCGAATACAAGCAGCACAACGACGGCGACGCCATGATGGTCGTCGGCGGCAAGAAGCACCGCTACGGCGGCACGATTCCCTGGACGATGAGCCCGTGGGCGGCAGCCAACTTGGGCATCGCTTTGCTGACCGTGGAGCAGATGTGCAAGACGATTCCGCGCGAAGCCCCTTGGGAGGCAAAGGATGCCGCCGAGTGGGACCGGATCAGTCTCGGGGATTGGCTGGAGCGCAATGTGCTGTCCAGGGCGGCTCGCGAGATGCTGGACATGGCCTTGGCCGGCCCCTACACCTGCGCGCCTGCCGAGGTGTCCGTGCTGTGGATGCTGCTACAGATGTCCTCCGGCGGCGGCCCCACGTTCGTCATCTCGGGCAAGGGCGGCGCCCAGGACGCCCGCCCGGTCGGCGGAATGGGTGCCGTCTATCGCCCGATCGTCGCCGAACTGGGCGACGCGGTGCACTTGTCGCAGCCGGTCCGGCGCATCACGCAGGACGGTGACGGGGTGACCGTGCGCTCCGACGAGATGACGCTCCGAGCCGGCCGGGTGATCGTGGCGATTCCGATGGCGATCGCCGGCTCTATCGTCTACGAGCCGCTGTTGCCGATGGATCGATCGCTGCTGAATCAGCGGATGCCCGGCGGCGCGATCCTCAAGACCTCAATCTTCTATGACGAGCCGTTCTGGCGCGCCGACGGGTTGTCCGGCCAGTCGGCCGCGCCGGGAACTCCGGCCACGCTGACCATCGATGCCTGCACGGACACCGCGGTTCCCGGGATCATGTGCGTCATCACCGAGGGCGGGGCCGCGCGTGAGCTGACCCGGCTCGATGAGGCCGGGCGCAAAGCGGCCGTCATCGGTGAATTGGTCGACCGGTTCGGCGAAAAAGCAAGTGCCCCGGTCGAATACCACGAACAGAACTGGACCATCGAGCGCTACTCCGGCGGCGGGATGATCAGTCACACGCCGACCGGTGTGCTCACCGAGTACGGCCCGGCCCTGCGGGCACCCTGCGGGCGCATCCACTGGGCCGGGACCGAAAGCTCGGCCATCATGTGCGGCTGGGTCGACGGAGCGATCCGCTCCGGCGAACGCGCCGCGTCCGAAGTGATGGCGGCCGAAAGCACGGCCGCCATCACCTGACCGCCGAGTCCGCGTCCAGGGTCACCATCGGGGCGAAAACCCAGCCCTGGGCGCAGCCCCGATGCCCAGACCGCAGACTCGGCGCACCGAGCTTTCCGGATCAGGCCCAGCTAGAACCCACCGCTGAGTCGGTGCTGGCCATGTTGCTGCCCGCGCTCTGCACCTTCTGCCCGTGCGCGTTGGCCTGCTCGTAGATCACCTGGAAGTTCCGGCCCAACTGGGTAATGAACTCCTGGCAGGCCACCGAACCGGCGCCACCCCAGAAGTCCCCGGCCGCCAACACATCACGCACGATCGCCTGATGCTCAGCCTCCAACGAGGCCGCCTGGGCCCGAATCAACGCCCCATGGGCGTCCACGTCACCGAACTGGTAATTGATCGTCATCGTCAAAGTTCCTAACTGCCCAGAGCCTGCTGCGAGGCCTGCTCTTGCACCTCGTAGTTGTTCGCGTCACGAACCAACCCGTCGCGCACGCCGTGCAGCATGTTCACGATGTTGGCGAACGCCTGATTCATCTGACCCATGGTGTCGTAAGACGTCGCCTGCGCCGTCCCACTCCAACCCGCACCGGCAATGTTCTCCGAGGACGCCCACATCCGGCGCGCCTCATCCGAGACCGTCTGGGCATGCGCCTCAAACCGGCCAGCCATCGCCCGCATCGCATGCGGATCGGTCATAAACCGAGTAGCCACTTTGTTTCCTTTTCAAGATCGTGTTTGAACTTCAAATATCATGTGCCGCAACGCGCTAACGTGCGCAGCGGCTAACTGCAAAAGCCGACCAATCACCCCCGCCCTATCCGACCCCGGTCCGCGGAATCACGCTCGGCCGTGCCTGCACGACGTGCGGATTAGCCCCACCCCGGCCCATCATCCCCGCGGGCATACCGGCACCGGCTCCGCCCGCGCCCATCGGCATCGGCATCATCGGCATCCCCCCGGCACCGGTCTGCGCCGCCTGCGCCGCCGCAGCGGGGCCGGTCATGCCGCCCAGCCCCACCAGCGCCGACGAAGCCATCCCCTTCGGCATCGACCCGCCCAACTCGGCGGCACCGACATCGCCCCGACCAGGTTCGCCTTGCCCAGACCCGCCTTCTCCGACGGCCGCCGCACCCAAGCCTGCACCGCCGCCCAGCCCCTTCACCGCGGGGGCGGTGTCACTCACCAACGCCGGGACGTCGGCCCCCAGGGTCGCCGCCGTGCCGGCCAATCCGGCGCTGCCCGCGTTCGCGCTCTGCGCCAACGACATCAGCGGTGATATCAAGATGCTGGCCGGAGTCAACGCGATCTGCGCCAACGACGACAACGACGACAACGGCACCCCGGACAGCCACCGACTCCGCCGCGCTTGCCGCCCCCTCCGCCACCGGAGCCAGCGCGGCACCGGGCGCCACCGCGCCCGAAACCTGCGCACCCAGCTGAGAAGCCAACCCCGCCAAGTTCATCGGCGGAAGGCTCAGCGGCGCCAGCGTCGAAGCCACCGACAGCGCCCCGGCGTGGTAGCCCATCATCGCGCCCACGTCCTGGGCCCACATCTCCACGTAGTCGAACTCGGTAGCCGCGATCGCCGGAGTGTTCTGACCCAGGAAGTTCGTCGCGACCAACGACGCCAACGACACCCGATTCGCCGTCACCGCCGCCGGATGCACGGTCGCCGTCTGCGCCGCCTCGAACGCAGTCGCCGCTACCCGGGCCTGTGTCGCCGCCCCCACAGCCCGCGCCGCTGCCGCGCTCAACCACGCCACATACGGCGCGCCGGCCGCGGTCATCGCCGCCGACGCCGGCCCCGTCCACGGCCCACTGGCCAGGCTCGAGATCACCGAGTCGAACGACGACGCCGACGCACCCAGGTCAACGGCCAAGCCGTCCCACGCGGCCGCCGCCATGAACAACGGGCCCGCCCCCGCGCCGCCGTACATCAGCGCCGAATTGATCTCTGGCGGAAACACCAAGAAATCCATCGGTCCGTCCTTCCTTTGGCATGCGCCGAGCTGGGGGTTCGAATTTCTCTAACCCGGGTTGTATATGTTCGTATTCCCTACCAGCCGATTCCGGCCTCGAGCCTTTCGCCCTCCAAGGCGCCCGATTTGCCGGCGCCGCGGTCCCAGAAGCCCTTCTTGGGCCGGAGCGGTCCCAGTTCGGCGACTTCGGTTTTGCCCGCGGTTTCGGCACCCGTGCCGGCCTCGACTGCTTCGACGTCCGCGGTATCGACGTTCGCGGCGCCCGCGTTGCGGGGGCCCGCGCTGCCAGCGCCGAAGTAGGTCGAACCGCCGTCGGGGATGCCGGTCTTGAACAACCCCGAGATCAACAGGCCCATGCTCCCGAGGCCGGTGTTCAGCGCCCCAAAGCCGACCTGATTGTCGCCGGTGACCCCGAATCCGTTGGCGTTGTTGCCGCGGGTGCCGAAGCCCATATTGGTATTCCCCAGGGTTCCGGTTCCGATATTGCCGAGACCATTGTTTCCGATACTGATGTTGAGGTTTCCGGTGTTTCCGAGCCGGACATTTGAATTGCCGTTGCTGCCGCTGCCCAAATTGCCACCGCCGACGCTTCCGCTGCCAGGGTTCGTGTTGCCGCCGGTGTTGCCGCCGCCGAGGTTTCCGGTGCCGCCGGCGCTGCCGAGGCCGAGGCTGAAGGGCAGGCCCGGCAGGCTTTGCAGCGCCTGCGCCATCGGCGCCAACTCCGTGGCCACCGCCGACGCCGCGCCGTGATAGCCGACCATCGCCGACACGTCCTGCGCCCACATCTCTTCGTACTGCGCCTCAGCGGCCGCGATCGCCGGCGCGTTCTGCCCGAACAGGTTCGAAATTACAAGCGATACAAACTGATTCCGATTGGCCGACACCATTCCGGGATGCACCATCGCCGACATCGCCGCCTCGAACGCCGACACCCCCGCCAGCGCCTGCCCGGCCGCCCCCTGCGCCTGCGTCGCCGCGGCGTCCAGCCACGCCGTGTACGGGGCGGCCGCGGCGGCCATCGCCACCGCCGCCGGACCCTGCCAGGCAGCGTCCACCAGGCCAGAAGTCACCGATCCGAACGAACTGGCCGCCGAACCGAACTCACCCGCCAGCCCGTCCCAAGCCGCGGCGGCCGCCAGCATCGGCCCCGGCCCGGCACCCAGAAACATCCGAAGCGAATTGATCTCAGGCGGTAACATTAGAAAGTCCATCCCATTCAACCCTTCACTTAATTGAAGAAGCCCGAATGCGAGATTCCGGTGTTGAAGAATCCCGAGTCGTTGTTGCCCGAGTTGTCGACACCGGAACTGAACACACCCGAATTGCTGATGCCGATATTGTCGAAGCCGGTGTTTGAAATACCGGCGAGGAAACTGCCGGAATTGAAGAAGCCCACGTTGTTGCCGTTGCCCGAGTTTCGGAAACCCGATTCGAAGGCGAGGCCGGTGTTCTGGAACCCGGAGGTATCGCCGCCCGAGTTGAAGAATCCAGACGAATCGAGGCCGGTGGTACCGAAGCCCGAGTTCTTGACCCCGGCGGGGGTGATCACGCTGCCGAAGCCGGTGTTCAGGTTGCCCGCGTCGAAGCCGCCGGTGTTGCTGGCGCCGGAGTTCGCCCACCCGGTGTTGATGTCCCCCGAGTTGAAGTCGCCGGTGTTGATCGAGCCTGCATTCATGCTGCCGGTGTTTTGGAAGCCCGAGTTTCCGAGGCCCAGATTTTGCGAGCCGCCATTCGCGATGCCCATGTTGTTGGCACCGCCGTTCGCGAAACCGAAGTTGCTGAAGCCGGCATTGCCGAAGCCCGTGTTGGTGAAGCCCGAGTTCCAGAAGCCGGTGTTGGTGCTGCCGGAGTTGTCGAAACCGATGCTGTGGTTGCCCGAGTTGAACAAGCCCACATTTCCGGTGCCCGAGTTGAAGAAGCCGACGTTGTCCGGTGCCCGAGTTCCCGAAGCCGATGTTCCCGGTCCCCGAGTTCAGCGCCGCCGAAGCCGATCTGGTTGTCGCCGGTGAGCCCGAAGCCGATGTCGTTGTTGCCGGTGTTGCCGAAGCCCATGTTGTGATTGCCGGTGTTCCCCAGGCCGACGTTGTCGCTGCCGCGGTTGCCGAAGCCCATGTTGGCAGTCGCCACGATTTCCGCTGCCGAAGTTGGAGTTGCCGAGATTCCCGTTGCCGAGGTTTCCGCTGCCCAGGTTTCCGATGCCAACGTTGCCGTTGCCGGTGTTTCCGGCGCCGGTGTTGCTGACGCCTGCGTTTCCGCTGCCGAGGTTGGTGTTGCCGCGATTTCCGTCGCCGACGTTTTTGGTGCCGTTGTTGCCGTTGCCGACGTTCTGGCTGCCGTTGTTGCCGCTGCCCACGTTTTGATTGCCGTTGTTGCCGCTGCCCACGTTTTGGCTGCCGTGGTTGCCGCCGCCCACGTTCGAGCTGCCGGTATTGCCGGTGCCCAGGTTGTCGGCCAGACCGCTCGCCGCAGCAGCTTCGGCGCCGGCGTAGGAGCCGATGCCGGCTCGCAGCGTCTGCACGAACTGGTCATGAAAGGCCGCCGCCTGAGCGCTCAGCGCCTGATAAACCTGCGCGTGCCCGGAGAACAGCGATGCCATGGCACCCGACACTTCGTCGGCGCCGGCGGCCAAGACTCTGGTGGTCGTGGCCGCCGCCGCCGCGTTCGCCGCACTCAGTGCCGAGCCGATGTTCGCTAAATCCCCCGACGCCGCCGCCAGCATCTGCGGCACCACTGTCAAGAACGACATCGCTGTCCTCCCACCCGCCCCCACGTTCCTTCGAATGGACTCAAGGATGTAGGCGCGCGGGCCGAGGAACGTCGGTCACAACGCGTAAATACGCCAGGTCAGGGGGTCGTAGATCCAGCGGACGAGGGGGTCTTACACCAAGCCCAGCCTCGCGCCAGCAAAATTCTTTGACTCATGTTGAACCGTTGCTGGCCCGCGTGCGTAACACTTGATTAGTCAAGCCACCGAAAGTCGTGACATGTGCGTGAATGAGTTTCTGCCAACGAGGACAGTGACCCTGTTGCTCGCCGACGTCGAGAGCTCGTCTCACTTGTGGGAGACCCAGCCCGAGGCAACCGCAGCTGCGCTGACGCGGCTTGATCGCACACTGTCCGACATTGTGGCCGCCCATAACGGTCTGGGGCCGGCGAGACCGGACCCGGACGACGACGGTGCGGACGGCTTCGTGGCGGTCTTCCCGCGCGCCACCGACGCTCTGGCGTGCGCTGTCGAGTTGCAGCAGGCGCCGCTGGCACCCGTCCAGTTACGTATCGGGGTGCACACCGGTGAGGTGCGGCTGGATCTCGAAAACAACCAGGCGGACAACTATGTGGGGCCCACGCTGAACCGGGCGGCGAAACTGCGCGACCTGGCGCATGGCGGCCAGGTGGTCGTCTCGGGCACCACCCACGATCTCGTCGTCGACCACCTGCCGGCCGACCTCTGGCTCACCGACCTGGGCACCCATCAGCTCCGCGACCTGCCGCGCCCCGAACGCGTCGCGCAGTTGTGCCATCCCGACCTGCGGGTCGAGTTCCCGGCGCTGGACGGACCCAACGATGCGTCGCCGCATGGCCTGCCGCCGACGTTGACGCGCTTCGTCGGTCGCACCGAACAGATCGTCGACGTCCGGAAGTTTCTCGCCGATAACCGGCTGCTGACCCTGGCCGGCACTGGTGGTGTGGGTAAGACGCGGTTGGCGGTGCAGATCGCCACGCAGATGGCGCCCGAGTTCGGCGGTGGAGTGTGGTTTGTGGATCTGACGCCGGTGACCGATCCCGCGGTGGTGCCGATAGCGGCGCTGCGCGCGTTCGGCATCTCGGATCAACCGGGCCGCTCCGCAATGGACACGCTCGTGCGGTTCGTCGGCAACCGTGACGTGCTGGTGGTGTTGGACAACTGCGAGCACCTGATCGACGCCTGCGCCGCATTGACCCGCAAGCTGTTGGGTGCCTGCCCGCGGCTGACGATCCTGGCCACTAGCCGCGAGCCGATCGGAATGCCCGGCGAGCTGACCTGGCGAGTGCCGTCGCTGTCACTGCGCGACGAGGCGGTCGAGCTCTTCATCGACCGCGCGCGGCTGGCGCGGCCCGACTTCGGCGTCAGCGCTGACGACGCCACGACCATCAGCGAAATCTGCGGCCGGCTCGACGGTCTGCCACTGGGAATCGAGCTCGCCGCGGCGGCGGTGCGGGTGATGTCGCTGACCGAAATCCTGGACGGCCTACGCAACCGCTTCCGGCTGCTCACCGGCACCACCCGAACCCCGCTGCGCCGCAGGCAGACTCTCGGGGCATCGGTCGACTGGTCCCACGCGCTGCTGAGCGAACCCGAACGCGCCGTGTTCCGCCGGCTCGCCGTGTTCAGTGGCGGCTTTGACCTGGCGGCCGCGCGGGTCGTCAGCGGTGGTGATGGCGTGCCGCAGCATCAGGTTTTCGATGAGCTGACGCTGCTGGTGGACAAGTCGCTGGTGGTAGCGGAGGTCGCCGAGAACCGGACGCGCTTCCGGTTACTGGAGACGGTGCGCCACTACGCGATGGAAAAGCTGCGCGAGTCCGGTGAAGCCGACCCGATCCGCGCGCTGCACCGCGACCACTACACCCGAATGGCCGGTCTGCTGGACAGCCCCGACCACGGCGACCACCAACGCCGCACCGAACAGGTGGAGCTCGAGATCGACAACCTGCGGGCCGCGTTCGCCTGGTGCCTCGAAAACGAGGAGATCGAGCGGGCTTTGGAGCTGACGTCGGCACTGCAGCCGCTGTGGCTGACCCGCGGCCGCATTCAGGAAGGGCTGGCCTGGTTCGACGCCGTCCTCAGCGATGAGAACGCACAGCACGCGGACATCTCGGCGGTGGCGCGCGGGCGGGCGCTCGCCGACAAGGCAACCCTCGACGCGTCGCGCAGCATCCACGACAACCTGGACGAGGCGCAGCAAGCCGTGGCGATCGCACGCGACATCAAGGATCAGGCCCTGCTGGCCCGCGCGCTGACCGCCTGCGGTGCGATTTCGTCCTACAGCGCCGAAGCGGCCCGCCCCTACCTCGCCGAGGCGATCGGCATCGCCCGCGAGCTCGGTGACCAGTGGCGGCTGACCCAAATCTTGACCTGGCAGGCGTACGGCGCGTTCTACGCGGGCGACCCGATCGAAGCGCACGAGGCCTCACAAGAGGGGCGCGAGATCGCCGAGGCGATCGGCGACCAATTCCACGCGCGTTCCTGCAACTGGACCCTCGGCCTGGCGCAAATGATGAAAGGCGATCTGCCGCAAGCCATTGCGCAATTCCGCGCGGTTACCGCCGATGCCGATGCGGCACACGACGTGTTGTTCCGGTGGGGCAGCCGACTTGCCCTGGGCAATGCACTGGCGTTTCGCGGCGAGACCCAGGGCGCCAGGACCGCGGCCAACGCATCGCTGGCGGCCGCGTCCGATCTGTGGGCCTACAACGAGGGTTTCAGCTACGCGGTGTTGGCCACCGCGGCGGTGGCCGCGGGCGATGTCGCGGCGGCCGCCGAAGCGAGCGAAGCGGCCCAGGAGCGGCTAAGTGTGCAGGGCGAGCTGGCCGGAGCCAATACCAACCCGATGGCCGAAATTGCCTTGGCACGCGGTGATCTGATCACGGCCGGACGCTGGGCCGAGCAAGAGGTCTCGGCGTCGGCGGGCTGGCATTTGGCGAGGGCGCTGACGACGCGTGCCCGGATCGCGATCGCCAAAGGTGAACCGGAACAGGCCGAGCGCGACGCGCACAAGGCGCTCGCCTGCGCCGCGGAATACGAGGCACATCTGGCCGTGCCCGATATCCTGGAGTGCCTCGCCCAGCTGGCCCTCGACGGGACCAACCATCGCGACGCAGCACGACTCTTCGGCGCTGCCAAAGAATTTCGGCAGCAGATCGGCGTGGTCCGGTTCAGGGTCTACGACGCGGACTACGAGCTCGCGGTCGCAACGGTGCGAGATGCCATGGGCGATCAGGCTTTTGATGAGGCGTGGGCGGAGGGCGCCGGCCTCTCGCTCGACGAGGCGATCGCCTATGTGCGGCGCGGCCGGGGCGAACGTAAACGTCCGACCAGCGGCTGGGCGTCACTGACTCCCACCGAACGTGACGTGGTGCGGCTGGTCGCTGATGGACTGGCCAACAACGAGATTGCCGCGCGGCTGTTCGTTTCGCGGCGGACTGTGCAGACTCACCTCACGCATGTGTACGCGAAACTCGGCGTTAGCTCTCGTGTGCAGCTCGCCAATGAAGGCGCCAGTCACGGTTGAGATTCTTGATGCTCCTATTGCCACTAAGGGTCAAATGGCGCGGGCTGCGGCATAAGCAATCCCCACCTGTGCACGGCGGCAGTGATCCCGGCGCCTTAGCTGCTGGTGCCCTCCCGAGATCCCGCGACTAACTCGGCGCAGGCGGCGACGCCTGCCGGCATTATCGATCCGCCCGATTCATGTATCAGACCCACATGGTTCCGTTGAAACCCAAATGTCCGCTCTGCGATCGTCGTAGCATCTTTTCTGGATCACTCGATTCCGCATCGGGCGGCGGTGCCCTCGGTGGTGACCGCCGCAGACCGGTAGGAGGCCAACCATGGCCAATTTTGCGGTGTTGCCGCCGGAGATCAATTCGTTGCTGATGTTCACTGGTGCGGGTTCGGCACCGATGCAGGATGCGGCGGCGGCCTGGGAGGGGTTGGCTTCGGAGTTGGGGTCGGCGGCGTCGTCGTTTTCCTCGGTGACCTCAGGGTTGGCGGGTCAGGCGTGGCAGGGTGCGGCGGCGGCGGCAATGGCGGCTGCGGCCGCCCCGTATGCGGGGTTCTTGAGCACGGCCTCAGCCCAGGCCCTGGGGGCGGCTGGGCAGGCCCAGGTGGTAGCCGCTGTGTTTGAGGCGGCACGGGCCGCCACGGTGCATCCGTTGGCGGTGGCTGCTAACCGCGATGCGTTTGTGCAGTTGGTTCGTTCGAATTGGTTGGGGCTCAACGCGCCGGCGATCATGGCGGCCGAGGGCCAGTACGAGGAGATGTGGGCTGCGGACGTCTCGGCGATGGTGGGCTATCACGGCGCGGCGTCGTCGGCGGCCGCGCAGTTGCCGTTGCCGGCCGGCCTGCAGCAGTTCCTGAACAGCCTGCCTAGCTTGGGCAACGGCAACAAGGGCAACGCCAACGTGGGCGGCGGCAACACCGGCAGCGGCAACGTCGGTAATGGAAACCACGGCAGCTCCAACCTGGGCGGCGGAAACTTCGGCAACCGAAACGTCGGCAACGGCAACGGCGGCAACGACAACTTCGGCGCTGGAAACATCGGCGCCGGAAACATCGGCTTCGGCAACACCGGCAACACCATAACGTCGGGCCAGAACGTGGGCATGGGTAACTCCGGCAACAACAACATGGGCTTCGGGAACACCGGGAACGCAAATACCGGCGGCGGAAACACCGGCAACGGAAACACTGGCGGCGGAAATACCGGCAACAACAACTTCGGCTTCGGCAACACCGGCAATAACAACATCGGGATCGGGCTCACCGGCAACAATCAGATGGGCATCAACTTCGCCGGCCTACTGAACTCGGGCAGCGGCAACATCGGCTTCGGAAACTCGGGCACCAACAACATCGGCTGCTTCAACTCGGGTAGCGGCAACATCGGCGTCTTCAGTACGGGCAGCAATGACCCTATATTCAGCCACCTCAACAGCATTGGCATCGGGAACTCGGGCAACGGCAACATCGGCTTCGGGAACTCAGGCCTTGGGAACTTCGGCTTCGGGAACTCGGAAGAGTCAAACACCGGCTTCGGGAATTCGGGCCTCGTTAACACGGGCTTTGGGAACGCGGGCGTCCTCAACACGGGGTTGTGGAACTCGGGTGGCGTCAACACGGGCAATGGGAATTCGGGCAACACAAACACGGGCTTTTGGAATTCGGGCAACGTGAACACGGGCTTCGGGGCCACTACCAACACCGGCCTCGTTAACTCGGGTTTCAACAACACGGGTACCGGAAATTCGGGCTTCTTCAACGCGGCCACCGGCGGTTCAACCCTTAACGGCCATAGCTCGGGCTTTGGAAACATGGCCACCGGCGGTTCAGATATTGACGGCCAAATCTCGGGGTTCGGAAACACCGGCGTTCCGAGCATCTCGGACACCAACAATAGCGGCTTGAGCTCCGGCTTGTTCAACATGGGCAGCTTTGTATCGGGCTTATTTAACCTCAGTCGGCTGTTGCAATAACCGATGCTGTTGCAATAACCAATGACGTCAAGTGGGTGTTCGCGGTCATCCCTCGGGCTGGTTTGGCGGGAGTGTGTGAGGTGAACCCCCGGGCCACCCGACCCAGAGGAAACTGTCTCTGCGAAGACGACGAAGACGACCCGAGACGCGGCTAGCCGGCTTGCTTGGCCGGCGGCCGGTAGAAGATGAGCAACTGACCGACGGCGCCGGCCACCCCAAGCCCGACAGAAATCAGCAAGCCCTGCCAACCGTCGAGCCAGTTCTTGCCGAAGACCACCCAGTCCAGGCTGAGTTTCCCGGCGCCCAGCGTGGCGACGACGACGGCGCTGACGGCCAGCACCAGGTTGTACTCCCAGCCTTCCTTGACGATGAAGAAGCCGTTGGCACGGTGCACGGTCCACGCCGCGACCAGCATCAGCGAGACAAATCCCGCCGCCGGGATCGGGGTTAAAAAGCCGGCCGCCAGCCCGAGTCCGGCCGCCGTCTCGGTGGTCGCGGCCACCGTGGCGTGAAACTTGCCGGGCTTCATCCCGATGCTTTCGAACCAGCGCGCGGTGCCGGGTATCTTGCCGCCGCCGAAGAATTTGTTGAGTCCATGCGCGGCGAGTGTCAGGCCCAGCACCAGCCGCAGGATCAGTAAGGCCACGTCATACGGAGTCATACCGACAAAACTAGATCATCCAACCGTTCCCTCGACAGAGCGGCGAGCAGCGGACTCGGCAGAT
Source organism: uncultured Actinomycetota bacterium (assembly GCA_963735655.1). Classification (GTDB taxonomy): domain Bacteria; phylum Actinomycetota; class Actinomycetes; order Mycobacteriales; family Mycobacteriaceae; genus Mycobacterium. The sequence goes on from CAVTLW010000054.1 coordinate 25,111, forward strand.
CCGTATGGGACCATAGCGGGCGTTCCGGCGTTTGCCCGGCCACCCAACAGCGGTTCACCCGCATGTATCGGCGCATCGTCGCCGGCGATCCCCCCGCCGACCCGTACCAACAGTTGCGCGCCGGCATCCAGGCCGTGTTCGCCTCCTGGAATTCGCCTCGCGCGGTTGCCTATCGCGCCCATTACGGAATCGACGATCGCTGCGGCACGGCGGTGGTCGTGCAGGCGATGGTGTTCGGAAATCACGGGCCGAACTCCGGTGCCGGAGTGACGTCGTCTCGCAACCCGATCACCGGCGCCAACGAACCGTTCGGCGAATGGCTGCCGGGCGGCCAGGGCGACGACGTGGTATCGGGACTGGTTGACGTCGAACCGATCACGGCCCTGCGCGACGAGCAACCGGCCGTCTACGACGAGCTGATGGACGCCGTCCGCAGCCTCGAACGGCTGGGGTCCGACGTCCAGGAGATCGAGTTCACCGTCGAAGACGGCAAGCTGTGGCTGCTGCAGACACGGGCTGCCGAGCGGTCGGCGCAGGCCGCGGTGCGACTGGCACTGCAATTGCGACACGAGGGACTCGTCGACGACGCCGAGACCCTGCGCCGGGTGACCCCGGCGCACGTAAGGACGTTACTGTTGCCAGCGCTGCAACCGGAAACGCGGTTAGCCGCAAAGCTTTTGGCCAAAGGCTTACCCGCATGCCCCGGCGTGGTGACGGGCCGGGCATACACCGATGTGGACGACGCGCTGGACGCCGCCGATCAGGGCGAGCCGGTGATCCTGGTGCGCGATCACACCAGACCCGAAGACGTCCAGGGCATGCTTGTCGCCCAAGGCATTGTCACCGAAGTCGGCGGGGCAGCGAGCCATGCGGCGGTGGTCAGCCGGGAACTGGGCCGGGTGGCCGTGGTGGGCTGTGGCCTCGGAATCGCGGCGACGTTAGCCGGAAAGCAGATCACCGTCGACGGCTACGAAGGTGAAGTGCGCGAAGGTAATCTGGCCTTGTCCGCATGGTCGGAGGACGACACGCCCGAGCTACGCGAGCTGGCCGACCTCGCGCGACGGATCAGCCCGCTGCGCGCCCACGCCACTGGCGACTACCCACGACTGGATGACCCGTCCGAGCCTGCGGTGGTTGCCGCCATGACCGCCGGGCATACCGACGTGGTGTCAGCCACCCCGCTCATCACCATGCTGACGGCGCTGCGACTGGGCGGCTCATGAGCGAATTGACTGTGCTGCAGGCGGTCCGGCTGAAGGGCCGGGTGAATCCGGCCGACCTGGCCGCGACGCTGGACGCCAGCCCAGCGGACATCGCGACGACCGTAGAGCGGGTCACCGCGGACGGACTGCTGGTCGAGGGTCCTACCTTGCGACTCACCCCCAGCGGCCGCGAGCGGCTCAGCGCGCTGCTCGCCGAGGAACGCAACGGCGTCGACAAGACCGCCCTCAAGGCCGCCTACGACGAATTCGGTTCCATCAATACCAATTTCAAGGCCCTCGTCACGGACTGGCAGCTCAAGTCGGGCCAGCCCAACACCCACGACGACACCGACTACGACGCCGCGGTATTGGCCCGCCTCGAGGATGTCCATCAGCGGGTGGCGCCCATCATCACGACAGCCGCACAGCAGCTGCCTCGACTCAGCGCCTACTCGACGAAACTACAGACGGCGCTGGACAAGGTCAAGGCCGGTGAAATCGCCTGGCTGACAAGGCCGCTCATCGATTCGTACCACACCGTGTGGTTCGAACTGCACGAGGAGCTGATCCTGGCCGTCGGCCTGACCCGCGAGCAAGCGGCGAAATCCGGTGACGCGCAATAACTTTCGTCACAGTGCCGCATCCAGAAGGCGGACGTACGCGTCGATGTCGGGCAGCGCTGACGCTGCCGCGTGAACACTGATCGCCACGGTGTCACCGATGCCGTGCACTCCGTGGGTCAGGCTCATCAACGGCGACAGCGCAGGGTATCCGGCCGTCAGTGCCACCGGGGCATCCCCGAAGGACAGGTCGGCGGCTCCGCGATGAACGCTGGATACGACGGTGTTGCCGGCCACCTGAGCCGCCCGAACGTCGGCGTCGAACTTGCCGACACCCCAGCGCAACAATGCCGCGGGAACCGAAGCGAACGCCCGGTCCGCCGAGCGCGTCGCCGGATGCTCGAAGCGGTGCCGCGCATTGGCCAGATCGGCGACGATCCGCCGCACCCGCTCGTCGGGCCCGAGCCGGGGATACAGCCCGACGACGACATTGCCGAAGTGGTTATTCGCATGCCGTGCAGCATGTTTGGCCATCGGCACCTCGGCGCCCAGCGACTCGGCCGAATCACCGAGCACGCTGGACAGCGCGGCGGACACCGCCGCCAGCACCCCGACGGTGACGGTGGGACCCGGCAGTTGCGAACGGTTGCGCACCAGCGTTCGGATCGTGCGCGCGCCTTCGGGCCGGGCGTTGGTGGACAGCGCCGGCCGCAATCCGGCCCCCGGCGCCAACAGCCCCGCGCGGGTATCGCGGACCAGCCGGCGATGGTCGCGTGCCGCGAGGACGCCGCGCCATAGCAGGAAGCCCGCCGGCAGTCGTTGCACCGCGGGCACCGGGGCCGCCCGCCCGAACAGCCACGCCGCCATCGCCGAACCCCGCGCGCCGTCGGCCAGCGCGTGCGAGACCTGCATGACCGCGACCGTGCCCACGCCACCGAGGCCCGGAACGCCGCGCACCGGCGTGAAGACGTGCAGCCGCCAGGGCATCCGCCGAATGTCCAGCTGGTCGCGCGCCAGGCCGGCCACCGCCGCCAGGCAACCCTGCCAGCCGTGATCGGCCAGGTCGTGGCGCACCACCCACTCGGGCCCGACGGCCGCCGGGACCCACTGCGGATAGCGACCCGCCCGGCCATCCTCGACCCGTGTCGTCAGCTCGGGGCACGCGCGGGCCCGCCGGCAGACCTGCTCGACGGCTCGATCGAGGTCGGGTTCACCGTCGAACGCATAGAGCAGGAACTCGTCGTTGGGGACTTTGGCCGACATCCAGTAGAACTGCGCGTCGACGGCCGTCATCCGGTGGGCCGCCATAACCTCAGCCGGGTGAGCCGACGAACGACAGAATCAAGTCGGCGACCTTGTCCGGCTGTTCGAGCTGCAGGAAATGCCCGGCGTGCTCGACGATGGCCACCTCGCTGCCCGCGGGCAGCACCTTCTCGGTCCAGTACGCGAAATCCGTTCGGAAGCAACCATCGTCGCGACCATGCAGGTACAAGCTCGGCACGATGGGCGCCTCGACCCACAGCCGGTTCAGGTCGGCGTAGCGCTGCGGCGGGCGGGTATTGCGCAGCGTCGCCCGGTACGGCCCCAGCGCCGCCCGCCAGCTCTCCGGTGTCCCGATCGCGGCGTCGACATGGCGCAGATCCTCAGCCGCGTGATAACCCGGCGACCACCGCCGCCACAGCATCGGCAATATCCAGGAAGCGGAACGCTCTGGCAGCCAGGGCAATTGGAAGTACATCAGGTACCAGCTGCGCAGCAGCTGAAATGGCAGCACCCGGGCCAGCCGGCCACGCTCAACCACCCGGCCCAGCGGGCGGAACGCCGCCGACACCGGCACCGACATGATCGCCGCCTTGACGAACGGGCTGTCGGGCATCGCGGCCAGGCCGGTGGCGGCCATCGCCCCCCAGTCGTGACCGATCACCACATCGCGGTCGGTGCCGCCCGCGCAGGCACGCACCCGCAAGGCATCGTCCATCAGCGCGCCGACGTGATAGCTGCCGTCGTTCGGAATCGACGACGGCGCGTATCCGCGCATGAATGGTGCGACGACTCGCCAGCCGGACTCGACCAGCCGGGGAGCCATCCTGCGCCACCCGTAGGCGGTGTCGGGGAAGCCGTGCAGGCACAGCGCCATCGGGGCGCTGGGCGGCCCCCAGGTCAGCGCCTTCAAGTCGACGGCAGCACCCGACACGTCGATCCAGCGTGGTTCAGACATTCGCTTTTCCAAGGCTTTGTCCGTCCCTTCGACTTCTGTTCGCCATGGTCCAACGTAGCGACCGCATACCAGCGGCAGGCCCGGGACCCCGCGCACACGATATGACCAGTGGTCAAATCTGCACTGCGCCAACAGGTTGCCGATCGGATAACTTCTAGCTATGGCTTCACCTGCGCAGCCCGCGCAAACCCGACGCTGGTCCAAGACCGGCGCCACGCAGCGGCGGATCTTGGACGCGGCAACGGAGGTGTTCGCAACCCGGGGTTTCACCGCGGCGACCATGGCCGATGTGGTGGCCGGTTCGGGCGCCAGCATCGGCAGCATCTACCACCACTTCGGCGGCAAGAGCGAGCTTTTCCTGGCGATCTTCGAGCAGATGGCCGACGCCGTCGACCGCCGCATCGATGCCGTGATGCGGCAAGCAGCCGACGGACCACAAGGACTAGACCGCCGCGAGGTTTTCGAACTCCACGTGCGGGCCTACCTCGAGGCGATGTGGGAGAACCGGCGGTTGGCCCGGGTGCTGTCGTCCGGGGACACCCCACCGGGGTTCGAAGTCGCCCGTCGCAGCCGCATGACGGCCGCCTTCCACAGCTGGATGGCGGTGCTGGAGCTGGACACCTCGACTGCGCGGGCAACTCCTGAGCCGCGTCCTGGTGGCAACCATGGCGGAGTCGTCGCTGATGGTCGCGGCGTGCGACGACGCAGCTGACGTGCCGGCGATCATCGGCGCGACGATCGAATGGATCGACCGGCTCACCGAATGAGCTCGACCGCCTTCTCCAGGTCGGCGATCACGATCTTGCGCATGTCGTACATGGCCTTGGTGGCCGCGGCGGCGCGGGCCCGGTCCGGATCGCCCACCAATTCGTAGAGCCGGTCGGGGAGGATCTGCCAGCTCAGGCCGAACCGATCTTTCAGCCAGCCGCACTGCGACTCCTCGCCGCCGTCGAGCAACCGGTCCCAGTAGTGATCGACCTCGTCTTGGTCCTTGCAGTGGATCGTGAAGGACACCGCCTCACTGAACCGAAGTGCGGGCCGCCGTTGATCCCGATGAAGCGGGTGCCGTCCAGCACGAAGGTGCCGCTCAACACCGCACCAGGTTCGCCCGGCCCGGCCTCATGGTCCGGTTGAAGCCCTCGATATGCGAATTCGGGAACACGGTATAGAACTCGGCCGCCTCCTAAGGTTGTGGTCGAACCACAGCGAGGGCGAGATCGATGGCATTAGCCGCCTCCTAGTTGTCGGGTCTATTGCAGTGATAGACCCCGGCGGCGGCGAGAACTCACCGGCTGACGTACCCCGAGCAGTAGTTGAGGACCGAGATCACCACGAACTTGTGGACGTCCAGGGCGCGGAAGCCCGTCGCTGATGGCCAGTTGCTCCTGTTGTTGCTCGGACTGTCCGTCGTCTAGTTGGGCGCAGATGTCCGAGCGAGTTTGAGCGCGTCTTCGTCGTCGGCGCCGACGTGCAAACCCTCCTGGTGCAGCGAGCCGAGAAGGGCTGCGGGTCGGGGCTGGAGCGGCCGGTAGCTCAAGGAGGGGGACGCGGTGGCCTGCCGTAGGTGCTGTTCGTGCGACCACGACCATCCCGTGAGAGCACTCGAGGGATGACGAGCGTCGCGATCCGGCACCATCCTGCTACACGACGGTTGATCATCGGACGCTCCTGGTTGACGCTGGTTTGTGTTTGACTGTGCAACCGAGCGTCGTGCGGGAGCCATGTCGGATGCTCCCAAAATCTTGGAGACCCCGGCACCATGACGTTGACAGTATTAGAACGCGATTCTAGTGTCTGACATCATGACCGCGGCCACCACGCAACCCGAGACTGCCGTCAAGTTGTGGGCCAACTCGGCCGACTCTCATTTCCTCGAGCCGCCCGACCTCTGGCGCTCGCGGCTGCCGAAGCGGCTGGCCGACTTGGTGCCACGCAGCGAGAAAGATCCCGACGGCCGCTGGGAGACCATCTACGTCGACGGGCAGGTGTTCCGCCGCCGGCTGCCCAGCATCGCCCAAGAGGAGTTCATGGCGGCCACCGTCGCCGCGCCCGGCTCCCGCGACGTCGAAATGCGGCTGGCCGACCTTGACGGCGAAGGCATCTGGTCGGAATTGGTGTTCCCGTCGCTGGGCATGTGGGCCGGTTCGTTTCGCACGCCGGAGCTGCTGCGCGAGGCGATGCGGGCATCCAACGACTGGTCCAAGGACACGATCATGGACCACTCGCCGCGGCTGATCCCCACGGCCCAGGTGTCAACCCTCGATATCGGCGACGCGGTCGACGAGCTCAAGCGTTGCGGTGCAATGGGATTCAAGGCGGTATTTCTTCCGGTGACGCCGCACCCGTCGCAGCGTGACTACAACCGTGACGAGTGGGAGCCGTTCTGGGCCACCGCCGAGGACATCGGCATGGTGATCGCGTTCCACATCGGCACCGAGCCAGTCGATTTCGCCGCCGGCAGCTCGATCGGGGTGACCTTCCACGGCCCGGGCGGCGCGGTGCTCAACTACACCGAGACATCGTTCGGCGGCCAGCGCGCGGTGGTCAAGCTGGTCGCCTCGGGCGCTTTAGACCGCCACCCGAATCTCAAAGTGCTGGTTTCCGAAGGTGGCGCGACGTGGGTGCCATTCGTCGCCGACCGCATGGAGGAGGGCTATCGCCAGCACGCAATGGTGGTGCGGCCCAAGCTGAACCGCAGTCCGCGGGAAATCATCTACTCGCAGGTGTACGCGTCGTTTCAGCATGACTCGTCGGCTATCGCGGCGATTACGGCGATGGGTTTCAACAACGTGCTCTGGGGCAGCGACTACCCGCACATGGAGGGCACCTTCGGCCACACCCAGCAGACGCTGCACCAGCTGTTCGACGGCGCCGACCACAAGACCAGGGATCGCATCTTGTTCGGCAGCTTCGCCGAGCTGTTTCCCGACGCGCCGTTGCCACCCGGAGCGAACAGTGGTTAAACCGGCCCCAAAACTAGATAGGTAACGTCGAGCAAATGAGTGCGGTCAGCAGCCCCCAGACGGTCGAGTTTTCCGGCGCCGGCGGCATCACCCTGGTAGCTGACGAGTGGAACCGCGGATCGTCGAGGCCGGCCGACCGACCAACCATCCTGATGTTGCATGGCGGCGGCCAGAATCGCTTCTCCTGGAAGAACACCGGCCAGATTCTCGGCGACGACGGGTTCCACGTCGTGGCACTGGACTCGCGGGGTCACGGCGACAGCGGTCGCGCGCCGGACGCCGACTACGAAGTCGAGACGCTGACCGACGACGTCATGCACGTGCTCGAGGCGATCGGCCGGCCGGTGGCGATCATCGGTGCCAGCATGGGCGGCTTGACCGGCATCCTGGTCGCCGACCGCGCCGGCCCGGACAAAGTCACCCAACTGGTGCTCGTCGACGTGGTGCCCCGATTCGAGAAGGGCGGCAGCGCCCGCATCCGCGATTTCATGATGGGCAACCTCGACGGTTTCGAAACGCTGGAACAGGCCGCCGACGCGGTCGCCGCCTACCTGCCCTACCGGAAAAAGCCGCGCAGCCCGGAGGGGCTGAAAAAGAATCTGCGCTTCCGCGACGGCCGCTGGTTTTGGCACTGGGACCCGGCGTTCATGACCAAGCCCGGCGACGACCCCGAACTGCGCACCGAGAACTTCGAACACGCGGCCAAGAACCTGACGATCCCGGTCTTGTTGATCCGCGGCAAGCTATCCGACGTCGTCAGCCCCGAAGGCGTCCAGCATTTCCTGGCCAACGTGCCGCGCGCGGAGTTCGTCGAACTGTCCAATGCCGGGCACACCGCGGCCGGCGACGACAACGACGCGTTCAGCGACGCCGTAGTGAGCTTCGTCGAGCGCGGCTAGTCGACCGGCGCGCCGACTGTGAATTGTGCGACGCGACGCGCCGTTACTGCGTCGTGAAATTCACTCTCGGCGGCTAGCGAAGCTAATTCGCGGGTTTTTCCGCGTGGCCGCCGAATTGCTTGCGCATGGCCGACAGCGCCTTGTTGGCGAAGTCGTCAAGGCTGCGTGAGGCGAACCGGGACTGCAGCGCGGTCGTCAGCACCGGCGCGGGGACTCCCTCGTCGATCGCCGCGATGGCAGTCCACCGGCCCTCACCGGAGTCGGAGACGCGCCCGGAGAACTCGTGCAGGTCGGGCGATTGATGCAGCGCGATCGCGGTCAAGTCCAGCAGCCAGGAGCCCACCACACTCCCCCGGCGCCATACCTCGGCGACGTCGGCGATGTCGAAGTCGTATTGGTAGCACTCGGGGGCCGACAGCGGCGCGGTCTCGGCATCTCCCTCTTGGATGCGCTTGCCGATGTCGGCGTTGCGCAGGATGTTCAGTCCCTCGGCGAGGGAGGCCATCATCCCGTACTCGATTCCGTTGTGCACCATCTTGACGAAGTGGCCGGCGCCGGACGGGCCGCAGTACAGGTAGCCCTTCTCCGGTTGCGCGATGTCGCCGGACCGGCCCGGGGTGCGCTCCGCCGAATTCACGCCGGGTGCGATGGTGGCGAACAGCGGTTCGGCGTGCGCAAAAGACTTCTCGTCGCCGCCGATCATCAGGCAGTAACCGCGCTCGCGGCCCCAGACACCGCCGCTGGTGCCGCAGTCCAGCAGATGAATTCCCTTCTCCCCCAGCAGTTTTGAATGCTTGAGGTCGTCGCGATAGTACGAGTTGCCGCCGTCGATCACGATGTCGCCGGCCTCGAGTGTTTTGGCCAGCCCTTCGATCACCGTCTGGGTGATCGTGCCCGCCGGCACCATCACCCACACGATCCGCGGCGTGGACATCTTCTCGGCCAGCTCGGCCACCGAGTACACCCCGGTCGTCCTTTCCTCACTGGCCAAGGCCTTGACCGCGGTGGTGTCGTGGTCGTACACGACGCACTCGTGTCCGCCCGCGACCACGCGGCGCACGATGTTCGCGCCCATCCGTCCGAGGCCGATCATTCCCAGCTGCATCTTGTTCAGGTCTCCTTACTCTGCCGAGCCCGTAGGAAGCCACGGCTCTTGCCAACTGTGGTGACCGCGCAGCAGGGACTGCGCGGCTTCGGGTCCCCATGACCCGCGTTCGTACTGCTGGATTTCGCAGGGCTTGTCGAGCAGCGACTGGACGATCCGCCACGTCTCTTCGATGCTGTCTTCCCGCGCGAAAAGCTGATGGTCTCCGGTCAGCGCGGCGTGCAGCAGCACCTCATACGGCCCCTCGGGTTCACCGAGATCCGCCGCGAATGAGGAGTCCAAGTGGACGTCCTGCCACGCGTCGCCTACGCGGGCAGACAACTGCAGCCGCAGCCCCGGCTCGGGATCGATGCGCAGCACAATCTGGTTGGCATCGGCCGGCCGGTGCCCGGGCGGGAACGCCAACCTGGGCACCGGCTGCAGAAACAGCCGTACCTCGGTGACCCTTTCGGGCAGGCCCTTGCCGGCGCGCAAAAAGATCGGCACCCCGGCCCAGCGCCAGTTGTCGATCTCGGTCCGCAGCGCAATGAAGGTCTCGGTCTGTGAATCTTTTTGCACGCCAGCGATATCCGTGTAGCCGCGGTACTGACCCCGGACGCACCGTTTGGGGTCCAGCGCCGGAATGGCGCGGAACACCTCGGCCTTTTTATCGTTCACGTCGTCGGCGCTAATTCCGACCGGGGGGTCCATAGTGACCAGCGCGAGCACCTGCAGCAGATGGTTTTGCACGACGTCGCGCAGCGCACCGACCGGATCGTAGAACTTGCCGCGGTCCTCCACCCCAATGTTCTCGGCCATGGTGATGTGTATCTCGGAAACACTGTGGCGGTCCCACAACACGGCCAGCGCCTGGTTGGCGAACCGCAGATACTCCAGCTCAACCACGGGCCGCTTGCCCAGGAAGTGGTCCACCCGCATGATCTGGTCTTCATCGAGGACGGCGCGCAGCCGGGCGTTGAGCTCACGCGCAGACTTCAGGTCGTGGCCGAACGGCTTTTCCACCGCCACCCGCGCATGTTTCACCAGCCCGGCTTTACCCAGGTTCTCGACGATCGGCGCGAACAAGAACGGCGGCATTTCCAGGTAGTAGAGAGGACGCTTCCCCGATCCGATTCGCTTGGCCAGCTGCTCGTAGAGCGCCGTGTCGGTGACATCGCCGTGCAGGTAGTCCAACCGGCCGGCCAGCCGGTCGAACACCTCGTCGTCGATCTTCTCGCCGGAGTCGTTGATGGCCCCGCGGGCACGTTCGACCAGCTGCTCCACGGACATGTCGTCGCTGGCCACACCCAGGATGGGGCAGTCCAGCAGCTTGCGGGCTTCGAGCCGGTACAAGGCGCGAAACGTCATCTTGCGGGCCAGGTCGCCGGTTATTCCAAAGATCACCAGCAGGTTTGATGAACTACCACCGTTGGCGGCCAAGACCGAACCTCCCAATAGCCAGTCGACCGGCTCACTAAAGATGCACTTCCCGGGGCGTTCGAGGTCAACCCTAGACACTGCGTATGGGCCCGACAACCGCAAGCCGTCACCGGCTTTGAAAGGATGCCTTGCGTGGGTCCACCCGTAGGAGACGCGCTGCATATCGCGCTCTACGCGTTGGCCGGGATCGCGGCGATCGAGGCCGTCGGACTCGGCGTGCTGTGGCGGCTGCTGGTCCGCACTCGCCAAGAGGCCGAGGAATTGCGGCAGCGCGCCGACGCCCGCAGTTGGCTGATGACCGGCGGCCGCGAGGCCGTCAAGACGGTTTGGCAGACGGCGAACCTCATGCGCAAGGAGGGCTTCGGCGCGGTCGTGCGCAGTTCGATAGAGGACCTCGCCGACTGGGCCGAGGTGGAACGGCCCGACTTGGCCCGCGTCACGCCCGATGGCCGGGTGGTGATCTTGTTCTCCGACATCGAGGAGTCCACCGCCCTGAACGAACGCATTGGCGACCGCGCGTTCGTCAGGCTGATCGGTTCGCACGACAAGCTCGTGCATTCGCTCGTGCAACGGCAGTCCGGGCATGTGGTGAAGAGTCAGGGCGACGGCTTCATGGTCGCCTTCGCACGCGCCGAGCAGGCGGTGCGGTGCGGCATCGACCTGCAGCATGCACTCGACAGGGACGCAAAGCGCAAGCGGCACGAGGAAATTCGGGTCCGAATCGGTATCCACATGGGCCGCTCGGTGCGCCGCGGCGACGATCTGTTCGGGCGCAACGTCGCGATGGCGGCGCGGGTGGCGGCGCAGGCCGCCGGTGGCGAGATCCTGGTGAGCGAACCGGTGCGAGATGCCGTCAGAGACTGTGACGACATCCATTTCGACGAGGGCCGCGAGGTCGAGTTGAAGGGCTTTTCGGGCAGCTACCGCGTGTTCGCGGTCTATACCGAGGCCGACCCCGATTTGGCCTGAAAGCTCTTGGCGTCGGATTCGGCCAGCCGCTGTTGCAGCCGGGACCGGATCTCGTCGGGCGTGTATGCGCGTCGCTTCCGTTGATCGCGCACTACCAGCGCGCCCCCGGCGACGACGCCCGCGACACCGGCCATACCGAGCCACTTCCAAATGCTGCGCATAATTGACAGGCTATTACCCGCCATGGACACCCTTCGCGACAAGGTCGCCGTCATCACCGGAGCGGCCAGCGGCATCGGCCGCGCCATCGCCTGCACGCTCGCCGACCTGGGCGCTCGGCTGGTGGCTGTCGACCTCGACTATGACCGGCTCCAAGCCCTCGCCGGCGCGGTGACGGGTTCCCCTACTTTTTCAGATGTCCTGGCGCATCGCGCCGACGTCTCGGATCCCGTTGCGTTCGAAGGCATTCGGGATGCGACGCTGCAGCGGTTCGGCCGGGTCGACATCGTCGTCAACAACGTGGGCGTACTGACCAACGGTCTGCCGCAGGACATTCCCGTCAGCGAGTGGCAACGCCTCCTCGACATCAACCTGATGTCGCTGGTGCGCAGCAACGCCGCCTTCCTGCCGCTGCTGCTCGGTCAGGGCAGTGGACATCTGGTCAACACCGCCTCCTTCGCCGGACTGTTCACCTATTCCTACGACCGACTGCCGTATGCGGCCACCAAAGCCGCGATCGTCCAGATCAGCGAGGGGTTGGCAATCTATTTGCGGCCCAAGAACATTGGTGTCACCCTGCTGTGCCCGGGACCGGTGCTGACCAATATCGCCGCTGCCGTGCCGCGATTCGGCGGTGGGGCGGCGCTGCGGACGCCGGGCGAACAGTTCGAGCTGCTGGACCCGGCACCCGTCGGCGACCTGGTCGCCGATGCGATCCTGCGCAACCGATTCTTCGTACCCACTCATCCTGATGTCGTCGACGAGTTGCGCCGGCGCGTCGAGGACTGGGACGCCTATATCGACTACCAGATATCCCGCGAACCACGAAAGGCATACAGCGATGACTGACGCCCGAACTCAGGGCCTGGATGTGTTCAAGCAGATGCTGCCCGGGCTGGTCCCGGACGATGTCACCAGCCTGAGCGACGGCGGTATCGCCGACGAACTCGGCGACCTGAGCCTCGATCATGTCTTTGGCGCGCTGTGGAACCGCCCCGGCCTGGATCGGCGCTCCCGCAGCCTGGTCACGCTAGGCGCGCTCATCACGCTGCGGGCCGGCGACGAGCTGAAAGCCCATTTCCAGATCGCGCTGAACAACGGGTTGACCCTCGAGGAAATCGAAGAGGTCATCTACCACATCTCGGGCTACGCGGGTTACCCGGCGGCCGTCAACGCCCGTAAGGTCGCACGCGAAGTCCTCGGGCGCGCATAGGATCTCGGCCAAGATGCTCACCCTGGACCAAGCACTGAACGAAACACGGACCGGCGATCTGTGGTTGTTTCGCGGCCAATCGCGACCCGACCGGGCGATCCAGGCGCTGACCAACAGCCCGGTGAACCATGTCGGCATGACGGTGGCCGTCGACGACCTGCCACCGCTGATCTGGCATGCCGAACTGGGCGACAAGCTCGTCGACATGTGGACCGGCACCAACCACCGCGGGGTGCAGCTCAACGATCTGCGCCAAGCGGTCTTGCAGTGGACCGACCGCTATCGCCAGCGGTGCTGGTTTCGTCAGTTGACGCCGTATGCCACCCGCGAACAGGAGGACGAACTGCTACGGGTCATCGCACGGATGGACGGCACCGCGTTCCCGACCACAGCACGGCTGACCGGCCGGTGGTTTCGCGGCCGGCTCCCCACGATCAACGATTGGATACGCGGAATTCCGGTGGTGGACAAGAAGGTTCGTGAACAGACCCAACGGCGCAAGGCGGAGCAGCGCAGGATGGGCGTGGAAACGGCCTACTGCGCGGAGACGGTGGCGATCACCTACGAGGAGATGGGATTGCTCGTCACCGACAAGGACGCGAATTGGTTCGACCCCGGCAAGTTTTGGAGCGGGGACACGTTGCCGCTGGCACCGGGCTATCAGCTGGGCGAAGAAATCACGGTCTCGGTGGGCCCGGCCGGCCCGGTCAGTTAGTCGACCGTCATCTCCCCCATCTCAGACCAGCCCGTCGCGTCGAGGGTCTGGCTGAGGATTTTGGGTGTGGACGCCAACGCCTGCGGCAGCTCCTGCATGGCTTTTTTGAAGTGCTCGCTGTTGACGTGGATTCCGCCCGCCTCGCCGTCACGGAAGGCTTCGACAAGGACGTACGCGGCCGGGTTGTCCAGGCTGCGGGACCACTCGAACCACAGGTTGCCGGCTTCGGCGCGAGTCGCCGCGGTGAACGGAGCGACCAGTTCCGGCCAGCGCTGGGCCCAGTCGGGTTTCGTTTCGAAACTTGACGACGATAAAGATCACCAGCGTCACGATACTTGGGCTAGACGATCTCCACGCGGGTCGTCACCGGAGTCGCATTTCGGGTCAAATCCAGCACCGGGCAATGCGTGTCGACCGCCTCCTGCAGTTCGCGGTAGCGCTCCGCGGTCTCCGGGCCGGTCACCTTGATCACCAGCCGCACCTCCTGGAACCCGGGGCGAACCGCGTCGTCCAGACCGAAGAACCCCTGCACGTCGAGGTCGCCCTCGGCGTGCCCGGTGATCTCGTCGAACGCGATTCCCAGTTGCTCGGCCCAGATCCGCCACGTCACTATCTGACACGACAGCAGCGAAGCCAAGTAGTACTCGACGGGGTTGGGGGCCTTGGCCTCTCCCCCCAATGGCGGCGGCTCGTCGACCTCGATCCGGAATTCGCCCAGGCTCACGGTGCTGGCGACGGCATCGTGACCGGTGGCCGAGGCGTGGAAGACGACCCGCGCGTTGGCCTTGTCGGCGGCGACGGCATCGCGGTTGGCAGCGATGACGGTGCCCAGGTGGGTAGTCGAGGTTGTCATGGCGGCAATGGTAGGAGCAGCCGCGGCGCGTGGCCTCGGATCAGCTCAGCATGACGCGAATCGGCGTCGATATGGCATTCTGCGGGGGTGTCCGCCACGCCGGCCCACGGCGTCCCAGCCCCTTCGGGGGTCGTGACGTTCCTCTTCACCGATATCGAGGGTTCGACCCGCCGGTGGGAAGCCGACGCGGACGGAATGCGCAAAGCCCTCGATGTGCACGACCAGGTGTTGCGCTGGGCGGTCGAAGCGCACCACGGCTGGTTGTTCAAACACACCGGGGACGGAGTGTGTGCCGCATTCGGATCGCCGACGTCGGCGGTGGATGCCGCGGTGGCGGCACAGCGGGAACTCGAGTTGCCGGTGCGGATGGGCATCGCGACCGGCGAGGCGGAGCTGCGTGGGGCGGACTACTTCGGCACCGCGCTCAACCGCACCGCGCGCGTGATGGCCGCTGGACACGGTGGTCAGATCCTGGTGGCCGAGTCGGCGGCGGTATTGCTGAGCGGAGTCGATCTGCTGAACCTCGGATCGCGGCGGCTGCGGGATCTGCCCACCGCGGTGAGTGTGTTCCAAGTTCGGGCGCCCGGCCTCCGCACCGAGTTCCCGCCGCTGCGGACACTGGATCCGACGCCGGGCAACCTGCGTCCGGCGGTCACCAGCCTCATCGGTCGCGAGTCCGAGGTCGCCGAGATCCGCGCGGCGCTGGGCGCACATCGGCTGCTGACGTTGACCGGAGCGGGCGGAGTCGGCAAGACGCGGCTGGCATTGGAGGTCGCCGGACAGCTGGCCAATGAATTTCCCGATGGGACTTGGTTTTTCGATTTGGCCGCTGTTTCCGATCCCGCTGCGGTGGCGGACGCGGTGGCCGCGGTGCTGGGCATCGCGCAACAAGCCGGAAGGACCATGGGCGACAGCGTGGCCGCCGCGCAAGAGGGCAGACTTCGGCTGTTGGTGTTCGACAACTGCGAACACGTGCGCGACGCGGCGGCCGATCTGGCCGAGGCCATCGTCGAGCAGTCGCCGACGGCGAAAATCTTGGCTACCAGCCGCGAAGGACTAGGGGTTCGCGAGGAGCAAGTGTGGGTGGTGCCCTCGCTGGACATCGAGTCCGCCGCGGTGCACCTGTTCACCGAACGCGCGCGCAACGTTGCGTCCCGCTTCACGTTGGACAATGCCGACCAGACGACCGCGGTCGTGGAGATCTGCCGTCGCCTCGACGGGATTCCGTTGGCCATCGAGCTGGCCGCCTCGCGGATGGCGTCGATGACCGCGATCGAGGTGCGCGATCGCCTCGATCAACGGTTTCGGTTACTCGTGTCGCGGCGCGGGCTGGCGCGCCATCAGACCCTGCATCAAGCGGTGGCGTGGTCCTACGAACAACTCGGCGACGACGAAAAGGCGCTGCTGGATCGGTGTTCGGTCTTCTGCGGCGGATTCGATCTCCAAAGCATCTGCGCGGTAGCGGGATTCGAAGATTGCGACGATCTGGCCATCCTCGATCTGCTGGACGCCCTGGTGCGAAAGTCGCTGCTGGTCGCCGACCGGTCGGCGGAGCGGACCCGGTTCTCGATGCTGGAAACGCTCCGGCAATTCGCCGAAGAACGGCTCATCGCAAGCGGTTTGGCCGAAGAGGCTGCTGCCGCCCACGCACGTTACTTCGCCGGGCGCGAAGCCGACGTCTTGGCCCTGTGGGACAGCCCCCGTCAGCGCGACGCCTACGACTGGTTCAGCACCGAGTTGGCCAATCTGCGCGCCGCCTTCCGATTCGCCGCCGATCGGGGCGAGTTGGACATCGCCGCGGCAATCGCGACGTACGCGCCTTTCCTCGGCACCGAGGTAGGCACCTACGAGCCCTTGGCCTGGGCCGAAGAACTCATAGAACCCGCCCAAGCCGTCGAGCACCCACGATTGGCGGCGCTGTACACGATGGCATCGCGATGCTTTCTGGTCGGGCGGACCGAGGAGGCCGTTCGGTACAGCGACCGCGGGCGAGCAGTGATCGCCGACGCCGGTCATGACGTTCCGTTTGGAGCGGTCGAGTGGCTCGGCGCTTCCTACGTGGCGATTGGTCGACCCGATTGGTTGGTCGACCTCTGCCGAGTCGAACTCAGGCACGGTCGCGACGCACATGCCATCATCGCCTCGACGCTGGCCATCGCGCTGGCCATGGCAGGATCCGCGGAGGAGGCGATCGCCGCTACACCGGGACTGATCGAGGCCGCCGAGGCCGCGCACAACCCCCGATCGCTTTGCTACGCGCTCTTTGCCTATGGCTACGTCTTCCTGAGCACCAGACCCGCTGCGGCACGCGACGCGCTACGCAGGGGTCTGGAAGTTGCCCGTGAGAGCGGTAACCGCGCCAACGAGGCACACCTGGCGGTCGCGCTGTTCCGCCTCGAGGCCGAGCACGGCGAAGCCTTGGCCGCGCTTGACTACGCCACGTCGGCGATCCGCAACTACCACGATTCCGGCAACACCAACACGGTTTCTATACCGCTGGCGATCCTCGCGACGTTCCTTGATCGACGCGGCCGCTACGAGGCGGCGGCCACCATCGCCGGCTCTGCTCGCACCGAACTCACCGAGTCGTCCTACAGCGCGATCACCAAGGCGATGGCCCACCTGCGGGACGTGCTCGGCGACGCGACCTACGAATCGCTCGCCAGGACGGGTGCGGCGATGAGTACCGCCGCAATGGCGGCCTACGCCTACCAGCAAATCGACGAGGCTCGCGCGGAACTTGAGCGGAAGGCAACACCAGATAAGAGTTAAGCCGCCGTTTGCGAGGAGTGATTTCCTCACAAACGGCGGCTTAATGGAATTCGATAACTGCTGCAGATCAATGTGATTTGTATCGCACAAATGATGTGTCAGATAGATCACTGACCCGCAACTGGAAATTATTACGTGTTCGCGATTTCGGCGTCCGGGGCCGGCGCGGGATCGGCTACCGGCGCCGCAGGTGCGGAATCCGGTGCCGGCTGTACTGCATCGACCAGGACCGCGGCGTCGTCCGGCGAGGGCGGAGCGTCGTCGGCCGACACGGGCAGGAACATGTGGTGGGTGAATCCGCGCTGGTAGGCGCCAGCGCCACCGATGTGCACGCCACCGCGTTCACCACTGGATACGGCGGTGCCATCCGGCAGGGTCACCGCCGTGTGGCCACCGTTCCACCCGATCACCAGGGCGTCGGGGGCAGTGCCGTACTGGAAGCCGCGCTGCAACAGCGCAGCTTCTTCGTTCCCGGTGTTGAACCGGCTACCGAAGGTCGGCCGGTCGGTTGCCGTATTGGCGACCCACGAGGCCAGGCCCGAGCAGTCGGTTCCCGCCGGAGTATCTCCACCAGGAACATACGGCGTGCCAGCCACCTGATTAATGAGCGTCAACAGCGTCGCAAGAGCAATCATGGTTCGAAACGCTAGCAACTACTTTGACTATAAATCAAAATTTGTGGCACTAATCACGCGTAATTCAGCAAATTGTTTGCTGCGTATATACGTTACGTAAGTCACATAACAGCTATCTGCTCCGAAACGGATCGGATTCTTTCACCGTCAGCAAATGCCTGATAAACCAGTAGGTTGGTTGCAAAATGCCATCTGAACTGCATAGATACTTGCGTCTTACGACGCATCAAGTAGATTCCTTCTGCAACTTCACTATTGCTATATCCGCACTACCTGAGAAAACCGCAGTCAATGAATTTGGAGCCCAGAGCGGCCTTCGCCAGTCGGCTTTATCGGTACGCCGTAAGCCCCAGGTCATGACGGCCACCGAAACGGTGGCGGTTCCAGCGCGGCGGCCCCCTGGTCCGGAACCCGGGTTACGATCCGCGTCGCGGCTAGATCTCGAGGGGGAGTCTTGACGGGTCAACCACCGCCGCCGCCACCGGGCTGGTATCCGGATCCGAGCGGCGCCCCCACGCAGCGCTACTTCGACGGCACACGATGGACCGAGCTGCTCGCTCCGCTGAACGGGCCTTTACCGCCGATGACCTGGCCGGCAGCACCGATGAACTGGTCGGCTGTCCAAGGCCTGGTGCAGCCGCCGAAGTCCGCGGCGGCCGCCGGCGTGCTGCAGCTCTTCTTCGGCACATTTGGTGCCGGCCGGTTCTACATCGGGACGGCCGGCATCGCCGCCACTCAGCTGGCGCTCGGCCTCAGTGGAATCTTCCTTACCCTGTTCTGCTTCATCGGCATTCTGATCCTGGTTCCGCTGTGGATCTGGAGTCTCGTCGACGCGATCATGATGTTCGCCGGTGGCGTAACCGATGGTTACGGCCGCAAGTTGCAGTAACGCGATCATGACTTGACCGCACGCGCTGTCCAACTTTCCAATGCCGCTGCGGCTTCGCGGAAATCGGCCTTCCCCGCCGCCAGCGCGATGATCAGGTCGTAGGCTTCGTCGTCGGGCGCGATGACGTCATAGCCATTGAGCCCGTAGAAGACATAGG
This sequence comes from uncultured Actinomycetota bacterium, assembly GCA_963735655.1. GTDB lineage: Bacteria > Actinomycetota > Actinomycetes > Mycobacteriales > Mycobacteriaceae > Mycobacterium. Next base: position 43,839 of record CAVTLW010000054.1, read on the forward strand.
TCGCCAGCCAGCCGAGTCGCTTGTTGCCGTCCACCAACGGATGGTTTCGGACGATTGATTCCAGCAGGACCGCTGCCTTCTCGTGAATCGACGGGTAAGCATCTTCGCCGAAAGCAGTGGCTCCGGGCCGGTGGGCGGCAGAGTCAAGGAGTCCTATGTCGCGTACGGCAAAGCAGTTGAGGTCGTCAGCGAGTCCAAGCAGGTCTTCGAGCGACAGGTAGGCGACGCTCACCGCGATAAGCGGTCAAGCAGATCCGAGTATCTGGTTCGTCCCTGCGCGGAGAGTTCGCGAATCCTTGCGTCGTGTGTGCGGCGGGCCGCCCCGTCGACGATCGCCCGGCAGGCGGCTTCCTGCTTGCTGACGCCGTCGGCCTCGGCGAGCAGCGTCAGCGCGCGGTCCTGCTCCTCGGTCAACCGAAGTGTCATGGCCATGCCAAATGGTATCACCGTGATACCACTGCGCGTTCAGCGATTCACCTGTTCAATGAGTTGAACAGCACGTCAAAATCGCGTGCTCCGCGTAACCCTTGGCGTAGGCAACAACGGCACCTTCAATGCGGGCCTGTTCAACACGGCAACTACAACATCGGCATCGGGTGGACCGGCGACCATCTGATCGGCATCGGGCCGCTGTCGGTTTCACCTGTAGATCAGTGCTCCACCCACTGAGCGCGGGATGGACCCGGCTCGAAAGCTTCGCCGAAGTACTGCGTCTCGCGGACCACTTTCCCGTCCTCGAATTCCATGATGCTGACGACGTAAAACGGTTGCTCGTCGTAGGTTAGGACGATTTCGCTGATCCACAGATCGCCGCCACCCAGTACTCTGCGGACGGTGAATCGCTTCAGGTTCGGCTGCGCTTCTCGCGATGCCTGGATGTTGCGCCGGCTGCGGATGCGCTCGCCTGATTGCGGGTATTCGAGCACCGCGTCGTCTCGGTAGATTTCGTGCTCCGTCTCGAAGTCATTGGCGTCCGACGCCGCCCAGTGGCGCCGCAAAGCATCCCGCACTTCGTCGTCAGGCATGGCGCCACTCCCTACTCACCTGCTTGATTGGCTCCCCGGCAGAGTTCGCCTCGCTTGCAACGTAACACCAGGCACCGTTCTCGCCAGATCCGGGCGGCGCCGGGCGAAACCACGAATCGCGCGGTGAACGACCAAATTTGTGTGCGGGGTAGGAACTTTCGCCACCCACGTCATTCCCAGTGAATCCCGTTGATCGGGTCGTCGAAGAACACGGCGTGATAGCCGGGCCAGTACTGCGGGTACTCCTGCGGTTCGTCGGTGACCGGGATATCGCCCATGACCAGGAATTCGCGATGAAAGCGGTCGACCTCGTTTCTGTTACGGGCTCACAGCGCAATGTGATTGATGCCGACCGCCTGGTCGCTGTCGTCAGCCTTCCGCCGAGCGTCAGATTCGTCCAGATCACCAGCGTCACGTCATAGCCCGAAGTGATTGCGGATCAATGACTTTCAAAGCAGATCCCACTGGCACGGTTGACTTCTCCCCCGCGGGTAACAGCCTGCGACCAACACCGCGACATACGCCGCGAGAACGCCGATGCATCTCGGATGGAAAGTGCGGGAATCAATGGCCACCGCCGGAACGGTAGCCGTATCCCAGCCACTCAATGGGTTAGGCCGGAGTCCATATTCCGTTGTTCCAGAATCCCCAAACATTGGCAGTCGGGTTCCACATCAGCTGAGCCCCAGGCGCCCACGACGGCTGGGGTGGCCGCGGCGGCGCCCATCCCAGCGGAGGTCCCCAGGGCCCCCACCCACGTTGGCCTGCCGCACCTTGCCAGTCGTGGCAGTGATTCCAGTCCCAGTCGTAGACGTCGCCCCAGCCCGGGTCCCATTGATCACCTGGGCACCAGTGATTGGCGGGCGCAGGGGCCGGGGCCGCCTGGGCCCAAGGGCCCGTACCGCCAGCCAGTCCGAAAGCCGTCAACGCCAGCCCGCCCCCCACCAGCACACTCGCAGACCGCCGAACCCACGTTTGCTTTGCAGTCGCCATCTCCCAAGGATTTCCCCGCAACCGGAACCAAGCAAGCAGTGATTCCGATTCACACGCCGAACTTGGCGCGCGCATCGTCGGTGACCGGAGTGAACAGGTTGACCAGGTTTCCGTCTGGGTCGCGGAAGAGCAGTGCGCGATTACCCCACGGCATGGTCGTCGGTTCTGTCACGAACTCGGCCACGTGTTCGCGGAGCCGCTCGTACTCGGCGTCGACGTCCTCGACGATGAACTCCAAAATGGCGCTCCGATTGGCTGCCGGCTCGGCGGATCCGTTTCCGAACCGCGGTACCGTCTTGTCACTGCCGATGGCCAGTGTCCCGACCGGCGTCGGAATCTCGGCGAACAGTGCGTTCCCCCACACCGCGGAGACTTCGGTGACCATCTCATAAAAGTCGACGAGCCGGTTGACGTCGGCGGTGATGATGCGGGTCGAAATGAACTTCATGGAAACCCCCAATGGGCCGCGGCGGCATCGCCCGGCGAGCGGCGCCTTCTGGAAGGCAGGCTAGGCGCCCCCTACGACAACCGACGCCGCCGTATCGGACCAGCGACGACGGCAGCCACGCGTCCGGGCTAGGTAAAATGCGGTGGAATGTCGTTCGACTCACCAAGGGCTGTTCACCGGACGCCATGGAATGCAACTAGGAGGATGCCATGGTGCTGCGAGCCATAGCGCTGATAGTCCTATCGATCGGGTTGGCCGCGCCGGCCCACGCGGACGCCAAGGACGACGCCTTCATGGCCAACCTCAACTCCTCCGGCATGGACTACGGCCCACCCGACAAAGCAATCCAGCTCGCCAAAACCGTCGTCTGCGGCTCCCTCAGCAGCAACCCCAACACCAGCAATGCGGATCTGGTCACCAAGGTCACCAACGCCACCAACTGGCCGGCGCTCAATGCCGCCTACTTCACTGGAGCCGCCATCCAGGCTTACTGCCCCCAGTACGGCTCTCTGACTCCCCCGAGTGTCCCCAGCAGGGCTCCGTCGACTGCCCCGAGTACGGCGCCATCGCCCTCCCCGAAGCCGAGCGTTCAGCCGGCGGCAACGCACTGATTCGGGGTAACGGACACGATTACCAGGTTCGACGTCGCGGCGTCGTGACGTAGCCCCACCACTGCCTGGTACTCGTCGGAGTCGTACCAGGCCCGCGCGAGCTGCTTGCTCGGAAACTCGATGAGGACTGTGCGCGTGCAGGGCCACGCACCCTCGACGATTTCCACATCTTCGTCGAGGCCGACGACCTTCGCGCCGAACTTGTCGAAGATCTGTTGGTGACCGGCAATTTCGTACTGGTGGTAGCCAGCCCGATCGTTGATCGCGATTTGGACGATGACGAACGCCTTGGCTTCGGGCATGAGCGGTCTCCTCGGTGGGGATGCGATGCAGACAACATATGCATTCGTTGAGTTGACGTCAATGAGTTCTACTCGACGAGTCATATTCGTTGAGTTGCGCTCGCCGGTGCTCCGGCGCACGATCTATCCGTGACTGCCAGCAACCCCAACCTGGCTCGACAGACGCCACGACCCCCGACGCGACGACAGGAGCAGGCCGAACTAACTGAGCGCAAGCTTCTCGAAGCCGCTGTCGAGCACTTTTCCGCACGTCACTTCGACGACGTCGCGACCAGCGACATCACCGAGACCGCGGGTGTCGCCCAGGGTCTGTTATTTCACTATTTCGAAAACAAGCGCGGGATATACCTCGCGGCGCTACGCGACGCGGCCAACAGACTCAGCGCCGCCAACACACCACCGGCCAGCGACGGCTCCCCCGGTCGGCTCTACCGCGAGATGTTGCGCGCCCATCTGTCGTACCTCAGCGAGCACGACGACCTTGCCCTGCGATTTTTCCTCGGCGGCAGCGGCGGTGACCCGCAAGCGTGGCAGATCTTCGATCAGTCACGTTGGCACACCATCGAATGGACCTGTCAGCTTCTCGAACTCGACCTCGCTCGCCCGGCATTGCGATTGATGCTGCGCTCCTGCGCGGGCGCCCTCGATGAAGCCACCACCTACTGGCTGAAGAACGACCGCCCCTTCGATATCGACGCGATGGTAGAAGTCGCAATCGAGTTCCGCAGCCCGACTCGATATATCCGCCAGCAACGCCATCGCGGGAATTAGCCGACGTCCGCCGAATCAACCTTGGACGGGGGGTAGTAGTCGTCCTCCGAAACGACCGGCGTGGGCACGAGCTTGTCGTCGCGGCCGACCCGTTTCCGAGAAGAGAATCTCGCCCCCCTTGCCGGCCTCAACGGAGCGAACCGCCCCATGCCTAGGCTGGGCATGTCGTCGTAGATCGCTTCCATGCCACCGCCCATCAGATAGGCCTCATGCCAGAATCCGGTTCCTCCGGAATCTTTCAAGAACTGCTGCCACCACTGCCGGTGGGGCTCCGAGCGGGTCCACCGCTCCAAGCTCTCCAGGTCTCGCCAGTACTGCCGCATGCCGAGATGAGGGGGAAACAACGACCAGACGAGATCCTCGTGCAGCAAGAGGCCGTCAGGATCCTGTTTCCAGGATTGCCGAATTTGGGGCCCGAGGCCGAGCAGCCGCAGCAATCCCCGAGGACGCCGCACCCGCATTCCCAGATACACCACCACCAAGTCCGGATATTGGCTGAGGTCAACCGGTCTGACGGTCGACGGTCATTGTTCTCCCTTGTGCGTGGGGCCCAACACATCGCGTGCAAATCGTATTGCGGAAAAGGGCTGAAACGTATTGATTCTGCGTCGACAAAATTGCCGTTGAGTGCGCTCCGGCCGCAGTCGTCACGATTCGTCAAACACCATGACGCCGACATCCTCACAAGCCGCCTTGAACCGCTTATTCCGCGTCCACAGCTGGGCGCCCTCCACCAGCGCCACCGAGCCAAGGAAGTTGACGTCGATCGCGCTCAATCCCCTGCCCCACAAGCGGCGACGTTCAACAAGATGGAGAATTTCGGCGTGGGTGACCATTGGAAACTGACGGAGATTGGATAGCAATCGGAAGCACGACGTCGCGCTGCTTGATCGTCCCGAGTGCCAACTCCTCGATCACCAGGTGATGGCAGCCGATTTCGTCGCTGGCCAAGAGGCTGACGAGACGCGCTTCGACGGCGTGCAGATGGTCGATCCATATCGACGTGTCAACGAGGATCACCGTCAGACGGCCAGGCGACGGGCGCTCTCCACTCGAATAAGGGTCTGCAATCCCTGACGGAGGAGTGCCACACTCTCGGTCACCCCGGTGAGTTCGGCCGCTTTCGCCAGCAGTGCGTCGTCGATGGTCACTGTCGTCCGCATCGGACACCTCCAAGCAGCATCAATGATGCATATAATGATGCCACAGCGCATGCGAGTCATGGTCTTGATCGGGCGGCGCAGAGCAGACGTCGAACCGGAACTCGACCACTTCGCCGTGGGCCGTCAGTTGGCCTGCGGCGTCGTCTCCTCGTGCGCCGACTTTCCTCTCTCGAACAGGAGCGGGTAGATCAGACCGCCGATAAGGCCCCCGATCAGCGGTGCCAGCCAGAACACCCACAGTTGGCCGGGTGCGCCGTCCCCATTGAAGAAGGCGACGCCGGTAGACCGGGCCGGATTGACCGAGGTGTTACTGATCGGAATCGAGACGAGGTGGATGAGCGTCAGCGACAGACCGATGGCCAACGGCCCGAACCCCTTCGGAGCCCGGTCGTCGGTCGCGCCCAGCACTACTATAAGGAAAAACGTTGTCAGCAAGACCTCAGCGATGATTACGGCTCCCAGCGTGTAGTGGCTGGGCGAATGCGCGCCGTATCCGTTCGCGGCCATGTGTCCGACGGCCGAGAAACCGGGCTTTCCCTTCGCGATGATCAGCAGCGCCACGCCGGCGAGCAGGCCACCGCCGACCTGGGAGATCCAGTACCCAGGAAGATCCTTCCACGGCAGCCGGCCGCTCACCGCGGCGCCCAGACTGATCGCAGGATTGAAATGTCCGCCCGAGATGTGACCGACCGCGTATGCCATGGTGACGACAGTGAGCCCGAAAGCCAATGCCACACCGAGGAAGCCGATGCCCAATTGGTAGGCACCGCTGCCATCCTCGGCTTGGGCGATCTGTTTGGCCGCAAAAACCGCGCTGCCACAGCCGCCGAACACCAACCAGAACGTGCCGAACAGCTCAGCACCGAACTTCGAAACGAGCGACGACGACGTCATGTGCCGCCTCCTTGCGAGGGGTGTCTCGGCAACGATGGTAACCGTCGCTGTGCCCGGCCATCAATCGTTGATCGGGCAGCCTACCTCGCGGGTTTTGTCGTTGCTCCGTGTCGGAACTCGACAACATCGCCGTCGGTGCGCGAAGCCCGCCTGTGACCGCACCCTCAAGCGTGCTTCCTCTACAGGTGTCAACTAATTCATTTTCAGCTACTGCTTGCTCGTAGACGTTGATCCAAACCGGAACTCGACCACGTCGCCGTCGGCCATCACGTAGTCCTTGCCTTCCATCCGGACCTTGCCGGCCGACTTGGCCGCCGCCATCGACCCGGCAGCGATCAGGTCGTCGTAAGAAACGATCTCGGCCTTGATGAAGCCTTTTTCGAAGTCGGTGTGGATCACCCCAGCCGCCTTGGGCGCGGTGTCACCCTGGTGAATAACCCACGCGCGCGACTCTTTTGGGCCCGCCGTCAAGAAGGTTTGCAACTTGAGTGTGTGAAAACCCGCACGGGCCAACGCATCCAGGCCCCGTTCGGTCTGCCCGATCGATTCGAGCAACTCCATGGCCGACTCGTCGTCGAGCTCGGACAGCTCGGATTCGATTGCCGCGTCCAGGAATACCGCGTCGGCCGGCGCAACAAGTTCGCGCAACTGGGCAACCCGCGCGGCGTCGGTCAGCACGCCCTCGTCGGCGTTGAAGACATAGAGGAACGGCTTGGTGGTCAACAGGTTCAGCTCGCGCAGCACCGTGGCGTCCGCACCGGCGCCGAACAACGTCTTCCCGCTGTCGAGCACCTCGGAGGCGTTGTGCGCCGCGTCGTAAATCGGCTTGCGCTCCTTGTTGTTGCGGGCTTCTTTCTCCAGCCGCGGCAGGGCACGCTCCAAGGTCTGCATGTCGGCCAGGATCAGCTCGGTCTCGACGACCTCGATGTCGGACTTGGGATCCACCTCACCGGCAACATGGGTCACATCGTCGTCGGAGAACACCCGTACCACCTGGCAGATGGCGTCGCATTCGCGGATGTGAGCCAGAAACTTGTTGCCCAGCCCGGCTCCCTCGGACGCGCCTTTGACCAGGCCGGCGATATCGACGAAGGTCACCGGCGCGGCAACGATGCGCTCGGAGCCAAACAGCTCCGCGAGCTTGTCCAGCCGCGGATCGGGCAGCGAGACCACACCCTCGTTCGGTTCGATCGTCGCGAACGGATAATTGGCCGCCACCACGTTGTTCCGGGTCAGGGCATTGAACAGTGTCGACTTGCCAACGTTCGGCAGGCCCACGATTCCCAGGCTCAGGCTCACAGGGAGCCAAGTGTAGGGCGCGCCGACGGCGCACGGTTTTCACCTGGTCGCCGGGCACCAAATGCATGGCACGCCAGGGCCATCGCCTAGGCATTTACCCGTCTTTCGGCCCATAGCCGGTACGGTCAACATGTGTCAGCGCAGCGGGGCAGCTCCGCGGTGGAGGCAGGCCACCGCTCGATTCACCCCAATATCCCAGGTGTGCCGTGGTGGGGCGCGGTGCTCATCGCCACGACCTCGACCGCCATCGGGTACATATTCGACGCCGGCCACAAGGAGCTGACGCACGTCTTCGCCGGCTTCTACATCGCCGGCTGCGTGGCGGCGATACTGGCGGTGCGGCGGTCGGGAGTGTTCACCGCGGTCATCCAGCCGCCGTTGATACTTTTCTTAGCGGTTCCGGGCGCCTACTGGCTGTTCCACGGCGGCAAGATCGGCGGCATCAAAGACCTGCTGATCAACTGCGGCTACCCGCTGATCGAGCGCTTCCCGCTGATGCTGGGCACCGCCGGCGGCGTGCTGCTGATCGGCCTGGTCAGGTGGTATTTCGGCGGGTCAAGTCGGACGGCGGCGGCCACCGACGAGGACGCCACCCCCGTCGCCGAGCGAACGTCGCTGATCAAGGGCATGGCCGCGAAGCTGAAATTGCTGTTTGGCCCCGATCCCGACCTCGAAGACGACGACGAAACTCCCGACACCGGCTCGCGCCCGGCCCACTCCGTCCGTCGTTCGCGGGAAACCGGCCCGAAAACGGCCCGTCCCCGCAGCAGCAGGTCCGCCGACCGGACCACCCGAACCCGATCCCGCCACGCGCGACCGGACGACGGCCCCGAAGCACCGTCCGAGCGGCGGCCAAGTCGCAGAAGTCCGGCCTCGGCCCGCGACTTCGACCCGGCCGATCCACCCCGCCAGTCGCGCCGGCGGCCCCGACCGCAGGGCGAGCCGGAGCCGCGCCCGCAGCGGGAAACGCGCCGCGACCCCGCGCACGTCGCAATCCCTACGAGCGGCCCTACGACCGGCCCGAGCCGCGGAGCAGCCGCTTCGATCCCTACGACATGTTCGACGCGCCCGAATCAGCCGCTGGACCCGTCAACCGACGCCACGGGGCCTACGAACCCTACGAGCCGTTCGAGCCCTACGAGCCGCCGCGTCATCGCACCGCGCCGCCAGGGCCGGGCAGCGCCAACCCGTCGCACCACCCGATCTCGCAGGTCCGCTATCGCGGACAGCCCCCGGTGGACGAGCCTCGAGCCGAGTACCGGGACGAGCTGCGTCCAGACCGTCGGAATCCTCGATCCCGCGGGCCGCGCCGGTCTCAGGGCCGGCCGCCGGCGGATTCTTCGTGGGAGTACGAGGCCTGACCGACTCGGTCAGCGCGCTTTCCGGATCTCCCGGGGCAGGGCGAACACCAGCGTCTCGTTGGCCGTCGTCACCGGTTGCACGGTGTCGTACCCGTAGCCGGCCAGCCGGTCCAGCACGCCGCGCACCAACACCTCGGGCACCGACGCCCCGGACGTGACGCCGACCGTGGTCACGCCATCCAGCCACGCCGGGTCGATATCGTCGGCCCAGTCGACCAAGTGAGCGGCCCGGGAGCCGGCACCCAGCGCCACCTCGACCAGCCGGACCGAGTTCGACGAATTGCGCGATCCGACGACGACCACCAGTTCACACTCGGGCGCCATTGCCTTGACCGCGACCTGGCGGTTCTGCGTGGCGTAACAAATGTCGTCGCTCGGCGGATCCTGCAGCTTGGGGAATCGCTGGCGCAGCCGCTCGACGATCTCCATGGTCTCGTCCACCGACAGGGTGGTCTGCGAGAGCCAGACCACCTTGTCCTCGTCACGGATCGTGACGTGTTCGACGGCATCCACCCCGTCGACGAGCTGCACGTGATCGGGAGCTTCCCCGGCGGTGCCGACGACCTCCTCGTGGCCCTGATGACCGATCAGCAGGATGTCGAAGTCGGCGCGGGCAAAGCGCCTGGCCTCGTTGTGCACCTTGGTGACCAGCGGACAGGTGGCGTCGATGGTCTGCAGGTTGCGTTCGGCCGCGGCGGCGTACACGGTGGGCGCGACCCCGTGCGCGGAAAACACCACGATGGCTCCCTCGGGAACCTGGTCGGTCTCCTCGACGAACACCGCTCCGGCGTTGGCCAGGGTGTCCACCACGTGGCGGTTGTGCACGATCTCGTGCCGCACGTACACGGGGGCGCCGTGCTTCTCGAGCGCACGTTCGACCGTCTCGACGGCCCGATCCACACCCGCGCAGTAGCCACGCGGCTCCGCCAGGAGAACCCGTTTGTGGGTTGGTCTGTCGGCTACCGAGCTGGACGCACCGGGAATCCCCATGTCGACGGTCGGTGGCATGACATTCAGCCTACGTTCCGGCGACACAGGCCCGCCAGCTCGCCGCCTCAGCTTGGAGTTAGCCGCTGCTTGAGGCAGTCTGGGACGCATGGCTACTGCACCGTATGGACTTCGGCTGCTGGTCGGCGCGGCGACAATCGCCGTCGAGGAGACGATCAAGCTGCCACGGACCATCCTGATGTATCCGATGACGCTGGTCAGCCAGGCCGCGCACCTGGTGATGCGGTTTCAGCAGAACCTGGCTGAGTTGGTGATCAAGGGCGATACCACCCTGGAATCGATATTTCCGCCGAAGGACGAGCAACCGGAGTGGGCGACGTTCGACGAGGATCTGCCCGAGGCGATCGACGGAGCCTCCATTCCGATACCCGGTGTCGACCCGATCGACAGCGCCGGCCGGGCCGAAGGCCGCTTCGCGTTGTACTCGGTGACCGACGCCACCGAGGCCGCCGATCACCCGACCAGGTCCGCCAAGCAACCCAAGAAGTCCGCGTCGACGGTGCCGGCCCCGGCGGTGGTGACCGAGCTCGACTACACCGCGCTGACACTGGCCCAGCTGCGGGCCCGGCTGCAGTCGCTGGACCTCAGCGAACTCGAAGCACTGCTGGCCTACGAGCAGGCCACCAAGGCCCGCGCCCCGTTCCAGACGCTGCTCGCCAACAGGATCACCCGCGCGACCGCGAAGTGACCCCAGCCAGCAGCGTCGGAGCGAATTCGGCTGAGAACCCGTTTCCGGTTCGCGCGGTAGCCATCCGGGTCGCGGGCTGGATCGACAAGCTGGGCACCGTTTGGGTTGAGGGGCAGTTGGCCCAGATCAATATGCGGCCGGATGCCAAGACGGTGTTCATGGTGCTGCGCGACCCGGCAGCCGACATGTCGCTCAGCGTCACCTGTTCGCGCGACCTGGTGCTGAGCGCGCCGGTGAAATTGGCCGAAGGCACTCAGGTGGTCGTCTGCGGCAAGCCGTCGTTCTATACCGGGCGTGGCACATTCTCGTTGCGGCTCAGCGAGATTCGCGCTGTCGGCATTGGCGAGCTGCTGGCACGCATCGATCGGCTACGCCGGCTGCTGGACGCCGAAGGGCTATTCGATCCGCGGCTCAAGCGGCCAATCCCTTTTCTGCCCAACACGATTGGTCTGATCACCGGCCGTGCCAGCGCCGCCGAACACGACGTGACGACGGTGGCCACCGCACGCTGGCCCGCAGCGCGTTTCGCCGTCCGCAACACCGCCGTGCAGGGACCCAACGCCGTCGCGCAGATCGTCGCGGCGCTGGCCGAACTCGATCGCGACCCAGAAGTCGACGTGATCGTGCTGGCCCGCGGCGGCGGCAGCGTCGAGGACTTGCTGCCGTTTTCCGACGAGACGCTGTGCCGGGCGATCGCGGCCTGCCGCACGCCGGTGATCAGCGCGGTCGGTCACGAGCCCGACAACCCGCTGTGCGATTTCGTCGCCGATCTGCGCGCCGCCACGCCCACCGACGCGGCCAAGAAGGTCGTTCCCGATACAGCCGCCGAGCAGGCGATGGTCGCTGACCTGCGCCGGCGCAGTGCGCAGGCACTGCGCAACTGGGTGCGGCGCGAAGAACGTGCGCTGGCCCAGTTACGCAGCCGCCCGGTGCTGGCCGACCCGCTCAAGGCGCTCACCGCGCGCGCCGAAGAAGTGCATCGAGCCCGCTCGGCGCTGCGCCGGGACATCACCCGGCTGGTCACTGCGGAGACCGACCGCGTCGGTCACCTGGCCGCGCGACTGGCCACGCTGGGCCCGGCTGCGACGCTCGCGCGCGGTTACGCTGTGGTGCAAATGTTTCCCTCTACCGACGCGACGCCGCAGGTGCTGCGGTCGGTCGATGACGCACCCGCGGGCACCCGGCTGCGCGTGCGGGTGGCCGACGGCGCCATAGCGGCGGTGAGCGAAGGACAAACCGATGGTCGGTCATGAGGACGAAGCTCGCGCTATTACTCCCATTAGTCAGCTCGGCTATGAATCCTGCCGCGATGAGCTGATCGAAGTCGTGCGGCTTCTCGAGCAGGGCGGGCTGGATCTCGACGAGTCGCTGCGGCTGTGGGAAAGAGGCGAGCAACTCGCCAAAAGGTGCGAGGAACACTTAGCTGGCGCACGCCAGAGGGTGGCCGACGCACTGGCCGCCGGCGAGGGCTCAGAGGACTGACGAACCGCGATTTCGGCGGCGAATTCTTATTCCAAACTGGAACACGTTTCACTATGCTTCGCCGCATGGGTGATGCATCACTGACAACCGAACTCGGCAGCGTTCTGGTCACCGGCGGTTCAGGCTTCGTCGGCGCCAACCTGGTGACCACGTTGGTCGAACGCGGCCACAAGGTACGTTCGTTCGACCGCGCGCCGTCGCCGCTACCGCAGCATCCGAAACTGGAGGTGCTGCACGGCGACATCACCGACGTCGCGGTGTGCGAAGCCGCGGTCGACGGCATCGACACGATCATCCACACCGCGGCGATCATCGACCTGATGGGCGGCGCGTCGGTGACCGAGGAATACCGGCAGCGCAGCTTCTCGGTCAACGTCGGCGGCACGCAGAACCTGGTGTACGCCGGGCAGAAGGCCGGGGTAAAGCGGTTCGTCTACACGGCATCCAACAGCGTGGTGATGGGCGGTCAGAACATCGCCGGGGGGGACGAGACGCTGCCCTACACCACCCGGTTCAACGACCTCTACACCGAGACCAAGGTGGTCGCCGAGCAATTCGTGTTGGGGCAGAACGGTGTTGACGGAATGCTCACCTGCGCGATCCGGCCCAGCGGCATATGGGGCACCGGCGACCAGACGATGTTCCGAAAGCTGTTCGAAAGTGTGATCAAGGGCCACACCAAGGTCCTGGTCGGCAAAGAGTCGGTGAAGCTGGATAATTCCTACGTACACAACCTGATTCACGGTTTCATCCTGGCCGGTGAGCATCTGGTTCCCGGCGGCACAGCGCCCGGTCAGGCCTACTTCATCAACGATGCCGAACCGATCAATATGTTCGAGTTCGCCAGGCCGGTGGTGGAAGCGTGCGGCGAAAAGTGGCCGCGGATAAGGGTTCCCGCTCCCCCAGTGCGATTCGCGATGATGGTGTGGCAGCGGCTGCACTTCAAGTTCGGGTTGCCCGCGCCGCTCCTCGAGCCCTTAGCGATCGAGCGGGTGTCTCTGGACAACTACTTCTCCATCGCCAAGGCACGGCGCGACCTGGGTTATGAGCCGTTGTTCACCACCGAGCAGGCGATGGCCGAATGTCTGCCGTATTACGTGGGTCTGTTCCACCAGATGAAGAGCGAGGCTCTGGCGGCCAAGGGCGCCACCTCCGCCAAGCCGACGGTCGCCGGGTCACGCTAGCCGGCGGCTACCGGAAGCCCACCACCTCGCCGCCCCAGGCGGCCCTGATGTGGGCGTCGACGTCGCTGACGATGGCGTCGCGTTTGTCGATGATCAGGCAGGCGCGATCAGCCGCCTCGTACGCCGGCCAGTCGGGCTCGCCGGCGGGGCCGGCGGGCTTGGCCTGGGTAGCGAAGTTGATCCACCGGTTCTGCACCCTTGCGCAGACCGCCCTGGCGGTTTTGGCGCCGCCGAGCTTCAACGTGGGGTCCTTGGGTCCCCCGAGATTGCCCCAGACATAAGGCAATTCGGTGGCGTGGGCGGCCCGGACCAGCAGCAGCTTCAGCAACGGTGTCGAGTAGTCAAACCGGTACAGATACACCGGCGCCACCCTGCTGTGCCCCTCGGCCAACCACACCGACGGCATGCGGAAGCCGACGTCGGTTGCGATGCTCAGCGGCCTGGCCTTGCGCCGCAGCCGCGAGTACGCCGATCCGATCTCCTGCTCGGTCGGCAATTGCAGGTCGGGCTGCTCGGCGGCGATCTGGGTGAACATCGACGTGATCGCGTCCGGGGTGATCGGCATCAGCGGCGACCTCATCAACCGAAATAGCGCTGCCTCATGCTTATTGGTGCCGATGATCAACGGGACCGGGTGTGAGCGACCCTCCTGGGCCACCTTGACCGGGTAATCATGCAGCAGATCGCCGTCGACGATCGGGACGAACGCCAGCGTGCCGGGGTTGCGGACGGGCACTTCGTCAAACACTTCTTGCGACGCGGCGAGGATCGCCGCGGTGGGCACATCCGGCAACTTATCCACATCGGACGGGCCGATTCCCAGCTTCTGGAGAATGACTACGGCAACTCGCCGAGCCCTCTCACGGTCGTACACCGAGGTGGCGGGCGAGCTCTGCGCGATCGCGCCGGTGAACAGACCTTCGGCCGCCGGTGTTGCGAGCAGCGTCGTGACGATCCCCGCGCCGGCGGATTCACCGAACAAGGTGACGTTCTCGGGGTTTCCGCCGAACGCCGCGATGTTGTCCCGCACCCAGCCCAGCGCGGCCAGCACGTCACGCAGCCCGATGTTGGAGTCGAACTGTCGCCGTGCGGAGTTGAACGACGACAAGTCGAGAAAACCAAGCGCCCCGAGCCGGTAGTTGACCGTTACCACTACGACGCCGCCGCCGGCCAAGCTGCGGCCATCGTAGAGGGGCTGACTGGCGGACCCCAGCACGTAGGCGCCGCCGTGCAGCCACACCATCACGGGCTTTCCGTCACCCGGTGCGGTGCCGGCCGGTGCCCAGATGTTCAGCCGCAAACAGTCCTCGCTCTGTGGCGCGCCCAGGTCGAGCGGGATGTTGGGCAGGACAGGTTGCGGGCAGGCCGGCCCGTAGGTGGCCGCGTCGGCGACGTCGGTCCACGGTTCGGGCGGTTGTGGCGCCCGGAAACGCAGGTCGCCCACGGGCGGCGCGGCGAACCGAATGCCCTTCCAGGCCCTGGCGCGGCCGTCGTTGGTGCCCCCGACCGGGCCGTAGCCGGTTTCGACCACACAGTCATCGATCGCCATGCGTCCTCAAACTCCTATTCCATGCCTCGCCTCAGGTTAACCAGACGGTCGGCGCAGCGGTGCCGAACATTGATCGCTCCCTTTTGGGAATCAGCCGGCGTGCCCAATTCCGGAGATGACCAAGTGCAAATATGGGTTGCAATATAGCGCGGTCATCAACGCCTTGTCGGCGAGGCGAAAAAGCCCGGCTTCACGCGCGTAGGCGATTTGACCAGCGTGGTCAATTCGATGTCGGGCTACGAGTTCTACGATGCAGGCAAGATCACGCACATCGACCGCTAACTGCAGATGGCGCCGCCCTGCACGATCGAGGACCACGACCTGACGCTCGGCCGCGCCACCGCAATAAATCGATCCCTGCCGCTAAGGTTGCGCTCAACACTGACGCGGAGGGCGGCCCCGGTTAGGTATGGACACCGAATTCACGCTCACCCAGAAACGCGCCCTGGCGATCCTCACACTCGTCGCATTGGCGTTCGGCGGGTACTTCCTGAGCGGCTATTTCGTCCTGATCGTGGTGGCGGCCGTCGGAGCGTACTTGTTCACCCCGCTCTTCACCTGGTGCAACAAACGGATGAACACGGGGTTGTCGGTCACCTGCACCGTGTTGTCGGCGCTGGCCAGCGTCATCGTGCCGATCGGACTGTTGGCGGTAATGGCGTTCGTTCAGATCGCTCGCATGGTCAACGACATCGCCGGATGGTTCAAGACGACCAATCCCAGCGAGCTCGGCGACAAAACCCTGCACCTGGTCAACGAACTGTTAGCCCGGGTGCCGTTCCTGCACGTCACGGTGAGCGCCGAAATGCTGCGCAACACAATGATTTCCGCGGCCCGCAAGATCGGCGGATGGCTGCTGCATTTCTTACAGGACGCGGCCGGCGGTCTCGCCGGCGCCGTCACCTCGGCCATCATCTTTCTGTACGTCTTCGTCGCACTGCTGGTGAACCGCGAGAAACTGCGGACGTTGATCGGCCAGCTGAACCCGCTCGGCGAGGAGGTCACGGATTTATACGTGCGGCGGATGGGCTCCATGGTGCGGGGCACCGTCAGCGGCCAGTTCGTCATCGCGCTGTGCCAGGGAGTCGCCGGCGCAGCGTCCATCTTCGTCGCCGGATTCCACCATGGCTTCTTCATTTTCGCGATTCTGCTGACCGCGTTGTCGATCATTCCGCTGGGCGGCGGGATCGTGACGATCCCGTTCGGCATCGGAATGATCTTCTACGGCAATGTCTTCGGCGGCGCGTTCGTGGTGCTCTGGCATCTGCTGGTGGTCACCAACATCGACAACTTCCTGCGGCCGATCCTGGTGCCGCGCGAAGCGCGGTTGAACTCGGCGCTGATGCTGCTGTCGGTGTTCGCCGGCATCGCGATGTTCGGCCCGTGGGGCATCGTGATCGGACCGGTGCTGATGATCGTCATCGTCACGACCGTCGACGTCTACCTCGCCGTGTACCGGGGTGTGGAGCTTAGCGATTTCGACACGGAACCCGACAAGGAACCGGTGTGGCGCAGATGGCTTCCCGGCCGCAAGGCTGCTCGCGACACCACTAAGTCAGACGCTGAGTAAGAAACTGCACCACTCGCTTGCGGGCCTCGTAAGCCGGCTGCCCGTCGACCTCACGGACCTCGTCGGTCAGCACCGAATGCGCCCCCTTGGCGAAACCGTGTTCGTTGCCCGGCCGCGAGTCGATCTCGATCACCTCGAACGCATCGCCGAGCCGTTGCTTGAGCGTCGCAAACCGCTCACCCGGTGCCATCTTGTCCTCGCTGAACCGTAAACCCATGGCGCACAAGCCCTCGTTGGCGCAGCGATCGGCGACGATGGTCAGCTCGGACTCGGTCAACCCAGGATTGCGGCGCTGCGCCTGCCCCAACGGCATCGGCAGCGACGGCTGGCTCAGTACCGGCGCGAGCACGCTGTCGTCGACCGCGACCGCCAACGCGAAGCCGCCGGTGAAGCACTGTCCGATCACGCCGACGCCCTTGCCCGGGGTCGACGCGTTGAGGTCTCGAGCCAGCGCGCGCAGGAACAACGACACCGGCCGCTCCTTGTTGGTCGCGAACGCGGCGAATTCCCTTGCCACACAGGCCCGCGCCACCGTCGCAGCGATGTACCCGGTCGTCACCGGCTTGCCCGGTTCGCCGAACAGCGACGGCATCGCGACGGTGAAGCCGTTGTCCACCAGGTGATTACCGAGGCCGAGCACGCCGGGATGGATGCCGGGAATTTCCGGGATCAGCACCACCCCGGGACCGGTCCCTTTGCGGTACACGTCGTGGGTGTAGCCGCCGCCGGTGAACGGTGCCACCGACCAACCGGACAGGTCTGCTTCGGGTGCGGTCACGCGATGTCCCTTCTATCGGGTTGTCGGCAGCGGCGGCTGCGATTGGGTAGCCGACGCCAAGGTGCGGAACTCGTCGGTGCTGCCGGCTCCGGTGATCGCGATCTGGGCGGGACCCGCCGGGCTGCCCAGTCTGGTGGTCCACACCGGCTCACCTCGATCGCCACCCTGGTAGTTCACCCAGCTGGTGCCGGATACGTCGACCGTCCCGGTCGGGAACATACCGGGATGGATCGAAGCGACCAGCTTGTCCTCGTCGGCGTTGCTCTGGGTCAGGCTCACATACATGCCCCTCGGGCTGAGGTATCCCACCGTCGAGGTGGCCGCGTTGAGCCGCTGACCGGTGGCCTGGTCCGTTCGTCCGTTCTCGATGCCTCCGCGGCCCCCGGAGTTGGGCACCCAGCCCGCGGGCAATTGCGGCAGCCGCACCGGAAACCCCAGCGTCTGTGCGTCGGCCCGCAAGGCTGCCGGCGCGTCGTAGGACGGGATCGTTCCCTTGTTCGTGCCGCCCGGCTGAAAAGAGCACATCCCGACCAGACCGGCCAGCACGATGCAGCCGAGCACCAGCGGTGCGAGCGACCAGAACATGTCGCGACCGTCCTGCAGCAGCCGCGGCTTGGCCGGCTTGGGGGTCGGCTGCGGCTCCACGGTCACTCCGCCAGTATCCCAGTTCCAGCTCAGCGATCTGCTTCTGGGACAATCACCAACCATGAAGGAAGGCCACCAGCCATGACAGCTGAGGGATCAGGGTCGCCGACAGCAGTTGCCGGGCGCGATCCGTCGAAGGTGCGGGCCCGCGGCGAGGCCCCAGACCGCAACCTGGCCATGGAGCTGGTGCGGGTCACCGAGGCCGGCGCCATGGCGGCCGGCCGCTGGGTGGGGCGCGGCGACAAGGAGGGCGGCGACGGCGCCGCGGTGGACGCGATACGCGAACTGGTGAATTCGGTGTCGATGCGCGGCGTGGTGGTGATCGGCGAGGGCGAAAAAGACGAGGCGCCGATGCTGTACAACGGCGAGGAAGTCGGCAACGGCGACGGTCCGGACTGCGACTTCGCCGTCGACCCCGTCGACGGCACCACGCTGATGAGCAAGGGCATGCCCAACGCCATCTCGGTGCTGGCGGTCGCCGATCGGCACGCGATGTTCGACCCGTCGGCGGTGTTCTACATGAACAAGATCGCCGTCGGACCCGACGCCGCGCACGTGCTGGACATCACCGCACCGATCGCCGACAACGTTCGGGCGGTGGCCAGGGTCAAGGAACTGTCGGTGCGAGACATGACCGTGTGCATCCTGGACCGGCCCCGGCACGCCCAGCTGATCGAAGACGTCCGCGCAACCGGGGCGCGCATCCGGCTGATCACCGATGGTGACGTCGCCGGCGCTATCTCCGCGTGCCGACCCGAGTCCGGCACCGACATGCTGGCCGGGATCGGCGGCACCCCGGAAGGCATCATCGCCGCCGCCGCGATCCGCTGCATGGGCGGGGCGATCCAGGCGCAACTGGCGCCCAAAGACGACGCGGAACGGCGCAAGGCGCTCGATGCCGGCTACGACCTGGACCAGATCTTGGCCACCGAGGATCTGGTGTCGGGCAACAACGTCTTCTTCTGCGCCACCGGGGTCACCGACGGCGACCTGCTCAAGGGCGTGCGCTACTACCCTGGCGGCTGCACCACGCAGTCGATCGTGATGCGTTCCAAGTCGGGCACCGTTCGGATGATCGAGGCCTACCATCGGCTGTCGAAACTCAACGAATACTCCGCGATCGACTTCACCGGCGACAGCAACGCCGCCTATCCCCTGCCTTGACGGCGACCTCCAACCTTAACGACGACCCACAACAAGCAAGGAACTGATCTATGGCCGAAGACGGCGCCGATTATCGCATTGAGCACGACACCATGGGCGAGGTCCGAGTGCCGGCGAAAGCCTTGTGGCGTGCGCAAACCCAGCGTGCGGTGGAGAACTTCCCGATCTCCGGCCGCGGCCTGGAGCGCACCCAGATCCGCGCGTTGGGTCTGCTGAAAGGAGCCTGCGCCCAGGTGAACAAGGACCTGGGCTTGCTGGCGCCGGAGAAAGCCGACGCGATCATCGCCGCGGCGGCTGAGATCGCCGACGGCCGCCACGACGACCAGTTCCCCATCGACGTGTTCCAAACCGGCTCGGGCACCAGTTCGAACATGAACACCAACGAGGTGATCGCCAGCGTCGCCGCCGCCAACGGCGTGACCGTGCACCCCAACGACGACGTCAACATGTCGCAGTCGTCCAACGACACCTTCCCGACCGCCACCCACATCGCGGCCACCGAGGCCGCGGTGCGTCATCTGATTCCGGCACTCGAGGTGCTGCACGCTGCGTTGGCGGCCAAGGCAAGCGAGTGGCGCACGGTAGTGAAGTCGGGCCGCACCCACCTGATGGACGCCGTACCGGTCACGCTCGGCCAGGAGTTCAGCGGATATGCCCGCCAGATCGAGGCCGGCATCGAAAGAGTGCAGGCCACGCTGCCGCGACTGGGCGAGCTGGCAATCGGCGGTACCGCGGTGGGCACCGGCCTCAACGCCCCCGACGGCTTCGGCGCCAAGGTGGTCGAGGTGCTGGTCGCTTCGACTGGTATCACCGAATTACGCACGGCGACTAACTCTTTCGAGGCTCAAGCGGCTCGCGACGGCCTGGTCGAGGCGTCCGGTGCACTGCGCACCATCGCGGTGTCACTGACCAAGATCGCCAATGACATCCGCTGGATGGGGTCCGGCCCGCTCACCGGCCTGGCCGAAATCCAGCTGCCAGACCTGCAGCCTGGTAGCTCGATCATGCCCGGCAAGGTGAATCCGGTTCTGCCGGAAGCGGTTACGCAGGTCGCCGCGCAGGTGATCGGCAACGATGCCGCGGTAGCCTGGGGCGGCGCGAGTGGCGCCTTCGAGCTCAACGTCTACATCCCGATGATGGCCCGCAACATCCTCGAGTCGTTCAAGTTGCTGACGAATGTGTCAAAGCTGTTCGCCGAGCGCTGCATCACCGGGCTGAAGGCCAACGAGGAGCACCTGCGCGAGCTGGCCGAGTCGTCGCCGTCGATCGTGACGCCGCTGAATTCGGCCATCGGCTACGAGGAGGCCGCCGCGGTGGCGAAGCAGGCGCTCAAGGAACGCAAGACGATTCGTCAGACGGTCATCGATCGCGGCTTGATCGGCGACAAGCTGTCGACCGAAGAGCTGGACCGCCGTCTGGACGTGTTGGCGATGGCTAAGGTGACCGACAAATGACCTATCCTCCCGGGCCTCCTGTACCTCCCAACGGTCCCTACGGTCAGGATCCCTACGGTCAGGATCCCTACGGTCAGGATCCCTACGCAGCGAATCCGTATGGACAGGAACCGTATTGGGGCGGACAGCAGCCGCAAGGCGGCCAATACCAGTACCCGCAGGGCGGGCAGCAGTACCCGCAGGGCGGGCAGTACCCACAGGGTGGCCAGTACCCCCAGGCTGATCCATACGGTGGCGGCGGCTACCCACCCCAGCCACCCCAGCAGTTCTTGCCGCCCGGGCAGCAGCCTGGCCCCGGCTGGCAGGGCGGACCCTACCCGCCCGGGCCACCGCCGGGTGGACCTAAATCCAGGGCGCCATGGCTGATCGTCGCCGGAATCGCGGTGGTGGGCGTCATCGCGCTGGTCGTGATCCTGGCGTTCGCCCTCGGCGGGAACGGAAAGAAATCGCCCTCGGCCAGCCCGTCGAGCACACCGGAGACGACGAGCAGTCCGACGCCGAGCGGCACGGCCCAGAACGCCACCAACTGCACACCCAATGTGTCGGCCGGTGAGAAACCCACCGGCGACACGGTCAGCGCGGGCAAGTTGTCGTTCCCGCTCAGCGCGACGCCAGGCTGGCAGGTGTTCTCAGATGACCAGAGCCCCAATCTGATCGGGGCGGTGGGCGTCGGCCAGGAAGTGCCGGGCGCCAGCAACTGGATGATGCAGGCCGAGGTCGCGATGACCAACTTCGTGCCCAGCATGGACGTCAGCGCGCAAGCGTCGAAATTGATCCAATGCGTGGCCAGCGGCCCCGGCTACATGCAGTCGTCACCCACCCTGGGCCCGACGAAGACGTCGTCGATCACGGTCGACGGGGTCAAGGCCGCGCGGATTGACGCCGATGTCACGATCGGCGACACCTCACGCAACGTGAAGGGCGACTCCGTCGTCATCGTCGCGGTCGACACCAAGCCGGTCACCATCTTCATGGGCGCCACACCGATTGGGGATGCGGCCAATGCGGCCGTCATCAACAAGGTCATCGCGGCGCTGAAGGTCTCGAAGTCCTAGCCGGATCCGGCCGGGGCCGATACATGGGTGGCCTCCGAACGGCCGCGTAGCACGGTGGAATAACACTCGGCCCACCGCTCCCGCTCGGCTTCGTCGGCGCGTTCGATGGCCGCCGCCGAACACAGGATCCGGCGGTCCGAGGTCTTGGCGAGGTCGGCCAGTCGCGCGGCCTCGTTGACGGCGTCGCCGATTACCGTGTATTCGTAACGGTTTTCGGCGCCGACATTGCCGGCAAAGACGCGGCCGGCCGAAACGCCGATGCCGAAGTCGACGACCGGTAACCGGCGCAACTGATTGGCCAGCGTCCGTGCCGTCGCCAGCGCCGCCGATGCCGGGTCGGTGGTCCGCAGCGGAGCTCCGAAAACGGCCAGGGCGGCGTCGCCCGCGAACTTGTTGATCAGTCCCTGATGGTCGTCGACGGCGTCCACGACGATCCGGAAGAAATCATTGAGCACCGCGGCAACCTTTTGCGGCGGAAGGCTTTCCGCAAGCTTTGTCGAGCCGACCAGGTCGATGAACAGGACGGCCGCCTCCACCACATCGCCCGACAGCGAGGCGCCTTCTTCGATGGCCCGGTGGGCTACGTCGGTTCCGACGTGGCGGCCGAACAGATCTCGCAGCCGGTCGCGTTCGGCCAGGCCGGCCACCATCCGGTTGAAACCCGTTTGCAGACGCCCGATTTGGGAGCGCTCGTACACCCCGACGGACGTTCCGATGTGGCCGTGTTCGACCTCGGCCATCGCGTCGGCGACTTCGTTGACCGGGTCCGCGATGGATCGCGACGTCAGGATCATGATCGGCAGGCCGAGAATCACCGCCGCCAGTGCCACCACCAGGACGGGCACATCCAGCGATGCGGACTTCTGAATCAGCCAGCCGTTGGTGCGCAGGACCACAACGGTGGCGATGACCCCGATCGGAAGTGCGGCGCACAGGAACCACAGCAGAACCAGTCGGGCAAAAACCCCGGGCACCTTCAATCGCGGCTCGGCGCCGCGCGTCGCGGCGCCCATGATCGGCCGCACGGTGTGTTGCGCGAGCAGCAGTCCGGTGCCCGCGGCGGCAGCGCCCCCGAGCGCCATCCCCAATATGATGGGCGCCAACGGCGCCCATCCCCTCTCCCAGTTCAGCGCGAGCAGGACGAGGCCGCACCCGGCCCAGGCCGCCGCCAGGATCGCCGACTGGCGTCCGGCGAGCTTCATGGCGTCGTCTCGCTGGGCCGGCGTCGGTTCGTCTCCGGCGGCATACCAGCGCAGTGTCGGAGCAATGCTCCACATCCCGCACGCCGCGACGAAAAGGACGCCGAACACGACCAGCAGCACCACCGTCCCAGTGTTTTTTTCGGCAAAGTCGGCGTTCTCGACGGCGCCGGTGTGGCCCCGCAGCGGAATCAAAATCGCGCATGCGTCGATGACGGCGAAAATGTAGGCCGCCGCGAGGTCGAGCCCATATTGAAGGGCCAGCCTGCGGGCGCTTTTTCGCTGGCCTGCGCTCACGCTATTACGTTAAGCCGCTCGGGCTCGTCCGCTACTAGGACCCGCCTATCCCGTTTGCGCCCAACAGCAGCCCGCCGGCGCCGCCCGCACCGGGTGCGCCTGCCTTGGCGGTGCCGAACCCGCCGTTGCCGCCGTTGCCGCCGCCGCCAATCAGCACTGCGTTGCCGCCGGCCCCGCCGTGACCGCCAGTGGGCCCGCCGCGGCCACCAACACCGCCAGCCCCGCCGCGACCCTCTAGCGCACCACCCGCTCCGCCTGCCCCGCCGTCGCCACCGACGCCGGTTTCGCCCTCACCGCCGGCGCCGCCCATCCCGCCGCCGCCCATCAGACCCGCGTTGCCACCGCCGCCGCCGGTCCCCCCGCCGTGGAAGCCGAACCCGCCGGACCCGCCGGACCCTCCGCTCGAGAAAAGCAGGCCGGCTTGGCCACCTACTCCGCCACTCCCGCCGTTTCCAGCATTGCTGTTTCCGCCGGTTCCGCCGGCGCCACCTGGGCCGAACAATGTGCCCCCAATGCCGCCGTTGCCGCCGGCCCCGCCGTTGCCGGAGGCGGCGCCAGTGCTCGAGCCGCCGACGCCGCCGGCTCCGCCGGCGCCGAACAGCATGCCGCCGTTGCCGCCGCTGCCGCCCGCTGCGCCAGCCGAGTTGCCATAGCTGCCGCCACCCGCCCCACCGACACCGCCAGCGCCCATCAACCCGGCGGCCCCACCTGCTCCGCCGGTGGCCCCGGTGTTACCCGAGCCGCCGACCCCGCCGTTTCCTCCGCCATTTCCGGGGAGTCCACCGAGCAGCCCACCGGCACCACCGCTCCCGCCGACCCCCCCGGTTGCCCCGCCAGCTCCAAACCCGCCGGCACCGCCCAGCCCGCCAGCGCCCAACAGCCCGCCGGCCCCGCCCACCCCGCCGGCCCCGCCGCTCGTCGTGGCGACCCCGGACGCGCCCGCGCCGCCGATCCCGCCGTTACCCCACAACCACCCGCCAGCCCCGCCGGCGCCACCGGCCCCGCCGATGCCGGCACCCGGCCCTCCCGCTCCGCCGTTGCCAATCAACCCGGCGGCTCCGCCGTTGCCGCCGTGGCCCGAGGAGCCTGAGCCGCCGGCGCCGCCGTCGCCGTACAACCACCCACCCGCTCCACCGTTGGCCCCCGTACCCGCGGCCCCGTTGGCGCCGTTGCCGATCAGCGGCCGCCCGGTCAGTAAGAGGAAAGGCTGGTTGATTGCATTGAGGATCGACTGTTCGACGGGCGCAAGCGGCGAAGCGTTGGCCGCCTCCGCGGCGGCATAGGACCCCGCACCCGCGGTCAATGCCTGCACAAACCGATCATGAAACGCCGACGCTTGTGCGCTGAGCGCTTGGTACTGGCTGCCGTGGGCGGAAAACGCCGCCGCGATGGCAGCCGAGACCTCATCTTCGGCCGCCGCGACCATCGCCGTGGTATCGGCTGCCGCGGCCGCTCGGGCCGCATCGAGTGCCGAACCCAGGCCGGTCAGGTCCGCGGCTGCTGTCCCTAGCATCTGTGGTTGCGCGATGAGATACGACATCCGTAGACCTCCCCGCAAGTCATGACAATTCGACCAGCGCCCGATGGCAAAGATGTGATGACTAACTACAGCACACACGGGGCAAGAGGTTGTCCCGGGTCTCGTAGAAGTTGAGGTGGCGGTCCCCCGCTCGAGACCTGCCGTGTGGTAGGTGTCGGGCGTTCCGCCAAGAACTCCTACAGCAAGGGGACCACCATGAAGAAGAGTAGCCAAATTCAGTCCGTCGATGCGAGCACATCAGCGGTTCCAGAGCGGGTCAGTGTGGCGATGGCCGAGATCGCCGAGAACATGTCCGAGGGACTGCTGGCGTTGGCCGTGGGCGCCGGCTTGCAGGTGATGGCGGCGTTGATGGAGGCCGACGTGACGGCGCTGGCCGGCCCGAAGGGCCGCCATGATGCGACGCGCACGGCGGTGCGGCACGGCCGTGAGTGCGGGTCGGTGACGCTGGGTGGGCGCCGGGTGCCGGTGACCCGGCCGCGGGTGCGGGCCGCAGACGGGGCGGGCGAACTGCCGATCGCGTCGTATGAGTTGTTCAGCTCGACGGAGATTCTGGGCAAGATGGCGATGGAGAAGATGCTGGCCGGGCTCTCGACACGGCGCTACCCGTTCGGGCTCGAGCCGGTCGGTGCGCAGGTCACTGAAAAGTCTTCGGCGACAAGCAAGTCCGCGGTCTCGCGCCGGTTTGTGGCGATGACTGAAACCGCTCTGGCCGAGCTGCTCGCCGCCGACCTGTCCGGGCTCGATCTGGTGGCGTTGATGATCGACGGCGTGCACTTCGCCGAGTCGTGTTGCATCGTCGCGCTGGGCATCGGCATCGACGGGGTCAAGTATCCGCTGGCTCTGGTGGAGGGTTCGACAGAGAACGCAACGCTGGTCACCGAGGTGTTGGTGGACCTGCGGGAGCGGGGCCTGGATGTCACCCGACCGATGCTGGTCGGCCTGGACGGCTCCAAGGCGCTGCGCAAGGCCGTGCTCGACGTGCTCGATCACCCGGTCATCCAACGCTGCCAACTCCACAAGATCCGGAATGTCAAAGATCATCTGCCGCAACGCATTCGCAGCAATGTCGGACGCAGGATGACCGACGCCTACCACGCCGGATCGGCGATCGAGGCCGAGGCAGCGCTGCTGGCCTTGGCCGCAGAACTCGACCGCACCCACCCCGGCGCAGCGGCGAGCCTGCGCGAAGGCCTGCACGAGACGCTCACGGTACTGCGCCTCGACGTGCCGCCCACCTTGGCCCGCACCCTGCGCTCGACCAACTGCATCGAGTCGATGATCTCGGTGTGCCGCGAGCATGCCGGCAACGTCAAACGCTGGCGCGACGGACAGATGGCGCTGCGCTGGTGCGCGGCCGGGATGGTCGAGGCCGGCAAGCAATTCCGCCGAGTGAACGGTCACCTGCACCTACCGACACTCCGAGCGCTCTCGAGCGCGAGACCGCCAAATCTGTCGGACCCGTCGTGCACAATGATCAGGTGAGCGCAGCCTGATGCTCACCGGACCGCCACCGAAGTTCCACGGAACTCGGGACATCCTCACGGGGCAATCTATCCACCGTTTGCTGATCTACGCTGATCCGTTTCCGGCCCGGTGCCGCGCGCCCCGTGGTCATAGCTGGCTAACGCCGTTATATCAACACTTTTCAGCCACCTGGCGGGTCTAGGCATCATGACGACCGACGAGTCTTGCTGGCCTTCGAAGATTTGCCAGCTAAGACGAGGCAGAGAATAATACCTCGCCGATACTCCTCCAATACCGTGCCAATACTGCGCAAATACAGCGCTAATGCCGCAAGGAGGCAGTTCTCAGTTCCGTTGTTCGGCCCGCCGGAGTTCTGGCCCGGAATGTTGAGCCTCTGCGGGTTTGTCGGCTAAGACAACCCGTCGTTGCCGCTGACACCGAACAGCAGGGCGCCGGCGCCGCCGGCGCCGCCGGCGCCTACCCCGGTGGCGAGCCCGCCGTTACCGCCGTTACCGCCATTGCCAATGAGTGCGCCGGCGTTGCCGCCGGCCCCGCCATGCCCACCGATCGCGAGACCAGCCGTGCCACCGACGCCGCCGGAACCGCCAGAACCGAATAACAGGCCCCCGTTGCCGCCGTTCCCGCCGGCCGCGCCGTTCGTACCGAGGCCAAAGGTGACTCCGCCGGCGCCGCCGTCGCCGCCGGAACCGAATAACAGGCCTCCGTTGCCGCCGTTTCCGCCAGTACCTGCCGCAGTTCCTAAACCGCCGGCACCTCCGTCACCCCCGTCATTTCCGATCAACCCACCAAGGAGCCCGCCCGTCCCACCAGTCCCGCCGGCCCCGCCGTCGGATCCACCACTCCCGGCGCCGCCCGCACCGCCCCATCCGCCCGCACCGAAGACCCCGCCGGCCCCACCAATCCCACCGGCCCCCGCGGTCGCCCCGCCAATACCGAGGCCACCCACACCGCCCGCGCCACCAGAACCGAACAGCCCGCTAGCCCCACCGGCTCCGCCGGCCCCAGCTGCCACGGCGGCCACTGCACTTGTGGCGCCGGCCCCGCCGACCCCGCCGTTACCCAACAAGAACCCGCCGGCACCACCGGCCCCGCTGGCGCCGATGACCCCCAGGGGTGTTTGCTGCCCGGCCGCCCCGCCGGCGCCGCCGTTGCCGAATAACAACCCGCCGGCCCCGCCGTTACCCCCGTTGTGGCCGGTTGCACCCGAGCCGCCGGCGCCGCCATCGCCAAACAGCCACCCACCGGCCCCGCCGTTGGCGCCGGTTCCCGGAGCGCCGTTGGCGCCGTTGCCGACCAGCGGCCGCCCGGAGAAGATTACCCATGGTCCGTTGATAGCGGCCAGGAGTTGGGCGATGGGCGAAACGTTTGCTGCTTCGGCCGCGGTGTAGGACGCCGCACCCGCGGACAGGGACTGCACGAACTGGTCATGAAACGCAGCGGCTTGCGCGCCGAGCGCCTGGTACTGGCTGCCGTGCGCGGAAAACACCGCCGCGATGGCCGCCGAGACTTCATCTTCGGCCGCGGCCGCCATTGCCGTGGTATTGGCGGCCGCGGCCGCTCGGGCCGCATCGAGCGTCGAACCCAAGCCGGCCAAGTCCGAGGCGGCTGTCCCCATTGCCTCCGGTTGCGTGATCAGAAACGACATCGTCAGACCTCCCCGACGGCAAACATCCGATGATCAACTACAGCACAATGTCGGCCATCGATCCACCGTTTGCCGATCTGGGTTGGACGGCCCCGAACAGGTGCCGCGCGAACCGTTTTCGCTGACGTGTCGACGCTTGCTGATGACCACAAACACCCCTGACCAGCCCGCCGTCCTGGTCAGGCTGGCGAAGACACCAGAAAAAGACAACGCCGGTGCCACGCAAATACTGCACAAATACCTCACCAGTACCGCTCCCATGCCCCGCTGGTGCGGTTCTAGGCACCGTTATTCGGCCCGCCGGAGTTCTGGCCCGGAATGTCGGTGATCGGGAAATTCGGCATCGGCTTGGGCGAGGGAGTGTTGGGCAGCGGCGGGATCGCGCTGGGCGGGATGTCACGGAGTTCGTTGACGGGCGCACCGTTCTCGCGGCTGCCATAGCTGCTACCGGGCGCGCGCGAGCCCAGCAATTCGCTGACCGTCACCAGGTGGTAGCCGTTGGCCTTGAGCACCGGAATGAACTGATACACCAGGTCGGCGGTGCTGGAGTAGGTGTCGTGGAACAGCACCACCGAGCCCGGCTTGACGTACGTCATCAGCATGGACCGCGTCGCCGCGGTGTTGGAGTCGTTGGCCCAGTCGAAAGGTATGACATCCCAGAGGATTTCGGCCAGCCCGAAGCGGCCCGCGGTCTGGCGCACCACGTCGTCGGACAGGCCGCCGGCGGGGCGGTACAGCGTCGGAGTCCGGCCGGTTGCGGCGGTGATCGCGTCGTTGGCCTTGGTGAATTGGGCGGCGATGTCCTCGGGGGGGATCGTCGCCATGTTGGGGTGTTCCCAGGTGTGGTTGCCGATCTCCATACCCGCGTCCGCGATGCGCTTGGCGCCCGCGGGGTTGGCCGCCACCTTGTTGCCGATCAGAAAGAACGTGGCTTTGGCGTCGTTGTCCTTCAGGATTTGCAGCAGCCGGTCGGTATAGGGTCCGGGTCCGTCGTCGAAGGTCAGCGCAATGCACTTGACCACCGCACAGTTCACGCCGTCGGCGCGGGTGACGTGGCCGGTGAGACCGCCGATCAGCAGCACCGCGCCGGCCGCGACGACACCGAAAACGGTCCGCCAGTACCGCCAGGCCTGGTTGTCGGGTCGCTTCGGCACCACCGGAGTTTACCGAAACGAGGGCCTACCGAAGCGCAGCGTCAGTTCGGCCCGGCGATCTCCTCGAGCATCTCGGTGACCAGCGCCGCGATCGGCGACCGCTCGCTGCGCAGCAGCGTGATGTGCGCGAACAGCGGATGGCCCTTGAGCTTCTCGATGACGGCGGCGACCCCGTCGTGTCGTCCGACCCGCAGGTTGTCGCGCTGCGCGATGTCGTGCGTCAACACCACCCGCGAACCGGTGCCCAACCTGGACAGCACGGTCAGCAGCACGTTGCGCTCCAGCGACTGCGCTTCGTCGACGATGACGAACGAGTCGTGCAACGAGCGGCCCCGGATGTGGGTCAGCGGCAGCACCTCGAGCATGCCGCGGGACAGCACCTCTTCGAGCACGGCCGGGCTGGCCAACCCCTCGAGCGTGTCGAAGACCGCCTGCGCCCACGGGCCCATCTTTTCGCTCTCGCTGCCGGGCAGGTAGCCCAGCTCCTGGCCGCCGACGGCATACAGCGGACGGAAGACCACGACCTTGCGCTGTGTGCGGCGCTCCAGCACGGCTTCCAGACCCGCGCACAACGCGAGCGCCGACTTGCCGGTGCCCGCCTTGCCGCCCAGCGACACGATGCCTACCGACTCGTCGAGCAGCAGGTCGAGTGCCACCCGCTGTTCGGCGGAACGGCCCCGCAACCCGAACACCTCGCGATCACCGCGGACCAGCTGAACGGTCTTGTGTGCGGTGATCCGGCCCAGCGCATGGGAACTGCCGCCCAACAGCCGAATCCCGGTGTGGCAGGGCAGGTCTCGCGCTTCTGCCAGGTCGATCTCGCCGTCGGCGAACAGCGCGTCGATTTCGTCGGCGGTGGTCTCGATCTCGGCCATCCCCGGCCAGCCCGAGACGACGACGTCCTGTGCGTGGTATTCGTCGGCGGCCAGGCCCACCGCGGCGGCCTTGACCCGGAGCGGGATGTCCTTGCTCACCAACGTGACTCGCTTGCCTTCGGCGGCGAGGTTGGCGGCGCAGCTCAGGATCCGGGAGTCATTGCTGTCGGTACGAAAACCGGCAGGCAGCACCGCCGGGTCGGTGTGGTTGAGCTCGACGTGGAGCGTACCGCCTTGTGCGCCAACGGGAATGGGCTGATCAAGCCGTCCGTGCTCCAGCCGCAGATCGTCGAACAAGCGCAATGCCTGACGGGCGAACCATCCCAGCTCGTGGTGGTGACGTTTGGCTTCCAGTTCGCTGATTACCACCAGCGGAACCACCACTTCGTGTTCGGCAAACCGGCTGCACGCCCATGGATCGGACAGCAGCACGGAAGTGTCGAGCACGTACGTCCGGGTATCGGTCACGAGCGCTCCTCAAACTGAGCCCGCGCAGACCCACACGGGCACGTAGAAGGGGAACACGGCACCAGGACCGGGGCCGGTCCTGCCGTTGTGGTGACGGGAGGTGCCGCCCTGGCAGCAGAGCATGTCGCTGGCCATCGAATGCGACGCTACTCTGGTGGCCGCTTGCCCGCCTGGCAGGCGCGCCGAGATTGATCCCGCGCTCGAAAGAGCTAGCCGACCACGAATTGACGGAGTTGGGGTTCGTCGGCCACGCCCCACGCGGTGATGCGGTCGGAGATCACCTGCCGCAACTGCGGCTCTCCGAAAATGCCTGCGTCCGCGATGTTCTTCCGTTTGTCGGCGTAAGCGTCGATGTCGGCGCCGAGGACTTCGAGGTCTGCCGCGCGGGCGGCGATCGCCGCGATCGTCTCGTCGCGGGTGTACTCGAGGCAGCGCGCGACGAGGCTGGCGAAGAACTCCTCGTGACGCTTTTCGTCCCGGGCGATCCGGTCGATGAGACCGGCCAGAATGGGCTCTTCGACCTGCGCCGCCAGGTTGCTGCAGAAGACGGCGAAGGAACGCTCGGACAGCGCCATGTACACCAAGGTTTCGACCTGGGTGTACATGTCGCCGCGATAGCCCTTCATCACGTACTGGACGCGGACTTCCTCGTTTTCGACCGGGTCGATCTCGCGGGTCACCACGAAGTATTGCCGCAGTGCGATGGCGTGCTGGTGCTCCTCGGCGGTCCACCGGCCCAGCCAGCGGCCCCAATAGTTCTCCAGAATGAAGTGCTCGACGAGCTCCCGGTGATGGGCGGCCAGGTTGTCCTTGAGGATCAGCAGGATCTCGCAAGCGTCCGTGATGACCCGGGGCAGGGTCGCGTCGGACGGCTCCCAATCGCGTCCGCCGAGAAAGGCGAAGTTCTCGCCACGGTCGAACGGCACGTAGTCATGGGCGAACCAGAGGTTCTCGGTGGCCAGGTGATGCGCGATGAGCGATCCCACCAGCGGCTCGAGTTCGAGGGTCAGCGCGTTAGCGACAGGTTTCTGTGCCATGCGGTTACTGTAACCCGCGTACACAGGTTCCGTAAAATTCCGCGAGGGCCGTGTCGCGCGCGGCTACCGGCCGACGAGGCTCCAGTCCTCGAGGCCCTCGTACAGCGGAAACTCCCTGGCCAGCCGCGTGACCCGGTCACGCAGACCCGTTATGTCGGCGGAACTCCCGGCTGCCAGCGCGGTCGCGATGACGTCGGCGACCTCGGTGAATTCGGCTTCACCGAAGCCGCGCGTTGCCAGCGCGGGAGTCCCGATCCGCAGCCCTGAGGTCACCATCGGCGGGCGCGGGTCGTTGGGCACCGCGTTGCGGTTGACGGTGATGCCGACCTCGTGCAGCAGGTCCTCGGCGGCCTGGCCGTCCAGCGGGGAGTCACGCAGGTCGACCAGCACCAGGTGGACGTCGGTGCCACCACTCACCACCGACACGCCGGCCTTGGCGACGTCGGGCGCCAGCAGTCGCTCGGCGAGGATCCGGGCGCCGGACAGCGTGCGCTGCTGCCGCTCGGCGAATTCGGGTGTGCCGGCGATCTTCAACGCCACCGCCTTGCCGGCGATGACGTGCATGAGCGGACCGCCCTGCTGGCCGGGGAACACCGCCGAGTTGATGGCCTTGGCGTATTCCTGCTTGCCCAGGATCATGCCGGAGCGGCCGCCGCCGAGCGTCTTGTGGATGGTGGTGGACACCACGTCGGCGTGCGGGACCGGGCTCGGGTGCAGCCCCACCGCGACCAGACCCGCGAAGTGCGCCATGTCGACCCACAGGTTGGCGCCGACCTCGTCGGCGATCGACCGGAACGCCGGGAAGTCCAGAATCCGCGGGTACGCCGACCAGCCGGCGATGATCACCTTCGGGCGGAATTCCAGGGCCTGGGTCCGCATCGCGTCCATGTCGATCAGATGCGTCACCGGGTCGACGCCGTAGAAGGCGTTCTCGTAGAGCTTGCCGGAGAAGTTCAACCGCATGCCGTGGGTCAGGTGACCGCCGTTGGCGAGGTCCAGACCCAGCAACCGCTCCCCCGGTGACATCAGCGCGTGCAGCACCGCCGCGTTGGCTGAGGCGCCCGAATGCGGCTGCACGTTGGCGAAGTCCGCGCCGAACAGCGCCTTGGCCCGGTCGCGGGCGATGTTCTCCACCACGTCGACGTACTCACAACCGCCGTAGTAGCGCCGGCCGGGCAAACCCTCGGCGTACTTGTTGGTCAGCACGCTGCCCTGGGCCTGCAGCACCGAGCGGGGCACGAAGTTTTCCGACGCGATCATCTCCAGGGTGTCGCGCTGCCGGCCGAGTTCCTTGCCCAGTAGCTCGGCGATATCGGGGTCGACTTCGGCGAGCGAAGCCGACATCAGGGAGGAGGCAGTGCGGGCGTCAGGGGCAGCAGTCACGACCGCCAGTCTATCGAGCGGCGGCTTTGGCCATCCCAGCCGTACGGCGCGCCATCGTCCCTGCCACACTGGCACTATGCCGCGGCCGAGCGAGCCGAGCCCCTATGTGGAGTTCGACCGGAAGCAGTGGCGTGCGCTCCGCATGTCGACGCCGCTGGCCCTCACCGAAGAGGAACTGCTCGGCCTGCGCGGTCTCGGCGAGCAGATCGACCTGCTCGAGGTCGAAGAGGTCTATCTGCCGCTGGCCCGGTTGATCCACCTGCAGGTCGCCGCCCGCCAGCGGCTGTTCGCCGCCACCGCCGAATTCCTGGGCGAACCGCAGCAACACTCGGACCGGCCGGTGCCGTTCGTCATCGGGGTGGCCGGCAGCGTGGCGGTGGGCAAATCGACCACCGCCCGTGTGCTGCAGGCGCTGTTGGCCCGCTGGAACCACCACCCGCGGGTGGACCTGGTGACCACCGACGGTTTTCTCTACCCCAACGCCGAGTTGGAACGACGAAACCTTATGCACCGCAAAGGTTTTCCGGAGAGTTATCACCGCCGCGCGCTAATGCGGTTTGTGACGTCGGTGAAATCCGGATCTGACTACGTCTGCGCGCCGGTGTATTCGCACCTGAAGTACGACATCATTGCCGGCGCCAAGCACGTGGTGCGCCATCCCGACATCTTGATCCTGGAGGGCCTCAACGTATTGCAGACGGGCCCCACCCTGATGGTGTCGGACCTGTTCGATTTCTCGCTGTACGTGGACGCGCGGATCGAAGACATCGAGCAGTGGTACGTGTCGCGGTTTTTGGCCATGCGCAGCACGGCGTTCGCCGACCCGCAATCACACTTCCACCATTA
Organism: uncultured Actinomycetota bacterium; assembly: GCA_963735655.1. Classification (GTDB taxonomy): domain Bacteria; phylum Actinomycetota; class Actinomycetes; order Mycobacteriales; family Mycobacteriaceae; genus Mycobacterium. Next base: position 77,212 of record CAVTLW010000054.1, read on the forward strand.
CGCGGCCCTGAGCGACCCGAAGGCCGTGGCCGCCGCGCGTGAGATCTGGCGGTCGATCAACCGGCCCAACCTGGTCGAGAACATCCTGCCGACGCGGCCGCGGGCCACCCTGGTGCTGCGCAAGGACGCCGATCACTCCATCAACCGGCTCAGGCTGCGCAAGCTGTAACTATCCGTGCGGGCCGGGCTGGCCGGACAGCTTGCCGGGCGCCGAAAAAGCCGATACGGGGCCACCACCGCAGGCAGGCGGCGGAGGCGCCCCGCATCGGCGGGAAGGGGAACTACGCCGCCAGTCGGCGCACTCCCAGGTATTGCAACCACGCGAAGAAGGCGGTGTACACGCCACTGGCCAGCGTCGCAGCCACGCCGGTCGCGGTCATGGGCACCAGTTCAGCGGCGGCCACCGCTGCCACGGTGTAGATGACGTTCGCCGCGATCACACCGATGCCGGCCCGACGCAAGTCCGGCAGCGCCGCCAGGCTGAACACCGCCAGGCCATAGAGCACGAAGAACGCGCCCACGCTGTATTCCTGCAGGGACGTCAAGCCGGTCAGCGATGACAACGGGTCGGCGACGAATGCGGCGGCCAGACCCATCAGCCCGGTCAGGGTGGCGTCGACGCGCATGGCGAAACGCAGCAGCGAATCGGTGGAGTCGTACAGGGGTCGGGTCGTTGGGCCAGATATAGCGGTCATGCGAATACTCCTCTGGATGGCTCAGGATGGCTCATGGTGGTGATTGGGCCGGACATATTTGAGGGTGCCGTTCGACTACTGCCAGATCGACGCACGGCACTGCCAACTACTGCCACGCATCTAATGACCAGGTGGTTCGCCCCGCTATTCCCGCTGGGCCGAACGGTTTACACCGCGTTAAACAGCTGTCGCCTCGACGATGCAGAACGGTGACGCTGTTTCGACGACGCGCGTCAGCCGGAAGCCGGCGCGCTCGAGGAGTCGGCCGTATTCGGCCGCGGTGCGCTCACGCGCGCCCACCGCAAGCAGCATTTCGAGGTCGAACCAGTTGCCGATGAATTCGCGGTGGTGCTCGGGAATCACGAGTTCGAGAAGTAGCAGGTGCTTGCCGGGCCCGGCGGCCGAGCGCACATTGCGAAGGATCCGCAAGGCTTCCTCGTCGGGCCAGTCGTGGATCACGGTTTTCAGGACGTATGCGTCGCCACCCTGCGGGACGTCATCGAAGAACGACCCCGGCACGATCCGGACGCGGTCTTCGACGTGGTGTTCGGAAAGTACGGCCCCGGCCCCGGCCACCACCTGAGGCATATCGAACAGGATGCCGCGCACCTGGGGCGTAGCTTCCAGGATCGCCGACAGCAGCCGACCGTGCCCGCCGCCGACGTCGACGACCGTGCCGTGCGGGCTGAAGTCGTAGGCAGCAATCAACGGCTCGATCGAAAGTTCGGATCCGCTGGTCATCGCCTGATTGAAGATTTCGCCAAGTTCTGGCTCGTCGGCCAGGTACTCGAAGGCCGGTTTACCGCGCAACGCAGGGACGACGGACCGCCCGGTGCGGATCGCATCCGTGAAATGGCTCCAGTGCTCGCGGTGTTGAGGCGAACCCACCCATCGGGCCCACCCGGCAATCGAGACTTCGGCGTCACGCCGAAGCGTGTCGGCGAGCGGGGTCAGCTCGTAGCGACCGTCGCGGCGCTGGCGGAAAATGCCGCGTGGGATCAAGGCCCTGAGCAGTCGGCTGAGCGCGTCGGCGTCGGCATCGACCGCCACCGCGAGTTCCTGGGCCGACAACGGCCCGGCGGCCAGGGCGTCGGCAATGCCGAGGTCGGCCGCCGCGGTGATCGCCTGGGCGACCCACGCATCGACGACCATTTCCATCATCGCCACCGGGGCCGGGACCAGCCGCCGATGAAGCCGATTGAGATGGTGCCGGGCGGTTTCCACAGTGCGCACGATCTTGGCCGGCGGAACCTTGGCTGCCATCGGTACCCCTATCAGACCCGTTCGTGATTTCCATCTGCATATTCGAAGCTCGCGACCATCAGGATGGCCGCGCTAGTCGCTGGAAACCGTCACCCGCCCGCGCAGGTCGGCGGCGATCAGCCGAGCCGCGGCGTTTTGCCAGTTGTGCAACGAGCGCTGCGGGACCTCGGTGACCAGCCACTGCCAGGCTTGGCGGGCGGTCGGGTCCAAACCGGCGGCGGTGGCGTTCTGCGCGTACGCGCGCACGCCGACGACGTAGGGGAAGTACAAGGAGTTGTAGTAACGCCACTGCTCGCTGGTTCCGAAATCGCCGCCGTCACGCGGCTTGAGCCGCCCGATGCCGTCGGCGAGAACGGCCTTGAGTTCGTTGGCCCGCTCCAGCGGATGGTCGGGTGCACCGCGCGCCGCCAATCGCGCATCGATCATCGGCAACGCCGTCAGCGGGCTGGCGACCAGTTTGGTCAGGTCACCGTAGTGGCCCAGCGCGCGACGGGTGAGCCTGGCGAAGGTGTCGTCGTCGACCTCGATCAGGGGATCGTCGGACCGCAGGGGCAGTGCCGCACCGGTGTTCCGCAGTGCGGCCCGGTCGGCCCGCAGCGTCGGCGACTTGCGGAAGGCCAGCCGGTCCAACAGTCCGGCCAGCGGATCGGCCAGCACCTGGACCGCGATCGAGATCGCCAGGCTGGTGAACAGCAATACGGTCAGCGCCGTCTGCGCGCCCGGCTCGTTGCGGGTGACCGCCAGGCCGACCAGCGCCTGACCGCCGAACGGCGCTGCCACCAGCGAACAGCCGGCGAACGAGCGCAACATATCGGCGCGCAGCGCCTGTCCCTCGTCGAAGGCGTCCCACAGCGCAACCGCCACGCCCAGCGCCAGCACGTCGAAACCGGTGGAGGCCAGGGCCAGCCAGCTGGGCACCAGGCCCAGCGGAATGATCAGGATGGCGTTGGCCAGTGCGAAGAACAGCGTCGCGACGACCACCACACCGGCGACCGGCCTCGGCTGGGCGGGCCGCAACACCGCGACGATCATCGCCCCGAGCGTGGACACCGAAATCACCGCGAACATCAGCCAGTGGCCGGTTCGCAGCGGGCCGTTGACGCTGCCCGCCAGCATCGCGCCGAACAGCGTCAGGGCGGCGACGCCGGCGACCAGGAGCAGCTCGCGGGTGCGCGTCCGCCAGCTGTCGCATGGCCGGGACAGCTCGACGAGCACCGCGAACCACGCCACGCTGGGGACGGCGGCCAGGTAGATCTCGACCTGGCTGAGCAACTGGGTGTGCGTAACGCTGACGGTTCGCACCGCGTCCAGCGCCACCACCAGCGCAAAGCCACCCAGGCCGATGGCCGCCAGGACCAGCACTGGCTTGCGCGGATCGCGGGCCAACAGGTAGAGCCCGAGCCATCCGCTCAGCGTGAACACCACCGCCGACAGCGCAGCCATGCATCTAGTTTGTCACGCGCGCGACCTGACGCCAGCCGGTCGGCTACTTGCCGTATCGGCGATTCCGCTGGCTGTAGTCACGCAGTGCGCGCAGAAAATCGACGTGGCGGAACGCGGGCCAGTGCGCTTCGGTGAACCACATCTCCGAATAGGCGCTCTGCCACAGCAGGAAGCCGGACAGCCGTTGCTCGCCTGAGGTTCGGATTACCAAGTCAGGGTCGGGTTGCCCCGAGGTGTAGAGGTTTTCGGAGATGCCCTCGGCGGTCACCGCTTCGATGAGTTCCTCGGCGGTAGCGCCGTTGGCGAGTTGTTTGCCCAGGAGGGCGCGCACCGCGTCGACGATCTCCTGGCGGCCGCCGTAGCCCACCGCGACGTTGACATGGAGCGACGCGACGCTCGGCGTGGATTCCACCGCTTCACGCAACCGGCGGGCCGGCTCCTCGCCGAGCAACTCGAGATCTCCCACCGTGCGCACGCTCCAGCGGTTGGCCGGTGCACAGATCTCCTCGACGACGTCGGTGATGATCTGGATTAGCGCACCCAGCTCGTCGGGATCGCGCTGCAGGTTTTCGGTGGACAGCAGGTAGACGGTGGCCATCTCGATGCCGGCGTCTTGGCACCACCGCAGCATTTCGGCGATCTTGGCGGCGCCCATCCGGTAGCCGTAACTGACGTCGTCGTAGCCCGCGCTGCGCGCCCACCGCCGGTTCCCGTCGCACAGGACCGCGATGTGCCGGGGCAGTTGGGATCTCGACGCCGCCAGACCCTGCCGTAGCCGCAGCTCGTACAGCCGATACAACGGCTCCTTGAGCCGCGGCGGGATAACCTCCACGAGTATTCAGACTACTGTGACGCGCACCCACTTACGGTGCGCTTAGCCGACAAAGTCACGTTGAGTCGAACCGGCGTCTGGCGAACTTCCGGGATACTGTTGATCGGGACTGGCTCAGCGTTAAAGCCTTCCGAGCCAGGGAACAGGGAGAAATGAACGGCCAGGTCGGCACGGTGTATCAGGAACCCGAATGGGAGGAGTTCACGCCCCCGGATCCGTCCCAGAGCACTGCTCACAATGCTGCGCAGCACCTGGTCGAGGGGGTCACCCGGGTTCTGACCAAGCCGCGGTTCCGCGGCTGGATTCACGTCTATACCGCGGGCACCGCGGTCTTCGCGGGTGCGTCGCTGGTAGCGGTGTCGTGGGCGGTGGGTTCTACCAAAGCCGGGCTGGCCACGCTGCTCTACACCTTGGCCACCATCCTCATGTTCACCGTCAGCGCCACCTATCACCGGGTCGAATGGAAGTCCGAGACCGCCCGGAAGTGGATGAAGCGGGCAGATCATTCGATGATCTTCGTGTTCATCGCCGGCAGCTACACGCCGTTCGCGCTGTTGGCTCTGCCACCCCCTGCGTCGAGGTTGATGTTGTCGATCGTGTGGGGCGGCGCGGGGGCCGGCATCCTGCTCAAGATGCTCTGGCCGTCGGCGCCGCGCTGGGTTGGCGTGCCGCTGTACATCCTGCTGGGTTGGGTGGCGGTCTGGTACACCGGGACGATCCTGCACAACGCCGGGGTGGCCGCGATGGTGTTGCTGTTCGTCGGGGGCGTCTTGTACAGCGTCGGCGGCATCCTCTACGCGCTGCGCTGGCCGGACCCCTGGCCGTCGACATTCGGCTATCACGAGTTCTTCCACGCCTGCACGGCGGTCGCGGCGATCTGCCACTACATCGCCATGTGGTTCGTCGTCTTCTAAGTTTCAGAGCTGAACGACGTCGGCCGCTGACCGTCCGCGCCGCCGCTACCCACGGCTTCGAGGTAGCGGTGGACGGTGTCGGTGATCGCTTGCGCTCGCGGGCATCGGGCATGCCACGCAACCTACGACCCGGGCACGTCCAGGGCGGCGGCCAGTTCCGGTGCGCCGGTGACCGGTAGGTCGCAGACCCGTCCCCGGCACACGTAGGCGGCGTCGGCACCCGCTATGCGGTCCCGCCCGGCGAGCAGCGGCGACGAGTCCACCTCGCCACCGACCACGATCGCGCCGCCCGGCGCCAGCCGGCGCGCCTCGGTCAGCAACGGCGACTGCGGCCCGTCACACGCGACCGCGATCTGCAACGGCCCGCGCACCGCCGATTCGGCGACGGCCAGCCAATGTCCGGCCGAGCGCGGCGCGCGCGCCAGCAACATCGAGTGCGCGCTGAGCGCCTCACCCGCCGCCCGCAGGTACCGCTCGGCGCGGCCGGGGTCGACCAGGTGCGCGGCGCTCAGCAGCGCCTCGGCGATCGACGAAGCTCCCGACGGCGTCGCCCCGTCCATCGGGTCGCCCGGCCGCAGCACCAACTGCTCGGCGTCGTCGGCGGCGTCGAACCAGCGGCCGGGACGCTCCGGATCGGCGAAGCGCTGCAGCGCGGTGTCGAGCAGGTCGGTCGCCGCGCTCAGCGCCGCGTCATCGGGGCGCAGTTGATATAGCGCCAGCAGTCCGGTGGCCAGCGTCGCGTGGTCCTCCAGGATGGCGGCGCTCTCGCCGACCGCCCCACCGAGACTGGCCCGCCGTAGCCGGCCGTCGACGACGTGCAGGTCCAGCAGCGCGGTCGCGCAGCGCCGCGCGGCGTCAGCCAACTCGGGTTCCCCCAACGCCACACTCGCCTCGGCCAGCGCCGTGACCGCCAGCCCGTTCCAGGCCGTGACCACCTTGTCATCGCGTCCGGGCTGAACCCGGGTGGCGCGGGCCGCCAACAGCTGCGCACGGATGCGTTCCAGTCGTTGCGGGTCGTCGGGATCGGTGGGCAACTGTAGAACTGACGACCCGTGTTCGAACGTTCCGGACTCGGTGACCGCGAAAAGCGCTGCCGCCCAACGGCCGTCGTCGGGGCCGAGCACTTCGGTCAGCTGCACCGGCGTCCAGACATACGTAGAACCTTCGCGCCCGTCGGCATCGGCATCCAACGAGGACGTGAACATGTCGCCGTCGGCCAGGTCGTCGAGCAGGAACCGCGCGGTCTGCGCCGCGACCCGGCGAGCCAGCGGATCCCCGCTCCGCCGGGCCCAGTGCGCGTAAACCCGCAGCAGCAGGGCGTTGTCATACAGCATTTTCTCGAAATGCGGTACCACCCAAGCATTGTCGACGCTGTATCGGGCGAAGCCGCCGCCGAGTTGGTCGTAGATCCCACCGCGCGCCATGGCGTTGCCGGTGCGAGTGACGGCCGCAAGTGCGCCCGCCGATCCGGTGCGTTCGTAGTTGCGCAGCAGCGCCTCCAGCAGCGCCGACGGCGGGAACTTGGGCGCACCGCCGAAGCCGCCGCGGACGGTGTCCTCGTCGCGCAGCACGCCCGCTACGGCGTGGTCACACAGCTCCGGGGCGACCTCCGGACCCCCGGACGGGAGGGCTGAAGCCATCTTGCGTAGCTCTCCGGCGATATGGTCAGACGCCTCCTCGACCTCGCCACGGCGATTTCGCCAGGTTTCATTGACGGCTGAAAGCAGTTGCAGGAAAGCCGCTTTCGGGTAGTACGTGCCGCAGTAGAAGGGCCGGCCGTCGGGCGTCAGGAAGCACGTCATCGGCCAGCCGCCCTGCCCCGTGAGCGCGACGGTGGCGTTCATGTAGACGGCATCGATGTCGGGTCGTTCCTCGCGGTCGACCTTGATGCAGACGAACCCCGCGTTCATCACCGCCGCGACGTCGTCGTCCTCGAATGATTCGTGGGCCATCACGTGACACCAATGGCACGCCGCGTAGCCGACCGAAAGCAGGACGGGAACGTCGCGCGCGGCCGCGTCCGCCAGCGCCTGCGGCGTCCACTGCTGCCAATGCACCGGATTGTCGGCGTGCTGACGCAGATACGGGCTGGTGGCCTGCGCGAGGGTGTTCGTCGAAGAAGGCCCCGCCGAATCAGCCGGGCTCATCGCCGGGTCCGGGTGGTCGCGGGGTGCCCTCGTCTGCGGCCTGATCGAGCTCGGGGTTGTCGCGGTCGAACGATTTGGGGACCTTCTTCAGTTGCCGGTTCATCGACCGCACCAGGAACACCGTGGCGATCACCAGCAGCACCACGACCAGCAGCCCCAGCGGGCTGGCCTTCCCGAAGTCCGGGCCGGTGTGGTGAGGCGCGCCGCCGTCAGCAATCAGCGTGAGCAAAAGGTGCACTAGTCGGTCTCGATTCCGGTGAACAGCTCCGACTCGGGCAGACGCGGGCGGACCCGCGAGCGCGCCAACTCGAATTCCTCGGTCGGCCAGAGCCGCTGCTGCCATGCCATCGGCGCGGCGAAGAATTCAGAGTTCGGGTCGATCTGGGTAGCGTGCGCCTTCAGCGCATCGTCTCGCTGGCTGAAGTACGCCGAGCACTCCACATGCGTGGTCACCCGGTCGGCGAACACGTCATGCTTGGGGTCCCACAGGTTCAGCCATTTTTCGAACGGCCCGGGCTTGCCGTGCCGGGCGAACTCGTCCTGCAGCACCTGCATCCGCTGGCGCAGAAAGCCGTGGACGTAGTACAGCTTGGACACCGCCCACGGCTCACCGGCGCCCGGGAAGCGGCAGTAGTCGCCGGCCGCTTCGTAGGCGGCCACCGACACCTGATGGCAGCGGATGTGGTCCGGATGCGGATAACCACCGTTCTCGTCGTAGGTGACCATCACGTGCGGCCGGAACTCGCGGACCACCCGTACCAGCGCCTCGGCGGATTCCTCCAGCGGCACCTGCGCGAAGCAACCCTCGGGCAGGGGTTGCGGCAGATCGCCCTTGGGCAGGCCGGAGTCGACAAAGCCCAGCCAGTGGTGCTCGACCCCGAGAATCGAGGCGGCCTTCGCCATCTCGTCGCGCCGGATTTCCCAGATGCGTCCATGAACGTCGGGCAGATCCATCGCGGGGTTGAGAATGTCGCCGCGTTCTCCTCCGGTCAGCGTCACCACCATGACGCGATGACCCTCGTCGGCATAACGCGCCAGGGTCGCGGCGCCCTTACTGGACTCGTCGTCGGGGTGGGCGTGCACCGCCATCAACCGCAGTTCGCTCACGTGCCCCCTGTCCCTCTGCTGGGTCCCTCTGCCGGTCGCTCACGAGCCTATAAGTGTCCCTATACTTTCAGTTCTCTGCTCCCCGACAACAACCCAGGCATGACTGAAGCGCTTTCCCCAAGTCCCGCTCGGCGCCCCGAGTCCCGCTACGGCCGGACCCGGCTCTCGCCCAAGTCGCGGCGACGGGTCGCCATCGCCCTGGCGGTATTGGTGGTCGCGGCGGGCACGGCGATCGCCCTGGTCGGCTACCTACGGCTGGGCACCGGTAAAGTCACCGGCTCGCTGGCCGGCTACCAGGTGATCGACGACCAGACGGCATCGGTCACGATCAGCGTCACACGCGCCGACCCGTCCCGCCCGGTGGACTGCATCGTGCGGGTTCGATCCAAGGACGGCAGCGAGACGGGCAGACGGGAAGTGTTGGTCCCGGCGTCCGATCAGGCCACCGTGCAGGTCACCACGACACTCAAATCCAGCAAACCGCCGGTGATGGCAGACGTGTACGGATGCGGCACCGACGTACCCGGCTACCTGACAAGGTGAGTACGACGTCACCAACCGTTTGCACGGTGGTAACATAGGTGAATGCACGGTCCTCTTGGGCCGTGTATTGCTGCATTTAATGGCTGTGGGCAGAACGGAGCGGCAGCACCCGGGGTGGGCCCAACATAGTCCCGTGAACGGGATCACATACTCACGCGAATACGCGGCAGACTACAAAACAAGACAAACAAGGAGCGCGACGAGATGACGGACACTCAGGTGACCTGGTTGACCCAGGAGTCGCACGACCGACTCAAGGCCGAACTCGACCAGTTGATTGCGAATCGTCCTGTCATCGCCGCGGAAATCAACGACCGCCGCGAGGAGGGTGACCTGCGCGAGAACGGCGGGTACCACGCCGCCCGCGACGAGCAGGGCCAGCAGGAGGCCCGCATCCGCCAGCTGCAGGACCTGCTCAACAGCGCGAAGGTCGGCGAAGCGCCCAAGCAGTCCGGCGTCGCGTTACCCGGGTCGGTGGTGAAGGTCTACTACAACGGCGACAAGTCGGACACCGAGACGTTCCTGATCGCCACCCGCCAGGAGGGCGTCAACGAAGGCAAGCTCGAGGTGTTCTCGCCGCTCTCGCCGCTGGGCGGCGCCCTGATCGACGCCAAGGTGGGTGAGACCCGCAGCTACACCGTGCCCAACGGCAACACCGTCAAGGTGACATTGGTGAGCGCGGAGCCCTATCACTCCTGATATGTTTTGAACAGACACAGAATCGCAGCGCACACCCCCCGCGCTCGCGGTTCTGTGTCTGTCCTTGACTAGCCGAGAGCCTGTTCGAGATCGGCCAGCAGGTCCGCGATGTCCTCGATGCCGACCGAGAGCCGTACCAGGTCATCGGGCACTTCCAATTGCGAACCGGCGGTCGACGCGTGCGTCATGGCGCTGGGGTGCTCGATCAACGACTCAACCCCGCCCAGCGATTCGGCGAGGATGAAAACTCTGGTCTTGGCGCACAGCTGCTCGGCGGCCTGACGCCCGCCCCGCATCCGCACCGACACCATCCCGCCGAAGCCGCGCATCTGCCGCGCGGCGACCTCATGCCCGGGATGGGTGGCCAGACCCGGATACAGCACGGTGTGCACCGCGTCGTGTGCGGCTAGGAATTCCGCTACGGCAGAGGCGTTTTCACTATGCCGCTGCATCCGCAGCACCAAGGTCTTCAGGCCGCGCATCGTCAGGTAGGCGTCGAACGGGCCGGGCACCGCGCCGGCCCCGTTCTGCACGAACGCGAAAGCGTCGTCCAGTTCTTTGTCGTTGGTGACCAGCGCACCACCCACCACGTCGGAGTGGCCGCCGATGTACTTGGTGGTCGAGTGCAGCACTACGTCGGCGCCCAGCGTCAGCGGCTGCTGCAGCGCCGGCGACGCAAAGGTGTTGTCCACCAATACCTTCGCCGCGTTGGTGGCACCAAGCTGGGCGATCGCCGCGATGTCAGCAAGGGACAGCAACGGGTTGGTCGGTGTCTCCACCCAGATCAGCCGGGTCCGCGGCGTGATCGCAGCCCGGACCGCGTCCAGGTCAGCCAGCGACACCGGCGTGTACTCGACATTCCACCGGGTGAAGACCTTGTCGATCAGCCGGAAGGTGCCGCCGTAGGCGTCGTCGGGAATGACGACGTGATCTCCGGGCCGCAGCATCGCCCGCAGGGCGCAGTCGGTGGCGGCCATCCCCGAACTGAACGCGCGCCCGAAGGCACCCTCCTCGACGGCGGCCAGCGAAGCCTCCAACGCGGCCCGGGTCGGATTGCCGGTGCGGGCATACTCGAATCCGCCGCGCAGGCCGCCGACGCCGTCTTGGGCGAACGTGCTGCTGGTGTAGATCGGGGCGTTGACGGCCCCGGTGGCCGGGTCCGGGCGGTAGCCGGCATGGATAGCTTTGGTCGCCAGGCCTCGGATACCCGTGGTGTGCGTCGCGGTCGTCACTCATCGACGACCAGCCTAGTGAGACCTACCGCGGACGACAGAAGGGCAGTCACCCGCGGTCGGGCGGGTGACTGCCCTTGCGGCCGAGATCAGACCGGCAAGCACACCGTCGTCATGATCTTGTCGGCCAGCGTCTGTCGCTTGGCGTCCCACAACGGGAACAGGTATCCGAGCCCGCAGATGAACGAGTCGACGAAGTGCGCGATCTGACGCACCAGCGACATCCCGAAACCCAATGGCTGGCCGGTCTTTTCGCTGACCACCTTGAACTTCATGATCCCCTTGCCAATGCTGGATCCGGTGGTCCCTTGGCGGTAGCCGTAGTTCCAGACCCAGTAGGCGGTAATCGCGAGATAGGCCACACCCATCGCCAGCATGCCGATTATCGACTGCGAAGGCGAGCAGTATTCGATGGAGCCGTACCCAGAGATGTCGGTGACGCACTTGTTCTCCGTCGTGACCATGTCGATCACGGCAGCGATGCCGTAGACGACGGCGATCGGCACGGAGTCGATCAGGAAGGCCAGCACCCGGGTGATCCACGCCGTGTAGGTGTCGGAACGGACCGCAGGTCCGGGCGGCGGGGGCGAATATCCACCTGCCGACGGAGGCGGCGGAGGGTAGGCGCCGCCGCCGGGCAGCGGAGGCGGCGGGGGGCTGCTTTGGGGCGGCGGGGCATACGAACCGCCGCTAGGGGCTGACGGAGGGGGCGGCGGCTGGTAGCCACCGGCTGGCGGCTCGTATCCACCGGATGACGGAGGAGGCGGCGGGTAGGACCCACCGGGCGGCGGTTGATCGGTCATTGGGCAACCTTCCACTCAGGATTAGCTGAACTAGGCGGCATTACAGTACCTGAGGTCAGGGTTCGCTGAGCAAGGCGATCTGTTCTACCGTCGCCCGGCTCCGTCCGACAAAAAGCCCAGCAAGTCGTAACGGGTAATGACGCCGACCGGTTTGCCTTCCTCGACCACCATCAGGGCGTCCCAGTCACGCAACGCCTTTCCGGCCGCGGTGACCAACTCGCCGGCACCGATCATGCGCAACGGCGGGCTCATGTGCTCCGAAACCGCGTCGGCCAGCTTGGCGCGCCCTTCGAACACCGCCGAGAGCAGTTCGCGTTCCGAGACACTGCCGGCCACTTCGCCGGCCATCACCGGCGGCTCGGCGCCGACGACCGGCATCTGGGATACCCCGTACTCGCGCAGAATCCCGATGGCGTCGCGCACGGTCTCCGCCGGATGGGTGTGCACCAGGTCGGGCAGCGCCCCGGATTTGCGGCGCAGCACGTCGCCGACCGTGGACTGCTCGACCGACCCGTCCAGGCGACTGCGCAGGAACCCGTACGACGACATCCACGCGTCGTTGAAGATTTTGGACATGTACCCGCGCCCGCCGTCCGGGAGCAGGACGACGATCAGCGCGTCGGGCCCGGCCTCCTCGGCGACCTTCAGCGCGGCCACCACCGCCATCCCGCACGACCCGCCGACCAGGAGGGCCTCTTCCCGGGCCAGCCGCCGGGTCATATCGAACGAGTCGGAGTCGGACACCGCGATGATCTGGTCGGGCACGCTCGGGTCGTACGCCGCGGGCCAGAAATCCTCACCTACCCCCTCGACCAGATAGGGCCGGCCGGTGCCGCCCGAATACACCGAACCCTCCGGGTCGGCACCGATGATGCGGACCGCACCGCCGGATACTTCCTTGAGGTAGCGGCCGGCGCCGGTGATGGTGCCCCCGGTGCCGATGCCGGCGACGAAATGCGTGATCTTGCCGTCGGTGTCGGCCCAAATCTCCGGGCCGGTGGTCGCGTAATGACTCGCCGGCCCCTCCGGGTTGGTGTACTGGTCGGGCTTCCAGGCGCCGTCGATTTCGCGGACCAACCGGTCGGAGACGCTGTAGTAGCTGTCCGGGTCCTCGGGCGGTACCGCCGTCGGGCACACAACCACCTCAGCACCGTAGGCGCGCAGCACATTTCGTTTGTCCTCGCTGACCTTGTCGGGGCAGACGAAGACGCATTTGTAGCCGCGGTCCTGGGCGACCAGCGCCAGACCGACACCGGTATTGCCCGATGTGGGCTCGACGATGGTGCCGCCCGGTTTCAGCAGCCCCTTGGTCTCGGCGACGTCGATCATCCGCGCCGCGATCCGGTCCTTGGCACTGCCGCCCGGGTTCAAATATTCGACCTTCGCGGCCACGACGCCGGCCCCGTCGGGAAGGACTGAGTTCAGCCGAACCAGTGGCGTGCCGCCGATGAGTTCACTGATGTGCCGCGCGATCCGCATGCGTTCATCGTGTCAGGCACTATCGAGCCGCGCACATCTGCGGTCGGTACCGTCGGGCTACCTAGCCGGTCGCCTCGCGGATGTACTCCCCGATCTGGCGCAACGAACGCACCGCCTCCGGCAGCATCGGCCCGGCGAGCTGAAAGTCGTGCACCTGGCCCGGCCAGACCCGTACCTCGGCAGGCACGCCGGCGGCCGCCAGTTTGGTTGCGGCCAACTGCGCGTCGTGCAGCAGCACCTCGGAGCCGGACACGTGGATCAACGTCCGCGGCAGGCCGGGTTCGATGTGCTCCAGGGGCTCGTAAAGTTCCTCGGCGTCCCCGTCAACGTTGTGCCTGGCGGCCGCGCCAGCAACCAAAGCGACGAGCGCGTCGAAGGCCCGCGCCGAAAACATCGCGTCGGTTCTTATATTGGGATGGGCCTGCTTATTCTCCTTTGCCAGCTGCAGCAGTGGCGAGATCGCCACCAAGGCCGCCGGCTCCTCGCCCTGCCGCTGTAACCGTTGCGCCAGCGCAAGCGCCAAGTAGCCACCGGCGGAGTCGCCGGCCAGCACGATCTGCTCCGGCTCGTGGCCCCGCAGCCGCAGCCACTGATAGGCATCGTGACAATCGTCGAGCGCCATCCCGACCGTGTGCTTGGGAACCAGCCGGTAGTTGACCACCAGGATCGGCGCATCAGCAAACTTTGATAGTGTCTCGGCGAGTCGGCCGTGCGAGTTTGCCCCACAGGTCAGGAAGGCGCCGCCGTGCAAGTAGAGAACCACCCGCCTGCTGCCATCCGCGGGCAGCACCCCGGCGGCGCGGACCATGTGTGACGACGCATTCGGCAAGTTCACCACTTCGCGAACGGCACCTGTGGCCGGGGTCATCATCCGCGACGCCAAATCGATGAGGCCCCATGGATAGGGCAGGTGGGGAGCGTAGCTGCCGACCGCCAAAACCGGCCGGATTGTGAATCGAGACGCCAGCGTAGCTACCCGCGCAGCAACACTTGGACCAGACTCGACGACCTCAACTGGAGCGCCATCGCTGATCGCAAATCTGCGGGCCTCAAGTCTACGTGCCTTCAGTACATCCCGTGGCCGAATCGCATCACGAGGCGAGCCAGCCACCTTACTGGGTGCGGTCATGCTCAACACTTCCTACGCCGTTGTAGTCCGATACAGCATGTGACGAGACGGCTGACCGTCTGGTTCACCTGATCCCCCAGGCGTTCAGCCAACCCCGCGAACTTAGCTTGACAGCTTATTTCACATCCCGCGCCGGCGAGTCCGTTTCGATATAACAACGGCTCCACACCGTAATCGCTTCCTTCCTCAGCTACTCTCCACACAAACCGCGGCGACGGCCTAAAATGGTCGCGTGACAATCCGGGTGCCGCGGCGTTCAGCGATCGCCCTGGCCGCAGCGGGTGCAGTCGCCGGGACGGGTTCGGCCTATCTGGGTGCGCGCAATCTACTGGTCGGCCAGGCGACGCAGGCGCGCACCGTCATCCCCAAGTCATGGGACGTCCCGCCCCGAGCCGACGGTGTCTACGTGCCCGGTGCCGGGCAGGTTCAGCGCTGGCAGCGCGGCGTTTCCTTCGACCTGCATCTGATGATCTTCGGTGACTCGACGGCCACCGGGTACGGCTGCGGCAGCGCCGAGGAAGTACCGGGGGTTCTGCTGGCGCGGCGCCTCGCCGAGCACACCGGAAAGCAAATCCGGCTGAGCACCAAAGCCATCGTCGGCGCCACCTCCAAGGGCGTATGCAGCCAGGTCGATGCGATGTTCGTGGCCGGACCGCCGCCGGACGCTGCGGTGATGATGCTGGGCGCAAACGACATCACGGCGCTCAACGGCGTCAGCCAGTCCGCGCAACGGCTGCTCTCGGCGGTGCGCAAGTTGCGCGCCCGCGGCGCGGTCGTGGTCGTCGGCACCTGTCCTGACCTTGGCGTCATCACCGCGATCCCCCAGCCGCTGCGTTCCCTGGCGCGCGCACGTGGCGCGCGGCTCGCGCGCGCCCAGGCCGCGGCCGTCAGGTCTGCCGGCGGCGTGCCGGTGCCGCTGGCGCATCTGCTGGCCGCCCAATTCCGGACCACGCCCGAGATCATGTTCTCCGCCGACCAGTTCCATCCTTCGGCGGCGGCGTACGCGCTGGCGGCCGAGCAGCTGCTGGCCGGTTTGGGTGAGGCGCTGGGCGAAAAGATGGGGGGCGCAACGCTTCCCGCGCCGTCGCCGTCAGGTTATCCGACAATCGACCGCGGCGCCCCGCGGCCGGGCATCGTGTCGCGGCTGTGGCGTGGTTCGGCACCGGGTCCCGCCGTGGGGCCGGCTCCGGCCGGACCCGATGCCACGGCCCCGGCCGTGCCCATCGGTGGCTAACGACTAGATTTGTCGGGTCGGGCCCGGGTGGGCGTGCCACCCGCTGTTGGCGAGCCCGCATCCCATTGGAGGGACTGTCATGCCGGAAGCTGTCATCGTCGCAACCGCCCGCTCGCCGATCGGCCGCGCCATGAAGGGGTCGCTGGTCAGCATGCGGCCCGACGATCTGGCCGTCCAGATGGTCCGCGCCGCGCTCGACAAGGTGCCTGCGCTGAACCCGCATCAAATCGACGACCTGATCATGGGCTGCGGCCTTCCAGGCGGCGAGCAGGGCTTCAATATCGCCCGCGTCGTCGCCGTCGGACTCGGTTACGACTTCCTGCCCGGCACCACGGTCAACCGGTACTGCTCGTCGTCGCTGCAGACCACGCGGATGGCGTTCCACGCGATCAAGGCCGGGGAGGGCGACGCGTTCATCGCCGCGGGCGTGGAAACGGTCTCGCGATTCGCCAAGGGCAACTCCGACTCGTGGCCCGACACCAAGAACCCGCTGTTCGACGCGGCCCAGGAGCGGTCGACCGCCGCGGCCGCGGGCGCCGACGAATGGCACGACCCCCGCGCCGACGGGAACGTGCCCGACGTTTACATCGCGATGGGCCAGACCGCGGAGAACGTCGCCATCATGACCGGCATCAGCCGCGAGGACCAGGACCACTGGGGCGTGCGCAGCCAGAACCGGGCCGAGGAGGCGATCAAGAGTGGATTCTTCGAGCGCGAGATCACCCCGGTCACCCTGCCGGACGGCAGTACCGTCAGCACCGACGACGGCCCGCGTGCGGGTACCACCTACGAGAAGATCAGTGAGCTCAAGCCGGTGTTCCGGCCCAACGGGACCGTGACGGCGGGCAACGCGTGTCCGCTCAACGACGGCGCCGCGGCGCTGGTGATCACCAGCGACACCAAGGCCAAGGAACTGGGCCTCAAGCCGCTGGCCCGCATTGTGTCCACCGGGGTCAGCGGGCTGTCGCCGGAGATCATGGGCCTGGGCCCGATCGAGGCGTCCAAGAAGGCGCTGCAGCACGCCGGCATGTCAATTGGCGACATCGACCTGGTCGAGATCAACGAGGCCTTCGCGGTGCAGGTGCTGGGCTCGGCCCGCGAGCTGGGCATCGACGAGGACAAGCTGAACGTGTCGGGTGGGGCGATCGCCTTGGGCCACCCGTTCGGCATGACCGGAGCCCGCATCGCCACCACGCTGCTGAACAACCTGACCACCCACGACAAGACGTTTGGCCTGGAGACCATGTGCGTGGGCGGCGGCCAGGGCATGGCGATGGTGCTCGAGCGGCTCAGCTAGTTGTTGCGCGGCGCGCGAAAAAGCCGGCACGTGCGTGCCGGCTTTTTGCGTCTGCCCCGGGGCAGCTAGTCGTTCTGTAGATAACTGAGCAGACGCAGGATCTCGAGGTAGAGCCAGACCAGCGTCACGGTCAGGCCCAGCGCGATGCCCCAGGCCGCCTTGTCCGGCGCTCCGGCGCGCACCATCTGGTCGGCCGCGTCGAAGTCGATCAGGAAGCTGAACGCCGCGATGCCGATGCACACCAGCGAGAAGATGATGCCGATGGGCCCGGCGCTGCGCAGGCCCAGGCCTTGCCCGCCGCCGACGTGGAACATCGCCAGCACGAAGTTGCCGAGCATCAGCACCAGCACGCCGAACATGGCGGCGACGATCATGCGGGTGAACTTGGGCGTGACCCGGATGGCGCCGGTCTTGTAGACGACGAGCATGCCGAAGAACACACCTAAAGTGCCTAAGACCGCTTCCCCGATGAGCACGCCCGCGTTGGCGGACGACACCGAGAAGTGGGCCAACACGAACGAGACGGCACCCAGGAACAGGCCCTCGAGCACGGCGTAGCTGAGCACGATCGCCGGGTTGTCCTGCTTGCGCCCGAACGTGGCGATGAGCACCAGCGCCAAACCACCCAGCGCGCCGATCAAGGTCAGCGGCATCGCCAGGGCGAGGTTGGACGCCACCATGAAGTAGGAGACGACGGCGGTGGCCGACAGCACGGCCAGCGTGATGCCGGTCTTGGTGACGACATCGTCGATGGTCAGCGGCCGGGAAGGCCGGGCCGCCTGCTGGTAGGGGGCCTGCTGGTAAGGGTCGGCCTGGTAGTACCCCGGGGCCGTTGCAGTACCGAATTGCGCGTATCCGCCTCGCTGCTTAGGCAGCGAACGAAATACCGGGTTGCTTGTCTCCCGCACCGTCGGATCCTCTCTTGTGACTGTGGCTTGGAGTGCGAACATCTGCTCAACGATCAGTGGTCCGCCCGAGTTCCCAGCGGAGCTGGGCCTTTCTAGATCCGCCGCTGACCGTCCGGCTCACGATAAACCTTAGCCCCGCAAGCACGGCTGGGCGAGTCACGAATTAGATTGCTGGTCAGACTCTTGGCAGCTAACGGCGGATTCCGGCGAGGGGAGACTAAAGCGTGACTGGGGCCGTAACTGGGGAATCCGACGAGGTCCTGACCCGCGTCGAGGGTGGCATCGGCCTCGTCACGCTCAACCGCCCCAAGGCGATCAACTCGCTGAACCAAAACATGGTGGACCTGCTGAGCACCGTGCTCATCCGATGGGAACGCGACGAGGCGGTGCGCGCGGTCGTCCTCTCGGGAGCCGGGGACCGCGGCCTGTGCGCGGGCGGCGACTTGGTGCCGCTCTACCACAGCATGCGCAAGGACGGGGTGGAGGCGCGGCGGTTCTGGCGGGACGAGTATCTGCTCGACGGGCAGATCGGCCGCTTCGCCAAGCCGTACGTCGCGTTGATGGACGGCATTGTGATGGGCGGTGGCGTCGGCGTCAGTGCGCACGGGAACGTCCGCGTGGTCACCGACACCTCGAAGGTCGCCATGCCCGAGGTCGGCATCGGCTTCATCCCCGAGGTCGGCCAGATGTACTTGGTGTCACGGGCGCCCGGCGCCCTGGGCATGCACGCCGCGCTGACCGGGGCGCCGTTCAACGGCGCCGACGCCATCGCGCTGGGTTTCGCCGATCACTACGTGCCGCACAGCGAACTCGACGCGTTCACCCAAGCGATCGTCGCCGACGGCGTCGACGGCGCGCTGGCCCACCACGCGATCGAACCTCCACCGAGTGAGCTTGCCGCACAACGGGAATGGATCGACGAGTGCTATTCCAAAGACACGGTGATCGATGTCGTCGCGGCGCTGCGGGGACATGACGCGGGACCCGCTCAAGACGCGGCCAATCTGATCGGCACCCGTTCCCCCATCGTGGTGTCGGTGGCGTTCGAGGCGGTGCGTCGCGCGGCCAAAATGGAAACGCTGGAAGATGTTCTGACCCAGGACTATCGCATGTCGTCGGCATCGTCGCGTTCGCACGACTTCGTGGAGGGAATCCGCGCGCAGATCATCGACAAGGATCGCAATCCGAAGTGGTCACCGGCGTCGCTGGCCGAGGTCACCGTGGCCGACGTCGCAGCGTATTTCGCGCCGGTCGATGACGACTTGACGTTCTAGAAAGGCAAGGCATGGCATACGAAACCATTCTGGTCGAGCGCGATCAGCGAGTCGGCACCATCACCCTGAACCGTCCGCAGGCGCTGAATGCGCTCAACAGTCAGGTGATGCACGAAGTGACCACCGCTGCAACGGAATTCGACAACGATCCAGGCATCGGGGCGATCATCATCACCGGATCGGCCAAGGCGTTCGCCGCCGGCGCGGACATCAAGGAAATGGTCGGCCTGACGTTCGCCGACGCGTTCGGGGCCGACTTCTTCGCGACCTGGGGCAAGCTGGCCGCGGTTCGCACCCCGACCATCGCCGCGGTGGCCGGCCATGCGCTGGGCGGCGGGTGTGAGCTGGCGATGATGTGCGACCTGCTGATCGCGGCGGACACCGCGAAATTCGGCCAGCCGGAGATCAAGCTCGGCGTGTTGCCGGGCATGGGCGGCTCGCAGCGCCTGACCCGGGCGATCGGCAAGGCCAAGGCGATGGACCTCATCCTGACCGGGCGGACCATCGGCGCCGAGGAGGCCGAACGCAGCGGCCTGGTTTCGCGGGTGGTGCCGGCCGATGACTTGCTCACCGAGGCCAAGGCCGTCGCCACCACCATTTCGCAGATGTCGCTGTCAGCCACCCGGATGGCCAAGGAGGCCGTCAACCGGGCCTTTGAATCCACGCTGGCCGAAGGGCTTCTCTACGAGCGCCGACTTTTCCACTCGACATTCGCGACGGACGACCAGTCCGAGGGAATGACGGCTTTCATCGAAAAACGCCCGGCCAATTTCACCCACCGATGAGCGAGCCAGGGGCTGCGACAGCCGCCGCCGGCGAGGCGGCCGTCCCGGACAGCCAAGAAACGACTGAAGCCCCCGAAAGCAAAACGCCTGAGCCGCAACCGGTTCGCAGCCCCTGGTGGGTTCGTCACTACACCTTCACCGGTACCGCGGTCGGCCTGATCTTCCTCTGGCTCTCGATGACACCGTCGCTGCTGCCGCGCGGTCCGCTGTTCCAGGGCGCCGTCAGCGGCAGCTCCGGCGCCACCGGCTACGGGCTGGGCGTGTTCGCCGTCTGGTTGGTCCGTTACATGCGCGCGGCGGAATCCAGCCCGGCGCCGCCGCGCTGGGCGTGGCTACCGCTGATCGGGGTCGGTGCGGTCGGCATGGTCGTGATGGCGATCCGGTTCCACGTCTGGCAGGACGCCGTGCGCGACCTGATGGGTGTGGAGCATCTGAAGTGGTACGACTACCCGCTGAGCGGGGCACTGTCGCTGGTGGTGCTGTTCACCCTGGTCGAAATCGGTAAATTCATCCGCTGGCTGGTCCGTTTCCTGGTGGGGCAAGTCGACCGGATCGCGCCATTCCGCCTCTCGGCCACCATCGTGGTGATCCTGCTCGATGGTACTGACCATCACGCTGCTCAACGGTGTCGTGCTCAAGTTCGCGATGCGATCCATGAACAGCACGTTCGCCTCGGTCAACAACGAGATGGATCCCGATACCCCGGCGCCGAAAACCTCGCTGCGATCCGGCGGTCCACAATCACTCGCCTCGTGGGAGTCACTGGGTCATCAGGGCCGGATCTTCGTCGAAGCCGGTCCGACGGTCGCCCAACTGAGCGCGTTCAACGGAACTCCGGCCACCGAGCCGATCCGGGCCTACGCCGGGTTGAACTCCGCGGACGGCATCGTGGCGACCGCCGACCTGGCCGCCCGCGAGCTGCTGCGCACCGGCGGGCTGCGGCGCGCCGTCGTCGCCGTCGCAAACACCACTGGGACCGGCTGGATCAACGAGGCCGAGGCCGACGCGCTGGAGTACATGTACAACGGCAACACCGCGATCGTCAGCATGCAGTATTCGTTCCTGCCCAGCTGGCTGTCGTTCCTGGTCGACAAGGAGAACGCCCGGCACGCCAGCGTGGCGCTCTTCGAAGCGGTCGACAAGCTGATCCGGCAGATGCCCGAGTTCGAGCGTCCCAAGCTGGTCGTGTTCGGCGAAAGCCTGGGATCCTTCGGCGGCGAGGCGCCGTTCATGAACCTCAACAACGTGCTGGCCCGCACCGACGGCGCATTGTTCAGCGGACCGACGTTCAACAACACGATCTGGACCGACCTCACGTTGGAACGCGACGCCGGTTCACCGCAGTGGCTGCCCATCTACGACGCCGGCAACCACGTCCGGTTCGTGGCCCGCCCCAGCGATCTGCAGCGCCCGGACAAACCCTGGGGCAGACCGCGGGTGGTCTATCTGCAACACGCCTCCGACCCGATCGCCTGGTGGACCCCCGACCTGCTGTTCAGTAAGCCCGACTGGCTGCGGGAACAGCGGGGCTACGACGTGCTGCCCCAGACGCGCTGGATCCCGGTGGTGACGTTCCTGCAGGTCTCGGCCGATATGGCGGTGGCTGTCGACGTGCCGGCCGGGCACGGACACCACTACGTCGCCGACGCCGCCGACGCCTGGGCCGCGGTGTTGTCGCCGCCGGGCTGGACGCAGGAGAAGACCGAAAAGTTGCGTCCGCTGCTGCGTTCCGACGCGACGCTGGGCAGCTCGTCGGGCTCGACAGGCTAACGGCTCAGGTCGGTCAGCACGCCGGCCGCGGTCAGCGCGTGATAGCCGCCGACGACATCGGTGGCGCGGTGCAGGCCCAGGTCCAACAGTGCCGCCGCGGCCAGGCTGGAGGTATAGCCCTCCGAACAGAGGACCACCCACTCGACATCGTCACCGACGGCCTGCGGCAGCCGGGCTGCACTGGTCGGATCGCAGCGCCATTCCAGGACGTTGCGTTCGATCACCAGCGCTCCGGGCACCTCGCCTTCGCGGGCCCGCTGCGCCTGGGGCCGGATGTCGACCAGCACCGCTCCGCGCCGCAGCGCGCCGGGCACGTCGCCGGCGGGCAGCCGGCGATACCGTGCGCGAGCGGCGTCCAACACGTCCTCGATCCGGCTCATCACGGCCCTTCGGGTTTGTCGGTCAGTTCGGTGCGCGTGCGCCGCAGTCTATTGCGTTGCGTGACTTCGTAATACGACATCGCAGTCAGCGGCGGCGAGTAAGCGTGCACGCTCAGGGTGGGCTGAACGGGCGCCGCCACAACGGTGGGCGTCACAGCGGGGGCCACGGTGGGCGCCGCGACGGGGCTCAAGACCGGCCGGGGCGCCCACACCACGTCATGCACCCAGCCCAACGGGAACCCGGCCTGGTCGCCGGCGTCGAGCCTGCGCCGCCGCAGCTGCCGGCCGTCCCAGCGGAACTCGTTGAGGGCCCCGGACAGCACGGTCAGCGCGCCGAGTGACCCGCCGTGGTCGTGCAACTCGGTGGGCTGACCGGGCACCCAGCTGATCAGCCAGATGTCGAGTTCGTCGTCCCCCCGGATGCGGGTGAACCAGCGTTCGGTCGACGGCACACCGCCCTCGGGCAGCAGCTGCTCGCAGCGCCCGCTGAGTACGTCGTCGGCGGCTTGGTCGGTGGCGTGCAACAGGTCGGGGACGCGCAGCCGGGTGGGTCCCGACGACGGCGGCGCAGAAAGGACGACAGGCGCGGCATAAGAGGTTGCCATGGAAGAGCTCCAGAGGGTGAACGGATCGGGCGGTCGGTCGGCAGGTCAGGGCCGACAACACTCGCTAAATCCGATCCGCTCCAGCACGCCCGTCAGTGTTGCATAGATTGAGATCGTGCGTTTCTCGCTGCGCGGCCGAACCCCGTTGGTGAGTGTTTTGGTGAGCGTCGTTGTCGCGGCCGGCTTGTTCGCGGTGGCGGGGTGCTCATCAGGCGGCCACAACGGCAATGCCGCCAAGCCCACCGCGGCGTCGTCGGCGCGACCGTCCGGCGCGCCCGGACCGTTGCCACCGGGCGCCATCGGCATCTCCGCCACCGGCGTGACGACCAGGGTCGACGTTCCGGCGGAGTCGACGGAAGAAGAGTATTTCCAGGCCTGCCACGCCGCGCGGGTCTGGATGGACGCCCAGCCCACCACCGGAAACTCGTTGATCGAGCCCTACCTGGCGATGCTTCAGGCGTCGCCATCGGGCGAGGCGGGTAGCTGGAACGTCAGGTGGACGGACCTCGGCCTGGCCAGGCAGGCGGCGGTGATCACCGCCGCCCAGGCGGCCGCCAACGCCGGGTGCGGATAGCCTGACGGCCCTTTTCTCAGCCTTTTTTCCAGGCGTCGGGCAATTGCGATCAGGGGTGCACAAAGGAGTACCGGCCAGTGCAAGGAACTGACGTCCCGCCGCGCAGAATGGGGAGTGGCGCATCATCCGCCCACCGGGGTCGTCCCCGCCAGGGCACTCGCGTGGCGTTGGCGCTGGGCAGCGGCGGCGCCCGCGGTTACGCCCACATCGGGGTGATCGAGGTACTGCTCGAGCGCGGCTACGACATCGTCGGGATCTCCGGGTCGTCGATGGGTGCGGTGGTCGGGGGTGTGCAGGCCGCCGGCCGGCTCGACGAGCTGGCCGACTGGGCGAAGTCCCTGACGCAGCGCACGATTCTGCGGCTGCTCGACCCGTCCATCACCGCGGCCGGAGTGCTGCGGGCCGAGAAGATTCTGGATGCGGTGCGTGACATCCTGGGCCCGGTCACCATCGAGCAGCTGCCCATCCCGTTCACCGCGGTGGCGACCGACCTGCTGGCCGGCAAGCCGGTGTGGTTTCAGCGCGGTCCCCTCGACGAGGCGATCCGGGCATCCATCGCGATACCGGGCGTGATCGCCCCACACGAGGTCGACGGCCGACTGCTCGCCGACGGCGGCATCCTGGACCCGCTGCCGATGGCGCCGATCGCCGCGGTCAATGCCGACCTGACCATCGCGGTGAGCCTCAACGGCAGCGACGGCAGTGATGGTGGCGGCGCTCGTGACACGGAACCGGGCGTTACCGCCGAATGGTTGAACCGCATGGTGCGCAGCACCTCGGCGCTGTTCGACGCCGCCGCCGCCCGCTCGCTGCTCGACCGCCCCACCGCCCGGGCGTTGCTGAGCCGGTTCGGTGCGACGGCGGATTCCGATGTCTGGTCGCAAGACCCGGACGGCGAGCAGAGCCCCGCCGTCCTTCAGGACCCCGCCGACGAGCCCGTCGTGACGATCCCCAAGATGGGCAGCTTCGAGGTGATGAACCGGACGATCGACATCGCGCAGTCCGCGCTGGCCCGTCACACGCTGGCGGCCTACCCGGCCGACCTGTTGATCGAGGTGCCGCGCTCGACCTGCCGAAGCCTGGAATTCCACCGGGCGGTGGAGGTCATCGCCGTCGGCCGGGCATTGGCCACCCGCGCTTTGGACGCTCTCGAATTCGACCCCGAATCCAACACGGTGCAGCCGCTTCCGCCGGCGATCGAAGGCTGATCAGGCCCCCAGGAACCGCGCGACCTGCTCCGCCTCCCGGCGGCCCTGCGCACGGCCGGCCATGGCCGAACCGGCCCGGCAGCGCGGATCCAGCGGGTTGCGCCCAAAAGCCGCCAGCGATTCGTCGTCGGCGAAGACGGCGAACGCCGTGCCGGCGGATGCTGCGATCTCGGCCGCCGGGCCCGGGCCGAACGGCGATGGCGCGTCGGCGCCGGAGGGCACCAAAACCACTGCCACACCGCAATCTTCGGCGACACGCAGGTTGACCGCACTGCCCACGCCGCCATCCATGTAGCGCCGGCCCGCGATGGTCACCGGCGGCCACGCGCCGGGCACCGCGCAACTGGCCGCCACCGCGTCGATCAGTTCGACGCCTGAGTCTCGGTCGAAAACCACCAATTCTCCGGTGGCGGCGTCGATTGCGGTGAGCCGCAGCACCCGATCCGGCCAGTGCCGCGACGGCAGGCGCTGGGCGATCACGGCGCGGCGCACCGGCTCGGGAATGGTTTCGACCGCGAGCGCCACCGCCCCGATGCGGCGTAGCCGCTGCGGCAGCGTGGTCGGGCCGGGCGCCATGGCGGCCAGGAACAGTTCGGTGATCGACTCGATGTCCACGCCGGGGTCGATCTCGGCCGACTCCTCGGCGACTTGCCGGCCGAACAGGTCCTCGAGTGGGCAACCGCTGCCGAGCTGTGCGGCGACCGCTGAGCCGGCCGACGTCCCGACCAACACATCGGATTGCAGCAAGCAGCCGGGCCGCCGCCGGCGACTCGTCCGCGATGCCGCACAAAAGCCCCGTCTCCCAGGCGATTCCCGCCAGCCCTCCGCCGGCCAGCACTAGTGCGCGCCTGGTCATGTCCGCCTGCTGTGTTGGGCCTGCTCGACCGGCGGGCTCAGATCGGCTCGCTTGATCAGGTACTTGGGCTCGTCGGGCAGCACCAGCGTCCGGGTGACCTGCAACCCGGCGTCCACGTGGACCAGCTCTCCCGGCGTCAGCAAACTCCAGCGCGGATCGTCGTCCATGCGTTCGGTGGCGAATGCCACCGACGGCCGCCTGCATCAGATGCTCGGACCAGGCCCGGATTCGCTGGGTGCGCAAGTCGAATTGGGGCGCGCCGTCCAGGCGGCGATCCAAGACGTAGAGCTGATTGGACTCCGGGTAACGCAGCGCCCACATGTCGGTGGCCGTGCACAACAGCACGTTGACCGAATAGATCGGGACATTGGCCGCCAGCCATTGCATGGCGTCGACCAGACCGGCTGTTACGTCGCCTCGAGCGCGAATCGAGGCAGTGATCAAAGCGAAGACCCGCTCTGAATCAGTTTGGCCCAGAACTAGATCCGCGGTGCCGACCTCGCGCAGCCGCTCGTCGATGACGTCGAGGCCCTCGACGACACCGTTGTGCGCGAAGATCCGGTTGTCCTGCAAAAACGGGTGGGTGTTGTGGACGTCGAGCGCCCCGGTCGTCGCATAGCGGACGTGAGCGATGAAGGTGGTGCCGGTCAGGTGATGCGCTTCGGTCGCGAAGTCGGCGTCCTGCCAGGCCGCTATCGGCTCCTTGTGCAACTCCGGCTGACCGTCCTTGCCGAAGACACCGATCCCGGAGCCGTCCGGGTTTCTCCGGCTCTGCTCCGCCAGGCTGTCTGGAGCGTCCAGCAACCAAAATGTCGCCTGGCAGACGTCCGTTCCGGCATGCAGGCCAAAAAGTCGACACATGGTGTTGAAGGTAGCGGAGCTCAGCCCACCAGCTGCAGGGACAGTTCCTCGAGCACCCCGCGGGCATAGCCCTTCCAGATCCTGGCGAACGCCGGCAGCACGGGTGCGGTGATGGCCGACTTCGCGTGCAGGGTCCATTGCCAGGTCACGTTGGTTCCGGTGCCCGCCGGGGCGAAGCTCCACTTCCCGTCGATCGAGCTGACCAACGGCGCCAACGGGCCCTTGACGCCAGACAGCGTGTAGGCGAACGACCGCGGCGGGTCCACGCTGGTCAGCTCCTCCTGCAGGCTGCCACCACCGACCATCAGCACGACACGGGTCTGGCCCGCCGCATCCCAACCGCCCGTTTGATCCCGGACAGCCTTGATCGGTGGGATCGGCCCATACCAGCGGGAACAGATTTTCGGCAGCGGTATCGGCAACGTGCGATCGAACGCATCCTCGACGGCGATGGGGATGGCTCGCGATTGGGCGACGACGACAGACCTGGCCATGGCGCTCCTAACGTTGTTTCAGACCGCTGCCGTCAGCGCAGCCCGGGTGCGGCCCGGCCGGTGATGAGCGGCAGATCGAAGAAACTCTGGATGCCCGCGGGGGCGGCGCAGGTGGCAGGGATCGCATTGACGCAGTGCGCCGCGGTCGCGACGATGCCGGGGTTGCTCGTCAAGCCCGCTTCGACGGTCTCGGGTTGCCACCCCTTGACCGTCACCAAGGTGTCCGGGTTGCCCCGCACCTCGATTTCGTAGCGTTCGCCGGCGGGCCCGAAAGACCAAGGCGGATCAAGGTTTTCCTGCCCCATCAGCCAGTTCACGGTGATCTCGACGACCACCGTGTCGCCCACCACCGCCTGCCAGGTGAAGCGGCGTCCGGCGACCTGCCCGGGCTCGATCACCCCGATCGGTGACTCGATCGGCGCGGTCGCCACGGCCACTTCCTGCGCTGACCGGATTTTAGGATCGGCAGCGAAGCCCACTCGGTCGACGCAGAGTCGCACCGATTGGATGAAGCCGCCGTCGAGCAGCTTTTTCATCGGCCCGGTCAGAGCCTGGTCAGGTGTGCCGCCGAAACCCATCACGTGGCGCAGCACATCCGGCGCCCCATAGGTACGCAGGTCCGAAAACTCTTCGGAGCGAACGAAAGTCACGCCAGTAGACATCACCGACAGCAGCAACGGGAACAACTCGGTGGCCGCGCCTGGGCCGATACCCGCACCGTGCAGCGTTGTATTGCCGGCCTGTGCGGCGACCTCCAGCGGAGCGGCCTCCTTTTCGCTCGGGTAGAACCAGCCGAGCGGGGAGACGACGTTCTTGCCGGACGCAAGCAGTGCGGCGACTTCCTCGACATTGGGCAGCAGTGGCGCATAGATCACCGCGTCGGCATCGAGTGCGAGCACGTCGATCGATATTGTTGGTCGCGACCACACCCAGCGGCGCGGTGCCGATGATCTCGCCGACGTCTTTGCCGTTCTTGGCCTCGGAATGCACCCAGCAGCCGACGAGTTCGAGTTCGGGGTGTTCGAGTACGCCTTTGATGGCGGCCACACCGACCGACCCGGTTGCCCATTGCACGACCCGCAGGCTCATATGCTCACCTCTCCCCCGCGAGCAGACGCAAAAGCCCCCAATTTCGGTCCGAAATGGGGGCTTTTACGTCTGCTCGCCATCAGTCGCGCGCTTCGATCACGTCGTAGGCGCCCTCGTTGTAGCGGGACCGGATGGTCTTCTTGTCGTACTTGCCGACGCTGGTGCGGGGAACTTCGTCGGCAAAGGTCCACCGCTCCGGCAGCCACCACCGAACAACCTTGTCCGCGAGGAACTTTCGCAGATCGGCCGCGCTCACGTCAGCGCCGTCACGGAGAACGACAACGGCCAGCGGCCGCTCCTGCCAGCGCTCGTCGGAAACACCGACCACCGCGGCCTCCACCACGCCCGGGTGCCCGATCAGGTCGTTCTCCAACTCGACCGAGGAGATCCATTCGCCGCCGGACTTGATCACGTCCTTGGCGCGGTCGGTCAGGGTGACGAAGCCCTGCTCGTCGATGCGCCCGACATCGCCGGTGCGCAACCAGCCCGACTCGAACTTGGCGTGGTCGCGTCCCTGGTAGTAGGAGCCGGTGATCCACGGGCCACGCACTTCCACCTCGCCCACGGCTTTACCGTCGTTGGGCAGCACCGCGCCGTGGTCGTCGACGATCCGGGCTTCCACACCGCAGAGTGGCTGGCCCGCGGTGACCGCGGAAAGCCCAGTGCTCATCGTCCGGGGTCCCCGGCGGCGGCCAGGCCATGGTGGCCAACGGCGACGTTTCCGTCATGCCCCACAGCTGCCGAATCTGCACCCCGTGCCTGTCTTCGAAGACGCGCATCAGCGACTCCGGAACGGCCGAGCCGCCGCAGGCGACCCGGCGCAGCGACGAAATGTCGTGGCCGGGGTCCTTCTCGAGGCAGTGCATGACGTCGTTCCAGATGGTCGGCACGGCGCCGGCCAACGTGGGCCGCAGTTTCTCCACCATGTCGATCAGCGATCGCGCATCGAGGTGCCGGTCGGGCAGCACCAGGTCGGCGCCGGCCATCAAGGCCGCGTAGGGCAGTCCCCACGCGTTGGCGTGAAACATCGGCACGATCGGCAGCACCTTGTCGCTGGACCCTACGCCGATACCGTTGGTGCTGCAGGCCGCCATCGTGTGCAGGAAACTCGAACGATGGCTGTAGACAACGCCTTTGGGATGTCCCGTGGTACCGCTGGTGTAGCACATCGCGGCCGCGCTGTTCTCGTCGATGTCCGGCCAGTCGAATTCGGTCGACTCGCCGTCGATCACTTCGGCATACCTCAGCACGGTCTTGCCCGCTTGTTCCAGCGGCGCCGTGTCGCCCTCGCCGACCGCGATAACGGTGTGCACCGTTTCCAGGTGCGGCACCACCGGCGCCAGCACGTCGGCCAGTGACATGTCGACCACAACGACCCGGTCTTCGGCCTCGTTGGCCACATAGGCGATCTGCTCGGGAAACAGCCGGATGTTGAGGGTGTGCAGAACCGCGCCCATGGACGGTATCGCGAGGTAGGTCACCAGGTGTTCGGTGTTGTTCCACATGAACGTGGCAACCCGCTCGTCGCCGGTAACGCCCAGGCGGCGCAACGCGTTTGCCAACTGGGCCGCCTGCCGACCGACTTCGCGGTAGGTGCTGTGGCGGTATCCGTCGCCTGTCGCGGTGGTGACGGTACGCAACCCGTGGACATTGACGCCGTGCCGCATGATCGCGGTGATCGTCAACGGAAAGTCCTGCATGGTGCTGTACATCGACCTACCGCCTTACGAGTCTCGGTGGGGCGAATGTTATCGCCGCGCGAAACCGTAAGAAAGGGGTCCCCCGACAACCTCGGTTGACCAGGGCCCGGGTGACTGCGAGGTCAGACCAGCGCCGCCTCGCGCTCGAGCAGCTCAGGCACGGTCCAGTCGTCCTGGCCGTCCTCGCTGTCGGCGCCGGCGCACTCGATCGCCGCCGTCACGGCCAAGGCCACCGGCAGCACGGTGACGGCGCCGGAGTAGTCGGCGATGTACAGGTACTGCCCGTCGGGGCTTTCCACGACGCAGGACGGCTGCTTGGCCGCCCGGACGGTTCCGAGGACGTCATGGGTGAGCGTGCACAGCACCGTGAGGCTGTCGTCGCTGACCAGGTAGGCACGGTCGCCGTCGGCGCTGAGCGTCAGGCCGGTGAGCAGGCCGCTGATCTCGCTGACCTTGCGGGTGCGGATGATCTCGTTGGTACGGGTGTCGACGACGTCGACCAGGGCACCGAAATCGGAAGCGCAGCTCGCGACATAGACCACCTCGCCGGTGGAGCTGAGCGCAACGTCGCGGACGGGTGCCCCGATCTCGACGGTGAACACGACACCGAAGCCGGTGTGGCCGCCCTTCGCCGTGGCTGCGCCCGATCGGGCCGTGTTCTTCGGCTTCTTCCGGCGCCAGCTGGTACGGGCCTTCGAACCGGTCTGCGCGGCCGCCTGCTCGGGACGCGCTGCCGTCTCGATCACGACAAGCTGGCCGCCGGATGGCCCGTTGGCGCCGACGTACACGCGAGCGCCGTCGGGGCTGACCCGCACGCATTCGGTGGTGGTACCCGGCGCGGTAGCGATGTCGATCACGCGGACCTTTCCGGTCGCGGTGTCCAGCACCGCGACGTCTGCGCCGCGAGCACCGTTGCGGCTGGCGTAGACGTACTTTCCGTCGGGGCTGACGGCCAGGTCGCTGACACTGAGCGCCAGCGGATGACTGGCGACGACTGTGTTGGTGGACAGGTCGATCACGTCGATCGAGTCGTGCGCCGCCGAGACAGTGCTGACGTAGGCGCGATTACCGTCGCCGCCCGCTGCGATCGCGAATGGTTCCTCGATGTCGGCGATCGTCTCCACGACCATCCAGCTGTCGGTGTCGATGACCGACACGCTGTTGTGCCCGTGGTTGGTGACCATCAACCGGCTGCCGTCGGAGCTGGGAACGATGCCGCTGATCGGACCGCTGCGCACCGGAATCTGGACCACCGGTGTGGTGCTGAACTCGAAGACCTGCACGTCGTTTTCCGTGGTCACGATGGCCACCGCCTTTGCTCTGTCGTCGGACCTCTCCACACGGGCGAAAGCGTCGCAACCACGCTGTGCGATCTGATCGCCCGGGATTAGCCGAATCGCAGCGCCCAGGGACGCTGTTATCGCTTGTTATGCAAGAGTCTAGCGGCGAAATTCCGGACGAAAAGAGTTCAAATTCACCCTGTTGCCCACATCACGCGGAGAACTTAGCCGACGCACAGACCGCGACCGGCGCGAATGCGATCATGATATTTCTAGCAAATCTCATAAATCCCTCTACCTGCATTATTGTTGGCAGCTGCTAATAGCTGGCACTGGCCTTGCACGGCCTGCCAGATAATAAATTCTTATGTTTTGCGCTCAAAAGAGGCATATATCACACCCTGCGGTCGGTGCGTGTCGGACTCATTTCCACCGGCATACCTTCGATAACCCGAAATATGTGGCAGAAAACGCCGTTGGCGCGCGTTGCGCAGAGCACTCTCCCCCATGCCGGAAAACGCCTCGCTAGTCCGGCAACTCAATCGGAAGGGGTCGCGACGCGATGCTTCTCGATGCATTATCCGCGGTTTCAGTTCGTAACCACCCGCACGACCTTCAGCGCGAACGACTGATGATGCGGGCGTTTCAAAACCCGCTGGTGCGACCACTGCTGCGCCGCTTCGGCGGCCCACCGGACATCGTGGCGCAGGCGATACGGCGACGCGGCGGTGAACCAACCGGGGCGCAACACCGCCTCACGTAGGTAAGGCCGGGGAGGGCCCACGGGGCCCGCACACTGCAGGACAGTTGGGCGGGAAAAGATATGCGACGAGATACGCGGATGGGTGACCGGACGGGTGCGCTGAGGCTGGTCAGACCGAGACATCGCTGCGTCAGGTGTCGGCTTGCGCTGCTTCTCGATGCAACGGCGGTGGTGAGGTTGGTATTGAGCACCGCCAGTGATGCATCAGCGCGAACGGGACGTTGAACCGCGTTCCAAAACCACGCCGGCGCGACCATTGTTGGGCAGCGCGTTCCGGCGCGCCTCGGGACATCGCGGCGAAGCCGGTGGTGCCGCGGCGGGTGAATCAACGAGCGAACACCGCCGCTGTAGTAAGCGCCGGCCTGCGACCACCAGCCGCCGCCCACAGGAGGACAGTAGGGCGGGCAAAGATCAGCCACAGAAGCCATCCGGCCGATCACGCTGCCGAGGAACAGCAGCGGGGTGATGGCGGCGAACACGAACTGGAAGTAGGCCAGCGTGGTCTCCGAGACGCGGATCGGCGGGGCCGGCCCGTCCGGGGTCTCGATGGCACTTAGTTTGCGGGCCAGGATCGTTGGGGAATGCCGACGCGGACCGTAGGATGCCGGATCGGGCCGACGCGGTCGGAAGCCCATCTTGAAACGCGCGACGTCACGACCACAGCCAGGGAAAACCGGTGAAGACCTCAGCAAGGTGTTACGGCCCAGTTCTCGCATCTACCCGACCGGCCGTATCCCAAGCACACTCGCCGTCAGCGTTGCGGCCCAGCCACGCGGTGCCTCGGGTTGCGCAAGCTCGTCGAAGCGCGATCCATTGGCGGCGCGCCGTTCGGCGGCCGGCGATATCGGTGCGGAATCGCAGTACCTGCAATACATTTCAATGCCAGCGTGTGGCCGGATCCATACCGGTTCGATCCCGCTCGCTTCCTCGACCACAGCCCGACCCCGTTCGAGTCCTTACCGTTCGGTGGTGGTCATCGGCGTTGGCTGGGAGCCGCATTCGCCAGCGACGAAATGGCTATTGCGATCGGGACGATCATGCGCACGGTGCAGCTGAGGATGCCGCGCCGCGAGCGGCGCCGAAACTCGCCTCGCACGGTGCCGCGCGGCATCGCCGTCGTCCCGCGACACGACGTCGAGGTGGTGGTCGGCGCCAAGCATGCGTGCGCCGGCTAGCTGAAATGCGTATGCGCGCGAGGCAGAGTCGCTCCGTCGACGATGATGTCGAGCTTCTCGTTGTAAAACGCCACCAGGCCGGCGATCGGCGCGACGGCCGGTAGCGGGTAGTGGTAGGTCCAGGCCAGGTCCGGATGCAGCGCGTCACCAACCCGCACGGACCAGTAGCCGGACGTCACTCCCTTGTACGGGCACAGTGTCTGCGTCGGACTGGGCTCCAGATGCTCGAAGGCGATATCCGTCGGATCGATGTAATACCTTGTGGGCAAACCAGTTTCGAAGAGCAGCACCGGCGTCCGGGTGTCGGCGAGCACGGCGCCGTCGCGCTCCACCCGCACATGGCGGTGCGAACGCAGGGCGTCAACCCGTGTATAGGGATCACGCGGGTGGCCGTAGATCGGTTCGTCCTCCTCGAACCAGCGCAGCGGACCCCAGTCAAAGCGCACGGTGCCCGCCAAGGGACCGTCGCCGTCGGCGTCGAACACCCGCGCGGCCGACTGGTGGGTCTGCCCGGCGCCCACCAACGAGTACAGCCGCGACGGCCCCCACTGCACCCGCTGCGGGTGGTTCTCGTCGCGCAGGAACTCAAGGCGCACATCGCCCAGCGGCACGTAGTACGCCGGGAAGTAAGGGACCTCCCATACGTAGCGTGCCGCGGTGGTGTCGAAGATCAGCGCGTCGCCGAGAAAGCCCCGGACCCGGCGCGGGGCGGGCTCGATCCGGCCGCGGGCGGTGGCCAACTGGGGGTAATCAACTTCGGCACTCATGACTCACCTACTGATCTTTGGAGGCCAGGCCGGCCGGTGCGTGGGAAATCGCTTGACGGATGGCGTCGGCCAACGCCAGCGCGCTCTCTTCGGTGAGTTCGAGGGCCACCCGGGCGGACGGACCGAGTTCGGGGTTGATCACGTCGATGTTGACGGTGTGGCCATAGGGCGCGTGGACGGGATGGTCGACGTATACCGTCGCGCGGTTGGCGCCGAACCAGCCCGTTGCGCCCTTGCCGCTGCCGTCGATCTCGACGTGTTCGGTCAGATACGTGCACATAGCTTGGCAGACCTAGCCTTTCAGGTGGGTAGCGAAGAATTCGTCGATGCGGCGCCAGCCGTCCACCGCCGCCTCGGGGCGGTACGCCGGCCGGTCGACCGAGAAGAAGCTGTGGCCCGCGCCGTCGTAAGAGGTGAACTCGTGTGCCTTGTCGAGTTTGGTCAGCTCGGCGTCCAGCGCCGCCACCGCCGGGGGTGCCGGGAAGCGGTCCTCGACTCCGAACAGGCCCAGCAGCGGGCAGCTCAGGTTCGGGGCCAGGTGCAGGATCGGTTGCATGGCCTTGGGGAGGCCCTCGGGCCGGTCCTCGACGATGAACGCGCCGTAGCAGTCGACCGCGGCGTCAAACGGCAGCGAGCACGCGGCCAAGTAGGCGTGGCGCCCGCCGGAACAGTGACCGATCACGCCGAATCTGCCAGTGGCACCCGGCAGCGAGCGCAGGTGCTCGACCGCGCCGGCGACGTCGCCCACCAGTCGCTCGTCGGGCACTCCGCCGACCGCGCGCACCGTCGCGGCGGCGTCGTCGGGCGCCGCGCCCGGCGCCTCGCGCGAATACAGGTTCGGGACGACCGTGTGATACCCGCTGACGGCCAGCCGGCGGACGAATTCTTTGGTCTCCCGGTCGTAGCCGGGCATGTGATGGATCCAAACGACGCCTCCCCGGCCACCCTGCTTTCCCTCCGCCAGGGGCATGGCTCGGTACGCCTCGATCTCGTGTCCGCCGTGTCCGGTGATGGTTATTGTCTCTGCGCGTATGGCATCTGGGCGCACTGCGTTCACGGTTCCAGCTTGCCACCCGGGCGGGTACCGTCTACTCGTGGCGTTTCGGCGGGAGAGTCCAATCCGAGGACGGCGGCTACGGCTCGATGAGGCGCTGTTCGAGCGCTTTGCCCATGACGACGGGCCGGCTACCTGTACATGTTCCACGTGGCACCCCGTATCGACAAAACGCTGATCCCGCGCACCAATGGCCGGCTGAGCTCGGCCGGGGTCGACCTGGTCGGGCTGGTCACGACGACCGGCGCCAAGTCCGGGCAGCAACGCACGCAACCGCTCAGCTTGCTCGACGACGGCGACGGGCTGCTGGCCATCGGGTCTAACTACGGGCAACCCAACCATCCTTCCTGGAGTGCCAACCTGTTGGCGCATCCCGAATGCACGGTCGAGTTCAAGGGTCCGCCGAAGCAGTACAAGGCCGAGTTGCTCACCGGTGACGCCCGCACCGCGGCGTGGGCCACCGCCGTCGACTTCTACGCCGGCTACGAGAGCTACCGCGCCAGTTGCGCGCCCCGGGAGATCAGGGTCTTCCGCCTCAAGCCCGTTTAGCCGACCTTGATCAACACCGTCACCGACACCGGTCTGGCGGGCAACTTGCTGGTGTCGACCGCCAGGATCTCGCCGCTGTCCTGTCTGCCGTTGGGCAACATCCTGGGCTTGAGCCGAAATGGCGGGTTGTCGTTGGCCAGCCCCGCCAGCCCGAAATCGCTGTCGTTGGCCAGGATCAGCGTCCTACCGCCGTCCGGGCTGAGGATCCCTTCGATCTTCTCGTGCCCGAAGAATTCACCCTTGGGCGACAGCGAACGCAAGAGGTCGCCCAGATCCAGCTTGAGCGTCTTGGTAACCACGAAAATCCCGGCGTCTCTGAGTTTGGCGATGGCCTGCGTATCGGTACTGACGCCGACGAAGGTCTCGATCGGGACACCGTTGATGAGCAGGCCACCGGCACCGGCCTGATAGGTCGCACCCGGCACCGCCGCATGGGGGCCGATGTCGGTTGCCTCGCTGATGTCGGCCACGTAGATCTTCTTGTTGCCGTTCGGCGCGGGTGCGTCGTCACGCTCGTCGACTAGGAACGTGGTGGCGCTGAGCGCGCTGATCTCCGACACCGCGACCTTGCTCTCCTGGGGATTGGCCAGCGGATAGAGATATTCGTGCACATTGCTGCGGTCCGCGAGGTCGATGGTCACGATGCGGGTGACCGGGACCGACCTGGACGAACCCTGCAGGCCCGGTGGCTGGATGGCCGACTGCATGATGCCCACCAACGTCGTGCCGTCGGGGGTAATGGTCAGCCCCTCCATCCCCTGGTTCGGGCTGCGCAGCGAGAGCTCCCGGGGCAGGGTGCCGTCGAACGGCGAAAGCCGTTCCAGCTCTTTGCCATTGGCATCGAAATGGACGATGAACGGGCCGTACTCGTCGGACACCCAGAAGGTGCCGTCAGGCATGGCGACCAAGCCTTCACTGTCGATGCCGTGATCGGAGGGCGCCAACGGCCGGCCGTTGAGGTCGACCATTGTCTCGCCGGTGTTCGCCTGCGGATCAAGCAACCCGACCAGCGGCACGCCGTCCTTTCCGGTCAGCACGATGGTCCGCTCGACCGACGCCACACCGTTGGCGAGTAAGAGCTTGGCGATCTGGGGGTGGAATTCCGGTACCGGAAGCACCTTTTCGTTGCGGGTTCGCCCGTCGACATTGGGACCGCGGTCGGTGAGGCCGTAGAACTCGTCGGCGCTCCCGGGCACTTGCGCGATCGCGGATCCGTGCGCATTGGCCGTGATGGCGACGCCGCCGATGATGGCCATCGGCGGAAGGTCTTCCACGTAGAGCTTGACGGCGCGACTCGCGCTGACGGTGAGCTCATCGGTACCGATGAAGCCGGAGTCCGGCGTATAGATCATGGCCCCGTTGGCGCCGTACGCGATGGTGCCGTGCGCGGGCTTGTCAAACCCCACCGGCGTCTGGCCGTCCGTGGCCGCCAGAAACTGCCCCGGCGGAATGGTCAGTGCTTGGCCGGCCGGCGTGCTGAATTGCACCTTGCCCGGATGCGTGCCCTTGGCAGGCGCGGGACTCGACGCGCAGGCCGCCACCGTGAGCAGCACCGCTGCCGCAGCGACTGAGCGTCCCACGAGGTATGCCACGCCCATGGGCCCTAGTGCCGCCGGTCGCGCACTTTGTACGTCGACGGCCACGACTTACGCGACTCGTCTCCGGTGAGCGGGGTTCCCATCCCACCGACCTTGACCTCGTAGGCCTCTTTACCCGCGCCGACCTCGCGATTCGCGTGTTCCTGGGCCAGGTAGTAGAGCTCGTCGATGGTGGCCTCGTCGTAGGCGACGAACGAGGTTTCCCGCGCGACGTCGTCGATCCCGACGAGCATGCGAGCGGGCACGACGCGCGACGCCAGCGCCGCCGCACCGAACAGCGCGAACGGAATGACCCAGTAGAAGACGAACGACAACGGAGTCTTGGTGTCGAGCATCGAGGCGTTGGCCGCCAGCACCGGCGGGATGACCGACGAGACCGTCATGCCGGCGAACACGGCGATCCAGATCCAGGTCACCAGCCCGATGATTCGGCCGAATAGCGCGGTCTTGACCACATCGTCAGGCTGCTCGGCCGCGGCGACGTCATGCACGAAGGGCTTACCGATGAGCTGGCTGATCAGCGCCACCACCAGGATGCCGGCATCGCCGACCGGCTGTATCCACCGGTCCAGGGCCGACTCACTGGCCGCAAACACCAGCACTGTCAATACTGAAAACGTTGCAACAGAACCGATTTCGAGCACATGCCCGGACTTGGCTGTCGTTTGTTGAAAGGTCCGCCCCAGCGCGAACACGGCGACGGCGATCGCCAACGCGACCAGCACCGCAGCCTTGAACGGGACGTTACCGACAAGCACCCAATAGACGATCCACGGCGCTAAGCCAAAGAGCATGCCCACGGTAGGCCAGTGTATGAGTGGCGATTTGCCGCGCCGTCAGCGGCAAGGCCTTCCCCCGATTCGCCTCAGCTGGCCTTGATCTGTTTGGCGCGGTCTGCGGCGGGCTGCACGGCGGCCGCCATCTTTCCGATTGCCGCGGCCAAGCGGGCTGATCACCCTCGCCACGGTTCGCGATGTAGCGCTGAACCGCGTCGATGGCGAACAGGGCGGCACCGGCCTGCTCCATGTATTGGCACATCTCCTCAACGTTGAGCAGGATCAGCTCATCCTCGCCGCGCCAGTCGAACGCAATCTGCAATACCCGCGCGGAGAGGCCGAAGTGCTCGCCCAGCGTGGTCAGTTCTGAATAGCTCGGGAAATCGTCGGCGTCCTTGCGGCGGGAATAGGTCGCCTTCGCCAAGCCGAGCGCGGAACCGATTTCGCCGTCGGACACGTCCCGATTGAGTAGCCACTCGAGGACGCGGCCGATTTCTTTGCCGGCCCGGTTTAGTCTTGGCATGCCTCGAGGATAGCCGGGTTTCCAAACCTGACAAACAGGCTCTCTGGTGGATCGACCACCTCGACATCACTTGGTCAGCTTGGCGTTATCAATATCGTTCCATTTTTGGAACTCGACAGATCGGCCATGCCCATTCTGTCGCTACAGCAGGCCATGCCGCAATCTAAGGTTGGCAGCAATTTTCACGTCCGCCACGGCAAGGACGCAGACCGCTCAATTATGTCGCGCGCGATCCGCGGTGAGGTCGTTAGACTAGGCAATCGTGGCGGGTCACAGAGGCAGAACGGCGCTCGCGATGTTAGGCGGCGCCGCGATCGCCGTGACGCTCGGATGGCTCGGCGACGACGGTAGGCCACCCGCAACGACGACTTCGACGCCCACGACGGCCTTCACTCGAGCGCGAAACCCTCGGTGCCCGGGTCGCAGACTCCCACAACTCCGCGGGTCCCGACAGTTCGGACGGCGGCGCCCTCCCCGCCGTTCCGGCCGCCGGCGGCGGATGCCTCGTCGGCCTCAACTGCGGGTGCATTCGCTTCGTAACTTGCCCCGGATCGCACCCGCGTAAGGGACCGGCGGACAGCCATCGCCGTCCTGCTCCCGCGAATCCAACGCCTTAGCCGCTTTCACGGCATCTACCACGTCAAACACCCGTCCTACGGGTGTGACTAATGCCACTTGGCTACTGTGGTAGACATTTATTGTTGCCTATGGATACTATCTCTACGACACACGATCGGTCCGGGTAGCCGGCCAAAGACCAGAGGAGGGCAAACGATGAAGATCGGGACCAAGGCAGCGTTCGCGGCATTCGGCAGTGCAGGCTTGCTGGCCCTCGCGGGCGCCGGAGGAGCTATCGCGGCGGCAAGCCCGACGGCCATGACACCGACCACGAACCACTCGGTCGCACCGGTCACCGCCCCTAGCGCGCCGGCCACACCCGCCGACGGCGCCGCGCAAGCCCCCGCCGGCGGCGTCCACATCGCCACCCTCACCGCTTGCATCTCCGGCCTCGACTGCTGATCGTCCGACAGTCGAGGCAAGCCATTAGGCCGATGGGGTCCCCCTGCCCCGTCGGCCTAATGCATTGTGCGATAACGCTTGTGCAGCCGTCCCGCTAGAGGCGGACACGGGGAGCTGATGTCCGCACCCGTCGAGCTTCGGCCCGCGCTGGAACGCGCCTTCGCCAGCGGCTTGCCGCTACCACGCCGATCCAACTTGGGCTGATTCTCCAGTGCCTCATCGGAGAAGTCGTAGGTGAGGATGTCGTCGGCTTTGTCGAGAGCACAACGTCAACCCAACGTATAGTTTGCAGTCGATCACACGGATCGGGGCGAGTGAACTCGTCTGAGGATTCTCTTGAGAGATCCGCTGGGGTGAACATTCGCGGCTGGTCGCTGCAAAGGCATTCGGATCGTGCGCGGGCAGGCGGGAGGTGGGATGGCGGCTTTGGACGAACGCCTGTTGGCCCGGGCCCTCACCATCGACGAGCTGCTTTCCGGCGCGTCTGACCAATTGCCAGGCCAGAAGGGCGATAGCGA
This sequence comes from uncultured Actinomycetota bacterium, assembly GCA_963735655.1. Lineage (GTDB taxonomy): Bacteria > Actinomycetota > Actinomycetes > Mycobacteriales > Mycobacteriaceae > Mycobacterium. Next base: position 116,556 of record CAVTLW010000054.1, read on the forward strand.
CTTGGCCGCCCGCCGTGTTGCCACGTGGTGCCGGTCGTGCGCCAGCGGCAATTGGTCGCTGTTCGTTCGGCGGTTAGAACGCGACGGACTGTCGATCGAAGACGTGCTGGCGAAGTTCGCGACGGTGCGCCGCAACGCTTCCTGGCCAACCCCCACGTGGCTGGACGACGCCGTCTGGGTCAACGAGGCGTTGCGGAGTTCCGTCGACATCGCAGCGGAACACCCCGCGCCCGGAACCGGGCCTTGTGCGTTCGAAGATTTGCTGAAACCGGTTGTTCGCGAGGCAGAGACGCGTCTTTGGTCGGCTATCGACAGTCGCGTCGGAGCGGCGCTGAGCGACAGCGCACGCGCGTGCCTGCGCCGTTCGCTTTTGGCGGAGTTATCGAGCCTTTCGGCCGGCGCGATATACGAGCGCTTCGCGAAGGTCCGTCAGGACACTGGCCCGTCCGGCCCGCGCGGCCCGTCCAACGCCCAGTACGACCGATTCGTTGCCGACATGAAGGCGAACGGATGGCGTCAGCTGTTCGAAGACAAGCCAGTCCTGTTGCGGCTGATGGCCTCGCTCACCCGGCAGTGGATCGACGCGTCAAAGGAACTGATCACGCGGCTGGATGCCGATCTGCCGGCGATTCGCCGCGACCTGCTTGAGACCGCCACGTCCTGCCAGGTAACCAGCATCGACAGCGATCTCTCCGATCGGCACAACTTCGGCCGTACCGTCGCGATCATCGGCTTCCAGGACGGTTCGCGGATCGTGTACAAGCCCAAGGATTTGGGTGTCGACGCAGGGTGGCATGCGCTGATCGATAAGACTGAACTGCCGTGCCCCCGTCGAGCTGCGGGCCGTGCGCGTTCTGGCGCGACAAGGTTACGGCTGGACGGAGTTCATCGATCACACGAGTTGTGTTGATCGGCAGGGCATTCAGCGATACTTCCGCCGAGCTGGCGCATGGCTTGCGCTCTTCCACTGCTTCGTCAGCGTCGACATGCATCAAGAGAACATCATCGCGTGTGGAGAGCATCCGGTACCGATCGATCTGGAGATGATCCTGCAGGCGGCCGAGCCGTGGGGCGACACAGATATCGCGGGCAATCGGGACGCATTCGAGGCATCGATGGTCAAGGTCATGAATTCGGTAATGATGGTCGGTGTCCTTCCCACGTACAGCTGGGATTCCAACCAGACCTTCTCGATGGGCGGAGTGATTTCGAACTCCGCTCCCCGAATCACACTCAATTGGAACGACATCAATTCCGACGCGATGCGGCCCGCGAAAGATGTCCAGACTGATGCGACCATCCCAAACCTGCCCCATATCGAGGGGTGTCATGCTCGGCTGGGCGATGACGTCGACGACTTCATGTCAGGTTTCCGCGACTACGCGAAATTTCTTCAGCAGCAGGGCCCGGACGACCTGTTAGACGGCTTCGGCGGCCTGACGATCCGTAGGGTCGTCCGGCCGACGAGGTTCTACGGCATGCTGCTGCAGCATCTGACAGATCACCGCGCCATGGACGACGGTGTCGGATGGTCGGCTCAGGCGGACTTCGCGGCTCAACTGGCGGACTGGGAGCACGACTTTGACCCCGCGTGGCCGTTGCTGCGCGCCGAGCGCGCGGCTCTCGTGGACTTGAATGTTCCGCATTTCGTGATGGCCAGCGACGGTCACCGCATCCGCGATGCGGACGGCACCTCAATCCCGAATGGGACGACACCGGGCCTCGATCGGGCGCGCGCCCGCGTGCGCAGTCTCGACGACGAGGAAATCGCATGGCAGACGGAACTCATCCGACAGAGCACAGCCACGCTCAGGCGAGCTGGACCTTCCTCAAAGCCTGGCACCAAGCCCACCCCGCTTGTCCCCGCAAGCGGGGTGTCCGGCAGCGATGTCTTCGCCGCGGAAGCTGACGCGGTTGCCCGAACGCTGTCGGAGCATGCGGTGCGCGAAGGGCCGGGCGCGGCCTGGATCGGCCTCGACTGGCTGGGCGAGTCAGAGTTGTCACAGATCGTCGTGCTCGGTCCCGACCTCTACAAAGGCACGTGTGGCATCGCGCTGTTCCTTGCCGCGCATGCCGCCGTCGCAAACTCCACCTCGTCAAAGTCCCTTGCTGCCGCTGCGCTGTCCCGGCTGCGGGGATTTTTGCGAGGCCGCAACCCGGAGCGCGTCGCTAGCTTGGTCGGTCTCGGCGGTGGCTTTGGTCTCGGATCGATCGTGTACGGCCTCGCGGTCATCTCAACGCTGCTCGACGATGACGCTGCGCTGCTAGATGCTCACGCCGCGGCGAAGTTGATCACCCCGGACGTCATTTCAGCAGATCGCCAGCTCGACGTCCTGGGTGGCAGTGCCGGCGCCATCCTGGGCCTGCTTCGGCTCTATCGCCAGACCGGATCCGGCGACGTACTCGAGCGGGCGACCAACTGCGGGAGGCATCTGCTTGCCCAACAGCGCGCCGGCCCAGCGGGTCAGCGATGCTGGACCCCGCCCGGTGCCGACGGCCCGCTCAACGGCATGTCGCACGGCGCGGCGGGCTATGCGTACGCTTTGGCGTCGCTGGCCTCGGCCACCGGATGTGAGGAGTTCGCAAGCGCCGCAACCGAATGCGTTGCCTTCGAGAACGCCTCCTTCGACGCCCACTCCAGCACTTGGCCCGACCTGCGCGGCCTACATGACAGTGGCGCGGTCTGGCGAACCAAGTGGTGTTACGGCGCGCCAGCAATCGGGTTGGCGCGGGCCGCCATGACGAGACACCCGGTGCCGTCGGGCATAGTCGTCCGCACCGACATCGAGAACGCCGTCCCGGGTACCGAGCACGGATGGCCGGACGCGACCGACGCGCTGTGCTGCGGCACGCTCGGCAGCATCGAATTCCTGTGGGAGGCTGGCGGCATCCTCGGGCACAACGATCTTCGCGAGCGGGCCTCGCGGCGGCTGCTGTCAGTCATCGAAACCGCCCGGTTGAGCGGCGACTACCGGTGGACCGGCGGGACTACCAGCCGCTTCAACCTTGGCCTTTTCCGGGGCATTGCGGGCGTCGGCTATACGGCGTTGCGACGAATCGAGCCCTCGCTTCCCAACGTCTTGATCTGGGAATGAATGGGTTTCACTGGCCTGTAGGGCGCTGCCCCGGTTCACCCAATCGGTTTGCGGTGGGCCACCCGTGTTGACTGCTAGCAGGACGCCCCAACGATGTCGCGCGCAAGCCTGCGCAGCGCAGCGGTATGCAGCGGCCGCAACACCGTCCAATACAACCGGCCCGGGATGCCGTGCGGAAAGAAGATCGCCCGTTGCGTGTAGTTGCTGCCGCCGCCGTCGTGGGGCTCGACGGTGATCTCTAGCCACGCCTGACCGGGCGCGCGCGTTTCCGCGCGTAGCCGCAGCTTGGTGCCGGGCTCACGCTCCGTGACGCTCCACCGCCGCACCGCGCTGCCGCGCCCCGGCGTGAGTGTGAACGGGTACCAGCGGCTGCCGCTTGCGGCGTCCTCGGCCGCTTTCCAGACTTCGTCCGGTGCGGTGCTGGTCGTGGCGGTCCGCACGTCGGTGTAGACAATCTCGCCGGCCCAGTCCGGGTCGCTGGGCAGCGCCTCGGCGGTGTGGGACAGCGAGTCCCAAGTCGCATCGGGAAGGCCCTGCTGGGTGCGGTTGAGCGCCAGCGCGACGGAGTCGCGGTAGCCGGTGAGGCCGCTTGGTGGCGGCTCGATGATGGTGTCGATCTGGAAATCGCGCATTACCGCGTCGCATTCCAGCGATGCGATCAGCGGCCGCGCCAGTCCTGGCGGGATGGGGGTCACGGTCCCGATCCACAGGCTGGCGATCGTCGGCGTCAGAAACGGCAGCGCGATCAGATAGCGCTTGCCCAGCTGGGCTTCCTCGGCGTAGATCCGAATCATGTCGCCGTACTCCAATACGTCGGGGCCGCCGATATCCCAGGTCCGCGATGACGGTATTCGCTGCGGTCGCCGCGGCAGTCAGGTAGTACAGCACGTCTTCTACCGCGATCGGCTGAATTCTGTTGTGCACCCACTTGGGCGTGGTCATCACCGGCAACCGGTCGGTGAGGTGCCTGATCATTTCGAACGACGCCGATCCCGATCCGACGACTACTCCGGCCTGCAGGACCACGGTTTCGATGCCGGATTCGATGAGGACGTCGCCCACGGCTGTGCGCGACTCGAGGTGCGGCGAGAGCTTTCTGCCTTCCGGGTGCAGACCACTCAGATACACCACCCGCCGTACCCCGGCGCGTTGAGCGGCCGTCACGACGTTGCGGGCGGCGTGAATTTCCTCGTTGACGAAATCCTTGGACGTGCCCATCGAGTGGACCAGGTAGTAGACGACGTCCACTCCATCGAAGGCCGCTTCCAGCGAATCGACATCACCCAGATCGCCCTGAACCACCTCGGCCCGCTCGCGCCACGGTACGTCCGCCAGTTTCGACGGGTCGCGGGCCAGCGCGCGAACCCGGTGGCCCTCGTTCAGTAGCTTCGGCACCAGCCGACTCCCGATGTAGCCGGTCGCGCCAGTCACAAGGCAGCGAATCTTTCCAGTCGCCATCGGGTCTCCGCTCCATATTCGGTTATCTGTTATTCGGATCTACTCCCGCGGAGGATGCCCGTTCGGCGTGGATTTGACCCATCCGTCCTCCGACCGGTGGGCTACGGCTCAGGAATCGGCAGGACCATCGCCGGGTCCTTCAGAACGGACGGGGGCCGATCAGCAGATCTCGCGCTACCTACGGCGGCCATGACTGACCCGATATGCCGTCTAAGCCGAACAGCAGTCCGCCCGCACCGGCGGCGCCGCCACGGCCCCCATTAGCCGCGCCGATGCCGGGCCCGCCGTTGCCGCCGTTGCCACCGCTGCCGTACCACACGGCGTCGCCGCCTGCGCCGCCATTACCACCGACGGAACCGAACCCGCCGGCGCCACCCGCACCACCATTGCCGATCAGCCCGGCCTTACCGCCGTTACCGCCGAAGCCGCCGAGTAGGTTGCCGCTGAAGCCGCCACCGCCGTCGCCGCCGTTGCCATAGATGGTGCCGGCATCACCGCCGTTACCACCGAAACCGTCCACGGCGCCGGCACCGCCAACACCGCCGTCACCGCCGTTCCCACCCAGGATGCCGCCCTTGCCGCCGGCGCCGCCGGTGCCACCAAGACTGTTAGCAACCTCAGCACTTCCGCCAGCGCCGCCCGCGCCGCCAGGCGCCCACAACCCGCCGTTTCCACCCGCGCCGCCAACGCCGCCGGCGCCGCCGGTCGCGCCTATATCAGCGCCGCCAGTACCACCGCTCCCGCCGGCACCGAACCATCCACCCGCGCCACCGGCACCACCGGCGCCACCCGTGGAGCCTGCGCCGCCTGCTCCGCCGGCCCCCCCGGCGGCGAACATCCCACCGGCCCCGCCGGTACCACCGGTACCTCCAATCACCCCGGACCCCGCGCCGCCAACTCCGCCGTGCCCGCCGGCGGCGAACAGTCCGCCTGCACCACCGTTACCGCCCGCCCCACCGAGGTCGCCGTTACCGCCGTTCCCTCCGACGCCACCGAGTAGCCCGCCGGTCCCGCCGTTTCCTCCTGCCGCTAACGACCCACCGTTTCCACCGGTCCCGCCGCGGCCACCGAAGAATCCGCCAGCGCCCCCATCACCGCCCCGTTGGTTGCTGACACTGCCGGACCCGCCGGCCCCGCCGTTGCCGAACAACCAACCGGCGTCGCCGCCGTGTGCTCCGGTTCCCGGCGCTGCGTTGGCGCCGTTGCCGATCAGCGGACGCCCGGTCAGCTGCAGGAAGGGCGCATTGACGATGTTGGCCAGCTGTTGGTCGAGCGGCGCCAAGGGATTGGTGTTGGCGGCCTCAGCCAGCGAGTACTGAGCCGCACCGCCGCCGAGGAGCTGCACAAACTGCTGATGGAAGGACGCCGCCTGGGCACTGAGCGCCTGATAGGCCTGGGCGTGGGCGCCGAACACCGCGGCGATGCTCGTCGACACTTCATCCGCGGCTGCGGCCAGCACGTTTGCCGTCGGTCCCGACGCGGCAGCGTTGGCCGAGGCAATCGCTGAACCGATAGTGGATAGTTCCGTTGCTGTCGCTGCTACGTACTCTGGCGCGGCTATCACGAATGACATATGGGCATCCCCGCCTGGTGGGATTTTGCTCGCCAGCCCGACGACGAGCAGCTGATGGAGCGGATCGTAGCGCGATCGCACACCACGCTCCAATGCTTTTCAAATTATGCTGGAGCAAATTTCACACTGGCCTCAACGGTATGGCGATGGCCCGACACCGGTGCGCAGCATCGACATCTTCCTGCTTGCCGGCACGGCGCACCGCCATCGCGGTACCGCTCCGGGCAACAACTCCACGGGCCCGGCGACACGCACGCGAACAAGGTTGGCCGGCCAGCCGAACGAGTTAAGACCAGTGTCTAGCAGCGCGTTTACTGTGCCCCTGATCGTGGGCCAAAACGCGACGTTGACCGGTTTGGCCTGCCTACTATGGGCTGGGCGTTGCCGGGGGCGTCCGACTATTCAGATGTGTTGTGGCGAGGGGGATTCGATGTCGTATCTGGTCGCGACGCCGGAAGCGGTACTCGACGCGGCACGCGACCTGACGAGCCTTCGATCGACGATCAACGCGGCTCGCGCTGCGGCAGCGCCGTATACGACGAATCTGCTCGCCGCCGCAGCTGATGAGGTGTCGGCCGCGATTGCTGCGCTCTTTTCCGACCATGGTTCGGCGTATCAGGCGCTGAGTGCCCAAACCGACGCGTTCCACATCCGGTTCTTGCAGACTCTTGATGCGGGGGCGGCCGCGTATGCGGGGGCCGAGTCGGCCAGCGCCGCGGCGCTGAAGGCGGTCAGCCCAGCGTCGCCGATGCAGACGGGTCTTTCGGCCGCCGCTGCGGACGTCGCGATCGTGATGGGTCCAAGTGGCTTCCCGGTGCCTGCGCCGTTATACGTCATGGCCGCGATGGAGCAATACATTCAGCCGTTCTTTCCTGGCGCCCTCCCGCTGTCGTTGACCACGCCGGAGGGACTGTTTCCGATTACCGGCATAAACACCTTGCCGTTGGATTCATCAGTCAAGATTGGCGTCACCACGCTGAACAACGCCGTCATGCAACAGATCGCCGCGGGGAACCACGTCGACGTGTTCGGCTATTCGCAAAGTTCGCTGATCTCCTCTATCGCGATGTCGCAGCTGGCGGCGAATCACGTTTCGCCCAGCGACGTTTCGTTCGTTCTGCTGGGTGATCCCGCCAATCCCAACGGGGGTTTCATCACCCGATTGAACATTCCCTATCCGTTAGGGGGCACCGCTTCATTCCCGACCTTCGGAATAACGCTCAGTGGTGCCACTCCGAGCGACTTATACCCGACTCAGATCTTTACCAAGGAATACGACGGTTTCGCCGACTTCCCTCGCTACCCGATCAATCTGCTTTCAGTTCTCAATGCGTATGCGGGCATCGGCTACGACCACGGCACCTACCTGAACCCGACACCCGGTTCCGAAACCCTGAATCTGGGCACCTACGGCCAGACCACTTACTACATGATCACCGAGCCGGGCCTACCGCTGCTCAATCCGCTGAAGGTCGTCCCGGTCGTCGGGCAGCCGCTTTACGACCTGCTCGAACCGGACACCCGCATCCTGGTGAATTTGGGCTACGGCAACATCGACCACGGCTGGGACACCCAAAGTCCCCCGAATGTGCCGACCCCGTTGGGCTTGTTCCCCACCGACATCAATCCGAACGAATTGATCACCGCGCTCAACAATGGAGCCCAGCACGGAATCACCACTGCCATTGCGGACCTGCAGCACCCGTCCTTCAATCTCGACTGGTCGTCGATACAAAATCTGCTGGGCACCGCGCACACCTTCGGCCTCACGCCGACTCTCATCACCAACCCGATCGATCCTCCGTCGAACCTCATCGAGCTGCTCACCGCGGCCAGCACGTACGGAAACGGCAACGTGCCGGTGACGGCCAACAATGTCTTCGATGCGTTCGGCGGCGTGGTGTCCAATTACGCCGCCCTGACGCAGCCAGTAGTAGACACAGCACTCACCCTCGGGATCGATCTCCCCGTCTACGATGCGAATCTCTTCGTTGACGGTCTGCAAAACGGTGACCTGCTGGCCGCGATCGTCAAGCCGGTCGCCGCAAACATGGCACTGGTCCCGTTCATCATCGGAGCTGGGGTTGCCCTGCCCCTCGGGGAGGCAACCGCGATCACCGTCAGCGAGTTCGTCAGCCTCCTGCCCTGACCCGGCCGCGAGCGCGCAAACACGTATCGACGAGCTCAGCGGGGAGCACTGCGGCGCCTAAGAAGAAGGACAGGCAAAACGGAAGAGGCACATCGCGATGCCCCCGCGCTCAGTACCTCTTCTTCAAGCTCTGGCCACCGACAAGTGCCCACATATCCCGACGCGCCGGGACGACGTCGGGCCCGGTCATCTTCCGGCGGCCGCCGGCCACTCCCGTACCACCCTCTACCAGCGCGTTTCCGGTGCCCCCAGTCGGACTCGAACCGACACTGGACGGATTTTAAGTCCGCTGCCTCTGCCAATTGGGCTATGGGGGCCTAGATAGAGAGTGAAGCCCAAACGGGGCCCGCGCAGACCTTATCCGGCCTACTAATTGGCTCTGTTGATCGGCCTTGCGGCCCCTCCGACCCAGACGTGCGCCGCCGGTCCGTTTCGCCTACGATACGCGCGCCGCGCGCGCGGTTGGCGTGTCGCGGCCATGGCTCAGATGACACGGCCGTATCACCCGCGAGAACCTTGTTAAAACTGCCGGCGTCATCGTTAAGAAGCCGTAAACGACCGTCACCCTACGCCTTTCGACCAGGACTGTTGAGGCGTGGATCGCTAGCGTTACGCCAACGCACAGGGGCCGATACGCCAACGCACAGGTTCGATCCTCCGACGCGGGGGTCGGCATGGTTTCACTAATTAGGAGCAACAGATGTCATTCCTGACGACAATTCCCCAAGAGTTGCTGGCCGCGGCAGCGCAGCTGGAGGGAATCGGAACGTCGCTGACGGCACAGAATGCCGCCGCGGCAGCCCCGACCACCGCCATCGCGCCGGCGGCGTCTGACCAGGTATCGCAGATACAGGCAGGCATCTTCGCCGCTTATGGCACCCTTTACCAGCAGATCGCGGCCGAAGCTCAAGCGATTCAACAGCAGTTCGTGCAGAACTTGGGGCTGAGCTCCGGCACCTACACGACAATGGAAGCGGCGAACGCAGCCGCGGCGAATGCATCCGCTGCGGGCAGTCCCGCCGACAACCTCGTCACGCAGATCGGCAACCTCTCCACCTTCCTCGGCGGCCCGCTGTTCAGCTCCGGCGGACAACCACTCAGCCTATCGGGCAACTCAGCCAACTTCATCAGCTTCGAGTCCGGCAACTGGGCATCGGCCATGTCCACCTGCCTCGGTATGGCTGGTGGCGGCCTGGTGCCGACCGACTGGTGGGGCGGTGCGGCAGCGGCCGACGTGGCCGCGGATGCCGCAGGTGCCGCGGGTGCCGCCGACATCAGCTCGGTAGCCCCGATGGCGGGCGGCATGCCGGTGGCAGCATTGGGCCAGGCGACGCTGGTCGGCTCCATGTCGGCGCCGCCAAGCTGGGCCTCCGCCGCCCCGTTCACGAGCACCGCAGCCGGCCCACTGCACGCGACCATGGTGTCCGCTGCGCCGGGAGCCACCACGGGCGGCGGCATGGTGCCCGGCATGCCCGGCATGGCCACGGCCGGGCGCAACGGCTCCGGCTTCGGCGCCCCACGCTACGGCGTCAAGCCCATCATCATGAAGAAGCTCGCGATCTACGCGTAGCGCCAGCCAGACAAAACCACATTCAGACAAAAGGAACGGGGATAAGAAATGGTCCTGGATTTTGCAGCGTTACCTCCTGAGATCAACTCCACGCTGATGTACGCCGGGGCAGGTTCGGGGCCGCTGATGGCCGCCGCGGCCAGCTGGAACAACCTGGCCGCGGAATTGAGCACCACGGCAACCCAGTGGGAGTCGATCGTCAGCACGCTGACCACCGAGCAGTGGACGGGGGGAGGGTCGGCTGCGGCTGCGGCTGCGGCCCAGCCTTATGTCGAGTGGCTGACCACCACCGCAGCCGCCGCCGAGCAGGCAGGCGCCCAGCTGACGGCCTCGGCTGCCGGCTACGAAGCCGCTTTCGCCGGCACGGTGCCCCCGCAGGCGGTCGCCGCCAACCGGGCGCAGTTGGCCGCGCTGGTCGCAAGCAACTTCCTGGGTATCAACACCCCGGCGATCATGGCCACCGAGGCCCTCTACGCCGAGATGTGGGTCCAGGACGCCACCACAATGTACGCGTACGCTGCGGCGGCGACGGCCAGCTCGGCGCTTCAGCCGCTTCAGCCGGCAACCCCGACCACCACCGGGGCAGCTGCCCAGCCCGCCATCGCCGCGGCATCGACGGCAGCGCCGTCGGCGAACGCCGTCTCAGACTTCTTGGCGAACTTCGGAACCCAGAGCTTTGGTACCGGGATATGGAACGCCTTCTCGGCCGCCGCTCCGGATCTCGCGAACGTGGTGAACGCGCTCGACGGCCTGGGCGGCACGCTGTTCAACTTCAACTTCGTCCAGCAGATCGGTGTTACGGCGGCCTGGTTCGTCGGTACCGCCATACCGACGGCCGTGTCGTACATCCACACCGCTGCCGTCGCGGTACCGGCTGACGCTGCCGCGGCCGCGGGCGACGTTGCCGGAGCTGCCACCGGCGCGGAAGCGGCCCTGGCGGGCTCGGTCACGCCGGCTGGGGCGTTGACGGCGGGCCTCGGCGAGGCGTCCGCGGTCGGCGGTCTCTCGGTGCCGGCCAGCTGGTCCGCCGCCACCCCGGCGACGCTGGTTTCTGCCGCGGCTCCGTTGGAGGGTTCGGGCTGGACCGTGCCTGCGGAAGGTGGCAGCGCCACGATGATGCCCGGGATGCCGGGTATGGCGGCCGCTGCCAAGGGCGCCGGTTCGTACGCCGGACCGCGGTACGGGTTCAAGCCGATCGTCATGCCCAAGCAGATCGTCATCTGATACCGGCAAAAAGGGGAGATGTCACCCGTTTGAGCCCACCAACCCGCTGCTGGGCCGTATTCTGTACGTGATGCAGCTACCGCTGGAGGCTCAGACCTGCTAGAACTGCATCAAGAGACTTTGACGGCATCGGCAACGACAACAACAACCCACAACAACAAACCACTACAACATCCGACAACGACAACCCCTGCCGACAGCCGACATCCCACAACAACAACCAACTACGACAACAACTGACAACGACAACCCACAGACATCAAGGAGACAGGCAAGATGGCTACACGTTTTATGACCGACCCGCACGCAATGCGGGCCATGGCTGGTCGTTTTGAGACTCACGCTCAGACGGTATCCGACGAGGCTCGCCGGATGTGGGCTTCCTCGCAGAACATCGCGGGTGCGGGCTGGAGTGGTACCGCCCAGGCGACCTCGTACGACACGATGGGTCAGATGAACCAGGCGTTCACCAACATCGTGAACATGCTCCACGGTGTGCGCGACGGCTTGGTCCGTGACGCCAACAACTACGAGGTTCAAGAGCAGGGTTCGCAGCAGGCCCTCAGCAGCTAGTCCCCACCCCCCAACACTTTTATTTCAGGAGGAAGAAACACATGAGCATCAATTACCAGTTCGGCGACGTGGACGCCCACGGCGCACTGATCCGCGCCCAGGCCGCATCCCTCGAGGCCGAGCACCAGGCCATCGTTCGCGATGTGCTGGCTGCTGGCGACTTCTGGGGCGGCGCCGGTTCGGTGTCCTGCCAGGAGTTCATCACCCAGTTGGGTCGTAACTTCCAGGTGATCTACGAGCAGGCCAACAGCCACGGCTCGAAGGTGCAGTCCGCCGGCAGCAACATGGCCAGCACGGACAGCGCCGTCGGTTCCAGCTGGGCCTGACGACACCACACCCTTAGGCGTGGCCGCACACCACTTGGTGTGCGGCCACGCCGCTTTTTTGGGACCCTTTCACCGCCCGGACTCGTTTTGACGTCGGCGTCGAATTTGCCCTGGTTCCCCCGGCATCACATTTGCTGACTGGGCGGAAGATTGGCGTCGCCTTTCGACGCGCGCAAGAGGGCAAATGAGCTACAGAGCGCCAGTTGCTGCCAAAGCCAACGCCGGTTGGGCATTCGTCGGCCACCGTGCGTGGGGCCAGTCAATCCCTCAAAACTTCATAGCATTTCCCTATCTAAGGGTTGAATATCAACCGAACCCGTTAGCTGAGCTCACAATTCGCGAATCGGGTTAAGCAGAATCGCGGTATGTCGCAAACCGCGGAAATTGTTCATAAATCCGGCATTTAATATCAATTCCGCAGAAAGGCGCGCCTGCCCGCCTCCAACAGCTATGCATCGCAGCATTTTTGGGATCGCGATCGCCACCAGCTGGGCTGATACAACACATATTCGACACATATTTGGCAACGGCGTGGCGCACCCTGGCGAACCCGTAGCATTTGAGAACTCTATGAACTCCGTGACAACCCGATGTGTGGTTGGGAGAATCAAGGGACAATGACCGCAATGTCAGGATATGCCCGCACCCAACGTCCGCGTCAGGCGATTCTGGGGCAGCTGCCCCGGATCCACCGTGTCGATGGCTCACCGATCAGGGTGTTGCTGGTCGACGACGAACCCGCGCTGACCAACCTGGTCAAGATGGCGCTGCACTACGAAGGCTGGGACGTCGAGATCGCCCACAACGGTCGCGAGGCGTTAGCTAAGTTCGACAAGATCGGCCCCGACGTGCTGGTCCTCGACATCATGCTGCCCGACGTGGACGGTCTGCAGATCCTGCAGCGGGTCCGCGAATCCGAGGCCTACACGCCCACGCTCTTCCTGACCGCGCGCGATTCGGTGATGGATCGGGTCACCGGCCTCACCGCGGGCGCCGACGACTACATGACAAAGCCGTTCAGCCTCGAAGAACTCGTCGCCCGGCTACGCGGGCTGCTGCGCCGCTCCAGCCACCTGGCTCCGCCGGCCGACGAACACCTCAAGGTCGGAGACCTCACGCTGGACGGCGCCAGCCGCGAAGTCAGTCGCGCCGGCACCGCGATATCGCTTTCCTCGACCGAATTCGAATTGCTTCGATTCCTGATGCGCAATCCGCGCCGCGCGCTGAGCCGCACCGAGATCCTGGACCGGGTGTGGAACTACGACTTCGCCGGGCGTACGAGCATCGTCGATCTCTACATCTCTTACTTGAGGAAGAAGATCGACTCCGACCGAGAGCCTATGATTCATACGGTCCGCGGGATTGGATACATGCTGCGACCACCGGAATGACACGCGATGACAAGCACTGAATGACTCGAGACCACAATCGGCCGTGGTGGCTTCCCCATTCTTTGCGCCGTCGTTTGCTCCTAGGCGTGTTGGCTGTCGTCACCGTGGTATTGGTTGCCATCGGCATTGTCTCGGTGCTGAGCCTGCGCGGCTATGTCACCGTGATGAGCGACGCGGAGGTCGCTAAATCCCTCCATGCGTTCAGCCACTCGTACGACCGATACCGCAACGGCGAACACACTTCGGCGCATCCGGAGACGCCGCCGGTGGCTCACTCACTGCTGGAGTTCACCGGGCAAACCCCGGGCAACCTGATCGCGGTGCTGCACAACGGCGTTGTGGTCGGCTCGGCGGTCTTCTCCGAAGACGAACCCCGACCCGCACCTCCCGACGTGGTGCACGCCATCGAAGCACAGTCGTGGCCGGACGGGCCGCCGCGCACCGAAAAGCTGGGCAGCCTGGGTTCCTACCGGGTCGACTGCCTCATCGAGGGAGAGGACACCCTGGTCGTCGGGGTGTCGCTGAACCTCGCCAACCGGATCATCGCGCGCAAGAACATCACGACCACCGCGCTGGTGGCGAGCGCGCTGCTGGTCACCGCGACACTCACGATTTGGGTGGTCGGGTACACCCTGCGGCCACTTCGCCGCGTCGCGGCGACCGCCGCCGAGGTCGCCGCCATGCCGCTGACCGGCGACGACCACCGGATCGTGGCCAGAGTGGCCCAGCAGGATACCGACCCGGACAACGAAGTCGGCATCGTCGGACACACGCTGAACCGGTTGCTGGACAATGTGGAAAGCGCGCTGACCCATCGCGCCGACGCCGATCTGCGGATGCGCCAATTCATCACCGACGCCAGCCACGAGTTGCGTACTCCGCTCGCCGCCATCCAGGGCTATGCCGAACTGACCCGTCAAGACAGTTCTGACCTGCCGCCCACGACCGAATACGCACTGGCGCGCATCGAATCCGAAGCGCGACGGATGGCCTCGCTCGTCGACGAGTTGTTGCTGCTGTCCCGCCTCGGCGAAGGCGAAGATCTGCAGACCGACGAGCTCGACCTGACCGACCTCGTCCTCAACGCGGTGAACGACGCGGCGGTGGCGGCTCCCAGCCACCGGTGGGTCAAGAACCTGCCCGACGGGCCGGTGTGGGTCAAGGGCGACCACGCCAGGCTGCACCAACTCGTCAGCAATCTGCTCAACAACGCCTGGGTGCATACTCCGCCCAACGTCACCGTGACCACGGGCATCACCTGCCATCGCGCCGACCCGGACGGCCCGTACGTCGAACTGACGGTTGCCGACAACGGACCCGACATCGATGCCGACGTCCTTGCCCACATGTTCGAGCGATTCGTCCGTTCGAGCAAGTCCCGATCCACCGGGACTGGCAACGGGTTGGGCCTGGCCATCGTCAACTCGATCGTCAAGGCGCACCATGGCTCGGTGACCGCCGAATCCGCGAACGGCCGAACCGTCTTTCGGGTGCGGCTCCCGATGATCGAAGCCGGCCATAAAGACCGGTTAGCGCACGAAGCCGGAACCGCCAGGGCGGTCCACCCTTCCCTTTAGCGCGATCGCGGTGATCGCGAGCTCCGCCTGATTGGCAGCTGGTGGGTGTGATCGGCTCGCTCCGCGACCACGCGGGCGAAAAGTCGATCAATATTGCGTCAATGTAGGCGGATATGACGTAGGGATTGCGTAAGGCCCGCATGATCCTGCACGTGCCGCTGGGCGACTACGTGGCCAGCGTCTATGCCGATGCGAGACATTGGCGTCTCGAAAAGGTGCTGTCTGGACCAACGGCGGCCTGGCCGCAGGTCGCTGCCGTTGCCGCCTGGTGGGTTGCTAAAGGATCGGCGCCGCAGCTACGCGGCCCCGCTACAAATGGCTGTGGCCTTACCGGCCCTGCCGCGGGTGCAGCAGACCGCGGGTGGAGTCTGCTGTGTCATCGTTCGTTTCAACCTCGTGGTCGCCGACCCGGCCAAGATTCGGTGCGGGATCGCCCTTGTCCCTTCCGCCCGAAGTACCAGACGGTGAGCAAGGTTGATCCCGCGGCGACGGCGAGGGGAATCTGCGACAGCGTGTTAGACATGGGTGGTCTCCTCGAGACGGTCGTAAGCGTTCCCACCAGGTGGCCTCATGCTCGGCCGCTGAGATCGCACCGGTCGTCAACATGCGGTCGGCGCGGACCAGCATGTCCACCAGGGTTTGCCATTCGGCGTACCTGCGTTGCTGATGCGCGTCGGTGGTTCCAGGCATGAGAACGACTGACATGGACCTGACTTGCACGCGGGCTGGTCCCGCGAGCAGGAAGAGCAGCGCGCCGATGCTCGCGTAGATCGTCACGGCGGCTGTCAGCACCGTGAGGGGCGGGGCCACCGCGTTGCCGAGCATCATGAATGCGAGCAGTCCGAGCAGGGCGCCACCCAGCGGCCACCCCCGCCACAGCCGCGCCAGCCGCCGATCGACGGTATTGGTTCGAGGCGGATAGATGATCAACTTAGAGCGACGAACACCGTAACGGCTGACCACGGCATCAAACGATCCCCACGGGTGGGCGCCGTCGAGCAGCCAAGACCACCAGCTCGGTACTACCGGTCCCTCTGGGGTCGGTGGGGTTACACCCGGTTCATTTCGCCGTTGGGTCCTTCGCATGGACCTAGGTGTACGCCGAACTGGTGACGGCGGCTGCAACCCAAACGGCATCCTTACGCGTAAGGCGCCAACATTTACGCAACCTTATCGACCCCGCGGCGAACCCGGCGCAGATGAGCCGGCAGCCGGCGCCGTTCCGCTCCCGGTGGTGCCGACACCACCCGGTGCGGTCAGCAGCCACAACTTGCGCCGATCGGGGTTGGTCAGTTGGATAGCCGCCGTGGTAGTGAACGCGACGATGTTCCTTCGGCGGGCGGCTGCACTGTTGTGATGCCACGATTCGGTGTGGTGTGGCCACAGTGGCAGCGAGAAGAGCTGCGCACCAATTTGTGGTTGGTTCCAACGCTCGTAATACTCGGTGCGCTCGGGCTTTTCGGGCTTACCTTGCGCCTGGACCGAGCCGCTTACCAGGGTCGGTTCCGACCTCCATCGTGGGTGATCAGCGGCACCGCCGACGCGGCGCGTCAGATCCTGACCTCGATCGCGGCGTCGGTGATCACCGTCGTCGGCATCGTCTTTTCCATCACGATCGTGACGTTGACGCTGGCGTCGACGCAGTTTGGTCCGCGGATGCTGCGCAATTTCATCCGCGACCGCGGCACCCAGCTCACGCTGGGAGCGTTCGTGGCAACGTTTGTGTATTGCGTTGTGGTGCTGGTGTCGATCGGACCCGGCGATCGGGGCGACTTCGTCCCCCACATCTCGATCACGACCGCTTTCGGTCTGGTGCTAATCGATCTCGCGGTGCTGATCTATTTCATTCACCACATCGCCACCCAGATCCAGCTGCCACAGGTGATAGCCGGTATTGCCAAAGACCTGGCCCAGGCCGTCGCGCTACAGAGCGCCGACCAGCCACGGTTCGCTGCGCAAGAGCCTGCGCAGGGTCCCTCGCTCGACGAGCTGCTCGCCAGGATCGAAACCTCCGGCAGCGTCATTCGCACCCCCAAAAGCGGCTACCTGCAATTTATCCGCCACCAGACGCTGATCCGCATCGCCGCCGAGGCGGACGCGGTGATCCGGCTGCCCTATCGCCCCGGGCACTTCCTCGTCGAAGGCCGTGAACTGGCCAGCGTGTGGCCCCCCGCCGCCGCCGAGCGGGTTGCCGACTACCTGGCCCGTGCCCAGGCAACCGGACCGCACCGCACCCTCACACAGGACGTCGCCTTCGGCGTCGATCAGCTCGTCGAGATCGCCATCCGAGCGCTATCCCCGGCCGTCAACGACACCTTCACCGCACTAACCTGCATCGACTGGCTCAGCGACTGCCTGTGCAAGATCGCACCGGTATGGACGCCCACCCAAGTTCATCGCGACCATCGCGGAGTCATTCGCGTCATCTCCGATCAAGTCAGCTACGAGCGGCTGGTGCAGCGGGCCTTTGAAAAGATCCGCCAAGCCGGCCGGGGGATGCCGGCGGTGATGATCCGCCAACTCGACGCGCTGACGACGATCATGGAACAAACGACCGATCCGCAACGCGCACAAGTCCTGATGGATCAAGCGGCCATGATCTTGCGCGCGAACGTTGAATCGGTTCCCGATGAATCCGATCGCGCCGACGTCGATCGCCGATACGCCGCATTGCGAGCCGCGTACGAAAGGCTCAACGAATAACATGCGCTGCCGTGCGCACTGCGCTAATGAGTGTCACGGCGCCCGTTAGGAAACCGTAAAGGAGCACTGCGACGCCGTTAGGAAAGTGTCAACGAAAGGCCCTACGCGGCCGGCCCCGTTTACGTTCAAGCTGATCTTTGCCTCCGAGGACTGCGCTGTGGCTGACTCGATGAGGTCTTTTCGTATGCACGGGACTAGCGCGGAACGGAGACAAGATGGGCGTGTTCGCATACATCGTGCTGACGGTGGCGGTGTTCGCCCTGCTCGGCCTGGTGCAGAAGTTGGTCGAGCGGCTATGAGCTACGAAAACATCGTCGGCTTAGCACTTTCCATCCTTCTTGCGCTGTATCTCGCGGGCGCTCTGCTGTTCCCGGAGAGGTTCTAGTGAGCACAACAACAGCGGGGATCGTCTTCCTCGTCCTTCTTGTCGTGGCACTGGTAGCGGTGCATGTGCCCTTCGGCGATTACATGTATCGGGTGTACACGTCGGAGAAGGACATGCGTGTCGAATCGGTGATCTATCGGCTGATCGGTGTCGATTCGCGCTCGCAGCAGACGTGGGGCGCCTACGCCCGAAGCGTGTTGGCGTTCTCGTCGCTCAGCATTCTCTTTCTGTTCGTGTTCCAGCTGGTGCAGGGCAAGTTGCCGTTGCATCTGCACGATCCGGCCACACCGATGACCCCGGCGCTGGCGTGGAACACCGCGGTCAGCTTCACTACCAATACCAACTGGCAGGCTTACTCCGGCGAATCAACGCAGGGTCATCTGGTGCAGATGGCCGGCCTGGCGGTGCAGAACTTCGTCTCGGCCGCCGTCGGCATGGCAGTGGCGATCGCGCTGGTGCGCGGGTTCGCCCGCAGGCGCACCGGCGATCTGGGTAACTTCTGGGTCGACCTGGTGCGCACGGTGCTGCGCATCCTGCTACCGATCTCGATCATCGGCGCGATCGTGCTGATCGCCGGCGGCGCGATCCAGAACTTCCACCTGAATGACCAGGTCGTCACCACCCTCGGGGGTGCGCAGCAGACCATCACGGGCGGCCCGGTGGCCAGCCAGGAGGTCATCAAGGAGCTCGGCACCAACGGCGGCGGCTTCTACAACGCCAACTCTTCACACCCGTTCGAGAACCCGACCAGCTGGACGAACTGGATTGAGATCTTCCTGCTGCTGGTGATCAGCTTCTCGCTGCCCCGCACGTTCGGGCGCATGGTCGGCAGCCCCAAGCAGGGCTACGCGATCGCGGCGGTCATGGCCACCCTTTATGGCATCAGCGTCACTTGATGATGTGGTTCCAGCTG
This sequence comes from uncultured Actinomycetota bacterium, assembly GCA_963735655.1. Classification (GTDB taxonomy): domain Bacteria; phylum Actinomycetota; class Actinomycetes; order Mycobacteriales; family Mycobacteriaceae; genus Mycobacterium. The sequence goes on from CAVTLW010000054.1 coordinate 135,493, forward strand.
CAACACCACGGCACCGCGCCGACCGCGATCGGAGCGGCGATGGAAGGTGTCGAGCAGCGGTTCGGCATCGCGAACTCCGCGGTGTTCGCCGACTCCACGACGCTGACGTCGACGGGTGCGGTGGACTCGTTCCACGATTCATACACGAGCCTGGGCGGCATGATCGCGATGTTCAACATGCAGCTCGGCGAGGTGGCGCCCGGCGGCACCGGCTCGGGGTTGTACGGCATGCTGATCCTCGCCGTCATCACCGTGTTCGTCGCGGGCCTGATGGTCGGACGGACGCCGGAATACCTTGGTAAGAAGATCAACCCGCGCGAAATCAAGTTGGCAGCCAGCTATTTCCTGGTCACGCCGCTGATTGTGCTGATCGGCACCGCGATCGCGATGGCGCTGCCGGGCGAACGGGCCGGCATGCTCAACAGCGGTCCGCACGGGCTGTCAGAAGTCTTGTACGCGTTCACCTCCGCGAGCAACAACAACGGGTCGGCCTTCGCCGGAATCAGCGTGAACACCGTCTGGTACAACACCGCCCTCGCGCTGGCAATGGTCTTCGGCAGATTCCTGCCCATGGTGCTCGCGCTCGCCCTGGCCGGCTCGCTGGCCAAGCAGGGCACCACGCCGGCATCGGTGGGCACACTGCCGACCCATCGACCGCAGTTCGTCGGGATGGTCGCCGCGGTCACCGTGATCCTGGTGGCCTTGACGTTCCTGCCGATGCTGGCGCTTGGACCTCTGGCTGAAGGAATCCACTGATGACCGTGACCACGATCGATTCGTCTGAGCAGACGCATCCCACGACTTCCCCGAGCACGAATCGGGTACAGGGCGGCTTGCTCGATCCGAAGATGCTGTGGAAGTCGACGCCAGATGCGCTGCGCAAACTCAATCCGCGCACCCTATGGCGCAACCCGGTGATGTTCATCGTCGAAATCGGCTCCGCATGGAGCACGGTGTTGGCGATCATCAACCCGACATGGTTCGCGTGGTTGATCGTCGTATGGCTGTGGCTAACCGTGTTGTTCGCGAATCTCGCGGAGGCGGTGGCCGAAGGCCGTGGCAAAGCCCAGGCGGAAACGCTGCGCCGAGCCAAATCCGACACCATGGCCCGGCGACTCAAGAACTGGGAACCCGGCGCCTCCGCGGTGGAGGAAGAAGTTGCTGCGCCGTTGCTGCAACAAGGCGACATCGTCGTGGTCGAGGCCGGGCAGGTCATACCGGGTGACGGCGACGTGGTGGAAGGCATCGCCTCGGTGGACGAATCGGCGATCACCGGTGAGTCGGCGCCGGTGATCCGCGAGTCCGGCGGTGACCGCTCGGCGGTGACCGGCGGCACCACCGTGCTGAGCGACCGGATCGTCGTGAAAATCACCCAAAAGCCCGGAGAAAGCTTCATCGACCGGATGATCGCGCTCGTCGAGGGCGCCAACCGGCAGAAAACGCCCAACGAGATCGCGCTGAACATCCTGCTGGCCGCGTTGACGATCATCTTCGTCTTCGCCGTCGCGACCCTGCAGCCGCTGGCGATCTACTCGAAGATGAACAACCCCGGCGTCCCCGACACCCAGGCGCTCAACGCAAGTGGTGTCACCGGGATCGTGATGGTGTCGCTGCTGGTGTGCCTGATCCCAACGACGATCGGCGCGCTCCTGTCGGCCATCGGCATCGCCGGCATGGACCGGCTGGTGCAGCGCAACGTGCTCGCGATGTCCGGGCGCGCGGTGGAGGCCGCCGGCGACGTCAACACGCTGCTGCTCGACAAGACGGGCACCATCACCCTGGGCAACCGGCAGACCGCCGCGTTCATCCCAGTCGACGGAGTTTCCCCGGAAAGTCTGGCCGACGCGGCGCAGTTGTCCAGCCTCGCCGACGAAACACCGGAAGGACGCTCGGTCGTCGTGTTCGCCAAGCGACACTTCGGGCTGCGCGCGCGCACCCCGGGCGAACTCGCTGCACGCCGAGTGGGTGACCTTTTCCGCCACGACACGGATGTCGGGTGTCAACCTCGACGGGCACCAGCTGCGCAAGGGTGCGGCCAGCTCGGTGGCGGAGTGGGTACGCGGCCAAGGCGGCAGTGTTCCCACCCAGCTCGGCGAGATCGTCGACGGCATCTCCGCCAGCGGCGGCACCCCGCTGGTCGTCGGGGAGAACCTCAACGGCGAGGCGGCGGTGCTCGGTGTCATCCACCTCAAGGACGTCGTCAAGCAGGGCATGCGGGAACGCTTCGACGAGATGCGCAAGATGGGCATCCGAACGGTGATGATCACCGGCGATAACCCGTTGACCGCCAAGGCGATTGCCGACGAGGCCGGTGTCGACGACTTCCTCGCCGAGGCCACGCCGGAGGACAAGCTCGCGCTGATCAAGCGTGAGCAAGAAGGCGGCAAGCTGGTGGCGATGACCGGCGACGGCACCAATGACGCGCCGGCCTTGGCTCAGGCCGATGTGGGCGTGGCGATGAACACTGGCACGTCGGCCGCCAAAGAGGCCGGCAACATGGTCGACCTCGACTCCGACCCCACCAAGCTCATCGAGATCGTCGAGATCGGCAAGCAGCTGCTGATCACTCGCGGAGCTTTGACCACCTTCTCGATCGCCAACGACATCGCGAAGTACTTCGCGATCATCCCGGCGATGTTCGTCGCACTGTTCCCCGGGCTGGACATGATCAACATCATGCGGCTGCACAGCCCGCAGTCGGCGATCCTGTCGGCGGTGATCTTCAACGCGATCGTTATCGTGCTGCTGATCCCATTGTCTCTGCGCGGCGTGCGCTACACGCCGAGCAGCGCTTCAAAACTGTTGAGCCGCAACCTCTACGTGTACGGGCTCGGCGGAATCATCGCCCCGTTCATCGGGATCAAGCTGATCGACCTGATCGTCCAATTCGTCCCCGGGATGTCCTGACATGAAGTTCTCCAATTTCGTCCGCATGCACTGGGCGGCCTTCCGCGCGCTGCTGGTGCTGACCGTAATCACCGGTCTGGCGTACCCGCTGTTCATCTGGCTGGTCGCGCAGATTCCGGGGCTGCACGACAAGGCCGAAGGGTCGATTCTCACCGTTAACGGCAAGCCGATCGGCAGCCGGTTGGTCGGCCAGCTGTTCACCGACAAGGACGGCAACCCGCTGCCGCAGTACTTCCAGAGCCGCCCCTCGGCGGCCGGCACCGGCTACGACCCGCTGTCGACGAGCGCGAGCAACCTCGGGCCGGAAAGCATCGTGGACACAGCCGCCGATCCGTCGCAACTGGCGGCCGGCAAGTCCGCATCGGATGCGGGCTTCAAGCCGAGCCTGCTGACGCAGGTGTGCTCGCGCAGTGCCGCAGTGGGCCAGCTGGAGGGTGTCGATGGGTCACGTCCGTTCTGCACAGGCGGCGGGGTGGGAGCGGTGCTCTCGGTGATCGGCCCCCGCGACGCCCGCGGAAACGTCATCCACCCCACCCGGGTGGTCAGCGTCAACGAGCCGTGCCAGACGACGCCGGCGCCGTTCCAGGTCGTCTACCAGGGTGTGCGGGTCGAGTGCGCCAAGTACGGCGAGGACTACTCGATCGGCCAGATCGTGCCCATTCGCGGCGCCGCACCCGCCGACCCGGCCGTGCCCGCCGACGCGGTCACCGCCAGCGGCAGCGGCCTCGACCCAGACATCTCCGTGGCCTACGCCGACCTTCAAGTCGCGCGGGTAGCCAAGGCCCGCGGCATCAGCGCCGATCAGGTGCGCGCCGTGGTCCGCGACAACCAAGACGGACGGGTGCTTGGGTTCATGGGCGAGGCCCGGGTGAACGTGCTGCAGGTCAACCTCGAATTGGACCGCAAATACCCGGTAAAAAGCTAGCCCGGCGGCAGGTGATGTGACCGGTCCGAACGACTCAGGCGCACGCCGAGAAGCTGCGCCTGTATCCCGTTACCCGGCAATGACGACGGTCTTGCTCATCGACGATGATCGGAACCTGCTGCTGACGCTGCGGATCAGCCTGGCCGCGCGAGGCTATCAGGTCTTCACTGCCCGCACCGGAGCCGCTGGGTTGCGCGCTGCCGCCGCGCGGCACCCCGCCGTGGTAGTCCTCGACATCGGCCTTCCCGATGTGTCCGGGTTCGAAGTGCTCAAGGCCCTGCGCGGCTGGATGACCGCACCAGTGCTGGTGCTGTCGGGCCGCTCCGACCCCCGCGACAAGGTGGAAGCACTCGATGCCGGTGCCGACGACTATCTGACCAAACCCTTTGATTTGGAAGAATTACTCGCCCGGCTGCGCACCGTGGTCCGGCGTGCCACCGCACCAGCCGAAATCGCCGAACCGGTCGTCGAAACCGCCGCCTTCACCGTTGACCTTTGGGCAAAGAAGGTGATCAAGAACGGATGCGAAGTACGCCTGACACCTACGGAGTGGAGCATTCTCGAGATGCTGGTACGCAACCGCGGAAGACTAGTGGACCGCGAATCGCTGCTCAACGAGGTTCGCGGCCCGTCCCACGAAGCCGCCACCAACTACCTGCGCGTCTACCTCGCCCAGCTACGACACAAGCTCGAAGACGACCCTTCCCACCCCAGTCACCTGCTCACCGAGGCGGGAATGGGTTATCGCTTCCAACCGTAAGGCGGGTATTTGAAACTGTGCGCACTCGGCGACCGATGCCCGCGTAGCTAGATCGGTCCCATCCGTGGGGCCACCCCCGACAGTCACCTGGAACTCGACGGCAGTTATCGGGTCACGAATAACGCCAGGGGAGGGATGATGTTCACGTGAGTGCCGTTGACCACCCGCCCAAGCGCGGCGAGCTGCGCATCTACCTCGGCGCGGCTCCCGGTGTCGGCAAAACGTACGCGATGCTCGGCGAGGCACACCGGCGCTTGGAACGCGGCACCGACGTGGTAGCCGCCGTGATCGAGACCCACGGCCGCCGGAAAACCGCTGACCTGCTTGAAGGCGTCGAGTTCATTCCGCCGCACTATATCGACTATCGGGGCGGCAGCTTCCCCGAACTCGACGTGCCTGCCGTGCTGGCACGACATCCGCAGGTGGTCCTGGTCGACGAGCTCGCGCACACCAATACACCCGGCAGCAAGAACCCCAAACGATGGCAGGACGTGGAGGAACTGCGCGACGCCGGGATCGCAGTGATCTCCACCGTCAACATCCAGCATCTGGAGAGCCTCAACGACGTCGTCGCCCAGATCACCGGCATAGAACAGAAAGAGACGATACCGGATTCGATCGTGCGGCAGGCTTCGCAGGTCGAGCTAATCGACATCACACCAGAGGCATTGCGCCGCAGGCTATCCCACGGCAACGTCTACGCTCCGGACCGAGTCGACGCCGCGCTGTCCAACTACTTCCGCCGCGGAAATCTCACCGCACTAAGGGAATTGGCACTGCTGTGGCTTGCCGACCAGGTGGACACCGCACTGGCCAAGTACCGCGCGGAAAACAAGATCACCGACATGTGGGAAGCCCGCGAGCGCGTCGTGGTGGCGGTCACCGGTGGTCCCGAATCCGAGACACTGGTACGGCGGGCATCCCGGATCGCATCCAAGTCCAGTGCCGAACTCATGGTGGTGCACGTCATACGCGGTGACGGACTGGCTGGCCTGTCCGAGCCCCGGATGAACAAGATTCGTGAGCTGGCGAACAGCCTCGACGCTTCCGTGCATACCGTGGTCGGTAACGACGTACCCAGCGCCCTACTTGATTTCGCCCGCGAGATCAACGCCACCCAGCTGGTGATCGGGACATCCCGCCGGCCTCGCTGGGCGCGCATCTTCGAGGAGGGTATCGGCCCGACGATCGTCGAGCGGTCGGCCAAGATCGACGTCCACATCGTCACCCATGAGGAATCCAAGCGCGCCTGGCGAACTGCACCCGGCTCACCCCGCGAACGGCGGGTCGCGTCCTGGCTGGCGGCGTTCATCGTCCCGTCGGTCATCTGCGCTGTCACGGTGAGCGTGCTGGACCCGTATCTCGATACCAGTGGCGAGAGCGCATTGTTCTTCGTCGGGGTGCTGCTGGTGGGCCTTTTGGGAGGCGTTGCGCCGGCAGCGCTTTCGGCAGTGCTGTCCGGTCTGCTGCTGAACTACTATCTGATAGCTCCGCGGCACAGCTTCACCATCGCCGAACCCAACAGTGCCATCACCGAATTGGTCCTGCTGCTGGTCGCGGTCGCGGTCGCGGTCCTGGTCGACGGCGCGACCAAACGTACCCGGGAAGCCCGACTGGCCTCCCAGGAGGCCGAACTGCTGACGCTGTTCGCCGGATCGGTGCTGCGGGGCGCGGATCTCGAGACACTTCTGGAACGCGTCCGGGAGACCTACTCCCAGCTCGCGGTCAGCATCCTGCGGGAGCCCAGCGAGGAAGACCGCGCCAGTGGCAAGCACAAAGGCTATGTCGTGGCCTGCGTGGGCAAAGACCCCTGTGTCAGCGTTGATTCGGCTGACACCGCGATCGAGGTCGGTGACGACGAGTTCTGGATGCTGATGGCGGGCAAGAAGCTCTCCGCGCGCGATCGCCGGGTGCTGACCGCTGTGGCCAAGCAGGCCGCGGGTCTGATCAGGCAGCGCGAGCTGGCCGAAGAAGCCAGCCGGACCCACGCGATCGTGCAGGCCGACGAGCTGCGGCGCTCCCTGCTCTCAGCGGTCAGCCACGACCTGCGCACCCCGCTGGCCGCGGCCAAGGTCGCGGTGTCCAGCTTGCGCGCCGAAGACGTCGCCTTCTCCCCCGAGGACACCGCCGAACTGCTGGCTACCATCGAGGAGTCCATCGACCAGCTCACCGCACTGGTCGGCAACCTGCTCGATTCGTCGCGTCTGGCCGCTGGCGTGGTCCGCCCGGAACTGCACCGGGTGTACCTGGAGGAAACGATGCAACGCGCGCTGGTCAGCATCGGCAAGGGCGCCACGGGGTTCTACCGATCCGCCATCGACCGCGTGAAGGTCGACGTCGGTGATGCCGTTGTGATGGCCGACGCCGGGCTACTCGAACGGGTCTTTGCCAACCTGATCGACAACGCGCTGCGGTACGCACCCAACTGCGTGGTCCGGGTCAACGCGGGACAGGTGGGCGATCGCGTCCTGATCAATGTCATCGACGAAGGCCCCGGAATTCCGCACGGAACCGAGGAACAGCTCTTCGAAGTCTTCCAGCGGCTGGGAGATCATGACAACACCACCGGTGTGGGTCTGGGAATGTCGGTGGCGCGCGGCTTCGTCGAGGCCATGGGCGGCACCATTGCGGCCGGCGACACACCTGGGGGCGGACTTACCGTGGTAGTGGATCTGGCCGCGCCGCAACGGGACGGTGAACGATGACGCGGGTGCTGGTGATCGACGATGAGCCGCACATCCTGCGCGCGTTGCGAATCAACCTGACCGTGCGTGGTTACGAAGTGATAACCGCGTCGAGCGGCGCGGGCGCGCTGCGCGCCGCCGCCGAGCACCGGCCGGACGTGGTGGTCCTCGACTTGGGCCTGCCTGACATTTCGGGCATCGAGGTGCTGGGCGGTCTGCGCGGCTGGCTGAATGCACCGGTGATCGTGTTGTCAGCACGCGCTGATTCGTCGGACAAGGTCGAGGCGCTGGACGCCGGCGCCGACGACTACGTGACGAAACCGTTCGGGATGGACGAGTTCCTGGCTCGGTTGCGCGCCGCGGTGCGCCGAAACGCCGCGGCGTCCGAAACGGACCAGCCCGTCATCGAAACCGCCTCGTTCACCGTCGATCTGGCGGCCAAGAAAGTCACCAAGAACGGCACCGAAGTGCACCTCACCCCAACCGAATGGGGCATGCTCGAGGTACTGGTCCGCAATCGCGGCAAGCTGGTCAGCCGCGAGGAACTCCTCAAAGAAGTCTGGGGACCGGCGTATGCCGCCGAGACCCATTACCTGCGCGTGTATCTGGCGCAGCTGCGACGCAAACTCGAGGACGATCCGTCGCACCCCAACCATCTGTTGACCGAATCGGGCATGGGCTACCGTTTCGAGGCGTAGACCTTCGCGCCGAACGTCTGGTCGTCGAGCTGATTCGGCGCTATCAGCACAACAAGTCGACGGTCGGGCTAGCCGCAATCGACAGCGCAATGCCGTCCAGGATGTCGTGTTCGCTCACGGTCAATTCGTCGATGCCCGCCCGCGCTCGCAGTTCGCGCGCCAGCTCCTGAACCACGATGGCGCCGCCGCCGATCACGTCCACCCGGCCCGGATGCATCGGCGGCAGTGCGGCGCGCTCGGACCGCGTCATGCCGATCAGCCGCTCGCAGACCGCCATCAGGTCGTCGCCGGGAACTCGCGAAAGATGAATGGCCGCAGCGTCATACGTCGTCAGGTGGTGGGCCAGTGCGGACAGGGTGGTCATCGTCCCGGCCAAGCCGACCCACGTCCGGGCACCTTCTACCGGAACCACCCGAAGTGCTTCCTCGAGCTTTTCAGCGACCACTCGCCGCGCCGCCGCCACCTCGTGGCGCGTCGGCGGATCGGAATGCAGACAACGCTCGGTGAGCCGCACACAGCCGATGTCGGCCGAGTAACTCGCGATCACCGCCTCCCGGCCGAGCACGATCTCGGTGGAGCCGCCACCCAGATCGACGACCACGAAAGGCGCACCAGCACAATCTAATTCGCCGACGGCTCCGCGAAAGGACAGTTCGGCCTCCTGCGCGCCGCTGATCACCTCGGCGACGGCGCCGGGGATCACCGCACCCAGCACGTCGGCCGTCATCGCAAAGAAGTCATCGCGATTGGCGACGTCGCGGGCGGCCGAAGTGGCGACCATCCGCGCCCGCTCGACGTTGTGCACCTTGAGCAATTCGGCGTAGTCGGCCAACGCGGCCCTGGTGCGGGCAATCGCTTCGGGCGCAAACTGACCCGTCGCGTCAACGCCCTGTCCCAGTCGCACGATCCGAGTCTCGCGGTGCACATCACGCAGTAGTCCACCCGAAATGTCAGCAATCAGTAGGCGAATCGAATTCGTACCGCAGTCGACTGCGGCTACCCGGCTCACGGCCATTTCAGCACCGCTGCCATCGCCGGGTCGGCGGCCAGCAGCGCCACCGCCTCGTCGCCCAGCGGGTTCACGCCCGGACCCTTGGCCAGCGAATGCGCGATCAGCACGTGCAGGCACTTGACCCGGTCCGGCATGCCTCCGGCGGAGAACGTCGTGCCCAGCGACTCGATCGCGTCGCGCTCGGCCAGATACGAGTCGTGCGCCCGCCGATAGGCGGCGGCCAATTCGGGATCCTGGGCCAGCCGCTCGGTCATCTCGCGCATGAGTCCGGTGGTCTCCAGTCTGCTCGCCGCCGCGGTGAGCGTGGGATGGGTCAGGTAGTACAACGTCGGAAACGGTGTTCCGTCAGCAAGTTTCGGCGCGGTCTTCACCACGCCGGGTTCACCGTTGGGACAGCGGTAAGCGATCTCGAGCACGCCGCGGGGATCCCGACCGAGTTGGCGTGCGACCACTTCCACGTCGGCACGATCAACCACCGGGCGGCGTGGGCTTCGGCGAGTCCGGCGGCAGGGGACCCGGCGATGCCGGCTCCTGCGCCGGCGGCGCCAGAACCGGTGGCAGGTGCGGGTTGTCGGCGACGGTATGCCACAGCGAGGTATACCAGGGTTCGTTCTTGGCCGCGCTCCCCGCGTCGGTCCCCGGCGGCGCGGACGAGACCGCCGACGGGGGCAGCTGCACCTGGAACGGAATGTCTCCGGGCTTGACGAAGCCGAGCCGCTCGCGGGCCTGCGCCGCGATATACGCCGGGTCTGCGAGCTGGCCCCGCTGTTGCTCCAGCTCGGCGATCTGACGGCGCAGCGACGCTTCGGTGGCAGCCAGTTGTTCCATCTCGGTGCGCTGCGCGAAGTAGGTGCGCACCGGACCGGCGATGGTCAGCGTCAGCACACAGACCACCGCGGCCAGCACAGCGGCGCGCCGCGCGGTGAAACCCATCCGCTGTTCGGACCGCTGCTCGATCGATTCGGTGATCGATCGCTTGATCGGTTCGACGACGTGTTCTTGCACGCTTCGGCTCGCATTCCGGCCGACGTGGGGTGCGGTCTGCGGTGGCTTCGACGCAGAAGTTGCGCGACGGCCACGAACCGAATCACCGGGCTTCCCCGGGCGCGATGCCGGGGAGCGGCGCTTCGAATCCTTGGCTGACAAGCTATTTCAACCTATTGCAGACTATTTCGGGTCCAGCACGTACCGGGGAAATGCCAGATCGCCGGCGTAGCGGGCGGCGTCGCCGAGCGCCTCCTCGATCCGCAGCAACTGGTTGTATTTCGCGACGCGCTCGCTGCGGGCGGGTGCACCCGTCTTGATCTGCCCACTGCCGACGGCCACCGCCAGGTCGGCGATCAAGGTGTCCTCCGTCTCGCCGCTGCGATGGCTGATCATCGTGCGGTATCCGCTGTGGTGAGCCAATGCGACCGCGTCCAGTGTCTCGGTCAGGGTGCCGATCTGGTTCACCTTGACCAGCAACGCGTTTGCGACGCCCCGTTCGATACCTTCCTCGAGCCGTTCGGGATTGGTGACGAAGATGTCGTCGCCGACGATCTGCACCCGGTCACCGAGCGACGCCGTCAGCGCCGCCCAACCGTTCCAATCGTTTTCGTACAGCGGGTCTTCGAGGGACACCAGCGGGTACGAGCCGAGCAGGCCGGCGTAGAACTCGGTCATCTGATCCGCGGTGCGAGTCGATCCCTCGAAGCTGTAGCCGGTGCCGTCGGTGTAGAACTCGTTGGCCGCGGCGTCCAGAGCCAACGCCACGTCGGCGCCGGGTTTGAAGCCCGCCGACTCGATGGCCCGGCTGATCAGATCCAGCGCCGCGGTGGTGCCGGCGACGTCCGGGGCGAAACCGCCCTCGTCGCCCAGGCCGGTGGACAACCCCTCCTTCTTCAGGACCGACTTGAGCGCGTGGTACACCTCGGCACCCCAGCGCAGCGCCTCGCTGAAGCTCGGCGCGCCGATCGGCGCGATCATGAACTCCTGAATGTCGACGGCGGTGTCGGCATGCGCGCCGCCGTTGAGAATGTTCAGCATCGGCACCGGCAAAATGTGCGCGTTGGGCCCACCGATGTAGCGGAACAGCGGCAGCTCCGCGGAGTCCGCTGCCGCCTTGGCGACGGCCAGCGAGACGCCCAGGATGGCGTTGCCGCCCAGCCGGGACTTGTCCGGAGTGCCGTCGAGATCCACCAGCGCCTGGTCGACCAGTCGCTGGTCGTCGGCGTTGAGTCCGATCACGGCCGGGCCGATCTCGTCCAGTACGGCCTGGACCGCCTTCTTCACGCCCTTGCCGCCGTAACGCTCGCCGCCGTCGCGCAACTCGACGGCCTCGTGCTCTCCGGTCGACGCACCGGACGGCACCGCGGCGCGAGCGAATGTCCCGTCGATCAGAGCGACCTCGACCTCGACCGTCGGGTTGCCACGGGAATCGAGGATCTCGCGAGCCCCGACCTGCTCGATAATCGGCACTGGGTTCTCCTTGCTGCGTCGTAGCGGATGCCGGCCAGAGGCCGCCTTTAGCGTAAAGCCTCAGTCAGCGATACATCCTTCTACAACGGATGACCCGCCGCATAGGCGGTTGCCCAGTCCCGGACCGCCCGCGCGTACACGCCCGAGTTGTTGTAGGCCCGCAGCGCGGTTATCCACCCGCGCGGTGTCGCGAGATCCTTTCCGCGCCAGCACAAGTAGCCCGCCGCCGAGAGCGCGGCATCGTCGATGTTGTCCGGGCTGGCCGTGCCGTCGTTGTTGGCGTCGACGCCGTAGAGCCGCCAGGTCTCGGAGATGAACTGCATCGGCCCCATCGCGCGATCCACGCCGGCGTCACCATCCAGGTTGCCCGCCTCTCTGTCCACGATGCGCAGGTTGCCGCCGGTCCCGTCCAGGCGGACACCGCGGATGGGCGGCGTCACGTCGCCGTTCGGCGCTATCGTCGCGCCCCGATAGGTGCCGTTGTGACTCTCCACCTGACCAATGCCCGCCAGCGTCGTCCACGCGATATGGCACTTCGGGTTCTCCACCTCGGCGACCCGGGCGGCGTAGGCGTACGCCTCCAGCGCGATGACCGGCATTTCCAGTGCCGGAGCACGCTTTTCCGCCCACGCGCGCAACTGGTCCGCGGGCCGTCCGACGGCGTGCGTGTCCACCGGCGGTACCGGATCCCCGGCGGGCGGCGGCACGCCTTCGGGGATGAAAAGGCTGAGCTGCCAGGTGCAGCTGGAGGCCATGAGCATCGAGGTCGCCCCTATTACGGCGACCGCGCGCAACCAACGCCTCGGCGACACAAGACTCCCCTATACCCGTTACAGCCAGAATCACCATCGTCCCATGGGACCCGCGGCTACCCCGTCGACGCAGACCGACAGCAAGCCGAATTTCCGGCGTGTCAGTGCTGGCTAGCTGGTGACATACGTTCGGCGGGCAAACACTATAAGAGTCTTTTGATGCGAAGAAACCCTGCGTAACGGCAATTGTCTTAACGACGGCCTTTGCGCCGTTTGGAGCCGGAGCCTTTCTTGCCTTCGCCGGATTTTTCGTCCTCCGAGGACAACTCCGCATCGGTGTCATCCAGGCCCGCCTCATCGGTGGGCCAGTGGGCGCGCCATTCCTCCTCGGTGATCACGCCGAGTGGCGTGACATCGAGCTCCTCAGCGATGCTGCTGCCACGGCGCGCGGCCGCAATCTCCTTCTCCACGCCGCGAACAGTGTCGACGAAGTCCAAAACGGCTGCGCGGAGGGTGTTTTCCGCATCGACATCGGCCGACACCGAAATCGAGGTGATCTCTTCGGGAATCAGCTCGGCGGGCAAACCGGATTTGTCGAGTCGTTGAATCACCTTCTGCGCCAGCGCTAATGCCGGCTGACCGGTGTGGACGTCGTCCAACACCGAGTTGCGTGGCTTGCTTCTGCAGCTTTGCGCCTCTTCCCACTGAGCCAGCTGGTCTTCGAGCGAAATCGATTCACCCGCAAGGACTCCCGGCACCCGGTGGCCCAGTTTACGGATCAAGGTGTCGGCGACGTCGTCGATGGTGAAGGGCAGCTGCGAAGCGTCCTCGGCGATGCGGGAGTGGAACAGCACCTGCAGCAACAGGTCGCCGAGTTCTTCGCGTAGCGCCTCGACATTGCCGCTGTGCACCGCATCCAGCAGTTCGTAAGTCTCTTCCAGCAGATAGCGACGCAACGAGTCGTGGGTCTGCTCGCTTTCCCACGGCCCGGCGGTGCGCAGCTTGTCCATCATCGCGACGGCGTCGACGAGTCGTTCGCCACGGTGGGCCTCCGGCGCCGAGATCAGCCGGGCGCCGGCCGCCAATCGTGCCAGCACCGTGGGGTGGTTGGGGTCAGATGACAGCAATACCGGGGCGTCGCCTCCGGTGTATGCCGGATGCGCGTCGGGCAGCGACCAGGGCACCGCGACCGGCATCTCTTCGGTGTATTGCACCTCGCCGCTCAGCAACGCGATGGCTTCGACCGGCACCAGCGACGGGCGACGGGGGTCGACCAGGACGACAATCATCGGCGCCGCTCCTCTCCCGCAAGCGGGAGGTGCCCCACATCGCTCTCGTGCTCTGCATCGTCGCCAGCGCGGATCATCTGCGCCGCTCCTCAGGCTCGGGGTCTACCGCACTCGTTATACCAATATCTTGCTGCGGTTTCCCCGCCAGTGCGGTGACCAAGTCGGCCACCATCTGCACCAATTCGATGTCACGGAGGCGCGGGGCCCCGATACCGCCCGCTCGCGGGATAGGCACCTGGACCGTATTCGTGGTGGCGCGGTAGTTCGCGCCGGGATACATCCGCGCCAGGCGCACCTGCGCGGAATCGGGCAGCGTCAGCGGCGACAGCCGCACCGTCGCAGCCGAGGCCGCCGATACTTCGAGGATGCCCGACTCGCGGCACAGCAGCCGTAGCCGCGCCACCGCCAGCAGCCGCTGGGCGGGTTCGGGAAGCGCGCCGTAGCGGTCGATCAGCTCGTCCACGACGGCGGCGATCTCGCTATCGGAGGCCGCGGCGGCCAGTCGACGGTAGCCCTCCAGGCGAAGCCGGTCGCTGGCGATGTAGTCCGGCGGCAGATGCGCGTCGACCGGCAGGTCGATGCGCACATCCTTGGGTTCCTCGGCGGTGGTCACCGTCTCGCCGTCGGCGGCGGCCTGGTACGCCTCGACGGCTTCGCCCACCAACCGCACGTACAGGTCGAACCCGACGCCGGCGACGTGTCCGGATTGTTCGACACCGAGCACGTTGCCGGCGCCGCGGATCTCGAGGTCCTTCAGCGCGACCGACATGCCCGCACCCAGTTCGTTGTTCTGCGCGATCGTCGCCAGCCGGTCGTAGGCCGTCTCGGTCAGCGGCACGTGCGGTGGATACAGGAAGTAGGCGTAGCCGCGCTCGCGACTGCGGCCGACCCGGCCGCGCAGCTGGTGCAGCTGGGACAGCCCGAAGGTGTCGGCGCGCTCGACGATGAGGGTATTGGCGTTGGAGATGTCCAAGCCGGTCTCCACGATCGTGGTGCAGACCAGGATGTCGTATTCGCGGTTCCAGAACCCCTGCACGGTGCTTTCCAGCAGGTCTTCGGGCATCTGGCCGTGCGCGACGACGACGCGCGCCTCGGGCACCAGTTCGCGCACCCGGGCGGCGGTCCGGTCGATCGAGCTGACCCGGTTGTGGACGTAGAAGGCCTGCCCGTCGCGCATCAGCTCGCGGCGCAGCGCCGCGGCGATCTGCTTGTCCTCGTGCGGGCCGACGTAGGTCAGCACCGGGTAGCGCTCTTCCGGCGGCGTCAGGATCGTCGACATCTCCCGGATCCCGGCCAGGCTCATCTCCAGGGTGCGCGGGATCGGCGTGGCGCTCATCGTCAGAACGTCGACGTGGGTGCGCAGCGACTTGATGTGCTCCTTGTGCTCGACGCCGAACCGCTGTTCCTCGTCGACCACGACCAGGCCCAGATCCTTCCAGCGCACGCCCGTCTGCAGCAGCCGGTGCGTGCCGATCACGATGTCCACCGACCCGTCGGCCAGGCCGTCGATCACCGCGCGGGACTCGGCTGGATCGGTGAACCGGGACAGTCCCTTGACGACCACCGGAAACCCGGCCATCCGATCGCTGAACGTCTGCAGATGCTGGTCGGCCAGCAGCGTCGTCGGCACCAGCACCGCGACCTGCTTGCCGTCCTGCACCGCCTTGAAGGCGGCGCGCACCGCGATCTCGGTCTTGCCGTAGCCGACGTCGCCGCAGATCACCCGGTCCATCGGGATCGGCTTTTCCATATCGGACTTGACCTCGGTGATGGCGGTCAACTGGTCGACGGTCTCGGTGAAACCGAACGCGTCCTCCATCTCCGCCTGCCACGGGGTATCCGGGCCGAACGCGTGTCCCGCGCTGGCCTGCCGCTTGGCGTACAGCGACACCAGCTCGCCGGCGATCTCGCGCACCGCGCGACGCGCCTTGGTCTTGGTGTTGGTCCAGTCGCTGCCGCCCAGCCGGCTCAGCGCCGGCGCCTGACCGCCGACATACCGCGACAGCTGGTCCAGGGAATCCATCGGGACGAACAGCTTGTCTGTGTTTTTTTGACCGCCCCCCCCTTTCTTGGCCGAGGCGTACTCCAGGACCAGGTACTCGCGCCGGGCGCCGCCGACGGTGCGTTCGGTCATCTCCACGAACCGCCCGATGCCGTGCTGATCGTGCACCACCAGGTCACCGGCCGACAGCGCCAGCGGGTCGACGGTGTTGCGCCGCTTGGCCGCCAGTCGCTTGCCCTCGACCGAGGTGGCCCGGCTGCCGGTCAGGTCGGCTTCGGTGATGACGACCAGGTCGGCGCCGGGTATCACCACGCCGCCGTGCAGCGGACCCTTGAGCACCCCGACCACGCCTCTTTTGGGAGCCGCTCCCGCGTCCAGCATGGCGGCCGGGGTGTCGGACTCAGCCAGCCGCTCCACCACGCGATGTGCGGTCCCGGTCCCAGGCGTGACCATGCACGGCGTAACCGCCGGTCGAGACATGGGCGCGCAGCATGGCAAAAATGCCGTCGATGTCGTGCTGGTGACCGCGCGCCGACGGCGCAGCCCGGATGTCCAGCTCGACCGCCGATTCGTCGCTGAGCTGGCTCAACGTCCACCACGGATGACCGGTCCGGGCCGCGGCGGCCCGCACCTCGTCGAGTTCCGCGAATCCTGCACCGCCGAGCTGCTCGACGTCGACGGGCGCGTCCGTTCCCATGGCCGCGACCGACCACGACGCCTCCAGGAATTCCCGGCCGGTCTTGATCAGGTCTGCGGCCCTGGTAAGCACCTTTTCCGGGTCGCATACCAACACCGGCGTTCCCTCGGCCAGCTGTTCGACCAGTAGGGCGTTTGCCCCATCGTCCGGGTCGCAGCACCGGCAGGAGCGCCTCCATCCCGTCGACCGGGATGCCCTCGGCCAGCTTGGCCAGCATGTCGGTGACACTGCCGGTGATGGCGGCTTGCCCTGGCGGCCGCCGGCGGCCTGCTGCAGCGACCAGCTCGGCGGCCCGGGCCCGCACGTCCTCGGTGAGCAGCAATTCGCGGCAGGCGACCGCGATCAGCGTCTGGACCTCGATTTCCGGGATGGAGCGCTGATCGGCTACCGAGAACATCCGCATTTCGGTGACCTCGTCGCCCCAGAACTCGACGCGCACCGGGTGCTCGGCGGTCGGGGCGAAGATGTCGAGGATCCCGCCGCGCACGGCGAACTCGCCGCGCCGGCCGACCATGTCCACCCGGGTGTAGGCCAGCTCGACCAGCCGGGCGATCACTTCCTCGAAGCCGATCTTCCAGACCGACGCGCAGGGTGACCGGCTCCTGATGACCAAGCTGCGGTGCCATCGGCTGCAGCAGCGAGCGCGCCGCGGTCACCACCACTCGCAGCGGCGGGCCCAGCCGAGTGTCGTCGGGATAGGCCAGCCGGCGCAGCACCATCAGGCGCGTGCCCACGGTGTCGACGCCGGGTGAGAGCCGCTCGTGCGGCAGGGTCTCCCAGGACGGGAAGACGGCCACCGCACTGCCGAAGACGCCCTGCAGTTCAGCGGCGAGGTCGTCGGCTTCGCGCCCGGTGGCGGTGACCACCAGCAAGGAACCCTGCTGTGCCAGCGCACTGGCCACGAAGAGGCGCGCGGCGGCCGGGCCGACCAGGCTCAATTCCGGGGGTACACCAGCAGTGGACTGCATGAGCTGCTGGAAGGTCGGCGCGGTCAGCGCCAGTTCGACGAGCCCTGCGATCGGGGTATCTGGGCATGCAGTCCCCGGTGCGGTCATGATTCGCCATTCTAGGTGGCGCCGGCAGGCCTTCTGCACGCACCGAACACCGTCAAATTTGGCCCGCAGGCGTCAAGGGATCGTAAGGAAAGCGGTCATCGACCCCAGCGGGGCGCATTTTGAAGTCATGACATTGGTAGACATCCTGCCGTCTCTTGGTAAGGCGGCGCCCCGGCGGTTCGACAGCGCTATCTGGCCTGCCACCACCCACTCGGACGAGGAGGGCCGGCTGTGCATCGGCGGCGTGCCTCTCACCGATATCGCCGACGAGTTCGGCACCCCGACCTACGTGATCGACGAAGCCGACTTCCGCAACCGCGCCCGCCGCTATCGCAAGGCGTTGCGCGAGGCCGAGGTGGTCTATGCCGGCAAGTCGCTGCTGACCACCGCGGTGGCGCGGTGGGCGCGCGAAGAGGGGCTCGGCATCGACGTGTGCTCGGCCGGTGAATTGGCCGTCGCGCTGGCCGCTGGAACCGATCCCGCCCGGATCATCATGCACGGCAACGCGAAATCGCTCGATGAGTTGCGCAATGCGGTGGGCGTGGGGGTCGGGCGCATCGTGCTGGATTCGTGCATCGAGATCGCTTATCTCGCGGGCCTCGCGCGCCAGCGCCAGCGGGTGCTCATCCGGGTGACCCCCGACATCGACATCCACGGCCACCGGGCGGTCACGACCGGAATCAGCGACCAGAAGTTCGGCTTCACGCTGACCGCCGATCACGCCGCCGACGCGGTGCAACGCGTGCTGGCGCACCCGATTCTCGATCTGATCGGGCTGCACTGCCATATCGGATCCCAGGTCGCCGACCCGGCCCTGTACGGCGAAGCGATTCACCGGATGATCGCCGTCATGGCCGACATCCGCGCCAAACACGGCGTCATCCTCACCGAACTCAACATCGGCGGCGGCCACGCCGTCCCCTATATCTCCGGTGATCCGGAGCTCGACCTCGACCAACTGGCCCGGGTCATCGAGGATGCGCTGGACGAGGCGTGTGCCGCCGAGCACTTCCCCCGGCCCGCAATCGTCGTCGAGCCCGGTCGCGGCATCAGCGCCCGCTCCGGCGTCACCCTGTATCGGGTGTGCTCGGTGAAATCGCGGCCGGGTGGCCGGACGTTCGTCGCCGTCGACGGCGGCATGAGCGACAACCCGCGGGTCGCGTTGTACGGCTCGCAATACACCGTCGCGCTGGCAAACCGGCATTCGCTGGGCATCAAGCAGCGCGTCACCGTGGCGGGCCGCCATTGCGAGGCGGGCGACGAGATCGCCCGCGACATCGAGCTGCCGGCCGACGTGCATCCCGGTGACCTGCTCGCGGTGGCCTGCACCGGCTCCTACCACCACAGCATGGCGTCCAACTACAACATGGTCGGGCGGCCGCCGCTGGTGGCGGTCAAGAACGGCCGGACCCGCCAGCTGGTTCGCCGTGAAACGGTCGCTGACCTGCTGTCACGCGACTGCGGGTGATTCTGACGGTGGCCTCCCACACGCGCCTCGCGCACCTGATCGTTCGCGAACGGCTCAACGTCTTCGACTGAGGGTTACTCGTCGTCCTGCAACTGGGGATCGGGTTCCAGGTGGGTCAGGCCGTTCCACATCAGGTTGACCAGGTGCGCGGCGACGACTTCCTTCTTGGGTTCGCGCGTGTCCAGCCACCACTGCGCGGTCATCGACACCGAACCCACCAGCGCCTGGGCGTACAGCGGCGCCAGGTCCGGGTCCAGGCCGCGGCGGGCGAAGTCGCCGGCCAGGATCGAGCTGACCTGGCTGACGGCGTCGTTGAGCAGGCTGGAATAGGTGCCCGAGCTGATCGCGGCCGGCGAGTCGCGGATCATGATGCGGAAGCCGTCGGTGCGCTCTTCGACGTAGGTCAGCAACGCCAGCGCGACTCGTTCGACGCGCACTCGGGACCGGTTGTTGGTCAACGACGAGGTGATGCCGTCCAGCAACGCCGACATCTCGCGGTCGACGACCACGGCGTACAGGCCCTCCTTGCCGCCGAAATGCTCGTAGACGACGGGTTTGGAGACGTTGGCACGGAGCGCGATCTCTTCGATCGAGGTGCCTTCGTAGCCGCGTTCGGCAAAGAGCGAGCGGGCGATGCCGATGAGTTGGAGTCGGCGCTCGCTGCCGGTCATCCGGGCGCGTGGCGGCCTCACCTCTTTGTCCAGCTCTTTTTCGGGCCCTCGATCCGGCACAGCCACGTCACCAAGGGTATCCGCCGAACGATTAAAGTGATGGTCGCCCTCGGCTCCCGTGGTCGCGCAATCCGTCGTGGTGTAATCGGCAGCACCTCTGATTTTGGTTCAGATAGTTCAGGTTCGAGTCCTGGCGACGGAGCCCAAATATGGGCGAGCTCTTTGCCGCGAGCGTGCATGAAATGACACGCTGGACGGCGTGTCGGCGATCTGACACGCACGTTCGCGAGAAAAAGGGAGAACCATGACGTCTCGTCGTGACACCGCGGTCCTGGTGCTCGCGGCCGGCCCCGGCACCCGGATGCGGTCCGACACCCCGAAGGTGCTGCACACCATCGCCGGCCGCAGCATGTTGTCGCATTCCCTGCACGCGATGACCAAACTGGCGCCGCAGCATCTCGTCGTGGTGCTCAGTCATGATCACCAGCGCATCTCCCCGCTGGTGGCCGAGTTGGCCGACACCCTGGGCCGCACGATCGACGTCGCACTGCAGGACCGGCCCCAGGGCACCGGCGACGCCGTGCGTTGCGGCCTGTCCGCGCTGCCCGAGGACTACTCAGGCATCGTCGTCGTCGCAGCGGGCGACACTCCCCTCTTGGACGCCGACACCCTGGCCAATCTGATCGCGACGCACAGTGCGGCCGGCCACGGTCAGGGCGCGGCGGTGACAGTGCTGACCACGACGCTGAGCGACCCGTTCGGATACGGCCGCATCCTGCGCACCCAGGACAACGAAGTGATGGCGATCGTGGAGCAGACCGACGCGACGCCCTCGCAGCGCGAGATCCGCGAGGTCAACACCGGCGTCTACGCCTTCGACATCGCCGCGCTGCGCTCCGCAATCGGGCGCCTGAGCTCCGACAACGCCCAGCAGGAGCTCTACCTCACCGACGTCATCTCCATCCTGCGGCGCGACGGCCGAACCGTGCACGCGCAACACGTCGACGACAGCGCGCTGGTGGCCGGCGTCAACAACCGCGTCCAATTGGCCGAGCTGGGGGCCGAGCTGAACCGCCGGATCGTGGCGGCCCACCAGATGGCCGGGGTCACCGTCATCGATCCGGCCACCACCTGGATCGACGTCGACGTGACGATCGGCCGCGACACCATCATCCACCCCGGCACCCAGCTGCTCGGCCGCACCCAGATCGGCAGTCACTGCGATGTCGGTCCGGACACCACCCTGACCGACGTGACCGTCGGCGACGGCGCCTCGGTGGTCCGTACACACGGCACGTCGTCAGCGATCGGCGGCGGCGCCACGGTAGGCCCGTTCACATATCTGCGGCCCGGCACCGTATTGGGCGATGACGGTAAGCTCGGCGCGTTCGTCGAGGTCAAGAACGCCAACATCGGCGCAGGCACCAAGGTGCCGCACCTGACCTACGTCGGTGACGCCGACATCGGCGAGCACAGCAACATCGGGGCGTCCAGCGTGTTTGTCAACTACGACGGCGCGACCAAGCGGCGGACCACCATCGGCTCGCACGTGCGCACCGGCTCGGACACCATGTTCGTGGCGCCGGTGACCGTCGGCGATGGCGCCTACACCGGCGCGGGCACCGTGCTGCGCGAGAACGTCCCGCCCGGCGCGCTGGCGGTGTCCGCCGGTCCGCAGCGCAACATCGAAAACTGGGTGCAGCGCAAGCGCCCGGGCAGCGCGGCAGCTGAGGCCGCCAAGAAGGCGTTGGAGAAGGCTTCAGAAAAGGCTGGTAAACAGACCAAACAGGTCCCCGAAGCCGAATAGACACCGTGAATTCGGATACCGGCAACCCGGCCACATATCGGTACTCTTCGCTACGTACGATGAGTTTTCGATTTGCATCCCGGTTTGTATTCCGATCGATCCCGAACGCGCGAGGGCAGCACGGTGAGCCACGACTGGACCGATAATCGCAAAAATCTGATGCTCTTCGGCGGCCGCTCGCATCCCGAACTCGCCGAGCAGGTCGCCAAGGAGCTCGACGTCCACGTCACCGCGCAGACGGCGCGGGAGTTCGCCAACGGCGAGATCTTCGTGCGCTTCGACGAGTCGGTGCGCGGTTGTGACGCGTTCGTCCTGCAGTCCTACCCGGCACCGGTGAACCGGTGGCTGATGGAACAGCTGATCATGATCGACGCGCTCAAGCGCGGCAGCGCCAAGCGCATCACCGCGGTGATGCCGTTCTACCCCTACGCCCGGCAGGACAAGAAGCACCGCGGTCGCGAACCGATCTCGGCACGGCTGGTGGCCGATCTGCTCAAGACGGCGGGTGCCGACCGGATCGTGACGGTCGATCTGCACACCGATCAGATCCAGGGTTTCTTCGACGGCCCGGTCGACCACATGCGCGGTCAGAATCTGCTGACCGGCTACATCAGGGAGAACTACCCGGACGGCAACATGGTGGTCGTCTCCCCCGATTCCGGCCGGGTTCGCATCGCTGAGAAATGGGCCGACGCGCTGGGCGGCGTCCCGCTGGCCTTCATCCACAAGACGCGCGACCCCCGGGTGCCCAACCAGGTGGTTTCCAACCGCGTCGTCGGCGAAGTCGCCGGGCGCACCTGTGTGCTGATCGACGACATGATCGACACCGGCGGCACCATCGCCGGCGCGGTAAAGCTCCTGCACGACGACGGTGCCGGCGACGTGATCATCGCGGCCACCCATGGCGTGCTGTCCGACCCGGCCGCCGAGCGGCTGGCCTCGTGCGGCGCCCGCGAGGTGATCGTCACGAACACGCTCCCGATCGGCGAGGAGAAGCGCTTCCCTCAGCTCACCGTGCTGTCCATCGCGCCGCTGCTGGCCAGCACCATTCGCGCGGTCTTCGAAAACGGCTCGGTCACAGGGCTATTCGACGGGGACGCCTAGATGGCTGCTGAGGCAGACAACACCATCATCTACCACAACCCCAAGTGCAGCACCTCACGTAAGACGCTGGACTTGTTGCGGGACAACGGCTTTGAGCCCACCATCGTCCAGTACCTGAAAACACCGCCGTCGCGCGACGAGCTGGCACGCATGATCCGCGACGCCGGCATCGACGTGCGCACGGCCGTACGCAAACGTGAGTCGCTCTATGCCGAACTCAACCTCGCCGACGCGACTGACGAGCAGTTGCTCGACGCGATGGCCGAACACCCCATCCTGATCGAACGGCCATTCGTCGTCACGAAGAAGGGAACCCGGCTGGCTCGGCCGATCGACGCGGTCCGCGAGATTCTGTGAGATCGCGTTTGGCGGTCGCGATAGTCGCGCTGGCCCTCTCGGCAGCCGCCTGCGAGACGAAACCCCCTGACTTCCAGTCGATCTTGGCGACGTCGACAACCGCGTCGAGCAGCGCCGGCCCGACGACCCCGGTCAAGCCGATCCCGTTCGCGAAGTACCTGGAAAGTATCGGTGTCACCGGTCAGCCGGTGCCACCGAACGCGCTGACCGACCTGACCGTGTCGATCCCGACACCACCGGGCTGGACGCCGGCGCCGAACAACAATCCGCAAGGGCCCCCGCCCACCGAGATCATTTCCAAAGGCGGCAAATATCCCGCGGCCATGTTGGCGGTGTTCAGGCTGCAAGGGGATTTCAACGCCGCCGAGGCGATCACGCACGCCAACGCCGATGTCCAGTCATTCGAGAACTTCAAGCAGCTGGAAGCCTCGACGGCGGACTTCAACGGCTTTCCCTCGTCGATGATCCAGGGCAGCTACGACCTCGGGGGCGCGCGGCTGCACAGCTTCAACCGCATGGTCCTGCCCACCGGCTCGGCACCGGGCAAGCAGCGCTACCTGGTTCAGCTCTCGATCACCAGCCTGGCCAACGAGGCCGTCGCGCAGGCCGGCGACATCGAGGCGATCATCCGCGGGCTCGTCGTCGCCGCCAAGTAAGCCGTATTCGACCCGGAAAAGCCTCAGTAGGCTAACCAGGCATGACTGACTGGACCGCCGCAGATTTACCGTCCTTCGCCGGGCGCACCGTGATCGTCACCGGTGCCAACAGTGGATTGGGCGCGGTGACCGCCCGTGAGTTGGCCCGCACCGGCGCCGCGGTGATCATGGCCGTGCGCACCCCGAGCAAGGGTGAGGCCGCCGCGCGGCAGATCGCGGGCGATATCGAGGTGCGCCAGCTCGACCTGCAGGATCTGTCGTCGGTGCGCCGGTTCGCCGACGGGGTGGACAAGGCCGACGTCCTGATCAACAACGCTGGGATCATGGCGTGCCCGTACGCCGTGACCGTCGACGGTTTCGAGAGCCAGATCGGCACCAATCACCTCGGGCACTTCGCGCTGACCAACCTGTTGTTGCCCAAGCTCACCGACCGGGTCGTGACGGTGTCCTCGATCGCTGCACTGGCCGGGCCGCATCGACTTCGACGACCTGAACTGGGAAACCCGGCGGTACGCGCCCTGGCTGGCTTACAGCCAGTCGAAGCTCGCCAACCTGTTGTTCACCAGCGAGCTGCAGCGCCGCTTGGCCGCAGCGGGTTCGCCGCTGCGCGCAGAGGCGGCCCATCCCGGCTACTCGCACACCAACTTGCAAGGGCACTCCGGCCACAAGCTGCGCGACGCAGTGATGCTGGCCGCCACCCGAGTGGTGTCCACCGACGCCGATTTCGGGGCGCGCCAGACGTTGTACGCGGCGTCGCAAGACTTGCCGGGCAACACCTTCGTCGGCCCCCGATTCGGCTCCGTCGGGCGCACCCAGCCGGTCGGACGCAGCCCGCGGGCGCAGGATGCGGCTACCGCGACCGCGCTGTGGGACCTGTCCGAGCAGCTCACCGGCACCAAGTTTGCGCTCTGATCGCATAAGTGTGACCGATGTGACTGAATTTCCGGTCCGAGGTGCTGATGCGTTAACCTGACCGGGCGTCACGGCGAGGGTGGCCGGCGGCCCCAGAGACTTCCGCCGACACCGTTATCGACGGAGACCGACTGATTGTCGAGCTCTTGGCCGTGCCCCCAATTTAGGTGCCGAGCACACAGGAGCGACACGATGGCTAGAAACCCGGTCAACAAACTCACCGCGACGCTGCGCGAGCAGACCGGCAAGGGCGCGTCGCGCCGAGCCCGGCGCGAGGGCAAGATTCCCGCGGTGATGTACGGCCACGGCGAAGATCCCCAGCACCTGGAGCTGCCCGCGCACGACTTCGCGGCCGTCCTGCGCCATTCGGGCACCAACGCGGTGTTGACCCTCGACATCGGCGGCAAGGAGGCGCTGGCACTGACCAAAGCGCTCGACATCCACCCGATCCGTCGCAGCATTCAGCACGCCGACCTGCTGGTCGTGCGTCGCGGCGAGAAGGTCGTCGTCGAGGTCTCGGTCGTCGTCGAGGGCGACCCCGCGCCCGACACCCTGGTCACCCAGGAGACCAACGCCATCGAGATCGAGGCTGAGGCGCTCTCCATTCCCGAGCAGTTGACCGTGTCGATCGAGGGCGCCGAACCGGGCACCCAGTTCACCGCCGGGCAGGTCCCGCTGCCCGAGGGCGTCAACCTGATTTCCGACCCCGACCTGCTGGTGGTCAACGTGGTGAACGCGCCGACCGCCGAGGACCTCGAGGAAGAGGGCGCGGGCGAGGAAGCCGAAGGCGAGGGCGAAAGCGGCGGACGACGAGGCCGGCGAGTCCGAGACCGGCAAAGCCGACGACGCGTCCGAGTAGGCGGATCACGACGTGGCCGAGCCGCTTCTGGTGGTCGGCCTGGGAAACCCGGGCGAGAACTACGCCCGGACCCGGCACAACCTCGGGTTCCTGGTTGCCGACCTGCTCGCCGCGCGGGTGGGCTCGAAATTCAAGGCGCACAAGCGTTCCGGCGCCGAAGTCGTCAGCGGCCGACTAGCCGGGCACTCGGTATTGCTGGCCAAGCCGCGCTGCTACATGAACGAGTCGGGCCGCCAAGTCGGCCCGCTGGCCAAGTTCTACTCGGTGCCGCCGGCCGACATCATCGTCGTCCACGACGAGCTCGACCTCGATTTTGGCCGCATTCGGCTCAAGATCGGCGGCGGCGAAGGCGGCCACAACGGGGTGCGCTCGGTAGCCGCCGCGCTGGGCACCAAGGACTTTCAACGGGTGCGGATCGGGATCGGCCGTCCGCCGGGACGCAAAGACCCCGCGGCGTTCGTGTTGGAGAACTTCACCGCGACCGAGCGCCCCGAGATCCCGACCATCTGCGAGCAGGCTGCCGACGCCACCGAGCTACTCATCCAACTGGGGCTGGAGTCCGCGCAGAACCGCGTGCACGCTTGGTAAAGCGCGCCCCCACTTGGCCCCGCGAGCGTGCATGTCTGTACGACGACACGCCGCGAAACGCGTACAACTGCGCACGCTCGGGGGGAATCCGCGAGCAGACTAGGTGACGAGGGTGACCGAATTCGCCCGCCGCAGCTTGCCGGACGGCGTCTTCGGGATGGTCCCCGGGCCCAGCACCACGACATTGCGTGGTCGCATGTCGACCTCTTTGAGCACCTCGTGGGCCACCTGGTGCTCGATGCGCCGCACCTCGGCTTGATCTTCGAAGGCGTTCGACTCGACCGCCACGGCGAACGACTCACGCGAATGCCCGGCGTCGAGCCGCACGGCCACCGCACACCCCGGACGCACACCGTCGACGCGGCCCGCCGCGCGCTCGATGTCGGTCGGGTAGATGTTGCGGCCGGCCATGATGATGACGTCCTTGACCCGGCCGCACACCACGACGTGGCCGTTCTCCATCTGGTAGCCCAGGTCACCGGTGTCGTACCAGCCGTGCTCGTCCTGGGCGGGCATGAACCCGCCCATCGTGATGTAGCCCGGCGTCAACGACTCGCCACGCAGCTCGATGACTCCCACGCCGCGGGCGGGCAGCGCGTTGCCGTTCTCGTCGACGACGCGGGCCTCGATGCCGTGCAGCAGCGGCCCCAGCGAGGCCAGCCGGCGGGTGTTGCCGCGGGTGGAGGGAACCGCCCGGCGCAGCGCGCCCATCAGGTCGGCGTCCACCTCGTCGACCACCAGGCCCGCGTTGCATTCGCTGAACGACACCGCCAGCGTGGTCTCCGCCATGCCGTAGGCCGGAAGTATGGCCGAGGCCCTCAGCCCGAACGGCTTACCCGCGTCGATCAGGTCCTCGACGTCGGCCGGCTCCACCGGCTCGGCGCCCGACAGCGCGAAGCGCAGCGTCGACAGATCGAACTGGCCGGGCTGGGCCTGCTTGCGCAGCCGCTTGGCGAACAACGAGTAGGCGAAGTTGGGGGCGGCCGTCATGGTCCCCTTGTATTTATCGATCAACTTGGCCCACAGCAACGTGTCGCGCAGGAAGTCCATCGGCGTCACTTTGACCAGCTCGGCGCCGAAGTACATCGGCACGGTCAAGAAGCCGATCATCCCCATGTCGTGGAAGCACGGCAGCCAGCTGACCATCACGTCGGTCTCGACGTTGTACTGCGCGCCGATGAACATCGCCTCGGCGTTGGAATACACGTTGCGGTGCGTGATCTGGACGGCTTTAGGTGACCCCGTCGAACCCGACGTCAGCTGCATCAGGGCCAGGTCGTCCTCACCGGTCTCGACGGGCTCGACCGGATCGCTCGCCAGCAGCTGCTCGACGGTCAGAACCTTGACGCCGCGCTGCTCGAGCACCGGCACGGCAGGCATGAACGGATCGGAGACGATGACCGCCTTGGCCTCGATCATGTCGATGACGGTCATGGTGTCCTCGGCCCACAGCGCCAAGTCGGTGCGCGGGGTGGGTTGATGCAGCATGGTCAGGCTGGCGCCGCGCGCCCACAAGCCCTGGCCGGTCGGTGCGATCTCCACCGGAGCGCCGGCCAGCACACCGACCGCGTCGCCGTGGCCCACGCCGGCGGCTGCCAGCCCACCGGCGATCCGCAGTGCCCGCTGGTGCACCTCGCCCCAGGTGTGGCGGACCGGAGTGTGGGGTTCACCCGTCACCATGCCCTTGGTGCTCTCGCGAGCATTGCGGAACATGTTCTCGGTAAACCTGCTCACAGCAACCTCCTCGGTTCCGGCCCCAGGGTCCGGATTTTCATATTCCGCCTGCTGGACACAACTTCGCAGCAGCCACACGCATACGGTTGGGCAGCGGTTAGATCTCGGTTCGACATCGCCGAGGACCGCTCGGCATCAGGCCAAACGAACGCGGAAACCGCGTGTTCTCGCCGATCGTTAGTCTTCACCGTCGATTATCTTAAACATTTCTTAAGTACCTGCCAAACTGTCGAGCGTTTTGAGGCGGATTTCACACTCCGGCCACGCTCGGGTCACCGGAAGTCACCGGCCGAAGTCACCGAAATCGCCGAAAGTCACCGGTAGTCGTCGTTGTCTGCGGGGGCAGGCACCACGCGGGCGCCGGGCACCGGCCCGGTGGCCACCCGAACGGTTCGGCAAACACCCGCCCCGGACAGCTGCGCGCCGATGTCGATCGCCGCATCCTCCGAGGCACACAGGAAGGCGCAGGTCGGGCCCGAGCCGGATACGACGCCCGCCAGCGCACCGGCATCCACGCCTGCGCGCAGAGCGCGCCGCAGCGCCGGGTCCAGGCTCACCGCGGCCGCCTGCATTTCGTTGCCCAGCAGCGGCGCCAGCTGCTCGGGATCGCCCGCGGCCAGCGCGGCCAGCACCGGCCCGGGTTCGTCGAGCCGGGGCGGGTCGCCGATCTCCCTGAGCCGGTCCAGCTCGGCGAACACCGCCGGAGTCAACAGCCCGCTCTCGGCGAACGCGAGCACCCAGTGGAAGGTGTTCCGGGACAACACGGTGGCCAGCTCCTCGCCGCGGCCGGTTCCCAGCGCGGTACCGCCGTGCAGCGCGAAGGGCACATCGCTGCCCAACCGCGCGGCGAGCATGCGCAGGTCGCGGCGGGGCACGTTGAGCTCCCACAGTGAGTTCATCGCGACCAGCACCGCCGCGGCATCGGCACTGCCACCGGCCATGCCGCCGGCCACCGGAATGGATTTGTCGATCAAGATCGACACATCGGGTGCGCGGCCCACGTGTTCGGCCATCAGCTCGGCCGCCTGCCAGGCCAGGTTGCGCTCGTCGGTGGGCAACTGATCGGCACCCTCGCCGACGAGTTCGAGCGACAATACGTCGGCGTTGCGCACGGTGACCTCGTCGACCAGCGAAACGGCATGAAACACCGTCGTCAGCTCGTGATAGCCGTCGTCGCGGCGATCACCGACCGCCAAGTGGAGGTTGACCTTCCCGGGCACCCGAACGGTGACGGAGCCGGTAGGCACCCACAGCTCGGCGGTGTTGCCGTCAGACATTCCCAGCCACCGCAGCAGACTATCGCTGCGGGCGCCCGCACACCCAGCCGGTCGTCAGGTCGCCGGAACGTGTCCGGAAATCGGGCCCAGCTCGGCGTCCTGGCCGGAGGCGGCGGTTTCGTCCGCCTCGGATCGCCGCAGCAGCCGGACGAAGTCCTCGATGGACAGCGTCTCACCGCGACGGGCGGGATCGATGCTGGCCGCGAGCAGCCGACTCGCCGATTCGTTGCCCGAGCCCGCCCATTCGGCGAACGCGTTGCGGGAGGTCTTGCGCCGCTGGGCGAACGCGATGTCGATGAGTCGGAACACCCGCTGACGGAAGGCCGGGTCGGTGGGCTCGGCCAGTCCCCAAGGCGCCGTCTCGTATCGGTCGATGCGCACCAGCCCGGAATAGACCCGCGGAATCGGCCAGAAGACCGTCGGCGACACCGTGCCGCAGCGGCGAACCCGGCCGTAGTAGCGCACCTTGACGCTGGGCACACCGTATTCCTTGCCACCGGGCTCGGCGGCGAGCCGCTCGGCGACCTCGGCTTGCACCATCACCGTCAGGACGCGGATGGACGGAAACTCGGCAAGCAGATGCAACAGCGCCGGAACCGCGACGTTGTAGGGCAGATTGGCGACCAGGGCTGTCGGGCCTGTCGGCTCGGTGGCCAGTTGCTCCCGGCGAAGCGTCAAGACGTCGTGGTTGAGCACCGTCAACCGCTGGCTCTCGCTGTGGGAGTGTTCCGCGACGGTCTGTGGCAGGCGGCCGGCGAGCACCGGATCGATCTCGACGGCGGTGACGCTAGCGCCGCGGTCGAGCAGCGCCAGCGTCAGCGAACCGAGGCCCGGACCGACTTCCAGGACGTGGTCAGACCGGCCGATCCCGGACGCCGAGACCACCCGTCGCACGGTGTTGGCGTCGTGGACGAAGTTCTGGCCGAGGGATTTCCGTGGCCGGAATTCGAGCTCTTTGGCCAGCCGCCTGATCTCGGTGCGCCCGAGGAGCCGGATGGTCAGCGGGCACCCGCTCGTCCGCTGCACACCGGCCAGGCACCCCAGCCTTGGCGCTCTCGGGTCACCTCGGCGACGGCGATCTGCTCCTCACGGGTGGCAAGGTCCGCGCGCGGCGCGTACCGCAGCCCGCCGTTGCGCTCCCAGGTGCCCTGGTCGAACTGCACCCCGCCGAAGTACCCGTTGCCGGTGTTGATCGCCCAGTTTCCGCCGGCCTCACAGCCCGCGATGGCGTCCCAGGTGGCTCCCGCACTCACCGGGGGCACCTCGGTGCCCGGCTTGGTTCCCACCCGCAGGACCGCGTCGCGGGCCGGGGTGATCACCACGTTGGAAACCGGCAGCCGGCCGGTCTCGACGCCGTTGACCTCGGCGACCGCGAAGGTCACGTCCTGCGTGCCCGGGTTTCCGGGGTCCTCGACGACCTCGCGGCTGATGTTCATCTCCGGGTCCTCGACGCGACGCGCGTTCGGCGGCAGCGGTACCCGCTCGGTGACCCGCTCGATGCGGTTACGGGTCACGTCGATCTCCATGCCGTCGTAAATCGGGGACATGGCACCGGGGACCACCTGATCGCTGTCCTGCAGGGGCACACCGGCGGCGGTCAGCAGCGCCGCAACCGTCGGCGCAGGCAGGTGCACCGTGCGCATCGTGCCGCCGTCGTTGATCTGAACGGTCTTGGCGCTGACGACCGGCAGCGCCATGCCTGCCAGCGGGACCCGGGTGGCCCGCGACGCCGCCGCCGGGGCGGTGTCGGTCATCGCGAGTTGGGCCAGCGCCTCGTCCACCGTGGACGCCGTCGTCCACACTTTCTTGGCGTCGTGGCCGTCCAGTGAGATCTCCAGCGGCCGGCTGCGCCGCAGCACGATGTTGTCGGCGTCATGGACCGCCGCGTCAGCCGCCGGGTACAGGTCGTCGCGTGGGTCCACGGTGAACCCGTTCTCCCGGATGATGTCGATGACCCGCGAGCGCATCGTGGTCACCCGCATCGCGGTGCCGTCGATCGTCAGCGTGACCCTCTTCGATGCGGAGACCGCATACCCGCCGGCGAACGTCAAAACCAGCAACAGAGCGCCAACCAAAAGGCGCAACATCGGCGATGGGTTCTGGTGAAGTTGTTTAAGCACAGTCAATTCGCGTCAATCCCCGACCTAGGCAACCCTTTACGACCCTCACAACCAAAAATGACAAAATGGGCCCTTCAGAAGATCGAGGCCCTAACCGTTCGATCACAAGACGGTAACGAACTGGCCAATGTTCAGCAACTCCCGCGGCCGCTCTGTTAGCAGCGAGCGGCTACTTCTGGCCCAGCCGATAGACCCGCCGAGCATTGCTCGTGGTGACTTGGGCGAGTTCTTCGGGACGAAGATCTACCAGCTCAGCCAGCGCGCGCACGGTATAGGGAAGGCAATACGGTTCGTTCGCTGCGCCCCGGTAGGGATGCGGGGTCAAGAAGGGCGCATCCGTCTCCACCAACAGCTGCTCCACGGGCAACAACGGAACCGCTTCGCGTAGCTCGCGGGCGTTGCGAAAGCTCACCGTCCCGGACAGGCTGACCATCCAGCCGGCAGCCACGCACTCGCACGCCATGGCGCTGTCCGACGAGAAGCAGTGGAAGATCACGGTCTCGGGTGCGCCTTCGGCCCGCAATACGTCGAGCACCTCCGCGTCGGCGTTCCGGTTGTGGATCATCAGGGGTTTCCCGATCCGCTTGGCCAGGTCGATATGCCAGGCGAAGGCTTCCCGCTGCACGCCGGGCTGCGCGCAGCCGTCCAGGCGGCCCGGCCAGTACATGTCCATTCCGGTCTCGCCTACCGCCACCACCCGCGGGTGCGACGCCAGCTGTTCGATCTCGGCGCGTGCGTCATCGGTGAGCGCGTCGGCGCGGGTCGGGTGCAAGGCCACTGCGGCATAAACCCGCGGGTCCCATTCCGCGGCCCGGGTCACCCAGCGCGCCGACGCGAGGTCGTCGGCGATGGTGACCACCGCCGTCACGCCGACCGCGGCCGCACGCTCGACGATGGCCCGCACGTCGCCGGCATCCGCAGCGCCGCACGCGTCGAGATGGGTGTGGGCGTCGATCAAGGGCGCCAGCGGCTCCGGCGCCGGAGGTGCCTCTCGTTTACCGGAGCGCTGAGAACCCACCCGCACACAATAGGGTGGAATTCCGATGAAGCCACAGCAGCCATTGCAGCCCTACTACGTCACCACCGCGATCACCTACCCCAACGCCGCCCCGCACCTGGGGCACGCGTACGAATACATCGCCACCGACGCCATCGCGCGGTTCAACCGGCTCGACGGCTTCGATGTGCGTTTCCTGACCGGGACTGACGAGCACGGCCTCAAGATGGCCCAGGCCGCAGAGGCGGAGGGGCTGCCCACCGCCGAGCTGGCTCGCCGGAACTCCGACCTGTTCCAGCGCCTGCAGGAGAAGCTGAACATCTCCTTCGACCGGTTCATCCGGACCACCGACGCCGACCACCACGAGGCCTCCAAGGAGATTTGGCGGCGGATGGAGGCCGCCGGCGACATCTACCTGGATTCCTATTCCGGTTGGTATTCGGTGCGCGACGAGCGGTTCTTCGTCGAAGCCGAAACCACGGAGGTGGACGGAACGCGGATCGCCGTCGAGACCGGCACCCCGGTGACCTGGACCGAGGAGCAGACGTATTTCTTCCGGTTGTCGGCCTACACCGACAAGCTGCTGGCGCACTACGCGGCCAACCCGGACTTCATCGCTCCGGAGGTGCGGCGCAACGAAATCGTCAGTTTCGTGTCGGGCGGCCTGCGTGACCTGTCCATCTCGCGCACCTCGTTCGACTGGGGCGTGCCGGTGCCCGGCCAACCCGATCACGTCATGTACGTCTGGGTCGACGCGCTGACCAACTACCTGACCGGGGTGGGCTACCCAGACACCGATTCGGATTCCTTCCGCCGATACTGGCCCGCCGACCTCCACATGATCGGCAAGGACATCATCAGGTTCCATGCCGTCTACTGGCCGGCGTTTTTGATGTCAGCCGGAATCGAGCTGCCGCGAAGGGTTTTCGCGCACGGGTTTCTGCTCAACCGGGGCGAGAAGATGAGCAAGTCGGTGGGCAACATCGTCGCGCCCGAAGCCCTGGTCGATACCTACGGGGTGGATCAGGTGCGCTACTTCCTGTTGCGGGAAGTGCCGTTCGGCCAGGACGGCAGTTACAGCGAAGAGGCGATCGTCACCCGGATCAACACCGATCTGGCCAACGAGTTGGGCAATTTGGCCCAACGGTCGCTATCGATGGTGGCCAAGAATCTGGCCGCGGTGGTGCCCGAACCCGGCGAATTCACCGACGCCGACACCGCGCTGCTGACGACGGCCGACGGCCTATTAGGGCGGGCGCGGGAACATTTCGGCGTGCAGGCGATGCATCTGGCCCTCGAAGCGATTTGGCTGATGCTCGGCGATGCGAACAAGTACTTCTCGGCCGAGCAGCCGTGGGTGTTGCGCAAGAGCGAGTCCGAGGCCGATCAGACGCGGTTTCGTACCGTCCTCTACGTCACCTGCGAAGTCGTCCGCACCGCGGCGTTGCTGGTGCAGCCGGTCATGCCGGAATCGGCCGCCAAGCTGCTGGACTTACTCGGCCAGGGCGATGACCAACGGTCATTCACCGCGGTGGATGTCCGGCTGGTTCCGGGGACCGCGCTGCCCGCGCCGGCGGGAGTCTTCCCGCGCTACCAACCGCCGGAATAAGCCCGAGTTCCATTGCGCCACAAGGGCATAGTCCGCCGGCGCGTACCGGGTCGACACCCGTCCGGGCGCATTTGCGCGGGCCATACTCGCCGATAGGCGATAATCGGCTTGTGGAGCGACGACGGAACCGGCAACCCAGCCAATCGCCGATGACCTCGTTGAAGCAGTTGCCTGCTCTGGTCGTGCTGGAACGGATCCCGGTTCCTGTGCTCGCTATCGAGCACGACGGCAGTATCTTGTTCACCAACACCGCGTTCGCACAGATGGTGGGCTTTGAGCCCGAAGAGGTGTTGTGCCTGAAGTTTCATCAGATCTTCCATCAGGCTCCGCCCGAGGAATCCTTGGTCCCCCTCTCCGTCGTCCATTCCCTGGCCAACCAGGTCGTCGAACTGGCGCACAAGGACGGATCGGTGGTGCGAGCACTGATGAGCCGATCCGCGGTGCTGCGGGCGGACGATCAATTCGCGCTGGCGGCGTTTCAAGACCTGACCGAACAGCTGTGGGAAGAGGAGCGGTAACTCAGCCGCTCTCCGCCACCGGGTCGGTGCCGCCTGCCGGCGCAGCGGGCTGGCCGTGGCGCAGGGCTTCGCGGGCAAGGAACTGATCGAAATAGGGGAACGACGCGTCGGAAGCGACGCCGGGCAGCAGAAGTGCCCATATCTGGCGCAATCCCGTGCTGAGCTCGTCGGCCAGCTGGTCGTTGGTACGACTTCCGGACATCGCGATGGTGAGCAACCGCGTCCCGATCATGGCACCGACGATCGCCTGGCTGAAAAGGTCCGGGTCGACATCATCCCGCAGATCACCTTCGGCGATCGCCCGCCGGGCCTGGGCGGCCATCTCCGCCACCCAGCGTGCGTAGGAGCGCGCGGCCGCTTCGTTGAATCCGCTGAGGACGGCGGTCAATTGCTCGGCCGCACGGGCCGTCTTGTCCACGGTGATCACATTGGCGAGCGCGAAGGTGCCGTGGATCATGTTCTCCAGCGCGGGTGAGCCCGGCCCACACACGTTGCGGAAGGCCGCCACGAGCGCCTCGGAACCTTCGTCGATGATGTCGGACGCCAACGATTCTTTCGAATCGAAATGGTGGTACAAGGCGCCTTTGGTCATACCCGTCCGCTCGATGATCGTGCCCCATGCGGCGGCGGCATATCCGACCTCGCCGAAGACATCGATCGCGGCATCGAGAATCTTTCGCCGGGTTACCTCAGATCGAACCTGGCGCGCCATCGCTCTGCACCTCCGCCGGAGCCGTTGAGCCGGTTAGATTCTCCACTGTTGCGTCTCATATTTCCTGGTCAGCGCGACAAGCGTAGCAGCCCCGGGCCCGCGCTCCCGTCCCACTTGACGCGAGCGTCAATCCGAGGGCGCGCGGCCGACGCGGCGCTGATCGCGAGTGCCGTGCGCCGCCTGATGAACTGCCTGAAGAAATCGATCCGGTCGGGTTGCAGGATTCCCGTCAAGACAAGGGCCCAGCACTTTTCCAGGTCGAGGAGGAACCGCTCGGGTTCGTCCAGGTCGCTGGTTTGCCGCAGCCCCATATACATCGACACGATGAGGCGCCCGACGTCCTGGGGATCGCATCGTTCGGAGACATCTCCTTCGGTGATCGCGCGCCGTGTGACGCCGGCGAGTGCCTTGGTCCAACCACCCAGCAGTTTCGGCTGCAGCCCTTCAGTCCGTCCGACGGTCCCAAGCAGATTCATCGCCGCCCTGGACATGTCCTCGTCGATGTCTCGAACGGTGATCAGGTACACGAAGTCGATCAGGGTTTCCAGACCGGAAAGCTGCTTGCTGATCAGCTCTTGGACGGCGACGGTCGCCGCGGCGGTGTGTTGTTCGATGATGGCCACCGCCAGCGCGTGCTTAGAGCGGAAGTGAAAATACATCGCGCCTTTGGTGAGTTCGGCTTCGGCGAGGATCTCGTCGAGGCCGACGTCGTGGTAGGCGCGTCGCGCGAATTGGTGCGACGCCGCGCGCAGAATATGCTGACGGGTGGTGTCGGCACGCCCGTCGGTGGAGTCGGAGATTGTGGGAATCGAGCTTCTCATAATTTCGGTATGTGGGTGAATGCTTCGAAGTCGGCGCCGTTCCCAGGGATCTTCGCCTTCACCTTCGCGGCGCCTTCCTCGAACAACGTGCTCCGTCATTTCATGCGGGCACTCGCCGACGTGTCCCAGCCGGCTGCGGCACCAGATCTGAGGTTATCAGCCCGCCGCCGACCTGCGGCGTTCCACCCTGACGCGTCGATATCCAGCAAACGAAATACTCGAAGTTGGTTTCGGCGCGCGCGGAAATCCATCCACTAATCTCCTCTGGACGCCTTCCAGGCGCTCCCGGTCGGTCGCCCCTCCGGGGAAAACGCCACCTCATAACGTTGATGCGTGCACCGCATCTTCGCAAACTAAGCACAATGCTTGATCCAACTATGACAACTCTTGGTATGAGATGCAATCAGATCACCGGGTATCAGTATGACAATGCGACCAGTCATCCCGGCGACGCGGCAACCAGCACGTCGCGGGCCACGTCCAGCGTTGCGATCGGATACCAGCCCGAGTCGTCGCGGCCGTCCTGAGCCAGGCGCATCGGCGGATAGTTCACCACGTGTGAGCCGTTCGGTTTGTGCTGTTGCCATTGCGCGGATGCCCGCAGCGTGTAATGGCCCGCCGGCAAACCTGACAGATCGACGTGCACGGACTCGGTCGCCGACGCCGGAGTTGGCTGGTCACCGCTGCCGGACTGATCGGTGACCAGACCCTTCAGGTCGACCGTTGCCGGCAGCGTCCGCACCACTGCCCCGGTGAAGTCCACCAACCGGTAGCCCGCTGCCCACTTCTCGGTGGCGGCCGCGGTGCCGTTGTTGGTCCAGGTAACCGATATCGACGCCACCTTGTCGCGTAGCGACTGCGAACCCGGCTTCGCCTCGACCGAGTAGCGGTAACCGGCCGTCGCGTTGGCCTGCGCCCACAGCACGTACAACTTGGGGTCCATCGGCGAAGTCCCGGACTGGTCCGGGAAGTTCACGCTCGACGTCATCGAAACGTGGTACTTGATGACGTCGTGCAGGCCCCTCTCGTAGTAGGCCTGCGGGGTGGTTCCGTTCGGTAGTTCGCACCACTCGGTGATCACCGGCGCCGTCGACAGCCGCTGTCGCAACGCGGCGACGATCGGGTCGTTGGTCTGCGCATAATGCGCGCCGGTGCCCTCGGCCCAGGCCGGCATCGGCGCGTGGCCACCCAGGCAGTCCGAACGGATGCCGACCGGCGCCGCAAGCTTCTTGGTGACGTCGTCGGCCAGCAATTCGCGCACGATCTCGGGGTTGTTGGGGGTGACCACCAATTGCGTGAGGGGGAAGGCGCCGACGTTAGCCGCGACCAGTCGCTGAATGGACGCGGTGGTGATGTTCTGATCACGCGACTGGCTGTAGTAGCCCAGGGCCGCCGCGCTGTCGTCGGGCGCTGGACCGGGGGCACCAAGGGTGTCACGCAGGGAGGCCATCTGGTTTTCACTGGAGTCCCCGTACCCCGAGAACTCGAAAACGCTGAGCCGCTCGTCACCGTCGTAGCGGCGGCCGAGTGCGGCGAGCAGCTGCCCGAAGTCGTCCAGATACGTCGGGTCGTTGAAGTTCGGTACCACCTGCGTCACCCCGGCCGAGGGACCGTTCGGCGGACCCGGATAGCTCGTGTTGGTACCGGGAATGCCGCGCAGCCAGTCCGGAATCGCGATGTTCGTGTTGTTCGAATACGAAGCACTGCAACAGGAGTTGTAGGCGTACACCCGAAGCATCAGCCGCATGCCGCGTTCGGCCAGCTTGCCCAGGGCGTCGTCGATCGCGCCGAAGTCGTACTTGCGATCGTCGGGAGGGTTGGGCCCCAGGGTGGCTGGATCGACGGGCTGCAACTGCCGCCAGGAGACAGGCGCAAGCTGGCGTCATAGGACGCGGGCCATGCCGGATAACGCTGTTGTGCGGGAACACCTTGGGGGAAAAGGGGTTCCATGCGGTCTTCGTACTGGCCGCGCAGCGGGTTGGGAATTTCCTGCGCGTTCGCCGGTATGGCCGGATTGGCCATCGCGCTCAACGGACCGCTGGGACCCTGGCTGCTGCATGCGTTGAGGGCCAAGGCCGCACACACGGCAAACACGACAAAGACTATTGCTTTCTTACTAATTGTTTCCAACCATTCTCGCAGTTGTGCTAGATCGCACCGAGCGTCAACGCCTCGCGGTCAGCGAGGAACGGCATCGGCATCCAGCGCGCGGCCAGCAACGCTTCCATGGCTTTGCCCGGGACGGGGCGCGACAATAAAAATCCCTGCGCCCGATGGCAGCCATGTTGCATCAAAGTCAGTGCGGCAGCGGGTGTCTCAACACCTTCGGCGACCAGTTGAAGGCCGAACGCCTCGGCCAGCCCGATGATGGCGCGGACGATCGCCAGGTCGCCGACGTTGGTACCCAGGTCCCGGACGAATCCGGTGTCGATCTTGAGGCAGTCGACCGGAAGGGACTTCAGATGTGACAGCACCGCGTATCCGGTGCCGAAGTCGTCGATGGCGATCTGGACGCCGACTTCCTTCAGCTCCGACAATGTTTTGCGGATGGCTTCGATGTCGTGAACCACTGCGCGCTCGGTGATTTCGAGGCACACCGACCCGCCGTCGATGCCGAACTCCTCGATCGTGTCGGCGACGCTGCGCACGAAGCCGCGGGTAATCAGTTGCACCGGAGAGACATTGATGCGCATGATGGCGCTTTGTCCCACGCCGTTAGCTCGCCACCGGGCGAATTCGGCGCAGGCGCTTCGCATCACCCATCGACCCAATTCGCCGGCGAGGTTGGTCGATTCGGCCACCCCGATGAACGAGTCCGGCAGCAACATCCCCCAAATCGGGTGCCGCCAGCGGACCAATGCCTCCGCGGCCACGATCGCGCCGGTCCACAAGTCGACTTCGGGCAGGTAGTGCAGCAGCAGAGCCTCGCTGTCGATATCGCCCTGCAGGTGCAGCTCGATGTCATTGCGGAAGGCGCTCTTGAGGGACATGTCGTCGGTGGACAGCGCGACCTGGTTGCCGCCCGCGCGTTTGGCCGTCAGCACCGCCTCGTCGGCACGACGCAGCAGATCGGTGCCTTTGTCGCGACCCGGCATGCCCACGGCCAGCCCGATGCTGACGGTGCGGGTGATCTGGTGCCCGCCGATCGCCAGCCGTTCGCGCAACATCGCCGCTATCCGGCGGGCGAACGACTCAGCGGTCGAGGTCGACATCGTCTGGTCCGGGATGACGACGAACTCGTCGCCGCCGAGCCGCGCGATCATGCTCTGCGGTCCCGCGCAAACCCGAAGGCGCTGGGCGAACACCCGGATGAACCAGTCGCCCGCGGTATGGCCGAGGTAGTCGTTGATCGATTTCAGCCGGTCGAGGTCGAGGTACAAAACCGCGACCGGTCCCGGGTTTCCCGCCGCCAGCCGGTCGGAAAGATGCGCCACCAACGCCCGGCGGTTGTACAGGCCGGTCAGATCGTCGTGTTCAGCCAGATAGCGAAGCTTTTCTTCGGCAGCGATGCGGGCCTGCAACTGAGCAAACAAGGCGGCGACCGCCTCGAGCGTGTTGATCTCTTTTTGCTTCCACTTCCGGGCCCCGAACTTGACGAAGCCGAGCACGCCGGTGGTCGTCTCCCCCGAGACCAGCGGTGCGGCCGCCACCGAGGGCGACGAGGCCTGGTTGTTCCCGCCCATCCAGCGCTGGAAATACCGAGTGCTGCCCTGCTCCGGCCGGATCACCACCGGCTTCCTGCCGTGTTGGCACATCGCAACCACCGGGTCGGCGCTGGTGAAATGGACGACGGCCTGCGGATCGGGGTCTGGCGCGTTCGGTCGCGGTGGCCACTCCGCGACCAGCACCGAGGCCCGGATGTCGTGGTCATGGTGGCGCAGAAAGCTGGCGTCCACATCGAATTGCTCGACGAGCTGTGCGAGTACCTTTTTGCTGACCTCGGTCGCCGTCGGTCCGGTGGCCTCCATCAGTTGGGTAGCAACGGAGGTGACGACCAAGTCCAGGCTGCGTGGCAACGGTCCTCCGATATGTGCGCGTGTCCCATCTGGGCAACTTGACCAATTATGGGCGACGAACCCTGTTAGGGCATCTACGAGAATTTTTGGCGAATTCGAGCCGGGACGTCCCCGGCTAATTCTCGGTTCGGAAAAACGTAACACGTTTACCCGTTCGAGCCGGTCCCATAACGTGGGCGAGCAAGCGAGCCGAATTCGAGAGCGATGACGGGTCAGCAAACACTGCGATGGCTCGCGCCAGCGATTTCGCGCCACGCGACAAAGCTCTCGTCGGGGACCCTGCCACCCGCCCGTTGCGGTACCGCAAATCCGGCGAGTGAGAATTCCGATGTGAATCAGGTCACAATCGCGGCCTCAGTTGTCACGCCCGCTCCCCCGGCGGTGTCTCAAAGGCACAAGCCGATCAGAACCCGGCACGAGCCCCAACGAGCTAGGAGACATCACCATGACCAAGCTGTCCGAGACAACCGACAAGAACACCCACGTCGTCGTGCTCGGCGGCGGCTACGCCGGAGCGATGGCCGCCAACCACCTGCGCCAGCGCCCCGACGTCAACATCACGCTGGTCAACCCGCGTCCGGTCTTCGTCGAGCGAATCCGGCTGCACCAGCTGGCCGCCGGCACCGGCGCGGCGACCGCCGACTACGGCGAGCTGCTCGGTGACGGCATCCGGTTGGTCGTCGACTGCGCCGATCGCATCGACACGGGCAACCGGCAGGTGCTGCTGGCCTCCGGTGCGGCGCTCGACTACGACTACCTGATCTACGCGGTCGGCAGCGCCGGCGCCGTCCCGGCGGTGCCGGGGGCGGCCGAGTTCGCGTTTTCGGTCGCCGATCTGGAAAGTGCGACGCGGCTGCACTATGCGCTCGCCGATCTGGACCGCGATGCGCCCATCACCGTGGTCGGCGGCGGACTGACCGGCATCGAGATGGCCTCCGAGCTCGGCGAGCAGGGCCGCCGGGTCAACATGGTCTGCGGCGGCATCCTGGGGCCTTCGTTGAGCGCGCGCGGCCGCCGTTCCGTGGGCAAGCAGCTGCGCAAGCTCGGCGTGCAGGTGCTGGAATCCGCGAGGGTCAGCGAGGTGCGCTGGGACGCGGTGGTGCTGGCTGACGGCGCCGTGCTGCCGAGTGCGGTGACGGTGTGGACGGCCGGCTTCGGAGTGCCGGACCTGGCCACCCGCAGCGGGCTGCGCACCGACGAGCTGGGCCGGCTGCTCACCGACGAAACCCTGACCAGCCTCGGCGACGAGCACATCGTCGCCGCCGGTGACGCGGCCGCGCCGTCAGGCCAGCCACTGCGGATGAGCTGCCAAGCGGCCGGGCCGCTGGCCGCGCAAGCGGCCAACACAGTGCTCAGCCGCCTCGCCGACAGCGCCCCCGCGCTGCTGAACCAGGCGTTCATGGGGCAGTGCATCAGCGTGGGCCGCACCTACGGCACCATCCAGTTGGCCCGCACCGACGACACCCCGGTGAACGTGATCGTGGGCGGCCGCACCGCCGCGTCCATCAAGGAAGCGGTCTGCAAGAGCACGCTGTGGGCGCTGCGGCGCGAGGCCGCCAAACCGGGCAGCTACCGCTGGATCAAGGGCGGCCGGCGGCCCGCGGCGGCACCGGCCGAGCAGCAGGTCACGCTGCCGTGACCGGATCGAACGGCGAGCACGCCGAACGATTCACCTTGCTACGGCCGCTGCTGTTCACCATCGCCTACGAAATCCTGGGCTCGGCGACCGAGTCCGACGACGTGCTGCAGGACAGCTACCTGCGGTGGGCGAACGTCGACCTGTCGACGGTGCGGGACACCAAGTCCTACCTGGCCCAGCTGGTCACCCGTCAGGCACTCAACGCGTTGCGGGCCGACTCCCGTCGCCGCGAGGAGTACGTGGGGCCCTGGCTGCCCGAGCCGCTGCTGCTCGACGAGCAGGACCCGTCAGCCGATGTCGTTCTGGCGGAATCGGTTTCGCTGGCAATGCTGGTCCTGCTGGAAACCCTGAGCCCGGACGAGCGAGCGGTGTTCGTGCTGCGCGAGGTGTTCGGATTCGATTACGGCGAGATCGCCGAGGCGGTGGACAAGCCCGCGCCGACCGTGCGGCAAGTCGCGCACCGGGCACGTGAACACGTACGGGCACGGCGGAGACGCTTCGACGCCGTGGATCCACAACGCAGCGCCGAGATCACCACGCAGTTCCTGGCCACTGCGGCCAGCGGCGACGTGGAAGCGCTGATGGCCATGCTCGCCCCGGACGCCACGTGGATCGCCGACGGCGGCGGCATCGTGAGCGCGGCGCGCAAGCCGGTGGTCGGCGCCGAGAAGGTGGCCAGGGCGATCGCTGGGCTGATGCGCAGGGGCGCGGCGGCGTTGCGGGTGGAGATGGTGACCTGCAACAGCGCCCCGGCGGTGTTGTTCTACCTGGATGAACGCCTCGAGGGGTTGATCACGGTCGAGATCGCCGAGGACAAGATCACCAACTTCTATGTGATGCGCAACCCCGACAAGCTGGCCGCCGTGGCTCGACCTCTCAGGTCGCGCGCGATCAGCCGCGGCTGAGGGTTTCTGTCAAGCTAGGGCGGTGCGAATCGACCGGCTCGGCGATCTCGGCGCCGCACCCCGCGTGCTGCGCGCCGTGGGCGACGCCACCCGCCGCCTCGGTCTGCCACCACCGGCCGC
This sequence comes from uncultured Actinomycetota bacterium, assembly GCA_963735655.1. Classification (GTDB taxonomy): domain Bacteria; phylum Actinomycetota; class Actinomycetes; order Mycobacteriales; family Mycobacteriaceae; genus Mycobacterium. Next base: position 177,621 of record CAVTLW010000054.1, read on the forward strand.
GCTGACCGGCGAGTGGTTCGGGGCGCTGGCAGTGATCGCACCCAGCCTGGCGATACAGCCGGTGGACGCCGACGACGTGTTCGCGGTCCCGCCGGGCCCGACTGAGGGGGATGCCGGGGCGGTGGGTGGCGGCTGGTTCGGTTACCTGTCCTACCCGGATCCCGGGGCCGACGGGCGGCCACACCGGATTCCCGAGGCCGCCGGCGGCTGGACCGACTGTGTGCTGCGTCACGACCGCGGCGGTCAGTGGTGGTACGAGAGCCTGTCCGGGGCGCCGATGCCGGACTGGCTGACCAGCGCGCTGGCTACCACCGGGGCACACGGGCCCGCACCGACCTGCCGGATCGACTGGGGAGTCGCCGACCGCGAGGCACACCGCGGCGGCGTGCTGGCCTGCTTGGAAGCGATCGGTGCCGGCGAGGTCTACCAGGCCTGCGTCTGCACCCAGTTCACCGGGACCGTCACCGGAGCCCCGCTGGATTTCTTCGTCGACGGGGTTGCCCGCACCTCTCCGGCCCGGGCCGCCTACGTGGCCGGATCGTGGGGTGCGGTCGCGTCGCTGTCCCCGGAGCTCTTTCTGCAGCGCCGCGGTGCCGTCGTGACGTCGAGTCCGATCAAGGGCACTTTGCCGCTGGACGCCTGGCCGTCGGCGCTGCGGGCGTCGCCCAAAGAGGTGGCCGAGAACATCATGATCGTGGACCTGGTCCGCAATGACCTTGGCCGCGTGGCGATTACCGGCACCGTAACGGTGCCCGAGCTGCTGGTGGTGCGGCGTGCGCCGGGCGTGTGGCACCTGGTCTCGACGGTGTCGGCGCGGGTCCCGATCGATTTGCCGACGGCGGCGTTGCTGGATGCCACATTCCCGCCGGCTTCGGTCACCGGAACCCCCAAACTTCGCGCCCGCCAACTGATTTCGCAGTGGGAGCGACATCGCCGGGGAATTTATTGTGGCACCGTCGGATTGGCCTCTCCGATCGCTGGCTGCGAGCTCAACGTCGCGATCCGCACGGTCGAGTTCGACGCCGCCAGCAACGCGGTGTTCGGGGTCGGCGGGGGGATCACGGCAGACTCCGATCCGGACGCCGAATGGGACGAATGCCTGCACAAAGCGGCCCCGGTGGTGGGATTGCCGGCCCCGCAGGCGGCCGCGCCGGTGCGGTTGACCAGCTAATTTTACTCAGGCTTTTCTAAGCTTGAATTTTGTCGTATCGCCACGTGGTGAGCGCGGCCCGCATAAGCTTCAGGTCATAGCGACCCGCGTCCGTCGCGGAGTCGACTTCGAGAGGGGTCAGTCATGAGAATGGCCATCGTTGGCGCTGCGGCTGCGGCCGCGGTGGGTGGCGCGCTGGCGGTCACGCCGTTGACGGTGTCGACGCCCACCCGGATGCCGACCGGAACCTGCAGCGTAGGCCAGCAATGCCAGCGGCTGCAGTCAGTGCTGATGCCGGCACCGCAGGGAACACCGGGTGCACTTCCGGCGGGCCCTGCGCTCGCGCCCGCGCCGCCGGCACCCGCGGCACCGGGATCGCCTGGGGCACCCGCGCCGATGGGCCAGGTAGTACCCGGGGTCGCCGGCGGCTCCGGCGGGACCATGCCGGCTGCTGCGACGCCGGGCTACGGCTCGCCGAGCTATGGCTCGCCGAGCGGCGGCGCCGTGCCGGGCGCGAGCTCACCGGGCGTGGTGCCGGGTGACGACAGCCTGCCGGCCGGCGATTACACCCCGTTCGACCCGGCCGCCATGCTCGGTGAGATTCCGGGCGTCAACGACCTCAGCAACGCCGCATCCACGGCCGCCACCCTGTACAGCGTCCCGTATGCCGCGAACGCGGCTTACTCGGTCGTGGGTGGCCTGGTGGGCCTGGGCGGCAGCGCCGTCGGCCTTGCCTCCGGCGCCGCAAGCACCGTGATCGCGATTTCGTATGCCTACCAAATCCTGAATTCAAGCGGGCTACTCGGCGCACTCAACTCCGGGTTCAACAATGCGGCATCCGTGCTGTTGCCCGCGGCCGGTGCCACCCCGGGTCTCGCAATGGCCGTCCCGGCACTCGCGGCGAGTCTGCCGGCCATGTCGGAGGCCAATCTCCCGGTGCTGGCCAACCTGCAGGCACTGGCGCCGAATCTCCCGGCGCTGATGGGGAACCTGCAGGCGCTTGGCCCGAACCTCCCGGCGCTGATGAGCAATCTTCCGCTGCTCGGGGCGGTCCTGCCGGCGCTGGGCATGCCCGGGGTTCCGCCCGAGGCACTGCCCCTGGTGGCCGCACTGGCATCGCAGGCGCTGCCAATTGGCATCCCCGGCCTCCCGACGGATCCCGCCGCGCTAGCGGCGGCCCTGCCCGCGCTGCAGGCGGCTCTGCCCGCGCTGGCGGCGGGCGTGCCCGGTCTGCCGGGCCTGCCCGGGCTACCGGCGGGTCTGCCTGGGCTGCCGGCCCTGCCGGGCGGTCTGCCCGCGCTGCCGGCTCTACCGGGTGGCCTCCCGGCGCTTCCGGCGGGTCTGCCGCTACCGGCACTACCGCAGGGCCTCCCGCCGCTGCCGGCGCTTCCCGCACCCGCGCTGCCACCGCTGCCTGCGCTGCCGCCGAACCCGATTCCGCAGAAGGTGTGCGTGGGCGGATTCGGTCCGATCGGATTCTGCACTCCCTGATTTGAGGGGCACTTCGCGGTCCTGGAGTCACTCGCCCTCGCGGCGAGACTCCAGGACCGCGTCGTAAAGCTGGCGTGAGCGCACTCCCGGATGCGCTGCGGCGACCTCGCCGCACGCATCCTTGACCCGCGCACCCTGCGCGACGAGGTCCTCCACCCACTGCACCAGAGCGGGCAGGTCGGTGCGTGGGGTCGCGCCCGCAAGGACCACGGTGATCTCGCCCAGCACCCCGTCGGCCGCCCAGGCCGCCAGCTCGTCCAGCGACCCGCGCACCACCTCCTCGTGCACCTTGGTCAGCTCGCGGCAGACGACCGCGGGACGTGCGCCGCCGAGCACTTCGACGGCGTCGCGCAGGCAGGCGGCCAACCGGCGCGGCGATTCGAAGAACACGCAGGTGCGTCGCTCGTCGAGCAGTGACGCCAGCCATGCTTTGCGCGCCGACCCTTTGCGCGGGGCAAATCCCTCGAAGCAGAACTTCTCCGCGGCCAGACCGGATACGACCAGCGCGGTCGTCACCGCGGACGGCCCGGGCAGGCACCCCACCTGCAGGCCGGCCCCGACGCACGCCGCCACCAGCCGATAACCCGGGTCGCTGATCACCGGCATTCCCGCGTCGCTGACCAGCAGCACCGTCGCACCGGCTGCGATCGCCTCGACCAGAGCGGTTACCCGGGCTGCCTCGACACGGTCGTACAGGCTGACCACCCGGCCCCCGATCTGGACATCGAGCGCCTTGGCCAGCAGTCGCACCCGGCGGGTGTCCTCGGCGGCCACCACGTCGGCGTGGGCCAGGGTGTCGATCAGCCGTGGCGACGCATCCAGCGGCTGCCCCAACGGAGTCGCGCCAAGCAACAGACGACCAGACGGCATGACCGACAGCCTACGATCGACGGGATGACCGCACCGCCCCGAGAAACCTCCTCTGTGATCGAGGACGTCGTCGAGGAGCGCGCGGTGCCTGTCGTCAGCCCCGGGCCGCTGGTGCCGGTCGCCGATTTCGGGCCGACGGACCGGTTGCGCGGCTGGATCGTCACCGCCGTGATCACCGTGCTCGCCGCGGTGACCCGGTTCCTGAACCTGGGCTCGCCCACCGACGCGAGCACCCCCATCTTCGACGAGAAGCACTACGCGCCACAGGCCTGGCAGGTGCTGCACAACCACTGGGTCGAAGACGACCCCGGGTTCGGTCTGGTCGTCCACCCGCCCGTCGGCAAGCAGATGATCGCCCTCGGCGAGGCCCTGTTCGGTTACAACGGCTTCGGCTGGCGGTTCACCGGCGCGGTGCTCGGCGTGGTGTTGGTGGTTCTGGTGACGCGCATCGTGCGGCGGATCAGCCGCTCGACGTTGGTCGGCGGCATCGCCGGGCTGCTGCTCATCTGCGACGGCGTCAGCTTCGTCGCGGCCCGGACCGCGCTGCTCGACGGCTACCTGACGTTCTTCGTGGTCGCGGCGTTCGGCGCGCTCATCGTCGACCGTGATCAGGTTCGCCAGCGAATGCACACCGCTTTGTTGGAGGGTCGCAGCGACCAGACCGTGTGGGGTCCGCGGCTGGGTGTGCGCTGGTGGCGGTTCGGTGCCGGGGTGCTGCTCGGTTTGGCGTTTGGGACGAAGTGGTCCGGGCTGTACTTCATGCTGTTCTTCAGCCTGATGTCGTTGGCGTTCGACGTCGCGGCACGTCGTCAGTACCGGGTGCCCAGACCGTGGCTCGGGACGGTGCGCCGTGACCTGTTCGCCACCGGCTATGCGCTGGTTCTGATCCCGTTCGGGGTGTATCTGGCCAGTTACGCGGGGTGGTTCGCGTCCGAGACCGCCATCGACCGGCACCAGGTGGGCCAGACGATCGGTCCGCACAGCGTGGTGCCGTTGCCCGACGCCATCCGATCGCTGTGGTACTACACCGCCAAGGCGTTCGAATTCCATGCGGGCCTGACGAATTCGGCGGGCAACTATCACCCCTGGGAATCCAAGCCGTGGAGTTGGCCGATGTCCTTGCGGCCGGTGCTCTACGCCATCGACCAGCAAAACGTTCCCGGGTGCGGACCGCAATCGTGCGTCAAGGCGGAGATGCTGGTCGGCACGCCCGCTTTGTGGTGGCTGGCGGTGCCGGTGCTGGTCTACGCCTTGTGGCGATCGGTGGTGCGCCGGGACTGGCGCTACGCGGTGGTGCTGGTCGGCTACTGCGCCGGGTGGCTGCCGTGGTTCGCCGACATCGACCGGCAGATGTACTTCTTCTACGCGGCGACGATGGCGCCGTTCCTGGTGATGGGCATCGCGCTGATCCTCGGCGACATTCTCTACGCCGCAAAGTCCCCGGTCGGGCCCGTCCAATCCGGAACGACGGACCCTGGGGCTGATCCTCGTCTCTTGCTACGCGGCGTTGGTGGTGACGAACTTCGCCTGGCTGTTCCCGATACTGACCGGTCTGCCGATCTCACAGCAAACCTGGAACATGGAGATCTGGCTGCCCAGCTGGCGGTAGGCCTTCTTTCGGCGCCGAGATTGCCGCTATGGCTGTGATCTAGACGGCGAGGGCGACCATGACGGCAATCTCGATGAGGTTGTCAGTACCACCCAGCATCATCGCCGCGTGGCGAGAGTCTTTCTGGGCAGCGAAGCGATTGCAAGCGGCACCCTGACGCGCGGTCAGCTGCGCTGGAACTATCGGCAGATCCATCGGGACGTATACCTTCCGAAGGAAGCGCCAAGGTCGTTATGGGACAACATTTGCGCGGCGTGGCTGTGGTCAGGCCGAAAAGGCATTATCGCGGGGCGCCCAGCGGCCGCGCTACACGGGGCGAAATGGGTCGACGACTTCACCCCGATAGAGCTCATCGGCCCGTTCAACCATCCACCAGCGGGCGTCACGGTTCGGCGCGAGAAGGTCGCTGACGAAGATCTCGTAGAGCTGAACGGCATGCTCGTAACCAATCCCGCGCGGACGGCGTTGGACCTGGCCCGGCATCTTCCTCGTGGCATCGCAGTCGCAAATCTTGACGCACTCTCCTCCGCAACCGGCGTCACCGCCGCCGAGGTGACGGGCTGTGGTTTACGCCCCGAGCACGACCATGACGGCAATCTCGTCGATCGAACCGGAAACTACAGCGGGTCCCGCGCGGCCGGACACGACATACAACGCGGCCCGCCACGGCCGGTGCCCAATTCCGAGCCCGCGATGGTGAGCACCTCGATGCCCGCCTCTTGCAGTCGGGCGTTGGTCTGCACGTTGCGCTCGTAGGCCACCACCACGCCGGGGGCCAGCGCCAGGGTGTTGTTGCCGTCGTCCCACTGTTCGCGTTCGGCGACGACGGGATCGAGCCCGGTGTGGATCACCCGCAGCTTGTCGATCCCGATGGCCGCGGCCGCCGCGTCGACAAACGGCGCCTCATCGCTGATGGTCACGCCGTCGGGCGTGCGCTGGATCGTGAAGGCCGAAAGTGTGTCGACGACGTTGGCGTACATCACCATGGTGTCCGTGTCGACCATGGTGCACACCGTGTCGAGATGCATTTGCGCGCGCTGCTGGGCGATCGGCACTGCCAGCACAGTGTGCGCCAGGTCGTCGTCAAAAAGGCTGCGCGCCAGGGCTTCCGCGCCGGCCGGGGTGGTCCGCTCCCCCACCCCGACCGCGAGCACACCCGGAGCCAGCAACAGCACGTCGCCACCCTCGACGGGTGCGGTGCGCGACTCATACGCGCGCCGCACGCCGGTGAACCGCGGGTGGTGGGCATAGATCAGGTCGGTCAGCGACGCCTCGCGCACCCGCGCCCGCAGCGCCAGCGATGGGATCACGATCCGCGGGCCGATCCATATCGACGAGTCCCGGGTGAACACCAGGTTCGGCAGCGGTTCGATGACGAAATCCGCCCCGTGGTGCATGCGCAGCACCAACGACACGTCGGTGCGAGTCTCCGACGGGAGCTCGTTGAACGTCATGCCGGCCGTCAGCACATGAGCCAACCGGACCGGGTCCAGGCCGCGCAGATACGCCGAAAGCTCTTGCGCCAGAGGCACTCCGAGACGGCGCGTGTCGACGGCGGCGGCCACCCCCTGCATTCGCGCGGCGCCGCTGTGGTGCAGCGCTTCGGTCAGCAGGTCCGACATCAGTAGCACTTCCACACCGCGGGCCCGCAGCAGCTCGGCGAACTCGTCATGCTCATCCTGCGCCCGGGATACCCAGGGCAGCCCGTCGAACAGCAGCTGGTCGCTGTTGCGCGGGGTGAGTCGCTGCAGTTCGCCACCCGGGCGGTGCAGTATCGCGACGCGCAGCACTCCGACTTCGGAATTAGAGCCCAGCTGCACACGCACAGTTAAACGGTAGCGGTGCCGACCGCGACGCACCCCTTGCGCATCGCGGAGTCGAACGGATGTGCGATACGCTGGCGGTCGTGGGGATCGCGGTACAGGGCTCGCTGTTCGAACACAGCGAGCGCAAAACCCTCAGCGCCGGGGCTTTCCTCGACATCCGCGTCGGCTGGCTGACCGACGGCGCCGATGAGCTGCTGACCGCGTTGCTGTCCACGGTGCCGTGGCGCACCGAACGGCGTCAGATGTACGACCGGGTGGTCGACGTGCCGCGGCTGGTCAGTTTCCATGACCTGTCCGTCGAAGATCCCCCGCATCCGCTGCTGGCGCGGCTGCGTCGCCGGCTCAACGACATTTACGCCGGCGAACTCGGTGAGCCCTTCACCACCGTGGGGCTGTGTTGTTACCGCGACGGCTCGGACAGCGTCGCGTGGCACGGCGACACCATCGGTCGCGGCAGCGCGGAGGACACCATGGTGGCGATCGTCAGCCTCGGCGCCACCCGCATCTTCGCGCTGCGGCCCCGCGGTGGCGGCGCGGCGCTGCGATTTCCGTTGGCGCACGGCGATCTGCTGGTGATGGGCGGATCGTGTCAGCGCACCTGGGAGCATTCGATTCCCAAGACGTCGGCGTCCGCGGGTCCCCGCGTCAGCATCCAGTTCCGCCCGCGCGACGTGCGCTAGCTGCCCCGGACGGCGGCGACGCCCTTCACCAACAAATCACGGGCACGCTGCGTATCGACGGGCTTGACGGGCTGGCCGGGGATCACCAGCGGATTGGCGACGACGATCACCTGGTAGTCGCCGAATTGGGCGGTGTAGTCGTAAAGGTCGCCGGTGCGGGCGGACCCGTCGTACACCGCCTGCAGCACGCGGTGGATGCCCAGCGTCTGCGTCCCCTCGATCTTCGGGGTGTCGACCACCTCGATGCCGCCCCGCAGTTGCGGTCCGGTGAATGCCACCTTGTTGCAGTCGCGCCCGGGGTCGATCAACGGCAATGCCTGGGAGGTTTCCACCGCGATGACGACAAAACGGTTGCCGTTGCCCTCGGCGGACACCGCGGCCATATTGCCCTCCAAGCCGGGTGGCATGTCCGGCCCGAACGCCACCTTCGCGCAGCTCGCCGGGTCGAACTGCAGGCCCTCGGGCAGCTTCCGGGCGGCAAAAAACGCGGGATCGATGGCTCTCGACTTGATGTCGGTGACTTTGAACTCGGGTCCGAAGGTCGGCGTCACCTCGGCGACCTTGCCGATGTCGGCCGTCGGCGCGGGCGCGGTTTTCGCGCCCGATGAGCAGCCGACCAGCCAGCACACCGACGTGAGCGCGAGCGCCACCTTGAACACCGTGGCCAATCTACCCAACCCCGATGCTCAGTTGCGTAACGTCGACACCGTTTTGACCAACAGATCGGCGGCGAACTGCGGTGTCAGCGCCGGCAGCACCGACCCGGGGTCGGTGGTCAACGTGGTGAATGCGTAGTAGTCGCCCAGGTAGGCGATGAATGTATATGCCCGCGAATCGATTTCGGAACCGGATTCGACGGTCGTGCGAATATCGGCCGCGAAGCCAAGGGTTTGAGCACCATCGATGTGCGGAGGGTCGGTGAGATGAAAACCGGCCGTGGCGTGCTCACCAGCCATGGTCCACTGTCCGCACGACGCAGCAAGGTCGTGGTCGAGGGCTACCGGACCCGGCTGCAACGCCACGACCACCGCAACGACAATGCCGCCCGCACCCGATCCGGACACGCCCTGAGCGGATTGGTCCCGTCCATTCCCGGGGTCGGCCAGTGTCGCGCATTGCGGCGGCTTGGCTATCGCGTCCGCGTCGAGTTCCAGGATCGTCCTCGGCGACGCACCGCTGGGGATGCCGGTCGTCACCTCGTAGCCGGGCGGCAGTTCGCGACTGACTTTCTTGATGTTGGCCGGGTTGACGGCGGTGGCATGAACGGACGTCGAGGGCGCACTTTTCGGCGCCGGCGCCGGCGGGCGCGCACATGCGGTCGCCAGCAGCGCCAGCAGCGCCACCGGGCCAATCCAGAACGGCCGCATGCCCGTTGATATCACGAGACGCGCTACGCGTCGGGTAGCTTGGCGGGCGGCGCGGTCAGCCGACCGCCTCCACCACTTGGCGGGCAACGCGTCTGATTTCATCGGTCAGGTCGCGCTTCAAATGCAGGTCACGCCGACGGGGCACATCGATGACGGTGGTGATCACCCCGACGTCTTCGCGCTCGAAGACCGCACCGTAGCGATCCATGATCGCGCGCATCGGGGTGTTCTCGGAAAGCATTCGCGCGGAGAACCTTTCGACACCGTCGATCTTGGCGGCAATCGCCAGCGCGCCGATCAGAAAGGTGCCGATCCCCCGGCCCTGGTAGGCGTCGGCGACGGTGAACGCGATCTCGGCGATGGTCGGATCGTCCTGGTCGCGAACAAAGCGCGCGTCGGCCACCGGGTCGCTGCCGTCGGTCACCACCCAGACGAAATGGTCGACGTAGTCGACCTCGGCCAGGTAGTGCATCAGTGCCGGCGTGGGAGCGCGAGCCGACATGAACCGCCGGTACAGCGTCTCGCTGGAGAAGTTGACGTGTCCGTGCACGGTCCGCTCCCGGTCGCCGGGCAGAACCGGGCGCAGCAACAGCTCTGATCCGTCGCGAACCTTGATCGGGATCGGCGTGATGTACGCGGCCAGGCGCTGGCGAACGGTGCGAAGCAGCCGCGGCATGACCCCGGGGAGCTGCACCATCCGGGTGAAGGCGTCGTTGTCGCCGATCCAGCCGGTCAGTGGTTCGGTTGTGGTCACCGTCGCGATACGCGGGATCTGTCGCAGCAGGGCGATCTCGCCGACGATCTCGCCCGGATACGCCCGCCCGACGGCCAGCACTCCGTCGACGCCGGCGTGTTTGATCTCGGCGATGCCCGACGAGATGAGCAGGAACGACACCGCCTGTTCGCCCTGCTGCATCAGCATCTGGCCGGCGGCCGCCACCAGCGGCTGGAAGCATTCGGCCAACGGCGTCAGGTCGTCGGCAGAGGAGCCCTCGAAGATGTCCATTCGTACGAGTTCTTCGACCCGCGCGCCGGTCAATTCGGTCATGGCGACGGTGACCGCTCTGCCATGAACCGGCCCCCCTTCTCCCGTCCCGCCATGCCAGGCTATGGCGTCGGCCGCGGTCGCGGCAAGGAGGCGACTTGACTCACGGGACTATGAGCAATAGCCAGGACCCGATTGAATTGACCCGCGGTCTGCTCGACAAGACCGCGGAGCTGCGGCACGGCTTCCTCGACGTATTGGGTGAATCGACGAGTTCTCCGGTCCCGACGTTTGCCCAGCAGGCGATGAACAGCCCTCTCGTCGCGACGATCTACGAGCGGCTGTGGCGTCCGGTCTCGTTTTACCTTGCCAGCGGCGTCACCAGCCGGGCCGAACAACGCCGTGCGGCGGCCGCGCTACACCTATCGAGCGCTGAGCGACTGCTCGACGTTGCTTGTGGGCCGGGCAATTTCACCGGCCCGCTGGCACGCGAGCTGCCGGAGGAAAGCCTCGCCGTCGGATTCGACATCTCCGCGCCGATGCTGACCCGGGCCGTGCTGGACAACAGCGGGCCGCGGACCTGCTATGTGCGTGGTGACGCGCGGATGTTGCCGTTCCGCGATGAGACGTTCGACGCCGTCTGCTGTTTCGGGGCGCTGTACCTGGTGCCCGAGCCGTTCCGGGTGGCCCGCGAAATGGTTCGGGTGCTCCGGCCCGGCGGCCGGATCGCAATCCTCACCAGCTATTCCGGCCAGACGTTCCCGGTCCGGTCCGTGTTGACCACCGCCGCGAGCAGGATCGGGCTGACGATGTTCGACGGGCAAAGTTTCGTGGACCTGTTTACCTCCGCGGGCCTGGTCGACGTTGACCAGCAGACACAGCGCGCGCTGCAGTTCGTGGCCGCCGGAAAGCCCAGTTGAGCACTCCGCTTAGGAAGCGGCTCAAGAAGCCTTCTGGCAAACACCGAGCAGCCGGACCACCGGCGTGCCCTCTTCGTACTCCAGGACCCACGGTCGACCGCCGTCGCCCGACTCCGAGGTCAACGTGAACATCACCGGTTCGCCGCTGCGCTGAGACATCTGCGTGCGTTCGACCTGGAACAACCGGAAACCGCCGCCGCGGCGGATGGCCAGCGAAAACCCTGGTTGAACGGATTCCACGGGCACTTTTTGCAGGTAGTAGTTGGTACTCATGCCTCGACATTACGGCCGGCCCGATAACGATTCAGACACGGCACGCGCGTCTTAGCAAATACTCAGGAGATTTTTCGAAACACAACAGAATTCACATTGGCGACTCGTGCCACACGTGGGGACTTGGCCTGCCGATTGGGACACGATGGCCCGCGACCACGATGTCGGCGTTTGCGCACTCCCCTGTGCGCCGCACACGCCGACGGTTGCCAGGTGGCGTCGCGTAGTCGAGGCCGACTACGGTACCCGCTGTTGTGCGGCTCGCACAGGACCGCACGAGAATCCCGTGCCACCGAGCCATGGGCAGGACGACCGCGCGCCCATAGCGTTGGGTTTCGTGAACATCAGAGCCCGCGAAGCCGTCATCGTCGACGGCGTCCGCACCCCGGTCGGCCGGCGTGACGGGGTCCTGAGCAAATGGCATCCCGTCGATCTGCTGGCCGACACGCTGCGTAATCTGTTGCAGCGCAACCGGATTGACCCGGCACTCATTGACGATGTGATCGTCGGCTGCGTGCTGCAGGAGGAGCAGCAGGCCGGAAACATCGGACGCCACGCGGTGCTGGCGGCCGGATTCCCCGAATCCGTTCCGGCCGTGACCGTCGACCGGCAATGCGGGTCGGGTCAGCAGGCGGTGAGCTTTGCCGCCCAGGGCGTCGTCGCCGGGGGCTACGACCTGGCGGTCGCGTGCGGCGTCGAATCGATGTCCCGGGTGCCTGTGCCGGCCGCGATGATTCCCGGCGCACCGCTCGGCCCGCATTACAGCCCAAGGGAATTGGCGCGCTATCGGGGTCGATTGATGATGCAGGGCCCGTCGTCGGATCTGATGAACCGCGAGTTCGAGATCAGCCGCGCGGAGCTGGACGCCTATAGCGCACAAAGTCACGACCGCGCGTTCGCTGCCAGCCCTGGCACTGCCGGACCTCGCCGCCCACGCCGACGCCGCCGCGATTATCTGGCGCGTGGTGACAGGCGCAGACCAGGTGGCGGAAAACCCGCCACCCGTCGTCGCGTCGTGTCCATCCGATCAGACATTCACCTCGGCGAGATTGCTTAAGCCAGGCCGAGATTGCCTTGCGATCTCCGACCGGTGCCCAGTGACCGGGCGCAATGCCCGACCATCGCTGCCATCGGGACCATCGCTGACCGGCGGCGACCGGCTCGACGGCGCAGCCAATCCCGCACCGGCTCAAGGCATCCCCAGCCATCCACCATCCACCGGCTCGCGGCACTCCCTGCCATCCGACCATCGCTGCGGTGGGCGATGGTCATCGGATTGCGCGCGAACGCGACGGCGATGCTGGTTCCCACCTCGAGTGTCGAGGTGTGCTCGGCGGCCAGCAGCACCGGAAGGAAGGGATCGTGGTTGATCTCGCCCGTCCAGCATCCGTCGTACCCGCGCTGTTCGAGCGTCGCGGCCGTCGCGGAACGCGTGTGAGATCACTGGGTATGCCCCGGTCGATCCTGAGGCGTGCTCCCACCACGGACGACGACGCCACGGTAAGTGATCCAGTAGCGTCAACGACGTGACGAAACCAACGCTGCGCGACGCCGTCCTCGGCGCGTGGGAACTGGTGTCGTTCGTCGCCCGCGACATGGCCACCGGCGCGGACCGCCACCCACTCGGCACGGCACCGCGTGGCCTGATCCTCTATACCCTCGACGGCCATATGTCGGCCCAGCTCGCCGATTCGGACATGGACGGCTACGTCGCATACGGCGGACGGTTCTCCGCCGACGAGGAAACATCAACGCTGCACCACAACGTCACCGTATCGATGATGCCGGAACTGTTGACGCAAAAGCAGTTTCGGCATGCCAGCGTCGACGGCGATCTGCTGACCCTGTCGGCGACGCGGACCGACGCGACCGGCGTGACGACGCACAGCACCCTGCAGTGGCGACGGGCATCGGCTACTCCGCTCACCGCTTCTTGACGGGGTGCGGGCTGCGCGCGTGTCGGGCACTCCAAGAATCCTTTGAGAAAACGCCAAGAATCGTCTGCCACACTCCGCCACATCGCGGAAAGAAGGGCAGCCGATGAGGACCAACAAGATCGCGACCATCGCCAAGGTCGTCAAGGTCGCAGCCGTCGCTGTGCTAGCCGGTGCCGTCGTGCTGGGGTTGGCCGGCCCGGCCACCGCGACGTCGGGCGCCATGTACGGCGACCCCGCAGCCGCCGCCAAATACTGGCGCTACCAGCAATATTGGGACGACTGCATCCTCATCTCGAGCGCCGACGTGGTCGGCGAGGTGACCGGTGTGGAGCCCTCGGAGGAGGAGATCATCGACATGGCCCAGTCGACCCCCAGCTCGCAGGGGCCTGGCCCGGTCTATACCAGGCCGGCCGACCCCAAGAACCCGAATTCGGGCGAGGGCGCGTGGTTTAGGGATATCCCGACGCTGCTGGGGCGGTACAACGTCGGAGCCGACATCATCAATAGCGACATCGAGGGAATCGAGCAGGCACTGGCCGCCGGGCACAAGGTGGTCGTCAGCGTCAACGGCGAAATCGTCTGGCGCAAGCCAGTCGAAGATTGGGACAAACACGGCAATCCCGCGCACAACCACAGCCTGGTGGTGACCGGCGTCGACACCGGCAACGAAACGGTGCATCTCAACGACAGCGGTAGCCGCCAGGGCCGCGACGAGCAGATTCCCTTGGCGCTCTTCATGCAAGCGTGGGGCGCCAGCAACGACCTGATGGTCGTCACCAGCTAGACGCGCGAGAGATCGTTACCGAATCAGTGATGGACGCCGGCGAGATTGCCGTGATGGTCGTGAGTGGGCGCGATGGCACCGCCCTCACGGCAATTTCGGTGCAGAGGAACAGGTATCTCGCACTCTCTTAGCCGCGAATATCACTACCGCGCCGTAGCTTTGGCGCGGACGGACGCCTTCGATTGGGATGCCGCGGCCTAGAAGTCTGTGCGCACGCCGACGACGATCCAGTGGATCACCATGCGGAAGTTTTCGGGATCTTGGGCCATTTCGGCGGCAGTTCCTGCCGAGTGTTCGGGCTCGCGAAGCGCGCGGCACGACACCATCGTGGTTGCTCGTGACATGCACCAGGGCGTGGGAGCCGGTTATAAGGCCCGCGCGATCGCCAGGGATACTGCGGGTACGGATCACCGCCCGCTAAGCGGCGGCCCTTATGTATCGAAAGATTGTGATGAATATGGTTTCCAAGACAATCGTGTTGACCGGCGCCAGCGACGGGATCGGCGCGGCGGCGGCGCGCAAGCTCACCGCCGACGGCCACCAGGTGGTGCTGGTGGGCAGATCGAAGGCGAAGACGACCACCATCGCAAGCGAACTAGGGGCCGATTACTACCTCGCCGACTTCGCCGACCTCGCCAGCGTGCGCGCGCTGGCCGCAAGCCTTCTCGAGCGTTATCCCAGAATTGACGTCCTCGCCAACAACGCCGGCGGCATCTTCGCCAAGGAACGGGCGCTGACGGCCGACGGTCACGAAATGACGTTCCAGGTCAACTATCTGGCGCCGTTCCTGCTCACCGATCTGCTGATGGACCGGTTGATCGAGTCGAAGGCGACGGTCATCAACACCTCCAGCGTCGCGCACCAGCGCTACGGCAATCTCAACATCGACGACTTGGACGCCGCCCGGGCTTATAAGGCCACCAAGGCCTACGGAGACGCCAAACTCGCTCAGGTCCTCTACACGAAGGAATTGGTGCGCCACTTCGGTTCTCAGGGGGTGTCCGCCGTGTCATTCCATCCGGGAAACATCGCCACCAACTTCTCCAACGAGGCTGCCACGCCGTTCCGGATGGTGTACGCGACCGGGCTCCGGCATTTCCTCGGCAGCCCCGAAAAGGGCGCGGACACCCTGGTGTGGCTCTGCGAAGGTACCCCGAACAAGGATTGGACGCCCGGCGAGTATTACGTCAAGCGCAAGCCGCACAAGACCAACAAGCAGGTTGACGACACGGCGCTGGCCGCGGAGTTGTGGGAGCGGAGTACTCGGATGCTGGCGACTGCTGGGTGACCTCACTCTCGCGGGCCGGGGTGTGAGCCCGCCGGCGCGTCCTCTCAGCGATTTCTAAGTGCCGCTACCGTAAAAATGGCATAGCCACCGACCAGATGGGACCACCGCTCGATGAATGACATTTCGTCGCAGGTGCTGACCAAGGTGCCGGCGGTCACCTTGGGTTTCTGGGTCATCAAGATCTTGGCTACCACGCTCGGCGAGACGGGTGGCGACACCGTCAGCATGACGCTGGATTGGGGCTACGCCGCCGGAGTCGCGCTTTTCGGTGTCACGCTCATCGCGCTGGTCGCCGCGCAAATCTTCGCCAAACGATTCCATGCGGCGCTGTACTGGGCGACGATCGTAGCCTCGACGACCTTCGGCACAGTGCTGGCCGATTTCGCCGACCGATCGCTGGGCATCGGCTACACGGGCGGATCTCTGTTGCTCCTAGCTTGTCTGCTGGCGACCCTGGGACTTTGGCGTTGGTCGCAGGGAACAGTGTCTGTGAGCAGCGTTTCCACGCCGAAGGTGGAGGCGTTCTACTGGGCGACCATCACGTTTTCGCAGACGTTGGGTACCGCGCTGGGTGACTGGCTGGCCGACACGCGTGGATTCGGTTATGAGCGCGGGGCGCTGGTGTTCACAGCTGCACTCGCGGTAGTCGTCGCGTTGTACTACTGGACCAATGTGTCACGCGTCGGCCTGTTTTGGGTCGCCTTCATCCTGACCCGCCCGCTGGGCGCGACCCTGGGGGACTTCGTTGACAAGCCCGTCGCCGACGGCGGTCTGGCCCTGAGCCGCCCGCTGGCGTCGGCGGTCATCGCCGCCGTCATTGTCGTGTTGCTTCTTGTTCTGCCGCAACGCGCGGGGCGTCACCCTGGACAGCCGGCCGACCCTGCGACACCGGACGCCGACAACGCTTCGGAGCATTCGGCGAAGGTGGACGAATGACCGGACTCCAAGCCAAGTCGCGATCGCAATCGTTGATCGCGATTGTCGCAGGGTTGTGTCTATTGGTTGCGATCGTTGGCTTTTGGGCGCTGCGCTCGGGGCTTGCCGCCTCCGATTCGTCACCGTCGGACGCCGCACCCAGTCACGGTGCCGAAATCAGCCAGACGCATGTCGACAGCGGCTCCAAGCCGGTGATCGGGTTTGATCAAGGCTCCTCGACAAATCAGAAATCACTGAAAAGCTCCGGGCTAAGACGGGATCGGCCGCCGACGCGGTCCACTTCCGCGCCGCCACAGTGGTCGCTGCCGACGCCGAAATCTCTCGCCAGTGCACGGTGTGCGTTGGGCGCGAGACAATCTCAGGCGTATGGCACCACAGATGGCGGCCAAGAACTTTTGAATCTGCTCTGCATCGCGCGCTGCTGATCGACTAATGCCTGTCTAGCCGTGCAGCCTTTTCGGGCCGTCACGAACGCCTTCGGCGCATTCTCCCTATCCATTGCAGCGCACGAGTTTTCACTTCGACGCGCAATAGCGGTAGGTCGGTGTCGCCGCAGCGTGAACGCTGTCGGCACCCCGACACCCCTTCACTCGACTTCTGGAAGCGAGCAGCACATGTTCTTCTGCAGTAAAACGCAATTTGCCCTACCCATTGCCGGATCAGACAGCGGGGGCAGGTAGAAATGGATTTCGGCACCCTCCCGCCCGAAATAAATTCCGGGCGTATGTATTCCGGTGTTGGCGCAGGATCGATGCTGGCGGCCGCCGCGGCCTGGGATGAGCTGTCCATCGAGCTGTACGCGACGGCCGGCGGCTACAGTGCGGCGACCTCAGAATTGGCCGGCAAGTGGCTGGGTCCGGCCGCGATGGCGATGTCCGAGGCAGCCGCACCCTATGTGGCTTGGCTTAGCGCGATCGCAGACCAGACTCAGCAGGCAGCCACACACGCGCGAGCGGCCGCTGCCGCCTATGAGTCGGCGTTCGCAGCGACGGTCCCTCCTCCGATGATCGTCGCGAATCGCGCCATGCTGATGTCGCTCATCGCAACCAATGTCTTGGGGCTCAATGGTTCTGCGATTGCCAGTACCGAGGCTGCGTACGACGAGATGTGGGCTCAGGACGCTGCGGCCATGTACGGCTACGCATCCGCCTCAGCGAGCGCGGCCGAGCTGAATCCATTCACCTCACCGCCAGCCACGACAAACCCGGCAGGCGCCGCCGAACAAGAGGCCATCGCCACTGGGGCTCAACTGGTTTCAGCACTGTCACAAGCGCTTCAGAAACTCTCCACGGCAACCTTCACGGCGCTCGATCCGACTTTGACGTCGCTGTCAACGTCAATGTCGAAACTGGGTTCACTGACCGTGCCGATGAACTTCGCCTTGTATCCGCTCAACTTCTTGGACAAGGCATTTGGGTTCGCGA
>CAVTLW010000055.1:0-17464 GCA_963735655.1 uncultured Actinomycetota bacterium
CCTCAATACCCCCATTGGGTATTGATTGGAGGCAGAGGAAGGCCTGATGTCCAAGATCACGGATTCCCGCGGGCCCCTCGCCAATCCGGTAACCGATATTGAGCTCGGCATCACCGGAATGACCTGCGCCTCCTGCGTGATGCGCGTCGAAAAGTGGCTCAACAAGCTCGACGGGGTCAGCGCGACCGTCAACTACGCGACCGAGAAGGCCACCATGACGGTCCCGTCCGGATATGACCCGCAGACCCTGATCGACGCGGTCCACGAGACCGGCTACACCGCGGCCCTGCCACAGAAACCCGCCGAACCCGTCCAGAACACCACGACCGAGCCAGAGGTCGACGATCCTGAGCTGACATCACTGCGCTATCGCCTGGTCGGCGCGATCGTGCTGGCCATCCCGGTCATCCTCATGGCGATGATCCCCGCCTTGCAGTTGCGCAACTGGCAATGGGCGTCGCTGGCCCTGGCCGCACCGGTCATCGTGTGGGCGGGCCGGCCGTTCCACCAGGCCGCCTGGACCAACCTCAAGCACGGCGCCGCCACCATGGACACCCTTGTTTCGGTCGGGACCTGGTCGGCGTTCCTGTGGTCGCCCTACGCCTCTTCGTGGGGACGGCGGGGGAGCCCGGCATGCGTCACGCCTTCGAACTGACCGTCACCCGCACCGACGGGGCGTCCAACATCTACCTGGAGGTGGCCGCGGGCGTGACACTGTTCGTCCTGGCCGGCCAGCTGCGGTCATTCACCGGCGGAGTCAGACGCGTGTGACCCGCATCACAGCACGGAGGGTAGCGCCGACGCGACACGCCGCGGCCACCTGCAGAGTTCTCTCAGGTAACAGTTAGCCGACCCTCCCGCGGGCAGCACCACTTTTGCCGCTGCGAATGGTACGGTTCGCTGCTGTGACCGCGAGTTTTGGCAACTTGGGCACTCCTCACGCGGGAGTGCCCGAATTGCTGCGTGCCCGCTTTCACCTGCGGGAAATCGCATCCGGCGCGCGCATGAGCGAGATCGCGCCGTGACGGAGCTAAATCGGCGCCGTTTTCTCGGGTCACTCGCCGCGACCACCATTGTGGGGGTGGGAGCGGCCCGCTGCATGGTCGATCCTCAGCCGCGCACGTTCGCCCAGGCGCCGTCTGCGGCGTCGCCGACTTCCGGTCCGACCGTCGCGGGTTTGCTGCCGCCGCCACCATCGAGTGCGCGCGTCCGGCTGCCCGGCGGTGGCGCGCTGACGAACCTTCCCGGCAAGGGGGATCTGCTCGCACTGACAGTGGACGACGGCGTCAGCACCGAAGTGGTGCATGCCTACACGCAGTTCGCCAAAGACACCGGGGTGCGGCTGACATATTTCGTCAACGGAACCTACGATTCGTGGACCGACAATCTGAAAATGCTTCGGCCGCTGGTGGAATCCAGCCAAATCCAGCTCGGCAACCACACCTGGTCGCATCCCGACATGACGACGTTGACGAAAAGCGAAATCGCCCAACAACTTACCCGCAATGACGAGTTTCTGAAGAAGACCTACGGTATCGGCGTGAAACCGTATTGGCGGCCACCGTATGCAAAGCACAACGCCGTCGTCGACGCCGTGGCCGCCGACCTCGGCTACACCACCCCCGTCTTGTGGTCGGGCTCGCTGTCGGATTCCACCTTGATCACCGAGGAATACATCCTCAAGATGGCCGATCAGTACTTCACGCCCCAGGAAATCGTGATCGGCCACCTCAACCACTTGCCGGTCACCCACGTCTATCCGCAACTCGTGGAGATCATCCGCGCCCGCAACCTGCGCACCGTCACCCTCAACGACGTGTTCCTCAAAACGCCCTAGCAACAACCGGATTCGGTGTGAGTGAGTGACGTTCTCCGGGGGCCGCTGACCAGTTTCATCGGACGTGAAACGGAAGCCGTCGACGTGCGACGGCTACTGACCGAGAGTCGGCTGGTTACCCTGAGCGGCGCGGGCGGAGTGGGGAAGACGCGCGGCCGCCCGAAAGAATCTGCGCGGCAGGTCATCTGCCCCACTGGACAGGCAGTCGCGCAACGCCAACGCTTCCATTGCCGCCACCGTCATGCCCTGCCCGTAGATCGGGTTGAAGCTGCACACGGCATCTCCGACGACCAGCAGGCCGTCGGGCAGGCCACACGCGCGGTCATAGCGGCGCCAGCGGCTGGACGGAAATCGATGCTGGGCCACCGGGCTCACGGGTTCGGCGGTGCGTACCGCGGCGAGCAGCCGCGCCGGTGTGAATCCTGCTGCAAACGCACACATTCCAGGCAGGTCGACGGGCGGGTCGTTGCCGGCCATCCCGAACGTTGTGAAGAACACGGTGTCGTTCTCGCATTTGGCAAGCACCGCACCCGTCGGCCGCCCGGGCACGGGTGAGGAGATGAACGCGGTTTCCTTCATTGCGTCCCCCGACATCCGCAACAGCTGACTCGCATACATCACGTTTACGACGACCTCGTCCTCGGCCGGCGGTTGGTAACCAAGTGGTTTGAGTAACGCCGGCGTTCGAGACCCACGTCCCGTCGCGTCCACGACCAAATCCGCTGTCAGCTCGGCGGACTCGTTGGTGCTGCGGCGCACCACGCGGGCTACAACTCGCCCGAACCTGGGCACGTGACGCTGCCTGGGCCGCACCGGGTGGCGTCGCTGCTCAAACGGTGGAACGCCGGCACGCATCACCACCGCGTCGAACGTGAACATCTTCCGTACTTCCTCGACGAGTTCACTTTCCGGTTTAATCGCCGCAGGTCAAATGCTCGCGGGATGCTTTTCTACCGGTTCCTGCAACAAAGCGTCAACACCGATCCCCACCCACTGGCCGACCTCGTCGGCGGTGCTGAAGCATCGCAGCAAACTCCGGATTCGGCGGATAAATACCTGCCCAGCAACACGTTTGACGAATTCTAGAGAAATTGGTCCACTTAAGCAGATAAGCAGTAAGTATGTTCGATCAAGTTCGTGAATTGGATCCCGGCGCGTTGGTGGCGGCTGTCCCAGCTGGCCACGCAGGTGTGCGGGTGCGATCCGCGGACGCTGGATCCCCGCCGCGCTGATGCGCTGCACGCGCTGACCCAGGGCCGCGCGCTGGGCTGTGCCTGCGGGCGATCTGGAGGGCTACGGCGTAATCGACGCCGAGCAGGTCCGGCGGTTGGCTGCCGGCGGCGTCGCTGCGCGGGGTGGCCGATCCGCTGACCAGTCCGGCCGAGGCGCTGCGCTATCAGCCGTCGGCCGCCCTCGAGCGCGGTGCGGTGCCGGGATCTGATGTGTCGCTTCCCGGGGTATGGCCGCCGGGCGGTGATCTGCGACCTGGACAGAGAGGATGGGGTGTCGCTCGCGGCGGCGGTCTGACTCTGACTTCGATTGACGCCGGTGGGCTGTCTTTGTGGGGATCCACACCATCGCGTTCAATCACCAGGACCCCGCTGCGGGCGGGCCGACGGTGCTCACGAACCTGAAATGTCTGTGCCGGCTGCACAAGCGATCGAAGACATCGACCCTGTGCTGAGGCCATAGGTCCTTGACGATTGGGGCCTTCGGCCGTCGCGATCAACTTCAGCAGCTGGCTAGGCTCCGTGGATGAGGTCGCAGCAGGTTTCGCGTATGTTTCGTGGCCTCGTCAGGCTCATCATGCTCCTGACTGCCATAGCCGCAGCATTCGTAGCGCAGGGTTATCTCGTTGCCAAGATCGTGCAGCACAATAAGAGCCTGCGCCCCGTTCTGCTCAAGCCTTATAACAAGATGATTCGCCCCATTGCGGGGCGGCGCTTTTCTCCCTATGCGCTCCTCGAACATCGGGGGCGCCGTTCTGGCCGCACCTATGTGACGCCCGTGGGCGCCTTTCCCTTCGGGGACGGGTTCGTAGTCGGACTATCCTATGGTGCCGATGTGGATTGGTGCCGCAACATCATGGCGTCTGGCTATGCCGTTGTGAAGTGGCATGGGCAGGAGTTTGCTCTAGAACGCCCTGCAATCATTCCCATGAGCAGAGCTGTGCTGCAAGCGATTCCATCATATTTTCGTCTACCGGCACGAGAATTGAAGGAGTTTGTTTGGTTGCATCGACCAGACACGGTCGACGAGCCTGCGCCGTTGAACAGCAATACTTCTCGCGCGTATGAAGCACACGCTGCGTCGAAGGGTTCCTGACCTCTACGCCGGACTCCTGACGGAACCACGCCATAGAGTTGTTGGGCCGACCCGCCATCCCCGACCGTCTCTAGGAGGACAATCATGTGGCGACGCGTTCTGTTCGACGTGCTGTATCGCATTGGTCGACCGATCTGGGACACGCCCACCCCGCCCGAAGTGCGCGACGTCGTCGAGGGCCCGTCAGCGCTGCCACCGGGGCGCGCGTTGGATCTGGGATGCGGCACCAGCACGAACGTGGCGTATCTGGCCCAACACGGCTGGGACGCGACCGGGGTCGACTTCTCCCCGACAGCGATACAGCTTGCCAAAAGCAAGGCCGGCGGCATCCCAGGCGCCGCGTTCGTCGAGGCCGACGTGACCAAGCTCGCCGAGTCCGGCATCGCCGGGCCCTTCGACCTTGTCATCGACAACGGCTGCTATCACTCACTGTCGCCCGAGGGGAGGGCCGCCTACGTGCCCGAAGCGGCCGCAGTCATGAAACCCGGCGCCCTGTTAATGATGTGGGAGGGAATCATGGTCGCCGACAAGGAGATCCCCGACCGATTTCAAGACGAATTCGCCATCGAGCGAATCGAGCACAAAAGCTTTCCGATCCAGAGGCTGGGACTGAAATTCGCCAAGAAAAAGGCCAACTGGTACTGGCTGCGCCGTCTGGGCGAAGACGAGGCTGGACTCCAAACATGACAAGGCCTTAAACGTTCTTCAGCAATCCGAAAACATCATCGGCTCAAGACCTTCGGTATGAGCAGCTCAGACGAACCGCTGGCCTGCGGGTCATTGGGGTCGTCGGGGAACACGTCGAACACGAAGTCACCGAGCATCTCATCGCGCTGCCGCATGGAGACCGCTTCGTAGGTCGCGTTCGCGCCACGGATACGAAGATCGCGGTCTAGCAGCATCACGCCAACGTTGGAGGTCTCGGGCGCGACTGAGGCCGCGAGCGCATCGAAGCGATGCTCGTCAAGCGTTCGCGACACGCGACGGTTCGAGGTCACGCCATATTTTTACCCCGTCTTACTAGGCAGCAAAACTTAAAGATTAAGATTTCGGACATTTATCGGGCCGGGCAGTGAGCCTCGGGGGCGGCTAAGGCTTCCTACGGCTCCGAATCGGCGCAAAGCCATCCAAGCCGTCAGGGTCGTTCGTCCCACATCCTTGGCGGCGGGACCTACCGGGCCTCGTCTGGACCAGGCTGGCGCGACGAACAACGCCCCAATGGCACGGTCCTGTGGGTCTCGCCGACGAGCAAGACGTATCGCACCGCACCGGCGGGCGTCGAGCTGTTCGCGCAGCTGCGTGCGCCGGCATGCGCGCCGCCATCGCCGAACCGGCGCCCCCGGTCCCAACAACGCGCCGGCCGAATCGCTGCGGCGCGCAAGCACAACCGCGAGCAGCGGCCCATCAACGAACGCCGGCGCTGGCTCGAGCACGCCCGCAAGAAAGAGATCGACGACCGCAAATGGCGCAATCACATGCGCGACATGCTGTACGTGTTCACGGGCAAACCCAGCACCAGCCCGTTTTGCACCTGGATCAACGATCCCCGCGAACCCGAAGAACTCCCACCAGACTGGGCACCCGAAGAACCCGCCGCAATCACCCTGCCCGACGACCCGCCCTTCTAAGGACTGGCTGCCACACCGCCTGGACGCGGAATCCCGAGCGCCACAATGAGTTCGAGCACTGTCTGCGGATCGTTGAGCTTGTCCCCGAAGAGCTCGCGTAGCTGACCCATGCGGTAGCGCACGGTCTGGGCGTGCACGACCAAATCGGCGGCGACCGCGTCACGCTGGCCTTGGTGCAGGAGCCAGGATCGCAGCGTTTCAGTAAGTCGCTCAGCGGTGTTGGCCCGGAGCTGGCCCAACGGTGCCAGTGCCCGGCGGCGAAGGTCGGCGGCCGCGTCACGGTCAGCGCCGAGGACCAACTCAACGAGATGTTCGTCGGTGTCGATGACTTCGGTGGTGCCGGCCGCAACCACAGCGCGGGATTGCACCGCTCTGCGGTAGGAGGATTGCGCTTGTGTCCATGGTCGGATGGGGCCCACCCACGCTTGCCGCCCCTGCAGCACCCGCAGCAGTTGCTGGCGTTGGGAACCATGCATGTCGGGCACGAGTAGCAGGGTGAGCGACTCTGCTGCGTCAATTCCCGGCAGGTCTTCGCTGAGTTCAAGTGTCGATTGAGCCAACGCCGATACCAGGCCGCGTGTCTGCGTGGCAGCCAGGAGCACGGCGGTCAGGGATTTCGGTTGCGGCCAATCTGCCTTTTCGGCGCTGGCCTCCAGCACCTCGACCGGTGCGCCGGCCAACAACTCCCGCGCGAGTCGTGCCAGGTAGCGTTCGCGCACCCGGCCGGTCGTCGCCAGCTCATCGGCGTGCCCGGTCACGCTGGACGCTGATAGCTCGTCGATGAACGCGAACACCATCTCGGCGAACCGGGCGATCGTGACCCCAGGCAGGCCCGCGTCCACCGCGGTCGCCGACAGCTCCCGCCAGGCCACTCGAGCACCGACCCGATACGCCGCCAGGAGCGCATCGATCGACCTACCCTGACGCGCTTCGCCCTGGCCGAGCGCATACGCGCCGTCCAGCGCCGGCGTCAGCTGGGTGCCGGCATCGGAATCCTCGGCGCGGGTGGCTAGCCGCAGAAACGCCCCAAGCGACATTTGAACGGCGTTCTCGATGATCTGGCCCATCCGGCCGCTGAACGCGTCGGTGTAGCTCGGCACCTCGACGGTGATGGCCGCGACGGTGTGCTCCGCCATTCGCGGGAGCACGTCCTGCAGCGCCGCAGCCACGTCCTCGCCCAGGTCCAGGCCGGTGAACCTGGCAGCGGGATCAGACAAGGGACCAGACAAAATTTATTCCTTACGAACAAATGTGACGTGATACTTCACTTCGTGCTGTCAAGAATTTACTCCATTAGACGACTCACCATGGAGCTATGACAACAACAGCACCCCGACTGACCACCGTCGGCGCGTTGCGTAGCCGGGTTAAAAAGCTTGCCGAGCTGGTCACCACGCCGCTCGTACCCGCCGATTACCTCGACGTCATCGACCCGCTGCTCTCGAACGTGAACCTGCGCGGCCGGATCGTCGCGATCCACCCCGAGACCCCCGACGCTGCCACCTTGGTGATCAAGCCCGGACGCGGCTGGCGCACCCACACTCCCGGCCAATACATCCGCATCGGCGTCGACATCGACGGCGTCCGCCAATGGCGTGCCTACTCGCTGACCTCGCAAACCGGCCGGTCCGATGGCTGCATCTCCGTCACCGTCAAGGCGATCCCCGATGGCAAGGTCAGCAACCACCTGGTGCGGGACGCCAAGGCGGGCACCGTCGTCCAACTCGATCAGGCAGCCGGGGACTTCACCTTCGGCACAGCGACGCCGCCGCGGGTCCTGTTCCTCACCGCGGGCAGCGGCATCACCCCGGTGATGGGGATGCTGCGCAACATGAACTTGGGCGGCGCCTTGCAGAACACAGATGTGAACACAGATGTAGTGGTCGTGCACTCCGCGCCCACCGCTGACGACGTCATATTCGGTGCAGAATTGCGTGAACTGGGCCTCCAGGGCCGCATCCGGCTGATCGAACTGCACACCGACGTCGACGGAATGCTCGATGTCGCCCGACTCGGTGATCTCGTCGAGGACTTCACCGAGCGTCAAACGTGGGCCTGCGGTCCCGCCGGTCTCCTCGATGCCGTCGAGCAGCGCTGGGCCGCGATCGGCATCGCCGACCGGTTGCACACCGAGCGCTTCCGGCCAGTCGTGATTACCGCCGGCGAAGGCGGGCTGGTCAACTTCTCCAAGTCCGAGACCGTTGTCGAAACCGGCGGCGCTCAGACTCTGCTTGACGCCGGCGAATCCGCCGGAGTCCTGATGCCGTCGGGTTGCCGGATGGGCATCTGCTTCGGCTGCGTCGCACCGCTGCGACAGGGGGCCGTGCGCGATCTGCGCACCGGCAACCTGACCACCGCCTCCCCCGGCGACAACGTTCAAATCCAAACCTGTGTCTCCGCCGCCGCCGGCGCCTGCGACATAGATCTCTAGTCGACCCTTTAAGGAGCTCCCATGACTGCCCTTCAGCGCCAACAGCACAACCCGATCGCCCACCTCAGCGACGCGGACATCGAAAACCTCGGCGCCGAACTCGACGCCCTCCGCGAAAGGATCGTCAGCACCCGCGGCGCTGACGACGCCGCCTACATCCGCAAGGTCATCGACGGCCAGCGCAAGCTCGAACTCGCCAGCCGCGCCGTGTTGCTCTTCTCGTTGTTCCCGCCCGCCTGGCTGGTCGGCACCGCCGGACTGTCGATCTCCAAGATCGTCGAGAACATGGAGATCGGCCACAATGTGATGCACGGGCAATGGGATTGGATGCGCGACCCCAAGATCCACTCGACCACCTGGGAGTGGGACAACGCGTCACCGTCGTACATGTGGAAGCACTCCCACAACGAGGTCCACCACACATACACCAATGTGCTCGGCAAGGACCTCGACCTCGGCTTCGGCATCATGCGCGTCGACGAAGGCCAAAGGTGGAAGCCGTTTTACCTCGCCCAGCCGCTGTGGAACTTCATCAACGCCTGCCTGTTCCAATACGGCATCGCCGTATACGACCTCAAGATCGGCAAGTACCTCAAGGGGCGCGGCGACAAGGCCGAGTTCCGTCGCAACGGCGCGAAGGTGCTGGCCAAGGTCCGCCGGCACCTGGCTCGCGACTACGTGCTGCACCCGCTGCTGTCGGGGCCCTCAGCCGTTACCACCTTGTCCGCGAACCTGACCGCGAATCTGGTCCGCAACGTTTGGACACACTCGGTCATCATGTGCGGGCACTTCCCCGAGGGAGTGCAGACCTACGAGAAGACCTCGATCGACGGTGAGACGCGCGGCCAGTGGTACCTGCGACAGATGCTCGGCTCGGCCAACATATCGGGAAGTCCGTTCTTGCACTTCATGTCTGGCAATCTGTCGTTCCAGATCGAGCATCACTTGTTCCCCGACCTACCCAGCAACCGCTACCAGGAGATCGCACCCGAAGTCCAGGAACTCTTCGAGCGTTACGGCCTGCCATACGTGAGCGGGTCGCTGCCTCAGCAGGTCGCCTCGGCCTGGAAGAAGGTCATCCGCCTGTCGCTGCCGAATGACTTCGCGCGCAAGGCCACGGCGGCCGTATCTCCTGCTGCGGTAACACGCGCGGTCTTCGGCACGTCGAAGCCGCCGGCCCGAGCCGCCTAGCAAATTAATGTCCATTGCCAGGGACGTCAAATAGTGATTTGATGTACACCACCATGGACATGAAAAAGCGGAGCTACGAGATGCGGGCCCGCAAGGACGCAACGGCAGCGACCTATAACGCCATCGTGCAGGCGGCGCTTGATGCGGTCGCCGCCAAGCGGTCGTTGTCGGTAACGCTGGGCTCAATTGCCGACCGCGCCGGTGTCACGGTGAAGACGGTGCTCCG
The DNA here is from genome assembly GCA_963735655.1 of uncultured Actinomycetota bacterium. Taxonomy (GTDB): domain Bacteria; phylum Actinomycetota; class Actinomycetes; order Mycobacteriales; family Mycobacteriaceae; genus Mycobacterium. The sequence goes on from CAVTLW010000055.1 coordinate 9,639, forward strand.
GCACTTCGGCAGCCGAGATGCGCTGATCGACGCGGCCTGGTCGCGGGTTATGCAGGACGTGGTGCTGGAGCGGAGTGCGCCGCCCGGGGATCCCGAACGGGCACTGGCGGTCCTCATCGAGCACTATGAGCACCGGGCAGACGTGATGCTGGGCCTGCTTGCCGAGGAGGACGAGGACCCACGCGCGCGTCAGATCTGCGACTCCGGACGCCTGGGGCATCGCGGCTGGGTGGCAGACGTGTTTGGTCCCGGATTGCCCGTCGAAGCCGTTGAGCGGTCACGACTTATCGATGCGCTGGTGGTCGCCACCGACATGTACGGTTGGAAGTTGCTTCGGCGCGACCGGGGTCTGTCCGTCGATGAGGTGCGGGATCGCATGCTGCTCATGACCAGTGCCATTCTGGCTGTGGAGGCCAAATCCCCGGAGCCGCAATGAAAATCCTGTTTGCCGTGGTCGACGGCGGCGGAAATATACCGCCGCAGCTCGCCGTCGCACGAGCGCTGCGGGCCCGCGGCGCCGAGGTTCATTTTGTTGGCCACGAAGGAGTCCGCGAACGCGTTCGGGCGGCCGGGTTTTCATTCGAAACATTCACGACCGGAACCGATTTCAACCCAATCGCACAGCGATCACTACCGAGCATGATGCGTGACATCACCCAAGTGATGACGGATCGTCGACTCGGGCGCGATGTGGTTGGAGCGGCACGCCGCCACGGCGCCGATGTGGCTGTCGTCGACGTATTGCTGACGGCCGCTCTTCCAAAAATCGCGGCGGCGCAACTTCCCACGGTGGTTTTCGTGCACTGCTTCTATCGGGCGATACAGGACCAGGCCGTCGGTCCGGTCGGCTGGCTGGTGCGTCTTCGGGGCGTCGCGCCGCTCGGCGCGGAACGCGGTGGCGCTTTGCAAATCGTCACTGCCCGAGCCGATCTCGACCCCGTGCGGGGCACACCGCCGGTCCGCCACGTCGGCGTGGTGTGGCAGGGCGTCCCGACCGCGTCGACAGCATTGCCGGTGCCCCGGATTCTGGTCAGCCTGAGCAGCTGTGCCTATGCCGGCCAGACCCGGATGCTGCAAAACATCCTCGATGCCATCGAACCGCTGCCCATGCAGGCGACGGTGACCGTCGGCCCGGCCATAGATGCAAGGGGACTACGCATCCCGCCGAACGCGTCGATGCACGCCTGGCTCGATCACGACGAGGTGCTGGCCACCGCCTCGCTGGTGGTGGGCCACGGCGGGCACAGCACGACCATGCGAGCGCTGTCGTTCGGCGTGCCGGTGGTGGTCATGCCCGCGAATACGCTGATCGACCAGAAGCGGGTGGGCACCGCCGTGCAGAACACCGGTGCCGGTGTCCGGCTTCGTAAGCATGCGAGCGTCCGCCGCATCCGGCAAGCGGTCAGCACGGTGTTGAGTGACCCTGGCTACCGAAATGCGGCCGGCCGCCTCGGCGATCAGATCCGTGCGCGCGACGGCGCCGAAGTGGCTGCGGACGCCATCAGCCAGTACACGAAAACATATGCAACGCACTGAACTGCTGGAAGAATCTCCCCGGTGAACACACCCGACAAGCAGCGACTGGGCGGTCTTGCTTGGGCCCGGCGAACCGGTGGTCGACTGTCCAGCGCGGAGCGGCGCCACCTGCTGGCCGCGATTGCGTTGGGCCAGTGGCAAATCGCGGTGGGACGGGCAAAGCGCGCGCTCGGCCGGATTCCGGCCGCGGCCGAACGTGTCGACTTGGACACCTTCCGGGTGCCCGATTCGAAGTTCGCGCGGGAGGCCGAGCAGGCGTGTGCGGAACTTCCGCCATTCCTCCAAGGGCACTCTTACCGCACCTGGTTGTTCGGGTGCGCCCTCGCGGCGGTCGACGGAAACACGTTGGACGAGGAGCTCTTCTACAGCGGATCGCTGCTGCACGACTACGGCATTGTGAGTCCAACGGCGCACCGCGACTTCACTTTGAGCAGCGTCGATCGCATGCTGTCCTGCGCGCAGGCCGGGGGCATCGCCGACGAACGCGCGGAGCTGCTCGCAGACGGCATCTGCGTGCACGCCACACCTGGGGTTACTGCCGAACGTGACGGCGTGCTCGGCTACTACATCCAGGGGGGTGCGATGGTCGATGCGGCCGGGCTACGCCTGTGGGACATCACTACCCGCAACGTGCAGGACATTCTGCGTCGTTATCCCAGGGGTGCACTCAAACGCGACATCATTCCACTGGCGCGTGCGGAGGCGGCGGCGGTTCCCGGCGGCCGGTTCAGTCTGCTCATGCGCTGCGGATTTCCGATGGCCGTGCGGATGGCCCCGTTCGACTCGTGAAATCTTCGATGTGACAAAGGCCGTCGCGCCGAGTGTGAATTGCGCGACGCTACACGCCGTCGTTGCGTCGTGGAATTCACTCTCGCCGGGTTCTTAAATAAACCGCTTGATTTAAGACACGGGCCGGTGTTCACTGATCCGGTGACCTCAGCGCGAGCGGTCCGCACTCCTAGGTCGACCGGCACCCGAGAGGCGATCTTGTCGGCCGCTGAGCGGTTGCTTGCCGAGCGCGGCATGTACGCGGTATCCAACCGGCAGATCAGTGAGGCGGCGGGACAAGGCAACAACGCCGCGGCGTGTTATCACTTCGGCACGCGGACCGACCTGATGCGCGCGATCGAGAGCAAGCACCGAGTGCCGATCGAGGAATTGCGCGCCCAGATGCTGGCCGACCTCCGCGATTCACCCGAGTTGCGCGACTGGGTGGGAACACTGGTACGGCCACTCACCGATCACCTGGCCGTCTTGGGCACCCCGAGCTGGTACGCGCGGTTCGCGGCTCAGGCGATGGCCGACCCCGCGTATCGCCACATCGTCACCAAGGACGCGCTCGCGTCGCCGCCGCTGGTGCGGGCGATCGACGGGATAACCCGTTGTCTACCAGACCTTCCCAAGCGGGTGCGGTCCGAACGCATCGTCATGGCCCGCAATCTGCTGATGCATACCTGCGCCGAACACGAAGGCGCACTGGCCGAGCATGGACCGAAATCGCGGTCCAGCTGGCCGGTCGCCGGCGAAGGACTGATCGACGCGATCGTCGGGTTGTGGTGTGCGCCGGTCCATGTCAACGCGGCAGAAGGCTAGCCGCGAACCGAGGAGCAGCATGACCGACGTCTCGACCGACACCGCCACCGATATCCCCGAGTTTCCGATGACTCGCGCGCCTGGCTGCCCGTTCGCGCCGCCGCCAAAAGCATTGGAGCTCAACACCGACAAGCAACTGAGCAGGGTCCGGATCTGGGACGGCAGCACGCCCTGGCTGATCCACGGTTACGACGCGATACGCGCGTTGTTCACCGACGCCCGCGCCAGCGTCGACGACCGGCTGCCGGGCTACCCGCATTGGAACGAAGGAATGCTGGCGACGGTGCATCGCCGGCCGCGTTCGGTGTTCACCTCCGATGCCGAGGAGCACACCCGCTTCCGCCGAATGTTGTCAAAACCGTTCACCTTCAAGCGCGTCGAGGCGCTGCGTCCGGCGGTGCAGCAGATCACCGACGACCACATCGACGCGCTGCTGGCCGGCCCGCAACCCGGCGATGTCGTCAGCACATTGGCACTGCCCGTCCCGTCGCTGGTCATCAGCCAGTTGTTGGGCGTGCCCTATGAGGACGCCGATTTCTTTCAGGCGCAGGCCCAGCGCGGCATGGGCCGCTTCGCAACCGAAGAGGACACCGCGCAGGGCGCGGCCTCGCTGGCGAAATACATCGCCAACCTGATCCGGGTCAAGATGGGCGGTCCCTCTGAGGATTTGGTGTCGGATCTGGCCGAGCGGGTCAACGCCGAAGAGATCAGCGTGCGCGAGGCCGCGCAGTTGGCCACCGGGGTGCTGATCGCCGGTCACGAGACCACCGCGAACATGATCAGTCTGAGCATCGCTGCGCTGCTCGATCATCCCGACCAGTTGGCACTCCTCCGCGATGCGGAAGGGACCGAAGGTCCCAAAATTGTGGCCGCAGCGGTTGAGGAGTTGATGCGGTATCTGAGCATCATCCAGACCGGCCAGCGCCGCATCGCCATCGAGGACATCGAAGTCGGCGGCGAAACCATCCGCGCCGGCGAGGGCATCATCCTCGACGTAGCCCCGGCGAACTGGGACACCCGTCAGTTCCACCACCCGGACAAGCTGGACCTGCTGCGCGATGAGGGCCCACACGTCGGCTTCGGCTACGGTCGCCACCAATGCGTGGGTCAGCAGTTGGCCCGGATGGAATTGCAGATCGTGTTGCCCACATTGTTCCGCCGCATTCCGACGCTGCGGCTGGCGGTGCCGGTCGAGCGGCTTCCGTTCAAGCACGACGCGCTGGCGTACGGCATCTACGAGCTCCCCGTGACATGGTGAAGCGCGATCCGTACCCGGAAGGCGTGATCGGCGCACCCAAGCGTCGCCACGGTCACGCAACCGAATTCGACACCGGCCTGCCCGCCGGCACCGAGGTGTTCTCGGCCGACAACCACATCTCGGTGGCCGACGACATCTTCTATGAGCACTTCCCGGACGACCTCAAAGACCAGGCGCCGCGGATCTGGTACGAGGATGGCGCATACCTGCTCGGCCCGCCCGGCCAATCGATAGTGGTCGTTCCGAGAGATGTTCTCCAAGTACATCTTCGGCGGCATCCTCGACCGGCATCCCCGCTTGCGGGTGGGCTGGTTCGAAGGCGGGATCGCCTGGATACCAACCGCCCTGCAGGATGCCGAACATGTGCTGGCCTCCTATCAGCACATGCTCAGGCTGCACCCCGAACACGACGTTCGCCACTACTGGGACAATCACATGTGGGCCTCGTTCATGGTGGACGGCCTGGGCCTGCGGCAGATTGACGAGATCGGAATGGACAAGGTCATGTGGTCGTCCGACTATCCGCACAACGAAAGCACTTTCGGCTATTCGGAGAGGTCGCTGGCCGCGGTGGTGGACGCCGTCGGGCCCGACGACGCGGTCCGCATCGTCGGGGGCAACGTGAAGAAGTTCCTGGGCATCTAGCATGAGCAACTCACTCGCTCCGCGAGGGACGGCCTTGGACATCCCTGACGAGCCGGACTGGGCGCGGATGCGTTCGGAGATCGGCGCCCGGCTGCGGGCCGCAATGGCCGAGCACGGCGTGGACGCACTGGTGCTGTTGATGAACGGCTACGTCGGGTACGCGACGGGAGCCAGCTGGCCGCTGGTGGACGCGGGACTCTCGCACGTGGAGCGGCCGGTGGCGGTCGTGCTGGCCGACGACGAGCATCCGCACCTGTTCATGCCGTACCGCGGTGGTGGTTTCGTGGAGCCGCCGGTGCCCGACGACCACCTGCACGGCCCGGTGTATCTCGAATTCGACTCCGGTGTACAGCAATTCGCGCGTCAGCTCGCCGAGTTGATCCCGCCCGGCGCGGCCATTGCCGTCGACGAGCTGACCGGCGCGATGCGCCGTTCGTCGGCCGCGCTGTTCCCTTCGGGCCCGCCGTCGGATGCGGCGATAGTGGTCGGCGCCGCGCAACTGGTCAAGACGCGGGACGAGGTTGCGTGCATTCGGCGGGCAACCCAGATCACCGAGCAGGCTGTCGTGGACGTGCACAAGGCGCTCGCGCCCGGCGTGCGGCAGATCGATCTTTCGGCCACGCTGGTGCGCCGCGCGTTCGAACTGGGCGCCACCACCAACATGCTCGAGGCGATCTGGCAGGTGATGCCCAGCTCGCGTGCGGCCGGCGTGTGGACGACCCACGGCGATCTGGCGCTCCCCCTGCTCACCACGGCCCGCGAACTCGCGGCCGGGGACGTGCTGTGGACGGATATCAGCATCACCTATCACGGATACTGTTCGGACTTCGGTCGCACCTGGCTGGTCGGTGAGCAGCCCTCGGCGCGGCAACGAGAACAGTTCTCACAGTGGCAGGCCATCCTCGACGCGACCCTCGCGGTGACGAAGGCCGGAGCCACCTCCGGCGACCTCGCGCGTGCGGCCATCGCCGCCAACGACGGCCGAAAGCCATGGCTGCCGCACTTCTACCTGGGCCACGGCATCGGCACCTACCCAGCCGAAAGCCCAATGATCGGAACCGATCTCGGCGAGGAGTTCGACGACAACTTCGTCTTCCCACCCGGCATGGTCCTGGTGCTGGAGCCGGTGGTGTGGGAGGACGGGACGGGCGGATACCGCAGTGAGGAGATCGTGGTGATCACCGAAGACGGCTACACGCCGATCACCGACTACCCCTACACCCCCTATGACTACTGAGGTTTCGCCCGACGACCGGGCATTGCGCACGGGACGTCGCGAACGGGCCCTGGCCCAGATGCGCGCGCACGACCTGGACATCCTGGTGCTCGGCCGGCAGGCCAACATCCGCTACGTCGTTGGCGCCCCACAGCTCTGGATAGCCGGGACACGACCATTCGGTCCGATGTGCGTCGTGGTGCGCGACACCGGGGACATCTACCTCAACAGCACCGCCGACGAGGGAATCCCCGAAGAAATCGGACACGATCACCTCTACGGGCTGGCGTGGAATCCGATGACCCTGATCGACGTCTTGAAGAACATCGACGGCGCCGCAACGGCGCGGCGCGTCGGAACCGACGCGATCACACCCACTTTCGAAGCATTGCTGCCGACGGCGTTCCCCGCCGCCGAACTCGTCGACGGCGAACTCACGATGCGGGCGGCACGGCGCATCAAGACCAGCGACGAAATCACGGCGATGGCGCCCGCTCTGCGGGTCGCCGAGCACGGAATCGCCGCCGCCGTCGCTGAATTGCGGCCCGGGGTGTCCGAGCAGACGCTGGCCGGGGCAATGCTCGAGGCGATGGCGGCGGGCGGGGTGAGCACGCCGGCAACCCAGGACGCAGCGTGGGTGACCTCGCCGGAGCACCCGTGGCGGCGCGCCAACCGCAACGTGCGCGAGGGCGACCTCGTCGCCTTCGCGGCGGGGGCGCTGGCGGACGGCTATGTCGGCGAGGTGGGCCGGACGCGACCGGTCGGTGAATCCACGGGCGCCGCCAGCCGGAAGCTCTTCGACCGCGCGAATACGCTGCACGACAGGCTCATTGCCGCGTGCCGGCCTGGCGCCGACACCAGTGAGCTGCTCGCGGCCTATGACGCGGCCGGTGAGCCGGTACCGCCGATGCCGATCGCGCACGGGCTGGGGCTGGGCTTCGATCCACCGGTTGTGTCCGAAGCACTGCTTAGTGCAGGTGAACACGATCGCCTCGAGCCGGGAATGGTGCTGGCGGTCACCGGCCACGTATGGGAGCAGGGCCTCGGGGCGGTCTTTCGCCGGGACACGGTCCAGATCACCGACAGCGGCGCCGAAGTGCTGACGAACTCGTGACCGGGGCGGTCGCTGAACTGTCGGTGGCTATTCGCGCGCCCTTCTTACGGGCACAGATAGGCGAACTCCGTGCACCTGACGGAGCCGGAGGGAAGCGGCCCCTCCAAGATGTCTCCACCTTGAGTCTGGTGATAGTCGTGGCAGGAACTCATGTCCCAGTCGATGGGTGTGGTGGAGTCGGGCAACGTATTCCCCGGGCACCAGGTGCCGTGGCAGGTGGGATCGCAGGCGGTCGGCGGCGGAGCGGGGTGGGCCCGGGCGGTGACTGGGACCAACGCCAAAGCCGTTGCCGCGACGCCACCGGACAGCAGTCCCTGGGCTACGATCCGCCTCACATGTTGAACGGTGTTCATGCCGCGTTTCCTTTGGCTGGATCCAAAAGTCTTGTACAGCTGCATTATCTACCCGGCGGCCGGTTATGCGGCTGCATCGAGCAGATCACCCACGTTGCGCCGCTCCCACAG
>CAVTLW010000056.1:0-142257 GCA_963735655.1 uncultured Actinomycetota bacterium
TTTCAGTACGCGGCTTGCTCTGCGAGATCGTGCTCGCGAGTGGGCAGCAGGAAGCTGCGTTCGCAGGTCAGAAACACCGTGCCGTCCGACTTGACGCCACGGGTGGTGCAGCTGACGATGCCTTGGTGCGGACGGGATTCCGAGCGGCGCTTGTCCAGGTACTCGGTCTCGGCGTAGATGGTGTCGCCGACGAACACCGGGGCAACCAGGCGGATGTTGTCCCAGCCCAGGTTGGCCAGGCCCTTGGCGCTGGTGCTGGGAACGCTCATGCCCGAGACGATCGACAGCGTGACCAGACTCGACACCAAAGGTCGCTTCCATTCGGTGCTTTCGCAATACGCATTGTCAATGTGCAACGGATGCAGGTTCATTGACAGCAAGGACATCCAGATGTTGTCGGCTTCGGTGAGCGTGCGACCGGGACGGTGTTCGACGATCGCCCCGACTTCGATGTCTTCGAAGAGCAGGCCGGGTGACTCCCGCCAGCGCCGGTCGCCGACCTTCTTGTACGTACGGACTTGATCCATGGCCAATCCCGTTTCAGTAGTGGACGATTCGGCGAACCGGACGGCCGGACGGCTTACGGCGGTGCGAGTCGACCGCTTTCGCACGGCGGAGCAGACGGTGCGCCGCGGCCACCATGGGCGGACCGACCAGCTGTCCGTCGAGGACGCCGAGCTGGCCCGACTGTTCGTCTGCCATGTCGATGACGCGGCGAGCCCGTTCCACCTCGGCGGCCAACGGGGTGAAGCCTTCGATTGATCACCGCCACCTGGCGCGGATGAATCGCGGCCTTGCCCGCGAAGCCCAGCTCGCGCGACCGGTTCACGTCGATCTTGAGCGCCATTTCGCTTCCCAGGTCGAACGTGGGCGCGTCGATCGCCGGGATGCCGGCCACGGCGGCCGCCGCAACGATCCGGGATCGTGCGTACAGCAACGGCTCCCACTCCATGGAGATGCCCAGGTCGGCGGCGAAGTCAGCGGCTCCGAAAACCAGCCCACGCACTCGTGGCGTGGCGGTGGCGATCTGCTCAACCGCGGCCAGGCCGGCCGCGGTTTCGATGGTTGCCAGAAAATCGACGTCCGCAAGCTGGTCGCCCAGCATGTCCTCGAGGATGCGCAGATCGTGCGCACAATCGACCTTCGGAATCAGCAGCGCGTCGGGCTTCAAGGCGCCGTACGCGAGCGCGAGAACGTCGAGCAAGCCGTCGGTGCTGCGCAGGCTGTTGATCCGCAGGGCGCGGACGCACTCGGTGGACGGCCCTTCGAAGTATTGGGACGCCCGGTGACGCGCCTCTTCGCGCAGGGCCGGCGGAACCGCGTCTTCGAGATCCAGCGTGCACACGTCGGCGCCAGATCGCAGGGCCGCACGATAGCGGCGCGGATTTACCGCGCTCGTCATCAGCATGCTGCGAAATACCCACGGCTGGTCCGTGTTTCGGCGACTCATGCGGAAACGCCAACCAGCTCGGGTGATTCCACGTCGACGAATTCGCGCACGGTGTCGCAGAAGCTGCGGATGTCGTCGGGATCGTTGTCCGACCGCAGCATGATTCGCAGTCCCGCTTCGCCCCTGGCGGTGACCGGGAAGAACACCGCCGAGGTGTAGTAGCCGCGCTCGAGGATCTGTCGGGACAGACCGATCGCCTTGGCGTCCGCACCGGTCCGGATCAGCCGGATCGGGGTCAGCGTGCCGGCCTGCGGCGTCCAGATCAGGCTGTCGAACAGGGCGGCGTTGTCTCGCAGCTGTTGCTGTCGGGCTGCCAGCTCGGGTGAATTGTGCACGCGCAACGAACCCAGACAGGCGCCGATGGTCGGCGCGTTCTGCGGCTTGGACCAGGCCAGGGGGCCGCCGAATCGCATCAGGACGTCGTAGTGCTTCTCGGGGCCCAGCATGATGAGCCCGCCGCTGGCGCCGAAGGCTTTGCCGAGCGAGGCGACAATGATCGTCAGCGGGTTGAGCTGCTCGGGCATCATCGACCGCACGATTCCTTCACCCCGTTCGCCATGCATCGACAGCGAGTGGGCCTCGTCGAAGAACAGCATCAGGCCGTAGCGGTCCTGCAACTCGATCAGCTCTTTGACCGGCGCGATGCCGCCCAGCGAGTAGGCGCCGTCGGCGACGTAGGCGACCCGCTTGTGCTTCTTGCACATGTCTTCGAGGTAGTTGAGGTCGTTGTGTGGGGAGGTGTACACCGGCGCTTCGTCGGCGCAGATGGGCTTGATGTAGTTGAGCGAGAAGTGGGCGAACTTGTCGAACACCATGACCCGCGGTTCCCCGTCGTCGGTCAGGTGTCCCGACGCGATCAGCGGCAACACCGCGGCGCTGGCCACCGATGTCGAGATCGCGGACACGCAGCGAGCGCGATATAGCTCCGAGAGCCCGGCTTCGAGCTCGTCGATGATCGAGAACCGGATGCGCAGCCGGGAGGCCGACAGCGCGAACGTCTGCTCGGAGTCAATCGCCGCACGGGCGCCTTCCAGTACCCACGGGTGTGAGTGCAGTCCCAGGTAGGAGCACGAAATCATATTGATGAAGCGATGACCGTCGCTTTGGCGCTCCAGCAGGTCGTCGCCGATGTAGCGGACGCTGTTGTCCAGAAGCTGGTTGTCGGCCGCGGCCTGCCACGCCGGATTGCCGACCTCGACGGCCTTGGCGTTGTTGCGGAATCGGTGGGTGAGGGACTGGTCATCCATCGTCATCGAGGGGTCTCCTTCAGGTGCGGCCCGGGATTCATCGCCTTGAACGCTATGGAAGATCCGCGCCCGCAGAACTCCACCGTTCGGGTCGGGTGGGGAATGAATCGTCCTTCCCCCGATTGGGGGACACGGGATTCCTCTGCTTTGCTGGCCGTCCGGTCGACAGACACAGCCGCGCGCCGGCCGCACTCTGGAGATTCGTTGAGTGAGCGTCCTGGGCGAAAATTCCGCCTATGTCCCGCCCTCGGTGCACACTCGACGCCGAACATGCACACTTGACGCCACCCGCGCGCCCGAACGGATTACCTGATGCCCTGGCTTGCTCTCCTCGTCGGCAACGGCTTGCACGCAGTGATCACGTCGCTATTGGGACTGTTTCCATGATCACTGGGTCCGACAGCCTGGCGATCTTGGCGATCGCCGCGGGGGCGTGCACGGTGCTCGGCGGCGCTGCGGCGGGCCGGAACCCCTCGGCGCGCTTACCTGACGCCCGGGCTTTGGCCTGGTTGAACCTGTGGACCGCGGTCACCTTCGTGGCCTTCTTCCTGGGCGTGGCCGTCTACGGCGCGGTGGTCGTGTTCACGCTGGGAGCCTCGTTCGCTCCGCTTGCGGTGACGGCCTGGTCGACGCTGCAAGCGCGGACCAACCCCGCTTCGGGGCGCCCCAGTCGCACGCAGTGGTGCGCGGTGGGTCTCATGGCCGTGTTGGGCGCCGCACTGGTGGCCGCACTCGCCGGCAGCGATCCCCGCGGCATCGGCGCGCTGCTGGTTGCGTCAGCGCTGGGCGTCATCGACGGCATGGCCGCCGGCGGGGTGGCCATCGTCTCCCGCAGCCTGGGCCGCGACGGGGTCGGGGTGTGGCAGGTGATGGCCCATCGCTACTACGCGACCGTGGTGGTGGCCGTCGTCGCGTTGCTCATCCTGGTGCCGACCGGATTGATGGCCGCGCCCTCGATGTCGTTGAGCATGTCGATCGCGGCCGCGTTCGGCTCTCTGGTGGTGCCGTTCTTCTTGATTCAGTACGCCGTTCAGCGGTTGGCGCCGGTTCTGGTGACCGCGGCGCTGGCATTGATACCGGCCATCGCGCTCTTCGTCGAGATGGCCGCCGGACGAGCGGTCAGCTGGCCGGCCCTGGCGCTCGGACTGCTCATCGTGCCGGCCAGCCTCGCCATATTCGCCACCGAGCACAGACGGGTGTCGGCCATCGAGCCGGAAGTCGAGTTGGCACAGCGGGTGGCGTAGCGTCACCGTCGTTCTTTTTCCTGTTGTCGCACGTACTGGAGGCCTTCGTCATGCTGCTCAACCCCAACAAACTGGTGCGCCGTTACCCAGACGCTCGCTCGGGGGAGATCATGGCCGCCACGGTGGAGTTTTTCGAGTCCAAGGGCAAGGCGAGTCTCAAGAAGGACAGCCACGAGTGCACCTGGTATACCGACTTCCTGGACTTCGTGGCGCGTGAGCGCATCTTCGCGTCGCTGCTGACACCGGCCGAGTACGGCGCGGATGATTGCCGCTGGGACACCTACCGGATCAGCGAGTTCGCCGAGATCATCGGCTTCTACGGGCTGAGCTACTGGTACCCCTTCCAGGTCACCGCGCTGGGTCTGGGCCCGATCTGGATGAGTGACAACGAGGACGCCAAGCGTAAGGCCGCCGCGCAGCTCGAGCAGGGCGAGGTGTTCGCCTTCGGCCTGTCGGAGAAGACCCATGGCGCCGACGTCTACAAGACCGACATGATCCTGACGCCGTCCGAGCACGGGTGGACTGCCAGCGGCGAGAAGTACTACATCGGCAACGCCAACGTCGCCCGGATGGTCTCCACCTTCGGCAAGATCGGCGAGACGGACGAGTACGTCTTCTTCTCCGCCGACTCCCACGACGATCGTTACGAGCTGAAGAAGAACGTCGTCAACTCGCAGAACTTCGTCGCCAACTACGCGCTGCACGACTACCCGGTGACCGAGGCGGACCTGCTGCACCGTGGCCCGGACGCCTTCCACGCCGCCCTCAACACGGTCAACGTCTGCAAATACAACCTGGGCTGGGGTGCCATCGGCATGTGCACCCACGCCCTGTACGAGGCGGTCACGCACGCCGCCAACCGGCATCTGTACGGCACCGTCGTCACCGACTTCAGCCATGTGCGACGGCTGCTCACCGACGCCTACACACGGCTGGTCGCCATGCGGCTGGTCGCCACCCGGGCGTCTGACTACATGCGCAGCGCGTCGGCCGACGACCGCCGCTACCTGCTGTACAGCCCGCTCACCAAGGCGGTCATCACCAGTGAAGGCGAGCGGGTGATCACCGCGTTGTTCGACGTCATCGCGGCCAAGGGTGTCGAGAAGGACATGTTCTTCGAGACCGTTGCCCGCGAGATCGGCATGCTGCCCCGACTGGAGGGCACCGTCCACATCAACATTGGGCTGTTGGCCAAATTCATGCCCAACTACCTGTTCGCCCCGGATTCCTCGCTGGAGTTGCTCGGCCGCCGCGACGACGCCGCCGACGACACATTCCTGTTCGACCCAGGGACCCACCGGGGGCCTCGGTAAGGTGCGCTTCCACGACTGGCGCCCGCCGTTCGACGGCTACGCCCACCTACCTAACGTCGCGCTGCTGCGCGAGCAGATCGACGTGCTCGCCGAGATGCTGGCCAGCGCCACCCCGGATGCGGCGCAGCAGAAAGACATTGACTTCGCCTTCGGCGTGGGACGGCTGTTCTCCCTGGTGCCCTATGCCCAGCTCATCCTGGAAGAGGCTGGGCTCTCCGGCGTGGCCGGGGTGTCCGAGGCGCTGATCGACGAGATCTTTGGCCTGCTGGTCAGGGACTTCAACAGCTATGCCGTCGAGCTCAGCGACAAGGCTGCGACCACGGACGAACAGTCGAGTTTCGCGTTGCGGATGATCCGCCGGCCCGCGCACGACGCGGCGCGCTACGCCCAGGTCTGGAAGGACCACGTCCTGCCGCTCAACGGGGCGTACGAGATGCGCCCGTAACCCGACGCCGTCACCGGTCCGGCCGTCATACTTGACTGTGAACTAGCTCACAGTAATATGACCAGTGGTCATCGAGGACCCTAGGAGGCTGCATGCCGACAGTGACGTGGGCGCGGGTCGATCCGGCCAGGCGGGCCGCCGTCATCAAAGCGGCCGAGGCGGAGTTCGGCGCGCACGGCTTCTCCAACGGCAGCCTGAACGTCATCGCCCGGCGCGCGCGCGTCGCCAAGGGCAGCCTGTTCCAGTACTTCGCGGACAAGCGCGATCTCTACGCGTTCATCACCGACGTCGCCAGCCAGCGAGTGCGCGGCTACATGGAGGACCTGATCGCCCGGCTCGACCCGAACCGGCCGTTCTTCGAATTCCTCACCGACCTGCTCGACGGCTGGGTCGCCTACTACGCCGAGCATCCACAGGAGCGCGCGCTGCACGCCGCGGTGACCCTCGAGGTCGACACCGAGGCCCGCATCAGCGTGCGCAGCGTTAGTAACCGGCACTACCTGGAGGTGCTGCGGCCCCTGGTGCACGGCGCTCAGGTCCGCGGAGATCTGCGCAAGGACTGCGACACCGATGCGTTCTTGTCGTTGCTGCTGATGATCTTCCCGCACCTGGCACTGGCGCCCTACGTGCGTGGTTTGGACCCGGTCCTCGGGCTCGACGAGCCCTCGCCGGAGCAGCCGGCACTGGCCGTGCGCAGGCTTGTCGCCGTGCTGGCCGCGGCGTTCGCCGCCCATGATCACGCGATCAACTCGGCCCGAATGATCTGAGGAGGTCAATACCATGACACGCACACACTTGGGATCGCTCGCAGCGGGCGGACTCAACTGGGACAGCTTGCCGCTCAAGCTTTTTGCGGGCGGCAACGCGAAATTCTGGAACCCGGCCGACATCGACTTCTCCCGCGACCGGGAGGACTGGGAGCGGCTGAGCGAACCCGAGCGCCATTACGCCACCCTGTTGTGTGCCGAGTTCATCGCCGGCGAGGAGTCGGTGACCCAGGACATCCAGCCGTTCATGGCCGCGATGCGGGCCGAGGGCCGGCTCGGCGACGAGATGTACCTGACGCAATTCGCCTTCGAGGAAGCCAAGCATGTCCAGGTGTTCCGGATGTGGCTGGACGCCGTCGGTGTCACCGACGACCTGCACGCCTATCTCGATGAGGTTCCCACCTACCGCACGATTTTCTATGAGGAGTTGCCGGACTGCCTCAACGCGCTGCTGACCGATCCCTCGCCGGCCGCCCAGATCCGGGCATCGGTCACCTACAACCACATCGTCGAAGGCATGCTGGCGCTGACGGGCTACTTCGGCTGGCACAAGATCTGCGTGGACAACGGCATCCTGCCCGGCATGCAGGAGCTGGTCCGGCGCATCGGCGACGACGAGCGGCGCCACATGGCGTGGGGCACGTTCACCTGCCGGCGCCATGTCGCCGCCGACGATGCCAACTGGACGGTCTTCGAAGAGCGCATGAACGAGCTCATGCCGCTGGCATTACGTCTCACCGAGGAAGCCTTCGGCCTGTACGACCCGATGCCGTTCGGTCTCTCGGTGGAGGAGTTCATGGCTTACGCGGCCGACAAGGGGATGCGCCGGTACGGGACGATCAGCAGCGCCCGCGGGCGTCCGGTCGGCGAGATCGACCTGGACTACTCGCCGGTGCAACTCGAGGACAACTTCGCCGACGAGGACGAGCGGGCCCTGGCCGGCGTCTAACGCCGAGCAGACGCAAAAGCCCCCGCACGCTCGGCGTGTCGGGGGCTTTTGCGTCTGCTCGCGAGGGGAACCGCTAGCCCACCCAGACCGTCTTGGCGTTGCAGAACTCGCGGATCCCGAGGCCCGCGAGTTCGCGACCGTAGCCCGACCGCTTGACGCCACCGAATCCCAGCTCCGGGTACGACACCGTCATCCCGTTGATGAAGACCTGACCGGCCTCGATGTCGTCGATGAAGCGCGCCTGCTCGGCCTCGTCGTTGGTCCAGGCGTTGGAGCCCAGCCCGAAGGTGGTGGCGTTGGCGATCTCGACGGCCTCGTCGATGCCCGAAGCGCGGTACATCGAGGCGACCGGGCCGAACACCTCCTCGGTGTAGAGCGCCATCTCCTTGGTGATGTCGGTGACCACCGTCGGCGGGTAGAACCACCCCGGGCGGTCGGGAGTCTTGCCGCCGCAACGGATCTTGGCGCCGGCCGCAACGGCGTCGTCGACCTGCTGCGCGATTTCGTCGCGGCCCGACTCGGTGGCCAGCGGACCCACGTCGGTGTCCGGGTCGGTCGGGTCGCCGACTTTGAGAGCCTCCATCTTCTCGACGAACTTGTCGACGAAAGCGTCGTAGATGTCGGTGTGGACGATGAACCGCTTGGCGGCGATGCAGGACTGGCCGTTGTTCTGCACCCGGCCAGTGACCGCGGTCTTGACGGCCTCCTCGAGGTCCGCCGATGGCATCACGATGAACGGGTCACTGCCGCCGAGCTCCAGCACGGTGGGTTTGATCTCGTCACCGCAGATGGCGGCCACCGACTGACCGGCCGGTTCGCTGCCGGTGAGGGTGGCCGCCACGACCCGCGGATCGCGCAGGATGCGTTCGACGGCGCCGGACGAAACGAGCAGCGTCTGGAAGCAGCCCTCCGGGAAGCCGCCGCGGGTGATCACGTCGGAGAGATACAGCGCCGACTGCGGCACGTTGGAAGCGTGCTTGAGCAGGCCGACGTTGCCTGCCATCAACGCCGGCGCGGCGAACCGGACGGCCTGCCAGAGCGGGAAGTTCCACGGCATCACGGCCAGCACCACCCCGAGCGGCTGGTATCGGACGTACGCCTTCTTTGCGCCTACTTTCGCCGGGTCGGCGACCTCGTCGGCGAGCAGCCGCTCGGCGTGCTCGGCGTAGTAGCGAAACCCCTTGGCGCACTTGAGTGTTTCGGCTTTGGCCGACTTCAAGGTCTTGCCCATCTCGAGCGTCATCATGGCGGCGACGTCGTCGGCTTCCTTCTCCAGGAGGTCGGCGACGGCGTTGGCCCATTCGGCGCGCTGGGCGAACGTAGTGGAATGGCGGTAGTCGAGGAACCGCTCATGGGCGCGCGCGATGGCAGCGTCGACTTCGGCGTCGGTGGCCGGGGTGAAGGTCTTGACTGTTTCCCCGGTGGCCGGGTTGATCGTGGCGATGGGCACGGTGACATCCTTCGCGTTGCTATGTCTTCTCAGGTGGGTGAAAAATCCAACACCTAGCCTGCCACTATCGTTCCCAGAGGGAGGTGGCGGAGTGAGCACACCAGCGGAGCTGATCGTCAAGTGCCTGGAAAACGAGGGGGTTTGCCGTCGTCTTCGGCATACCCGGAGAGGAGAACATCCGCTTCACGCAGGCACTGGCCTCCTCGGACATCCGTTATGTGCTGACCCGGCACGAGCAGGCGGCGGCGTTCATGGCCGAGATGTACGGGCGGGTCACCGGCCGAGCGGCGGTCGTCTCGGCGACCCTGGGACCGGGCGCGATCAACATGCAACTCGGTGTCGCCGACGCTACCACCAACAGCACCCCGATGGTCGCGATCTCCGCGCAGGTCGGCCAGGATCGCGAGTACAAGGAATCGCATCAGTACGTGGACCTGGTGTCGATGTTCGCCCCGATCACCCGTTGGGCCGCGGACGTGCCCACCGCGCACGCCATACCGGAGATGGTCCGCAAGGCGTTCAAGCTAGCCGAGACCGAACGGCCGGCCGCGGTGTATCTGGCCGTGCCCGAGAACTTGGATGCAGACGAAACCGACTACGAGCTGACACCGTTGCCGCGCAACGTCGTTCGCGCCGAGGCGCCGGCGGCGGGTCAGGTGGCCCGCGCCGCCGACATCCTGCGCAACGCGCAGTGTCCGGTGGTGCTGGCCGGGCACGGCGCCGCGCGCGCCGACGCGACCAAGGCCCTGCTGCGCTTCTCCGAGGCCCTCGGTGTCCCGGTGGCCAACACCTTCCACGGCAAGGGCGTGATGCCCGACGATCACCCCAACAGCATCGGCACCATCGGGTTCATGCGGCACGACTACGTCAACTTCGGGTTCGATTGCGCCGACGTCGTCGTTGCGGTCGGCTACGAACTGCAGGAATTCGACCCGGTGCGGATCAACCCCCAGGGCGACAAGCGGATCATCCACATCCACCGGTTCCCGGCCGAGGTGGACATGCACTACTCGGTGGACGTCGGGATCATCGGCGACATCAGCGAGTCTCTGGACGCGCTCGCCGATGCGCTCGACGGCCATCGTTTCGACAGCGTCCGCGAGGTGCCGGGATCAGGTCTGCTGGCTGATGAATTCGCTCGGGGACAACAGGATTCGCGATTCCCGCTGGCTCCCCAGCGGGTGGTCGCCGACACCCGCGCGGCATTGGGCCGCAGCGACGTCGTGCTGGTGGACACCGGTGCCACCAAGATGTGGATGGCCAGGCTCTATCCCACCTACCAGCGCAACACCTGCTTGATCTCAAACGGCTTGTCCACCATGGGGTTTTCCCTGCCCGGGGCGCTTGGGGTCAAACTGGCCGAGCCCGAATCGAAGGTGCTGGCCGTCGTTGGCGACGGCGCGTTCCTGATGAACTCGCAGGAGATCGAGACGGCGGTTCGCGAGCGGATACCGCTGGTGGTGCTGATCTGGGAAGACGGCGGCTACGGCCTCATCGAATGGAAGATGGACCTCGAACTCGGCGCGCACTACTACGTGAAGTTCGGCAATCCGGATGTGGTGAAATACGCGGAAAGCTTTGGCGCCAAAGGGTATCGGATCACCAGCGCGGACGAGCTGCTGCCGACATTGCAGACCGCGCTCGCCCGCGACGGCGTGTCGCTGATCTCCTGCCCGGTGGACTACTCGGAGAACCTGCGGTTGACCGACCGGCTCGGCGAGCTGGACGAGACGCTGTAGGGGCTTTCCAGCTTTCAGTTGAAGCACAGGAGAAACCCAAGCATTCGCCTCGTCATCGTCGTAGCATCTGAGATGGTTACTCGATTCCACGCGGGCGTCGGCCGCTTCGGGAGCGGCGGGTGGAATCGGGTGGGAGGTTTATCATGGTGAGTTTTGTTTTGCTGCCGCCGGAGATCAATTCGTTGCTGATGTTCACCGGTGCGGGTTCGGCGCCGATGCTGGACGCGGCGGCGGTCTGGGACGGGTTGGCCTCGGAGTTGGGGTCGGCGGCGTCGTCGTTTTCGTCGGTGACCTCCGGGCTGGCCGGCCAGTCATGGCAGGGTGCAGCATCGACGGCAATGGCGGCTGCGGCCGCGCCGTACGGGGGGTTTCTGAGCGCGGCCTCGGCACAAGCCGCGGGGGCGTGTGCCCAGGCCCAAGCGGTGGCCAGTTTGTTTGAGGCCGCGCGGGCGGCCATGATTCATCCGTTGGCGGTGGCGGCCAACCGCAACGCTTTCGTGCAGTTGGTGCGATCGAATTTCCTGGGGCTTTTCGGGCCGGCGATTGCCGCTGCGGAGACCCAGTACGAGGAGATGTGGGCCGCCGATGTGTCGGCGATGTCGGGCTATCACGCCGGGGCCTCGGCGGCGGCCGCGCAGTTGGCGCAGGCCGCGGGCCTGCAGGATATCCTGGCGGGCCTGCCCAACATAGGGATCGGCAACAAGGGCGGCACCGGCAACATTGGCAACGGCAACACCGGCACCGGCAACATCGGCAGCGGGAACACCGGCAGCGGAAACATCGGCGGCGGCAACGGTAATACCGGTACTTCGGCCAATGGAAACATCGGCAGCGGAAACCTGGGCAATAGCAACTTCGGGTCCGGGAACAGGGCCAACGCAAACATCGGCTTCGGAAATATCGGTAGCTCGGGCACTAGCTCGGATCCGGGCCACAACGTGGGCATGGGCAACATCGGCAACAACAACTTCGGCTTCGGGAACTTTGGCGACGGCAACATAGGTGGTGGGAACTCCGGTCTTATTGTGGGCTCGGTGGGCAACAACAACATCGGCTTTGGGAACTCGGGCAATAACAACATCGGTTTCGGAAACACGGGCAACGGGAACGTCGGGATCGGGCTCACCGGCGACAATCAACGGGGCATCAACTTCGCCGGCCTGCTGAACTCGGGCAGCGGCAACATCGGCTTGGGGAACTCGGGCACCAACAACATCGGCTTTTTCAACTCCGGTAGCGGCAACGTCGGCATATTCAACACCGGCCCCTTTAGCCCGAATCCCGGCCACCTCAACAACTTTGGCATCGGGAACGCGGGCACAGGCGACATCGGCATCGGTAACTCAAACCTTCTGAACACCGGCTTCGGAAACTCGGGCCAGATAGATACCGGCTTCGGCAACTCGGGCGTCCTTGACACCGGCTTCGGGAACGCGGGCGGCGGCGACACGGGCTTCTGGAATTCGGGGCGCTTCAACACGGGCAGCGGGAACTCGGGCAGCACCAACACCGGCTTCTGGAATTCGGGCAACGTGAATTCCGGCATCGGTTTCACCACCGATAGCGGTCTGCCCAATTCGGGCTTCGGCAACACGGGTACCGGAATGTCGGGCTTCTTCAACACGGCCAGCGACCCTGGGAGCAGCCCTATCTCGGGCTTCTTCAACTCAGCGAGCGGCGGCACCGTCCAAAACGGCCTAATGTCCGGCATTGGAAACACCGGCGTCCCGAGCACCATCTTTGGCCCCGCCTCCAGCGGTCGCGACTCGGGCTTCTTCAACATGGGCAGCTTTGTGTCGGGCATATTCAGCCTGAGTCGGTTGGTGTCGTAGCCGGCGGTGACGGCGAGCCGGATAGCTCGGCGGCGGTCGTGAAGCGGTACTCGTACAGTTTGCCCGCACGTATCGCGGCGGAGAGCCCGGGAAAGGATTGTGCCGCAATAGCTTCAGCGTCACAGTCTAGCGACGATGGGGACGTTACCGGCTGCGCATCGCTGCTGCCACAGTCTTGTTGAAATCGAAACAAAGGTCGGTTAATTCGATCGCAGCGTCGCCGTCGTCCGCGGGCCATTCCGGTTGTCGCTCACTGGCGGGCAAGAAGTCCACCATCTTCTCGCGGAGACACGTGGTGCAGACGCGACATTGGTCGGCGTTAGCCGCCTTGCGGTGACTCCACTTTCGGCAGCGACACCGGCGGGACGTATCGCCCGATCAGCGTGCGATGCCACCAGGCGCGGTCGCGGCGCAGCTCGGCCAGCGTAGTGAACCGATACTCGTACAGTTGTGCCCGCACGAATCGCGGCGGTGCCTCCGGGAAAGGATTGCACCGCAACAACCGTAGCGTCGGCGCATCGTTGCGCAGCAGCCGCGTCAGAAACGGCGTCATCCACGGCAGCGCGTAGCCCGGCGAGATGGCGGCAAACCACATCAGCCAGTCCAGCCGCAGATGGTAGGGCGCCCATTGCCGGGGTAGCCGGCGCAAACCGGTGGGCTTGCCCTTGAATTCGTATTCCCGCCACACCGTCTGGGCGGTGATCCGCGGCTCGTCGGTGCCCTCGACCACCACCTCCCGGCGGACCCGACCAATGCTGCCAAACGCGCCGTACGTATTGACCAAGTGAAATGAGTTGAACGACATGTTCATTCGCTGACCCGAGGACAACATGTTGCGGGCCGGCCAGTAGCTCAACACCGCCACCGCCGCCGTCACCGCGATCACCAAGCCGGCGAACCACACCGGCGGTGCCGGCAGTGCCGGCACAGTCATCCACGGCAGGCTGATCGCGCTGCACGCCAGCACGATCGTCAGCCAGTTGAGCCAGGCGAAGTTGCCCGACGCCACCAGCCACAGCTGGGTGACCACGATGATCCCGGCGGCCACGCTCGCCACCGGCTGCGGAGCGAACAAGCCGAACGGCACGACCAGCTGGGCAAAGTGGTTGCCCGCCACCTCGATTCGATGCAGCGGCTTGGGCAGGTGATGGAAGAACCAGCTCAACGGGCCTGGCATGGGCTGTGTTTCGTGGTGGTAGTACAGACATGTCAGATCGCGCCAGCAGGGATCGCCCCGCATCTTGATCAGTCCGGCACCGAATTCGACCCGGAACACCAGCCAGCGCACCAGCCACAGCGTCAGCACCGGAGGTGCAACACGGCAATTGCCGACGAAGACCATCAGGAAGCCGGTTTCCAGCAGCAGCGACTCCCAGCCGAACGAATACCACGCCTGCCCTACGTTGACGATCGACAAATACAGCACCCACAACGTCAGCCAGATCAGCATCGCGGCCCACAGCGGCGCCAGCGAAGCCACGCCGGCGACCACGGCCGCCGCCAGCGCCGCACCGAACCAGCTGACGCCGGCGAACAACCGATCGGAATAGCGGAGGTGAAAAACGCTCGGCGTTCTCCAGACGGACTGACCGGCCAAATACCGCGGCACCGGCAGAATTCCGCGCTCCCCGATCAGTGGCCGGAACTGTTGGGCGGCCGCGACGAACGCGATCAGATAGATGGCCGCGACGCCACGCTCGAGCACCATTCTGCTCAGCCAATATTCGGGTGCAGTGAACCATCCCATGGCCGTAACTCCTCGGACGCGAGTCTATTCCTCCCCGGCGTGCCGCCCCCGCACGGGCAAGCTCACCACCGACACTGCCACCGCGGCCAGCGAAATCAGCGCCAGCAGTTGAACACTCGCGGAGTGCCCGGCGTATCCATCGACCGACCGCCAGGGATGCCGGGACAGCGCGGCGCCGGCCAGGATCAGCCCGCCCGCACTCAGCCCAACCGTGGCCCGGTCGCGCAGTGCGTAGCGCAGGCCAAACGCGGCGCCGACCACGACGGCGCCGGCCCACCCGGCGATCACCGCGCCCACGGCCACCACGGCGACCGCGGCCCCGGCCCCCGGCGCCCAGGGTTGGGCGGGTGGATAGTGGGGACCTCGCCGCCGGGCCCGCCACAACGCCAGCAACGCCAGCAGCGGCAACAACGCCAACCCGACCGCCAGGCCCGCCTGGTACAGCGTGTTGGAGGTGAACGTCAGCGCGATGGTGCCGGGATTCCCGGGGGGCACCACCCAGCCCTGCTGCCACCCGTTGACGGCGACGGGCGTCAGACGCAAGCCGCTCGAGGTGCGCGCCACCCAGCCCGGGTTGATGCTTTCGGGTATCACCAGCACCCGGGAGCCGTTCGACGCGGGGGCGTGCACCTCCCGGCGCGCCGGGCCCCACGCCCCGACCGCGGCGGACGCAACAGAAAGGCTTGTAGCGCTGGGCAATTCGGTCGCCGCCGGAGTCGACAGCTGTGCGCCGTCGACGACGAACTGGGCACCGGGGCTGATCAGCAATTCCTGCTGTCCGGCCGGCAGCGTGATCGGGTCGTGTTCGCAGGGCAGCGCGGCAACCTGTTCGCCGTCCAGCAGCGCGCCCGCGGTGGTCCGGATCGAGGTGTGCACAAACCGGCCCGCGACCGCGATGACCGGGCCGTGCTCGCAGTCGACGACAATCTCGCGCGCCCGGTTGCGGGCGGCGTCGGCCGGGGCAATGGGGTTGCCGTCGGCGCCCAGCACCGTAATGTCGGCCAGCCCGGGCGGCTTGAGCTGGTCGAAGCCCAGCGCGTTGCGGTCGATGATGTCTTCCCAGTCCAGCAGGCTGAGGGTGACGGTGTCGGTGACCCGAGGCCGCAACGACACGGTCTGTGGGCCGGAACGCTGCAGCGGGCGAACCTGCGGCCCGTCACCCAGGTTGACGGCCACCACCGTCGGGTGCGCCGGCAGTGTCGATCGGCTGGGGGTCAGCCGCAGCCCGGCCACCTCGGTGGGCTGGGGCAGGGTGAGGGTGAGCGTCGGCGGGGTCTTGTGTTGCACCACCCGCTGCGGCGCCGTCCATGCGGTGGCCGGATCGCCGTCGGTGGCGGCATATGCCGAGCCGAGGATGTCAACCAGGTCGGAATCACCTTGCGCCCGAACGGTGTTGGGCTCGGCGACCAGATCGGCCAGCTTGGGTCCTTGGCGCGGGCGCACCCACACCGTCGGGGTCACCGACACCGGGCTGGGAACGGTCAGGGTGCGACTGAAGTTGACCGGTTCTTCCGGCGCCAACGCCATGGACGCCGCGCATCGCACGGTGTCTACGTTTTCCGAGGCCTGGGCGCATCCGGGTCTACCCAGCAGTTCCGATCCCAGGTCCCACCGCACGACCGCTGAATCCGAGGGCGGCCCGGGCACCAGCACGCTGTGCCGCAGGTCCACTGGATGGGCGAATCCGGACGCGTCGTACTGGGTGATCGACAGGTCGGTGATACCGAACTGCACACCGGGGGAGCCGTCGTCGGTGGCGGCGGCGGTGATCCGCACCCACGGGCTTTCGCCGTAGGGCAGTGCCGCGGTCAGCGGCTTTCCGGCCTCGTCGAACCGCAGCGTGGTGCTGCCGGTGGCGGTTTCGATCAGGATGCGGCGGACCTGGGCCCCGACGGCGGTGGCGCTGGGCGTCAGGGTGATGACGGCGTTGTTCACCGGGTGGTCGAAATCCACCCTCAGCCACTGCCCGATGGCCGCCTGCAGCGCGTTGGACACCCACGAGGTCGCCGGGTCGCCGTCGACCGCCGCCACCGACGACGCGGCCGGAGCCACATCGGGCATCGCGGTGGAATCCGACGACGAACTCGACACCGTGATCCGGCCGCCGCTCCACGCGCCGGGCACCGTCGCCGCGCCCGGGACCGGATAGTCGGGCACCCGGTTGTAGGTGCGCCGGGCGTCACCGGCGGCCCGGATCGCCGACGAATGCTGGTCGACCCGGCCGTAGTCGGTCTCGCGCTCGACCGGGGTGTCGGTGACCGTGACCAGCGGCGTCGGCAGGCCG
This sequence comes from uncultured Actinomycetota bacterium, assembly GCA_963735655.1. GTDB lineage: Bacteria > Actinomycetota > Actinomycetes > Mycobacteriales > Mycobacteriaceae > Mycobacterium. The sequence continues at coordinate 16,468 of CAVTLW010000056.1, forward strand.
GCGGCCCGGGCATCTGGGGTCATCAGCACCGGACCCAGCGCCGGCTGACCCAGCAGTCGCCGTCGTTCGTCCAGCCGCAGCAGCACCTCGGGCCCGCCGTCGACGCGGGCCAGCTGATCGGCGTCGGCGAAATAAGGCGCGCCGGGTGCGCCGAGAGCCCCCGCCGACCCGACGCGGTAGATCTCCACCGCCGGATACCGCGGACGCAGTCCGCTGTCGGCGACAAAGCCGGCCAGCGTTCCGGGACCCACCGGCGCCCCGAACTCCGCCACCTTCGTCAGCCCCGGCGACCCCGCAACGGCACGGTGCACCAGGATCGGGCGGGCCGATCGCGACGTCTCGGGATCCAGATCGTTGCGTACCACCACATACGAAATGCCTTGGCGGGCAAGGGTATCGGCCAGTCCTACCGAGGGCCGCCCGGCCGCGAACAGCCGTTGCACCGAATCCAGCGCCCGGATGGTCTGCGGCGGTGTCAGCGGGATGGAGTCGCGCACCCCCCACGGACTCGTGCCGAGCACCTGCAGCGGCTCGTCGTGGGTGGTGCCCCACATCTGGGTGGCGAACGGCGCGCCCGGCGCCACCAACACCCGCCCGGGCGCCGGCGTGCCGGCATTCTGTCGGCTCAGCCAGTCGGCGGCATCATGCCAGTACTGGGGTATCGCACTGAACGTGCCGGGTGGGGTGAGCCGACCGGTCCACGCCAGCGAGGTGCTCACCATCAGCGCGGTCAGCGCGACGACGCCGACCGCGACTCGTTTGTCGCGCTCCGGGTGCGCAAACGCGCCCAGCCACTCCGCAGCCGGCGCGCTGCCCGGTAGCGGTATCCGGCCCAGGAGTTGAGCCAGACCGAGCACCAGCGGAAGCCGGATCACCGGGTCCACCTTGTGCACGTTGCGCAGCGGAGTGCCGGCGGCATCGAGGAAGGCCTGCACTTGGTGGGCCACCGGCGAGCCCAGCCCGCCGCTGTAGCCGACGGCCAGCAGGACGACCCCGACCAGCAGCATGATCACCAGCCGCCCCCGCGCCGGCATGTCCCGGCCGGCCAGCCCGGCCAGTCCGGCCGCCGCTACCAGGCAGGTGGCCAGGATGGCCGCGGATCCGGTGACCAGCGGCGCGCCCGCGGTCGCGGTGGGCGCCACGAACGGGGTCCAGCTGTCCGCGCCACGCAGCATCTCGACCAGCGACGACCATTGCGTCGTCACACCGGACGATTCGATGAAGTCCAGGAAGGGGGGACTGACGTTGCGCAGCAGGACCAGTGCCACTACCCACCACAGCACCGCCAGGACCAGCGTCAGCAGCCACCAGGCCGTGTAGCGCAGCCAGGTCCGGTTCGGCCGGTGACAGGCCCACCAGATCACCGCGGGCAGGCAACCGGCCAGCGTCGCGATCGCGTTCACGGCGCCCATCAGGGCGACCGCCAGCCCGGCCTGGCCGGCCAGCGCCCGTAGCGACCTGCCAGACGCCCCGCGCAGCGCCAGGACGGTGGGCAGCAGCACCCACGGCGCCAGCATCATCGGCAGGGTTTCCGACGAGATCGACCCCACCGTGGTCAGCACTCGCGGCGACAGCGCGAAGGCCGCCGCGCCGATCATGCGTGACGTCGGGCTGCCGATGCCCAGGGCTTCGGCCACCCGCAGCAGGCCCCAGAACCCGACGGTGAGCAGCAGCGCCCACCACAGCCGCTGAGTGATCCAGCCCGGCAATCCCAGCAGGTGTCCGACCAGGAAGAAGGTGCCGTGCGGGAACAGGTAGCCGTAGGCCTGGTTCTGCGCCTGGCCGAACGGCAGTTCGCTGTTCCACAGGTTGGTGGCGCGGGCCAGGAAACGCAGCGGGTTGGCGGTCAGGTCGAGTTTGGTGTCGGGGGAGATCTGCCCGGGCGATTGCGCGAAAGTCAGCGCCAGCGCGGCCCCGGACACCAGCAGCAACCACCAACGCGACAACGGTGTCGTCCGCTCGACCGCCTCCGCGGGCGCCGCCCGCGCCGTCGGTCTAGCTACGGTTGCCGTACTCGACCCGGTTGAGCACTGACGACGACGGATCGCCCCCGGGGAGTGGCGGCTTCGTATCCTGCTGCACCATCAAGGTGATCCCGAAGATCGCGGCCGCGCCCAGCAACAGACCCACCACCACGCTCGCGCCGGCGGGCGCAACGATCCGGTTCATCCGAGGGCTCCTTGGACGCGTCAGACTGTCTCCGACTAGCGCCAACCTAGCAGAACGGCACCGGCGCGCCCCGGATCCGGCCGGGGGTGGTCACCGTGACAGCATGGCCGGATGGGTTTTTCGCGCACAGTGGCTGTGCTCGCCGCGGCCTCTGCGCTGGTGGCGGCCTGCGGTCACGGCGGCAACCGGACCGGGGCGTCCACTTCTGCGTCCAAGAGCCCGTCGGCCACCAGTGCGACACCGGCCGCTGCTCCGGGTCCACGGGTGTGTGCTGACCCGCCTGCCGTTCCCGCGGCGATCCCGAATCTCCGCGACAAGCTGGCCCAGCTGCTCATGGTCGGGGTGCACGACGCCGCCGACGCCAGAGCTGTGGTCACCGAGTTCCACGTGGGCGGGATCATGATCGGCAGCGACACCGACCTGTCCATGTTGCCCGGTCCGCTCGCCGAGATCGCGGCGGCCGCCACACCGCTGCCGCTGGCGGTGTCCGTCGACGAAGAGGGCGGCCGGGTGTCGCGGCTGCGTACTTTGTTGGGCGGCCGGGGACCGACGCCCAAGGAGATGGGGCAGTCCCAGACTCCCCCACAGGTCCACGACCTGGCCTTCAGCCGTGGCAGCCAGATGAAGAAGCTGGGTATCACCGTCGACTTCGCCCCGGTCGTCGACGTCACCGACGCGCCGGACGACTCGGTGATCGGGGACCGCTCGTTCGGCGCGGACCCGACGAAGGTCACCGCGTATGCCGGGGCCTACGCGCAGGGTCTGCGTGACGCCGGACTGCTGCCGGTACTCAAGCACTTCCCCGGGCACGGGCACGGTTCCGGTGACTCACACACCGGCGGCGTCAGCACACCGCCGCTGTCCGAATTGGTCGGCAACGACCTGGTGCCCTACCAGAGCTTGCTGAAAGCGGCTCCGGTCGCGGTGATGATCGGCCACATGCAGGTGCCCGGGTTGACCGGCAGCGACCCGGCCAGTCTGAGTCCCGCCGCGGTGCAACTCCTGCGCACCGGCATCGGCTACGGCGGCCCGGAGTTCAACGGCCCGGTGTTCAGCGACGACCTGTCCAGCATGGCCGCGATCTCCGACCGGTTCGGCGTCACCGAGGCCGTGTTGAAAACTCTGCAGGCCGGCACCGACATCGCGCTGTGGGTCACCACCAAGGAAGTGCCCGCGGTCCTGGATCGATTGGAGCAGGCGGTGAACGCCGGCGAATTGCCGCAGCAGCGGGTTGATGAGTCGCTGGTGCGGGTGGCCGCCATGAAAGGCGTCAACGCCAACTGTGGGCGCTAGCGGGCTGCCTACTCTAGAGTCAGATAGACGAGCTAGAGAGGCGCACGGTAATGGCAGGTGGCACCAAGCGGCTACCTCGCGCTGTCCGCGAGCAGCAGATGCTCGACGCCGCCGTGCAGATGTTCTCGGTCAACGGCTATCACGAGACGTCGATGGACACGATCGCCGCGCAGGCACAGATCTCAAAGCCGATGCTCTACCTGTATTACGGCTCCAAAGAGGACCTGTTCGGCGCTTGCCTGAATCGCGAGATGGGCCGGTTCATCGACGTGGTGCGCGCCGATATCGACTTCAACCAGAGCCCGAAAGACATGCTGCGCAACACCATTGTGTCGTTCCTGCGCTACATCGATTCCAATCGGGCGTCCTGGATCGTGATGTACACCCAGGCGACGAGCTCGCCAGCCTTTTCCCAAACGGTCCGGGAGGGTCGCGAGCGGATCATCGAACTGGTCGCCAAGCTGGTGCGGGCCGGCACGCGCAGCCCGCGCCCGGACTCCGAATACGAGATGATGGCCGTGGCACTGGTCGGCGCGGGCGAGGCGATGGCCAACCGGGTTTCCACCGGTGACATCGACGTCAACGAGGCGGCCGAGTTGCTCATCGAGCTGTTCTGGCGCGGCCTGAAGGGCTCGCCTGCCGAGCGGGATGTCGGGCCCAACACAGCCACGGGCTAGATTCGTGCCCGTGACTGGCACCGCCGGGCGGCTGGGACCCCTGGGGCCCCTGAGTCGCCGTCGCGCGGCAACCTCGATTTCTTCTGTGCGGTAGTCATCGTCGGCCTGCTGGCCGGGGTGGCCGGCTTGGCGACGACGGTGGTGCTGCACTTCGTCGAGCACATCACGTACCACTACACGTTTGGCCCCCTGCTCGGCGGGGTCAGCGGCAGCAGTCCGGTCCGGCGCGCGGTCGGGCCGATGGTCGGGGGTGCGCTGGCCGCGGTCGGCTGGTGGATTCTGCGGCGCCGGACCAAGGTGCCGCCGTTGGCCGGCACCATCGCCCGCCGTGAGCCGATACCGCGGCTGTCCTGGAGCATCGATGCCCTGCTGCAGGTGGTGCTGGTCGGCTCCGGCGCGTCGCTGGGACGGGAAGGCGCGCCGCGCCAATTCGCCGCGGCGCTAGGTGATTTGGCCACTGGATGGTTGAAGCGTCTGTCGGGCGGCGACCGCGAGATCCTGCTCGCCTGCGCGGCCGGGGCCGGGCTCGGCGCGGTCTACGCCGTTCCGCTGGGCGGCGCGCTGTTCGCCCTGCGAATCATGCTGAACACCTGGCGGCCGCGGGCGGTGGGCGCGGCGCTGATCACCTCTAGCCTGGCTGTCGCGATCGGCTCGACGATCACGCACGACGAGCCCGAACTGACCTGGCCCAGCGTGGAGTCGTCGTATTTGCTCACCGCGCACGGACTGATCCTGGCGCCGCTGACCCTCGCCGTGGGATTGGCGTTCAACCGGATCATGGCCTTCGCCCGCCCGGCCAATCTGATGCGGTCCTGGGTGCTCATCCCCGCGCTCGCGGCCGCGGGACTGCTGACCGGCGTCTGTTCGCATTGGTGGCCCGAGCTGCCCGGCAACGGCAAAAGCATCCTGACCGTCAGTCTGGCCAGCGGCATGACATTGTCGGCGGCCGCGGTGATTCTGGTTCTGAAACCGCTCCTGACGGCGTTGTTCCTGCGCGCCGGCGGAGCCGGCGGGATGCTGACGCCGTCGCTGGCCACCGGTGCAGCGGCGGGGACGCTGCTGGTGCTGACGGTCAACGCGCTCACCGGGACGCACCTGCACGTGCCGGCGGTCTCACTGGCCGGCGCTGCCGGGGTACTGGCGATCACCCAGGGCTCGCCGGTCTGGGCGGCGATCTTCGTCTGGGAACTGGCTCACCCGCCGCTGTGGCTGCTGCTGGTGTTCCTGCTGACCGCGGTCGGCTCACACCTGCTGAAAAAGGCTCTCCCGGCTACAGTGGCCGCACGCTAGGCCGTCAAGTGCGGGTAGCCTTTGGCGAGGTTACGCAAGGTAAGATCCCAACCGTTGCCGTCTTCTTCGACATAGAGGCCCACATTGGCCGGCAGCACCACCGGTTTGGCGAACCGCACCGAGTAGCGCACGGCTTCCGGAACCCGGGCTTCGATGTTCGCCAATACTGCTGCGGCGCTGAACATCCCATGTGCGATCACGGTCGGGAAGCCAAACAGCTTCGCGGCGATCGGGTTGGTGTGAATCGGGTTGTGGTCGCCGCCGACGGCGGCGTAGCGGCGGATCTTGCTGGGTGTGATCCGCAGGATGGAGCTGGGCGGAGGCAGCTTGGGTTGCTTCTGCGGTGGCGGCTTGGGCTCGTCGGACAGGCTGGTGCGTTGCTGGTGCAGGAACGTCGTCACCTGATGCCACGCGGTGTCGTTGCCCACGCTGACGTCGGTCACCAAGTCGACCAGCAGTCCCTTGCGGTGTTCGCGCAGATTCTCGGCATGCACCCGGACCCCCACCGTGTCGGTGACCGCGATCGGCCGGTATTGCGTGATGTGGTTCTCCAGGTGCACCGAACCCATTGCGGCAAAAGGAAAATCGAACCCGGTCACCAGCGCCATCACCGACGGAAAGGTAAGCGCGAACGGATAGGTCAGCGGCACATCGTTGCCGTAGCGCAGGCCGGTGACCGACGCGTAGGCCGCCACATTCGTGTGGTCGATCGGCAATTCCTCGACGGTCACCGTGCGATTGGGCAACTGGTCGCCGCGGGGCACCACCGGCAATGCGCCGGCCGCCGCGCGCAGCATGTTCCGCAGGCCGCTTGGTTGGTTCACTGGCGTTCTCCTCGAGCTTAGGGTTGCGCGGGCTACGCGCCGATCATGCCCTGGCCGCAGACGCGAATGACGTTACCGGTCACCGCGTTTGATGCTGGGCTGGCGAAATAGGCGATGGTTTCGGCGACGTCGACGGGCTGGCCGCCCTGCAACAGCGAGTTCAGCCGGCGCCCCACCTCGCGGGTGGCCAGCGGAATCGCCGCCGTCATCTGGGTCTCGATGAACCCCGGCGCCACCGCGTTGATCGTGATGCCCTTCTCGGCGAGCACCGGTGCCAGCGCCTGGGTGAGGCCGATCATCCCGGCCTTGGTGGTGCCGTAGTTCGTCTGTCCGCGGTTGCCCGCAATGCCGGCGATCGACGACAGGCCGATCACCCGGCCCCCCTCACCGAGGCTGCCGTTGCCGACCAGCCCTTCGGTAAGCCGCAGTGGCGCAAACAGATTGACCGCCAGGACGGCGTCCCAGCGGGCGTCGTCCATGTTGGCCAGCAGCTTGTCGCGGGTGATGCCGGCGTTGTTGACCAGGATGTCGGCCTTGCCGCCGTAGTGGTCGGCCAGATGCTCGGCGATCTTGTCGACGGCGTCGTCGGCGGTGACGTCGAGCCACAGCGGGGTGCCGCCGACGCTGGCAGCGGTTTCGGCCAGGGCCTCTTCGGCGGACTCCACATCGATCGCGACGACGCGGGCGCCGTCGCGGGCGAACACCTCGGCGATCGTCTTACCGATGCCGCGTGCGGCGCCGGTGACGATGGCAACCTTGCCATCCAGCGGACGGTCCCAGTCGGCCGGTGGTGTGGAATCGGCGGCCCCGACGTAGAAGACCTGGCCGTCCACGTAGGCCGACTTCGCGGACAAGATGAACCGCATCGTCGATTCCAGGCCGGTGGCGGCGGGTTTGGCATCCGGCGCCAGATACACCAGCGCCGCGGTGGCGCCATTGCGCACTTCTTTGCCCAGCGAGCGGGTGAAGCCCTCCAGCGCGCGTTGTGCAATCCGCTCCTCGATGCTGCCGGTCGCTTCGGGTGTGGTGCCGACGACGACCACACGCGCGCAGTGGGCCAGGTTGCGCAGCACCGGGGTGAAGAATTCGTGCAGGCCCTTCAGGCCGGCGGGCGTCGTGATGCCGGTCGCGTCGAAAACCAGTCCGCCGAACGTATCGGCCCAGCGGCCACCGAGGTTGTTGGCCACCACGTCGTAGTCGCCGTCCAGTGCCGCGCGCAGCGGCTCGACCACTCTGCCGTCACCGCCGATCAGCAGGGATCCGGTCAGCGGCGGGTCGCCCGCGCGGTAGCGGCGAAGGGGCTCTGGCTGCGGGACGCCAAGCTGCTTGGCCACAAACGATCCGGGGCCGGAGTTGACGACCTGGGAGAACAGGTCGGACGAGCCTTTTGGAGCCACTGAGCTACCTTCCGTGTCGGGTGTTGCCTTCTAGGCCAACCGTATCGAGGACGAACTTACTTGAGAGTAAGAACAGTGGGTAGTATGGCCCCCGACGGCCGACCCCCAAACTGATAGCACCGACACACGGACAGACACGGAGATACATGGTGGCCTCTACAAATACTGAGCCCAAACGGAAAGTCGCAGTTCTGGGGGGCAATCGCATCCCGTTCGCGAGATCAGACCGCGCCTACGCCGAGGCGTCGAACCAGGACATGTTCACCAGCGCGCTGGGCGGGCTGGTGGATCGGTTCGGCCTGGCCGGTGAGCGGTTGGGCGCCGTGGTCGGCGGCGCCGTGCTCAAACACAGCCGTGACTTCAATCTCATGCGCGAATGCGTGCTGGGTTCCGAACTCTCGCCGTACACACCGGCATACGACCTGCAGCAGGCCTGCGGCACCGGTCTGCAGGCGGCGATCGCCGCGGCCGACGGTATCGCGGCCGGTCGCTACGAGGTGGCCGCCGCCGGCGGGGTGGACACCACGTCGGACGCTCCGATCGCGCTGGGCGACGACCTCCGTCGCACCCTGCTCAAGCTGCGCCGGTCCAAGTCCAACGTGCAACGGCTGAAGCTGGTGGGCACGCTGCCCGCCAACCTCGGCGTTGCGATACCGGCCAACAGCGAGCCACGCACCGGGCTGTCGATGGGGGAGCACGCCGCCATCACCGCCAAGCAGCTGGGTATCAAGCGCGTCGACCAGGACGAGCTGGCCGCCGCCAGCCACCGCAACATGGCCGACGCCTACGACCGGGGCTTCTTCGACGACCTGATCACGCCGTTTCTGGGGCTCTACCGCGACGACAACCTGCGGCCCGACGCCAGCGCCGAGAAGCTGGCCGGGCTGCGGCCGGTCTTCGGGGTGAAGGCCGGCGACGCGACCATGACGGCGGGAAATTCGACTCCGCTGACCGACGGCGCCTCGGTTGCCCTGCTGGCCACCGAGGAGTGGGCGTCAGACCACTCGCTGTCTCCGCTGGCCTACTTCGTGGACGCCGAGACGGCCGCGGTGGACTACGTCAACGGGAACGACGGCCTGCTCATGGCACCCACTTACGCGGTACCCCGGCTGCTGGCCCGCAACGGGCTGACCTTGCAGGATTTCGACTTCTACGAAATCCACGAGGCGTTCGCGTCGGTAGTGCTGGCGCACCTGCAGGCCTGGGAGTCCGAGGAGTACTGCAAGGAGCGGCTGGGCCTGGACGCCGCGCTGGGATCGATCGACCGCGCCAAGCTCAACGTCAACGGTTCGTCGCTGGCGGCTGGACACCCGTTCGCGGCCACCGGCGGGCGCATCCTGGCGCAGACGGCCAAGCAGCTCGCCCAGAAGAAAAAGGAGAGCGGCGGCCAGCCGGTCCGTGGCCTGATTTCGATCTGCGCGGCCGGCGGCCAGGGTGTGGCCGCGGTTCTGGAGGCCTGACCTGGAGTTCGACCTCGGCGCCGTTCGAAAAACAATTCTGGTCCGGGTGGTTTGCAAAATGGGTCGATGGGTATCCCCAGATTCGGATGGCCCCGTGTTGTGGTCTGACCCCCCGACCCCGACGGCAACGCGGGGCATCCGCGAATCGGCCGCCTGTCGGGGGGGAATATCGACAGGCGCACTAAAAAGGCCGCCGCTGGACTGAGGGGATCCAGCGGCGGCCTTTTTGGGCGCCTGACTGATGGCAGGCCCATTTAGCCCAAGGTCCCCCGCTCCAATGGCGAAGCGGGGGACCTTGTTACGTGGTAAACCGGCCCAGAAACCGGCTCAGAAAGCGGCTTCGTCGAGCTCCATGATGTCGTTGTCCAGCGTCTCGATGACCTCGCGGGTGCTGGTCAGCAGCGGCAAGAAGTTCTTCGCGAAGAACGAGGCCACCGCGACCTTGCCCTCGTAGAAGGACCGGTCCGCGCCGCTGGCACCGGCGTCCAGCGCCGCCACCGCCACTGCGGCCTGACGCTGCAACAACCAGCCGATGACCAGGTCGCCGACGCTCATCAGGAAGCGAACCGAACCCAGGCCCACCTTGTACAGGCTGGTGACGTCCTGCTGCGCGGCCATCAGGTAGCCGGTCAGCGTCGCCGCCATGCCCTGCACATCGGCCAGCGCCTTGGCCAGCAGCTCCCGCTCAGACTTCAGCCGCCCGTTGCCGGTCTCGCTGTCGACGAACTTCTGGATCTCACCCGATACGTAGGCCAGCGCCTCGCCCTTGTCGCGGACGATCTTGCGGAAGAAGAAGTCCTGCGCCTGGATGGCGGTAGTGCCCTCGTACAGCGAGTCGATCTTCGCGTCCCGGATGTACTGCTCGATCGGGTAGTCCTGCAGGAAGCCGGACCCACCGAACGTCTGCAAGCTCTCGGTGAGCTTGGCGTACGCCTGCTCGGAGCCCACGCCCTTGACCAGCGGCAGCATCAGGTCGTTGACCTTCACGGCGAGGTTCGCGTCCACACCGTGCACCGCCTCGGCAACCGGCGCATCCTGGAACGTCGCGGTGTACAGGTACAGCGCGCGCAGACCCTCGGCGTAGGCCTTCTGGGTCATCAGCGATCGGCGCACGTCGGGGTGGTGCGTGATGGTCACTCGGGGTGCGGTCTTGTCGGTCATCTGGGTCAGGTCGGCACCCTGCACGCGGGACTTGGCGTATTCCAGCGCGTTGAGGTAACCGGTCGACAGGGTCGCGATGGCCTTGGTTCCCACCATCATGCGAGCCTGCTCGATGACGTCGAACATCTGCGCAATGCCGTTGTGCACCTCGCCGACCAGCCAGCCCTTGGCGGGAACGTCGTGCTGGCCGAGCGACAACTCACAGGTCGTCGACGCCTTCAGGCCCATTTTGTGCTCGACGTTGGTGACGAACACACCATTACGCTCGCCCAACTCGCCGGTCTCGAAGTCGAACAGGAACTTGGGCACAAAGAACAGCGACAACCCCTTGGTGCCCGGACCAGCGCCTTCCGGGCGCGCGAGCACCAGGTGGAAGATGTTCTCGAACAGGTCGCCGGAGTCACCAGAGGTGATGAAGCGCTTGACGCCGTCGATGTGCCAGGAGCCGTCCTCCTGCTTGACCGCCTTGGTCCGGCCGGCACCGACGTCCGAGCCGGCGTCCGGCTCGGTGAGCACCATGGTCGAGCCCCAGCCGCGCTCGGCGGCGATCACGGCCCACTTCTTCTGCTCCTCGGTTCCGAGGTGGTGGACGATCTGGGCGAAGCCCGCGCCGCCGGAGTACATCCAGACCGCCGGGTTGGCGCCCAGAATGTGTTCGTGTATCGCCCACATCAATGACTTGGGCATCGGCATGCCGCCGAGTTCCTCGTCGATGCCGGCCTTGTCCCACCCGGCTTCCAGCACCGCGTTGACTGACTTCTTGAAAGACTCCGGCAGTGTCGCCGAGAAAGTCTTGGGGTCGAAAACCGGCGGGTTGCGGTCGGCGTCGACGAACGACTCCGCGACGGGTCCCTCAGCCAGACGGCTGACCTCGGTAAGCATTTCTTGGGCTGTGTCGGCGTCCAGGTCGCTGTACGCGCCTTCGCCGAGAGCTTTGTCAACGCCCAACACCTCGAACAGATTGAACACCTGGTCGCGGACGTTGCTCTTGTAGTGGCTCACTGTGTCCTCCTCATTGAGACTGCCACCTGTGGTTGGGCACTAGGGCTAAGTTACCCACCAGTAACAGAGCTAAAAATATATCGAGCTGTTACCTGAACGCAAGTGAGTGTGAGCTAAATTTCATTGCCTAATTAACCAACCGGTTGGGAAGGCGCGTGGCAGCCGCCGCCACCTGCGGCGATGATGGATAGATGACGGGTTTGGGCGATGTCGCGGCCGTGCCGATCGTGGACCTGCGGGCCGATCCGTGTGTGTTGCGCGACAGCCTTCGCGAGGCGACTCACCAGGTGGGTTTCTTCTACCTGACCGGCCACGAGGTGCCCTCGGATCTCACCGCCAGGGTGCTCGAGGTGGCGCGCCGGCTGTTCGCGTTGCCGCAGGCGGACAAAGACGCCGTCGCGATGGTGCGCAGCCCGCATTTCCGCGGCTACACCCGCCTGGGCGGCGAGCTGACCCTTGGCGAGGTGGATTGGCGCGAGCAGATTGATATTGGACCAGAGCGTCCGCCGATCGGTGGGCCCGGCAAGCCGGACTACCTGTGGCTGCAGGGCCCCAACCAATGGCCGGCCGCGCTGCCGGAGCTGCCCGGGATCATCGACGAATGGGACGCCGCGCTGGCTGTGGTGGCGCGCACGCTGCTGCGGCACTGGGCAGCGGCGCTGGGCAGCCCGGCTGACGTGTTTGACCAGGCCTTTGCCGAAGCGCCTGCGACTTTGATCAAGGTGGTGCGGTATCCCGCCCACGCGGCCAGCCCGCAGGGCGTCGGTGCGCACAAGGACTCCGGCGTGCTCACGCTGCTGCTGGCCGGGCCAGAAAGCCGGGGTCTGCAGGTGCGCCGACCGCACGCCGACGACGACGGCTGGGTCGACGTGCCGCCGATCGACGGGGCGTTCATCGTCAACATCGGTGAGCTGCTCGAGGTCGCGACGGGCGGCTACCTGCGGGCGACCGAGCACCGGGTGCACCTGGGTAATTCGACATCGACATCCGATCGGATCTCGGTGCCCTACTTCTTCAATCCGCGACTGGACGCGCAGATACCCATGCTGTCGCTCCCCGACGAACTGGCGAAACGCGCCTGCCCGGTCGAGGACCCGTCGGACCCGATCTTCTCCGTGTACGGGCGTAACGCCTGGAAGAGCAGGCTGCGGGCGCACCCGGATGTGGCTGCAGCGCACGGATACTCGACGGGTACTCTCGACGACGAGAATTCCGTTCTCGGCTCAAGGGGCGAATGAATTCCGGTGAACTCGAATCGCGATCTGACACCGCTGTCACTGCGTGAGGCCTTCGGTCACTTCCCGACCGGAGTGGTGGCCATCGCCGCCCAGGTCGATGGAGTGCGGATAGGACTGGCCGCGAGCACCTTTATGCCGGTATCCCTGGATCCGCCGCTGGTCTCGTTCTGCGTGCAGAACACGTCGGAGACATGGCCCAAACTCAAAGGCCTGCCGATGCTGGGGATCAGCGTGCTCGGCGAGGCGCACGATGCGGCCGTCCGTACCCTGGCAGCCAAGACCGGGGACCGCTTCGCCGGGTTGGAAACGGTGGCCCACGAGTCCGGCGCAGTCTTCATCAAGGGAACCAGCGTGTGGCTGGAGAGCGCGGTCGAGCAGCTCGTCCCGGCCGGAGACCACACCATCGTGGTGCTGCGGGTCAACAACCTCCAGGTGGATGCGGAGGTAGCGCCGATCGTGTTCCATCGCAGCGTGTTCCGCCGCCTCGGCGCCTGACGGTTTCCCCGCGAGAGTTCAACGGGCCTCAACTGGCACAGCATTGCCCCGAGAGGCGCCGTCGGTAGTTGCACTTTCGCGCAAGATTCGAGGTCCTAGCGGCGGAACAGCTTGTTACCCAGCCACACCACGGGGTCGTACTTGCGGTCGGCGACCCGCTCTTTCATTGGGATCAACGCGTTGTCGGTGATCTTGATGTTTTCCGGGCACACCTCGGTGCAGCACTTGGTGATGTTGCAGTAGCCCAGGCCGTGCTCTTCCTGTGCTTGTTTCTGCCGGTCCACCGTGTCCAGCGGGTGCATATCGAGCTCGGCGATGCGCATCAGGAAGCGCGGTCCGGCGAATGCCTTCTTGTTCTCCTCGTGGTCGCGGACCACGTGACAGACGTTCTGGCACAGGAAGCATTCGATGCACTTGCGGAACTCTTGCGACCTCTCGACATCAACCTGCGCCATTCGGTACTCGCCGGGCTGCAGATCTTTGGGCGGCGTGAAAGATGGGATCTCACGCGCCTTCTGGTAGTTGAACGAGACGTCGGTGACCAGGTCACGGATCACCGGGAAGGTCCGCAGCGGCGTCACCGTCACCACCTCGTCCTCGGCGAACGTCGACATCCGGGTCATGCACATCAGCCGGGGTTTGCCGTTGACCTCCGCCGAGCAGGACCCGCATTTGCCCGCTTTGCAGTTCCATCGCACCGCCAGGTCCGGCGTCTGGGTCTGCTGCAGGCGGTGGATGACGTCGAGCACCACCTCACCCTCGTTGACCTCGACGTTGAAATCCTGGAGGGCGCCGCCGTCCTCGTCGCCGCGCCACACTCGCAAACTTGCGTTGTAGCCCATTACGCGCTCCGTCCTGGACGTTTGGCCAGCTCTTCGTCGGTGTAGTACTTCTCCAGTTCGGCGATGTCGAAGACCTCGAGCAAATCTTCCCGCATCGGTATCTGGGGCTCATGGGCGAGGCTGATGTGTGCCCCTTCAGCTCCGTCGGTATTTCCCTCCACGGCGCGGCACACCAGCAGTGTCTTGCGCCAATTGGGGTCCATGCCGGGGTGGTCGTCGCGGGTGTGGCCGCCACGGCTCTCGGTGCGCTCCAACGCGGCGCGGGCCACGCACTCGCTGACCAGCAGCATGTTGCGCAGGTCGATGGCCAGGTTCCAGCCCGGGTTGTACTGGCGATGCCCCTCGACCTGCACGTTCTGGTAGCGGGCCCACAACTCGCCGAGCAGCGTCAACGCCTTGGTGATCTCTTCCTCTTTGCGGATGATTCCGACCAGGTCGTTCATCACCAGCTGCAGATCCATCTGCAGCGCATACGGGTTTTCCGGCGCTGCGCCGCCGGTGGGCCCCTCGAACGGCTTGACAGCCAACTCGGCCGCGGCGTCGACGGCGTCTTGCGCGACGGCCGGGCGGCTGCTCAGTGCCCGCACGTAATCGGCGGCGCCCAGGCCGGCCCGCCGGCCGAAGACCAGCAGGTCGGACAGCGAATTGCCGCCCAGCCGGTTGGAGCCGTGCATCCCGCCCGAGCACTCGCCGGCGGCGAACAGCCCGGGCACCGTGGCCGCACCGGTGTCGGCGTCGACCTCGACACCGCCCATCACGTAGTGACAGGTCGGCCCGACTTCCATTGGCTCCTTGGTGATGTCGACCCCGGCCAGCTCCATGAACTGGTGGTACATCGACGGCAGTCGCCGCTTGATCTCCTCGGGCGTCAGCCGGGATGCGATGTCGAGGTAGACCCCGCCGTGCGGGGTGCCGCGGCCGGCCTTCACTTCGGAGTTGATCGCGCGGGCGACCTCATCGCGGGGCAACAGGTCCGGGGTGCGACGGGCCGAGTCGTTGTCCTTGAGCCACTGGTCGGCCTCTTGCTCGGTCTCGGCGTACTGGCCCTTGAACACCGGCGGGATATAGCCGAACATGAACCGGGAGTTCTCGGAGTTTTTTAATACCCCGCCGTCGCCGCGGACGCCCTCGGTGACCAGGATCCCCTTCACGCTGGGCGGCCACACCATGCCCGTCGGATGGAACTGGACGAACTCCATGTTGATCAGGGTCGCGCCGGCGCGCAGCGCCAGGGCGTGGCCGTCGCCGGTGTACTCCCAGGAGTTCGAGGTGACCTTGAACGACTTGCCGATCCCGCCGGTCGCCAGCACCACCGCGGGAGCCTCGAACAACACGAACCGTCCGCTTTCGCGCCAATATCCGAAGGCGCCGGCGATCCGCCCCTCGTTTTCGGGGCCGTCCTTGAGCAGCTCGGTGATCGTGCATTCGGCGAACACCTTGATCCGCGCCTCGTAGTCGCCGGTTTCGGCGAAGTCCTCCTGCTGCAGCGAGACGATCTTCTGCTGCATGGTGCGGATCAGCTCCAGGCCAGTGCGGTCGCCGACGTGCGCCAGCCGCGGGTAGGTGTGCCCACCGAAGTTGCGCTGGCTGATCTTGCCGTCTTTGGTGCGGTCGAACAGCGCGCCGTACGTCTCCAGTTCCCACACCCGGTCCGGGGCTTCCTTGGCGTGCAGTTCGGCCATCCGCCAGTTGTTCAGGAACTTGCCACCGCGCATCGTGTCGCCGAAGTGGGTCTTCCAGTTGTCTTTCGGGTTGGTGTTGCCCATCGAGGCCGCGCAGCCGCCCTCGGCCATGACCGTATGGGCCTTGCCGAACAGCGATTTGCACACCACCGCGACCTTGAGACCCCGTTCGCGCGCCTCGATGACCGCGCGTAACCCAGCGCCGCCGGCACCGATCACGACCACGTCGTAGGAGTGCCGTTCGACCTCAACCATGAAACCCTCGCTCAGCTATTTCTGTATTTCTGAATTGGCTTGTCAGCCAATAAATCTGAGATCTGTGATGGTGCCGCTGGCCACCAGCGCGACGTAAGCGTCGGTGAGCATCAGCGTGCCGAGTGTGATCCACGCATACATCTTGTGCCGGGTGTTGAGCCTGCTGACCTGGGTCCAGATCCAGTAGCGCACAGGGTGTTTGGAGAAGTGTTTGAGCCGGCCGCCGGTCACGTGCCGGCACGAATGGCACGACAGCGTGTAGACCCACAGCATGATGACGTTGCCGAGCAGGATCACGTTGCCCAGGCCGAAGCCGAATCCACCTGGCCCGTCTCCGGAATGGAACGCGACGATCGCGTCGTAGCTGTTGATCACCGAGATGATGCCGGCGATGTAGAAGAAGTACCGGTGCGTGTTCTGGACGATCAGCGGGAACTTGGTCTCACCGGTGTAGTGGACGCGGGGCTCGGCAACGCCGCAGGCGGTGGGCGACTGCCACACCGTCCGGTAATAGGCGCCGCGGTAGTAGTAGCAGGTCAGCCGGAACAGCAGCAGGAATGGCAGCGTCAGCGCCGCGTACGGCACAAACCACCAGTCCGGCAGGATTTGCGGCCAGAACTCGCTGGCCTGACCGCAGGCCTTGGCCATGCACGGCGAGTAGAACGGCGTCAGGTAGTGGTACCGCGGGACGAAGAAGTAATCCTTCTGCAACCCGCGCAACGTCGCGTAGATGAGGAATGCGGCGAAGCCGAGGTCGACGCGTAGCGGCGACAACCACCACCGGTCGGTTCGTAGCGTCCGCTGCTGTATCTGGGCGCGCGTCGGTGAAAAGACGCCGGACGCAGGACTGTTCGCCGTGGGTGCGCTCATCTAGTGTTCCTCTTCGAACGGGCTGTTGGTCGAAGGGTACACAGAGAGAACGCCCACTCCTTAGGCGGGCTTCGGTGTCACTACCTGCTGTGACCTCCGACACCCTCGTCGTCGACATCGCGCCAGAAGTCGCGGTCGTACTCGGTGTCGGGGATGACGATCTTCTCACCGGACTGATAGACATCGGCGCGCGCCAGGTCCAATTCGGCGACGTCAGTATCGAGTAATTGGACGTCGCTGAGGATTCGGTCGACGTCGATGATGAGGCGACGCGTCGCCGGGTTGTCGCCGTATCGCGCCTTCAGCGCGTGCACAGAACGCCGGATGCCGCCGATGAGATCGTGCAGTTCGGCGAGTTCAGGGCTGGCGGACAATAGATGCTCCCTCGACCGATGGTGTTAAGGATCACAATACTCCACCCGATACTATCCACAGCGCCAGGCAGCTGCCGCAGAAGTCACGTCGCGACGCGAGGAAGCACCGACCTCCATGTCACCTGACCGCGCCAAGGAGTTGCTGGTCCGCTGGCGCTAACCGCCCGCAATCGGCTCGAGCAGCCGGTGCGGCCGCCGGAGCGCCTCGCTGACCGGATCGTCGCGACCTGGGTCGCGGGGACGGCGCGGTGGGTGCGTGACGAGCTCGCCGGCGTCCGGAACCCGGGCACACCGCTGGCAGACGCGGTCCTGGCCGATCGCGCCACCGCATTCCGCGTGCCGGTAACCGCGCCTGCTGGACTTGTCCACGTAGTTCTCGTTGCCCCAGCTGATCATTGACCAGATCATCGGCCAGAGCTGGCGGCCTTTTGCGGTCAGCTCGTACTCGGTGGTCGATTTGGTCAGCACGCCCTCGCCCACCAGGAATGCCAGCCGTTCCGCGAGCACCGCTTTCGGAATCCCGAGGTGACTACGAAAGTCACTGAATCGTCGAACCCCGTAGAAGGCGTCGCGCAGGATCAGCAACGTCCAGCGTTCGCCGACGATCTCCAGGGACCGGGCGATCGGGCAGCTCTCGGCGGGATATTCGCGGGGCAGGGCCATAGCAACAGTATGACACTTGCTGGTTCGGTCACCGAACCATATACTCGGAATTCAACGAGTTCGTTCACCGAACCAAAGGGGCCGTCGCCATGAAGGCAGTTCGCTACGACCGCTTCGGTGGCCCGGAAGTGCTTCAGTACCTTGACATTCCAGACCCCGTGCCCGGTCCCGGACAGCTGCTCATCGAGACCGCGGCCATCGGGGTCAACTTTCCCGACATCCGTGAGCGGCTCGGCGTCTACAACAAAGCCGAGACTCGGGTCGGCGGGGTGCAGCTGCCCCAGGTGGGTGGCCTCGCGGTCGCGGGCACCGTGGTCGCGTCCGGCCCGCAGACTTCCGTCACGGCCGGCCGGCGTGTCGTGGCACTGATGAAAAACGGGGCGTATGCGCAGCTCGCGGTGGCCGACGAGGCATTGTCCGCGGTCCTCGACGACGACTCCGCTGAAACCGAGCTCGCGGCCCTGGCGGGTTCCGCCGCCCAGGCCGCCTGTGCGCACCTGCTGTTGCAGGCCTCGACAACGCTGCGGCCGGGCGAATCGCTACTGGTGCACGGCGCGGCGGGGGGCGTCAGTGGTCTGGCCGTGCAGATCGCCAAGGCGCTCGGCGCCGGACTGGTCATCGGGACGGCCAGCAGCCCGCAGCGGCGCGAGTTCGTCATGGCGTTGGGCGCCGACGCGGCGATCTCCTACGACGAGCCCGGGTGGACCGAACAGGTGCGCGAGCTGACCTCGGGCCGCGGCGTTGATGTCGTGATCGAATCGATCGGCGGCGAGGTGTTCGAGCAGAACTTCGACGCGCTCGCGACCTTCGGCCGGTACCTGTTGCTGGGTTCCACGCGCGGGCCCGGCGAGCCGTTCGCTCCGCGTCGTCTGATGACCAGATCGCAAGCATTGATTGGGTTTTACCTCCCGGTGTTCTACGCCCGTCCGGATTTGATCGGGAACGCACTGCGTTTCCTCGCCGACGGCGTCAAGACCGGGCAGATCACGCCTCAGGTTGAAGAGGTGTTGCCCCTGAGCCAGGCCGCCGAGGCGCATCGGCGGCTGGAACGCCGCGAGGTGCGCGGCCTTATCGTCCTCGACCCAACCTCAAGAGAATCGGAAACTCGGTGAATACCATGACAACTAACGCCAAGACCATCGACTACAACGTGATTCCACACACCATGAACCGCATCGACATCTCCACCGGTGTGGAGTTCGACGAGTTCATTGCGGCCTTCGAAAAGGTGGCGCCGTCGTTCGACCCGGCGTCGGTGGCAGCCATCGTGCAACGCGACGGTGATTGGGACGAAGTCCTTGCCGCCGCGGACGCAGCCCAGATCGTCCCGACGCCTCTCTATGCGTTCTACGACTTGACAACGAAGCCAAGATCTTCCAGGACGTGCACCACGCCTTCCGATTCGGGGTCACGACCATGACCGGCACGGGACGCAAGTCGAGCGCACGCGGTTCGCATTCCTCACTCGTCACATTGCCGATGTACCGTCGCGGCGATTCGAGCTGGCCGCCGACGAAGTCCTCGCGATGAACCCGAACACCGGCACATTGCCCATGTTCCGTACGCGGGTTGACGCCGACATCACCCTCGGCATCTACCGTCGCCACCCGATCCTGATCCGCGACGGCGACCCCGCGGTCAACCCCTGGGGCTGACTTTCGGAACGCTATTTCATATGGCGAACGACTCGGGTCTGTTTCACCAACCCGAAGACTTCTCGGACGACGAATTCAACGGCTGGTCCTACCATCGCGGCGGCAAGGAATACGTGCCCCTCTACGAGGCAAAGATGCTCAGCCACTTCGACCACCGCTTCTCCACCTACCGCGGCGCCACCCAAGCACAGCTCAATGTCGGTGCGCTTCCCCGACTCCCTGACGCCGATCATGACGATCCCAACCTTGAACCGCTCGCGCGGTATTGGGTCGACCGCTCGGAAGTCGCCTCCGGGCTCGAAGACCGATGGGACCGCAACTGGGTTCTCGGCTGGCGTCGCATCACCAAAGCCGAACAAATGCGCACCTTCATCCCTTCAGTCATGCCGGTTGCGGGCGCGGGGGATAGTTTCTTCCTGGCGTTCTCTACCAATGCAGCTCACGGGCCCTTGCTTCATGCCGCATGGTCGAGCTTGGCGTTCGATTTTGTGGCCAGGCAGAAGCTGAGCGGATTGAACATGAACTACTTCGTGGCTAAGCAGCTCGCATGCCCAGTCCCGTCGAGCTTCGACAAACCCGTCTCCTGGCACCGTGACCTGACACTCTCGGAATGGGTGCGTCTGTACGTGCTCGAACTGTCCTAAAAAAAAAAAAAAAAAAAAAATAATAAAAATTATAAAATTAAATTAAAAAAAATTATAAATATATAAAAAAAAATAATAATAATTTATAAGTAAATGATAAGTTGTAATGTTGTATTTGTGTGAATTTTTGTAAGTTAAAAATATTGGATAAAAAATTGATTGTAGAATGATGATGAAAATGATTATTAAAAATTGGTAAATTGTAGGTACTGATTTAATTAGTTAAAAAGAATAGTATTAGTGTAAATTAAAGTGTATAGATTAGAAAAGTATGTTAGTGAATATATATATAAATTTTGTAAAAAAAAAATATGTAGATGAAAAAAATTTGGTTTTATTTAATAAAAAATATAATTGTGTGAAATATAAGTTATATAAAAAATATGGTAATAATGTTAATGATATGAATATGATAATTGATTATTAAGTTATAATATAGTAAAAATTATGACTTAATATAATTTATATTTATATATTTTTATGCGATCAACGCGCCGAACGGCCTGATGGTCTATGCCAAGATCGATGCACTGCCACTGCTGTGCCTGGCCGGCCACACCACCAAGGCGGTGGAGTACCTGCTGGGCAACCACACCATCGCCGAGACCATGTTCCGCCACGACCCGAGGGCGCTGCTCTATGCGCCGCTGCGGCTGTTGATCTACGCCGACGCCGACGGCAACGCGGTCTTCTCGATGGACCAGCCCAGCGCCGCGTTCGGCAGCCTCGGCATTGCGGATGTGACGAAGGTGGGTGAGGATCTGGACCGCAAGGTGGTAAACCTGTTGCGGCTCATCGGAGTTGACGCCCGTGACGCGTTCGGGGCTTTCGCGGCCTCCGGCGTCTGAGGCACGAAGAATCCGGCGGGGCCGGGTGGCCCCGCCGGATCGGCTTCGCCCGAATTACTTGGTGATGGCGATCTTCTGCGCCTGGGCTCCGGCGTAGGCACCGGTCACCCGTACGGTCAGCACGCCCGCGTCGTACGACGCCGCGATGGCCTCGCTGGTGACGTGGGCGGGCAGCTGGAAGGACCGGCGGAACGATCCGTAGCGGATCTCGCGCAGGGTGCGGCCGTCCTTCTCTTCCGCATGCTGGTCGCGGTGTTCGCCATGGATCACCAGACGGCCCTTGTCCACCTCGACGTTGACGTCGTTCTCGACGTCGACACCGGGCAGTTCCAGGCGCACTACCGCGTCGTCGCCGTCCTTGACGATTTCGGCGGCGGGGCTAAAGCCGCTGTTGGTGGGCTTGTACCAGTCAGCGGTGGCGGCTGGGCCGAAGAACTCGCGCAGCCAGCGGTCGGTGTCCCAGGCCGGACGCGACCACAATGCAAGGTTGCTCATGGATATCTCCTTCTGCTTCGTTGTGAGTTAGCTGTGTCCGGGGCGTTCCCGGCCGGCTACCTGTGAAAACTTGAGTCGAGCACGCTAAAGTTCCGCCTGGGTGTTCGCTGTCGGCGAACGTCAATCACACAGGCCATTCACAGCCGGTGAGGAGGACTTGATCCGGGCGTCACATTCGGCGATTTTTCGGTAATTTCGGGCCCCTACTCTCAAAACCGTGGAGACAGCCGGAGATTCGCGCGCGCATTGTGCCGCCGGTCACATCATCGTGGTCGGGCACGGCATGGTGGGCCATCGACTGGTCGAGGCGCTGCGGGCCCGTGACACCGACGGGTCCTTAAGGATCACCGTGCTCGCCGAGGAGGCCGACGCGGCCTATGACCGGGTCGGCCTGACCTCCTATACCGAGAGCTGGGACCGCGGCCTGCTGGCGCTGCCCGGTAACGACTACTTCGGCGAGGAGCGGGTTCGGCTGCTGCTGGACACCCGGGTCGTCGAGATAGACCGTGCGACAAAGTCGGTGATCACTGCCGACGGCGAACGACACGGCTACGACGCGCTGGTGCTGGCCACCGGCTCCTACGCTTTCGTGCCGCCAGTGCCCGGCCACGACCTGCCCGCCTGCCACGTCTACCGCACGCTGGACGACCTCGACGCCATCCGGGCCGGCGCCCGGCGCGCCCTGGCATCCGGTCACGCGGGTGCCGGCGTAGTCATCGGTGGCGGCCTGCTCGGATTGGAGGCGGCTAACGCGCTGCGCCAGTTCGGGTTACAGACCCACGTCGTCGAGATGATGCCGCGCTTGATGGCCCAGCAGATCGACGAGGCCGGGGGCGCACTGCTGGCCCGGATGATCGCCGAGCTCGGCATCGCCATTCACGTCGGAGTTGGTACCGAATCGATTGAATCCGTTGAGCATTCGGATGTGCGGCTGCGCCTGACCAACGGTGACGTGATCGACGCCGGTGTGGTGATCTTCGCGGCCGGTGTTCGACCGCGCGACGAGCTGGCCCGGGCGGCGGGACTGACCGTCGCCGAGCGGGGCGGCGTGCTCACCGACTTGTCCTGTCAGACAAGCGATCCTGATATCTATGCGGTCGGTGAGGTCGCGGCGATCGACGGGCGGTGCTACGGCCTGGTCGGCCCGGGTTACAACAGCGCCGAGGTGGTGGCCGACCGGCTGCTGGGTGGCTCGGCGGAATTCCCGGAAGCCGACCTGTCGACCAAGCTCAAGCTGCTGGGCGTCGACGTCGCCAGCTTCGGTGACGCGATGGGGACAAGCGAGAACTGCCTCGAAGTCGCGGTCAACGACGCGGTCAATCGCACCTACGCCAAGCTGGTGCTCTCCGACGACGCCAAGACGCTTCTCGGTGGGGTGCTGGTGGGCGATGCCTCGTCGTACGGGTTGCTGCGGCCCATGGTCGGTGGCGCGCTGCCCGGGGATCCGCTGGCCCTGATCGCTCCGGCCCAATCCGGTTCGGGCGCTGCGGCTTTGGGGGTCGGGGCGCTGCCGGATGCGGCGCAGATCTGCTCGTGCAACAACGTCACCAAGGGTGATCTGAAGTGCGCGATCGCCGACGGCTGCGCCGACGTTCCGGCGCTCAAGGCATGCACCGCGGCCGGCACGTCATGCGGGTCGTGCGTGCCGCTGCTCAAGCAGCTGCTGGAAGCCGAGGGGGTGGCGCAGTCCAAAGCGTTGTGCGAGCACTTCAGCCAGTCGCGCGCAGAGCTTTTCGAAATCATCACGGCCACCGAAATTCGAACATTCTCCGGGCTGTTGGAGCGGTTCGGCCGCGGAAAGGGTTGCGACATCTGCAAGCCTGTGGTCGCCTCGATCCTGGCGTCCACCGGCTCGGATCACATTCTCGACGGCGAGCAGGCTTCGCTGCAGGACTCCAACGACCACTTCCTGGCCAACATTCAAAAGAACGGCAGCTACTCGGTGGTGCCACGGGTTCCGGGCGGCGACATCAAGCCGGAGCATCTGATTCTGATCGGTCAGATCGCCCAGGACTTCGGGCTGTATACCAAGATCACCGGCGGCCAGCGCATCGACATGTTCGGCGCGCGGGTGGATCAGCTGCCGCTGATCTGGAAGCGGCTGGT
This sequence comes from uncultured Actinomycetota bacterium, assembly GCA_963735655.1. Lineage (GTDB taxonomy): Bacteria > Actinomycetota > Actinomycetes > Mycobacteriales > Mycobacteriaceae > Mycobacterium. Next base: position 39,908 of record CAVTLW010000056.1, read on the forward strand.
CGAGGGCGGCATGGAGTCGGGCCACGCCTACGGCAAGGCATTGCGCACGGTGAAGAGTTGCGTGGGCAGCGATTGGTGCCGCTACGGCCAACAGGATTCGGTGCAGCTGGCCATCGACCTGGAACTGCGCTATCGCGGACTGCGGGCCCCGCACAAGATCAAGCTGGGCGTATCGGGTTGCGCCCGCGAGTGTGCCGAGGCGCGCGGCAAGGATGTGGGCGTCATCGCCACCGAAAAGGGCTGGAACCTCTACGTCGGCGGCAACGGGGGGATGACCCCCAAGCACGCGCAGCTGCTGGCCAGCGACCTCGACACCGAGACGCTTACCCGCTATATCGACCGGTTCCTGATGTACTACATCCGCACCGCCGACCGGCTGCAGCGCACCGCGCCGTGGGTCGAATCGCTGGCGGGCGGACTCGATCACGTGCGCGAGGTCGTGTGCGAAGACTCGCTGGGGCTGGCCGAAGAATTCGAGGCCGCCATGGCGCGGCATGTGCAGAACTACAAATGCGAATGGCAGGGCGTGCTGGAGGATCCGGACAAGTTGTCGCGGTTCGTCTCCTTCGTCAACGCACCGGACGCCGTCGACTCGACCGTGACGTTCACCGAGCGGTCCGGCCGTAAAGTGCCTGTGCCCATTGGTATTCCGCAAGTCCGCTGATAGACAGGGAGATAGCGTGACACTACTCAACGACATTCAGGTATGGACGACGGCCTGCGAGTACGAGCGTCTCGTCCCTGGTCGCGGTGTGGGTGTGCTGCTGGACGACGGCAGCCAGGCGGCGTTGTTCCGGCTGGACGACGGCTCGGTGCACGCACTCGGCAACGTCGACCCGTTTTCCGGGGCGGCGGTGCTGTCCCGCGGCATCGTCGGTGACCGCGCGGGTCGCCCCGCCGTGCAGTCGCCGATCCTCAAGCAGGCGTTCGCGCTCGACGACGGATGCTGTTTGGACGATCCCAGGGTGTCGGTGCCGGTGTACCCGGCGCGCGTCACATCCGACGGCTACATCCAGGTCGCCCGGATCGCCGCTTAGCCCCGGCCGATATCGCCGACGAGGTAACGCTGCATCGTCGGGCCGATGGCGTCGACGAGTTGCTCCACCGTCATCGAGTGCATCGGTTCGGAGCGCACCCCGTAACGCATGATGCCCAGACCGACCAACTGAGAGGCGCACAACGACGCCCGGATCGCGACCTTGTCTGCCCCCAGCATCTTGAGCAGGGGGTTGAATACCGGCCCGATGAACATGGACTGCACGATTTCCGCGGTTTTCGCCATTCCGGTCGACGCGATGGCGCTGGCAGCAAAGGGGCCGCCACTGGCGGCATCCCACGTGGTGATCAGGACGTAGAGCGTGCGCCGGCCTATCTGGTTGACGCTGCCGGTGAAGATCCGGTCGATGAACTCCGGTGTGCTGAATGGCAAACGCAACATTTTCGCCACATCGTCGAGGATTCCACGCGATGGTTCTTCGTTGCGCGCCATGTTGTCAGGATTACCCGGAAGTGGGCAAAGATCAAGCTGCTAGGCCGCCGCCACCAGTGCCGCGTTGCGAAATCGGTTGGCGATCAGGTGCGCCAGGCCGGGATGGGTGCCGAGGGGCGGCGTTACCAGATCGGCGCCACAGCCGCGCAATCGCTCCTGGAACAGGCCGTCGGCCAGCAAGTAGGACGCGATCACCACCCGACGCGCGCCCCGGCGGCGAGCGTTGGCGACCGCCTCATGCACAGCCGGGCTTCCGGTTGCCGCGAATCCCAGGCCTACCCGCGATCCGGTCAGCGCGGACAGCAACGTCGCGGTGGTGCGCAGATCGGCGAGCGCCCGTCGATCGGTGGTGCCCGCGGCTCCGAGGATCACCGAATCGCCACGACGCCAACCGGATTCCATCAGCTGTTGGGCGACTATCCGCGCGGTGTACGGGCTCGGGCCCAAGGCGGGGGCAATGGTGACAAGCGGATGTCCGCTGGCCGCGACGTGGCCGGGCAGATCAGTGCGGACGTGATATCCGCGAGACAAGAAGGCGGGCAACACGATCGCGGGCCCGCGGTCGGCTGAGCCGGCAGCCGAGCGAAGCACCTCGCTGGGCGTGGGTCCCAGCACGTCGACGAATGCCACCTGAACCCTGCGGCCGACCAGCGCGCTCACCTGTGCGGCGAGGTCGCCGATCATCGCCACGCCAGACGGCCTGCGGGTGCCGTGTGCCACCAGAATCAGGCTCATGCGGCCCCTCATGCGGCCCCATTGTGAGTGTCGACGGCGAGCCGGTAGCCACGCTTGACCACTGTCGCGACGATGTTCTTGTCGCCCAACGCCGTTCGCAGCCGTAGCAGGGCGGTGTCCACGGCGTGCGTGTCGTTGCCGTTGCCGGGCAGCACGCGCAGCAACTCATTGCGGGAGACGACGTCGCCGGGACGCTGCGCCAGCGCACGCAGCACCGCCATGCCAGAGGGTGACAACGACTTGACCGATCCGTCTACCAGCGCGCAGCTTCCGCGCACATCGATCACGTGGCCGCCCGCGGTGAAGCTGCCCGATCCCAGCAGCGGCAGCTCCTCGGCGATATGGCGGGCCAACGCTCCCAAACGCATTCGCTCAGGCGAAGATGTCGGCACACCCTTGCGGACCAACGGCCGGGAGGTGACCGGGCCGACGCACATCGCGTGCACGTCGGCGCGCAGCGCCGCCAGCAGCTGGTCCTCGATAGCCAACTCGCGGGCGCGTTCCAGGACCGCCGCCGCCGCAGGTGCCGAGGTGAAGCTGACCGCATCGAATTGGCGTCGCGCAATGCCGGTGACCAGCTGGTCGAACTCTCCGCCCAAGGGCGTTGGTTCCCAACGGTATACCCGAACGGGCAGCACATCGGCAGCCGCGGAGCGCAACCCGCTGAGAAACTCCGGGAAGGGGTCCCAAGCGTCGGCCGCACCGTGCAGCTGGATGGCGATGCGCTTACCGGAGAGGTCCGAATCCAGCAGGTATTCCAGTACCTCCTGCGAAGACTCGGATTTCGGCGACCACTCCTCGCTCAAACCGGCGGCACGCAATGCACCGGTGGCTTTAGGCCCGCGCGCGATGACCCGGGCATTCGACAAGCAATCGATGAGCTTGTCGGCCAGGCCCCATCCCTCGGCCGCGGCAACCCAGCCACGAAAACCAATTCCGGTGTGTGCGACCAGAATGTCGGGCGGTTCGGCGATCAATGCGTTGGTGTTGCTGTGCAGTTCATTGTCGTCGGGCAGCGCGATCAGGTTGATCGCCGGGGCGCTGCACACCTCGGCGCCCTGGCGGCGCAGCATTGCGCACAGTTCCTCGGCTCGGCGAGCCGACGTTACCGCAACCCGAAAACCGGTTAGCGGCGGTGAGTCTGGCTGGCCCATAACAAGTGTTTATGCCTGTGAGATTTCCGGTGCGTTACCGAGCAATTGCTGCCGCATTGCTCCTGTTGGCGACTTGATCACACCCGCGTGAGCTCGGCTACGGGGTGGGCTCCCGGCGCAGGTGGAGCGGGTGCCGGGCGTCGCACGTACACCGTCCATGTCAGCAGCGCGGCAACGAAGTAGGAGGCCAAGAACAGCCGGTAGGCAGAGGTCTTGTCCGCGGGCGATCTTATTGCCACCCGCCTCCCAGGCGACTGTGTCTTCGGGATTCCAGTCCGCGATGCGATGGTTGCGGCCCACGCAGGCTTCACCTTTCGTGATCTGAGGGGTACTCGTGAATTGAGTGCGGCGCAGACTTGGCATCCTCGAACAGGCATGCGCTGCCGTCTGTTTCGATGCTCACATCAACAACGTAAGTCCGTCAACTCAATTGGGCCGATATCGCCTGTAAGTTGAATCCCAGTTGTCTGGAAGATGGCTGAGGGTTCCGCTTAGACGTAGGCCAGCTGTGCGGGCGCCACGGCGTCCGGCGCGACGGGCCCAGTGGCGGCCAGTGGCCGGCGGACGTAGATCGCCCAGGTCAGCAGCGCGGCGGCGACATAGCACAACGCGAACGCCCAGAATGCCGATGTTGCGGTGCCGCTGTGCAAATACGATTGGCGCAGTGCGAGATTGACGCCAACGCCGCCGAGCGCTCCGATAGCACCCGCAAGGCCGATCAGCGCTCCCGACATCGAGCGCGACCACTGGCGTCGTTCGCCTTCGCTGATCTGCAGTGACCGGCTGCGCGCCTCGAAGATCGACGGGATCATCTTGTAGACAGAGCCATTGCCGATCCCGGACAGAATGAACAGTGCGACGAAGCCGATTACGTATCCGATCATCGTCGCGGTAGAAGCGGGCCGGGCGGCGTGGCCGCCGAAAGTGCTTGCGCTGACCAGTATTCCGGCCGCCAGGATCATCGAGCAGAAAACGGCGAGGGTGACCCGGCCGCCGCCGATACGATCGGCGAGCCGGCCGCCGTACACCCGCGACATACGAGCCCAATAGTGGCCCCAGGAAGGCGATCTGGGCGGCGTGCAGTGAGGCGTGCGCAGTACTCTGTCCGCTGGCGATGAAGTTGAGCTGTAGCACCTGACCGAACGCGAACGAGAACCCGATGAACGAGCCGAAGGTGCCGATATAGAGCAGCGAGATCACCCAGGTGTGCGGCTCGGTGAGCACCGAGCGCATGGTGCTCATTTCGATGCTGTACTGCGCCAGGTTGTCCATGTACAGCGCAGCCCCGATACCCGCGATCGCCAGCAGCACCAGGTATACGGCGCATACCCAGTAGGGCTGGCGGTCACCGGCCGTCGCGATCACCAGCAGGCCAACCAACTGCACCACCGGCACCCCGAGGTTGCCGCCGCCGGCGTTGAGCGCCAGCGCAGCGCCTTTGAGTCGTTGCGGATAGAAGGCGTTGATGTTCGTCATCGACGACGCGAAGTTGCCGCCGCCGAGACCGGCCAGCGCCGCACACACCAGGTACGGCCACAGCGGCAAACCCGGGTTGGCCAGCAGCAGCATGCTGCCGACCGTCGGAATCAGCAGCACGAACGCGGAGAATATGGTCCAGTTGCGGCCGCCGAATTTGGCCGTGGCAAATGTATACGGAAACCGTAGACACGCGCCGACGAAGGTAGCGGTGGCGCCCAGCAGGAACTTGTCCCCTGCCGAAAAGCCGTACACCGAAGCGGGCATGAACAGCACCATCACCGACCAGATGGACCAGATCGAGAACCCGATGTGTTCGGCGGCGACCGACCAGATCAGGTTGCGCCGGGCGATGTTCTTGTTACCGGCCTCCCACGCCGCGGTGTCCTCGGGATCCCAGTCCGAAATCAGATGTGAGCGGCGCGTAAAGAGCATTTGGGGGGACTCCTATCGACTCGACCCTTTCGGGGTCCATTTCGGAACCCTGCCGATAACGCTAGAAATCCTTTGTTGCCGCGCCGCTTCGGGCAGTGACCCAGGCGTGAAATTTCACTCACCCTCCTAGCAGCGGCCGTGTGAGGGCGCGCCAGTGGAGTCAATTCGTGTGGCGTGCACCACAATCACCACACGTCGCCGGCGCGCCAATCGCACATCAGCTCCGCAGAGGTGTCCAGGCTGATGTCGACCGGCATGACGAACACCGAGCCGTCGTCGTCGGGCGTGCGGGTGGGCCCCGTGGGTGCCAGCACCGACGTCGGGCCGGACCAGGGCAGCCATCCGCGCGTCTTGTACAAATTGCGGGCCCGCACCGAGGAGCTGAGCGCCCCGAGTTGGTAGGCGCCGCGCATCACCTGCTCAACGCCGTCCAGTAGCGCGCTCACCAGCCCCTGGCCGCGCCAATCTTCGCGTACCGCAACACCTTCGACGTACCCGCAGCGCAGCGCGGTGTCCCGGTAATACAGCCGTCGTTGCACCACCGCGGCGTGCGCGATGATCGCACCGTGATGCCAGATCAGGGCGTGCATGCCGCCCAGTGTGTGTTCCCAGTCCGTTTCGGTGAAGTCACCGGCGAAGGCGGTGGTGACCATCTGGCAGATGCGCTGCCGCATCTCGCCGTCGAGGTCGGCAGTGTGGACCAGGCGAGCCGTGTGGACCTGCGCGCTCACCAACCCTGTCTACCACCTGTCTGGCCGTCTGGCAGGTGCGAATTACGGCCGGTCGTCCAGCGGGGGGCGGGGGCGGGCCCAGTGCAGCCGCACGTACTGGCCGGGTCGCACCTGGGCCGCCCTGTCGATGTCCTCGTCGGCGACCACGCCGACAACCGGATAGCCGCCGGTCACCGGATGGTCCGGCCCCAGGATCACCGGTAATCCGTTGGGCGGCACCTGGATCGCGCCACGCGTGGTTCCTTCGCTGGGCAGCTGGCGATCCGGCCAGCGGTGCTGCAACGGGCGGCCCTCCAGCCGCATGCCCACCCGGTCGCTGCGGTTCGAGGCCATCCAGACGGTGTGCACCAAGGCGTCGGGATCGGCGAGCCAGTTGTCCCGCGGCCCCGGCACCACCAGCAGTTCCACCAGATGTGCGGAGAGGGCGGCGACCGGCGCCTGGTCGAGTTCTGGGTAGTCATCGGCGTGTTCGCCAACCGGCAGCACGTCCCCGGCCTGCAGCGGCGACGGGCCGATCGATGACATCACGTCATAGCTGCGCGACCCCAGCACGGGCGTCACGCCGACGCCGCCGCGCACCGCCAGATATGTCCGCAGTCCGGCCCGCGGAGTGCCCAGGGAGATCACCTGACCATTGCGCACGTGATGAATGCTGTTGGTACCGAACAGCTTTCCGTCAACCTCTGGGTTGGTGTCGGCGCCGGTCACCGCGATATCGACGTCGCCGCCGCTGACCCGGGCGGCGAAACCGCCGAATGTCACTTCGATGGTGGCGCGATCGTCGGGGTTGGCGACCAGCCGGTTGGCCAGCGTGTGCGAGCGCCGGTCGGCGGCGCCGGACCGGCTTACGCCGAGGTGGGCCAGTCCGGGCCGGCCGAGGTCCTCGACGACGGCCAGCGGCCCGGTGCGCAAGATTTCCAGGGTTGGCACGGCTGTTCCCTTCGTTCTCAAGCGGCCTGGAACCGGACCCACATGCCCTGCGTGAGCAGCGCGGGATCAGGCCTGTCGATATCCCACAGGACCGCGTCGGTGTGGCCGATGATCTGCCACCCACCGGGCGATTGACGTGGATAGATCGCGCTGAACTCGCCGGCCAGCGCGACCGAACCGGCCGGCACCGCGGTGCGCGGCTCGGACCGGCGTGGCACGTGCAGTCGTGGGTCGCCGTCGATCAGGTACGCGAAGCCCGGTGCGAAGCCGCTGAAGCCCACCCGCCACGGAGTTGCGGTGTGGGCATTGATGACTTGCGCGGTGCTCAAGCCGGTGCGATCGGCCACCTCGGCGAGGTCCGGCCCGTCGTAGATCACGTCGATGACCACCTCGTCGCGCTGATCGACGGCTGCGCCCTCAGCGGCCTCAGCGGCCGCGGTGACCCGCAACTTGCGCAGCCGTTGACGCGTAACCCCTTGGTAGCGTTGCCCGTTGAGCTTCACCAGTACGGTGCGCGAGGCCGGGACGATATCCACCACGCCGGGCAGCGCCGCGGCACGCAGCGCGGCCGTCCAGGCCAATACGTCGGCGGTGCTGTCACATTCCAGCATCAGCGCTTGGTCGCCATAGTCCAGAACGGCCTTCGCAACCACCAGGTCCCCTGCCAGGTCTGCGATGTCGGTCACACTCATTACTCGACGGTAACCCCCGGCTCCGGGGCTCGGCCAGGGACTTTCGAGGACTGCCAGAGGTGCCTTAGCGAACGCTCATCTAGCCGAGAACTTTGGCCATCAACGGCGGCAGTTGATCGGCGATGACGGGATAGCTCAGCGTCGACGAGAAGGCGATCGCCCCGGCCTGATCCTTGGTGGTGAAGATGTGGCGGTTCTGCGCGGTCGCTTGTGACGCCGCCACGTCGGGGTCGGCCAGCAGTGCCTTTTGGTCATCCGGGCTCTCGGTCGTCCAGATCACCACATCGGCGGAGTCCAGCACGGCTTTGATCTGATCGCGGGCGATCAGGGCGCGATGGTCGGTGCCGAAGGGTTTGATGCTGTCGGCGATGACCAGGCCCATCTGGTTGAGGAAGTCGGTACGCCAGCCCGCCGTGGTTGCCACCACGGTGCCCTGCCAGAGCGTGCCCTGCATCAGCAAGGCCTTCTTGCCTTTCCACTGCGGATTCTTCTGCGCGACGGCGGTGAACTTCTGGTCGACGCCGTCGATCAGTGTCTTCATCTGGTCGGCCTGGAAAACCGCCTGGCCGATCGCGGTGGCCTGGTCCTTCCACGGCTCGAAGAACGCGTCGCCGTCCGACTGCGGGACGGTCGGGGCTATCGCCGACAGCTTCTGGTAGGTGTCCGCGTCCACGCCGGCGTTGGTGGCCACGATCAGGTCGGGCTTCAGGCCGGCGATCTGGTCGATGGGGATCCCGTTGTCCAGGTTCAGCACCACCGGCTGGGCGGCGCCCAGCTTGGGCTGGGCCCACGGCCACACCGCGAACGGCTGGTCGCCCCACCAATTGGTCACCGCGATCGGCACCACGCCGACCGAGAGCAGGTCGTCTTGCTCGGTGTAACCGGCACTGACCACGCGCTTGGGTGGCTCCTTGATGACGGTCTGACCGAACATGTGGGTGATCGTCACCGCTCCGCCGCCAGCGCCGCCGGGCGCCGGCTTAGGTGACGAGCACCCCGAGACCCCAGCGGCTCCCACTGAAGCGCCGAGCAGCCCCGCGGCACCTGCGAGCTGCAAGAAGCCTCGCCGATTCCATCCCTGTCGCATCGCGTGAGAGTATCGCGTACCCGGCCGTTGCCCCACCGATGGCCACCGGGACCGCTGCGCCTATTCGCCTTTCGGCAGGTACCTCTCCCAAGGGCTGTAGTCGGCGATCAGCTGCTCCTGCGGCGGGCGCTCGTCATCCGGCACGTGCTGCAGGTTGATCCGGATCCGGTACCAGATCGAACTGGGCCCGCGCATGCCGTCGACCAGGACATCGGTCGGTTGCAGCCGCTCGGCCACGGTGGGGTAGCGGTCGCGCCAGGTGTCCAGGGCGGCCATCGCCTCGTCCTTGGTCTTGGTGCGGGCGATCTCGATGAGAGGCATCAAGGATTGGCGCCGGCCACTCGCGCCTTCCGAACGCTTGCCGGATCCTTTCGGCGCCTTCTCCGGCGGGCCGAGTTCCTCGGCCAGCTCGAGCAGCCGGTCCAGCCGGCCGACGCTGTTGTCCACGTCGTCCATCTGGGCCCAGGGATCCCCGATTTCAGCGAAGCGGCCGGGGACGGTGGCGATGGTGAACGCCTCGGGGTTGCAGTCGGCAACCTCGTCCCAATGCAGGGGCGTCGACACCCGGGCGTCCGGGGTGGCCCGCACCGAATAGGCCGAAGCGACCGTGCGGTCCTTGGCGTTCTGGTTGAAATCGACGAACACGCCCTCGCGTTCTTCCTTCCACCAACGGCTGGTTGCCGCGTCGGGCGCCCGTCGCTCGACCTCACGGGCAACGGTCTGGGCGGCCAGCCGCACCTGCCGGAACGGCCAGTCCGGGGCGATCCGTGCGTAGATGTGGAAACCTCGCGACCCGGACGTCTTCGGCCACCCGACCAGCCCGTAGTCCTGCAGCACCGCGCGGGCCACCAAGGCGACCTCCACGATGCCGCGCCATCCGACGCCGGGCATCGGGTCCAGATCGACCCGCAGTTCGTCGGGGTGGTCGAGATCGCCGGCCAGCACCGGATGCGGATTGAGGTCGATGCACCCCAGGTTGACAGCCCAGGCCAGTCCGGCCGCGTCGTGGATGACGGCTTCCTTGGCGGAAGTGCCACGCGCGTAACGCAGTTCGGCGACGTCCACCCAGTCGGGTCGCTTCTCCGGCGCACGTTTCTGGAACACCGCCTCGTGCGCGATGCCCTTCACGAAGCGCTTCAGGATCATCGGCCGGCCCGCCACACCTCGCAGCGCCCCGTCGGCCACCGACAGGTAGTAGCGGACCAGGTCGAGCTTGGTGTAGCCGGCGGCGCCGTCCTGACCGGGAAAGACGACTTTGTCCGGATGAGTGATGCTGACCTGACGGCCGCCCACATCCAACGACACCGGACCGGTCATAGCAGCCCATGGTAATTCCGCGGCTACTTCCTCACCGCGGTGCGACGTGCGTCACATATGGTGAGGTTATGCCTAACCTCAGTGATCTGCCCGGGGTCTCCAAGATCCAGCAGTACGTCGAACGTGGCACATCCGAACTGCACTACGTGCGCAAAATTTTCGAAGCCGGCGCGTTCCGGCTGGAATCGCCGCTGAAAACCGCCGCGATGGCAAGCGACATCGCGAAGTGGGGCGAGTTCGGCATGCTGCCGTCGGTCAACGCGAGGCGACATCCAGACCGCGCCGCGTGCATCGACGAAGAGGGCGAGTTCTCCTTCCAGGAGCTTGACGAGGCCGCACACGCGGTCGCCAACGGCCTGATCGAGATGGGGGTCAAGGGCGGGGACGGCGTCGCCATCCTGGCCCGAAACCACCGGTGGTTTCTGATCGCCAACTACGGCGCCGCCCGGGTGGGCGCCCGCATCATCTTGCTCAACAGCGAGTTCTCCGGCCCGCAGATCAAAGAGGTGTCGGAGCGCGAAGGCGCCAAGGTGATCATTTACGACGACGAGTACACCAAGGCCGTCAGCAAGGCCGAGCCAGAGCTGGGCAAGTTGCGGGCCCTGGGCACCAACCCCGACAGCGACGAGGATTCCGCAAGCGACGACGAGACGCTGGCCGAGCTGATCGAGCGCAGCAGCAAGGACCCCGCCCCCAAGGCCAGCAAGCACGCGTCGATCATCATCCTGACCAGCGGGACCACCGGCACCCCGAAGGGCGCCAACCGCAGCACCCCGCCCACCCTCGCCCCGGTCGGCGGCATCCTGTCGCATGTTCCGTTCAAGGCGGACGAGATCACGTCGCTGCCGGCGCCGATGTTCCATGCGCTGGGTTACCTGCACGCCACCCTGGCGACGTTCCTGGGCTCGACGCTGGTGCTGCGGCGCAAGTTCAAGCCACCGCATGTGCTGGAAGACCTCGAGAAGTACAAGGCGACCGCCATGGTCGTGGTGCCGGTCATGCTGTCGCGCCTGCTGGACGCGATCGAGAAGATGGACAAGAAGCCCGACCTGTCCAGCCTGAAGATCATTTTCGTGTCCGGGTCGCAGTTGGGCGCCGAGCTGGCCAGCCGCGCGCTCAAAGACTTCGGCCCGGTCATCTACAACATGTACGGCTCGACCGAGATCGCGTTCGCCACCATCGCGGGCCCCAAGGACCTGGAGTTCAACCCCGCCACAGTCGGGCCCGTCGTCAAGGGCGTGAAGGTCAAGATCCTCGACGACAACGGCAACGAGGTCCCGCAAGGCGACGTGGGCCGGATCTTCGTCGGCAACGCCTTCCCGTTCGAGGGCTACACCGGCGGCGGCGGCAAGCAGATCATCGACGGGCTGTTGTCGTCGGGCGACGTCGGCTACTTCGACGAGCACGGCCTGCTGTACGTCAGCGGCCGCGACGACGAGATGATCGTCTCCGGCGGCGAGAACGTGTTCCCGGCCGAGGTCGAGGACCTGATCAGCGGCCATCCCGACGTGGTGGAGGCCACCGCGATCGGTGTCGAGGACAAGGAGTACGGGCACCGGCTGCGGGCGTTCGTGGTGAAGAAGGAGGGCGCCGACATCGACGAGGACGCCATCAAACACTACGTGCGCGAACACCTGGCCCGGTACAAGGTGCCGCGGGAAGTGATCTTCCTCGAGGAGCTGCCACGCAACCCCACCGGCAAGATCCTGAAGCGCGAGCTACGCGAGATCGAAGTCGACTGACCCGAGCAGACGCAAAAGCCCCTCTGACACGGCGTAGTAAGAGACCTATGCCGAAGAAAGTTGATGAAAAAGACGTCCTCCTGATGTCGTTAACGGGCTTGGAATCCCAAAACATCAAGGAGGACGTCATGACCCAGGGTAGTAGTTTGTCGCGTGGTGACAAGCGGCGTAATGAACGGATGACTCGTCTGCGGGAGCTGGTTCCGGTGTCGAATGCGATCCTGGGGATCGATCTGGCCGATGAGAAGCAGGCGCTGGTGGTCACCGATCATGACTCGCGGGTGTTGGCTCGCCGCCGGGTGCGGGCCAAGGCCTGGAAGTTGGGTCCAGCGTTGATGTGGGCTCGCCAGGTCGCCGAGCAACACGGTTTTGCCGATGTAACCGTTGGGTGTGAGCCGACCGGGCATCGCTGGCGGGTGCTCGATCAGCTTGCCGCGCAACAGGATATGGCCTTGGTGTGTGTGCAACCGCTGCTGGTGGGTCGGGCCCGAGAGGCCGAGGACTACACGCGCGACAAAAGCGACGATAAGGATGCGGTGTTGATCGCCCGCCTGGTCGCCCAGCTTCGCTGTTATGACCCTGAACGCGCCGATGAGACCTGGGCGCGGCTCCGCCATCTTGGTGCCCGCCGGGAACGGCTGATCGCCGAGGCGACCGCGTGCGTGCAGCAGCTGCGGGATCTCCTTGAATGTGCCTGGCCGGCTTCGTTGACTGCTGTGGCACTGCCGTTCGAGTCCACTAATTGGTGCGCCGCGATGGCGGTGGTGCTGGATCGCTGCAACGGTCATCCGGAACGGCTGGCCCGGCTCGGCGAGAAACGGTTCGACGCCGCGGTGCGCCGCGAGCTGAGCCGCTGGGGTGGCCAACGGGCCTGGCGGCGCATCATTGCCGCGATGTTCGCCGCCCTGACCGATCCAGCCGGGGTCACCGCCCAACGTCCGGGCGCCTTGGAACGCGCCGACTGGGTGCTGGCCGACTGGCGCGCCACCAAAGCCCGGCTCACGGAAGTGGAAACTCGTATGGTCGAGATCCTCGACCAGTTGCAGCTTCGGGGCCTGCTCACCAGCATCTCCGGTATCTCGGCGGTCGGGGCGGCGGCGATCCTGGCCGAAACAGGCGACCCCACACGCTTCGACAGCCCCCGCGCCCTGGTCAAACACGCCGGGCTGTGTCCCCGCGACAACGCCAGCGGCACCATGACCGGGCGCTCACGGATCTCCGGGCGCGGCCGGCCTCGGCTGCGACTGGCCGCCTGGCGCGCCGTCTGGGGTGCGCTGCACACCAATTCGGTGATGGCCGCCCGCTACCAACACTTGACCACCCGAACAACCAACCCGCTCTCTGATGGTCAGGCCCGCGCCGCCCTCGCTGCCGCTCTGCTGCGCTGGATGCACGTCATCGTCACTCGTCGGGTGAGCTGGGACCCCGCTATCGCCAGCGCCGCCGAGGATCTCCAAGCGGCCTAACCCTCACCCCACCCCGAGCCAACCGAAAATGAAACAGGTTGGGGCCAAGCTCCACACGGCGTAGAGGACCTACCTCGAGCGACACCCTGAGCAGGCCCCGCCCATTCCTCACCGAACTCGATTGCACGCTGTCGGGGAATCACACCCCGTTTGAAGCACTACGTAGAGACGAGGAACGGGCAGGCCCCCCAACCCTTGACAAAAACCCCTTACGTTGGTGTCGAGGGGCTTTTGCGTCTGCTGGCGGCTGTTAGCGGCGCGCCCGAATGGCGCGCGTGACCCGGTCGGAGAGCTTGGGGTCGGTCAGGAGTTGCTCGATCAGTGCGTTGAAAACCTCTTGCCCGGTGACGCGGGCTACCCCGAGGCGGTCGGCGGCCTGCTGCTGCCAGACGTCGAGGGCGCGGTGGGTGGACAGGGCGAGGTCGACGGTTCGCCGGGTGCGTTGCTCCCGCGGCCGCCGCTCCGGCGTCTGCCCGAGGTTGTTGAGGCGCTGAGTCGGCCCGGTGTCCGCCGGTCGGGGTGGCGCATGGGGTGCGGAAACTTCTGGCGCCGGGTTCGTTATGGCTGGGGACGACACTCATTGCGGCGACCCTCTCTGGGGTGCAGATCAGTAGATCCAGGTATCCGTGCGCTTCGTTGAGCAGTCCTTCCTTGATATCACCGTAGGCCGGACACCGCTGACACGGCGCGCCCGCGCGAAGGTGCCCGCCCGGGACGGTCCCTATCGCCTTGGGTAACGGCTTCGGGCAAGGCGTGTGACGATTTAGGCGAATTGAGCCCGACCGATCAAAGTTTGCTCTAAGCTGTAATTATCTGATTCATAGACTAATTGTGAGCTGGCTCTCAATGTGTAATTCATTAAGTGCGGAAATGCGTCAACCCGTAGTTACGTAGATCAGTAGATGGCGTTCTAGCGGCACTATGTGTGGTACTGAGGTACTGAAGCCAGTATCTGCACAATTAAGTGGTTCAACATAGAATGTCGATTCAGCGTCGCGACTGCGAACAAAAACGAGCAAGTATATTGGGTGGCTATGCTTGCGTTTACCGGGGAATAATTTGTATTATCTGGATGTCGGATAAATCGACGCTAAGACTTCAGTCTCTGGCTTTCACAACCTGTGCAGCATCTGACTGGAAGGAGCTAGCAAATGTTGAATTCACTGCCTTCAGTCCGGAAGGCGGCAGCTGGTGCGGTGGGCGCCGGCATGGTCACCGGTGCTCTGCTTTTCGGGGCCGCCCCGGTGGCGCAGGCGGCTCCGGCCGCCCCCGTGCCCAGTAGTCCCGTCCAGTTCATTCCCGACCGGCCCGGCGGCGGCCACGGCTGGGGCGGCGGCGGCCACGGCGGCGGCTTTGGCCACGGCGGCGGCTTTGGCCACGGCGGTGGCTGGGGCCGCGGCGGCGGCTGGGGCAACGGCTGGGGCCACCGTGGCGGTTGGGGAAATGGTCCTTGGGGGCACCGGTGGTGGAACTGGTGGTGGTGAGCCAGGCCCACTGAAGGGGGATCCATGCCGACCTGAGACCGGCCTCAGGTCGGCATGGATTTTTTATGGGTCCCGAGGCAGGCCGAGCAGCCGTTCGGCGATGATGTTGAGTTGCACCTCCGACGTGCCGCCGTAGATCGTGGTGGCCCGGCTGGCCAGCAGATACTCGCCCCACTTGCCTGCCAACTGGTCGGCGTCGCCGATCGCGGCATCGGTGCCAAAAGAGGACACCCCGAACTCCGCGTAACCCTGGCCGGTGCGCATCGACAACAGCTTGGAGATCGCCGCCGATGGCATCGGGTCACCGCCGGCCAGCGTCAACAGCGTGGAACGCAGATTGAGCACCTTGGCGGCATGGCCTTCGGCGATCAACTGCCCGGCGCGATGCGCAGCCACCTGGTCGAACTGCCTGTCACGCACGAACTCGACGAACTCCGGAAGCGTGGCCAGGAAATTCGCGTCGCTGCCGCCGATCGAGACCCGCTCGGCCGTCAGGGTGTTGCGGCTGACCTCCCAGCCGCGGTTGACCTCCCCCAGCACGTGCTCGTCGGGCACGAACACGTCGTCGATGTAGACGGTGTTGAAGAACTCGGCGCCAGTGAGCTCGCGCAACGGCTTGACGGTGACGCCTTCGCTCTTCATGTCCAGCAGGAAGTAGGTGATGCCATTATGTTTCGGCGCCGACGGGTCGGTTCGGGCCAGCAGCGCACCCCATTGCGAGTACTGCGCGGCGGTGGTCCAGATCTTCTGGCCGGTGATGCGCCACCCGCCGTCGACCCGGGTCGCCTTCGTGGTCAGCCCGGCCAGGTCGGATCCCGCACCCGGCTCGGAGAACAGTTGGCACCAGATCATCTCCCCGCGGAAGGTCGGCGGCAGCAACCGCTGCTTCTGCTCGTCGGTTCCGAACGCGACGATCGAGGGAATGATCCACGCCGCGATGCCGACCTGGGGCCGCTTGACCCGCCCGGCGGCGAACTCCTGCGCGATGATGATCTGCTCGACGGGGCTGGCCGCCCGGCCCCACGGCGCGGGTAGATACGGCAACACCCACCCGGCCTCGGCCATCGCCACCTTGCGTGGCTCGCGGTCCATCTCCTTCAGCGCAGCGACCTCGGCCCGGATCTCGGCCCGCAATTTCTCGGTGTCGGGGTCCAGGTCGATGTCGACCGGCCGCAGGCCGGTGGTCGTCGCGGTGTGCACCACTCGCTGCGGGTGCTCCGAGGCGCGGCCGAAACAGGCGGCAAGGATCAGCGCCCTGCGGTAGTAGACGTTGGTGTCGTGCTCCCAGGTGTAGCCGATACCGCCGTGCACCTGGATGCAATCCTGCGTGCAGCGCTGGCCGGCCGCCGGTGCCAGCGTGGCCGCCACCGCGGCGGCGAACTCGACATGAGAACTGTCCTCGCGCGCCTCGTCCAACGCGCGCGCGGCATCCCACACCGCGGCGGTCGCCCGTTCGGTGTCCGCGATCATCTCCGCACACTTGTGCTTGATGGCTTGGAACTGGCCGATCGGCCTGCCGAACTGCTCGCGGATCTTGGCGTATTCCGACGCCGTGTCCGTCGCCCAGCGCGCGACACCGACAGCCTCCGCCGAGAGCAAGGTGAACATCAGGGCACGCGCGGTGGTCGTGCTCAGGTTGCTCAACACCACGTCGTCGGTGACCTCGACGGCGTTGACCCGCACGTGCGCGACGGGGCGCAACGGGTCCAGGCTCTGCACCGGCTCGATCTCGAGCTGATCGGCCCGCAGCACCACCCACTCGTCGCCGCTGTCGATGGCGACCGGCAGCACCAGCACCGAGGCCTGCGCCGCCGCGGGAACGGCGCGGACCTCACCACGGATCACTAGCACCTGGTTATTTGGACCATGCCGGGTGGCGGTCAGCCCGGAGTCCAGCGCATAGGCGGCGATGGCCGCCCCAGACGCCAGTTCGGCGAGCACCTTGGCCTCCGGGTCGTGTGCGGAGATCAGCGCGCTGGCGATCGCCGACGGCACGAACGGTCCGGGCACGGCCCCGCGGCCGAACTCGGCCAGCACGATGGCCAGCTCGAGGATGCCGAAGCCCTGCCCGCCGACCGACTCGGCCAGGTGCATACCCTGTAGGCCCTGTTCGGCCGCCGCCTGCCAGTAGGGCGGCGGGTTTTCTGTGGGGGTCTCCATCGCGGCGTGCAGTACGTCCGACGGCGCCACCCGTGCCACGAAAGACTGCACGGAATCGGCCAGGTCTTGATGCTCAGGAGTGATTGCGATCGGCATTGATTGCGTTCCCATACTGTTCGGCGGTGTTTCGGCCAAGCACCATCCAAGCTAACAACCGGGCGGTTGGTGGGTCACGTGGGCAGCGACCCGCTGAAAGCGCATCAGGGTTGTTGCAGCTTGAGCACGCGGTTGTTGCCGGAGTCGCTGACGTAGACCGCACCAGCGCTGTCGACCGCAACATCATTGGGGTCGTTGAGGCCGGCGAAAGCCAGCTCGGATTGCTGGGATCCTGGGACCAGCTTGACCACCCGATTGCCGCCGTCCGCGACGTATATGGCACCTACACCGTCGACTGCGACGCCGGACGCAAAGTTCAAGCCAGTGAAGGGCAGCACGGTCTGCTGTGTGGAGCCGGGAGACAGTTCCAACACTCGACGATTTGAGCCGTCGGTGACGTAGACGGCGCCTCTGCTGTCGACCGCGACACTTTGCGGGTAACGGTCGCCAGTGAATGGCAGCTCCACCTGTGCGGTGGAGCGGGCGGCTACCTTCAACACTCGTCCATGCCCTTGATCAGTAACGTAGACGGCACCAGCGGAATCGACTGCGACGCCAAAAGGGGTCCACAGGCCAACAAACGGGAGCTCGGTCTGAGGGGATCCCGGGGCTAGCTTAAGCACTCGATTGTTGCCGCTGTCAACGACGTACGTCGCACCGGCAGCATCTACAGCGACACCCCTTGGCTCGTTGAGGCCGGTGAAAGGTAGCACCGTCTGCTGGCCAGATCCCGCCTCGAGCTTGAGAACCCGATTGTTGTCGTAATCCGCGACGTAGACCGCGCCGGTGGCATCAATCGCTACGCCATCGGGCTTGTTTAGGCCGGTGAACGGCAACACGGTCTCTGGGCCAGAGACGAGTGGCTCGCGGTGTCGGTCCATAGAGTCGACGGCCACAATCGCGATGACCACCGCGGCGATTGCGCCCAGGACGGTGATCAGAATCAGGGCGCGGCGCTTTCGAGTCTGCGCCGGCGTATCACCAGCTGGTTCCGCAATATTCGCCTGCGTCGAATCGTCGATGTGCGTCGCTGCTAGTTGTGTTGGGGCCGAAGAGGACTGCGGCTCGGGTGTGGGCACCGTTGTCGCAGGAGTGGTCGCCGGCGGCTCGGCGGGTTGGGTGGGCGGTGGCTCCGGCGCGGGCTCTGGGCTCGGGGCGGCGATCAGCGCCTCACGGGCGGCGACGGCCAGCTCGGTGGCACTCTGGTAGCGCTGGGCCGGGTCTTTGGCCATGCCCTTTGCCACCACAGCATCCAATTCTTTTGGTAAATCTGGTCTTTGGCTGCTCGGGCGGGGCGGGTCCAGATAGAGGTGGGCGTGCATCTGCTGGGGAAGGCTGTTGCCGGGAAAAGGTTGTTCGCCAGTCAGGCACTCATGCAGCAGTGCGGCTAGTGCGTACACGTCGGCGCTGAGTTTGGCGATACCCGTCTCGAAACGTTCGGGCGCCATGTAGGCCAAGGTGCCCAACACCGATCCCGTCTGGGTGAGCTTCGTCGCGGACTCGTCGTGGGCAATCCCGAAATCGATGAGGTAGACGAATTCCTGGTGGGCCATCAACGCGTTGGACGGTTTGATGTCGCGGTGCACGAGCCCGGCGGCGTGCGCGGTGTCGAGCGCGCTGGCCAGTTGCTCGATCACCTTCACGGCCAGTTGCGGGCTCATCGGCCCGTCGCGATGTAGCAGAGTGGCCAGGTCGATGCCGTCGATGACCGGCATCGCCAGATACAGCCGGCCCTCGATCTCCCCGGCTTCATAGATCGGGATGACGTGCGGTTGGTCAATCGTGCGGCGGTGTAGGCCTCGCGTTCGAATCGTTGGCGATACCCCGGCTGGTTGGCGAGCTCCGCGGGCAACACCTTGATCGCCACCGGCCGGCGCATCATGGTGTCGTTGGCCCTGAACACCTGGCCCATGCCGCCCTCGCCGATCAGCCCGATCAACTCGTAGCGGCCGAACATCACCTCAGCCATGGTGCCTCCACAGTGTCCATCGGCGCGGAATCGGTTGATTCACCACATTGGTCAGTGGCTGCCCGTCGCGCAAGTGGCGGCAGTTCGCAACCGCCTCGGCCAGATAGCGCCGCATGGTGTCGGCGGTGTACCAGCTGACGTGCGGCGTCGAGCACCACGTTGTCCAGGCCGAGCAGCGGGTTGTCGGCAGCTACCGGCTCCACCTCGAAAACATCAAGCCCGGCCGCGGCCAGTCGGCCGCCGCACAACGCGTCGACGAGTGCCGATTCGTCGACCACGGCGCCGCGCGACGTATTGATCAGCACCGCAGCCGGTTTCATCCCGGCCAGCGCCTCGGGCCCGAGCAGATGCTGGGTGTCGGTCGTCAACGGTAGATGAAGCGAGACGATGTCGCTGGCGGCCAGCAATTCGGGCAACGGCCGCCAGCCGGACCGGCCGTCGTCGCGGGTGCTGGTGTGCACGACGGTGGCGCCCATGGCTGCGACGATGCCGGCGACCGATTTGGCGATGTTGCCGTAGCCGACCAGGCCGACGGTGCATGCGCCGATGTCGCGCACCGTCTCGCCCAATTCGGGGTCGGCGGGCCAGCCGCGGCCCGTGCGGACCGCGCGGTCCAGCGCCGGTAGCCGGCGCAGCGCGGCCAGCATCAGCAGCACGGTGCCCTCGGCCACCGACGGTGCGTTGGCGCCCGGCATGTTGGCGACCGCGATGCCGAGTCTGGTGGCAGTCTCGACGTCGATGGTGTTCACGCCGGCGCCGAGTTTGTGCACCAAACGCAGCCGGCCGCCGCGTTGCAGGTCGGTGCCCGACAGCGGGCGAAGCACATGCCAGATCACCTCGGCATCGGGCAACTCCCGGTAGAAGGTGGTGTCGTCATCCTCGGCACACCATCGAATGTCGAGCCAATCCGCCTCGGCGGCAACGAAATCAAGCACCTTGTCACCCGGGACAAAGTGGGCGAGAACTCTCAGTGCTTGTTTTGGGGCCACCGTTTGGAGATCCACTTGGCAATGGTGTCAGCCTGCTCGCTGCGCGCGCCCGGGGTGGTGAAGTAGTGATCGGATTCGATCGAATGCTGCTTCTTGTCGGTGCTGGCGAGCGCGTCGTAGATGCGCTGGGCGTCAGACGGGAAGACGCCGGTATCGGCGTCGGCGTTGATCACCAGGGCCGGACAGCTGATCCGGGCCAGGTGCGGCTCGGCGCGGGTTTGGGCTACCCGCAGGCTCCACATGCCCAGCCAATTGCGCACCGTGCAGGCCGCGGCGATGCCGTGCGCCGAGCGGTTCGCCTTGGCCGGGGTGCCCGCGTAGCACAGGTTGGGCGGCGCTTGGTGGGCTCGATGCTGGGATCGACCATCCGTGGATCGGCCCAGGTGCGCATCACCGTGAACGGACGATCGGAAAACCCTGCGGCGCGAACACGTTTGAGCTCCGCCTCGGCCCAGTCGGTGATGGCGTGGTTACGCGCCGTCTGTGCCGCCCGGTAGCGGCTGAGGAACTCCGCCGAGTACGGCGGGCCGTTGGATTCGTTGAACAGGTCGAGGTCGGGATCGGTGGCCACCGGGTCGTTTTCGTCGACGACGGCGCCGTCCATCCAGGCGGTCAGCACCTCCGGGCGCCCGGGGTGTGCGGCGGTGGCCACGTACCCGTCGGCGGGAATCAACTGCGTCAGCCCGGCCGCCGGCCGCATGCCGTCCAGGGGGGTCACATTCGGGTCGACCGCCTGTGACTGATAGGCCGCCATCAACGAACCGCCCCCCGAATTGCCCAGCAACACAACGGTTTCCACGCCCTGCACGGCGCGCAGCCATTGCACCCCTACGCCGATGTCGACCAGCGCGTGGTCGAGCAGAAAGCTGCTTTCGAAACCGCGGAACCTGGTGTTCCAGCCGAGAAATCCGATGCCACGGGTGGCCATGTAGTCGGCCAGATAGTGCTCGGAGAAGTCGATTTGGTAATGCGTGGCGATCATCGCCACCTTCGGCTTGCGTCCCACCCCGCGGTGGTACAGCCCCTGGCAGGGGTGCCCGCCGGCCCCGGCGCGCCCAGCGGTGCGCGACGGCAGCCCCACGAATTCACGGATCACCCCGGGCGTGCTGTGACCAGTCAATTCAGCGCTCCTCCTTGCTGTATATGGCTCGGTAGTAGATGTTGGCCAGCGTCTGGATGCAGGCCTGATCGTCGGGCTCACCGGGGTCATTGGGATCGTGGCGCGCCCCGCTGAGCTGTATGTAGCAGAACTGGTTGAACATTGCGACGATCGCTTCGGCGATCAGCTGGGGATCATCGCCGGCGCAGTAACCCTCGGTCTGCGCACGCCTGACCGTCTCGGCGATGAACGAGACAGGGATGGCACACATTTCGGCCCAGTGCTGGGCGAAGTCCTCGTTGATCATCGCCAACTGGGAGACGCTGATGATCTCGGCAAGCCGGTGGCGATAGGTGTGCCAGTGGGCGGCGGCGGCCTCGTCCGCACGCTCGCGGTGTGACAGGCCGTGCCGGGTGACCGACAGTGCGCGCTCGTTGGCCTCGTCGCGGAAGCGCAGTGCCCACTGGCGGACCATCGCCTCTTTGGAGTCGTAGTAGTTGTAAAAGGATGCCGCCGAGCGGCCGGCCTCGGCGGCGATATCGGCAATGGTGGTGGCCAGGATTCCCTTGCGGGCGATGACCGTTCGGGCCGCGGCGTCGATCGCAGCTTGCGTGCGCCGGCCGCGGTGCGTCGGGAACTCGGCAGGCCGCCCGGGCCTGCTGCCCGTGGGTTCGGCCTTTATCGACCCCACTAAAGGCTCCGACACCTGACGTCCCTCTCTGGAGCAAAACTGAACCTGATGTTAGATTCAGATTTGCATCTTGGCCAGGGCCCTGGGGCCCCGGGAACCGATGGGGATCGATCGGAGTAGCAGATGATCAAGCCGCACAACGTCAACACCGAGTTCGACCTCGGCGGGATCAACCACGTCGCGCTGGTGTGTTCGGATATGGCGCGCACGGTGGACTTCTACAGCAACATCCTCGGCATGCCGCTGATCAAGTCGCTCGATCTGCCCGGCGGCGCGGGACAGCACTTCTTCTTCGACGCCGGTGACGGCGACTGCGTCGCGTTCTTCTGGTTCGCCGACGCGCCCGACCGGGTGCCGGGCATCTCTTCGCCGGGCGCCATCCCCGGCATCGGGGACATCACCAGCGCGGTGAGCACCATGAACCACCTGGCGTTCCATGTCCCGGCCGAGAAGTTCGACGCCTACCGGCAGCGGCTCAAGGACAAGGGTGTGCGGGTCGGCCCGGTGCTCAACCACGACGAGAGCCCGATGCAGGTGTCGGCGACGGTGCATCCCGGGGTGTATGTGCGCTCGTTCTATTTCCAGGACCCTGACGGGGTCACACTGGAATTCGCTTGCTGGGTAAAAGAATTCACTGAGGGCGATGCTCAGGTGTTACCCAAGACCGCGGCCGACCGGCGACCTCCGGTGCAGGCCGTACGCTAGTCGGCAAAACGACGCCGGAGCCGGGGTCCGAGGGGAAATGCCCATGACGACCGATGGCATTTTGACCGACGAGCAGATCGCGGAGCTGACGCCCGCGCAGCGACGCGAGCTGATCGGCCGGCTTGAGGCACCGCTGAGCGACGTGATCGATCCGATGCAGCTGGCCCGGATACGGCGTATGAGGTTAAGCCTGATGATCGGTTGCTCGATCGGAATGATTCCCTGGCTGGTGTATCTGTCCATGACGCTGCCGGAAAACTACGTCGCCCACAACTGGCCCGCCACCTGGATCGGCTTCGACATGCTGCTCGTCGCATTCATGGTGGCAACGGCCGTCTTCGGCTACCTGCGCCGCCAGGTGCTGCTGTTTTCAGCGTTCACGTCAGGGGTGTTGCTGATCTGTGACGCGTGGTTCGACCTCATGACGGCCGGGCCCAACGACGTCGGGTTGTCGGTGGTCACGGCGCTGCTGATCGAGGTGCCGCTGGGGATCTTCATGATCAGGGGGGCACAGCGCATCATGCGACTCACGATGCTGCGTCTGTGGCTCCTGGATCCCGGGATGCGGCTGTGGCGGTTGCCGCTTTTCCCATGAGGCCGTACAGCTTTGGGTTGGTCAGCGCGTCGAGCAGGGTGCCCAGCTGATCGACGAGTTCGGCCTGTTCTAGTCGCACCTCCCCGTCCAGCCAGGCGCTGATGGTCTGCACGACGCCACCGACCGCGAACTGCGCGCCGGCTTTGATCCGGTCGTTTGCGGGCATGTGCAGTGCGTCGCCGGCGTATTGGCCCGACAGCATGGCGAACAGCGCGCTGGATTCGGCCCGCTTGCGCACCACCACGGCGTTGGCCAGATGGGTGCTGAAGAGCAGGCGTCCGATGCGGGGGTCATCGGCGATGGTCCGCACGACGTTGGCCATGCCCGCGCGGCTCTGTTCCGGTCGCGGCACCGCGGCTACCGCGGCCTGGGTGGTGGCGGCCAGGCCGGCGATCACCCAATCGAAGACCCCGCTGACGAATTCGTCCTTGTCGGCGAAGCTCTCGTAGAAGTAGCGGGCCGCCAGCCCGGCCCGGTTGCAGATCCCCCGGACGGTCAGCGCGGAAATATCCTGCTGGTCGGCCCCCAGCAGGTCCAGGCCGGCGGCCAGGAGCCGGCCGCGCCGGGATGCCAGCCGTTGGGCCGCCTCGATGCCCCGGTATGGTCGCTCGCTTGGAGTCATAGACACCTCCTCGACACATCAGATTAGGGTACCGCCAATATCAGGAAACAGTTGTTCGCACAATTAGCGGTCCCTGCAGGAGGCTTCGGATGGCGATTCGCGAGGCGATCTATCAGCCTATTCCCCATGTTGAGCGCCCGATCTCCGACCCGCCGCGTCCGCAGTCTGCCGGACGGCCCCGACTTCGCAGACCGGTTGCCAGCGATTACGCCTTGATGGGAATGGCGCTGCTGGCCGGCCCGGCCAACGTGATCATGGAGTTGTCCCGTCCCGGTGTTGGTCACGGGGTGGCGGAGAGTCGGGTCGAGAGCGGCCGAATCGACCGCCATCCGATCAAGCGGGCGCGCACCACGTTCACCTACATCGCGGTGGCAACGGCGGGCACCGACGCGCAGAAGGAGGCTTTCCGCCGGGCGGTGAACGGGGCGCATGCGCAGGTCTACTCCACGCCCGACAGTCCGGTGTCGTACAACGCGTTCGATCCCGAACTGCAACTGTGGGTCGCGGCCTGCATCTTTAAGGGCGGCATCGATATCTACCGCACCCTGGTGGGCGAGATGGACGACGAGGAAGCCGATCGCGTCTATCGCGAGGGCATGTCTATGGGCACCACATTGCAGGTGCCGCCGGAGATGTGGCCACCGGATCGGGCGGCCTTCGACCGGTACTGGCAGGAGTCGCTGGACAAGGTGCACATCGATGACGCCGTTCGCGAATTCTTGTACCCGATCGCGGTGTCCCGGATCCGTGGGGTCGCCCTGCCGGGTCCGGTGCGGCGACTCTCGGAAAGTCTTGCCCTGCTGATCACCAGCGGCTTTCTGCCGCAACGGTTTCGCGACGAGATGCGGCTCCCGTGGGACGCCAAGAGGCAACGGCGCTTCGACCGGCTGATGGCCGTGCTGGGCACGGTGAACGGCCTGATGCCGAAGGTTGTCCGGCAGTTCCCGTTCAACGTGATGCTGTGGGACCTGGACCGTCGGATCAAGAAGGGGCGCCCGCTGGTGTAGTGCCGACGGCGCGCGACTCGCCACTGTGTTGATAACGACAATCATATTCATTAAGCTCGGACCGGTCTGGTGATTCCCCTCCAGCCCGAGGAGTGCTTGGTATGTCGTTGTGCGCCGCGTCTCGTGGTCGCGTATGACGGCACCGATCTGGATGGCGTCACCGCCGGAGGTGCACTCGGCATTGTTGAGCAGCGGTCCGGGGCCGGGGTCGTTGCTGGCGGCGGCGGGCGCGTGGAACTCGTTGAGTGCGGAATACGCCTCAGTAGCAGATGAACTCACCGCATTGCTGGCGGCGGTGCAGGCCGGCGTGTGGGAGGGGCCAAGCGCCGAGTCGTTTGTGGCCGCGTATGGGCCGTATCTGGCGTGGTTGACGCAGGCCAGCGCGAACAGCGCGGAAATGGCCGCGCGAGCATGAGACGTGGCCGCGGCCTACACCGCCGCGTTGGCAGCCATGCCGACGCTGGCCTGAACTGGCCGCCAACCACGTCATCCACGGGGCCTTGGTTGGCCACCAATTTCTTTGGGATCAACACCATCCCGATCACACTCAACGAGGCCGAGTATGTGCGATGTGGGTTCAGGCCGCCGTCACGATGACACCTATCAAGCGTCTCAAGCACCGCGGCGGCGTCGAGTCGTCGCAGGACCACCCCGGCGCCGCCGATCCTGAAATCCAACGCGCAAACTCCGGCCCAGTCGTCGGCGACCACCAACCCGCTGCAGGACATCGTGCAGCAGATCCAGCAGTTCTGGCAGCAGGTCCAGCAGTTCTGGCAAAGCCACCCACCGACCCGTTGAATTCCGATCCGACCAACCCGGCAAATTTCCCGCCGTGGTTCGTGCAGGGCCTGCAGAACTTCGGTATCGGAAATGACCTGCTTGCCCACGACCCCTTGCTCGACACCCCGTGGATCGACCTGGTTTCGAACATCCTGCAGAACTTCGGAATCAATTGGGACCCCGCCGGGGGCACCGTCAACGGACTCGACTACGACGCCTATACGGACCCGAGCCACAACGCTCTGGTGGGTCGTTCGATCCCTCGAGGTGCTTTGAGGATTTTCAACAGTTCGGCGTCTACCTACTGCAAAATCCGGAGCAGGCTATCCAGTACCTGATTAGCCTCGAGCTGTTCGACTGTCCGACTTCACATCGCCGAGTTTCTTAGCTACTCTCGGCGGGCCAGTTTCCAGGTGGTGACGCTCGCGATTCCCGCGGCGGCGGCTGCCCCGCTCGCGCCGCTGGGCGGCCTTGGCGGGGCTGGCCGGCCTGGCCGCCATCCCTCAGCCGGTCGTGCCTCTGCCACCCGTTGCCGCTGCGCCCAGTGTGTTGCCGGTCGTCGGGACTGACCCCGATCGCCGCCCGGCCGCGACCCCGGCGACGGCGCCGGCACCTTCGCCCACGCCTCGCGAGCACTGTCGCCAGCCCGGCGCCGCCGCCGACACCGCCGCCTCCGGCCGCGGGCGCCGCGGGTTTTGTCCCTCCGTACGTGGTCGGGGCCTCCCCGCATCGGGTCCGGCTCGGGGATGAGCACCAGCGCCAGCTCCAGCGCTAAAAGGAAGGCGCCCGAAGCCGGATACCGCCGCCGTGGCGGCCGCGGCGACCGCGCGGGAGGCGGCGCGGGCGCGGCGACGCCAGCGGGCGAAGCAGCGCGGACCATGGCGATGAGTTCATGGATATGGATGTCGAGGTCGACCCGGACTGGGGAGCGCCCGCGGGCGCGCAGACGGCGGCCTCCGATCAAGGTGCCGGAAATCTGGGATTCGCCGGCACGGCACGCAAGGAGACGGCCGCTCGAGGCGGCGGGCTTGACCACGCTAGCGAGCGACGAGTTCGGCGGCGGCCCCGGATGCCGATGGTGCCCGGCACCTGGGACCCGAACGGTGCCGCGGACGGCGGCGAAGAGACGCACGACGGCTAGTGACGTGGATCGCTAGCAAATCGGAGCAACGAAAGGAGACATGATGAGTCTGTTGGATGCGCATATTCCGCAGCTGGTGGCCGCGCAGTCGGCGTTCGGTACCAAGGCGGCGTTGATGCGTC
This sequence comes from uncultured Actinomycetota bacterium, assembly GCA_963735655.1. Classification (GTDB taxonomy): domain Bacteria; phylum Actinomycetota; class Actinomycetes; order Mycobacteriales; family Mycobacteriaceae; genus Mycobacterium. The sequence continues at coordinate 66,622 of CAVTLW010000056.1, forward strand.
ACACCATTGGACAGGCCGAGCAGGAGGCGCTGTCGGCCCAGGCCTTTCATGTGGGCGAGGCTTCAGCAGCGTTTCAGGCTGCCCATGCCCGCTTTGTGGAGGTAGCCGCTCGGATCAATAGCTTGCTGGATATCGCGCAGGCCAACCTCGGTGATGCCGCCGGTACGTATGTGGCCGCCGATGCCGCGGCCGCATCGACGTACACCGGATTCTGACCCGACCGCCAGCAACCACGAAAGGACTTGTGATGGCGCAGATTATGTACAACTACCCGGCGATGTTGGGCCATGCCGGGGATATGTCGGGTTATGCCGGAACTTTGCAGGGGCTGGGTGCTGATATCGCCAGCGAGCAGGCCGCGCTCTCCAATGCCTGGCAGGGCGATACCGGGATGACTTACCAGGTTTGGCAGGCCCAGTGGAACCAAGCCATGGAAGACCTGGTGCGGGCCTATCAGTCGATGGCCAGCACCCACGAAGCCAACACCATGGCCATGCTGGCACGCGACGCGGCCGAAGCCGCCAAGTGGGGCGGTTAGTCCTGTAGCCCTGGTGGCGAGCCTGAGGCTGGCAGCGAGGCGGTCCTGCATTGGACCGCAGCGGTGCGTTGGATCCGGCGTCGGCGTTCGCGGGGGCTGTTGCATGCCAAATGCGATGCGAAATCAGCTTTTTCGACGGCCTTTTTCGACGGCCTTTTCGGCCGCGTAGTCAGAGTGGGGCCCGGCTGCCGTAGCGGCGGTGGAATTTCTCGACTTGTCCGGCGGTGTCGACGATACGGCGGCTGCCGGTCCAAAACGGGTGGGAATCCGAGGTGACTTCGACGACGACAAGGGGGTAGGTGCGTACCCCGTGCGGCGCCTGCCACTCGATGGTGCGTGAACTGGTGATGGTCGATCGGGTCAGGAACATCGCCCCGGTGGTGGCGTCCTGGAAGACGACGGGGTGATATTCAGGGTGGATGCCGGGTTTCATCAGCGGTCTCCGTCCTGGGTGTGGTGCGCAGGTGTGTCCCCGGCATCGTTTGTTGGGGCTGCACAGGGGTCTTCGTGCCAGTCGCCGAACGGATCGTCGTAGTGGATCCAGTCCTGCGGGATGCGAAGCTCAGCGTCGGTGAGCAGTGCGCCATCGAGGGCGTCGAGGATTTCGGCGGCGTGCGCGCCGTACACCAGGACGGTCATCGCCGTGTGGCGGTCGCCGTACTGGTCGTCCCATGTCAGCTCGGCGAAGACGCGCCGCTCTGCGTCGATGTCGGCAAGCTCGGGGCCTGTCAGGGCAGCCAGCCATTTGCCGGCCGAACTGACCCGCAATCCGCCCCCGGCCGATTCCAACCACATCGCCTGATCGGGCTGGCTGGCCAGCCAGAGTCTGCCCCGGGTTCGAATTACGCCCTCCAGCAACCCGTCCAGACACGCGTGCAGACGCCCTGGATGGAAGGGGCGTTGGGCAGTGAACTCGACTAGTTTGACGGGACCCCTGGAATCCAGGGGTGGCTGTCCGGCGAGCAGCGGACCGTGCGGATCGTCGCTTCGGCCTCGCCGTGCGTCGATGTATAAATTGCCCAAAGCTTGCTCGATGCCATCGGCGCCCACGTTAATCCGTGCACGCGGTGACAGGCGGCGCAGGACGGCTGCCACGATCGGGTTAGGTCGGTTGAGCACGACAACGTCGGCGAATTCGGCCTGTCCGACCACCACCTGGGCACGGGTGCGCCCGTCGTCGAGCCGGGCGTCACCGAGCGCCTGGCTCAGCCACACCGATGTATCGACACAGGTGACCACTGCGGCGATCGACACATCCAGGGCCGCAGGTCCGTCGACGTATCCTGGCGCCACGCGCACTCGGACATGGTCGATGGCAAAGCAGATCGGTTCCGGCTCCAGCCACGGCGCCAGGTGCACCACGACGCGGTCCACGTCGTCGCGGCGGTGCAGCTGACGCAACAGAACCAGCAGGTCGTTGCGGATGGTGCACGAGACGCACCCGTGCGCGAGTTCGAGCCCAGCCTCCGCGGTCGTCAACACGCCATGTTGGAGGGTCACCATGGTCCGGCGCACCACGTGGCCGTCGAAACGGTGCTCGACGACCAGCGTTCCCGGGGTGCGCAGCAGGGTCCCCACGACCGGGTCGGTGTCCTCCTGGCCGGCGACCAGGATCACGGGCGTCCGCATCAGTCCCCTTGTTGATAATCATTTTCATTAGAGCTATCTGTACGGTACCGTCTCCGGCAAGGCTTGTCGAAAATGATTTTCAATAACGCTGACAGACCGGGAGGAACAGTGTCTGCTCATTGCCAGGTGACCGGCCGGGCACCGGGTTTCGGTAACGCGGTCTCGCATTCACATCGCCGAACCCGTCGGCGCTGGTCACCTAACATCCAGCTCAAGACGTACTACCTACCCTCGGAGGGCCGCCGGATTCGGCTGAGGGTCAGCGCAAAGGGCATCAAGGTCATCGACCGCGACGGCATCGAAGCCGTCGTGGCCCGGTTGCGCCGCGACGGGCAGCGGATCTGATGGCACGCAACGAGATCCGCCCCATCGTCAAACTGCGCTCCACGGCGGGCACCGGCTACACCTACATCACCCGCAAGAACCGGCGCAACGACCCGGACCGGTTGGTGCTGCGCAAGTACGACCCGGTGATCCGCCGCCACGTCGATTTCCGAGAGGAACGCTGAGCATGGCCAAGAAATCCAAGATCGTCAAAAACGACCACCGTCGCGCAATCGTGGCGCGCTATGCCCAACGTCGCGCTGAACTCAAAGAGATCATCCGCTCACCATCGAGCACGGGTGGTCAGCGGGAGGCGGCGCAACGCGAGTTGGCGCGCCAACCCCGCGACGCCAGCGCGGTGCGCCTGCGCAACCGCGACAGCATCGACGGGCGTCCGCGCGGGCATCTCCGAAAATTCGGGCTGTCGAGAGTCCGAGTGCGCCAGTTGGCGCATGACGGTCAGCTACCCGGCGTGCGGAAGGCGAGCTGGTGATGGCCAAGAAACCCCAGCGGGCTCGTCGCCCCGCGCAACCGGGCGCCCGGCCCCCCAAGAAGAACCTTCTCGCCAGCCTCGGGGTCAGCGCGGTCGACTATAAGGACACCGCCGCGCTGCGGTTGTTCATCTCCGAACGCGGCAAAATCCGCTCCCGTCAAGTCACCGGCCTCACCGTCCAGCAACAACGGCAGATCAGCACCGCGATCAAGAACGCGCGTGAAATGGCGCTATTGCCGTATACCGGACAGACTGGCGGCCGCTGAAACATGTTGTGCACCAAGGGATACCAGTAAGACAGACCGAAAGGATTGACAATGACACCAGCTGGCTCTGACCTCGGCGAGGCCGACCAGGCCACGGCACGTTGACCTCCCCGCACCGGGCCACCGACCGGCCGTTCACCGTCATCGTGTGTACCGCCTGCCCGACGGACCACAACCTATCGATTATCGACGAATTGCGCCCCACCATCCGACGCTGTCCACACGCCATGCTCGTCATGGCCGAGTGCATGCTCGGATCAATCACCTGCGCATCTCGCCCGACCGGATGCGGGGTCATGGCTCTGCTGCAGCCCTGCACAAAAGACCGCGTGGCCTGCGGGCATGCGCATTGGATCGGGCCTATCACCGACGAGCGTGACGCAGCGGTTTTGCGGGATTGGCTGGAGCTCGGGCAATGGGAAGACACCCCAATGCCAAGACAGCTCACCGGGCATCACCTCGGGGCTCGCCGCGCCATTCTCAGCAATTGAGATGAGAGCAACGACGCTCAACGCTGCCTTTGTCACGCAGCCGAGTTCAACGGGGCTAGGCGTAGGGGTTGGCCGGGGCATCGACGCGGGCGACCGCGGTGGCCTGCAGCGTCGGGATCGCCATCGAGCCCAGGTGCCAGGGCGCGGGTGTGACCTGGCCGTCGACCCCTACGCGGAGGTGTTCTCCGTGAGTCCGGCGGCGCGGGCGGCCGCCGCGTCCTCGCAGATGGACACGGGCCAGCGGGCGTCGGCGGCGCAACAGGTGATGACGATGCGACCAAGGTTCACGCCCTGCGCCCGTTGAGGACAAAGCCGGCCACGGCGAGCATCGATTCGTCAACGAGCCGGTGCTGTCCAGGGCCGCGCGGTTCAGTACCTCCGGGAGCGACACCTCAGGGGCGTTGCCCGGCGGTAACGGCGGAAATGGAAAACGATTCAGAACAACATTGGACACGGCGGTCACAGACGGCGCGGCGGCTGAGGGCCGCAGCGCCGGCGGCGCCACGACGATCAAGACCAAGATAGGAACGACGAGCAGCCACACGATGCCGGTCCGGTGGGAGTGTGCCTCGCAGTGATCACCGGGCTGATCACTAGTCCGGGGTCCGCCGCGGCGGATATCGCCGACGACCGCCACTAGCGCTAACGCAACCAGCAGCACCGCCGACGCGGCCAGCCACGGCAGCAGTCCCGGCTTGACGTAGCGGGTGAACGCGCCCGACACGGTGATCACGGCGATGCTGATGGCTACCAGCAGGAGAACGATGTTCTCGGTTTCGCGGCTCACTCATCCACCACCGAGGACGAACAGCCCGACCCCACACGCGCTCGCCGTCGCAACCAGCAAGGTGGTGGGGGCGAAGCGCGCCGCGAAAGCCCGGCCGAACATGCCCGCCTGCATCGCGAACAGTTTCACGTCAACGGCCGGGCCCACGACCAGAAACACAAGGCGGGGCAGCAGCGGCACCATCGTCATGCTGGACGCTACGAACGCGTCGGCCTCTGAACACAACGCCAGCACCACCGCCAGGGCGGCCATCACCACCACACCGAGGATCAAGTGTGCCGCCAAATGTTCGAACACCCACCGCGGCACCACCACATGCAGTGCCGCCGCCGCAGCGGCACCCACTACCAAATAAGATGCGGCCTGAAGGAAGTCGTGGCGCGCCGCCTCAGCGAACACTATCCACCGTGACTCACTGTCAGCGGCGCGGAGGGGGCAGCCTGCGAGTGACCCACTCTGGGCGGCCCCACCGCGCCCACAACCACCCCATGATCACCGCGGTCAGCAGCGACGCTCCCATCCGGGCAACAACCATCGCCGGCGCACCGGGAAACGCCACCGCGGTGGCGACCAGCACTACTGGGTTGATCGCCGGCGCGGCCAGCATGAACGTCAAAGCCGCCGCGCCGGTCGCTCCTCCTTCGCCGAACAATCGCCGCGCCACCGGGACCGACCCGCACTCACAACCCGGCAGCGCCGCCCCACCGATCCCGGCGGCCAACACCGCCACCGCGGGACGGCGCGGCAGCCAGCGCGCCAACCGCTCAGGTGACACGAACGCCGCAATCAACCCACTGACCACGACTCCCAGCGCCAAAAACGGAAGCGCCTGCACGAACACCCCACAGAACACCGTGCCCGCGGTCGACAACGCCGCACTACCGAAGACCGCATTCCGCAACATCGTCGTCGAGAAGGCGCACGCCAACAGAATTAAAACCAGCACTTCGGTCGACCCGACGCGCACTCCGCGCAGGACCTCCAAGACGGCCCGTTGCTTGGCCGTGGAACGTCGCCGCCGGGGTTCAGGAGGCGAAGACACCAGCAACACTCCTATGGGCGCGTGGGATAGTCGTCACATCCCCGAGGCAGTAGAGCCCGTTTTCGTTGACGAGGCGATGGTGGGTGTGGCATCGGTTGACTTCTCCGATGTTTGAGTGGCAGCTCGTCGGGGGCGGTTGCTGACCCAGGCGATCGACCAAATGGCGCAGGCGATGCTGACGATGAGGAAACTGGGCGGCAGGTTGAACATCGCCGATGCGCCCAGTCCGAGCCACACCGCGCAGAGGCTGATCGCAGTGGAGATGACCATCGCTCGTGCCGGTCGGGGGGTGAGCATGATCGCGGTTGCAGCGGGAGTGACGACCAAGGCGAACAACAGCAGCGTGCCGACGGCTTGTACGGCCATGGTGACGGCAAGCCCGAGCAGCGCCATGAACATGATGGATAGAGCGCGCACCGGCACGCCTTTGGCCTGGGCGACCACGGCGTTGACAGAGCTGAACAGCAAGGGCCGGTAAATGATGCCGACGCTGAACCCCAGCACGACCAGCAGGATCGCGAAGCTGACCAGTTGCTGGTGGGAGATGGCCAGCAGGTTACCGAACAACACGTTGGTCATCGTGCTCGAGCTCTCGGTGGCCAGCGAGTTGAAGAACAAACCGAGACCGGTGGCCATGGCCAGGACCGTCCCGGTGACCACTTCGCGATCGGCGGCGCGCTTGCCCAGGGCGCCGATCACCAGCGCCCCGCCGACACAGAAGGCGCCGAGCCCGACGACTACAGGCACGCCCAGAAGCACGGCGCCCGTCGCGCCAGGCAACCCGATGTGAGCCAGCGCATGGGCGGCGAAGGCGGTGTGGCGCACCACGACGAAGTAGCCGATCAACCCGGCGGCCAGCGCGACGATAGTGCCGCCGATCAGGGCGTCGCGCATGAACCCCGATGTCAGAATCGGCCACCAATCGGGTTCATAACCCAGGGCTACGAGGTGAGCGGTCACAGCGTGCTCCTCATATACAGCTCCCCGTGCGGTGTGCTTGCGACTTGGATCGGAGTGCCGTACAGGCGGGTTAGCAGCTCATCGTCCATGACGTCGTCGATGGGGACGTAGTGCGGGTGTCCGTCGAGCAGGTAGATCGCGCTGTCGAGGATGGGCAGCAGCGGGTTGAGGTCGTGGGCGACCAGCAGGATGGTCACGGCCAGCTCAGCGTGCAGTCGCGCCAGCAGTGCGACGATGTCGCGCTGGCTGCGTAGATCCAACGACGCCAACGGTTCGTCGAGGATAAGCAACTGTGGTTGTGCTACCAGGGCTGCGGCGATCGCGATGCGCTGGCGTTGCCCGCCAGAAAGCATCGACAGTCGCCGGTCGGCGATCTCGGTGGCCTCGACGGCGGCCAGTGCCTGGCTGACCTGCTCGCGTTGGGCTGCGGTGCTGTGCCCGAACGCCCACCGGCGTCCGGTAAGTCCGAGCAGCACCGCATCGGCGGCGCGGATGGCTTCCCCCGCGCTGGCGGAATAGTGTTGCGGCACGTAGCCGATGCTGTCGTTGCCCTGGCCGGGATGGCGGCCGAACACCTCGAGCTCGCCGCTGGCCGCCGGGATCAGACCGAGAGCCATGTGCAGCAGGGTGGTCTTGCCCGAGCCGTTGGGTCCGATGACGGCGACGATACCGCCGGCGGGCACCGTGAAGCTGGCGTGAGACCAGATGAGTCGTCCACCGCGCACCGCGCTGACGTCGTTGAACACCAGCGCGGCGGGAGTGGCGGGAGCTTCAGACAGCGACACCGAGCGCCTTGCCCAACGCGGTCAGCTGTGCGTCTTGCCAGCCCTCGAACGAGGTCTGCCCGGGCGGCACGGTCTCGGTCACATTGACGACGGGCACCCCGGCCTGTTCGGCAGTCGAACGGATCAGCTCGGGGATCGAACCCTGGGTCTGGGTGTTGTAGATCAAGACGTCGATCCGCCGGCGGGCCAGCGCGGTGCGGAACGCATCGATGTCGCCCGGCGACGGGTCCGATTCGTTGGCCGCCGCCCGCTTAAAGCCCGCCGGAGTCTTGTTGACCAGACCCAGCGCCTGCGCCTGGTAGTCGAAGACGGGTTCGGTGGCCCCATAGGACTTGCCTGACGCCCCGGCTTTGATCTTGGTGATCAGGCTGGTGTACGGGGCCATCGTGGTGGTGAACTGCGCTCGGCGCTGGCCGAAGTAGCCGCGGGCTTGCGGGTCGAGCTTGCTGAGCGCGTCGGTGACCGCATCGGCGACCGCGGTTACCGCCGATGGCATGTACCACAGGTGTGGATTCGCGCCATGCGGTGTCTTCGTGACTGCAGCGGCGCTTACCACTTGGGCGCCGCCGGCGGAGCTGGCGGCCAGCTTCGATGCCCACGAGTCGTAGTCGGCGCCGTTGACCACGATAAGTTTGGCGCCCGTGAACGAGGCCGCGTCGGCCGGTGATGGCTCGTAGTCGTGCGGGTCTAGAGAGGAGCTCGCAAGTACAGTCTTGACGTTCGCACACGCGCCGCCAAGTTCGGAGACGATATCGCCCCACTGGTCGACGCTGACCACCACAGCAACCGGGGCAGTCGGGCATGCTCCCGCGCCGGTGCCGGGTTTGATCTGGCCCGTTGAACAGCCCGCTACCGCAAACGGCAGCAGGAAAGCGGTAGCGACGGATGCGCACTGTAAGCAAGAGCGCAAGATACCCACGGTGAGAACGATAACCATTTTCATCACGACTGCACGAGGGGTTGCGTACACGATAGAGCAATGGAATCTGTGTGCGGGCGTATCGGCTGCCGTGGCCTGACGGGACGACGGTCTTCGAGTTGGACCAGCCGCAGGTCCTGGCTTTCAAGCGTGAGGTGCTTGCGGCGCACGGCGCGACACCGCACGCCGAGCGTCGCGAGGTCGAGATCGATCTGCGTGATGATTGGCCACAAGCATTGCGGGACAGAGGCTTTGATCCGGCCCAGCCATCCGCGTGGATTGCCGAGGGCCTGCTGATCTACCTTCCGGCCGCCCGCCCAGGAGCAGTTGTTCACCGGCATCGACAGCCTGGCCGCCCCGGGCAGTCACGTCGCCGTCGAGGACGGCGCCTCGCTGGACCAGGACGAATTTGAGGCCAACGTCGAAGAAGAGCGCGCCGAGGCCGCCGCGGGTGGGGGACGAGTGTTCTTTCAGCTGGTCTACAACGAGCAGTGCGCGCCGGCCACCGAGTGGTTCGGCGAGCGGGGCTGGACGGCCGTCGGCACGCCATTGGTCGACTACTTCCGCGAGATCGGCCGGCCGGCACCCGGACCCGAATCCCAAGCCAGGACGATGTTCGAGCGCAACACGCTGGTCAGCGCGGTCAAAGCGTAAGGGCGGCCGGCGTCCGGTCGTACGGAACGCCAGATTTAGCTTCCTGAACTTGGGTTTCTAGTTTCTTCGGCTCGGCCTACCGATCCTCGCTCGCGTGTGCAGCCTACGGCGCCGCTCTCGGGTGGGCCACAACGGTTAATACCCAGGATGGGAAAAGTTTCACGGAACTATGGACCGCTGTTGTGCGACCAACACTAGGACTGATGTGACAGGCCGGCGGGGAGGGGATGGCCTAGTCCTGGTGAGAAGTGCGGGGGGAACCCAACGAACTGCCTCTTGCGACTCGATGAATAGGGAGCGGCCGATGAATTTTCAGGTGTTGCCGCCGGAGATCAATTCGTTGTTGATGCATTCTGGCGCCGGGTCGGCTCCGATGTTGGAGGCGGCGATGGCCTGGGATGGGTTGGCTGCGGAGTTGGGGTCGGCGGTGAAGTCGTTTTCGTCGATTACGTCGGGCTTGACGGATGGGCCGGGTCAGGCGTGGCAGGGTGCGGCGGCTGGGGCGATGGTGGTGGCAGCGGCTCCGTATTCGGCGTTTTTGAGTGCGGCGGCGGCGCGGGCTGCGGGGGCGGCCGCGTCGGCTAAAGCGGTAACCAGTGTGTTTGAGACGGCGCGGGCGGCGATGGTGCATCCGTTGGTGGTGGCGGCTAACCGCAGTGATTTGGTGCAGCTGGTGATGTCGAATTTGTTCGGGCAGAACGCGCCGGCGATTGCGGCTGCTGAGGCTCGGTATGAGGGGATGTGGGCGTCGGCGGTGTCGACGATGGTGGGGTATCACGTTGGCGCTTCGCAGGTGGCTGGGCAGTTGTCGTCGTGGCGGGGTGCGTTGCAGGGTTTACCGGGTCTGGGTCGGGTGGCCGGTGTGGTGTCGGATAGCCCGGTTGGGGCTGCTGCTGCCGCGGTGCCGGCACAGGCTTCCACTCTTGCCGGGCTGCCGTCCCTCAACACCGGGCTTGGCAACATCGGCAGCTGGAACCTGGGCGGCGGCAACAACGGTGATTTCAACTTGGGTAGCGGCAACATCGGGAGTACCAATCTGGGTAGCGGCAACATCGGCAATACCAACCTGGGTAGCGGCAACGTCGGCAATACCAACCTGGGTAGCGGCAACGTCGGCAACTCCAACCTGGGTAGCGGCAACGTCGGCAACTCCAACCTGGGTAGCGGCAACGTCGGCAACACCAACTTCGGCCTTGGGAACCTCGGCAATATCAACCTGGGTAGCGGAAACCAAGGCAGCAACAACGTCGGCAGCGGAAACATCGGCTCCAACAACTTCGGTAGCGGAAACTACGGCAGCGCCAACGTCGGGTTCGGCAACTATGGAAGTTTCAACTTTGGTTTTGGCAATACCGGCAACAACGACATCGGCTTCAACCTCACCGGTGACAACCAGGTGGGGTTTGGCGGGTGGAACTCGGGCACGGGAAACAGCGGTTTGGGGAACTCGGGTAGCAACAACATCGGTTTCTTCAACTCCGGTGATGGAAACTTCGGCTTCTTCAACTCTGGGAACGGTAACTTCGGGTTCGCGAACTCAGGCAACATCAATACGGGCTTCTGGAACGGCGGCTCCTTCAACACGGGCTTCGGAAACGGGGCCGACGCCAACGTAGGCTTCGGGAACGCGGGCCCAGGGAATATGGGCATCGGTAATGCGGGCAGCGGCAACGTGGGCTTCGGGAATGCGGGCCTTTTCAACAGTGGCAACTTCAACTCAGGGGGCGCGCTCGGCGGTGCCGGTACTGACACGGGCAGCTTTAACTCGGGCAATGTGGACACGGGCTGGTTTAACTCGGGCGACACCAACACAGGTCTGCTTAACTCGGGCAACCTGAACACGGGCGTCGGCAGCTCGGCTGACCTCACCGGGATAGTCGCGAACTCGGGCTTCGGCAACTCCGGGACCGGATCCTCGGGCTTCTTCAATTCGGGCGACTCTTCCTCCGGCTTGTCGAACAACGGCTCGCTAAGTGCCGGTTTTTTCAATACAGGCGATGTGCAGACGGGTGTGTTCAACACGGGCGGCTCCAACACGGGCTTCTTCAACCGGGAATTTGACAACATCGGGTTCGCAAACTCTGGCCAGCTCAACATCGGCATTTCAAATTCCGGCACCGGCGACAGTGGCCTTGAAAACTCAGGTGCTTTCGATTCAGGCGCCCTTAATCGGGGCGACTACCAGGCCGGTATTCTTGGGCCGGCAACTTCGGGATAGCGACCGGACTTTCGGCTCATTGCACCGCCCGCCCGGATAACTCGACGCGTGTCGATCTGCGTGAGGACCGGCCACCAACACTTGCGGGACAACGGCTTTGATCCAGCCACGCCCTCGGCATGGACGCGGACCGGAGGAATGCGGCGCTCGCCGGAGACGCGCGCTGGGAGCGCGTCCAGGGCATTGATCGGCGGTCGTGCGATCAGAATCTGGGATGGATCGGCGGTGGGCGGGAACTCTTCGCCGTTCGTCACCGACTACTGGATGTACGTTAAGCGGCGCCGTCTGAACAGCCAAGGCGGTCGGTCGCTGCTTCATCGTGCCGAGGGGGTCCGGAATGACGCTATGGGTTGTTCACGGATCGGTCCGGTCGGTGTTCTCCGATCTGAGACCGCACGACTGACAATGACCGCGCCGATATGGATGGCTTCGCCACCAGAAGTGCATTCTGCGCTGCTCAGCAGTGGTCCCGGGCCGGGCAGCTTGCTGGCTGCCGCTGGGTCGTGGAGTTCGTTGAGTGCGACCTATGCGTCGGTCGCAGAAGAGCTCAACGCGATCTTGGGGGCGGTGCAGGCCGGGGTGTGGGAAGGGCCCAGTGCCGAGCAGTACGTGGCCGCGCATGTGCCCTATTTGTTGTGGCTGATGCAGGCCGGCAACAAGAGTGCCGCCGCGGCCGTCCAATACGAGACTGCGGCCACCGCCTACATCGCCGCGCTGGCCGCGATGCCGACCTTGATGGAGCTGGCCGCCAACCACGCGATCCACGCGGTATTGATGGCAACGAACTTCTTCGGGATCAACACCATCCCCATCGCGCTCAACGAGGCCGAGTACGTGTGGATGTGGATCCAAGCGGCCGCCACGATGACGCAGTATGAGTTGACGTCTTTTTCAGCGGTGACCTCGGTACCCCAGACCGAATCGCCTCCAAACATCGTGAAGCCCATCGTGAGCGACAGCGGCGACAATGGCGGCAGTGTGCAGGACATCGTCGACGACGATGCGGGCAACCCATACCAACTGAGTTGGTGGACCAATCGATTTCTCGAAATTACCCAAACCTTCGAGCGCGACATAGCGGATTTTCCGCAGAATCCGTCCGGGGCTTTAGCGCAGCTGCAGTCCGACATTCCGGGATTGGTAGCTGACGAGGTGGGCCACGCAGCGGAGGCTTACCAGGCGTTCTTCCCCGAGATCAACGCGCTTGCACTCATTCTGCCGGCCGCGAACCCCGGGTTTTTGGGCGGTTTGGCGGGATTGGGCGGGCTGGGTGGGATTCAGCCTGACGCGGTTGCCGTGGCCGCCGCACCCACGCCCGAGGCGCCCGGTGTTCCGGTGACCGGTGGCTCTCCCGTCGTTAGCGCTGCCCCGGCACCGGGCCCGGCGCCGTCCTCGGCGCCGGCGGGGCGCCGGCGGGCGCGCCAACAGTAGCCCCGGCCCCGGCCCCACCGCCGCCGCCGCCCACCGCTGTCGCGGGAGCTGCCTACCCCTACCTGGTGGGTCCCGGCCTTGGGTCGGGTACGTCCATGAGCACCAGCGCCGGCTCCAGCGCCAAAAGGAAGGCGCCGGAGCCCGATAAAGCCGCGGCGGCTGCGGCGGCCGCGGGGGAGCTAGCGCGAGCGCGGCGGCGTAGGCGCGCAAAGATGCGCGGGTACGGCGACGAGTTTATGGATCTGAATGTCCAGGTCGAGCCGGACTGGGGCGCGCCGCCGGCCGGGGGGTACCTCCCGCTTGAGGGGGCGAGTCAGCGGCGTCCACGGTCGCATCGGCGCAGGGCGCGGGGACGCTGGGTTTTGCCGGAACAGCGCGCCAGGAAACCGCGGAGGCGGCGGGGTTGGCCACGCTGGCCGGCAACGAGTTCGGCGGCGGCCCGTCAGTCCCTATGGTGCCGCAGCACTTGGGAGTCCGACCAGCGGGAGCTCGGCGAGGGGGAGCAGAGCTGAACGCCAAGTTTTGAAAATGATAATGGTTTTCAGTAAGCTTCGCTGCTAAATGGAATCTGCCGGACGGGAATCGATGTTCGGCCAGAATACCCTGGTCAGTGCCACGAGAACGGGATGCCGAGTCGTGAATCGAACGGGCCCAGGAGCCTCGACAGTTAGCTTATGCAATGCTAACTTCGTGCCTATCTTCGGGCGGAATTAGCCAGTGGCGACGTCAAGTGCAGGAGACGACAGGGGCGTGGAACGCGGTGATATCGGAATGCTTGCAGCACGGCCTGTCGCATCTCGAATAAACGGCAAGGTAGACGCCGACGTCGTCAGCCGGTTCGCTACGTGTTGCCGGGCCCTCGGCTTGCTGGTTTACGACCGTCAGCGCCCGGCCGATCTGACCGCGGCGCGGTCGGGGTTCACCGCTCTGACGCGGGTGGCCCACGACCAGTGCGACGCCTGGACCGGGCTTGGCCGCCGCCGGCGATACCTCCCCGCGCGTTCTCGAAGCGATAGTTGCTACGGTGGCCACCACCGGCACCTTGCAGCGCCAGGTCCAACTGGCCCAGGGTGCCCTGGGATTTCTCTACGACACCGGACTTTATCTGCGGTTTCGCGCCACCGGCCCAGACGATTTCGATCTCGCGTACGCCGCGGCCCTGGCTTCGACCGGGGGACCTGGTGAATTTGCCAAGGCCACACGATTGGTCAGCGCCATCACCGAGCGCCGGCCCAGCTGGCGCGAGGCCCGCTGGCTCGCGGTGGTCATCAACTACCGCGCCGAGCGCTGGTCGGATGTCGTCAAGCTGCTGACCCCGATCGTCAACGATCCCGAGCTCGACGAGACGTTTTCGCACGCGGCCAAGATCGCCCTGGGCACCGCCTTGGCCCGGCTGGGCATGTTCGCCCCGGCGCTGTCCTATCTCGAGGAACCCGAAGGCCCGATCGCCGTCGCGGCGCTCGACGGCGCCCTGGCCAAGGGGCTGGTGCTGCGCGTTCACGTCGATGAGGAGTCGGCGAGCGAAGTGCTGCAGGACCTGTATGCGGCACACCCGGAGAACGAAGCAAGTCGAGCAAGCCTTGTCCGACACCAGTTTCGGGATCGTCACCACCACGGCGGGCCGAGTCGAAGCCCGCACCGATCCGTGGGATCCCGACACCGAACCGAGCGCCGACGACTTCGTCGACCCCGCTGCCCACGAACGCAAGGCCGTGCTGCTGCACGAGGCCGAACGTCAGCTCGCCGAGTTCATCGGCCTGGAAGAAGTGAAGAACCAGGTCTCCCGGCTCAAGAGCTCGGTGGCAATGGAGATCGTGCGCAAGCAACGCGGCCTCGCGGTGGCGCAGCGCGCGCACCACCTCGTCTTCGCCGGCCCGCCCGGCACGGGCAAGACCACCATCGCCCGCGTCGTCGCCAAGATCTATTGCGGCCTAGGCCTTTTGAAGCGCGAGAACATCCGAGAGGTACACCGTGCCGACCTGATCGGTCAGCACATCGGCGAGACCGAGGCCAAGACCAACGCGATCATCGACAGTGCGCTCGATGGCGTGCTGTTCCTCGACGAGGCCTACGCGCTGGTGGCCACCGGCGCCAAGAACGACTTCGGTCTGGTGGCCATCGACACGTTGCTGGCGCGGATGGAAAACGACCGCGACCGGCTGGTGGTCATCATCGCCGGCTACCGCGCCGATCTGGACAGGTTCCTGGACACCAACGAGGGCCTGCGGTCGCGCTTCACCCGCAACATCGACTTTCCCTCGTACAACTCGCATGAACTGGTGGAGATCGCGCACAAGATGGCCGAACAGCGCGACAGCGTTTTCGAACAGGCCGCCCTCGATCACATGGAGGGCCTGTTCGCCAACCTGGCCGCTTCCACGACGCCCGACACCAATGGGATCAACCGGCGCAGCCTCGACATCGCGGGCAACGGCCGGTTCGTCCGCAACATCGTCGAACGCTCCGAGGAAGAACGGGAATTCCGGCTTGACCATTCAGAACACGCCGGAACCGGTGAGTTCAGCGACGAGGAGCTGATGACGATCACCGACCGCGACGTCAGTAATTCGGTGGAGCCGCTGCTGCGCGGCCTCGGGCTGTCGGTGCCGGCATGACGGGCAACGAGCCGGATGGTGAATGGGGTCAAGAACGCCGTTCGTTCTCCTCAAGGACTCCGATCAACGACAACCCGGAGAAGGTGGTCTACCGGCGTGGCTTCGTCACCCGCCACCAGGTGACCGGCTGGCGGTTCGTGATGCGCAGGCTGGCTTCCGGAATCGCCTTGCACGACACCAGAATGCTCGTCGACCCGCTGCGGACTCAGTCGCGCTCGGTGCTGATGGGCGCGCTCATCCTGGTCACCGGATTGGCGGGCTGCTTCGTGTTCTCGCTGATCCGGCCCAACGGCCAGGCGGGCAACAACGCGGTGCTGGCCGACCGGTCCACCGCCGCGCTGTATGTGCGGGTGGGCGATCAGCTGCACCCGGTGCTCAACCTGACGTCGGCCCGGCTGATCGTCGGCAAGCCGGTCAACCCCACCACCGTGAAAAGTGCTGAGCTGGACCGCTTTCCGCGTGGCAACCTGATCGGCATACCGGGCGCCCCGGAGCGGATGGTGCAGAACACCGCGCACGACGCGAACTGGACGGTGTGCGATGCCGTGACCGGAGCGATCGGGCATGGCGCCCACAGCACCGGCGTCACAGTGATCGCCGGCCCGCCGGACAGCAACGGCGCCCGGGCGGGCGCGCTGCGTTCCGGGCAGGCGGTCCTGGTTGACAGCCCGCTCGAGGGCAGCAACACCACCTGGCTGCTGTGGGACGGAAAGCGTAGCCAGATAGACCTTTCCGATCACGCGGTGACCAACGCCCTGGGCCTCGACGCGCCCGCGCCGCGGCCCGTCGCGCAGGGATTGTTCAACGCGATCCCCGAGGCGCCGCCGCTGACGGCACCGGCCATCCCGAATGCCGGTGCCGCGCCGAGCTTCTCGGTGCCCGCACCGATCGGCGCGGTGGTCGTGTCCTACGGACTGGACAAGTCCGCAGCCGACAATGCCCGGTACTACGCGGTGTTGCCGGACGGCTTGCAACCCGTCTCCCCGGTGCTCGCCGCGATCCTGCGCAACACCAATTCCTATGGGCTGCAGCAGCCGCCGCGGCTTGGTGCCGACGAGGTCGCCAAGCTGCCGGTGTCGCGGATGCTGGACACCGCGCGGTATCCGGATCAGCAGATCAGCCTCGTCGACGCCGGCCGCGATCCGGTCACCTGCGCGTTGTGGAGCAAGCCGGCCGGGGCCGCCACCAGCTCGCTGAGCCTGCTGTCGGGCTCGGGGCTGCCGGTACCCGAAGCGGTGCGCACCGTCGACTTGGTCGGCGCCGGTGGCGGAGGTTCGGCGACCCGCGTCGCGCTGGCACCGGGAACGGGCTACTTCACCCAGACCGTCGGCGGCGGCGCGGCCGCACCGGCCACCGGGGCGCTGTTCTGGGTCTCCGACACCGGTGTGCGCTACGGCATCGACAACGAGGCCGACAGTGCGTCCGGGGCGGCTGGGCACGGCAAAACCGTTGAGGCGCTTGGGTTGAACGCGCCAGCATTGCCCATCCCGTGGTCCATCCTGTCGCTGTTCGCGTCCGGCCCGACGTTGTCGCGTGCCGACGCGTTGCTGGCGCACGACGGCCTGCCATCCGATACCAAGCCCGGCCGTCCGATTGCCGCCGAAGTGGGGGCACCTCCCGCGAGCGGGGGAGAGCCCCGATGAGCCGATTGATCTTCGAGGCGCGCCGGCGGTTGCCGGTGCCGGGTGCCCGCAAGGGCACCATCACCATCGAGGCGCCTCCCGAGCTGCCGCGGGTGATACCACCGTCGATGCTGCGACGCGCAATGCCTGTCGTGATCGTGATGCTGATCGTCGGCATGATCGTCGCGCTGGTCGCGACCGGGATGCGGGTGATCTCCCCACAGACACTGTTCTTCCCGTTCGTGCTGTTGCTGGCGGCCACCGCGCTCTACCGCGGCAACGGCAACAAGATGCGCACCGAGGAGGTCGACGCCGAGCGGGCCGACTATCTGCGTTACCTCTCGGTGGTCCGGGACAACATCCGGACCCAGGCCGCAGCGCAGCGGGCGGCCGCGCAGTGGTCGCATCCGGACCCGGCGATGTTGACCGCGGTGCCCGGTTCCCGCCGCCAGTGGGAGCGCGACCCGCATGATCCCGACTTTCTGGTGGTGCGGGCCGGCCGGCACACGGTGCCGCTGGCGACCGCGCTGCGAGTCAACGACGCTGCCGACGAGGTCGACCTGGAACCGGTGTCGCACAGCGCATTACGTAGCCTGCTCGACGCCCAGCGCACCGTGCGTGACGTGCCGACCGGGATCGATCTGACCAAGGTCTCGCGGATCACGCTGATCGGCGACTCCGCTGACGTGCGCGGTGCCCTGCGTGCCTGGATCGCTCAGGCGGTGACCTGGCACGACCCGACCGTGCTCGGGGTGGCGCTGGCCACCCGCGATCTGGAAGGCCGGGACTGGTCCTGGCTGAAATGGTTGCCGCACGTCGACATCGCGGGCCAACTCGACGGTCTCGGCCCGGCCCGCTATCTCACCACCGACCCGGAAGAGCTGGTGTCGCTGCTGGGTCCGGCGCTTGTCGACCGCACGGCATTCACCGGACAGTCGGGAGATGCGTTGCGGCACTTGCTGGTTGTCGTGGACGACCCCGACTACGACGTGGACGCTTCGGCGTTCGCGGTGGGTCGGGCAGGGGTCACCGTGGTGCACTGCTCCGCCAAACCGCCGCACCGCGAACAGTATTCGGACCCCGAAAGGCCGATCTTGCGCATCGCGGACGGTGCCATCGAACGCTGGCAGACCGGCGGGTGGCAACCCTACGTCGACGCGGCCGACCACCTCAGCGCCGACGATGCGTCCCACCTCGCCCGGCAGC
Organism: uncultured Actinomycetota bacterium; assembly: GCA_963735655.1. GTDB lineage: Bacteria > Actinomycetota > Actinomycetes > Mycobacteriales > Mycobacteriaceae > Mycobacterium. The sequence goes on from CAVTLW010000056.1 coordinate 84,602, forward strand.
TGTCGCGGTGGGATTCCAACCCGACGCACGCCGGGCTGCGCTCGGCGGCCACCAGGGGCGCGACGTTCACCACGCTGCTGGGCATCCCGGATGCGTCGCGGCTGGACATACCGACGGTGTGGGCGCCGCGAACCCGCGACGACGAGTTGCGAGTTCCCATCGGCGTCACCACCACCGGCGAGCCGTTGATGTTCGACCTGAAGGACGAGGCCGAGGGCGGCATGGGTCCGCACGGCCTGATGATCGGTATGACGGGTTCCGGCAAGTCGCAAACCCTGATGTCGATTCTGTTGTCGCTGTTGACCACTCACTCGGCGGACCGGCTGATCGTCATCTACGCCGATTTCAAGGGCGAGGCCGGCGCCGACAGCTTCCGGAACTTCCCGCAGGTCGTCGCGGTGATCTCGAACATGGCCGAAAAGAAATCGCTGGCCGACCGGTTCGCCGATACGCTGCGCGGTGAGGTGGCCCGCCGCGAGACGCTGCTGATGGAGGCCGGTCGTCGCGTCCAGGGCAGCGCGTTCAACTCGGTGACCGAATACGAGAACGCTCGGGAATCTCAAGCGGCCGGCGCACTCGAGCTGCCGCCGATCCCGACGCTTTTCGTGGTCGCCGACGAGTTCACCCTGATGCTGGCCGACCACCCGGAATACGCCGAGCTGTTCGACTATGTGGCCCGCAAGGGCCGCTCGTTCCGTATCCACATCCTGTTCGCGTCGCAGACGCTGGATGTCGGCAAGATCAAAGACATCGACAAGAACACCTCGTACCGGATCGGGTTGAAGGTGGCCAGCGCCAGCGTTTCCCGTCAGATCATCGGGGTGGAGGACGCGTATCACATCGAGTCCGGCAAGGAGCACAAAGGCGCTGGGTTCTTGGTACCCGCTCCCGGTGCCGCCCCGATCAAGTTCCGCAGCACCTACGTCGACGGTATCTACGAACCGCCGCAGACATCTAAAGCACTTGTCGTGCAATCTATTCCGGAGCCGAAGCTGTTCACCGCCGGTGCGGTCGAGCCGGACCCGGGCACGGTGATCTCCGGTGGCGATGAAGAGGAATTCGCCGGCCCACCGCGCAAGCTGATCGCGACGATCGGCGAGCAACTGGCGCAGTACGGGCCACGGGCGCCGCAGTTGTGGCTACCGCCACTGGACGAGCCGATTCCGCTGACCGCGGTGCTGGCGCGTGCCGAGGTGGCCCCCCGGCAATGGCGCTGGCCGCTCGGGGAGATCGACAAGCCATTCGAGATGCGCCGGGATCCGCTGGTGTTCGACGCGACGTCGTCGGCCGGGAACATGATGATCCACGGTGGCCCCAAGTCGGGTAAATCGACTGCGCTGCAGACATTTATCCTGTCCGCGGCCAGTCTGCACTCGCCGCGCGACGTCACCTTCTACTGCCTGGACTACGGCGGCGGGCAGTTGCGTGCGCTACAGGATCTGGCGCACGTCGGCAGCATTGCGTCGGCGCTGGAACCCGAACGCATTCGCCGTACCTTCGGCGAACTGGAGCAGCTGCTGCTGTCGCGCCAGCAGCGGCAGGCGTTCCGGGACGGGCCCCGCAATCTTGGTCTTAAGGGTCAGGGCAACGGCTCGAACGGCTCGGCCCTGGACCCGATGGCTTCGGCGAGGTGTTCCTGGTCATCGACAACCTCTATGCCTTCAGCCGCGACAACACCGACCAATTCAATACCCGAAACCCGTTGCTGGCCAAGGTAACCGAATTGGTCAACGTGGGTCTGGCATACGGCATCCACGTGATCATCACCACCCCCAGCTGGCTGGAGGTGCCGCTGGCGATGCGCGACGGTCTGGGGCTGCGACTCGAGCTGCGGCTGCACGACGCGCGCGACAGCAATGTGCGAGTGGTCGGCGCGCTGCGCCGCCCCGCCGACGCGGTTCCGCACGACCAGCCCGGTCGCGGGTTGACCATGGCCGCACAGCATTTCCTGTTCGCGGCGCCGGAGCTGGATCAGGTGGCGGCGATCAATGCCCGGTACCCGGGTGTGACGGCGCCACCGGTTCGGTTGCTGCCCACCAACCTCGCGCCCGCGGCGGTCGGCGCGGTCTACCGGGGCCCGGACCAGGTGGTCATCGGCCAGCGCGAAGAAGACCTGGCACCGGTGGTGCTGGACTTCGCCGACAACCCGCTGCTGATGGTCTTGGGCGACAGCAAGTCGGGAAAGACCACCCTGCTGCGCCACCTCATCCGCACGATCCGCGAGCACTCCAACCCCTACAAGGTGGCGTTCACGGTGCTGGACCGTCGGCTGCACCTCGTCGACGAGCCGCTGTTCCCGGACAACGAATACACCGCCAACATCGATCGGGTCACCCCGGCGATGATCGGGTTGGCCAACCTCATCGAAAAGCGGCGCCCGCCGGCAGATCTGACGCCCGCGGAGCTATCCCGCTGGAGCTATGAGGGCCACACGCACTACCTGATCATCGACGACGTCGACCAGATTCCGGATTCGGCGGCGATGAGCGGCCCGTATGCCGGACAGCGACCGTGGACGCCGCTGATCGGTTTGCTCGCGCAGGCCGCCGATCTGGGGCTGCGGGTGATCGTCACGGCGCGCGCCACCGGATCCGGCCACGCACTGATGACCAGCCCACTGCTGCGCCGGTTCAACGACTTGCAAGCGACCACGTTGATGCTGGCCGGCAACCCGGCCGACAGCGGGAAGATTCGCGGTCAGCGATTCGCCCGGTTGCCCGTCGGGCGGGCGATTCTGTTGGGCGACAGTGACACTCCGACGTACGTGCAGTTGATCAATCCGCTTGCGGGCGAGACGGCAATGTTTGGTGAGACGCAACAGAAGGAGAACTGATCATGGCCCTGGAAGTCGTTCCCGAGGGACTGGCCGCGGCAAGTGCGGCGGTGGAGGCGCTGACGGCGCGGCTGGCGGCCGCGCATGCTGCTGCGGCTCCGCTGATCACCGCCGTGATCCCGCCGGCGGCCGATCCGGTGTCGCTGCAGACCGCGGCCGGGTTCAGCGCTCAGGGTGAGGAGCACGCGGTTATCGCGGCCCAGGGTGTCGAAGAACTGGGACGCGCGGGTGTCGGGGTCGGTGATGCCGGGATCAGTTACCTCGCCGGAGACGCCGCAGCGGCCGCTACTTATGGGATCGCAGGCGCCTGATTGTGACGGTGCCCATCTGGATGGCTTCGCCGCCCGAAGTGCATTCGGCGTTGCTGAGCAGTGGTCCGGGACCGGAGTCGCTACTGGCGGCCGCCGGCGCCTGGAACTCGCTCAGCGCCGAATATGCTTCGGCGGCAGCCGAACTCAGTGGGCTCCTGGGGGCGGTTCAAGCGGGGGCGTGGCAGGGGCCGACCGCGGAGCAGTATGTGGCCGCGCACGCGCCGTATCTGGCCTGGCTGACGCAGGCCGGCACCGACAGCGCGGGTGTGGCGGCTCAGCACGAAGCCGCGGCGACGGCCTACACCGTGGCCCTGGCGGCCATGCCGACCTTGTTGGAGCTGGCCAGCAACCACGTGGTGCACGGGGTGCTGGTGGCGACCAATTTCTTTGGGATCAACTTGATTCCGATCTCGCTCAACGAGGCTGACTACGTGCGGATGTGGATCCAGGCCGCCACCGCGATGGGTCTTTACCGGGCGACGGCGGGTGTGGCGCTGGCGTCGGCGCCGCGAACCACGCCGGCGCCGACCGTGGTCACACCCGGTGGCGAGGCCGCACCGGCGGCGGATGCGGCCCAGGCGGCTGCGGCGGCGCCGGCCGCGGATTCGGGTTCGCAGCTCAACATTGTGGACACCATCGTGGCGTGGCTGGAGTCCTACGTAAAGGCGCTGCCCGACGGCGACGCGATCTGGAACTTCCTCACCCATCCCGTCGAAGAGATCCAGCAGATACTGATGGATTTCGCGACCAACCCACAGGCCGCCCTGGTTACCTGGGGGCCATTGCTTTTCGCGCTCGGGTATCAGGCGTTCTTTCAGCCGTTCGGATACAGCTTTTGGGGCGTCGCGCTGAGTTCGCCCGCGTGGCTGTCCGCGGCGCTGGGCGTCAGCGTCTCGATGCTGGGTCTGCTGGGTCTGCTCAACCTCGACGCCCTGCCCGATCTGGCCCCGGCACAGCCGATTCCGAGCGGTGCCGAACAACACAGCTTGCCGGCCGTGGGACTCGGTTCGACCGCGGCCGGTCCCGCGGGAGCACCGGCGTCGACGACGGTGGCGGGCGCCCCTACCGCCACGGCGGCGACGGCCGCCCCGGCGACGGCGGGTTTGGCCTATGCGGTGCTGCCCCCCGGCGATTGGGGCCCCAGCCTGGGGCCGACGGTGGGCGGCCGCACCGGCGTCAAAGCCCCCGCGGCAACCATCGCGGCGCCCGGTGTGGCGGCGGTGAGCAAGGCGCAATCGCGGGCGCGCCGGCGGCGGCAGGCGGAACTGCACGACTTCGGCGATGAGTTTCTGGACCTGGACGCCGATATCGGTGTCACCCCGGACTATGGCTCGGACAATGGCTCGGAGAATGGCGCGGCAGCTTCCGATCGGGGAGCCGGACCGCTTGGGTTCGCCGGGACCAAGATCAAAGAGCCCGCACTGCAGGCGGCCGGATTGACCATGCTGGCCGGCGACGACTTCGGCGGGGGGCCGCGAATGCCGATGATGCCCGGCACCTGGGAATACGGCCGGGATGGCCCCGGGGCAGGGGGAGGGGGCCCGGAAAGTTAGTCAGGCACTTCACAATCCGACCGTCAGTAACCGAATTCAGAATTCATCTCGAAAGGAGTTGTCATGAGTCTTTTGGATGCGCACATTCCGCAGTTGGTGGCGTCCCAGTCGGCGTTCAGCGCCAAGGCGGCGTTGCTTCGGCACACCATCAGCCAGGCCGAGCAGTCGGCCATGGCGGCGCAGTCGTTCCACGTGGGCGAGTCCGCGACCGCGTTTCAGGCTTCCCACGCCCGCTTCGTCGAGGCGGCCTCCAGGGTCAACACCCTGCTGGACGTCGCGCAGGCGAACTTGGGCGATGCCGCTGGAACCTACGTGGCCGCCGACGCCGCGGCTGCGTCCAGCTACACCGGATTCTGACCCAACGGCATCGACCGCTAACTCCGACCGAAAGGACCTGTGATGTCACAGATCATGTACAACTACCCGGCAATGCTGGCGCATGCCGGGGATATGTCGGGCTACGCAGGCACCATGCAGGGGCTGGGCGCCGACATCGCCACCGAACAGTCCGCGCTGCAGAATGCCTGGCAGGGCGACACCGGGATGACGTATCAGGCGTGGCAGGCGCAGTGGAACCAGGCCATGGAAGACCTGGTGCGGGCCTATCAGTCGATGGCCAGCAACCACGAAGCCAACACCATGGCGATGATGGCCCGCGACACTGCCGAAGCAGCCAAATGGGGCGGCTAGCCCCGGTTTGCCGCTGAGACGGACTTATGGACGCGGAACCCAACGCCGTCGAGCTGACGGTCGATAACGCCTGGTTCATCGCGGAAACCATTGGGGCGGGGAGCTTTCCCTGGGTGTTGGCGATCACCTCGCCGTACTCCGATGCCGCGCAACGCCAAGCGTTCTTCGACACCCAGAAGGCGGAACTGACCCGGATGGGTCTGTTGGAGCCAGACGGCTCCAAAACCGGAAGAGTCAATCCGGCCGTCGCCGACTGGATCGCAGTGGTGTGTTTTCCGGACCGGTGGCTCGACCTGCGTTACATCGGCGCGGTTTCGGCCACCGGTAACGGCGAAATGCTGCGCGGCGTCGTCGCGCAGCGTGCCGGTAGCACGGGCAAGACCACAACGACCCGGAGCAACACCCCGCGCACCCCAAACACAATCGTGGCGCTGCGTAATGCGCAGCTGATCACGTTCACCGCAATGGATATCGACGACCCCCTTGCGCTTGTTCCGGTTCTCGGTGTCGGACTGGCGCATCGGCCGCCGGCGCGGTTCGACGAGTTCAGCATGCCGATGCGGGTCGGCGCCCGCGCCGACGAGCGGCTGCGAGCCGGCACGCCACGCGCGGAAGTGTTTGACTACCTGGGTATTCCGGAATCGGCGCGATCGGTGGTGGAGTCGGTGTTCGCCGGGCCGAGCAGCTATGTCGAGATCGTCGCCGGGTGCCGTCGCGACGGCCAGCACGCCACCACCGAGGTCGGGTTGAGCCTGGTGGACACCGCCGCGGGCCGGTTGCTGATCAGCCCGTCGCGCGCGTTCGACGGCGAATGGGTTTCGACGTTCACGCCAGGGACGCCCTTTGCGACCGCCGTCGCGATCGAGCAACTGACCGCCGTATTGCCGGACGGCCCTTGGTTTCCCGGGCACCGGCTGTCCCGAGATTTTTCCGCCCAACCCTTCTAGAACCTCCTCTTAAAACCCCGAACAAGGAAGAGAGCACGATGCCACAGAAACGGCCCCAGCGCCTTTCGAGGGCCCGGTGATGACCGGCGCCGTCATGCCCATCGTCCGCGTTGCCATTCTCGCGGACAGCAGGCTGACGGAGATGGCCTTGCCCGCGGAGTTGCCGCTGCGTGAAATCCTGCCTGCGATACAGCGTTTGGTGGTCCCCGCGACCCAAAACGGTGAAGCGACGGACGGCGCCGACGGGGCCGACGATGGCAGCGCGGGTCTCTACCTGAGCCTGGCGCCCATCGGTGGTGCGCCGTTCAGCCTGGACGCCAGCCTTGACACCGTGGGCGTCGTCGACGGGGATCTGCTTGCGCTGCAGCCGATACCTGCCGGTCCGGCCGCCCCCGGCATCGTCGAGGACATCGCCGACGCCGCGATGATCTTCTCGACCTCCCGGCTCAAGCCCTGGGGCACAGCGCATATCCAGCTCGGGGCGCTGGCCGCGGTGGTCGGGGTGACGTTCTTGGCCACCGGTCTGGCAGTGACCTACCGGGTAGCCACCGGCGCCGTGGCCGGACTGGTGGCGGTCAGCGCGATCGCCGTGCTCACCGCATTGGCCGGCTTGTTGTTCACGACCCGTTCGACGAGCACGGGGACGGCGCTGTCGATCGCGGCCCTGGTGCCCATCGGCGCCGCCTTGGCGTTGGCGGTCCCAGGCCGATTCGGGCCGGCGCAGGTGCTGCTGGGCGCGGCCGGCGTCACCGCATGGTCGTTGATCGCGCTGCTGATTCCCAGCGCTGAACGTGAGCGGGTGGTCGGGTTCTTCACCGCGGCGGCGGTCCTGGGTGCCGGCGTGCTGCTGGCGGCCGGTGCCGAATTGCTCTGGCAGTTGCCGATATCGAGCATCGGCTGCGGGCTGATCGTGGCGGCGTTGCTGGTCACCATCGAGACACCTCAATTGTCCGCGCTGTGGGCGCGGTTCCCGCTACCGGTCATCCCGGCACCGGGTGACCCGACCCCGTCGGCGCCATCATTGCGGGTGCTGCAGGACTTGCCGCGACGGGTGCGTATCAGCGATGCCCATCAGAGCGGCTTCATCGCCGCCGCGGTGCTGCTGAGCGTGCTGGGATCGGTGGCGATCGCGCTGCGGCCCGAGGCGCTGAGCGGTGTGGGCTGGTACCTGGTGGCGGCAACCGCGGCCTCGGCCACGCTGCGCGCCAGGGTGTGGGATTCGGCCGCGTGCAAGGCGTGGCTGCTCGCCCAGCCGTATCTGGTGGCCGGCGTGTTGTTGGTGCACTACACCGCGACGGGACGCTACGTCGCCGCCTTCGGCGCGGCGCTGGTGCTCGCGGTGCTCATGCTGGTGTGGGTCGTCGTTGCGCTCAACCCGCGAATCGCATCGCCCGACAGCTACTCGCTGCCACTGCGCCGGCTGCTCGGGTTCGCCGCTGCCGGGCTGGACGCTTCGCTGATTCCCGTCATGGCGTACCTGGTCGGTCTCTTCGCTTTGGTGCTCAATCGATGATGAAGGCCGCACTTGGCGCTGGTCTAAGGGCCGGACTAGCCTGCCTCACAGCGGTTTTCGCCGCTGGGATGTGGACTTGTCCGCCGGCGTTGGCGATCAGCCCGCCGGTGGTCGACGCCGAAACGCCGCCGCCCCCCGGGGCTGCGGGACCGGTACAGCCGATGGAGCAACGCAGCGCGTGCAGTGCCTCAGGAGTCGTTCCGGGTAGCGACCCAGGCGTGCCGACGGCCGGTCAGACAGCGCTGAATCTTCCTGCGGCATGGCAGTTCTCCCGCGGCGAAGGACAGCTGGTAGCGGTGATCGACACCGGGGTGCGGCCCAGCTCGCGGCTGCCCAACGTCGATCCCGGTGGTGATTTCGTGGAGACCACCGACGGCCTGACCGACTGCGACGGGCATGGCACGCTGGTCGCGGGAATCATCGCCGGCCAGCCGGCGCCGGCCGGTGAGGACGGCTTTTCCGGGGTCGCACCCGCGGCGCGGGTGCTGGCGATCAGGGTGACCTCCGCGAAGTACTCACCGCGGACCTCGGGCGGGGATCCGATGCTGGCGAGCGCATCCATCGACATCGCCGCGCTGGGCCGGGCCATCGTGCACGCGGCCGACCTGGGGGCCCGGGTGATCAACATCTCGGCGATCATCTGCGTGCCGGCCGATCGGCCGGTCGACCAGGCCGCGCTGGGCGCCGCGCTGCGGTATGCCGCCGTGGACAAGGATGCGGTGATCGTCGCCGCCGCGGGTAACAACGGGCAGACCGGATCGGCCGGCGCCGGAATGGCCTGCGAATCGAACCCGCTGACGGACCTGAGCCGGCCCGACGATCAGCGGAACTGGGCGGGCGTGAAATCCGTCTCCGTCCCGTCGTGGTGGCAGCCCTATGTGCTGTCGGCGGGCTCGCTGACCCCGGACGGGCAGCCGTCGAAATTCACCATGGCCGGGCCGTGGGTGGGTATCGCGGCGCCCGGCGAGAACATCGTGTCGGTGAGCAACCGGGACGGCGGCGGCCTGGCCAACGGTCTGCCCGACGACCACCAGCAGATGATCGCGCTGAGCGGTACCAGCTATGCGGCCGGATACGTGTCCGGCGTCGCTGCGCTGGTCCGCGGCAAGTATCCCGCGCTGACCGCGGCGCAGGTGGTGCACCGCATCACCGCGACCGCACACAACGGCGCCAGGGCACCTTCCAACGTCGTCGGATCCGGCAACCTGGACCCGGTCGCGGCCTTGACCTGGGAACTGCCCGCCGGCAACCAGCCCGCCGCGCCGTCGGTCAAGCCGGTCGCCGTGCCGCCGGCACCCGCCCCGAAGAGCACCACACCGCGGGACGTCGCGCTGGCCGGAGCCGGCATCCTGGCCGTGCTTGTCGCGGCCACCGCAGCAACCGTCGCGATCATCTCGCGCCGACGAAAGGACCCAGCCCCGTGAGACCCGTGAGAGCTATGCCTTGGCCGGGACCCGGCCGGATCACGCTGGCGGTGCTGGCCGTGGTGCCCGCCGTGATGGCGTACCCGTGGGAGTCGAGCCGCGACTATTGGCTGATCGGCATCGCCGCGGTCGTCGTGATCCTGCTGTTCGGCTGGTGGGGTGGATTGCACTTCACGACAATCCTGGGCCGCCGGCTGGCGATGATGCGCCGCCGTAACGGCCTGGCTGCCGAACCCGCCACCGGCGTGCGAACCACCGCGGTGGTGCGGGTCGCACCGGCAGCCGACGACCAGGATGTGCTGCCGCTGCCGACGATCGCCCGGTACCTGGACTGCTACGGCGTTCGTGCCGACAAGATCCGAATCACGAGCCGCGACAACGCATCCGATGCTCGGCAGACGTGGATCGGGCTGACCATATCCGCGGTGGACAATCTGGAGGCGTTGCAGGCGCGGTCGTCGCGAATCCCGTTGCAGGAGACCGCTCAGGTCGCGGCGCGCCGACTCGCCGACCACCTGCGTGAGCTCGGCTGGGACGCCAGCGCCATTGCACCGGAAGAGGTTCCGCCGCTGCTCGACTCGGCGACCCGCGAGACGTGGTCGGCCGTCGCCGAGGACGGGTCGAATTATGTTGCGGCGTATCAGGTCAGTGCCGACGACGCGCTGCCCAACACGCTGGGCGCGATCCGGTCGCATCCGGCGCGCGAGACCTGGACGGCGGTGGAGATCGGCGGTGAGCCCCGCCGCTACACGGTTGCCGCGGCATGTGCCTTCCGGACCGACGAGCAGCCCGGGGCCGCCGCGCCGCTCCCGGGTCTGATCCCGCAACGGGGAAACCACGGGCCGGCGCTGATGGCCCTGGATCCGTTGTCCACCCGGCGCTTGGACGGGCACACGGACGCGCCCGCAGACCTGCTGACGCGGCTGGCCGTCAGTCGAACATGAAGTGATGCAGGAACGGAGTCATCCGGCGCAGGTAGTCCAACTGGCTCACGTGCAGCACATGGTTGCCCGGGAACCAGTGCATCGCGCAGTGATCCCAATGCTCCCAGAGCATTACGGCTTGGCCGGGTGGCGCCATCCGGTCGCCGAGGCCGGTGATGATCATCCGGCGGTCCTTGGCGACCAGCGGCTGGTAGTTCAGCGGGCCGTGGTACGACAGCCCGGCGACCAACTCTTCGCGGTTGATGCTGGACAACCGGAGTCCCAGCGTGACCAGTAAATTGGCCGGGAACCATTCTTCGAACAACGTCACCGGGGTTACGACGGGGCAATTGGGGATGACGGCCTCGAGCCGGTCGTCGACCGAGGCGATCAGCGCGGAGGTGTAGCCGCCCAAGGAAATACCGGTCAGCGCGATCCGCTCGACGCCGGTGTGGTGCAGATAGTCCACCATGGAGCGGAAGTCGTGCACGGCCTGGGCCATCGACTCGGCGAAACCACTCAGCCCGTTGGCGAAGTAGCCGAAACCGCTGAACGGCGAGAACTTTTCGGCGCGACGGCCGTGAAACGGCAAGGTGTACAACACGACGTCGTAGCCGGCCCGGTAATACCACGGCAGCGAGAAGAAAAGCCCGTTGAGCAGATACGACGACCCCATGAAGCCATGGATCACGCACAGCGTGGGACGTGGTCCGTCGGCGTGGCGCCAGTGCTGGGCACGCACGATGTTGTTGGAGCGCAACGAGCTCCAGTACTTGCGCATGGCCGGGTTGACCGCGGTGAAGCTGCTGGGGAACGAGATGTTGTCGACCGTGCCGTGCGCGACGTACTCCGCCAGCGGGCTGGCCTGCCGCGACGAGACCCGGGGCACTTCGGTGGGCGCCGGAAACGACAGCACCGGATCGTGCTCCGCCGCCAGCTCGGCGTAGAAGTCGAGGTTGCCGCGTTCGCTGCCGGCTTTGACGTGCCGCAGCTGGTGGCCGCCACCGCGGGCGCCACCGTGGCACACAGCATCGAGGAGGCCGTGGTGCGCAACGCGAGATCGGCGATCGCGGAGGTCTCGACGGTGATGCGCTGACGTGCTGATAGTGCCGAACGTGGCGGTAGGCCATCGGCTCCCGACGCTACGTCGCCACCGGGCACGTCCGGGATGGGCACGGGTGGATCGATCCCGGACATCCCCGAAATCTCTTGCATCATCGCCGATGGTATCCCGCCGGTACGGGTACCGTGCGGATGTTTGCCCATCAGGGCGCATGCTGGAGGATTCGGTAATACGGTTTGTCTATCGCGCCCGGTTCGGGACGGTGTTGATCAGGAGGACCGATATGTGGGATCCGGACGTTTACCTGGCCTTCGCGGATCATCGCAGTCGTCCCTTTTACGACCTGGTGTCGCGGGTGGGTACCGAGCGGGCCCGCCGGGTCGTCGACCTCGGCTGCGGTCCGGGTCACCTGACGAAGTACCTGGCGCGGCGGTGGCCCGGCGCGGTGATCGAGGCGATGGACAGCTCGCCGGAGATGGTCGCCGCCGCCCGTGAGCGCGGCATCGACGCGACCACCGGTGACTTGCGCACCTGGAAGCCCCGGCCGGACACCGACGTGGTGGTCAGCAACGCGGCCTTGCACTGGGTGCCCGAGCATTCCGACCTGCTGGTGCGCTGGGCCGGCGAGCTGGCGCCCGGATCGTGGATCGCCGTTCAGATCCCGGGCAACTTCGAGACGCCGTCGCACGCCGCGGTGCGGGCGGTGGCGCGCCGCGAGTCCTGGGCAAAGATCATGAAGGACATACCGTTTCGGGTCGGGGCAGTGGTCCAGCCGCCCACCCATTACGCCGGTCTGCTGATGGACGCCGGATGCAAGGTCGACGTGTGGGAGACCACCTACCTGCATCAGCTGACCGGTGAACACCCGGTGCTGGAATGGATCACCGGCACCGCGCTGGTGCCGGTGCGCGAGCGGCTCGACGAGGCCGGCTGGGAGAAATTCCGCGACGAGCTCATTCCGTTGCTGGACGACGCTTACCCGCGCCGGTCCGACGGGACGACCATGTTCCCGTTCCGGCGCGTGTTCATGGTCGCCGAGGTCGGTGGTGGGCTCCGCGGGTAGCCGACCCCGGTTATTGACTGGCCGGGGTGACTTCTTCTTCGATGCCGCGGTCGACGGCGATCGCCGACCGGCTGGTCGGCGTCGAGTGGTGGATCCGCAGATACGTTTCGGTGTAGCGCATCGCGATGCGCGTGCCGGCGAAATCAGAAGGGATCACGTCACCGGTCCGCTGACGCCAATCATGTAGCCGGACGGCAAGATCGGCGGCGACGGCGTCCGCCTCCCGGCTGGCATCGCCGGCCAGCAGGTTGGTGGTCTCGGTGGGATCGGTGCGCAGGTCGTAGAGTTCGCGCTCCGGTCGCGGTGCCTTGACGAACGGCGCGACGGCCACACCGGACGGGCTTTCCTCGATGTCGAACGGCAGGTCCAGCAGTGGCCGTGGCACGTAGTTCTCGATGTAGCTGTATTCCTTTGTGCGGATGGCCCGAATCGGATCGAACGAGTCGTGATAGGTCTTCGTCGTGTACACGTGGTCGCGCGCGGGCTCGGTGTGGGTATCCGGCGTGAGCAGCAGGTGTGCATGCGACACACCCTCGATGTCTCCGGGTAAGTCAACCCCCAGCAAGCCCAGCAGCGTCGGGACCAGATCGACACCACTGAACAGTTCGTCATAAACCCGGGGGGCCAGCGGCGACCGCCGGGCGGGCGGATGATCGTCGCGATGCCGGTTCCGGCGTCGTACAAGGTGGATTTCGCACGGGGGAAAGCCGGGCCGTGATCGGTGAGGAACACCACCCAGGTGGTGGCGTCCAGTCCGGTCTCGGCCAAGGTGTCCAGCAACCGGCCGACCGCGGCGTCGGCGGTGGTGATGGCCCCGTAAAAATCAGCGAGATCCGCACGCACCTCGGGGGTGTCGGGCAGGTAGTCCGGCAGGTCGACGGCGCCGCTGTCGGCCGGTTGATAGCGGTCCCTCGGGTAGGGCCGGTGGGTCTCGAAGAAGCCCGCAGTCAACAGGAAGGGCTGCCCGGAAAGGTCAGGGGCACTGTCGCGCAGCCATTCCTGGGCTTTGTCCACCACGTACTCGCAGTAGGAATTCGAAACGTCGAATTCGTCGAAGCCCAGCCGCGTCGGATAAGACGTCTCGTGCTGCATGCCGAAAAGAGCTGAATACCAACCCGATTCGGACAATATCTGCGGCAGGGTGCGGACCCCGGTGCGGTATTCCCAGCCATGATGGGCCAGGCCGACCAGTCCATTGCTCTGCGGGTAGCGACCGGTGAACAGCGATCCCCGCGACGGCGAGCACAGCGGCGCGGTGGCGTGCGACCTGGTGAACAGAATGCCCTCGGCGGCAAGCTGATCCAGCCGTGGGCTAAAGACGTCCGGGTGGCCGTAGGCGCCGAGATAGCGGCCCAGGTCGTGCCAGTGCACAAGCAACACATTGCCACCCGCAGTGTCGCCAGCCATGTCAGGAGCCACTGTCACCCTTTCTTGCCCTGCGACCGGCGACGATACCCACTCTGCGGTGCTGGCGTCCACCCTGCGCGCCCGGGCGCGGAGTTCGCCGAAAGCCACACCCCCAGCGCAGTTTCGGGGCCCCGCAGCAAAGGGATCACGGCCATCGGTTCTCCGCGACGAACTCCGCCAGCGGACGCGGATGAGTCCAGCCGTCCAATTCCAGTGCCGGGCGATCCGGGAACTCGGGGACCGGACCCAGGCACAGGATGGCCACCGGCTCGGCATCGGCGGGCATCGACAGCAGCTCCGCCAGCCGTTGCGGGTCGAACAGCGACACCCAGCCCATGCCGAAGCCTTCGGCTCGAGCCGCCAGCCAGAGGTTCTGGATCGCACACGACACCGAGGCGAGATCCATCTGCGGCAGCGTGCGCCGGCCGAAGATGTGCTTTTCGCGGTCGTCGCACAGCGCCACCACCAACAGCTCGGCGCAGTCGAGAATGCCTTCGACTTTCAGCGCCAGAAATTCCTCGCCGCGTTCGTCCAGGGCATCGGCGGTCAGCCTGCGCTCTTCGTCGACGAGCGCGTGGATGCTTTTGCGCAGCCGCGCATCCGTGATCCGGATGATGCGCCACGGCTGCATCAGGCCCACGCTGGGCGCGGCGTGCGCGGCCTGCAACAGGCGGGCCAGCACATCGTCGGGCACCACACCGCCGCTGACGAAGCGGCGCATGTCTCGCCGCTCGGCGATCACGCGGTACACGGCGCGCCGCTCCTGGGGACTGAACGCGTAATCGGTCACACGGCCATAGTAGGAAGCGAGTTGTCTTCGATCACGGCGAATAGGTGACCCCCACCGCGCGGAAGACGTACTCGGGCGGCACGTCGAAGGCCAGCGATCGCAACGGCAGGCCGGCCAGCACGTCGTCGGGGATGGCCGCCTTGTAGTGCAGCGAGAGGTGGCCGCTGAACTTGGGGTCGACGGCGGCCACGTCGAGGTCGAGCTGGAGGCCGGTCGCGGAGATTTCTGCGGTCGCGGCGCCGGTCTGTGGCGCGTTCCAGGGCACGTCGATCGCACGGCCGGCCAGCTTCGGCACCACCGACAGCGTGCCCAGCACCCGCTGCGAGCTGAACGCCAGCGAACCCACATAGCTGGCGATGCTGCCGGAGGCCCGGAAACCCGGGATTGACCCGCTGAACCGCCGGGTCACCGCGACGTACTCCTCGAGAAAGATCACTCCTTCGGCGTCGATCTGGGCACGCAGATCGGCGGGCAGCTTGCCGACGCCGAACAACTTACGTACGAAAACAGCCATCGGGACAGTATGCCGGGCGTGGTATCGCTGAAGTGATGAGTCGTTGCCGGATCACCCCCGCGCTTTTGCTCGCTGTGGTGGCCGGCGTGCTCTATGCGGTCATGTGGGTGGGGCACACCGATCACTGGCGTTGGCTGCACGACTTCGATTGGTCGCTGCTGACCCCGGCGCACGACATCGGGATCAAGAGCCCCGCGTGGGTGCGATTCTGGGACGGCGTGTCCTTTGCCCTGGGCCCCGTTCCGCTGCGGCTGCTGGGCCTGCTGGCCGCGCTGGTCGCGCTGGCGCGGCGAACGGTGCGGTTGGCGCTGCTGCTGTTCGTCTGCGCACCGCTCGATGGATTGGTGACCGTGGCAGCCAAGGGTCTGGCCGGCCGGCCCCGTCCGATGACCGCGTTGGTCGCCGAGTCGTCGACGTCGTTTCCCTCGGGCCACGCGCTGGAGGCGACGGCCAGTCTGCTGGCGCTGCTGACCTTCGGGCTGCCGATGATCCGAAGCCGGTGGATGCGGGTCGCGGTGATCGCGGTATCGGCTCTGAGCGTGTTGATGGTCGGCGTTGCCCGCGTGGCGTTGAACGTGCACCATCCGTCCGATGTGATCGCGGGCTGGTCGTCGGGATACCTGTACTTTCTGGTGTGCCTATTCCTACTCCGACCCCAAATCCCTTGCTTTGCTGTGATTTTCGGTTTATCACGACGCAGTGACGCAACCGAGTCTAAAGCTTTGCTTGACCTCGAATCTGGACAGCGTTGACCATTGAAGGATGCGCCGACTGGTAGCCCTGTTGTGTGCTGCGGTGTGCGCGGCGGGTTTCGCTCTGGTGGTCGCGCCCGGCTGTGGCGCGGCCGGCAGCCCGTGGTTCGCGAACGCCGTCGGCGGTGCCACCCAGGTGGTTTCGGTGGTGTCGACGGGCGGGTCGAACGCGAAGATGGATATCTATCAACGGACCACGTCGGGCTGGCAGCCGCTCAAGACGGGCATCCCCACCCACGTCGGCTCGGCCGGCATGGCACCGGCGGCCAAGAGCGGGTATCCGGCCACGCCGATGGGCGTCTACAGCTTGGACTCCGCCTTCGGCACCGCGCCGAATCCCGGCGGCGGGCTGCCGTACACACAGGTCGGACCCAATCACTGGTGGAGCGGGGATGACCACAGCCCCACGTTCAACTCCATGCAGGTCTGCCAGAAGGCCCAGTGCCCGTTCAACACGGCGGACAGTGAGAACCTGCAGATCCCGCAGTACAAGCACGCGGTGGTGATGGGCGTCAACAAGAACAAGGTCCCCGGCGGCGGCTCCGCGTTCTTCTTTCACACCACTGACGGCGGCGCCACCGAGGGGTGCGTGGCGATCGACGACGCCACGCTGGTGTCGATCATCAAGTGGCTGCAGCCGGGCGCGGTCATCGCGATCGGCAAGTAGCCCTTCGCCTCGTGACGTGAACTGCACGACGGGATTTCGGCGTGTCGCGTCGCCCAGTTCACGCTCGGCGCACTCAGGCGAGCGCCCGGCCGGGTGTCACCTTGAAGTTGAGGCCGGTTAACGACATCGTCGCGTCGTAAGTCCTGTCGTAGCCGGTGACATTGATCTTCCAGCCGTCGTCGGTGCGTCGATATTCGTCGCGATAGAACGCGGCGCCGATCAGCATGAAATTGAATTCGGCGACGATCACCCGGTCTTGCAGATACCAGCTGCCCGAGGCGGTGTCGCCGGTCACGATGATCTCCGGATGGCTCACCCGGTGCTCGGTGATGACGTTGGGGCCCAGCGATTTGCGCATGTAGTCAACGAGATCGGTGCGGTTGGTGAAGTGCAACTCATTGCCGATCGACGGACCGTAGTCGGCCTTGATGTCCTCGGCCAGCGTGTCGGCGTAGTCGTCCCAGTGCTTGGTGTCCAGCGCGCGCAGGTATCGGTACTTGACCTGTTTGATCGCTTCGATGTCGGCTGCCAGATCTTGAGGGGTCATTCCGTCATTGCAGCACACGGGTGGCCATGTCGATCAGAGCGCTTCGTTCCCGGCGCCAGTCGATGGCGGTCCCGGTGATCATCTGCGCCAGCACCACACCCCGCAATGTCGCCCAGATCACCTCGGCCACACCGGCTTTCGACGGGTCATCGGTGATCAGCCGACCAAGTTGACCGATCGCGGAGTTCATTTCGAGTAGGTGGCGCCGCGAGGATTCGCCCGGCCCGCCGCGGGTGGCCCGCAGGATCTCGAAGGCCGCCATCGAGGTCGGGCTGCTGTAACAGCTCCAGGCGGTGTCGACGACGATCTCGATACGCTCGCGCAGCGGTAGCTCGCTGACATCGGCCGACGACAGGCTCTCGACCAGCCGGGCCACCCCGTCGTCGACGACGGCCATCAGCAGGCCGTTGCGGTCACCGAAGTGATACTGGATGACCCCCCACGTCACGCCGGCGCGTTCGGCGACGTGCTTGGCGGTGGCGGCGGCGAATCCTTCCTCCACGATGCAGCGGACCGTCTCGTCGATGATCTTCGCCCGGGTGTCATCCCCGCGTTTGCGCGGCGCGGTGGTGCGACGAGTGGGGGCGATAGACATTGTTGACTTTATAACATAGACAGCCTCTATTTTTGGAACCATGAGTCTGTCCCGGTACGCACGGTTGTCCCGCCAGGAGCTCGCCGTCCTGGTGCCCGAATTGCTGCTGATCGGGCACATGATCGACCGCTCCGGCATGGCCTGGTGCATCAAGGAGTTCGGTCACGAGGAGATGCTGCAGATCGCCATCGAGGAGTGGGCGGGCGCCAGCCCGATCTACACCAAGCGCATGCAGCGGGCGCTGAATTTCGAGGGCGACGACGTGCCCACCATCTTCAAGGGCGTTCAGCTCGACATCGGTGCCCCGCCGCAATTCATGGATTTCCGCTACACCATCCACGACCGCTGGCACGGCGAATTTCAGCTGGACCACTGCGGCGCGCTACTCGACGTGGAGCCGATGGGGGACAAGTACGTGCACGGGATGTGCCACACCATCGAGGATCCGACCTTCGATGCCACCGCGGCCGCGGTGAACCCGCGCGCGCAGATGCGTCCCATCCACCGGCCGCCCCGGACGCCGTCGGATCGGCACCCGCACTGCGCGTGGACCGTCATCATCGATGAGTCCTACCCGGAGGCGGTGAACATTCCCGCGGTGGAGGTGCTCCGCGAAACCAACGCGGCCACCTGGGAACTCGCCCCGATCGATCGATCCGATGCAGGCCAGGCCGATTATTCGGGTCCGCTGGTCTCCGATCTGGATTTCGGCGCCTACTCGCACTCGGCGCTGGTGCGGATGGCCGACGAGGTCTGCCTGCAGATGCACTTGCTCAACTTGTCGTTCGCGCTCGCGGTGCGGGCACGGGCCGCCGATGCTCGATTGGCCGTCGCGATCAACACCCAGCAGCTCACCGGGCTGGCCGGCCTCGGCGCGGAGCGCATTCACCGCGCGCTGGGCCTGCCCGGCGGGATCGAGGGTGCGCTGCGGGTCTTCGAGTTGCATCCGTTGCTCAACCCGGCCGGATACGTTCTGGCCGAGACGGAATCGGACCGACTCGTGGTTCACCGATCGCCGGCGCACGACGACGGCGCCTGGATTTCGCTGTGCTCACCCGAATCTGCGCAGCCATTGCAGGCGATCGCCACTGCCATCGACCCGCACATCCACGTCACGGTCAGCGGTACTGACACCGACTGGACCGCTGAGCTGGCCGAAAGTGACACCGCCACAACTGAACTGCCCGAAGTCATGATCGCCAAGGTCAGTCGGGGGTCGACCTTCCAGTTCGAGTCGAGGCGTTCGCTGCCGCTCACTGTGGTCTGACCGCACGCGTTCTGTCAAGGGAGATAGCGGTACCGTTTCGGTGACGACACGGCATCGACCGGATACCAATGAGGTTGTGACCCAACTTCATACGGGTCGCCCACCGCTATGGTTAACGCGGCCATCGACCCCATTTCGACGAAAGTCAGCGATCCTATGTACGACCCGTTGGGGTTGTCGATCGGGTCCACGAACCTGGTCGCAGCATGTAACGGAAGCACGCCGGTCACGCGCCGCGCCGTGCTGACGTTGTATCCGCACTGCGCGCCGAAAGTCGGTATGCCTACCGATGATTCGGACTCGGATCTGAAGTTGTCCGAACCTGGGACGACGATGACCGGGTTTGTCGGGCGCATCGGCGACTCGGTGGCGCTGGTTTCTGCAGACGGGTCCACTCACGACCCGGACCTGCTGATGGTCGAGGCTCTGGACGCGATGGTGTGCGCGGCCGGCGCGGACTCGTGTTCGTCAGAGATAGCGATAGCCGTTCCCGCGTACTGGAAACCGGGAACGGTAAAGGCATTGCGCGACGCGTTGCGGACGCACATCGGCTTCGTGCGCAGTGGCATGGCACCGCGCCTGGTCCCCGACTCGCTCGCGGCGATGAACGCGGTGAACGCCGAGCTGGGCATCCCGGTCGGCGGCGTGGTGGGGCTGCTCGATTTCGGTGGCTCCGGCACCTACGTCACGCTGATGGACACCGGATCGGACTTCGAACCCGTCAGCGCCACAATGCGTTACCTGGATTTCTCCGGCGCCGAGATCGATCAGGCATTGTTGCTGCACGTCTTCGAGCAGGTCGGACACCGCGGCAACCTCGACCCGGCCACCACCACCGGGATCGGTCAACTCAGTCAGCTCAGAGAGCGTTGCCGGGAGGCCAAGGAGCGGTTATCCACCGACACGGTCACGGAATTGGCCGTCGAACTGCCGGGCTGCAGCACCACAATCCAGGTGACTCGAGCACAACTCGACGACCTGATACAGGACCGGCTGACCGCTTTCATCTATGCCTTTGACGACATGCTGGCGCGCAACAAGACCAGCTGGACGGACCTTACGACCGTGGTCACGGTCGGTGGCGGCGCCAGCATTCCGCTTGTCAGACAACGTCTTTCGCTGCACACCCGCCGGCCCATCCTGACCGCCAAGCTCCCGGCGGCCTCGGCGGCGACGGGCGCGTTGCTGCTGGCAACCCGCGGTGAACGCATCGATTACCGGACCAAGTCGTCGCTGGGTCTGCTCGCGGCGCACGCCGGCGGCACCGGCATCATCGAACTGCCGGCCGGCGATGTGATGGTGATCGACCAGGACGCCATGACGGATCGCGAGTTGGCCTGGTCGCAGACCGAGTACGGCGACGTGCCGGTGCTGCTCACCCGCGATCCCTACGACGAAGAAGCCCCGTGCTGGTCGATGCGGCTGAACCTGCTCGAGCCGGCCAAAGACTTACCGCCGCGGCGCCGGCGGCGGGTTCGGGTGTCGCAGGTGCTGATCGGGCTGTGCGCGGCGGTGGCCATGACCGCGATCGGCGGCGTGGTCATCACGCTGACGGCCATCGAGCGGCGGGAGGCGCCGACGGTGCCCAGCGTCGCGCCGCTGCCGACGCCGCCCCCGTCCCTGCAGCCCAGCGCGCCGGTGCCGAGTCTCGTCCCGCCACCCCCGAGCGCCGTGCCGGCGCCCACCGCCGAGGTGGTTCCCACCAGCATCGAACCGCCGCCACCGCCGCCGCCCGCAACGCCGCACCCGCCAGCCTCCGCGGGTGATGACGACCCCGAAGCCGCCGCCACCGCCGGTGACCACCACGACCCAGCCGCCGCCGGAACAGGCGACGAGCACGCCGACGTCCACGCCACCGCCCGCGCCGGTGCAGACATCCACCTCGACGCCGGTGCCGATGACCACCCAGTGGATACACGTGCCGCTGCTGCCGGTCCCGATCCCGGTTCCGGTGCCCGCCAGCCAGGCCCCGCAGGCCCCGCAGAACCCCCAGTACCAGCCGGCCCAGCCGCAGAATCCCTTCGCCCCGGGCAACCGCTGACCGCTACCTGTGAGCTTGATCAGAAATGATCCGCGCCCGGCGGCACCGGCGTAGGGTGGAAATCCGCAGCTAGACGCGGCCTTCGCCGCGCGCTCATCCGCCCTCTGGAGGAGCAGTGGACATCGTTCTCGGGGTCTCGATGGAGCCCACGGCGGTCCGGTTGGTGCTGATCGAGGGCGAGAACGCCGACGGTGTCACCGTCGAAGAAGACACCTTCAAGGTCGTCCCACCAGCGGGCGGGGCCGAGGGGTCGCCAACTTCGCGTCCGGCCAAGCAGGCGGTAGCCGCGGTCATCGGTACTCGCGAAGGTGCGCTCGACAGCCGCCATCACCTGGCGTCGACCGGGCTGACCTGGACGAACCCCGCCGATGTCGCGGCGCTGCGCGACGAGCTCGCCGCGCGCGACGTCGGCGCCGTGATGCTCGTGTCCCCGTTGCTGGCCGCGGCCGCGCTGGCGCAGACGGTGGGCCAAGCACTGGGCTACCAGCACATCGCCATGCTGTTCGTCGAGGCCGGCAGCGCGACGCTGGCCGTCGTCGACATCGCCGACGGTTCGATCGTCGACCTGCACCGCCAACCGCTGCGGAATGCCCGGCGAGGAGCGCTCGCGGCCGAGCTGGTGACCATGGTCGCCGGTCTGGACGCACCGGCATCGCGCGCGGACGGCGTGTTCGTCATCGGCTGTGGGGTCGACATCGTGCCGGTCAAGCCCGTGCTGGAGGCGGCGACCGCGCTCACGGTGAGTGCCCCTGAGGAACCGGCCATGGCGCTGGCCCGCGGGGCCGCGCTGGCATCGGCGAATGCGCCGCTGTTCGCGTCGTCGACAGCCGCGCTGGCGTATGCGCTTGATCCCGGCACCGGCGAGGTGAGTCCCCGTGGGCTCAGCCCGACCTACCTCGACGTCTGCGCCAACGCCCGGCCGGGCGAGGCGGCCCTGGCGTACAGCGCCGTGGCTGACGATGCCGACGGGGATGCCGAAGACATCCGTCGGCGCAGGTCTTTGTTGTCCACGCGGTAGCGCTTTGGCCGGGGTCGCAGCCATTGCGTTCGGGCTGCTGGTGGTCTCCTCGGATGTCCGTCCGACGGCCGCTCAGCAGCCGGCACCGCCGCAGAGCGCGATCGCCCCGGCGATACCGCTGCCGCCGCAGGCGTTGTTGCCCGCACTGCCGAGCGTTGCGCCGCCGAGCGCCTCCCCGCCGGCGGCCGCACCCGCCCCGGAGGTGGCGCCCGCGCCCGCACCGCCCCCGCCCGTCGCGAACATGGCGCCCGCGCCGACGCCGCGCCGAACGCGGCAAACGCCCGTGCCGCAGGCGCCGGCGCAGGCCGCCCCGGTGACCACGCCGCCGGCCGCGGCGCCGCCGCCACCACCGGCGCCGGTGGAGACGGCCCCGCCCACCCCGATCGCGACGTTTTACCTGCGGGTCCCGTTCGCCAGGATCCCGATTCCGATCTACCCACCGGCGCCGCCGCCTCCGCCGCCCCCGGCCGAGCCGGGGTCCTAGGTTTCGTGGCGCATCGCCGGGCGAGAGCGCACACTGTGCAGTAACGGTATGAACTGCTGAGGAGGGGTCTCGTGGGCGACGGTTTCGGATTTGATCCCGAGGAATTCGATCGGGTGCTCAGGGAGGGCAGTGAGGGCCTGCGCGACGCGGTCGATCGGATCGGCAGGTTCATCAACGGGCCGGCGGCTCGAATGGGGTGGTCGGCGATCTTCGAAGACCCGACGCGGCGTCCGCGCTCCGAACCGGAGACCGCGGGCGAGGCCGGTGACGGCGTGTGGGCCATCTACACCGTGGACGCGGACGGCGGCGCGCGCGTCGAACAGGTCTATGCGACCGAACTCGACGCCCTGCGGGCGAACAAGGACAACACCGACTCGACGCGCAAAGTCCGGTTCCTGCCGTACGGCATCGCGGTCAGTGTGCTGGACGACTCATCGGATCCCACCGAGTAGGCGACTTGGCCGCATTCGCGGCTTATTCTCTGGTTCGTGGGCGCAACGTCGTCGGTCTGTCATGTGTGCGGCTCGGAGCCGCGCAAAGGCGCGCGGTTCTGCGATAACTGCGGGTCGCCGCTGACGCTGGTTGTTGACCCCGCCGAATACAAACAAGTCACGGTGCTGTTCGCCGACGTGGTGCGGTCGATGGATATCGCCGCGGCGCTCGGTCCGGAACGGCTCCACGAGGTGATGACCGAGCTGGTCGATCGGTCGGCGACGGTGGTGCAGCGCTACGGCGGCACCGTGGACAAGTTCACCGGCGACGGCATCATGGCGCTGTTCGGCGCGCCGATCACCTTGGAGGATCACGCGTTTCGGGCGTGCCTTGCGGCTCTGGACATCCAGCAGGTTGCTGAGGTGCTGGCCGTCGAGGTGGCCCGGCGCGACCGGATCGACTTGCGCGTGCGGGTCGGCTTGAATTCCGGCCAGGTGATCGCCGGCGAGGTCGGCGCCACCCATCTCGGCTACACCGCGGTCGGTGAACAGGTGGGGATGGCGCAGCGGATGGAGTCGGTGGCGCCCCCGGGTGGTGTCATGCTCAGCGAATCGACCGCCCGCCTTGTCGAGGACCGGGTCATCCTGGGTGACCGAGAGATGGTGCACATCAAGGGCGTCGACGCCGGCGTGCCGGCGCGCCGGTTGCTGACCGCCGACGTCGACCATCGGCTCAAGCCGCGGCACGAATCACGGCTTGTCGGACGCCAATCGGAGACGCACGCCGTCGCCGAACTGCTGGACCAGGCACATGGCGGCAACGGAACCGTCATCACGGTGACCGGCCGGCCCGGTGTCGGAAAGACCAGGTTGGTTCGCGAGGCCGTAGCGACCGCGCGGGGCCGCGGTTTCGAGGTGTTCGCCACCTATTGCGAATCGCACACCCGAGACATCCCGCTGCATGTGGTCTCCCGGCTGCTGCGTTCGATTTTCGGCATCGTCGGTCTCACCGCCGAAGATGCCAGGGCGCGGGTCCGCAGCAAGATCCCCGGCACCGATGCGGGCGATCTGCTGCTGCTTCATGACCTGCTGGGTATCTGCGGGGCCCCGTGTCCCGATGTCACGCCCGAGGCTCGGCACCGCCGTCTCATCGACCTCATGAAAACCGTTGCGGTAGCCCGCACTTCGCCGGCGATCTACGTCATCGAGGACGCACAGTGGATTGACGGCGTCAGCGAATCGCTGCTCGGCAAGTTCGCAGTGGTGGTGGCCAGAATGCGGGCGACATTGCTGGTGGTGTACCGGCCGCAATATGCGGGGCCGCTGTCGCATATCCCCGTGGCGCATTCATTCACCCTTGCGCCACTGAGTAGTTCGCACATCGCCGAGTTACTCAAAGGCCTGCTGGGCGAGGATCCTTCGGTACTCAGGCTGTCCGCGGTCATCGCCGACCGGGCGTCGGGCCTACCGTTTGCCGCCGAGGAGATCGTGCGCGATCTGGTCGAGCGGGGCGAACTGGAGGGTGAGCCGGGTGCCTACACCTGTACCCGGGAAGTGCGGCACATCCACGTGCCGGCCAGCCTGCAGGCGATCATCGGAGCCCGCATCGACCGGCTCGGACCCACGGCAAAGCGCACGCTGCACGCCGCGGCTGTCGTTGGCGCACAGTTCGATTGCGAACTGCTCGAGTCGTTGTTGGATGCGGTCGACGTGGCACCGCTGGTCGAGGCCCAACTCGTCGAACAAGTCGCCGCGACGCCATATGCGACGTATGCGTTCTGCCACCCGCTGATCCAGGCGGTGGCCTACGAGTCCCAACTCAAGGCGGGGCGCTCGGAGTTGCATCGCCGGGTGGCCGCGGTGATGCAGCGGACGCATGGCGGGTTCACCGGCCAGGAGGCGGCCATCGTCGCCACCCAGTATGCGGCGGCCGGTGATCTGCGAGACGCGTTCGAGTGGCACATGCAGGCGGCGAATTGGTATGGCGCGCGCGATATCCGGGCCGCCCGCAAGAGCTGGCAACTGGCGCGCGGGGTTGCCGACCAGCTCACCGAGGATGATGACGATTGGCTGGCTATGCGGATCGCCCCGCGGGCGCTCTTGTGTGGCAGCGCTTTTCGGGTGGGGGGCACGCCGGCCGACACCGGTTTCGACGAATTGCGTGAGCTCACCACCGCCGCGGGCGACAAACGGTCACTGGCCATCGGGATGACGGGACACCTCACCACGCTGACGTTCAACGGACACTACCGAGAAGCGGCGGCGATGGCATCTGAGTTCGCCACGCTGGTCGAGTCGATCGACGATCCGGCGATGACGGTCGGGTTGTTCTACGCGGGCGCCCAGGCCAAGTGGGAAGCCGGCGAAGCCAGCGAAAGCCTGCGCCTTGCACAACGAGTCATCGACGTCGCCGACGGCGATGCCACCATGGGGGACTTCGTGATCGGGTCCCCGCTGGCCTGGTCACTCACCGTCAAAGGGGCGGGCGGGATGATGCTGGGACGCCCAGGGTGGCGCGACGATCTCGAAGCGGGTCTCACCATGGCCCGTACGGTCGATATGAACGCCCAGCCTTTCGTCCAGCTGTACAAGTACCAGGCCGCCATCCAAAACCGCGCCGTAGTGCCCGACGCGCACGACGTGGCGCTGGCAGCGCGGTCGCTGGAGATCGCCCAGTCGTCCGGCAACAACACCGCCGTCGCGTACGCGCTGTTGAATCGCGCAACCACGTTGATCCACAACGACTCTGAAGACACCGCGGCAGGCGTCGAGTTTCTCGGCAGGGCGCGGCAGATGTTCGTCGACGAGCAGCTGACGATGACGCTGCGGCGCATGTGCGACATCGAATTCGCCCGCGAGTGCGGACGGGCCGGTGATCTGGACGGCGCGGTCGATCGAGCCAGGGCGGTGCTGGCCGAGCAGTTCGAGACCGGCGAGATGGTCTTCCGCGGGCCCGCCACCTCGGTGCTGGTGAAGGCCCTGTTGGCGCGGGGAGCCGCGGGCGATATCGAAGACGCGCAGCGGGCGATCGACAAGCTGGCTGCGGTTCCGACGGAGCCGGGATTCGTCCTGCACGAGCTGCCACTGCTGCGGATGCGGGCATTGCTGGCCGGGGCGCACGGCAACGAGTCCGGCTATCGCGAATTGGCCGAGCGCTTTCGCGTACGAGCCCGCGAAGCCGGTTTCGCCGGATATCTGACGCTGGCCGAAGCGATGGTTGACTTCTGACCGCAGCGGTCAGCCCTGCTGGACGACGTTCCCGTCACCGGATTTGCTGATCTGCGGCGAGCCCGAGTGATACGTCACCTGGTTGTTGAGGCCGGAGGCGTCGATGGTGTCGACCGCGTCGACGGTGACCGTGTTCTGCATGCCGGAGACGGTGACTTTGGTGCAGTGTCCGCTGATCGTGATCGTGTTCGACACGCCGCTGACCGTGACGCTGTTGTCGTTGCAGGCGACCGTCCGGTTCTGATTGATGCCCGCGATGCTCAGGTTGCTCCCCGGCGCCGGCGCCGCTGACGTCTGTGGCGTTGACGGCCCTGCGGTGGGTGTCTTGGTCCTGGTCGACGGGGTCGGGCTGCGCGGGGTGCTGCGGGGCGAACTGAACACCGAGGTGTCCGGTGTCGAGGGCTCCACGATGACATTGCTGCTGGAAATCCGGTGTGCGACATACGCGGCGATGCCGCCGACCACAGCCAGCATGCCGACGACGAAGACCGCGGCGAGGATCCAGAACACTCGGTTACCCGAGGACCGTCGCGGTGTCGCCCCGGCGAAGGGCGCGTTGTAACCGGGCCCGAAACCGGAGTTATAGCCGCCGGCGTTGTAGTCGCCATACAGCGGCGGTGGTGGCGGTGCCGGCGGCGGGTAGGGCTGTGACGAGTAGCCGCCGGGCTGCGGGCCGCCCAGCTCGGAGGCGCGGGCCGTGTCGGCCAATGGCTGTTCCAGCGCCCTGATCCGGGCTTCCGGGTCATCCTCTGGGTTCATGGGGAGATGCTCCCATACCGGGATGGTGCCGAATAGCCTGATTTCTTTCGGCGGTAGTTTCGCATCGTGCCGAACTTGTCGAACCGCCAGATCCTGCTGCGTCGCCGCCCCAGCGGGTTGGTCCAACCCGGCGATACCGAGCTGATCACCTCTACCGCGCCCGAGCCCGTCGACGGCGAGGCGCTGGTCCGCACCACCTACGTCGGGATCGACGCCGCCGCCCGAACCTGGCTCGACGACCAGCCCGGCTACCTTCCACCGGTGCAGCTCGGCGAGGTCATCCGGGCGGCCGGGATCGGCGAGGTAGTCGAATCCCGTTGTGATGCTTACGCTGTCGGCGACGTGATCACCACATTAACTGGCTTCCAGGAGTACGTGATCATCCGCGACGACCTCTTCAGCACTCCCATTCCGGGTGAGGACGACCAGCTGGCGATCATGTCGGTGTACGGCCCCACCGGTGCCACCGCCTACTTCGGGATGACCGACATCGGCCGTCCCAAGGAGGGGGAGACGGTGGTGGTCTCGGCGGCGGCCGGGGCGACGGGATCCGTGGCCGGACAGATCGCCAAGATCGCCGGCGCCCGGGTGGTGGGCATCGCGGGCGGGCCGGAGAAGTGCCGGGCGGTGGTCGAGGACTTCGGGTTCGACGCGTGCATCGACTACAAGAACGACGACCTGGCGGCCGCGCTCAGGCAGCACTGCCCCCGGCGAGTGGACGTCTACTTCGACAACGTCGGCGGGCCGGTGCTCGACGCGGTGCTGGGCCGGCTGGCCAACAACGCACGGGTGGTGCTGTGCGGGGTCATCTCCAGCTACCTGACCGGCGAGCATCCGGGGCCGGCCAACTATGTGAACCTGCTGTCCAGGACCGCGCTCATGCAGGGGTTCAACTCGCTGCACCAGTGGGGCCGCTTCGACGAGGCGTACGCCTCGCTGCGCCGCTGGGAAGCCGAGGGCAGGCTGCGGCACCGGCAGACCATCTTCGATGGCATCGAGTCCTGCGTCGAGGCCCTCAACGGGCTGTTCACCGGGGCCAACATCGGCAAGACGCTGGTCAAGCTCAGCGAGCCCACCGGCTAGCCTTCGCCCAGGCTAGGACTCGCCCAAGACGCGGTGCAGCGTCTTCTTGGCGTCGGTCAGGGCCTCGAGGACCTTGGTCCGCGTCTCGGCGAGCTGTTGCTTCTGCTCGTCGGTGCCCGTCCAGGTGATCGTGCGGGCCAGCCCGGCGAGTTCGAAGAGTTCCCTGCGGATCTTGAAGACGTCGCCGAACTTGGCTGCGCGGCTCAGGAAAGCCCGCGCGGTATCACTGTTGATGCCCCGCCAGGCCAGCAGGTTGCTGACCGAGCTCGGTCAGCGTGGCCACGCCGTCGTCGACGGTCACGATGCCCCGGCCGGCGAGCAGCCCGATGGCGAGTTCTGCCATCTCCTGCGGCGGGGTGATCGCCCCGTCGGTCTTGTCCGATACCCGTTGCACCACCTGCGCGGCGTCTGCCGGCCCGTCCAGCAGCATCGCCGCGGTGCCGAATGCGGCGCGTTTTAGACCGCCCCTACGCCCGTGTCCGCCGCCCCCGGGACCCCAGCCCTGGCCTCCCAAACCAGCCCCGAAACCACCCCCGGAACCCGGGCCGCCGAAGCCACCGAAACCTGGGCCACCCCCGAAGCCACCGAAGCCAGGCCGCCACCAAAGCCAGGCCGCCACCGCCGCCGAAGAATCCACCACCAGACATCTCTGTCACTTCCTTTCTCGCACTGACGATTGCCATCTGCATATCAACTTCCTTGATACCACTGACTCGCCGCAGGCACCGCAGGACTACGGTGGCCGTGACGTGCTCAACCACCACGGGGCCACCCTGGACGCACGGCGAGGCCCGGCTTGGGCTGCTATCGTCCCTTTCTTATGCCACAGATGGATCGTCGCCGGATGATGTTGATGGCAGGGTTCGGCGCACTGGCAGTCGCCCTGCCAGCCCCGAAAGCCCTGGCCAACCCATCCCGCCCGGATGTACCCGCGAGCCCGGCGCCACCGCCGGCGGCACCCGCGGCGACAACCGGTGGGTTCATCTGGCACGACGAGTTCGACGGTTCGGCCGGTTCGGCCCCCGATCCCTCGAAGTGGGCAGATATCGAACTTCCGGACGCCGATCAGGAACCCGGTCGGGTTCGACGAGCCGCAGTTTTTCGGGCAGTACCGCGACAGTCGGGCAAACGTGTTCCTGGACGGCAAATCCAATCTGGTGCTGCGCGCTACCAGGGATGGGCACGGCTACTTCGGCGGTCTGGTCCATGGGCTCTGGCGCGGTGGCATCGGCACCACCTGGGAGGCCCGGATCAAGATGAACTGCCTTGCTCCCGGCATGTGGCCCGCCTGGTGGCTGTCCAATGACGACCCGGGGCGCAGTGGCGAAATCGACTTGATCGAGTGGTACGGCAACGGGACCTGGCCGTCGGGAACCACCGTGCACGCCAACTCGGACGGCACGGCCTTCGAGACGTGCCCGATCGGCGTGGACGGCGGCTGGCACAACTGGCGGGTGCGCTGGGACGTCACCGGCATGAGCTTCTGGCTCGACTATGCCGAAGGCATGCAGCCGTACTTCTATGTGCCGGCGACCGGGATCGAAGACTTGAACGACCCAGTTCGGGAGTGGCCGTTCAACGACCCCGAATACACCGTGTTCCCGGTCCTGAATCTTGCGGTCGGTGGTTCCGGCGGCG
This sequence comes from uncultured Actinomycetota bacterium, assembly GCA_963735655.1. Taxonomy (GTDB): domain Bacteria; phylum Actinomycetota; class Actinomycetes; order Mycobacteriales; family Mycobacteriaceae; genus Mycobacterium. The sequence continues at coordinate 114,143 of CAVTLW010000056.1, forward strand.
GCGATCCCGGAGTGGGCTCGTATCCACAGGACATGCTCATCGACTGGGTCCGCGTCTTCTAGACGCCGCGCGCCGTGTCCGTTCCCGGCCCCTCGGCCGACCAGGTCGATGCCGTGCAGCGGGCGTCCCGGGCGCTGGTGGGCATTGCTGCCGCGGCCATCGCCGCGGTGGACGCGACCGTGACCGTGCCGCAATTGCGGGTGCTGGTGCTGCTGGACACCCGCGGTCCGCTCAACCTCGCGGGCGTGGCCGCCGCCCTGTACGTCAATCCGTCCAACGCCAGCCGCATCTGCGAGCGCCTGATCAAGGCGGGTTTGGTCGACCGCCAAGAGTCACCACTCGACCGCCGAAACGTCACGTTGAGCCTCACCGACGCCGGGCGGCGGCTGATCAACAAGGTCATCAGACATCGCCGTGCCGCGATCACCCGGGTGCTGAGGGAGATGGATCCCCACGATCGCCAGCTGCTCACGACGGCTCTCGACCGGTTTGCCACCGCGGCAGGAGAACCCATGCCGGATGACGCCGTCACGATGGTTTGGCCCGGCGGCCGCTGAGCCCCACGCGTCGGGCAATAAGGTCTTCTCGTGGGAAACGACATTTCCGGAGATGCATTGCGTGGCGCCAAGATCTTGATCACCGGTCCGACCGGTCAGGTCGCCAACCCAATCGCGCGCGCCCTGGCCGCGGACAACGAGGTTTGGGGCATCGCCCGCTTCACCAACGCCGCGGCGCGTGCCGGCCTCGAGGAGGCGGGCGTTCACTGCCAGACGGTCAACCTGGCTGCAGGTGACTTCACCGGTCTGCCAACCGATTTCGACTACGTGCTCAACCTGGCGGTGGCCAAGAGTGGCAACTGGGACAAGGACCTCGGCGCCAACGCCGAATCCATCGGCCTGCTCATGGCCCACTGCCGCGGCGCCAAGGCCTTCCTGCATTGTTCCTCCGCGGCGGTATACGACCCGCCCGACGACGAACCCCGCACCGAGCACGCCGCCCTGGGCGACAACCACAAGCCGTTGTTCCCCACCTATTCGATCTCCAAGATCGCCGGAGAGGTCGTGGTCCGGACGATGGCACGCGCGCTCGACATGCCCGCCATCATCGCCCGCCTCAACGTCCCGTACGGCGACAACGGCGGGTGGCCGTACTACCACATGGAGATGACGCTGGGCGGCATCCCGATACCGGTGCCGCCGGGCGCCCCGGCGCGCTACAACCCGATCCACGAGGACGACATCATCGCGACCCTGCCGAAGCTGCTCGCGGCGGCGTCCGTCCCGGCGACGACGGTCAACTGGTGCGGAGACCAAACCGTCAGCCTGCAGGAGTGGTGCAGCTACGTCGGCTCGCTCGTCGGGCGCGAGCCGGTCTTCCAGGAGAGCGCTCAGGCGCTGCGCGGGAACCCCACCGACGCGACCCGGATGCATGAGCTCGTCGGCGGCACCACCGTCGACTGGCAGGACGGGCTGCGCAGGATGGTGGCCAAGTTTCACCCGGAACTCGTCGGCGATTAGCGCAGTATTCGAACGTATGATCGATCAATGGGTGAGCTCGCCTCGATCGGGTACAACGGCCAGCCGGTCCGCAACCCGTTTCGATTGGTGCGCCCGCCGATCACGGTGCTGGTTGACCTGACCGTGCTGTTCCCGCGGGAGCCGCACCGCTCCGGCCGGTATCACCCCAACGGGCTGCAGCTGCACAAGGTCGTCGAGGGACGCCTGACCTGTTGGGGCATCTGCGAACAGGGCGACTGGTGGGGGCTGGTGACGTACCCGATTGTGTACGGCTCCAAGCGAAAAACCGTGACCCACTGGGTACCGGCCTGGACGCTGCGCCGGAAACGCTAACCGGCGCTCGGTGGCCCGCGCACAGGTGTGGATGCGAGGATTGCTGCCCGTGACAGGAAGTTTAGTTTCCGAACTGGTAGGCCTCATTCCGTTGGCGCTGGTCATCTCGCTTTCGCCGCTCTCGATCATCCCGGCGGTGCTGGTCCTGCATGCACCACGGCCGCGACCGACCAGCCTGGCCTTCCTGGCCGGCTGGCTGCTGAGCCTGGCGATCCTGACCGCCATTTCGGTCGCAGCCTCCGGGTTGCTCGGCGGTCCGCACAAGGCGCCCACCTGGGCATCCTGGCTGCGGGTGGTGCTGGGGTCGGCGCTCATCCTGTTCGGCATCTACCGGTGGCTGACCCAGAAGGGCCACAGTGGTGAGTCGCCGGCCTGGATGCGCTCGTTTGCCACCATCACCCCGGTGCGGGCCGGGGTAACCGGCGCGGTGCTGGCGGTAGTCAGACTCGAGGTGCTGGTCATCTGCCTGGCGGTCGGATTCGACATCGGCTCCAATGGGCTGAGCGTCGCGGCCCAGTGGATATGCGCGGCGTTCTTCGTCGCCGTCGCCGCGTCGTCGGTCGCGATCCCGGTGCTGGCTTATGCGGTTGCCGGGCACCGCCTCGACGACGGGCTGGCCCGGCTCAAAGACTGGATGGACCGGCACAACGCCGCATTGCTCGCGGTCGTGCTGATCGTGATCGGTGCGATGGTGCTCTACAACGGAATTAGCAAGCTGTCGTAACCGGGCCCCGCTTGATGGAGGCGACCCGGGATTCACTCGATGCCCGTCCGATTCACACCTTCGGTCAGGTCGCGCACTTCGGCATAACGTTCCAGCACGGCGGGCATCGGTTCCGCGGTGCACTCGGCCCAGCGATCCACTGTAAATTGCCTGTTCAGAGGCTCGCGGGAACGCCGGGCAACAATCGCCCCGCCTCGGTTTACCGGCGTTTTGCCGGCTTGGTGGCCGCGTTGGGGTCCGCGGAGAACGTTTACACAGAGACTGAATCCACGAAGCAAGAGTTCGAGGAGCGGCTTGCTCGGTTGCAGTTTCGGCGCATAATTGGTCGCCATGCGTGACGATGTGCGGATTCCCTGCCACGGCGAGCAGCTTGCGGCCTACGTGTACCGGCCCGGCACGACACAAGGCGACGCGCCCTGCGTGGTCATGGCCTCCGGTTTCTCGGGGACACGGGAAGACGGGCTGCCAGGGTACGCCGAGGCTTTCCGCGATGCGGGATTCGTCGTCGTCTTGTTTGACTACCGCCATTTCGGCGCTTCGACAGGTGAGCCGCGTCAACTGCTCCACATCGCCCGGCAACTCGACGACTACCGCGCCGTCATCGGGTGGGCACGCGGCCTCGACGGGGTCGACGCGGAACGGATCGTGTTGTGGGGTTCATCATTCAGCGGCGGGCATGTCCTTGCGCTTGGGGCCGCCGATGCGCGCATCGCGGCGGTGATCTCACAAGCGCCGTACACCGACAGCATCCCCACAACGATGTCGATGCCGCCCCGAAGTATCGCCCGCCTTGTGATCGAGGCCCTGCGCGATCAGCTCGGCGCATCGCTGGGCCGCCCACCGCACATGATCCCGGTCTTCGGCGCTCCCGGCACGTCCGCCATGATCACGGCACCGGGGGCCTGGTCGACTTTCGCCGCTTTCGTGGGTCCGACCTGGCGCAACGAGTTTGCCGCTCGATTGATATTGAAGTTCGGTTTCTACCGGCCCGGCCTCAAGGCGAAGCACCTGAAGATGCCGCTGCTAATGTGCGTGTGCGACCAAGACGTCACGACGCCGGCGGCGCCGGCCGTCAAGGCCGCCGAGCGGGCACCACGCGCCGAACTGCGCCATTACCCGTACGAACATTTCGACATCTATCAGGACCCACAAGTCAAGGCCGATCAGGTGGCGTTCCTTCAGCGGACAGTGCAGGGAGTGTCCGCGTAATCGGTGGCACGCCGGACAGCTAGGCCGAAGCGGTCGGCGTCAAGGCCTCCGCCAAAACCGGCACCGTCAGCTCGCGCTGCCACGGCCGGGCGCCGCCGTCGCGCGGGAAACGCGCCGTCCGCTACGGGCGCGTAGCTAACTCGCCCGCATACGCGGCGTGTACGCGACCTAGGGGGAATTTGGGCCGTGCCGCAGGCGTACCGCGACCGTACCGGCAACGGCGAAAATAGCTCTCTTGCAGTCGTTTTGGCTGCTTTCAGCTAACCGTTTTCCCTGGTCGGCAAAGTCTTTGACACCGAATTCGGATTCCAGTTGTTCGATCACGTCGGGCGTGGTGACCGGTGTGGTCCGGTCGACCATCGAGTTGGGGAACGTGGTGTGCTCTCGCATCCATTGTGCGAGTGCGGGATTGAATTGCTCAGCGCACGACGTGAACGCCCGCCGCGCCACCTCGCCGTTTTCGACGATGTTGTCGCACGACACGATCGTCGGGGAGGGCAGGCCTCGCAGCCGCCGCCGGTTCAATGCCTCGGTCACCAGCCCGAAAACGTCGCTCAGCGGTGGGCTGTAGCCGCCCTCGGTGATGGTGAGCGAGATGATCCGGGTGGCCGGAGCGGCGAGCAGCTCTGTCACCGCCTCGGGATCGTCAGGCGCATAACGGAAGTCGACGATCGAGCCGATGACCCGCGGCTGCCGGGTGCCATCGGGGTGTTCGAGGACGAGCGTGTAGAGGTGATCCTGGCCGCGCAACGCGTCGCGCATCCGCCGGTCGCCCGGCAGCACCCCGACGCCGCAGATTCCCCAGTCTCGCGCGAGCCCCTGGTTCAGCAAGTCGTCGAGGTATCTGGCTTGATGAGCACGGTGGAAGCCGCCGACCCCGAAATGCACGATGCCGATGCCGATTTGACTGCGGTCATATTTCGGCACTGGAATCGCAAGGGCGCTCAAATTCGCTGAACTCAGCCTCACCAGAGCGCCACCTCGATCCCATTTCTAGTGCAACCGGCGATATCCGCGTAACCTACTGCCGGGTGACAACCATCCTTCTCCGCGGCGGTCACTTGCTGACCATGGCATCCGGCCTGGGAGAACGCGCCGACGCCGACGTCCTTGTCGAAGGCGGGCGCATCACCGCGGTCGGTAGCGATATCGCCGCCCCCGACGGCGCGGAGGTGATCGACGCGTCCCGGCTCATCGTGCTACCCGGTTTCGTCGACACCCACCGGCACATGTGGCAAACGCAACTGCGTGGCGAGATGATCGACGCGACCCTGCTCGACTACGTCGCGCTCATCCGCGGTGTGTACAGCGCCTGCTACGAGCCCGAAGACGTTTATATCGGCATCCTCGCCGGCTACCTGGATGCCCTCAACGCCGGCACGACCACGCTCATCGATCACTGCCACATCATGAATTCCGCCGAGCACACCGATGCCGCCATCCGCGCATTCCGCGATTCGGGGGCCGGCGGTGTCTTCTGCTACGGCCTGTTCCCCAACCCCGAACTCGGAAAGCCCGACAAGATCAGCCGCGTCATCAACCCGCCGGCCCGGCTCTGGGAGGAAGCCCGCCGCGTCCGCGCAACGCAATTCGGCCCGGCCAATGACGAGCGCATCCGCTGGAGCCTGTCGCTGACCGAGCTCGAGTTCTTCCCGCTCAAGTACTCCCTGCGCGAGATCGACTTTGCCCGCGGGCTCGACGCGCACAAGATCTCCGCGCACGTGGGGCTCGGCGAAGCAAGCGCGCACACTCGCTGGGTCGAAAGGCTCTACAAGGCAGGAGAACTCGGGGCAGACCTGCTGATGGTGCACGGGTGGAGCCTCACCGACAAAGAACTCGAATACATGGTGGAAACCGGCGCGACGCTATCGGTCACCCCGGACACCGAGCTGCAGATGGGCATGGGGTTTCCCACCTTCAAGCGCTTCGCCGATGTCGGAGGCCGCGCCGGCCTCGGAATCGACATCGTCTCCAACCAGAGTTCCGACATGTTCAGCCAGATGCGGCTCGGCCTGCAGTCGATCCGGGGCCGCGAGAACGAAGCGCTGGCGCGCAAAGGGCTGGTCCCCACCGTCCTGAACGCCACGACCGCACAGGTTCTGCGCGCGGCCACCATCGACGGCGCCCACGCCCTCGGGCTCGAGGACGAAGTCGGCAGCATCACCGTCGGCAAGCGGGCCGACCTCATCCTCATTCGCAAGGACGACATCAACATGGCCCCGGCCAACAACGCCGCAGCGGCAGTCGTCCACTACGCCAACGTCGGCAACATCGACACCGTCATAGCCGACGGCGTCGTCCGCAAGCGCGCCGGCCAACTCGTCGGCCACGACATCCCGGCGGTGGTGGACGAACTGTTGGACTCGACGCAGCGGGTGCTGTCGAGGGGGAAAGGCTTCGACCGCGACGAACGCAAGCGGCAGCTTCGCGGCATCTTCCCCACCGACCGACGGGCCAGCCTCGAACAACAGTTCGCGGCAAGGATTTTCAGATCCGGCCTGGCCAAGCCCTTACACGGCGTGCTGATGCAGGCCGTGCTCCTGCGCAGTTAAGTGATGCGAAAGACTTCCGTCTCTTCGGCAAGACCTTTGAGCTGACGGAGGCCGAGGCTGTCAAAGTGCAGCCCCGACCCCACTGAGAGATCGCGTACCGTGCGACTGGCAAAGACTTCGCCGGCTCCAGCCAGCGCGCCGATCCGGGCACCGATGTGGACCGCCATGCCGCTCCACTCGTCGCCGCGCCGCTCGCATTCCCCGGTGTGCACACCGGCCCGGATGCGGATGCCGCGAGTTGCCAACGCCGATACCAATTCGAGGCTGCAACGCGCCGCCCGTGTCGGCCCGTCAAAACGAGCGAAAACCCCATCGCCGGTGTGCTTTTCGCGGTGACCCTGGTACTTGGCGAGGAGGACGTCGACCAGCCGGTCATGGGCGTCGAGTTGCCGGCGCCACCGTTCGTCACCTTGCGCGTCGAGTTGCTCAGTGGACCCGACGATGTCGGTGAACAGCACGGTGGTAAGGACGCGGTCGCTAGGGGAGGACCTCGCGCGCCGCAAGACGAATTCCAGGATTTCCGATGCCAGAATGTCGGCTGCGTCGAGCGCCAGATGCGGGCCGGGGGGCATCATCCGAAATTCCGCTCCGGGTATTGCCGAGGCCAAGGCGTGCGCGGCATCGGGGGGAGCGAGCCGGTCGCCTTCGCGTGCGAGGACCCGGGTTGGGGTGCGGATCGAGCCGAGCACCCCGCGCACGTCGATCTCCATCACAGCCTGCCAAGTCAGCCTGGCCATGGTGGGGCTCGCTCCGGCGCGTTGAAACCGCCCCCACAGCTCCCGAACTCCCGGAATCTCGGCGGCGTCACCGAGGAAGACGTCGGCCAGCGCACCTTCGCCCCAGTTGGCCTCGATATCCGCGACCTGCTCCGCAATCTGTTCCGGCGAACAGCCCCAAGGAAAGTCAGGGGCCTGCGAGTAGCGCGCCGCGGTGCCGTACAGCACCAGCGACTGGACCCGTTCGGGGTAGGTGCCGGCGAACATCAGACTCAGCGGCCCACCTTCGGAGCCGCCCGCGAGCGCTGCGCTTTCTACGCCGCAGGCGTCCAGGACGGCGTGCATGTCGTCCATGCGCTCGTCGATGGTCGGCACGTGATCCGTCGGATCGGAGAGTCCGTTGCCGCGCTTGTCCCAGACGATCAAGGTGGTGTCGCGGGCAAGCTGCTCTTTGAATGGCGCGAAAGGCGTTGCGGTGTCGTCGTAGAGGTCGACGTTGGAGACGTAGGGCGGCATGAATACCAGGGGTGTGTCGTTGTCGCCGAATACCCGGTAGGCCAACCTGATGTCGCCGTTGCGGGCATACCGGACCCTGCCGTCGTTCACGTCGGCCATTGTTGCAGCACGCCTCACCAGACGAAGACGGGCTTGACGACCTTCCCGGCGAGCACGTCGGCAACGGCGGTGTTGATCTCGCTGAACGGGTACGTTGCGATCAAGTCGTCGACATCGAACTCGCCGGCCGCGTTCAGTTCGATCAGGCGCGGCACCATCTCCTGCGGGTCCGAGTCGCCCTCGATCGTGGAGCTGATCACCTTGCCCGTCTGCAGCAGGTCGAGCGCGTCGATCGTGTACTCCTCGGCGCCCAGACCCAGCGCGATCAACGTGCCCCGGCTTCGCAGCGACAGCTGGGCCTGCTTGACGACGGGCGAGATCGCGGTGGTGTCGATCGCGTAGTTCGCGCCGCCGCCGGTCAGTTCCTTCACCTTGGCGACGACGTCGTCGATGTTGTCCAAAGCGGACGGGTCAACGCCGACCGCGCCGTATCTGGCGGCGGCTTCGCGGCGGCTCCGCAACGGATCGACCGCGACCATCGTGCCCACCCCGAGGTGTTTCGCGGCGGCGAACGCGGCCAGGCCGACCGCGCCGACGCCGTACACGACCAGACTGTCGGCCGGACCGGGCTTCAGCACGTTGAGGACGGTGCCGGCTCCGGTCTGGAAGCCGCACCCGTACGGGGCCACCTTGGTCAGGTCGACGGACTTGTCGATGACGACGCAATTGTCGGCGTAGGCGATCGCGTGCATCGAAAGGCTGGACTGCCCGAAGAAGTTGCCGAACACCGGGGAGCCGCCGCGACTGTAGGTGGTCGACCCGTCCATCCGCATGCCCATGTAGTTGAGGAGCGGGGCCGCGCCGCAATACCCGACCATTCCGTTGGCGCAGTCCTGGCAGGCGCGGCAGGAGCGGAAGCTGAGCACCACGTGGTCGCCGGCCTCGACGCCCGTGACGCCCGTGCCGACCGCCTCGACGACGCCGGCGCCCTCGTGGCCCAACACCCTCGGGAAGGTCGCTTCGGGGAGGGCGCCCTTGAGGTGAATGTCGGTGTGGCAGAGCCCCGTTGCGACGATCCGGACGAGGATTTCGTCGTCGCGTGGGCCGTCGAGGTCAACCTCCTCGAGGGAGAAGTCGCCGCCCTGCTGGTCGACCATCGCCACCGTGGTTTTCATGAATCAGGTTCCAATCTATGGGTCGCCGAGGTACGCGTCGGCCCACGCGCCGATGATTCGGCCCGCGCGATGGGCTTGGCCGCGCTTGGTGAGAAAGTGATCGGAGCCCTCCAGTGAGACGAAACTGCGTGGGTGTCGGGCCAATCGGAAGATCTCGCTCGCGTTCTCGATGCCGACCGTGTTGTCGGTGGGCGAGTGCAAGATCAGCAGCGGCTTGCGCAGGCTTTTGATCTTGTCGTGCAGATGGGCCAGGCGGACGTCTTCGACGAACGCCCGCTTGAGGGTCAGCGTGCGGCCGCCGATCATCCACTCGGCACTGCCCTCGGACAACACGCAGTCGACGACCGCGTCGTAGTGCTTCTCGACGTGGCCGGGGTCGACCGGCGCCGCCACCGTGACGACCGACCGCACGCCCGGCGAGTGCCGCGCCGCGGAGAGTACGGCCGCGCCGCCCCACGAGTGCCCGACCAGGATGTCGGCCGGGGTCGCGTTGTCGGACATGAACTCGCATGCCTTGACGATGTCGTCGACCTTGACGGTGAACGAGCCGTCGCCCCAGTCTCCGTCGGATCCGCCGAGACCCAGCGCGTCAAAGCGCAGCATGCCGATGCCGTCCGCGGCCAGCTGCTTGCAGATCCGGGCCGTGGCCGGGGAGTCCTTGCCGAGCGTGAAGCCGTGGGCGAATACGCCCCAGCCGCGAATCGCCCCGGCCGGCACGTCGATGACCCCGGCCAGATTCGGGCCCGTGGAGCTTCGGAACGTGACACGTTCGCCCATGGTTGGAGGTCTATCACGCCGTGGCTGCGGGTGGAACCGGGATTAAGCGTCCTGTTGCGATTCCAGCAGGTGCGGGTAGGGGTCTTTGTCGGCGCCGACGTGTTCCGGCATCGGGTAGTACGTCTTGATCAGCAGGTTGCCGTCGTGATCCCAGGCGAAGGTTTCGATGCTGTAGGCCGACGCAACGTCGGGTTCGGCGCCGAAGAAGTTCTCACACACCCACGCCATTTCGTCGCCGTTGACCTGAACGGTGAGCATCTTGATCTTCAGGATGGACTGGAACGTGTCGAAGGCGTCGGAGGTAGCGGCCTCGAAACCGTGCTTTTCCGCCGTGCCGACCGGATCGAACATCCTGACCTCGCCGGGGCAGATGGTGCGCCATGACGCGACCCACTCGTCCTTGCGGCCTGCGTTCCACAATTCGGCGTGCTTCGCCGCGTGCGCCAGCCGCGCTTTCCGGGTTGGGACCTTGCTCATTGGCCGCTCCCTTCCGGCGCGCTGCTCGCGTATGACGTTAGCTGGACAGGTGTCCAATTGTCACGATGCGCGTGGAGGAGATGGTCGCGTTGGCCGCATTCACGCCGGACGTGAGTCGCTACTGCGCTTGCGGGCCAGGGTTAGACGGGGAAAATATTGCTCCAGGAACCGGATGCGGCGTTATGCCCGGGCGGCCTCAGTCGGCGGATTTCGCTCCCCGGATAGATCCTTCTGGCTAATGTGGTTTGATCGCAACTCACATTGGGTAATCCCCGCCGCAAGTGATTCGGGACACATTGTCGAGGGGTATCAACTATGTCGTTTGTGATCGCGCCGGACTTGGTGACGGCGGCAGCGCAGAATCTGTCGGGGATTCATTCGTCACTCGGTGAGGCCGCCGCAGCAGCGGCGGCGCCCACGAGTTCCTTAGCCGCTGCGGGCGCCGATGAAGTGTCGGCCGCAATCGCGCGAATGTTTGGCACCTACGGGCAGGAATTCCAAGCCGTCGAATGCCCAGGCAGCAGCGTTTCATGCCGAGTTCGTCAGCTTGCTGAACGGCAGCGGGGCTGCCTACCTCGCGACGGAGTTGGCCAACGCCCAGCAGGCTCTGCAGAGTGCCATGGCTCCCGCCGCTGCCTCGGCTGCCAGCGACCCGCTCGGCGGCCTGCTCGGCGGCCTTGGTGGCGTCCTCGGGGCGGTGGCGGCACCGCAACCACCGGCACCGGCGGACTCGGCTTAGGCGGTCTGCTCGGCGGCAGCGGCGGATTGCTGGACCCGATCCTGTTCGGTGGCACCGGTGGTCTCCTGGGCCCGCTGATCGGTGGCAACAGCTTCCTAGCCTCGCTGTCCAGCACCGGGCCGTTGGCCCCGCTGTTCCAAGCCTTCGACCAGCAGGCCGGCGCCTTCGCGACCGCGCTGATCGCCGGCCAAGCCCAACAGTTCCTGACCGGCCAGCTGGTAAACATCCCAGGACTCGGCCCCATCCTTCAGGGCCTACTACCAGGGATATTTGGAAGCCCGGCTACTCCTGCCCCCACTGGCCCTCCGCTCAACGCTTGGCAGATGCTCTACGAGCACACCAACGCCAACCTGGTGTCTCTCAACGAGGCCTTCGCCCGCGACCCGTTCCCGTTGGCCAGCACGATCACCCACAACTGGCAGGGCTACGACTACTTGACCGGCAGGGACTTCACCCTCGCCTTCCAGAACCTGCCCTTCGAGTTGCAACACATGCCGGAGACTCTGCAAATCGGCGCCCAGGGCCTCGCGTCCTTCGACACGGCCAAGTACCTGAAGATATCCGCCGACGGTACAACCGGTGCCCTGAACACGATCAATACCTACGGCGCGAAATTCGACGCCGACCTGAACACCAACTTTGCGAAATTCCCGTCCGAGTGGTCGCTGGTCAACCAGGACATTGCGGCCGGGCATTACAACTTGGCGGTTAACGACGGCACCAGGGCGGTCCTCGATCTCTTCTTGAACGGGTTCGACACTCGTAATTTGAGCAACATTATGTTGCTGGGCCCGATCGCGGACACATTCCCGATCCTGTCCCTTCCCGGCCAGGAGTTGCTTGGCATGAGCACACTGATGACGGGCCATTCGGTCGGCCAACAGATGGTCGCCAACGCCGGTCACTTCTTCACAGCGCTCACGGATACGACCGTCTCGGCGACCATTACGCCAAAGATCGACCTTGGCCACCTTCTACCTCTACCTGTGGTCCTGCCCAGCGTCTCGCTTGGACTCGATTCGAACTTCGGGTTGGCGCTGTCGATGCTGTTCGGGGTTGCGGGCGCACCGGTTGCCGGATTGAACGGGATTGCCACGTCCGGGCAGATCATCGGGGCCGGCATGCTGACCGGCAACCTGCCCCAGGTGCTCGGTGGCATCAACGACATGCCTGCGTACTTCCTGGACGGCTTCCTCAACGGCGAAGTCATCCTGGATCTACCGCTGCCGATCCAGGTCGATCTGAGTTCCATTCCAGTGCTAGGGCTGGGAACGGTCACCATTCCGGTCACGGCCCATCTCCCGTTCGACGGGTTCCTGGTTCCGCCGCATCCGCTGACCGCGACTGTGCCCCTGGATATTCTCGGCAACAACATCAATGTCAACCTGACCCTGGGCGGCACGAAGTTCGGCGGACTGGCCTCGCTGCTGACGAACAGCGGCTTCCGCACCCTCGCCGACACGATCACCAACACGCCGTAGTCGGTCCTGACACCGGGCGCTTGCCGGATTACCGCGCGGTCCTCGCAGTGAGAGGATCCGACTGTGCCGGACTGGACCTACCACCCGCTTCGCCCGTTTGCCGCGGCCATCCTCGGCGAGCACCGAACTCAGGTCCTCGCGCTGCGGTTCCTCGCGTTGCTCATCCGGGGCTTCGGCGGCCGATGGTGGATACCGCGGGTCTTCGACCACCCGCCCCTTCCGCCGCAGTGGTCGAACCGGTTCGGCGCGTCCGTTCCGCCGTCGATTGCTCGGGAGGCAATCACAGTGCTTCCGGTGCAGGGAGCCAGCGTGATCGAGATCAACCCCGTGCGGCTCGGTGACGCCGATCTCGTCAGGCGCGCGGTCGAGAGCCGGCGGTGCCGGGTCACCGCAGTCGCGGACAGTCCCGAAGCAGCCGAAGCGATTTCCGCATATGTCGATGCCGTCGGCGTCGGCGCCGCCGCTGACACCGTGCATCTGTCGACGCCCGATCTTGCGGCCGCGGTCGACGCACTACGCGATCCCTCGAACGTTGTGCTGGCCACTCGCACGGTTCTGGTGGCGGCGGGACCGGGGTGGTTCAGCCGGGTGATCGAGGCGGCTACCCCGACGTCACCGCCGGCTCCGCTGCGAGAGATCCCGCGCGATCCCAGGCGGTGGCCGGGTTGGGTGTGGGCAGCGTTGGTCGGTGTCGGCTTGATCCTGGCCGGCGTCGGCGCGGCCGTGATCGCGGTGGGCCCGGTGCTGCTGTGGTACGACCGTGACTATCTGGACGCGTCGGTAGCGGATCTGCATCGCATAAATCATCACCTGGTGGGCTTTCTGCAGCACGATCGAATCACGATGGCGGGCAACATGATCGGCATCGGGATCCTGTATCTAGGACTGGCGCACGCGATGCGCCAGGGCCACCGGTGGGCGCGCCGCGCGTTGCAGATCTCCGGTCTGGTGATTTTCGGCAGCTACTTCTACTTTCTCGGCACCGGCGGGTTCGTGGAACCGCTGCACACGCTGGTCGTTGTCTCCTTGTTCCCGATGCTGGTGATCGCCGCGTGGCGGCAGGTCCCTGGGCCGCACTGGCCGCCGATCGTCGAAGGGCCGGAACCGCAGCGCCGCCGTGCGTTGTGGGGTCAGCTGATCATGATCGGCGTCGGCGGGGGGCTGACAGTGGCTGGCGTGGTCATCTCCACCGTCGGATTCACCTCGGTGTTCGTCCCGACCGATCTCGGTTTCATGCACACTCACGCCGAGCACCTCAGGGATGCCGACGGTCGCCTTTTGCCGTTTATCGCTCACGACCGCGCCGGGTTCGGCGGGGCGTTGATCGGCGCCGGTTTGGCCGTCTTGCTGATCAGCATGTGGGGTTGGCGGCGAGGGCAGCGGTGGGTCTGGTGGTGCTTGTTGCTGGGATGCGGCTTCGGCACGGCCCCGGCCCTGGTCGATTCACTTCGCGGTTGGCTACACCACTTTCGAGCATCTGCTGCCCGTCTACGTGCTCGTTTTAGCTACTGTCACCGCTTTGGGACTGTCGAAGGACTATCTCACCGCGCCGGTGCGGGTATCGGCCTAGAAATCCAACAGGCCCGCAACATTCTTGACTGTGGTACCGTCTCGTACCATAACTTGTTAGCCAACAAGTTAGTTGTCCCGGGGTGCGGGACCACCGAGAAGGCGCCCATGACCGACAGCATCGACGGTCCCCGCACCCAAGAGTTCCGGCGAACCGAAGCCGAACGCCGCCTCATCGCCGCGGCGGCCGAACTGGTCGGCGAGGTCGGACCGTCCAAGGTCACACTGGCCAACGTCGGAGAACGAGCCGGCTACAGCCGCGGCCTCGCGACGCATCACTTCGGCTCCAAGGGTGCGTTGATGCAACGTCTCGTCGAAGCCGTGACCCACCAATTCCGTGACGCGATGTTCGACCAAGGCGGAACCGGCGACCCCATGACCGAACTGCGCACGCTCATCGACGTCTACTTCGACGTCATCGCCGACCTGCAACCGGTCAACCGGGCACGCCTGGTGCTGTGGGCGGACGCGGTGGCCAACCCCACCGAGGACACCCGCACTCGAATGGTGGCCGCCGACCGCGAATTTCGCGAAGAGATCGAGAAGCCGATCAAAGTCGCGATGAGCGCCGGGCAGTTACCCCACACGATTCATCCCGACGGACTCGCCACGGTCATCGTCGCCATGCTTCGCGGCGTGGCGCTGCAATCCCTGATCGACGAACACGTCGACTTCGACGCCGCCCGAAGCGAAGTCGAAGCCCTCCTCATCCACCGATTCACCACCGCACAGGAAGCAGGTCAATCATGAGCCGACTCTTCGGACAGATCGCTCAGATCGGCTACGTCGTCCGAGACATCGACGCCGCAGTGGACAACTGGGTCAGACACGGGTGGGCTCGATGAATATCGACCGCAGCGCCTTTGATTTGCGGCGTGAACTCGGCATCGCGATCAGCGACCCGGCGGTGGTCGCCCGATTGAAACCGGTCTTCGACGCCGACTGGGAACTCTCGACTTCCCGCACGACAAGGACCGGGGTGACCGATTCCCAGTTCGCCGACTTGTTCTCCATCTCGCAGGCCGCGCCCGGGCCCAGCCCACCGCCGGTGATGAGCACCGTGCGGCCCTCGAATGTGGTCATGGGATTCTCACAGTCATATGACGAGTATCACAGTGCGCCGCGTTCGGCAGCGCCGTCAACGGAGATCGGCGGGCTAGCTGTCCGGGCCCGCTCCACCGGCATGTGGAGCCGATGACGGGAATCGAACCTGCGTGCTCAGCGTGTGCAGCCGGTCGGCCGAAAAGCTGGAGCAAATTCGGCGAAACCAAACGATGCCGTGCCTGCAGGGTGATGATGTATTCACATCGCTTGGTGATGGTGACCGGCGATCCCCGGGAGGCATGGCGTCGTCATGGCGTAGTCGTCATGGCGCACTGGGAGGTGTCAGATGTCGTTTGTAAGCGCGGCGCCGGAGGCGCTGGCCGCGGCAGCGGGGAATTTAGCCGGTATCGAATCGGCGCTCAGCGCGGCCAACGCGGCCGCGAGGGCTCACACGACGGCGGTGCTGGCGGCGGGCGCCGATGAAGTGTCGGCGGCCATCGCGGCGGTTTTTTCCGGGCACGCCGAGGGGTATCAGGCGCTCAGCGCGCAGGCGGCGGCGTTTCATGACCAATTTGTGCAGACGTTGACCGGCGGTGCGGTCTCGTATGCCAGTGCTGAGGCCGCCGCTGCCACGCCGCTACAGGGGCTTCTCACCGCAATCAATGCGCCCTTCCTGACGCTGACCGGGCGCCCGCTGATCGGCAACGGCACCCAAGGGGCCCCGGGCAGCGGGGCCAACGGCGGAGCGGGTGGAATCTTGATCGGTACCGGCGGCAACGGCGCGTCCGGCGGGGTCGGCCAGAACGGCGGCGCCGGTGGGGCCGCGGGCCTGCTGGGCGCCGGCGGGGCCGGCGGGGCCGGTGGGCCCGGCACCACCAGCGGTGGGGCCGGCGGGGCTGGCGGGCTGCTGTTCGGGGCCGGCGGCAGCGGCGGTGCCGGCGGATTCAACGCCGCTGGCCTCGGGGGGAACGGCGGGGCCGGCGGGGCCGGCGGACTGTTCAGCTCCGGCGGCACCGGCGGTGCCGGCGGCAGCGGCAACGGCGCCGCGGGCAATGGCGGTGCCGGCGGGGTCGGCGGCACCGCGGGGCTGTTCGGCGCCGGCGGCGCTGGTGGCACCGGCGGGTACACCGATAAGGCCACAGGGGGTCCCGGTGGGGTGGGCGGCGCCGGTGGGCTGTTTGGCTCCGGCGGCCCTGGCGGCATCGGCGGCGCCGGCGGCAGCCCCGGCACAATCAACGGGCATGGCGGGGCCGGCGGCCACGGGGGCATGCTCTCCGGCGATGGTGGGGCCGGCGGCGCCGGCGGCAGTGGCGGCGCAATTAACGGGGCTGGCGGGGACGGCGGCTCGGCCGGCATGCTCTCCGGCGATGGTGGGGCCGGCGGCTCCGGCGGCGCTGGCGGCGCGATTGCCGGCAATGGTGGGGCCGGCGGCCAGGCCGGCATACTCTCCGGCGCCGGCGGCCTTGGCGGCGCCGGCGGCAGCGCCAGCGCCGTTGCCGGGAAGGGTGGGGCCGGCGGCCAGGCCGGCATGCTCTTCGGCGCCGGCGGCAACGGCGGCGGCGGCGGCGCCGCGTCTAACGCCGCGATCGGCGGGGATGGCGGGGCCGGTGGCAAGGCGGGCATGCTCTTCGGCGATGGCGGGGCCGGCGGCGGTGGCGGCACTTCCAACGTAATTGGCGGGAAGGGCGGGGCCGGCGGCACGGCCGGGCTGATCGGCAACGGCGGTCACGGCGGTGACGGCGGGATCGGCGTCGCCGCGGGCGGCGTCGGCGGCAACGGTGGAAAGGGCGGCAACGCCGGGCAGGTCGGCAACGGTGGTGATGGCGGCAACGGCGGGACC
This sequence comes from uncultured Actinomycetota bacterium, assembly GCA_963735655.1. Taxonomy (GTDB): domain Bacteria; phylum Actinomycetota; class Actinomycetes; order Mycobacteriales; family Mycobacteriaceae; genus Mycobacterium. The sequence continues at coordinate 130,851 of CAVTLW010000056.1, forward strand.
GGCACAACCCCGGGGAAGGCCGGCGCCGGCGGTACTGGTGGGGGGCTGCTCGGCCTGGACGGGTTAGCCGGGCTTCCGTAGCCGCGGTCCGCGGACACTAATCGATCGGGTCATCGCAACATTGCCGGTGACTTCCTCGAACGTGGTGCAGGACCGCCAGGCGTCGATGTATCTCACGGGTCCATCACAGGTGCAGTCATGCGGATCTCCGTAGGGCTCAATCTCCATCAGTTTTAGCGGCCCCGGCGCGTATAGGGGTGTGCCGCCGCGCGCATGGGATTTATCGTGGCAGTCCCGCGCTGGCCTACGCGGACTTGACTTCGCTGGCCGCGAAGAACCCGCACAGGGCGTCGGCGATCTGGGCCCGGATTGGGGCCCCGGGTCGCCAGCCTCCAATATGCGCATCGAAAGACCTGCGAGTCGAAGACGGTACGCCGCGCAGAGTCCCGCGCAGCCTGCACCCACCACGACAACGTCGGTGTGATGTCGGTCACTCATGCGCCCACATTGGCCACCGGGACACGTTTTGGTAGACGGATCGACGTCAGTTTCGTCTCTAGTTGCGCCCGGTGCCGAACCTCTCGAGAGCGCTGACCAACGTCGTCATAATCGGCGCGTCGGACGTGCGCAGCGGGTGCCCGGAAGGCCTACCAGCGGCACTCCGAACGTGCGCGGTTGAGCCCCGCTGTCGATGCCGTTCTTCCGAGCCGCAGCCGGATATCGGGTTAGCTCGCGCCCGCCGCGATCACCTGGTCCACCTCGAGGGCCCGGCCGGCCATCTCGGCGTGTGACTTGTCCAGCGCGTCGGCCTGATCTTCATCGGCCTTCATCAGCGTCTCGATGTCGAAGCCGGCCATGTCGAGGACACCCATGTCCGAGAAGGCCTTCTGCACCTTGTCGCCCCACAACCCGATGTCCTTGACGATCGGCACGATGCGGCTGAACAGATGCGAGCGGAACTGGATCATCAGCGGCGACGTGTCGACCCAGGCGGTGCACGCTTTGACGTCGAGGCCGAGGGTCTCGAAAACCTCCTCGCCGCGGAACCGGTCGCGCATCAGGTAGCAGGCGTCCACGACGAACTCTTCACGCTCGTCCCGCTCCGCTTCGGTCAGCGCGGAGTAGTAGTCCTTCAACGAGATTCGGCCGAAGGCGACGTGCCGGGCCTCGTCCTGCATGACGTAGGCCAGCAACTGCTTGGCCAGCGAGTCCGGCGGCGCCATGTCACGCAGTCACCCCGAAGGCGGCGAGTGCCAGCCCTTCGATGAGGACCTGCATGCCGAGGTAGGGCATGTCCCAGCGCGAGTCGCGCAGGGTGTCGTCCAGCAGTGCGGTCAGGTTCTTGTTGATCGGGTAGACCAGGCCGACCTTCTCCTGCAGAAACCGCGAGAACGTCTCGACGTGCCGGGCCTCGTCCATGGTCTGGGTGGCCGCGTAGAACTTCGCGTCCATGTCCGGGACGACCTCGACGATCTTGGCCGCACACACCATCGCCCCCTGCTCGCCGTGCAGGAACTGCGAGAACTGCCAGGCTTGGAAGTGCTGGCGCATCTCGGCACGACGTGATTCGTCTGCGGCTTCCCACATCGGGCTGCCGAACAGCGGATGGAACTCGTCGGGCAGTCCGACCGGGTTCATCGGGTCGACGTCTTGCGTCCAGTCGATGCGCGACTGGGCATCCCACTGCTTGTCCTTTCCCTTTTGGTACAGGGAAAGCAGCCGGGCGCGCCCGTCGTCGTACTCCCACGTGAAGCGTGCGTCGCCGGCGCAGGGGACCTCCCACGAATACGGCTCGGGCACGTCCGTGTACTTGTCCCTCGTGGTCATGAGCTGCCGCCTTTCTACCCCGTGACCAGTGGTCATATGACGAGTATCACATTGCGCCGCGTTCGGCAGTGCCGTCAACCCCGACAGGCGGGCTAACTGACCGCGGCCCGCTGCAACGCCCGCCTAGTCAGCACGCGGGTGAGCTGCGGCCCGCGCCTTACCGAAGATCGTCAGCGGTGGTTGAGTAGTGCTGCGCCTCCCGCGCATCCAACGATTGAGGAGCGAGCCGGCATGGGCGGTCATCGGGAACTGTTCAGCGCGAGCATTGCGGATCCGTCGGCGTTTTGGGCGGAGGCCGCACGTGCGGTGTCCTGGACGCGTGAGCCGCAAAGGGTGCTGGACGACAGCCATCCGCCGTTTTACCGATGGTTCCCCGACGGCGAGCTCAACACCTGCGCCAACGCGCTGGATCGCCATGTCGCCGACGGCCGCGCGGATCAGCCGGCGCTAATCTACGACTCGCCCGTGACGCGCACTCAGCGCACCTACACCTATGGCGAATTGCTCGACCACACAGCACGATTCGCGGGTGGGCTGCGTGCACTCGGCGTGCAAAAGGGCGACCGTGTCGTCCTTTACATGCCGATGATCCCCGAGGCCGTGATCGCGATGCTGGCGTGCGCGCGGCTCGGCGCAGTGCATTCGGTGGTGTTCGGCGGGTTCGCCCCGCACGAACTCGCGACGCGAATCGATGACGCCCGCCCGAAGGTCATCGTCTCGGCCTCCTGCGGGATCGAGCCGTCCCGGCTGGTGGAGTACAAGCCGATGCTCGATACCGCACTGGAGACTGCGCAGCATCCGCCGCGCAGCTGCGTGATCGTCCAGCGGGACCGGCATCGCTGCGAGCTGACCGAGGGCCGGGATCTCGACTGGCACGATCTGGTGGATAACGCCGAGCCCGTCGATGCAGTGCCGGTCGCGGCCACCGACCCGCTGTACATCCTCTACACCTCCGGTACGACCGGCAAACCCAAAGGCATCGTCCGCGACAACGGCGGTCATGCCGTCGCGCTGCTGTGGAGCATGCGAAACATCTACGATATGGCACCCGGCGAGGTGTTCTGGGCTGCCTCCGACGTGGGTTGGGTTGTCGGCCACTCCTACATCGTGTACGGCCCGTTACTGCTGGGCGCGACGACCGTGCTGTACGAGGGCAAGCCCGTCGGCACACCTGATCCGGGCGCATTCTGGCGCGTGGCGTCCGAACACGGCGCAAAGGCGCTCTTTACGGCGCCGACCGCGATCCGGGCGATCAGAAAGGAAGACCCGAACGGCACGTATTTGGCCAAATACGACCTGTCCGCGCTGCGCTATCTCTTCCAGGCCGGCGAGCGGCTCGACCCCGACACTTACAAATGGGCATCCGAGAAGCTGGGCATCCCGGTCATCGATCACTGGTGGCAGACCGAGACCGGTTGGGCGATCGCGGCCAACCCGATGGGCATCGAGCCGCTGCCGATCAAGCCGGGATCACCGACGACGCCGATGCCTGGCTACGACGTGCGCATCCTTCGCGCCGACGGCTCCGGGTGCGATCCCTGCGAGGAGGGCGCGATTTGCATCCGACTGCCACTCCCGCCCGGCACGTTGCCGACACTGTGGGCCGATGACGACCGCTTCGAAGCCTCGTACCTCTGCGAGCACCCCGGGTACTACCTCACCGGTGACGGCGGCTACCTCGACGACGACGGCTATCTGTTTGTGATGGGCCGCATCGATGACGTGATCAATGTTGCGGGGCACCGATTGTCGACTGGCGAGATTGAGGCGGTGTTGGCCGCGCACCCGGCGGTCGCGGAGTGCGCGGTGATCGGCGTCGCCGACGAAATCAAGGGTCAGGTCCCGCGCGGGTTCGTCGTTTTGAAGGCGGGCGCGTCTGCCGACGGTGTCGCGGACGAGATCGTCAAAGCCGTCCGCGACGAGATCGGTGCCGTGGTGTGCTTCAAGCAGGTTGACGTCGTTCCAGCGCTGCCCAAGACCCGCTCGGGAAAGATCCTTCGAAAGACCATGCGCGGCATCGCCCATGGCAAGGACGAGCCGATCCCGTCGACCATCGAGGACCCCGACGTGCTACACACGCTGCGCCCGCTGTTGCGGGGTGAGGGTTAGCAGTATCCGCGGCGAGCGACGACGTCCTAAACTGCGGTTTTGTGGAGCCGATGACGGGAATCGAACCCGCGTATTCAGCTTGGGAAGCTATTTCCAGGGCCGAACGCCCGTCCGGAAATGCCTGGTAGGCGCACTGCTGTCTAACTCAAATACCAACTGCACCTCCGGCTTTGGTATGGCTTGGGCATGGGCGCGGTACAGGGCCCGTACGGATGCGGTGCGGCTGTGTCGGGGGTACGCACGGGGTACCGCCCGCGCGGCCGCGCCGTTCGTTCTTAGAATCCGCTCAGTGTCGGTTCGAGTCCGACCGGAGGCACTGTAAACGGGCTAGTCAGCCGGTTCGTACGCTTGACTGGCGGTCGCGTCGGTAGCGCCAACCCATCCGGCTAAGGCACCGGCCCATTGCCGTGCAGCTGCGAGTTGAGGAGCATGGTCATGTGGGATGAATCAGGATTCCGCCCAACCAATTTCATCAATACTGGAGCAGTGAAGTTGTGGGATCCAGCGTGAGCTTGGTTCTGCCCACAGGAACGGTGACGTTGCTGCTCGCCGACGTCGAGGGCTCGACGCGGCTGTGGGAGACGCAACCCGACGAGATGGCGGCGGCCGTCGCGCTGCTCGATCGCACCGTGTCGGCCATCGTCGCGGCCCACGATGGTGCGCGGCCGGTCGAACAGGGCGAAGGTGACAGCTTCGTGGTCGCGTTCGCGCGCGCCAGCGACGCGGTGGCGTGTGCGTTGGAGCTGCAGCGGGAACTGCTGGGCCTAATCCGGCTGCGCATCGGCGTGCATACCGGCGAGGTGCAGTTGCGCGACGAAGGCAACTACGTCGGCCCGACGGTCAACCGGGCGGCACGTCTGCGGGATCTGGCGCACGGAGGACAGACCGTGCTGTCGGGCACCACCCGCGATCTGGTGGTCGACCAGCTCCCAGCCGATGCGTGGCTGACCGATCTGGGCACCCACCAGCTGCGCGATCTGACCCGCCCCGAACGGGTGGTGCAGCTGTGCCACCGGGACCTCTGCAACGAGTTCCCGCCGCTACGCACACCCGACAACCTTGCCGCCCACAATCTTCCGGTGCAGCTCACCAGTTTCGTCGGCCGCGGCGCGCAGATGCACGAGGTGCGGCAGACCTTGGCCGACAGCCGACTCGTGACTCTGATCGGCGCGGGCGGCGTGGGCAAAACACGCATGGCGGTCCAAATCGCCGCGCAGGTAGCGGGCGAGTTCGGTGACGGCGTGTGGTACGTCGATCTGGCGCCCATCACCGATCCCGACATCGTGCCGATCACCGTGGCCCGCGCGCTGGGCCTGCCCGACCAACCGGGCCGCTCCACGATGGACACACTCGCCCGTTTCATCGGCGACCACCAGATGCTGGTCGTGTTGGACAATTGTGAGCATCAGCTCGACGCGTGCGCGGCGCTGGTCGTTGCTCTGTTGGGGGCCTGTCCGGCGTTGACGCTGCTGGCCACCAGCCGTGAGCCGATCGCGGTGGCCGGCGAGGTGACGTGGCGGGTGCCGCCACTGTCACTGGGCGCCGAAGCGATCGAGTTGTTCACCGACCGCGCCTGCCTCGTCCGGCCCGATTTCAGTATCACCGACGACGACGCTGCCACCGTGACGGAGATCTGTCGGCGCCTCGACGGGATGCCGCTGGCGATCGAGCTCGCGGCGGCGCGGGTGCGTGCCTTGTCGCTGACCGAGATCGTCGAGGGTCTTCACGACCGCTTCCGCTTCCTGACCGGCGGTGCCCGGACCGCGGTGCGCCGCCAGCAGACGTTGCGCGCCTCGGTCGATTGGTCGCACGCGCTGTTGACCGACCCCGAACGAGTCTTGTTCCGCCGACTGGCCGCGTTCAGGGGCGGCTTCGATCTCGACGCTGCGCAGGCGGTCGGCGACGGTGACGTAGAGCCCTTCCAGGTCCTCGATCAGCTCACCCTGCTCGTCGACAAGTCGCTCGTCGTGGCCGAAGACAGTCGGCACGGAACGCGATACCGGCTGCTGCACACGGTGCGCCTGTACGCCCTGGAAAAACTGGGCGAATCCGGCGAAGCCGATTCCGTGCGCGCGCGTCACCGCGATTACTACACGTCGATGGCGGCCCTGCTCGACACCCCGGCGCGCACCGGCCATCAGCAGCATCTCGAGCAGGCCGAAACCGACTTCGACGACCTGCGGGCCGCATTCGCGTGGAGTCTCGAGAGTTCCGATATCGAGCTTGCGTCGGCGCTGGCGTCTTCACTGCAGCCGCTGTGGCTTGGGCGGGGCCGTCTCCGGGAAGGGCTGGCCTGGTTCGACCACGTCCTCACCGAGCAGAATGCGCACCAGGCCGAGGTGGCGCCCGCGGTGCGCGCGCGAACGCTCGCCGACAAGGCCGTGCTCGACGCTTCAGTGGGCGCCACCGACAACACGGATCAGGCCCAACAAGCCCTGGCAATCGCGCGCGAACTCGGCGACCCGGCCCTGTTGGCGGGGGCGCTGACCGCCTGCGGCTGTATCGCCGGCGGCAACCCCGCGCTGGCCCGGCTGTACTTCGCCGAGGCGAGCAGCCTTGCCCGGGCACTAGGCGATGGGTGGAGGTTGAGCCAGATCCTCGGCTGGCAGGCGCTCGGGGCGGTCTTGCAGGGTGACCCGATCGCGGCGCGCGCGGCCGCCGAAGAAGGTCGCGAATTCGCCGATGCGATCGGCGACCGGTTCGATTCGCGTCAGTGCCGCTGGTGCCTCGGTATGGCGCAGTGCATCCAGGGCGATCTGGCCGGCGCGCTCGCACAGTTCAGCGAGGTGATAGCCGAGGCCGATGCAGACCACGATGTGATGTGGAGGGCCATCAGCCTAGCGAGTCAGGGCTTCGTGCTCGCGCTCCGGGGCGATACGAACGCGGCTCGAGCCGCTGCCGACGCGGCCGGTGATTCCGGAGCGGAGCTTGGCGGAGTCTTCGCGGGCCTGGGCTACGCTGGGTTGGCGCTCGCGGCGCTCGCTGCCGGAGATGTTGCCGCGGCACAGGACGCGAGCAACGCGGCCTGGCAGCGCACGAGGGTCCACCGCGATACAGTGACGATAAATGTCGTGACCCAGGCCGCACTTGCATGCGGCGATCTCATCACGGCCCGAGGCTTAGCGGACGAAGCCGTGCCCACAATGGCGGGTTGGCACCTGATGATGGCCCTGACGACGCGCGCTCGCGTCGCGATCGCGCAGGGGGAGCCCAAACAGGCCGAACGCGACGCCCACGACGCGCTGGTGTGCGCGGCCAGCATCGAGGCGCACCAGGGTGTTTCCGACATCCTGGAATGCATAGCCGGTCTGGCCGGCGATGCCGGCAGTCACCACGATGCGGCCCGGCTCGTCGGCGCCGCAGCCGCCATCCGGCAGCGCACCGGCGAGGTCCGCTTCCAGATCTACCACGCTGGCCACGCAGCCTTGCTTGCGGCGCTGCGTGACGCGATGGGCGAGGAGGATTTCGACTGCGCGTGGGCCGATGGCGCCGCGCTGTCCACCGATGAAGCGATCGCCTACGCACGGCGCAGTCCCGGTGAACGCAAACCGCCGACGACCGGCCAGGGCTCCCCTGAATAATGCCGCGTGGCACGGCAGCTCGGCTGGGCCACGAAATCGTGACCGTTCTTGCGCACCGGGTCTACGTATCTCCTATCCTGCGAGGGGCGGGTAGAACGGATAGGGTCTGTCAAGAAGCGACTCTCGGAAGGCTGTGATGTCCGATCATGGCGTGACGGACCCGATGTCAGGTACGGCCGAGGCTGCCGCTGGCCCGGTGTTACCGAAGGCTCCGACCGGGATCGGGGGACTCGACGAGATCCTCACGGGCGGACTGCCGAGGGGCAGGACGACGCTGGTGGCGGGCGGGGCGGGATCGGGAAAGACGCTGCTGGGTTTGCAGTTCCTCGTCGCGGGCGCTCGGGAGTATGGCGAGCCGGGGGTGCTGCTGACCTTTGAGGAGTCGACGGCAAAGGTCAGCGCCAACGTCGCCTCACTGGGCTTCGACCTCGATGGGCTCCAGCGCGACCAACTGCTCGTCGCAGATGCCTTCCGCGTGGATCCCTCTCAGTTCGGCGAGGCGGGGGAGTTTGATTTCGAGCCGTTGTTCATCCTTCTCGCCGACTCGATCGAGCGGATCGGGGCGAAGCGCGTCGTCCTCGACACGATCGAGGTGCTGTTCGGGGCGTTTGAGGACCAGGGGATCGTGCGCGCGGAGCTCCGTCGGCTGGTCTACTGGCTGGAGGAGAGGTCGGTCACCGCGATCGTGACCGGGGAGCGGGGTGAGGACGGGCTCACGCGTCATGGGATCGAGGAGTACGTGTCTGACTGCGTGATCGTGCTCGACCAGCGCGTGCGCGGGGAGATCTGCACGCGCATTCTCAGGGTCGTCAAGTATCGCGGGTCGACGCACGAAACGAACGAGTACCCCTTTTTGATCTCGGCCCGCGGGTTCGCCGTGCTGCCGAGCACGTCGGTCGGTCTCGCCTACGGCGCGTCCGAGGAGCGCATCTCGACGGGAGTGTCGCGCCTTGATCACATGCTGGGCGGCGGCCCGTTCCGGGGATCGACCGTGCTCGTCAGCGGGGGGGCCGGCACGGGCAAGACCACCCTCGGAGCGCACCTGATCGACTCGGCGTGCGCGCGGGGTGAGCGAGCGCTCTTGGTCCTGTTCGAGGAGTCACCCGACCAGTACCTCCGCAACATGCGATCGGTGGGGATTGAGCTGCGGCACTGGGTTGAGACGGGCGTCCTGCGCATCTGGGCGGCCCGGCCGACCGCGTACGGGCTCGAGACCCACCTGGCGATCTTGGCCCGGCTGATCGAGGAGGTCGCGCCATCCGTCGCCGTGCTCGACGGGATCGGCAGCCTAACGGACGGGTCGTCCAGTTCCGAGGTGGCCTCGATGGTGGCACGCCAGATCGACCTGCTGAAGACCCGGGGGATCACCGCCATGGCGACAGCGTGGGCTCGCGAGGAAGAGACGAGCACGGTGGGCGTATCGTCGCTGGTTGACACCTGGCTGCTGCTGCGCAACGTCGAGTCCAACGGCGAGCGCAACCGGCTGCTGTATGTGCTGAAGTCGCGGGGCAGCGCCCACTCAAACCAGGTGCGGGAGTTCGTGCTCACCGACCACGGCGTCGGGCTCGTCGACGTTTACGTGGGCTCGGCGGGCATCATGACCGGCTCGGCTCGCCTCGTGTATCAGGCCCAGCAGCGCGATGCGGCGCGACGGCAGGCTGAGGAGCTTCTGCGTCGCCGGCGAGAGCTACAGCGGGGCATCGCCGAGCGCGAGGCCCAGCTTGGTGTGCTGCAGGACGAGCTCGTCGCTGATCGGGCCGAGCTGAAACGACTCGACGTGCGTGAACAGAACCAGATGGCCGACACCGAGGCGGACCAATCAGCCTTGGCCGCACAGCGCTGGGCCGATTCGGCTCGCCCCAACGAATGAGGGCGGGATGACCCAACCGCCGCGCAACCCCGAACCTGCCGCCCGTATTGAGATCTGGGAGCTGCGCCTCTACGTCACCGATCACTCGCCCAAGTGTGTCCTCGCGATGGAGAACCTGCAGCGCATCTGCGAGCAGCACCTGGCGGGACGGCACCAGATCGAAGTCGTGGACCTGCTGGAGAACCCACGCCGGGCGGCCGACGACCAGATCCTGGCCGTGCCGACGCTCGTCCGCAAGCTCCCTGAGCCCGTCCGCAAGATCGTCGGCGACCTCTCCGACATCGACCGGCTGCTCGTCGGCCTACAACTTCGGCCGCGAACCCGCGAGGCCACGTGACCGACGCAACGCCCATCCTCGCCTGTCGTTCACGCTCCACGTCGGCGGCGCGGCGCCATGTGGGCCAGCTGCTCGCCGAGTGCCTGCTCGTCGGAACCGGTCCCGACGGGCGCGGTGCGCCTCATAAGGCTCCCCGTGACGACCGTTGACCCCGAGGACGCAACGCCCGAGGACCCCGAGGAATTGCGCCAAGAGCTCGATGAGGCGCGAGAAACGTTGCGCGCCATCCGGTCCGGGGAATTCGATGCACTCGTCATCGACACCGGCAGCGGCGATGAGCTGTTCGCGCTCAGCGGCACCGAGCGGCCCCACCGGCTGGTTGAGGTCATGGCTGAGGGAGCGCTCGGCTACTTCCGGGCGGTGGCGGTCGATTACGACGGCACGCTCGCCGACGGCCCCGTCGCGTCCGACACCCTGACCGCGCTCGCCGAGGCGCGCACCCGGGGGATCCGGGTGATCCTGGTCACGGGGCGGATCGTGAACGAGTTGCGCGCCGTGTTCGCGCATGTCGAGGATCACGTCGACGCGCTCGTCGCCGAGAACGGCGCGGTGCTGGTGACCTCGGTCGGCGTCCGCCGGCTGGCCGCGCCCGTCGATCCTGCCGTGAGCTCGGGGCTGAGCGCCCTCGGTGTGGTCCATCGCAGCGGGCAGGTGCTGATCGCCTGTGACGCTGCCGACGAGCCGGCCGCGCTGGAGGTGATCCGAGGCTTGGGCCTGGACTGCCGCCCAGTGCGTAACCGGGGCGAGCTGATGATCCTGCCCGCCGGGGTGACCAAGGGCAGCGGTGTGCTGCAGGCGCTCGGCGAGTTGGGTCTGTCGCAGCACAACACCCTGGGAGTCGGCGATGCCGAGAACGACCACAGCCTGCTGGAGGTGTGCGAGATAGGCGTGGCCGTCGCCAACGCCATTGATGGCCTCCGCGCGCACGCCGACGTGACGCTCGCCTTACCCGACGGTCAAGGGGTGGCCGACCTGCTCCGAGGACCGCTTCTTGCCGGGCGCACCCACATCCATCCGCGCCGCTGGCAAATCACACTGGGCATCGACGACCGCGGCGAGGCGGTGACCCTCCCCGCCTCCCAACTCAACGTCGCGGTGTGCGGCGGCACCGGGGCGGGCAAGTCCTACCTGACCGGACTGATGTGTGAACAACTGGTCCACCTCGGCTACGCCGCGGTCGTCCTCGACCCAGAAGGCGACCACATCGGCCTCGGCGAGCTAGCCGACGTGCTCGTGACTGGAGGCGAGGACCGCCGCCTCGCCGGCCCCGCCGAGATCGTTCGTCTGTTACGTAACGTGACGGTGGTCGTCAACCTGTCCCACCTCGACGCCGCCGAACAGGCCAACTACCTGGCGGGCCTACCCGCCGAGATCGAGGCCCAGCGGGCCGCGACCGGCCTCCCCCAATGGGTTGTCGTCGACGAAGCCCACGCCCCGTTCGGGCGGGCCGGGGCCTCGCTGGGCGTGTTCAACCCCGCCGCCAAGGGCTACCTGCTCGTCACCTGGCGGCCCGAGGAACTCTCGAACGAGGTCCCAGCAGCCCTAGACGCCGTGATCGCGCTGGCCTCACCGCAGCCCTCGAACCACCTCGTCGACCTCACCGCCGCGGTGGCCGACATGCCCCGCGCACAGATCGCCCGCCTCCTGGACGGGCCAACCGGCCGCGCCGTCCTGGCCTGGCGA
>CAVTLW010000057.1:0-15508 GCA_963735655.1 uncultured Actinomycetota bacterium
TACGTTGACGCGGTGCCGGCAGTACCGAACGACGTGGACGTCGAGGAATTAGGGTTGCTCGACGACCTGCAAGGGCGGGCCCGTCAAGAGCGTGCCGAGCTTGTTCGATGGTTCTCGAGCGTGGCTTTGATGTCGATCAGATCCGTAGCGAGTTCAGCCCTATGCTGCTGCCGGCCAATCGCATGATTGGCGATGACGGAACGTTGGTCTCGCCGCGAGAAATTTCGGAATCCAGCGGCGTGAGCCTCGAACTCCTCCAACGACTGCACAGCGCCGTTGGCCTGGTTCGTGCAGAGGACCCCAGTGCTCGGCTGTTATCGCGGGCGGATGCCGAGTCTGTTTTAGGGGCGTCGCGATTGGTCGATCTTGGGCTTGACCCAGCGCAGGTGGCTCTGATCGTGCGATTGCTGATGGACGGTCTCACGGGCGTGGCGGTGGCAATGCGTCACGCGGGGTTGCAGGCATTGCTGCATCCAGGCGCCACGGAACTCGAGCTGGCCCAGGCCTTCGAAGTGCTGGCGCACGATGCCGAACCACTATTTGGCCCGATGGTTGACGCTTTGTTGCGGGTGGCCTTGCGGCATTCCTTTGAGACCGAGGCGATCAACGTGTTTGAGCGCGCCACCGGCACGCTGCCGGGAGCGCGGGAAGTCGCGGTAGCTTTCGCCGACCTTGTGGGTTTCACGCGGCTCGGGGAGCAGATGCCGCCGGAAGATTTGGGAGTGGTCGCCCTGCGGCTGGCAGATCTTGCCCGGACGGTGGTCGCAAGTCCCGTCCAATTCGTCAAGACCATCGGCGATGCGGTGATGCTGGTCTGCTCAGACCCGCTCAAGCTACTGGTGACGGCTCTGGACCTGGTTGATGCCGCGGCCGCGGACGATTTCCCAAGACTGCGGGTCGGACTTGCGTTCGGTCCCGCTGTCAACCGTGCTGGTGACTGGTACGGCAGCCCGGTCAATCTCGCGAGCCGAGTCACAAGCGCTGCACCGGCCGGCACTGTGCGGGTGACCGAGTCGGCGCGAAAGGCAATTGGCGATCCAGCCGGTATCGAGTGGTCGGTCGCCGTAGCGCGTCGTCTGAAAGGGATACGCGGTGAGGTATTGCTCCATGGTGCTCGCCGACTTCCCACCGAGGATTGATTTCAACGGCGTCGTTGCGAATTAGATTTGGCGCCAACGGCCGCCAACCCGATCGCTAGCTTCGTGCTATACCGGCCCGCAATGGGCTGAGCGCGTCACTACGGGTATTAGGCGCCAGTCCGGGCCGTATCGCCGCGCGGCCCGCTTCTCGGGCTAACATCACGCCCACAATGCGTCGCGCCCGCAGGGCGGCTGCGTCCGCCTGGAACTCCACTCCGCCTCGCCACCTGTCGTAGCCCGAGTGGCTGGACGCCATCTCCAGGATTGCAGTGTCGCGTTGGGCAACGCCGAATAGGAACGACCTCAAACGAGCGGTCACCTCATCAAGATCGGTCCGGTAGTTGCGTGATCCTCATACACGTGGTCGCAGGTACCGGCCTTTTGACCTACCTGTGGGTCGGCTCCAGGCGCGCCGCTTACAGCAGTTCGCACCGCGTACTGCCGGAATGCGTGGCATCTTTCTGGCACCTGGTCGACCTGCTGTGGATCGTGCTTTTTCCGCTGCTCTATCTCATGAGGGCAGTCTGATGTCGATAATGCGCGAGCGTGTCACCATGGTGTGGCTGTGCCTGATGCTGGCTACTTGCGTGACGACGTGGGGGTTGTCGAAGGACCTGTTCGGCGTGGCCGTTGCGGTGGTCGGGATTTTCATCATCGCGGGAGTGAAGGTCAGCTACGTGATGCTGGACTTCATGGAGTTGCGTCAAGCACCGCTTCCGGTACGTGCCGCCTTTCAGGCTTGGCCCGTGGTGGTGGTGATCGTCATCCTCGGCTTCTGGTTCGCTACACCAGGTTGAAATCCAGTTCGCCCATGGGGATTCCGGTGTTGAAGTGGAGTGAGCCGAGTCAGTCGTGTGCCGCAGTAGATCAGATCTTCTTGGCGCTCGCGGCCGCCTGGTCCATCTCCCAGTACGCGCGCAGGGCCACCAGCAGGCCGTCGTCGTTGGCCTTGTAGGTGAACACACCTTTCGCGGTGATCTGGTACGCGCCCGTCGTGATCAGGATGTGCCCGACGTTGGCTTCCTCGTTGCCACACTGATAGGTGTCGCGGAAGACGAACTCGATCTTGGTGGTGGGGGCGATGGCCATGTCCAGAACCGGGATATCGCATCGCGTCCGCGGTGTCCCTTGCCGTCGGGGTCGAAAGCCGATGGCCCGATGGGGTCTTCGATGATGGCGTCGTCGGTGAACACCGCCAGCCAGGCTTCCTTGTCGCGGGCCCCGACCGCCTCGCGCGAGCGGCGGCCCGCTTGGTGGGCCGGATGCTTGTCGGTCATGTGTCCTGCCAGCCCGAGTGAATGTAGGTGTCGGCGAAGCGCTTCAGCGAGTCCTGCTTCTTGTCGAGTGGCGCGTCGAAGCCCAGCCCATCGAAAATCCAGGGAATGGTGATGTAGTCGGTCACCCCGATCTCGACGAGCTCCGTGGCCGTCCACCCCGAACTTGTCCATGCAGACGGCCTGGTACTCGAAAGGGTCATCCGCACGGCCGTTTTCGGCCAGTAGCGCGTTGAGCTTGCGGATGGTTTCATCCAGCTGCGCGTGCGTCATCATCGCGCTGGTCCAGCCGTCGCTGACGCGGGCCGCGCGGCGCAGCGCCACGTCGGTGTGGCCGCCGACGTAGAACGGCACCGGCTTACTGGGGGCCGGGCTCATCTGCAGGCGGTCGAAATCGTAGAACTCGCCGTGGAATTCGACCATGCCGCCGGCGAGCACCAGCTTGATCACTTCGATCATCTCGTCGACGCGCTTGCCGCGGCGTGCGTAGGGCACTCCGCACCACTCGAATTCCTCGGCGCCCAGCCGATTCCCACTCCGAAGCCGAAGCGGTTGTTGGTCAGGTTGGCCACCGAGCCGACCTGACGGGCCAGCAGCAGCGGGTTACGCGAACCCAGCTTCATGACGTTGGTGTAGAACCGCAGCTTCGAGGTGACCGCACCCATCGCGCCGGCCAGGATCAGCGGATCGACCCAGGGGGCTCCTCGTCGAACGTCGGCTCCCCGTCGGCGGTGTAGGGATAGTCGACGGACTGCTTCTCGAAGTAGAAGATCGAATCCGGCAGAGCGATCGAGTCGAACCCGACTTCCTCTGCGGTCTTGGCCAGATCGACCAGTTCGTCGATCTGCCCCATCGCGATACTGAGGGTGTACTTCATCCGGCTCACTGTGGTTTGTCCTTTCCGACCACCCACATGGAGTGAGTACTGTGATCCGCCTCCGTAGGCGTGTCCCAACGCTTTTCGCACGTTCGGGACCTGATGATCGCCGGCCTTGTCCATGACCTGGATCGCGGCTTCGGCGAAGCGGATCAGGCCGGAGGCGCCGATCGGGTTCGACGACAGCACCCCGCCCGACGGGTTAACCGGCAGCCGTCCGCCGATCGCGGTCTCGCCGGCCTCGGTGAGCTTCCAGCCCTCGCCCTCGGGGGCAAACCCGAGGCTTTCCAACCACATCGGCTCGAACCAGGAGAACGGCACGTAGATTTCGGCGACGTCGATCTCGTCGATCGGACTGGTGATGCCGGCCCCCTTCCACAGCGCCGCCGCCGCGTCGCGGCTGGCCTGCGGGCTGACCTGGTCGCGGCCGGAGAACTGCAGCGGCTCGGTGCGCAGCGCGGTGGCGTGGACCCAGGCGACCGGATGTCCTGCTGCCACACGGGCATCGGCGATCTCCTCGTTGCCGATCACCAAGGCGCAGGCGCCATCCGACGAAGGGCAGGTCTCGTCGTGGCGGATCGGGTGCCAGAGCATGGGGGATTGCATCGCCTTTCTCCACGGTGATGTCGGGTTGGTGCAGGTGGGCCAACGGGTTACGGGCACCATTGAGCCGGTCCTTGGTTGCGACGATGGCGCCGATGTTCAATGGCGCCCCCGAGCGGCGGATGTAGGACCGCACGTGCGGGGCGAAATACCCGCCGGCGCCGGCGCCGACCGGCTTGATGAAGGGAATGGGAATCGAAAGTGCCCACATGGCATTGGATTCCGACTGCTTCTCCCAGGCCATCGCCAGCACGCGGCGGTATTTGCCCGACTGGACCAGGCTGGCCGCCACCACGCCGGTCGATTCGCCGACCGAACCCGCCGTGTGAACCCGGATCAGCGGCTTGCCGGTGGCGCCCATGGCGTCGGCCATGAACAGCTCCGGCATCATGACGCCCTCGAAGAAGTCGGGCGCCTTGCCGACCACCACGGCGTCGATGTCGTCGAAGGTGGAACCGGAGTCGGCCAGGGCCCGGTCGATCGCCTCGCGCACCAATCCGTTCATCGACACGTCTTTGCGTTTGGCCACGTATTTGGTCTGCCCGGTACCGAGTACCGCGGCAAGGTTTGCGCCCGCGCCGGCCATCAGTTCTGTCCTTCCATCACCGCGACCAGGTTCTGCTGCAGCGCCGGTCCGCTGGTGGCGTGCGCCAGCACCCGTCCCGCCGAACCATTCCAGATATGTTGTGCCGCAAAACCAATGCGTTCAAGTCCGGCGACGAACATCGGGTTGGCTGCCAGCGCGCCACCGGACGGATTGACCTTCGTGGACGCCGGTAGCCCGATGGCCTCGGCGAGGATCAGGTGTTGGTGGGTGAACGGCGCATGGATTTCGGCGACATCGATCCCGTCGGTGCTTCCGGCGGTCGCCGTCTTGGCCGACGCCGCGGTGGACACCGAGACGCTGAGATCGCGCACGCCCAGCGACGGGGACTCGATACGGTGGTCGAAACCGGTTATCCAGGCCGGGTTTTCGCGTAACTCGCGGGCACGGTCGTCGGCGGCCAGCACGATTGCGCCGGCGCCGTCGGTGATCGGCGCGATGTCGTGGCGCCGCAGCGGGTCGTTGAAGAACGGGCGGTCGAGCAGTTCGTCAATGCTCTTGGCCGGTTTCACGGAGTCGTTGCGTTCAGAGCATGCGAACGAGTCGAGGGCAACCTGAGCCATCTGTTCGTGGGTCCATTTGCCGGAGTCGAGGCCGATCCGGGCCTGAAGTCCGGCCATTGACACCGAATCCGGCCACAGCGGGGCGACGGTGTAGGGGTCGGTCTGCCGGGACAGGATCTGGCGCAGAATGCCGGCGGAGGACTTTCCGAAGCCATAGACCAGGGCGGTGTCGATCTCACCGGTGAGGATCTTGATGTAGGCCTCGAAGAGCGCCCACGCCGCGTCCATCTCGACGTGCGACTCGTTGATCGGCGGAACGGCGCCGATCGAGTCGATTGCCGAGATGAACGAAAATGCCCGGCCGGCAAGGTAATCCGATCAGCCGGAGCACCAGAAACCGATGTCTCTCTGGCTGATGCCCAGCTCCTTGTACAGCTGGGCGAAGCACGGCATCAACATCTCGACGCCGTTGGTGGTGCCGTCGGTGCGGCGGACATGCGGGGCGCGGGCGAACCCGACGACCGCGACTTTGCGTTCGCTCATGTGGAAGTAAGCCCTTTACAGGTGGTGTTTGTAGGTGTCGTACTCGGCGTCGGGTTCGCCGGTGGGCCGGAAGTATTCGATGTTGTCGATGCCAAAACCCCACTCGTCGCGGGGTTTCCACACCGCCTCGACCCGCATGCCCATCCGGACGTCGTGTGCGTCGATGTCGGCGACCAGATGCAGGAACGCGATGTCGGCGCCGTCGAGCAGCACGTAGGCCGCCACGTAGGGCGGCTTGATGCGCTGACCCTGGAACGGGATGTTGATGATGGCGAACGTCGTCACCGTGCCCTTGTCGGGGAGTTCGACGAACTCGGTGGTCGGCAGCCCGGTGGCCGGATCCGCGCCGTGTGGCGGGAAATCGACCTTTCCGTTCTCGCCCGTCCTGGCGCCCAGCAGTTTGCCCTCGGCAATGGCCCGCAGGTACGCGCTTTCCTCGTGCGAGGCGGTGTGCTGGATGGTCAGCGATACCGGCGTGACGATCATGGTGACCGGGTCTTTTTCGTCGCCGGATGCCGACAGCGCTCCGCCTGTTTCGGGTTCGTCGCCCAGCGCGAAGTAGGCGATGTCGGTGATGGCGCCCACCGTCTCGTCGGCCCAGTGCACGTGCACGCGGGCGCCGGTGCTGATCGCAGAAGGACCGGCGGCTCCCACATCAACCGCGTGCATCAGCGGGGTGTCGGCACCGTCCAGCTTGATCAGCGCCCAGGCGAACGGGCGGTCCAACGGCTGGCCCTCGATCCGGTCGGGCTGCCAGGTCCACGACACGACGGTTCCGACGGCCGACACCGGTACCATCTCGCCCAGCGGCTCGTAGGTGACCGGGTCATATTCCGTCGGCGGCACATGCACCCGGCCGTCCGATCCGCGCACCCCCAGGACGCGGCGCGCACGCAGGGCGGTGAAGAATTCGCCAAGCGTGGGGCCGACTGAACGGGTGTAGTCGAAGGACAACGTTAGTGGCGCGGAGAGAGGCGGCTCACGATGATCGGTCAAGGTCGGGCCGCTCGAGGTGGCTGTCACGCCTTCGAGTAGAACAGGTTCTAAGAATCGTTTCAAGGTTGGCCTCAGGAGGCAGCGGTGAAGCTCGGATTGCAGCTCGGCTATTGGGGCGCTCAGCCACCGGAGAACCATGGTGAACTCGTCGCCGCGGCCGAGGCCGCCGAATTCGATACCGTGTTCACCGCCGAGGCGTGGGGATCCGACGCCTACACGCCGTTGGCCTGGTGGGGCTCCTCGACGCGGCGGCTGCGGCTGGGCACGTCGGTGGTTCAGCTGTCGGCGCGTACCCCGACGGCGTGCGCGATGGCTGCGCTGACGCTCGACCATCTGTCCGGCGGGCGGCACATTCTGGGGCTCGGGGTGTCCGGCCCGCAGGTGGTGGAGGGCTGGTACGGCCAGTCGTTTCCCAAGCCGCTTGCTCGCACCCGTGAATACATCGACATCATCCGCCAGGTGTGGGCCCGGGAGGCGCCGGTGACCAGCGACGGCCCGCACTATCCGCTGCCGTTCACGGGGGCGGGGACCACGGGACTGGGCAAGCCGCTCAAGCCGATAACTCATCCGCTGCGCGCCGACATCCCGATCATGCTGGGCGCCGAGGGGCCGAAGAATGTCGCGATGGCCGCCGAGATCTGCGACGGCTGGCTGCCCATCTTCTACACGCCACGCATGGCCGACACCTACAACGAGTGGCTCGACGAGGGGTTCGCCCGGCCCGGGGCGCGACGCAGCCGCGAGGACTTCGAGATCTGCGCGACCGCGAACATCGTCATCACCGACGACCGCGCCGCGGCCTTCGCGGCCATGAAGCCCTATATCGCGCTTTACATGGGCGGCATGGGCGCCGAGGACACTCAACTTCCACGCCGACGTCTACCGGCGGATGGGATACGCCGAGGTGGTCGACGACGTGACCAAGCTCTTCCGCAGCAACCAGAAGGACAAGGCCGCCACGATCATCCCGGACGAGGTGATCGACGACGCCGCGATCGTCGGCGACGTGGACTACGTCCGTAAGCAGATCAAGGTGTGGGAAGCCGCCGGCGTCACCATGATGGTGGTCAGCGGCCGCAATACCGAGCAGATCAATGAACTTGCCGGTCTGGTGTAGGCCCTTCTTGCCAGACGTTTAGAACGCGTTCTAGATTGGCCCGATGACAGCCTCGCAGCACACCATCGCGGGCACCGTGCTGACGATGCCGGTGCGGATCCGCAGAGCAAATCAGCACGTGGCGATGTTCTCGGTCGACGCCGACGCCGCACAGCACATGATCGACTACAGCGGCCTGCGGGTCTGCCGTTATCTGCCCGGGCGCGCGATCGTGGTCCTGACGTTCATGCATTACATCGACGGAGACCTGCGGCAGTACCACGAATACAACACCAGCGTGATGGTCAACCCACCCGGGTCGAACGCATCCGGGCCCGGCGCTCTGGGGTCGGCCGGCGCGTTCACCCACCACATGCCCGTCGACCAGGAGTTCACGTTGGAAGCGGGAACCAAGATTTGGGGATACCCGAAAGTCATGGCGGACTTCACCATTCGCGAGGGCCGACAGTTCGGCTTCGATTGCAGCGTCGACGGGCAACTGGTGATCGGCATGGAATTTCGCCGCGGCCTGCCGTTCCGGCTGACCCCGCGCCACCAAGCGCAGCGCAGCTACTCGTACCGCAATGGTGTCGCCTGCGAGACCGCCTTTGACTACACGCTCGACGGTGTGCGCACCCGATTCGGCGGGGTGCGCGTCCGACTGGGCGATCACTCCTACGCGAAAGAGCTGGCGGCGCTTGGCCTTCCGAAGCGCGCGATGCTGTCCAGCTCCGCTGAGAACGTGCAAATGACCTTCGGCGATGCTCAGGAGATCTCATGACAACCGTAGAGACCAGACCAGATGTCGATCTGACCGACGGCACCTTTTACGCCGGCGACTCCCGGGCGGTCTACCGCTGGATGCGGGAGAACGAGCCGGTGTTCCGGGACCGCAACGGCCTGGCCGCCGCGTCGACGTACCAGGCGGTCATCGAGGCCGAGCGCAAACCCGAGCTGTTCTCCAATGCCGGCGGCATCCGGCCCGACCAGCCCGGCGTCGAGATGATGATCGAGATGGACGACCCGCAACACCTGTTGCGGCGCAAGCTCGTCAACTACGGCTTCACCCGCAAGCGGGTGAAAGACCTGGAATCCAAGATCGTTTCGCTGTGCGACACCCTGATCGACGCGGTGTGCGAACGCGGCGAGTGTGACTTCGTCTGGGACCTCGCCGCGCCCCTGCCGATGGCGGTCATCGGCGACATGCTCGGTGTGCGTCCCGAGGAACGCGAGATGTTCCTGAAGTGGTCCGACGATCTGGTCAGCTCCTTGAGCAGCACCGCGGCCGAAGCCGATGTCCAGGTGACCATGGATGCCTTCGCCGCCTACAGCGGATACATGATGGGGATGATCGAGGCCCGCAAGGCCGAGCCGACCGACGATCTGGTCAGCGTCCTGGTGCACGCGGAGGTCGAAGGGTCACGGCTGGAGGACCACCAGATCGTCACCGAGGTCCTGCTGCTGCTGATCGGCGGCGACGAGACCACCCGGCACACGCTGTCCGGCGGGACCAGGCAGCTGCTGTTGCACCCCGATCAGCATCGGCGTTTGGCGGCTGATTTGGGATTGTTGCCCAACGCAATTGAAGAGATGCTGCGCTGGACCGCGCCGGTGAAGAACATGGCGCGCACGATCACCGCGGACACCGAGTTTCACGGCACCGCGCTACACGAGGGTGAGAAGATCATCCTGCTGTTCGAGTCGGCGAACTTCGACGAGAAGGTGTTCGAGAACCCCGACACCTTCAACATCGAGCGCTACCCGAACAACCACCTCGCCTTCGGCTTCGGGACTCACTTCTGCCTGGGCAATCAGCTGGCCCGGCTGGAGCTGTCGATCATGCAGACGCGCCTGCTGCAGCGGCTGCCGGATATGCGGCTGGCCTCCGACGCCGCGCTGCCGCTGCGGCCGGCGAACTTCGTGTCCGGCCTGGAGAAAATGCCGGTCGTGTTCACCCCGAGCGCGCCACTGAGCTAACCGCCGGGCGGCTGCACCGTCGGCTTTGCAGGTGCCCCCGCGATCAGGCGGGGCCGCCGGCGCCGCCGGCACCGGCGCTTCCGCTGCCGCCGCCTGCCCCACCGGCAGTAGTGCCCGTCGTGATGCCAGGCGTGCCGCCGCCGCCAGGGCCGCCGGGAGCGCCGGCTTTGGCACCACTATCGCCGCCACCGCCGTCGCCGCCTTTCCCGCCGGCGCCACCGGTGCCATCGGTGCCGGTCCCGTTGGAATTGCCGCCGGTACCGCCGGTGCTGCCGGTCGCGCCGTTGCCGCCGGTGCCGCCGGCGCCGGTGGCGCCCCCGTTGCCGCCGTCTCCGCCGTTGCCGCCGACGCCGCCCTTGCCTGCCCGGACCTGGTGGTGCCGCGACAGCTACCGGTTCTGGAAGTTGGGTTTGCGTTTTTCGGCAAACGCGCGCGGGCCCTCTTTGGCGTCATCGGACAAGAACACCTGGATGCCGATCTGGGTGTCGATCTTGAAGGCGTCGTTCTCGTTGAGGCCCTCGGTCTCGCGGATGGTCCGCAGGATCGCCTGCACGGCAAGGGGCCCGTTGTTTTCGATGATCTCGGCGAGTTCCAGTGCTTTGGTCAGGGCCTGGCCGTCGGGCACCAGGTGGCCGATGAGGCCCATCTCCTTGGCCTCGGCGGCGCTGATGTGGCGTCCGGTCAGCAGCAGGTCGCAGGCGACGGTGTAGGGGATCTGCCGCACCAGGCGTACGGCCGAGCCGCCCATCGGGTACAGGCTCCACTTGGCTTCGGAGATGCCGAACTTGGCGCTCTCGCCGGCGACGCGGATGTCGGTGCCCTGCAAGATTTCGGTGCCGCCGGCGATCGCCGGGCCCTCGACGGCGGCGATCAACGGTTTGGTGAGCCGTCGGCCCTTCAGGAGGGCGTCGATGCGTGACGGGTCGTAGCTGCCGTCTTTGAAGGAGTCGCCCGGGGGTTTCTTCGTCGCCGCCTTGAGGTCCATGCCGGCACAGAAGTAGCCACCGGCCCCGGTCAGGATGCAGCACCGGATGTCGTCGTCGTTGTCGACGCGGTCCCACGCTTCGACCATGATTTCCATCATTTCGGTGCTCAGCGCGTTGCGCGCGTGCGGCCGGTTCAACGTGACGATGAGGGTGTGGCCGCGCAGCTCGACCAGCGCGTCAGGTCCGTCATTGTTTGCTGGTGCGCCGGAATCTGGCTGGGTCACGGCTACCGCCTCTCGCTCGACATCGGGCATTCGCTTGTCAAGAAATGTAACACGTTCTAGTTTGGTGGCCGTGGCCCTGAATATTGCCGACCTCGCCGAGCACGCCATTGACGCTGTGCCTGACCGTGTAGCCCTGATCTCGGGTGACGAGCAACTGACCTATGCCCAACTGGAGGAGAAGGCCAATCGCCTGGCGCACTACCTGATCGATCAGGGCGTGCAGAAGGACGACAAGGTTGGACTCTATTGCCGCAATCGCATCGAGATCGTGATCGCGATGCTGGGCATCGTGAAGGCGGGCGCCATCCTGGTCAACGTCAACTACCGATACGTGGAGGGCGAGCTTCGCTATCTGTTCGACAACTCCGACATGGTGGCGTTGGTCCACGAGCGCCAGTACGCCGACCGGGTCGCCAATGTGTTGCCCGATACGCCGAACGTCAAGACCGTGCTCGTCGTCGAGGACGGCAGCGATGTCGACTATCAGCGGTACGGGGGAGTGGAGTTCTACTCCGCGATTGCTCAGGGCGCGCCCGAGCGTGATTTCGGTGAGCGCAGCGCCGACGCCATCTACCTGCTTTACACCGGGGGAACCACCGGCTTCCCGAAGGGTGTGATGTGGCGCCACGAGGATATCTACCGGGTACTGTTCGGCGGAACTGATTTTGCGACAGGCGAATTCGTCAAAGACGAGTACGACCTGGCCAAGGCCGCCGCCGCCAATCCACCGATGATCCACTATCCGATTCCGCCGATGATCCACGGCGCCACGCAGTCGGCCGCCTGGAGGTCGATCTTCTCGGGCCAAACCACCTTGCTGGCAACGGAATTCAACGCCGACCAGGTCTGGCGCGCGATCCAGGGCCACAAGGTGAACCTGCTGTTCTTCACCGGTGACGCGATGGCGCGACCGTTGCTCGACGCGCTCACCAAGGACAACGACTACGACCTGTCGTCGCTGTTCGTGCTCACCAGCACCGCGGCGCTCTTCTCGCCGAGCATCAAGGAAAAGCTGCTCGAGTTGCTGCCCAACCGGGTCATCACCGACTCGATCGGTTCCTCGGAGACGGGCTTCGGCGGGACCAGCATCGTCGCCAAGGACGCGCCGCACAGCAGCGGCCCGCGGGTGACCATCGACCACCGCACCGTCGTCCTCGACGAGGACGGCAACGAGGTGCAGCCCGGTTCCGGGGTGCGCGGGTTCATCGCCAAGAAGGGCAACATTCCGATCGGTTACTACAAGGACGAGAAGAAGACCGCCGAGACGTTCAAGACCATCAACGGCGTGCGCTACGCCATCCCCGGCGACTATGCGCTGGTCGAGGAGGACGGCACGGTGACCATGCTGGGTCGTGGCTCGGTGTCGATCAACACCGGCGGCGAGAAGGTCTACCCCGAGGAGGTCGAGGCGGCTTTCAAGGGCCATCCCGACGTCTTCGACGCGCTGGTGGTCGGGGTGCCCGATCCGCGGTACGGCCAGCATGTGGCGGCGGTGGTGGCCGCGCGCGTCGGGGCTCGGCCGTCTTTGGCGGAGCTGGACAGTTTCGTGCGCTCGGAGATCGCCGGATACAAAGTGCCGCGCAGTCTTTGGTTGGTCGACGAGGTGAAGCGTTCACCCGCCGGCAAGCCCGACTACCGCTGGGCCAAGGAGCAGACCGAGGCGCGGCCGGCCGATGACGTGCACGCCGCCCACGCGGCAACCGGCGCCTGAAGTTCTGTCTGGCGCCTAAGGTAGGCGGTCTCGGCTAGGGAGTGCCGCCGGCGCCGCGACGGGCAGCACGCCGGCCCCGCCCGGGCGTCTACAGTCAAAGCGCGATGACGATCGATGTGTGGATGCAGCACCCGACGCAGCGGTTCCTGCGCAGCGACATGTTGGCCTCGCTGCGCCGCTGGACCGGTGGCTCCATCCCGGACACCGAAATCCCCATCGAGACGACCATCGCGGCAATGGACGCGGCCGCGGTCGAATTCGCGCTGCTCAGCGCGTGGCTCGGCCCCAATGGCCAGGATCTGGTGTCCAACGAAGAGGTCGCGGGCTGGGTGGGCGAGCACCCCGACCGGTTCGCCGGCCTGGCGGCGGTGGACCTGGACCGGCCGATGGCGGCGGTGCGCGAGCTGAGACGCCGGGTGGACGACGGCTTCGTCGGCCTGCGGGTGGTGCCGTGGCTATGGAACGCACCGCCCACCGACCGCCGCTACTACCCGCTGTTCGCGGCGTGCGTGGAAGCCGCGGTGCCATTCTGCACCCAGGTCGGCCACACCGGCCCGCTGCGGCCGTCGGAAACCGGACGCCCGATTCCCTACATCGACCAGGTGGCGCTGGACTTTCCGGAGCTGACGATCGTGTGCGGGCACATCGGATATCCGTGGACCGAGGAGATGGTCGCGGTGGCCCGCAAGCACGAGAATGTCTACATCGACACCTCGGCCTACACCATCAAGCGGTTGCCCGAAGAACTCACACGGTTCATGAAGACCGGCACCGGACAACGCAAAGTCTTGTTCGGCACCAACTACCCGATGATCGCTCCCACGCACGCCCTGGCCGGCCTCGACGAACTCGGGCTCAACGACCAGGCCCGCCACGACTTCCTGCACGGCAATGCCGAGCGCGTCTTCAAACTCGAAGGACTGGATCGAAAGGTGCAAACGTGAACGGTGCCCAGGCTCTGATCAACACCCTGGTCGACGGTGGCGTCGACGTGTGCTTTTCCAACCCCGGCACGTCGGAGATGCATTTCGTGGCCGCCCTGGACACCGTGCCGCGGATGCGCGGCGTGCTGGCCCTGTTCGAGGGGGTGGCCACCGGCGCGGCCGACGGCTACGCCCGTATCGCCGACCGGCCGGCGGCGGTGCTGCTGCACCTGGGACCCGGACTGGGCAACGGCCTGGCCAACCTGCACAACGCGCGCCGCGCCCACGTGCCGATGGTGGTGGTCGTCGGCGACCACGCGACCTACCACAAGAAGTACGACGCGCCACTGGAATCCGACATCGACGCGCTCGCGGGCACCGTCTCGGGCTGGGTGCGCCGGACTATGGTGAGCGCCGACGTCGGCGCCGACGCCGCCGAGGCGATCGCGTCGAGCCGGTCCGGCTCGCACATCGCGACGCTGATCCTGCCCGCCGACGCATCCTGGTCTGAGGGGGGAGTGCCCGGGACGCCGACTCCGCCGACGCAGGCCTGGACGGACGTTGACGTGACGTCGGTGGCCGACGTGCTGCGATCCGACGAACCCACCACGCTGCTGATCGGGGGAGACGCCACCCGCGCACCGGGCCTGGCCGCGGCCGCGCGGATCGCCGAGGCCACCGGCGCCCGCGTGTTGTGCGAGACGTTCCCGACGCGCCTGGAACGTGGCGCCGGCGTGGCCGCCATCGAACGACTCGGTTACTTCGCCGAGGCCGCCGCGGCTCAGTTGGACGGGTCCAAGCACCTGGTCTTGGTCGGGGCGAAGTCACCGGTCTCGTTCTTCGCCTACCCTGGCATGCCCAGCGACCTGGTTCCGGCCGGGTGTGAGGTGCATGAGTTGGCCGAATATGGCGGTGCCGCAGTGGCTTTGGCGGCATTGGCCGAGCTGGTGGCGCCTGGGACTGAGGCGCCGCTGGCACCGCCGTCGCGTCCATCGTTGCCGGCGGGCGCCTTGACGTCGGCGTCGGTGGCCGACGTGGTCGGCGCGCTGATGCCCGAACGGGCGATCGTCGTCGACGAGGCCAACACGTCGGGTTTGCTGCTGCCGCAGGCCACGGCCGGCGCGCCCGCCCATGACTGGCTCACCCTGACCGGCGGGGCGATCGGCTACGGCATTCCGACGGCGCTGGTGCCGCGGTTGCGGCCCCCGATCGTCCGGTGCTGTGTCTGCAATCGGACGGGTCGGCCATGTACACGATTTCGGGGCTGTGGACCCAGGCGCGGGAGAACCTCAACGTCACCACCGTGATCTACAACAACGGCGCCTACGACATCCTGCGGATCGAGCTGCAACGCGTCGGCGCCGGGTCCGCGCCCGGCCCCAAGGCGTCAGATCTGCTTGACATCTCGCGTCCCACAATGGATTTCGTCAAGATCGCCGAAGGCATGGGGGTGCCGGCGCAACGCGCCACCACCTGCGAGGAGTTGGCCGACGCGTTGCGCGCCGCGTTCGACGAGCCCGGACCGCACCTGATCGAGGCTGTGGTGCCGTCACTGCTGGGCTAACTTTGCGCGCGAGCGTGGAGTTGATGAACGCCACACCGCCGGACGCGTGCGTCAAGCCCACACTCGGCGCGCTAGTTCCCCGGGATTTCCGGGGTCGCCCGGGTTGCCGAGGCTGGCTAGGCCGCGGCGCCAGTACCGCCACCGTCGCCGCCCGAGCCGCCGGAGCCGCCGGAGCCGCCGGGAGCGAGGATGCCGTCGCCAACGGCGCCCCAACCCGCGAGCGGGCTGCTGCTGCCGCCGACGTCGGCACCGGCCCCGCCGTTACCCCCGGTGCCGGTGGCACCTTGAGGCGCCGGTCAAGCTCAACAAACCACGGGCGCCGCCAGCTCCGCCTGCGCCGGCAACCCCACTGCCACCACCGTCACCACCGGTGCCACCCAGGCCCGGTGCCACTGCCGCCGGCGCTGGCGTGGCCGGTCCCACCCACTCCACCATCGCCGCTAGCGCCGCCAGCGCCGCCGCCGAGCAGCAGGGCTCCTCGACCCCCG
>CAVTLW010000058.1:0-19537 GCA_963735655.1 uncultured Actinomycetota bacterium
GGCGGCGCGCAGGCTTATGCCGCCGCCGAGGCCGCCAGCACTGACCCCCTACAACAGTTGCTCGACCTGATCAACGCGCCCAGCCGGGCGCTGCTCGGTCGTCCCCTGATCGGCGACGGTAACCCCGGCGCTACCCCAGGGGCGCAGGGCGAAGACGGCGGAATCTTGTTCGGCAACGGCGGTAGGGGCGCGGATGGTGCCGGTACCCAGTCCGGCGGCCGGGGCGGCTCCGCGGGCCTCCTCGGTTCCGGCGGCGCCGGCGGCGCCGGCGGCCCGGGGGGCGGGCCGACCGCGATCGGCGGTGCCGGCGGCAACGGCGGGCTGATCTTCGGCAACGGCGGCGCCGGCGGCAATGGCGTGGGCGCCGGCGGCAACGGCGGCTTGGGCGGTTCCGCCTTCCTGTTCGGGAATGGCGGCATGGGCGGCTACCGCTCCACGCTGGGATCGGCGGCGCCGGCGGCAATGGCGGGCTGCTGGTCGGCGACGGCGGCGCGGGCGGCGAGGGATTCTTCGGCGGCGGTAACGGTGGCCGGGCCTGGCTGCTGGGCAACGGTGGCGCGGGTGGGTCTCACCCAATCGCTCGGAAACGCCGGCAGCGGCGGCGACGCCGGCTTTATCTATGGCAACGGCGGTGACGGTGGCAACGGCGGGTCGAACGGCAACGGCGGCAACGGCGGCAACGCCACCTTCATCGGCAACGGCGGCAACGGCGGCCGCGGCGGGGTCGGCGGCACCAACGGGCGGGCGGCATGGGCGGCGCCTTCGGCAAGGGCGGCCAGTCCGGCGTGGTCTAGCCCAGGTCTAGCCCTACCTACGGTTGCGTACGTTTTCCCACGTCCGACAGACTTAGCGCTGATCAATCGGGCTGAAGGGAACGTCAGTGGGGCACTACATCGCCAACGTCCGCGATCTCGAGTTCAACCTGTTCGAGGTCCTCGATCTGGGCGCCGTTCTCGGCAGCGGGCTCTACAGCGAGCTCGACGTCGACACCGTCAAAACGATTCTGTCCGAAGTCGCTCGGTTGGCCGAGGGCCCGATCGCCGATTCGTTCGCCTTCGCGGACCGCAACCCGCCGGTGTTCGACCCGGCGACGCACTCGATCAGCGTGTCGCCCGAACTGGTTAAAACGGTCCAAGCAATCAAGGACGCCGAGTGGTGGCGTCTGGGGCTGGCCGAGGAGATCGGTGGCATGGCAGCGCCGCCACCACTGAACTGGGCGGTCAACGAGCTGATCTTCTGCGCGAATCCGTCTGCGTGCTTCTTCAACCTGGGCCCGGTAATGGCCAACTCCCTCTACGTGGAGGGGAATGAAGAGCAGCGGCAATGGGCGGCGGTCGGAGTGGAGCGCGGCTGGCAGGCCACCATGGTGCTCACCGAACCCGACGCCGGCTCCGACGTCGGCGCGGGACGCGCCAAAGCCATCGAGCAACCCGATGGCACCTGGCACATCGAGGGCGTCAAGCGGTTCATCTCCGGTGGCGACGTGGGCGACACCGCCGAGAACATCTTCCATCTGGTGTTGGCCCGCCCCGAAGGTGCCGGTCCGGGCACCAAGGGGCTGAGCCTGTTCTACGTCCCCAACTACCTCTTCGATCCGGACACGTTCGAACTCGGTGCCCGCAACGGGGTGTACGTCACCGGGCTGGAACACAAGATGGGCTTGAAGTCCTCCCCCACCTGCGAATTGACGTTCGGCGCCACCGACGTGCCTGCCGTTGGCTACCTGGTCGGCGGCGTACACAGCGGCATAGCCCAGATGTTCACCGTGATCGAGCACGCGCGCATGACGATCGGCGTCAAGTCCGCGGGCACGCTGTCCACCGGCTACCTCAACGCGCTGGCCTTCGCCAAGGAGCGCGTGCAGGGCGCGGATCTGACCCAGATGACCGACAAGACCGCGCCGCGGGTCACGATCATTCACCACCCGGATGTGCGCCGCAGCCTGATGACGCAGAAGGCCTACGCCGAGGGACTGCGGGCGCTGTATCTGTACGCCGCCGCACACCAGGATGACGCTGTGGCCCAACGGGTTTCGGGTGCCGATCACGACATGGCGCATCGCGTCGACGATCTGCTGCTGCCGATCGTCAAGGGGGTGGGCTCGGAACGGGCCTACGAAGTGCTGACCGAATCACTGCAGACGCTGGGCGGATCGGGCTTTCTGATGGACTATCCCCTCGAGCAGTACATCCGCGATGCCAAGATCGATTCGCTCTACGAGGGCACCACGGCGATCCAGGCGCTGGACTTCTTCTTCCGCAAGATCGTCCGGGATCACGGTCAGTCGCTGCAGTTCGTGACGGCGCAGATCGTGCAGACCATCGAGAACTGTGACGAGTCGTTGAAACCCCTGACCGAACGGCTGCAAACGGCGCTGGACGACGTCACCGCGATGACGGGTGCCTTGACCGGATTTCTGATGTCGGCCGCGCAGCACCCAACCGACATCTACAAAGTGGGGCTGGGATCGGTGCGATACCTGCTCGCCGTCGGCGACCTGCTGATGGGCTGGCGTCTGCTGGTGCAGGCCGACGTCGCAACCGCCGCGTTGGCCGATTCGCCGTCCCAATCCGACGAGCTCTTCTACCGGGGCAAGATCGCGACCGCCGGGTTCTTCGCCAACAACATGCTGCCGAAGCTGACCGGTGTGCGCAGCGTCATCGAGTCCATCGACGACGAGATCATGCGCGTCTCCGAAGACGCATTCTGACAATTCGCGCTAAGCGGGCACACATCACACTCACAGGGCGCGCGCCGATTCTGGTTGAGACGCTGTGGGCACACGCTCACCGGCGAACACCACGAATTGGGGGAAACATGAAATCTGCCAGCCCATTTACGGCGAAAACGATGCGGGTCGGCGTCCTTGCGCTCGCCGGAGCCGCCACGCTTTCGCTGGCGGCGTGCAGCTCATCGAACAAAGCCAACCCCGCCCAGCCGCCGGCCCCGGCGACTCCGTCGTCAGCGGCACCGACCCAGGCACCCACCCAGGCGCCGCCGCCCGCAGGCGGCAATCAGCGGGTGGCCGGCTTGATCGCGTCCGTGTCCGGGGACACGATCCAGGTCACCGCGCAGAGCGGAAACGCTGCGACGTTGCAGGTGGACTTCACGCCGTCGACTCAGGTGAACGAGGTGTCGACGGCCAGCCTGCCGGACGTCACGCCCGGCAGTTGCGTGACCCTGCGGCCCGCGCGCGGGCAGAACCCGCAGAGCGGCGCGTTCACCGTGCAGATGGTGCGCGTCAGCCAGGCCGTCGGCGGCAACTGCCCGCAGCCCAAGGCGCCTCCGGCGGGTTCGCCCCCAGGGGGAAATCATCCGCCCATCTTGGGCACCGTGGCCTCCGTGGCGGGTGACACCATCACGGTCAACACCAGCAACCCCGGCGGACCCCAGCAGGCGACGGTGACGGTGACCGATAGGACCAGATACACCAAGGAGGCCGCGTCCAACACGCAGGCCATCGCCCAGGGCAAGTGCATTGCGGCGCAGGGCACCGAGAACGGCGGCACCCTGCAGGCCACGACGATCAACCTGCGGCCGGCCAACAACGGCAGCTGCGGGGAGCCCGGCGGCGGCCCGCACAGTCACGGCGGGTAGATCAGCGGTTCAGACAGTGAAGCCGAGGGCGCGCAATTGCTCGCGCCCGTCCTCGGTGATCTTGTCCGGGCCCCACGGCGGGTTCCAGACCCAGTTGATCCGGATGTCGTTGACCAGGCCACTACCCACCAGCGCACTGCGTGACTGGTCTTCGATGACGTCGGTCAACGGACAGGCCGCCGAGGTCAACGTCATGTCGATCAGGGCGACCGTTCCGTCTTCGCCCTCTTCGAGGTTCAGACCGTAGACCAGTCCCAGGTCGACGACGTTGATGCCCAGTTCGGGGTCGACGACGTCGCGCATCGCCTCCTCGAGATCGGCGATAGTCTCGTCATCCGGCGCGGTGGTTTCGCTCATCCCTGTCCTCCTCCGAGGCTTCGCCTTTCAAACTGGCTTGCACCAGCGCATCCTTAAAAGCCAACCAACCCAGCAGCGCGCATTTCACCCGCGCCGGGTATTTCGATACTCCGGCGAACGCGATGCCGTCGCCCAAGATTTCCTCGTCACCCTCGACGTTTCCCCGCGAGGACACCATTTCGGTGAACGCGGAGACGGTCTTCAGCGCCTCTGGCACACTCTGGCCGATCACCTGCTGGGTGAGCACCGAGGTGGCCGCCTGGCTGATCGAACAGCCTTGGCCGTCATAGGAAATGTCCGCGACGGTCGCGCCGTCGTCGGACAGGGCGACCCGCAGCGTGACCTCGTCGCCGCAGATCGGGTTGACGTGCTGGACCTGCGCACCGAACGGCTCGCGCAACCCGCGGTGCTGCGGGTGCTTGTAGTGATCGAGGATCACGTCCTGATACATCTGCTCGAGGCGCAACGTCATTCTCTCCCAAAGAAATCCAGCGACCGCCGCACGCCGGCCACCAACCGATCGACCTCGTCGAGGGTGTTGTACACCGCGAACGACGCCCGCGCGGTGGCCGCCACCCCGAACCTGCGGTGCAGCGGCAACGCGCAGTGGTGCCCGACTCGCACGGCGACGGCGTCGTCGTCGAGCACCTGACCGACGTCGTGCGCGTGCACCCCGTCGACCACGAACGACACCGGCGAACCGCGGTCCTGCATCGACGTCGGTCCGACGATGCGGACGCCGTCGATGCCGGACAGGCCCTCGAGGGCCGCGGCCACCAGCTCGCGTTCGTGGGCTTCGACCGCGTCCATGCCGATGGCGCCGAGATAGCGTGCCGCAGCGGCCAACCCGACCACTTGGGAGGTCATCGGGGTACCCGCTTCGAAACGCTGCGGCGCCGACGCGTAGGTGCTGACCTCCATGGTCACCGTCTCGATCATTGAGCCGCCGGTGAGGAACGGCGGCATCGTCGACAGCAACTCGCGCCGGCAGTACAGCACACCGATTCCGTTGGGGCCCAACATCTTATGTCCGGAGAATGCGGCGAAGTCGACGTCCAGGGCGTGCAGATCGACCGGCTGGTGCGGCACCGACTGGCAGGCGTCCAACACGGTCAGCGCACCGACGGCCTTGGCCCGGGTGACCAGTTCGCGCACCGGCGCCAGCGCGCCGGTCACGTTCGAGTGATGGCTGAACGCAATGACTTTGACACGCTCGTCGAGTTGCAGCGAGTCCAGGTCGATGCGGCCGTCTTCCGTGATGCCGTACCAGCGCAGCGTCGCGCCGGTGCGCCGCGCCAGCTCCTGCCACGGGATCAGGTTGGCGTGGTGCTCGAGTTCGGTGGTGACAATCACGTCGCCCGGGCCGACGGAGCGCTCGAAACGGCTGTCCCCCAGCACATACGACACCAGGTTCAGCGATTCGGTGGCGTTCTTGGTGAACACCAGCTCGTCAGGTTCGGCCCCGACGAACGCCGCGATGTCGGCCCGGCCCTGCTCGTAGGCGTCGGTGGACTCTTCCATCAGCTGATGCGCGCCCCGATGCACCGCGCCGTTGGACGTCAACAGAAACTCGCGCTCGGCGTCGAGCACCTGCAGCGGGCGCTGCGACGTCGCGCCGGAATCCAAGTACGCCAACTGGTTTCCACCGCGCATGATGCGCTTGAGGATGGGGAAATCGGCCCGGATCGCCGCGAGGTCAAGCATGCCTACGCCCCGGTGGCCGCCGCTTGGGTGAAGCGTACGTACCCGTTCTGCTCGAGTTCGTCGGCCAGCTCCGGCCCTCCGGACTCCGCGATGCGCCCGCCGACGAACACGTGCACGTATTCCGGATGGATGTAGCGCAGGATGCGGGTGTAGTGCGTGATCAACAGGACGCCGCCGTGCTCCGATTCGGCGTAGCGGTTGACACCCTCGCTGACCACCCGCAGCGCGTCCACGTCCAGACCGGAGTCGGTCTCGTCGAGGATCGCGATCTTGGGCTTGAGCAGTTCCAGCTGCAGGATCTCGTGGCGCTTCTTCTCCCCGCCGGAGAAGCCCTCGTTGACGTTGCGCTCGGCGAAGGCCGGGTCGACCTCGAGGGATTTCATCGCGGCCTTGACCTCTTTGACCCACAGGCGCAGCTTCGGTGCTTCGCCGCGAATGGCGGTGGCCGCCGTGCGCAGGAAGTTCGACACCGAGACGCCGGGAACCTCGATGGGATACTGCATGGCCAGAAAGATTCCGGCCCGCGCGCGTTCGTCGACGCTCATCGCCAACACGTCGGCGCCGTCCAGCGTGATCGATCCCGAGGTCACCCGGTACTTGGGGTGACCGGCGATGGCATACGACAGCGTCGACTTGCCGGAGCCGTTGGGGCCCATCAACGCATGTGTCTCACCGGATTTCACGGTCAGGTCGACGCCGTTGAGGATCGGGATCTCGGTGGCGTCGGGGGTTTCGACGCTGACGTACAGGTCTTTGATTTCCAGAGTCGTCATGAAGTTGTTGCTCTCGATTCGGTGATGGCCAGTTCGTGTTCGATGGCTGCGGTCAGGCGTTCGCGTATCTCGGGCACCGCGATCTTGGAGATGATCTCGGCGAAGAAGCCGCGGATTACCAGCCGGCGGGCCTGCTCTTCGGGGATGCCACGGGAGCGAAGGTAGAACAGTTGCTCGTCGTCGAAACGTCCGGTGGCGCTGGCGTGTCCGGCACCGGCGATTTCTCCGGTCTCGATTTCCAGGTTGGGTACCGAGTCGGCGCGCGCGCCGTCGGTGAGCACCAGGTTGCGATTCACCTCGAACGTGTCGGTTCCGGTGGCCGCCGCGCGGATCAGCACGTCACCTATCCAGACGGTGTGCGCGTCCGGCAGATCTGACGTCGGATCTCCTTGCAGCGCACCCTTGTACAGCACACTCGAAGTGCAGTCCGGGTATGCGTGATCGACCAGCAGGCGCGATTCGAGATGCTGGCCGTCGTCGGCGAAGTACAGGCCGAGCAACTCGGCGTCCCCGCCGGGGCCGGAGTAGCGCACGTTGGCCGAGAGCCGAACCACCTCGCCGCCCAGCGTGACGGTGACGTGCCGCAGCACCGCGTCCTTGCCCAGCCGGGCGTGGTGCGCGCTGAGGTGGACCGTGTCGTCGGCCCAGTCGGCGATCCACACGACGGTGAGCCGGGCGGCGTCGTCGACCACGAATTCGACGTTGTCGGCGTAGGTTCCGCTGCCCCGATGGTCGATGACCACGACGGCCTCGCTGAGCTCTTCGACCCGGATCTGCAGGTGCCCGTAGGCCACCGCGCCTTCGCCGGGCCCGGTGACGGTGATGTTCACCGCGTCGCCGACCTGGGTGTCCCGGTCGACGGTGACCACGGTGGCTGAGTTGAACGACGAAAAGGCCTGGGCGGCAACGCGGTCGGCAGGCACGCCGCCCTGGCCCAACCGCTCATCGCCGCGACGCACTGTCTCGGTCTGCACGCCGTCGTGCTCGCTGACGGTGATCTTGGCGCTACCGGTGGCGTTGGCGGAGCCGTCGTGCAGGCCACGCAACCGCTTCAGCGGGGTAAAACGCCATAGCTCGTCACGGCCGTGCGGTACCTCGAACGCGTCAACATCGAAGGAAGAGAACAACTCCCCTTTGTTGAGTGCCGCTAACGAAGATCCCTCGACAGCTTCCTTGAGATTGTCTGCGGTCATCCGACCGCGCCCTCCATCTGGAGTTCGATCAGCCGGTTGAGCTCCAGCGCGTACTCCATCGGCAGTTCCTTGGCGATCGGCTCGACGAAGCCGCGCACCACCATCGCCATCGCCTCGTCCTCGGTGAGACCGCGGCTCATCAGGTAGAACAGCTGGTTCTCACTGACCTTCGACACGGTGGCCTCGTGGCCCATCGTGACGTCGTCCTCGCGAATGTCGACGTACGGGTAGGTGTCGCTGCGGCTGATCGTATCGACCAGCAGCGCATCGCATTTGACGCTGGAGCGTGATCCGTGCGCGCCCTTGTTCACCTGTACCAGGCCGCGGTAGGACGTGCGGCCACCGCCGCGCGCCACCGACTTGGACACGATGTTGCTCGACGTGTTCGGCGCCAGGTGCAGCATCTTGGCGCCGGTGTCCTGGTGCTGGTCGGCGCCGGCGAACGCCACCGACAGCACCTCGCCCTTGGCGTGCTCGCCGGTCATCCACACCGCCGGGTACTTCATGGTGACCTTGGAGCCGATGTTGCCGTCGACCCACTCCATGGTGGCGCCGGCTTCGGCCCGGGCCCGCTTGGTGACCAGGTTGTAGACGTTGTTCGACCAGTTCTGGATGGTGGTGTAACGGCAACGGCCACCGGGCTTTACGATGATCTCTACCACCGCCGAGTGCAACGAATCCGACTTATAAATCGGCGCTGTGCACCCTTCGACGTAGTGAACGTAAGCGTTCTCATCGATGATGATCAGCGTTCGCTCGAACTGACCCATGTTCTCGGTGTTGATCCGGAAATAGGCCTGCAACGGGATGTCGACGTGCACACCGGGCGGAACGTAGATGAAGCTGCCGCCTGACCACACGGCGGTGTTCAACGCGGAGAACTTGTTGTCTCCGGCCGGGATCACCGTGCCGAAGTACTGCTTGAAGATGTCCGGGTGCTCCCGCAGCGCCGTGTCGGTGTCCAGGAAGATGACGCCCAGCTTCTCTAGATCCTCCCGGATGGAGTGGTAGACGACCTCGGAGTTGTGCACGACCAGGCCTGCGGCGATGAAGTTATGCGGCCCGTCGACCTCGATGTCGTATACCGGTTCCACGGCATACGGCTCGATCGACTTCACTCGCTCGAACCCGAGCCAGTCGTTGGTGTGTGCCCGAATCGTCGTCCCGTGGGCACCGTTGGACGAATGCATGTAGCTGCGACGCCCATAGCGGTTGGTCCGCTTTGGGTTACGACAGCCGAGCCGCTCGAAATCACCCGAGATCCCTAGACGCCAGGCAGTCTGTATGCGTTCCGGAGCGTGCCGGTACGGCTGGGTGAATGACCACGGTCCGCCAGCGCGCAACCCGGAAAGCTCTGCCAATTCGCGAGCCTGGCCGAGCAATGGTTCGTTGGCGCAAGTCAACAGCACCGAGCCGCTACGATCGGGCCCGACGTAGCCGTCGGCGTCGACCCAACCGCCCAGGAATGCCAGCCGCTGCTCAACCGGCAGCCCGTAGACCCAGTCAGGCACTCGCTTGGTCAGCGACAGCCCAGTGAAGCCCAGCGCGACAACCCATTCCGTCAATGCCTTTGAGTTGACAACGATCCGGTAGTCGTCGGCCTCGATGCACGTGAGCCCGAACAGCTCCTTGACGACGCGGGTGACCTCGGCCCGTAGCTCGACATCGGTCTCTGGGATGGCGAGCTGAACCCGATAGGTCTTCGTCGACAGGTGTAGATTTCCGTCGCCGACGTAAAGGCCCAACAACCACATCAGGTCAGTGGAACTCAGGGCGGGGGTAGTCAATCCGGCAACGGTCGGAAGTTCTTCCGCGACACCGTAATTGGGAACTGCGCGTGGCACCGCGATAAAGTCGCCCGCCTTGATCTCACCCACTGTGATCCAACGCCGAGCGAAACGGGCGCGTTGCCGCCCTTCCTTGCGCTCGTCCCGCAGCACCAGCATCGGGTGGTTGTCGGTAGCCCGGATGCTGCGCCGGGTGGTCTTGACCTCGTGGGTCAACCGGGTGTCGGTCTGGGCGGACGCCTTGACCGGGGCCACCACGAACCGTTCGGCCTCCTCGTCGTAAGAGAACACCCGATCGCCGAACTCGATCTCTTTGATCGGGACCTGGCCGCGGTTGGCGGTCCACACCAAAGTGTCGCCGGCCAAACATTCGTATTGAGCCGCAACGCCGGAGACCAGGCGCTGCTTCTCGGCTTCCGGGATGCCCAGCCTGTCGTAGGTGTTCTTGATGTCTGCGGGCAGATCGTCCCAGGTCGCGGCCTGCTTTTCGCTCGAGCGCACGAAGTACTTGATGTTGTCGAAGTGGATACCGCTGAGATCCGAACCCCAGTTCGGCATCGGCTTCTTGTCGAAGATGCGCAGCGCCTTGAGCCGCGTCTGCAGCATCCACTCGGGCTCGCTCTTCTTCGCCGAGATGTCGCGGACCACCGCCTCGGACAACCCGCGCTGCGCGCTCGCCCCCGCCACGTCGGAGTCCGACCAGCCGTAGCCGTACGTACCCAGGGAGGCGATGGCCTCTTCCTGGGTCAGCGGCGCGGTGACGGTCTTGCTGGCCTCGGGAGTGAGTGTCATATCGACGATCCTTCGATGCTGGTGGTGTCGCGGCGCGGGCTGGGCGCCGGTGCAAGCGGGACGTGGGTGGTGCAGGCGCAGTCTCCGTTGACGATCGTCGCCAACCGCTGCACATGGGTGCCGAGCACCTCAGCCATTGCCTGCTGCTCGGTTTCG
Organism: uncultured Actinomycetota bacterium; assembly: GCA_963735655.1. GTDB lineage: Bacteria > Actinomycetota > Actinomycetes > Mycobacteriales > Mycobacteriaceae > Mycobacterium. Next base: position 10,360 of record CAVTLW010000058.1, read on the forward strand.
CATAACTCGGGAAATTCCTCGGCGACGTGCGACACCGGGCAATGATGCTGGCAGATCTGCACGCCGTGGATCGGCCCGCCCACCCGAGTGGTGGTGGCGACGTAGCCGGCCTTGGTCAGGGCGCTGGCGATCCGTTCGGCGGCCGCCTCGACGGCGGCGTCGTCAGGGCCATCGGCTGCCTCGACACCGGCCAGGATCGCGTCGATGCGCCGCCGGGCGAACGTGCGCACCGCGTCGTCGCCGCCGATCTCGCGCAGCTGGCGCATGGCCGCGGACGCCAGGTCGTCGTAGGAATGGTCCAGCTTGGCCCGCCCGGCCGCCGTCAGCCGGAAGCGCTTGGCGGGGCGTCCGCGTCCGACCTGTTGCCATGCCGCGGCGGGCGCCGACTCCGCGTCGCCGGCCTCGATCAGCGCTTCCAGATGACGTCGCACCCCGGCGGCCGACAAGCCCAGCCGGTCACCGATCTCGCCGGCGGTGATCGTTCCGGACTCCACCAGCAGACGCACGATGGCGCGACGCGTATGGCCGTCCGGAACCACCGGAGCGACTGCTGGGATTTTCACAACACCAGTGTGACGCAATTCCGGGCTTCGGTCTAGGAAGGGCACCCTCAGGTGACGAGCGCAACAGCCGCACCTGACGTGCGGCTACTCTGCTCTGATGGCAGCCCGCCACCACACGCTGAGCTCGTCGATCGCCAGTTTGCACGGCGACGAGCAGGCCGTGGGGTCGCCGCTCAACGCCACCGAGCTCAACACGCTGCGTCGCACCCGCCTGTTCGGGGCCACCGGCACCGTCCTGATGGGCATCGGATCGCTGGGGGCCGGAGCCCGGCCCGTGGTCCAGGACCCCACGTTCGGGGTCCGGCTACTCAACCTGCCGTCGCGGATCCAGACGGTGTCGTTGACGATGACCACCACCGGCGCGGTCATGATGGCGCTGGCGTGGCTGATGCTCGGCCGGTTCGCGCTGGGCAAGCGCCGGATGTCGCGCGGCGACCTGGACCGCACCCTGCTCCTGTGGATGCTGCCGCTGCTGATCGCGCCGCCGATGTACAGCAAGGACGTCTACTCCTACCTGGCCCAGAGTCAGATCTCGCTGGAAGGACTCGACCCCTACCGGGTGGGGCCGGCGTCCGGGCTCGGACTCGGCCATGTCTTCACGCTTTCGGTACCCAGCCTGTGGCGGGAGACACCGGCGCCATACGGCCCGCTGTTCCTATGGATCGGGCGCGGCATCTCGGCCCTGACCGGGGAGAACATCGTCGCCGCCGTGCTCTGCCACCGGCTCGTGGTGTTGATCGGTGTCAGCCTGATCGTCTGGGCCACGCCGCGACTGGCGCGGCGCTGCGGCGTCGCCGAGGTCAGTGCGTTATGGCTGGGCGCCGCCAATCCGTTGCTGCTCATGCACCTGGTCGCGGGCATCCACAATGAGGCGCTGATGCTCGGGCTGATGCTGACCGGCGCCGAATTCGCGCTGCGCGGTGTCGACTCCCCGCGGTTGATGCCGACGTCGTGGCGAATCGGCCCGGACTGGGAGCCGCTGGGCATGCTGCTGGCAGGGTCGATCCTGATCGTGCTGTCGTCGCAGGTGAAGCTGCCCTCGTTGCTTGCGTTGGGATTTGTCACGGCGGCGCTGGCGTATCGCTTGGGCGGTACGGTGCGCGCGCTGCTGCTGGTCGGCGCCGCGATGGCCGGGTTGTCGGTGGCGGTGATGGCCCTCGTCGGCTGGGCCAGCGGACTCGGGTTCGGCTGGATATACACGCTGGGCACCGCCAACGTGGTGCGTAGCTGGATGTCGCCGCCGACGCTGCTGGCCCTGGGCACCGGTCAGGTCGGGATTCTGCTCGGCCTGGGCGATCACACCACTGCGGTGCTGGCGCTGACCCGTGGCATCGGCGTGCTGATCATCATGGTGATGGTGACCTGGCTGTTGCTGGCCGTCTTCCGCGGCCGGCTGCACCCGATCGGTGGCCTCGGGGTCGCGCTGGGCCTCACGGTGCTGCTGTTCCCCGTCGTGCAGCCGTGGTACCTGCTGTGGGCCATCATTCCGCTGGCTGCGTGGGCCACCCGCACCGGCTTCCGGGTGGCCGCGATCATCGTCACGATCATCGTCGGCATCTTCGGTCCCACGGCCAATGGCGACCGGTTTGCGCTGTTCCAGATCGTGGACGCCACGTTGGCCAGCGCCATCATCGTGGTCGCCCTGATCGCGGTCACCTACACGCGCTTGCCGTGGCGGCCGCTGCGGCTGGAGCCGATCGAGAACATCGAACTGGACCCCCATCCGGTCCCCGATGCGGTGCCGGTCCCCGAGACCCGGCGGGCCACCCCTCGTCCCGGGGCGACGCCCGACGCCTACGCTGATTCGACGTGAGCCTGGCCCCAGACGTCGGTAAAGCACCGGAAACAGTGGTGCGGCTGCGGGGCGTATCCAAGCGCTACGGATCGCTGGAGGCCGTTTCGCACCTGGATCTCGACGTGCACACCGCCGAGGTACTGGCCCTGCTGGGCCCCAACGGCGCCGGAAAGACGACGACGGTCGAGATGTGCGAGGGCTTCGTTCGCCCGGACGCCGGCACCATCGAAGTGCTCGGGCTGGACCCCATCACCGACAACGCGCGCCTGCGCGCCCGCATCGGGGTGATGCTGCAGGGCGGCGGCGGCTACCCCGCGGCACGCGCCGGCGAAATGCTCAACCTGGTGGCCGCCTACGCCGCCGACCCGCTGGACCCGCAGTGGCTGCTGGACACGTTGGGCCTCACCGACGCCGCGCGCACCACCTATCGTCGACTCTCCGGCGGCCAGCAGCAGCGGCTCGCCCTCGCTTGCGCGCTGGTCGGCCGTCCCGAGTTGGTGTTCCTCGACGAGCCCACCGCGGGCATGGACGCTCATGCCCGGCTGCTGGTGTGGGAGTTGATCGACGCGTTGCGCCGTGACGGCGTCACCGTGGTGCTGACCACCCATCAACTCAAGGAGGCCGAAGAACTGGCCGACCGGCTGGTCATCATCGACCACGGTGTGACGGTCGCGGCGGGCACACCGGCCGAGTTGATGCGTAGCGGCGCCCAAGGCCAGCTGCGGTTCACCGCCCCGCCGCGGCTGGACCTGTCCCTGCTGACCGCCGCGCTGCCCGAGGGCTACACGGCCACCGAGGTGACCCCGGGCGAATACCTGGTCGAAGGCCCTGTCGACCCGCAGGTGCTGGCGACCGTCACGGCTTGGTGCGCGCGAATCGACGTGCTGGCCACCGATATGCGGGTCGAGCAGCGCAGCCTCGAGGACGTGTTCCTGGCTCTCACCGGCAGGAAGTTGAGGCAGTGACTGAGGTCTTTCCCGCGGGCACCTTCACCCCCGACCCGCGCCCCAATTCCGTTCCGCGGATGCTTGCCGCCCAGTTCGGCCTGGAGCTCAAGCTGCTGTTGCGCAACGGCGAGCAACTGCTGCTGACCATGTTCATCCCGATCACGCTCCTGGTCGGGCTCACACTGCTGCCGCTCGGCTCGTTCGGCCACAACCGCGCCGCGACGTTCGTACCGGTGATCATGGCGCTGGCGGTCATCTCCACCGCGTTCACCGGACAGGCCATCGCGGTCGCGTTCGACCGCCGTTACGGCGCACTCAAACGGCTCGGAGCCACCCCGCTACCGGTGTGGGGCATCATCGCCGGCAAGTCGCTGGCCGTGGTGGCGGTGGTCTTCCTGCAGGCAATCATCTTGGGCGGCATCGGTTTTGCGCTCGGCTGGCGGCCGGCGCCGGCTGCCCTGGTGTTGGGTGCTGCAATCATCGCGCTGGGGACCGCGGGCTTCGCGGCGCTGGGCCTGCTGCTCGGCGGCACCCTGCGGGCCGAGATCGTGCTCGCGGTCGCCAACCTGATGTGGTTCGTGTTCGCCGGGTTCGGTGCGCTGACCCTGGAGACGGCCATGATTCCGACGGCGGTGAAGTGGGCGGCCCGGCTCACCCCGTCGGGAGCGCTCACCGAGGCGCTGTCGCAGGCCATGACGTTGCACCTGGACTGGTTCGGGGTAGTCGTGCTGGCGGTCTGGGGCGCGCTGGCGGCGCTCGCGGCGCTGCGATGGTTCCGCTTCACCTGACGGATGGACGGCCCCGCCAGCCCCTACTACCACCTTTACTACGACCTGTAGTTTTCGCTGGCCTACGATCAGGCGGTGCCCGTCGGACGAGTGCTGTTGCGGTTGGTGGACCTGCTCCCCGACCCTAGCCTGCGCACTCAGCGGGTCATTGCCGCGATCGTTATCCTCACCCAGGGTGGAATAGCGGTCACCGGCGCGATTGTTCGCGTCACCGCGTCGGGACTGGGGTGTCCGACCTGGCCGCAGTGTTTTCCCGGCAGCTTCACGCCGGTGGCGGTCGCCGAGGTGCCGCGCATCCACCAGGCGGTCGAGTTCGGCAACCGGATGATCAGCGTCGCCGTGGTGATCGCCGCGGCGCTGGCCGTGCTGGCCGTCACCCGGGCGCGCCGGCGCGCCGAAGTCCTGGTCTACGCCTGGCTGATGCCCATTTCGACGGTGGTTCAGGCGGTGATCGGCGGCATCACGGTGCGCACCGGATTGCTGTGGTGGACGGTGGCCATCCACCTGCTCACGTCGATGACGATGGTGTGGCTGTCGGTGTTGCTGTACGTCAAGGTCGGCGAGCCCGACAACGGGGTTGTCGAGCAGCGGGTGGCCCGGCCGCTGCGCGCGCTGACGGCGCTGAGTGCGGTGAACCTGTCGGTGGTGCTGGTGACGGGCACGCTGGTGACGGCGGCCGGCCCGCACGCGGGAGATCGCAGCCCCAGCCGGACGGTGCCGCGACTGAAAGTCCAGATCACCACGCTGGTGCACATGCACTCGTCGTTGCTGGTCTGCTACCTGGCGCTGCTGGTCGGGCTGGGCTTCGGGCTGCTGGCCGTGGGTGCCGCCCGGGCGATCATGGTGCGACTGGCCGTGCTGCTGGGCCTGCTGTGCGCCCAGGCCGCCGTCGGTGCCACGCAGTACTTCACCGGGGTGCCGGCCGCGCTGGTGGCCGTCCATGTGGCCGGAGCGGCGGCATGCACGGCGGCCACTGCGGCGCTATGGGCCTCGATGCGAGAGCGGACCGAGCCCGAGTCGCTCCAGCGCTGACTCGACTGCCACCGCGAACGCGCGTTGGGCGAGGTCGCGGGCGCCGGCGTCCAACCGCGTCCAGTCCAGCGACGGGTCGATCAATTGCAACTCGAGCAACCGATCACCGACCAGATGGGCCCGCGCATAGAGCAGCTCACCCGCGTCGATCCCCACCTGGGCCGCCGCGGCGTTGAGCGCTGCGGCGCCCACATCCCAGATTTCGAAATCCGGCTCTGGGGGGAACGCGTGCGACGGCTTTCCACCGAGGAAGACCAACTCCGTGTCGGCAGCGGTGCCGCCCGGTTGGACGAAAACGCTGCGACCGGCGTCATGCAACTCGGCCACGTACGCCGCGGCTGCCTTTCCACCGCAGCGCCGGGTACCGCTGCCGACTGCGGGGCCGACGAAGACGTGGCCCTTGCGCGGCAGGAGAATTCGCTCGCCGGGTGCGTGTATCTCCCCCGGCACCGTCGGCACCCCGCGATCCGCTAGGTCCCCCATGTAGCGCCGGTCCGCGTTCCACGCGATGACGGCGGGTGGGTTCAGCAGGTTTTTCACGCTGGTGGTCCAGGCCAAGAATTCCTCTAGTCGTTCGGCGTAATCGCGGGTGGCGCGCAGGATCACCAGATCCGCGGCGACGGCGTCGGGGTCGTCCCACGACAACCAGCGGGCGTGCAGGCCACGGTGCCGCAATGCGCCGGCCAGCCCGGCGTCGTCACCGTCTCCGGCCACCAGCCCGGGGCAGCCCGCCAGCACGATGCGGGGGTGGAAGACCTGCGGCCGGGCGAGCTTCATGCTCGGGCATGATATCCACATGCACGCAATCGAAGTCGCCGAGACCGGCGGTCCTGAAGTCCTGCGCTACGTCGAGACCTCGCAACCCGCACCGGGTCCGGGCGAGGTGCTGATCAAGACGGAAGCCATCGGAGTCAACTTCATCGACACCTATTTCCGGAGCGGGCACTACCCTCGCCCGTTGCCGTTCGTCGTCGGCTCCGAGGCGTGCGGGACCGTCGCCGCCATCGGCGACGGCGTCGACGGTTTCCGTGTGGGCGACCGGGTGGTGAGCGCGTCAGCCAACGGCGGCTACGCCGAATTCGTCACCGCCCCAGCATTTTTGACCGCACACGTGCCCTATAACGTCACGTCGGAGGTGGCCGCGTCGGTGCTGCTGAAGGGCCTCACCACGCATTACCTGCTGAAGTCGGTATATCCGGTGCAACCCGGCGACAGCGTGCTGTTCCACGCCGGCGCCGGTGGCGTCGGGCTGATCCTGACGCAGTGGGCAAGCCAGCTCGGCGCCCGGGTGATCACCACCGTTTCGTCGCAGGAGAAGGAACGTCTGTCCAGGCAGGCAGGCGCGGCCGAGGTGCTCCCCTATCCCGACGACGCCCACGAGTTCGGCCAGCGGATCCGCGGGCTCACCGACGGCGCGGGCGTGGCGGCGGTGTACGACGGCGTCGGCGCCAGCACGTTCGACGCGAGCCTGGCCAGCCTGGCCGTCCGCGGGACGCTGGCCCTGTTCGGCGGCTCCAGCGGACCCGTTCCACCGTTCGATCCGCAGCGCCTCAACTACGCCGGCTCGGTGTACCTGACCAGGCCCTCGCTGGCCCACTTCATCCGCACCGCCGAGGAGTTCAACTGGCGTGCCGGCGAGTTGTTCGATGTGATCGGCAGCGGAGCCGTCACCATCGAGGTCGGCGGACGCTATCCGCTGTCCGACGCGGCGCGCGCCCACGAGGACCTGCAGGCCCGCAAGACCGTCGGCTCGGTCGTGCTCCTGCCTTAGTTCATCGGCACGGAAGACACCACGTCGTCGCGGGTCGGGTCAGCCAGGTACACGACACAGAGGCCGCAGAGGCCGCCTTGCCAGCGTGGGCGGCACGCTGATGGTCATGTCTTGACGAACACCGACGCGCGATGCGCGCGGGCAGGAGGGCCCGGTGGCTCGCCGATGCCGTTGATGCGGCTAACTGGTTGTGCCCGCCGTACCGTCGGCGCCCGCGACGCCGTTGAAGCCGGAGGTGCCTGGGGTTTCATTCCCAGTCCCACCGAAACTGAAAGCCGTGCCGCCGCTGCCGCCAACGCCGCCGCCGCCGTGAACGCCTGCGCCACCACCACCGCCGGCAGTGCCTACGGCACCGCCGTTGCCCGCTTGACCGCCTAAAATCCCTCCGCGCCCGCCTGTGCCGCCGGCGCCGGCGGCACCGCCGTTACCGCCGTCACCGCCACCGCCGCCGTTGCCGCCGTTGCCGCCGTTACCACCGAAGGCCGGATCAGAAGAGTCAGAGTTAGCGTTACCGCCAGTACCGCCGACTGCGCCGCCACCACCGGGACCGCCCATTCCGCCGGCGCCGCCCGCGCCGCCGACGCCGCCATGGCCGCCGGTGCCGAAGATCGGCGAGGCGGCCCCGCCGGCACCGCCCGAGCCCCCGGCACCACCTTCACCAGCGGACCCGCCGTTGGCGCCGGTACCGCCGTCACCCCCCGCCCCGCCCTGGGGGCTGGTACCTCCGAAAGCGTTTTGAGGGTTTGGGCCAGGGAAAAAGCCCAGGGTGCTGCCGCCGGCGCCGCCCGCGCCGCCGGTGCCGCCATCCCCGCCGATGCCGCCCGCACCGCCGGACCCGCCGGACCCGCCGTTGCCGACCAGCCACCCGCCGGCGCCACCAGTGCCGCCCGCGCCGCCGGTGCCGCCGTCAGCGCCGGACGCGCCGATCGCACCGTTACCGCCGTCACCGCCGGCCCCCCCGATGGCGTTACTGCCGCTGCTAAAGCCTGCAATGGCGGCGCCGCCGCCGCCGCCGGCACCACCGGCGCCGCCAGGAGTTCCCCCGTCAGCCCCGTTGCCGCCCGCGCCGCCTTGGGCGATGCCGGGATGGTTCTGCCCCGTGCCGGCGGCGCCGCCGTTGCCTCCGGCGCCGCCAACGCCGGCGCTGCCCCCGGGACCGCCCGCACCGCCGGTAGCGTTATCAGTAGTTGCAACATTGGCGTTGGTACTGGCGCTGCCCCCGCTGCCGCCGGTGCCGCCGGTAACGTTCGGGCCGCCATTGCCGCCGGTGCCGCCGTTGCCGCCCGAAGCGGCGCCATTGTTCGGGCCTTGATCGGCACCGTCGTTGCCCGGGGGGGCTGTGACGCTGGGGCTCGGGTTGACACCGTTGGCCCCGGCCAGGCCGGTGCCACCCTGCCCGCCGGCCCCCCCGTCACCGACCAGCCCGACGGCGCTGCCGCCATCACCCCCGTGCCCAGGGTTTCCGCCGTTGATGCCCACCAACGCGGCCCCACCCGCACCGCCGACCCCACCATTACCGAACAACCACCCGCCAGACCCGCCATTACCCCCAGCCGCCCCGGACCCACCGGCTCCACCGACCCCACCATTGCCAGAGAACCCGGCGGCACCGCCAGCGCCGCCGGGCTGACCCGCAGCACCCGCCGCACCATTGCCGCCATTGCCGAACAGCAGCCCACCAGCGCCGCCGGCCTGCCCCGGCGCCCTCCCATCGGCGCCATTACCGATCATCGGACGCCCCAACAGCAACTGGGTAGGCGCATTGATCAGGTTGAGCAGATCCTGCCCTATCGTCTGCGCCGGATTGGCCGTAAACGCCGCAACATTGACGGCCTCCGCGCTGGCATACGATCCCGCACCCGCGGTCAACGCCGACACAAACTCGGAGTGAAACGTCGCCGCCTGAGCGTGCAGCGCCTGATACTCCTGGGCATAGTCGCCGAACAAGTTCGCAATCGCCGTCGACACCTCGTCGGCGGCCGCGGGCAGCACCGCGATGCTCGGGGGCGCCGCCGTCGTGTGCGCCGCACTGAGCGTCGAACCAATAGTTGCCAAATCCGATGCCGCCGCCGTCATCAGCTCCGGTGCCGCGATCGCAAACGACATCCCGCACCTCCAAGCCAACCAGGAAACAACGCAGCGGTTAGTCAGCAATCAGTGACACGTAAAGCGTATGTGCAAATTCACCCAGATCAAATGATCAATTCACAAGGATTGGGCGCCCCATTCCGGCAGTACCGCGGGAGAACGGGATTTTCTGACTGCCACTCTCAGCAACCGTG
>CAVTLW010000059.1:0-71235 GCA_963735655.1 uncultured Actinomycetota bacterium
CGGTGTGGTCGGCGGTTCCGCTGCATCCGATCTTGGTGGACTACCTGGAACTCAAGGCGCAATCCGAAACCGGCTAAAAACTTGGGGGTTATCCCGCAGGCTAATGCTAATGGCCCGAAAACATGGCCTTACCTGCGACGTTATCAGTTCAGCGCATATGTCGCGGTGATGTTTCCTGCGTTCCCGAGAACAACCCCGAGCCCGATGAGGGCGAGCCCGCGCCAGCGCTGCCAGCCGGTGGGGCTCACCCACCGAAAGGTGCCGTTGCGGTTCTTCCTGACAAACCATGGACGGTGAGCGCGATGCCTGCGAGTTCGCAGATCGCGGCGACGACGTAGACAACGGTCAGGATGGTCCGTGCCATCTTCGCCATCCTAGAAACCGCCTGCGATCCGCGGCTTGACGGGGACTTTCGGCCCTACCTGCCACCCCGCGTTGGGCGCGACCATGAGCGCCTGGGTGAGGTTGCAGTAGGCACCCAGCAGGCCCGTGCCGAACCCCCCTCGGCGCGGGCCTGGTCTATTGGCTCACGGGTCGATGTCGACACCCTTTGACGACGGGCTGATGGTGCCGTCAGCGGCCACCGCGACACCGCCGTGATGGGTCCACAGCCATCCGGCTGAGTCGGTCGTCGGGAACTGCTCGATGCGCCGATGGACGATGTGCACGACGCCGGGAGTGCCCAGGAACTTCAGCATACGGCGCAACTGTGCCAGATGCGGCGACGTTTTCTCAAGCGCCGCAATCTGTTTGGGATCGTCGCTCATGAAACGTGCTCGCGGGTCCCCGCAGCGATGGAATCCGCGCTGACCCACGCTCGGCTCCTCGATGACTTCTTCAATGCACAGCCAAGCCCACCCGTGACAGCGCGAAGGCCAACGATCGTTACGCCCTGGAGTGCTGGACCGAGAACGGCTGGCGGGCTTCGCGATGCTCACCAGCGATGAGCACGACAAGCTGCTATCCGATCTCACAACGCAGCGGGGGGTTACGCAATTCTGAGGCCGAAGCCCGTCGCCGACCCTGTAGGGGTCCTAAAACCGCTTCGGCGCTGGGGCAAGATGGACGTACCCAGCACCAAAGGTCCTCTCGCGCGTTCCTCCGCGAGGAGGTTTTCTCAAGTTCGCGCTCGCATAACAAAACGGAGCCCGTAATCCGGTTTCACTGCGGTGCAATGGGAGTGAAGAAGATTCACCGCCGCCGATAACACGACACGACGCGTAACCCCGGCCAGCCCGCGCGCCAACAGTTGCGTGTCGCCGGTCCACACGCTCAGCCTCGCCACGCCATTCGATGAAATCGGCTGCGATCCAAGCCACGCCGCATAACGCCAATGCCACACCGAATTCAAACGGCGAGCCGGCCAGGAGCGCTAGCAGGGCACAGGCGCCGGACAGGACGGTGATGGCCAATGCGCTGACGTAAAGAGGGGTGATGAGTGAATCTCTGGCTTGCCGCGCGATACCAGGGGTGGCCACCGCTTCTCCTTTTCACTCGATAGCTCACTTCAGCTGCTCGAAAATCAAATCGTGACTTCGATGTTTCGCTAACGAGATAACGCAGACGACGGCCAAACGACACAGCTATTACGTGGCATAAGGCCCCAGACAAAAGGCCGAAAGTCCCAAGAAGGGGCAATCAGATGTGCACTTGCCTTGCTATTCAAGAAGTCCCGCGATAACCATCGGCACATCCGGTCAGCTACGCGTGGCCGATCGGCACACCTCATGCGTGGCGGTGACGGCGGGCAATCCTGTGGCAGTCAGTGGCTTCCACCGCCCGACGTCCGTGTGCGTCAGTGCTTTACGGTCACCAACCTGGCAGCACTATTGGCTCGCCGAGGTCATCCGGTTACGGCCTTCGACGGGCCAAAGGAATGCGCGTCAGCGCCGAATGCATCGCCACGATCCTTCCGCTCATCGGAGGTGCCCAAATTCACCTGCCCTGCAACGTTATCCATGCCACGACGGTCGATCCATAGATTGACCACGTCCGGACAACGCACAACCGGCATTGCAAGAAAGCGCTTAGGTAGAGGGCTAAAGTTGGCGGCCCGGACCGCTTGGGGGGTTTAGAGGTCCGAGGCCGCCGGGTCAGTCAGTTCGCGGAGTGCTGGGTACGAAATGCTAGATCCTGCAGAGCAATTGGCGGCAATTTGGCTTGCTATAGCTTGACAGTCAACACGTCGGCCAGCTCGCGGCGCGGGGTTGGCGGGGCGAATTGTTCGCTTTCGGGCGCTTGGCCGATGCGCACCAGCGCCTGCGGCAGTGCCCGTCCGGTCACCTCTTCGACGAGGTGTCGGCTGCTCGACAGCTCCGTCAGGTGGGTCAGGGTGCAGGTTGCCAGCCCTGCCGCAGTGGCTTCCAGCAACACCGTCGACAGCGTTTCCCCGCAGCGGAGCGTGTCGAGCCGGGTGTCCCCGCGTGCCGAAATGACTAGGATCGTCGAGAGATCAGTGGGCACCTCCTCACGCCGTTCGGCGTGATGGCTCAGCGGGAACGTACGACCCACGTCAACGCGATCCCCTTCGGCGGCCGATACCAGCGAGTCGTAGGGAATGCCCTCGCTCCACTCGAACGGCGCCGACCACCGCTGCAGAGTCTTGAAGTAAGTGGTGTCGTAGAACCGCAATGCGTTGGTCAAATCGGTCGCCTGAACGAGTTCGTGGCGATCGACGTCCCTGACGACGTCGACCAGCGCGACAGTGTCGTCGAGCTTGCCCCGCAGCGCGGTTTCGAAGGCGGCCCAGTCCGTGACCGGGCCAAAGGGCAGCCGGTCGGTGCGGCGCGTGGCGATAGCTTGGGCGCGTAGTCGATGTTCGTCAGTCACCTCGGTCAGTTCGGTGAAGCTGATCGACGCTAGGTACTCGACGTTCTCGGGGTCAGGGAAACGATTGATGTGGGCACTCCAGCCAGCAGCAGCCATGGCCACACGCAGGTGATCAAGGGCTGCGCCACAGCTGAGCAGCGCTTGGCGCTCGTGGAGGTCCGTCTCTACTAGCCTGTTCCGGTCCAAGAACAGGTGCAACCCATCGCCATCGACGACCCAGCGCCAGGGCTGGCTGTTGTGGTATGACGGCGCCCGGCACGCCAAGGCCACCGCGCCTACCAACACATCTGACGGCACCGATGTCATTGACATCACCAGTTCTCCAATCACGGTGCTGATTCACGACCGACACTGCTGCATTCGCCGAGCAGCCGGCAGAGTCCTTAGTCCCTGATCGCAAGATTCAGGTCTTAAGACTCCCGGCGAAGGGACCGTCGCGACATGAAATGCGTGGTAATTCACTGATGCAAGTTAGTCTTTGGCCGTCGCGCGCTAGGACGGCGCTTGCCGCTGGCGGTGACCGGGTGCGCAATCGCATTCTCGATTCCCGAGGCAAGTGCCTCTGTGTCGGCGCGGCGCCGTCGACTGGGCGTGTAGCGCACGCCGCACAGCGCCAACGGAATCAGGGCGACGATGACGACCGCGTTGAGTCCTGGCCATTCCCTCGGCTTCGGCGACGGGCAGCTCCGGACAGAACAGCTAACACCGGCTAACACCGACGGCGGGGGTGGTGAGCCGCAATAGCTGACGGCAATCTGCGACAAGCCACGCAAACCCTCGGCCGCGAACGGCCGCGAACGGCCGCGTCGCGGGTTCGAATCCCGCCTGAACTACCTTTGCTATTCAGTGCTACCTGGCAGTTAAAAGTACATTTCTTTATTAGCTGTTACTTCGGCCGGAGTGCCACGGGCGACGCTATCCGCGCGCCGCGAGCGCCGAACGCCGTTTGCTGGGGTTGCCAAGCGCGACGAGGGTGTTATGGTTGATCCGTATAGCGGTATATTGAGATCCGTATTACGGATCACCGTCTGAGTTAGGACTGACATGACAATTCGGAACATCCAGAAATATGGTCTGCCGGCGATAGCGGCGTCGCGATCACAGCGGCGGCTTGGTTCGGCCTTAGCCTTAGTCCGAGTGACACCGTCGTGACCGCGACGACAAGCACCTTCAGCAACGACACGACGACGCCGACCACTACCCCCACCCCGCTGACCACGCTCGCGCCGCCGTCGACCATCGACGCACCGCCGGCCGTGTCCGCGCCGCCAGCTCCGCCGCTGCCGTAGTCGCGGCCGCTTAGCCTGGATCCACCGATGAATTGATTTGAGTTTCGGGTGTCGAAATGAGGAAAGTGCCTTCTGAGCTGGGATGATTGGTGTTCCTAACGCAACAATCGCCCTGCATGAGAAAGGCACTTCCGGTGCAAGTGTCCCACAGGTTCGCGCCCGATTCCGCAGTGTTCGATGACGACAATCTTGTGTCGTGCGCCGGTCTGGTGCCGGTGATGACGCTGGCCGAACAGGCTGGCCTGTCACGACTGCTCGACGAGAAGGTGCGCATCACCGAGTCGCGGATCAGATCGGGGGCCGCCAACCCCGCGCCGAAGCTGGTGACTCTGATCGCGGCGATGTGCGCGGGAGCGGACTGCATTGACGACGTCGACATCGTCCGCAGCGGTGGGATGAAAACCTTGTTCGGCGGCGTGTACGCGCCCTCGACGATCGGAACGTTACTGCGGGAGTTCACCTTCGGTCATGCCCGCCAATTGGAGTCGGTCCTGCGTGAGCATCTGGCCGGGCTCGGTGAGCGGGTCGATGTGCTGCCGGGCGCGGAGGTGCGGGCGTTCGTCGACATCGACTCACTGCTGCGCCCGGTGTATGGGCACGCCAAACAGGGCGCGAGCTACGGACACACCAAGATCGCCGGCCGCCAGGTGCTGCGCAAGGGCCTGTCCCCGCTGGCAACCACGATCAGCACCGACACCGCCGCACCGATGATCGCCGGACTGCGGCTGAGGGCGGGCAGGACCGGCTCGGGCAAGGGTGCCGGGCGCATGGTCGCCCAAGCCATCGCGACCGCCCGCGCCGCCGGCGTCACCGGGCAGATCCTGGTCCGCGGCGACTCCGCCTACGGCACCCGTGCCGTGGTGAACGCGTGCCGCCGGGCCGGGGCGCAGTTCTCCCTGGTGTGGACCAAGAACACCAAGGTGCAGGCAGCCATCAACGCCATCGCCGAGGACGCCTGGATCCCGGTGCGCTATCCCGGTGCGGTCCAAGATCCCGACACCGGGGCCTGGATCTCTGCTGCCGAGGTCGCCGAAATCCCCTACACCGCATTCGCATCCACCGATGATGCGGTCACCGCCCGGTTGGTCGTGCGCCGCGTCAAAGACGCCAATCAGGACGACGCGCTGTTCCCAGTCTGGCGTTACCACCCCTTCTTCACCAACTCCACCGAACCGGTCGCCGACGCCGACCTCACCCACCGCCGCCACGCGATCATCGAAACCACCTTCGCCGACCTGATCGACGGCCCGCTGGCCCACATCCCGTCGGGTCGGTTCGGCGCCAACTCTGCCTGGGCACTGTGCGCCGCCATTGCTCACAACCTGCTCCGCGCCGCCGGAACCCTCGCCGGCGACAACGCACGCCGTCGCACGCGGGGCCACCCTACGCCGCACCATCGTCAACATTCCCGCCCGCCTGGCACGCCCGCAACGCAAACCGAACCTGCACCTGCCCAGCCACTGGCCCTGGGAACCAGCGTGGCTTGCACTGTGGCACAACACCATCGGCCAACTATCCACTGCTTGACTACCAACAACCGACCCAACGACCGGAAACCAACAGGAAAAGCTGGGCAGACCAGCGGGATACCCACACCCATACCCGTCGGATCAAGATCAAAAATCAACAAGTCACGCCACAACGTCCATCCGTGGATCGAGGCTTAGTGGCTGCTGGTGGGTTTGTGCCCGCCTACGAATGACTCCTCGTGCGCGACGGGGTAGCTCGTAGGCGGGCACATCGGCGTATGCCGCACTTTCTGTGACTTCTGGGGCTGCCTGAGTCGCCAGCGGGCCGCCGGCCCGATCGCCTCTGCGCAACGGCATCCGGCCAGGTACGCTGCGATCCGCAAACACCGCCAAGGCCCGCGGGCGGGAGCTCGACAAGGAGACGCAGCCGATGAGTTCGCGTAATACGTTGCCACCCAAGGCATCCGAACAGAGCCGGGCCTACCTTCGCCGCGTCGTCGCCGCGTCCATGGCCGGCACCGTCGTCGAGTGGTACGAGTTCTTCCTCTACGGAACTGCGGCCACGCTGGTGTTCAGCAAGCTGTTCTTCAAGCAAGGCGGCAGCGAGCTCGACACCATCCTGGCCGCATTCGTCACCTACGCGGTCGGCTTCGCCGCCCGCCCGCTCGGCGGCGTCGTGTTCGGGCATTTCGGGGACCGGCACGGACGCAAGAAGCTGTTGCAGTTCAGCCTGCTGCTGGTGGGCGCGTCTACCTTCCTGATGGGCTGTCTGCCGACGTTCAGCCAGGTCGGGTACTGGGCGCCCGGGATTGCTGGTGACATTGCGCTTTGTCCAGGGCTTTGCTGTTGGCGGCGAGTGGGGCGGGGCGGTTCTGCTCGTCGCCGAACACAGCCCCAACGACAGCCGTGGCTTCTGGGCGAGCTGGCCACAGGCAGGTGTTCCCGGCGGAAACATGCTGGCCACGGTGGCGCTGCTGGTGCTCACCTCGTCGCTGTCGGATGCGGCGTTCCTCAGCTGGGGCTGGCGAGTGGCCTTCTGGCTGTCAGCGGTCGTCGTTCTGATCGGCTATTACATCCGCACCAAGGTCACCGACGCACCGATCTTCCTCGAAGCACAGCGCGAACTCGATCACACCAAGGCGATCTCGTTCGGTGTCGTGGAGGTGTTAAAGCGTTACCCGCGTGGTGTTTTCACCGCCATGGGCATGCGTTTCGGGGAAAACGCCATGTACTACCTGGTGGTCACCTTCTCCATCACCTATCTCAAAGTGCATGCGCATGCGAACACCGTGTCGATCCTGTGGTGGCTGCTCATCGCGCATGCCGTGCACTTCGCGGTCATCCCCTTGGCCGGGCACCTCAGTGACCGATTCGGTAGACGCCCAATCTATTTCATCGGCGCCGTGCTGGGCGGCACCTGGGGGTTCTTCGCATTCCCGATGATGGACAGCCACCACAACGCGATCATCCTGTCGGCCGTGGTCATCGGGCTGGTGTTCCACGGCATCATGTATGCGGTCCAGCCGGCAGCCATGGCAGAGATGTTCCCGACCCGGATGCGCTACTCGGGCGTCTCGCTGGGTTATCAAGTCACCGCCATCGTGGCCGGCTCGCTGGCGCCAATCATCGCCGTTCGCCTGCTCGAGACCTACAAATCCGCGGTGCCGATCGCCTGGTACTTGGCGGCGGCCGCGGCCGTCAGCGCCGTCTCCGCCCTACTCGCGCGCGAGACCAAGGGCGTGGATCTGGCCGCCGTCGACCTGGCCGACGCGCATCGCTAACTAGCGCGGTAATAACGAAATCCGCGTCTGCGCAGTTCAAGCGCGGTTTGCTGGGGACGGCGCGCCGAGTTTGCGCGGAATGTTTGTCTCCCGCCGCGTTGGGCAATGCGGGAGAGGGGTAGGCGTGTAGGCCGGCCTGTACGTCTACTTAGGTCCCGTCGGTTCAGCCCGAGAGCCGACGGGGCCGCCCATTTCAGGCTCTTTAGCGGGCGCGTCGAGCAGGAGTACCGTGCCGCGTATGGACGGCTCGACAAACGTGTGGATTCTCGGTGGCTACCAGAGCGATTTCGCTCGCAACCTCACCAAAGAGGATCGCGACTTCGCGGCGCTCACCACAGAGGTCGTCGACGCCACACTCGCGTCGGCAAAGATCGACGCCGCCGACATCGGTGTCGTCCACGTCGCCAACGCATTCGGCGAGATGTTTGCAAGTCAGGGTCATCTGGGCGCGATGCCGGCCACCGTATGCGACGGCCTCTGGGACACCCCGGCCGCACGCCACGAAGCCGCGTGCGCATCGGGCAGCGTGGCCGCGCTGGCCGCAATGGCCGACCTGCGTTCGGGGGCCTATGACACCGCACTTGGTCGTGGGCCTCGAGCTGGAGAAGACCGTGCCCGGTGACACGGCGGCCCAGTATCTGGGCGCGGCCGCCTGGACGGGCCATGAGGGCGCCGAGGCGCGCTACCTGTGGCCCTCGATGTTCGCGCAGGTCGCTGATGAGTACGACCGGCGCTACGGTCTGGACGACACCCACCTGCGGGCCATCGCGCAGCTCAACTTCGCCAACGCACGGCGCAACCCCAACGCCCAGACCCGGGGCTGGACGGTGCCCGACCCGATCACCGACGACGACGCGACCAACCCGATCACCGAAGGCCGGTTGCGGCGGTTCGACTGCAGCCAGATGACCGACGGCGGCGCGGGAGTGGTTCTGGTCAACGACGCCTACCTGGCAGACCATCCCGACGCGCGCCCGATCGGCCGCATCGACGGCTGGGGACATCGCACCGTCGGGCTGGGTCTGCGACAGAAACTGGACCGGTCCGCAGACGATCCTTACGTGCTGCCGCACGTGCGGGCCGCGGTGCTCGACGCGTTGCGCCGCGCCCGGGTGACCCTCGACGACGTCGATGGCTTCGAGGTACACGACTGCTTCACCCCCAGCGAATACCTGGCCATCGACCACATCGGGCTGACCGGACCGGGCGAATCGTGGAAGGCCATCGAAAACGGCGAGATCGAGATCGGCGGCCGGCTGCCGATCAACCCCAGCGGCGGGCTGATCGGCGGTGGACACCCCGTCGGGGCTTCCGGTGTGCGGATGCTCCTCGACGCGGCCAAGCAGGTCAGCGGCGCGGCCGGCGAGTACCAGGTCGAGGACGCAAAGACGTTCGGCACCTTGAACTTCGGCGGCAGCACCGCCACCACGGTCAGTTTCGTTGTCAGCAAAGGCATTTGACATGGACGTAGAGATCGTCGGCAAGTTCCTGTCCACCCTGCCCGAAGACGACGACCACCCCTACCGGACCGGCCCGTGGCGGCCGCAGACCACCGAATGGGACGCCGACGACCTGACCGTCGTGGAGGGCGAGATCCCCCGCGACCTGGACGGCATCTACCTGCGCAACACCGAGAACCCGCTGCATCCGGCGTTCAAGACCTATCACCCGTTCGACGGTGACGGCATGGTGCACGTGGTGGGCTTCCGTGATGGAAAAGCGTTCTACCGCAACCGCTTTGTCCGCACCGACGGCTTCTTGGCCGAGAACGACGCCGGCGAGCCACTGTGGCCGGGCTTAGCCGAACCGGTGCAATTGGCCAAGCGCGAGCAGGGCTGGGGCGCCCGCACCCTGATGAAAGACGCGTCGAGCACCGACGTCATCGTGCACCGGGGTATCGGGCTGACCAGCTTCTACCAGTGCGGTGACCTGTATCGGATCGATCCGTATTCCGGCAAGACACTGGGCAAGGAGAACTGGAACGGGGGGTTCCCGTCCGACTGGGGTGTGTCAGCACATCCCAAGGTAGACAACAAGACCGGTGAACTATTGTTCTTCAGCTACAGCAAGCAGGAACCGTACATGCGTTACGGCGTGGTCGACCAGGGCAACGAACTGGCGCACTTGGTGGACGTCCCGCTGCCCGGACCGCGGCTGCCCCACGACATGGCGTTCACCGAAAACTACGCCATTCTCAACGACTTTCCGTTGTTCTGGGATCCGCGACTGCTCGAACACAATCTGCACCTGCCGCGCTTCTATCCGGACAAGCCGTCGCGCTTCGCGGTGCTCCCCCGCCGCGGCGGCACCGACGACATCCGTTGGTTCGAGGCGGATCCGACGTTCGTGCTGCACTTCACCAACGCCTACGAGGAGGGCGACGAGATTGTGCTCGACGGCTTCTTCGAAGGCGATCCGCAGCCGCTCGACACCGGTGGGACGCACTGGGACAAGCTGTTTCGGTTCCTCGCTCTGGATCGCCTGCAGTCCCGGCTGCATCGCTGGCGGCTGAACCTGGTGACCGGCGCGGTCAAAGAAGAACGACTGTCGGAGTCCATCACCGAATTCGGGACGATCAACGCCGACTACGCGGCCAGCCCCTACCGCTACACCTACGCGGCGACCGGTAAGCCGGGCTGGTTCCTGTTCGACGGATTGGTCAAACACGATCTGCTGACCGGCAACCAGGAGCGTTACTCGTTGGAGGACGGTGTCTACGGCAGCGAGGCCGGGGTGGCTCCACGCGTCCCACGTATTGGGGGCACCGCCGAGGACGACTGCTATCTGGTCACTCTGACCACCGACATGAATGCCGACGCCTCCTACTGCGTGGTCTTCGACGCCGCCCGCGTGGCCGACGGACCGGTGTGCAAACTCCAACTACCCGAACGGGTTTCCAGCGGTACGCATTCGACGTGGGTGCCCGGCGCTGAGCTGCGGCGTTGGGGCACCGCCGAGTCGGCGGCCGGCGCCGTCGGGCTTTGACGGCGTCGAGCCGGTAACCCGGCGGCATATTGACGAGTAATTTCAGGCTCGGTGATTTGGAGAAGCAATGGACAAGATCCACCGGCATACGCACTGGCCCACGCAGTTGGCGCCGATCGGGTCGATCCGCTTCGCCCGCCGATCGTCGAATTTCGATGAGACAGTTCGGTTTTACCGCGAGCTGGTGGGGCTGCCGCTGTATGAGACCTTCGAGGCCAGCTACGACAGCAATGGCGCGATATTCGGCCTGCCAAGCTGGAATCTGACGCTGGAAATCGTGCAGGCGCACGACGCCGTCGCCGTAGACCACCACGAGCAATTGTGTCTGTACTTTCCCGACAAAGAGGCACAGCAAGCCGCCATCGCGCGTCTCCAGGCGGCCGGGTTGACGCCGGTGGAGCAGCACCCGTACTGGGCGGCAACCGGCGCCGTCACCTATCGCGACCCGGATGGCCGCGAGGTGGTGTTCGCACCGTTCGTCTACGGGGTCAACGAACCCGGCGACAGCTCCGCCTCAGGCAACCACGAGTTCCCGACGGCCTGACCCGCGTCACCGCCCGGCACGACCGCCCAGCGCTGCGACCGCCACCGCCCACAGCGAGCAGACCACCGCGCATACCGCGCTGACCGCGCCGATATAAAGTCCGTATTCGGCCGAGAACGGCGGGTTGACGTTCAGTTTGTAGTACCACACCGTGAGCGCCACCACGAGCAGCGAAATGACCAGCGCGGCAACAGAACCGACCTTCACCGAAAGGCCGCGGCCCACCATCGCCCCGGCCACCAGCAGCATCGAGGCCAGCAACACGATCAGCTGGCCGGCGCCGAATCCCGCCGGAAGTATCAGGCTGCCGTGTTTGCCCCCAATGGCGTTGGCCCAGCCGCCGCCGTTGTCGGATGTCGTCAGCCACGGCATCCAGGCACTGGCCGCCACGATCGCCGCGCACATCGCCACCAGCCAACCGGGGCGCAGGCGGCGGTTCATGATTCGAGATTAGCCGGTGCCACCCCTGGAAACTGCGAGCCGCTAGGTCTGCAGCGAGGACAGGTTGAAGATGACGCCCGTCGGGTCGCTGGCCGCGGCCAGTCGACCGTACGGGGTGTCCTCGGCGTCTCGCAGCACCGTGCCACCGTTGTCGGCGATCACCTGCAGCGTTTTGTCGACATCCTCGGCGCCGAAGAACACGCTCCAGTGCGACGGCACCTGCTCGGGAAGGAAGCCTGCGCCGTCCATCACCCCGAGTAGCGCTTGGTCGCCGAACGAGGCCGTGGTGTAACGGAATTCGTCGCTGTCGCCAACCTGCTGGGTTTGCCACCCCAGCAGCTCACGGTAGAAGTCGATAGCAGCGCGATAGCCGTGCGTGGTCAGTTGGTGCCACACCGGGGAACCGGCCTCGCCGATCACCTCGAAGCCGCGGTGCTCGAGCGGCTGCCACAACCCGAAGAACGCGCCGGACGGATCGATCGCCTGGGCCATGAACCCCTTGGCGGGGACCTCCATCGGGTCTAAGCAGCCCGAGCCGCCCGCTGCGGGCACCGCGGAAGCCGTCGCGTTGATGTCGGCGGTGTGGAAGTAGGTCGCCCAGTTGTCCGGGGCCTGCCAGTCCGGGTTGTTGGCCATCAGGCCGGCGACGGGGCGCCCGCCCTTGGCGGCGTTGATGTATCCGCCGTATTCGGGGCCCGCGGACTCGAACGTCCATCCGAATACCGTCCCGTAGAAGTCTTGGGCGCGGTCGATGTCCGATGTCGTCAAGTCGATCCAGCACGGGGCGCCCAGGCGGGCAGGTTAGATCCGGTGACCAGTTCCCGAACCCGGTCCTGCACGCGTACCAACCAACCCGACAGGTTCGCATGAACCATGTTCTGAGCGGACTTCAACTGCCGCGCCGACAGCTCGGTCGGGAAACCGACTTGATGGTTGGGCATCACCCGCCAGTGAACAAGCTGTTCGCCCGCCAGCAGTTCGCGGCGCGACATCGCCGCTAAATGCCCCATCGCGCAGCGGAACTCCGGGAACAATGCCCGCAGCGCGGCCACCTTTCCGGGGTTAGCGGCGACAGTGTGGCGATGCGCGGCGATCACCGGTCACCCAGTCCCGCCGCGAGTTTCGGGTCGATATCCAGCGCCGCGATCACGTCATCGGTCCGGCGTCGCGCCGACCGCAACCCGTACAGGCGCGCAGCGAAGCTGTAGATGATCGACACGAAGTCGTCGAGCAGATCGGCTTTCTCCTCGGTGGCCGCGTTGGCCACCACGATCCGGCGACCCTGTAGCCCGAGCAGAACATCGAACCAGCCGAACCCAACTCGCGATAGTCGATCCTTGTGCTCAACCACCAATGTGCCCCACGAATCCTCCTTCAACAAGGCCGTCAGCTTCGGGCGGGTGTCGTTGACCCCGGAAGCGACTTCCTTGATAACAGCCACCACCGACAGCCCTGCCGCGTTCGCGAACTGGGTCATCCGCTGCGCCTGACGATCCAGATCGTCGCGCTGCTTATCGGTGGAGACACGGGCGTACACGGCGGCTTTACCGACGAGGGCGTGTTGCGGGTCAGGTACCACCACATGCCCCGAGTCATCGAGGTACGCGCCCTCAATCCTTCCCGCCTTGTAACGATTCCAGGCAGCACGATATTTGATCCCATTCCGGGTTGCATACTCCGACAACTTCACACACACATGGTATTACAGCCCATACCAATACCATGTAATGCAATACTATTAGGAACCAGTGTGCGACACATCCGGAGGCCGAAACTCATCGCTCCTGACTGGCGTGCTCAGGGCCCGGAGAAGACCCTGACGAAGTTCTGCAGCGATTCGTTGATGTCGGTCTTCAGCGCGGCGGCCACGATCAGGCCGATCGGCCCGAACAGCGCAGGGCCGCCGAGGTGCACGTTGAAAGTGACGACCGAGCCGTCGCCCTTCGGCGTGACCTTGGCGATCAGCTTGACCTTGACCCCGCCCACGCCGTCGCCGTTGAGCGTCATGCCTTCGGGCGGCTTGAAGTGCACGATCGTCCATTTGATCCGGTTGGGCATGCCCTTGACTTCGACATACGACTCGACGACGGTGCCCTTGTTCAGCTCGTCGGGTAACTTGCTGCGCCACACCTTGTGGATGGTCAGCCACTCCCTGAAGCGGGACAGATCGGAGGCGTGCGTCCAGGCCTGCTGCGGCGGCAGGGGTACGTCGATGGATCCGGAGAGCTTGGCCATGCGCTCAGTTGGGCTGGTCGCCCGTGTCGACTACCTTCTTCGCTTCGTCCTGCACCTTGTGGATGGTGTCGGTGTACTTGCCCTGCGTCTTCTCGTCGACGAACTGGCCGGCTTTATCGATGGCCGTCTCGACCTTGTCGGCATTCTGCGACAACAGATCCTTGGCTTTGTCCAGGATTCCCATGCGCAAGCCCCCTTCCTACTTCGCCGGTAAAACTTTACTGGTCGTCGTCCGGCGCCAAACCTGCGGTTGCACACCGAGCATTCGAGCCCGGATCCACCAGATCGCCTCGATCGCCGCGGCACCGATCACGCCGATCACCAGCGCGGTCGACGTCAGCACCAGATTCGACGGGTCGAGAAAGAACTTCTCCCGGGCCAGCGGCAGGCTGAAGATCACCACATAGGCCAGGGCCGAAGCAATGACCAGCCCCAATCGCCACCATTGATAGGGGCGCGCCGCGACCGCGAGCACCCAAAGCGCGGTGACCAGCAATGTGATCAGCGCCGCGGTCGACGCTTGATCCTGCTGCACCCACGCCGCGTGACGACCGCGATATGCCGTCAAGTAAGACGCGAAAGTCGCGATGCCGACGACAATTCCGAACGGCAGCGCAGACGTGAGAACTCGTCGCACAAAGCCCGGATAAGCCCGCTCGTTATTGGGCGCAAGCGACAGGATGAACGACGGAATTCCGATCGTGAACCAGGCGGCAATGGTGACGTGAATCGGCTGGAACGGATACAGCAACGGATCCGCGTTAAGGAATTTGGAAAGCAGGCATTCGGTGCCGACCAGCAGCGCTAATAGCACCGAGTAGACGGTCTTCGTCAGGAACAGGCTGGAGACGCGCTCGATGTTGCCGATCACCCGCCGGCCCTCCGCCACGACATAGGGCAATGTGGCAAACCTGTTGTCCAGCAACACGATCTGCGCTACTGCGCGCGACGCGGGGCTGCCGGCGCCCATCGCGACGCCGATATCGGCGTCCTTGAGGGCCAGCACATCGTTGACGCCGTCGCCGGTCATCGCCACCGTGTGCCCGCGCGATTGCAAGGCATGCACGATGGCGCGCTTTTGATCGGGCCGTACCCGGCCGAACGTGGTGTACGCCTCGAGCGCGTCCGCCAACTCGGCCTGGTCGGTCGGGAGTTGGCGCGCGTCCATCGTCGGGCCTTGCAACCCGAGCTTGGCGGCGACCGCACCCACCGACACCGCATTGTCGCCAGAGATGACCTTCACCGAAACATTCTGGGCAGCAAAGTAATCCATGGTGTCGCGGGCGTCGGGCCGTACCTTCTGCTCCAGCACCACCAGGGCGACCGGAGTGACCTGGCCGGGCGCATCGGGATCATCCACCGCCACACTGGCGGCGCCCAGTAACAGCACCCGCCGACCTTGAGCCCCGATCCGCTCGGCCTGTTCGGCGGCCGCCGACGCCGGGTCGAGCAGCACATCGGGGGCGCCGATCACCCAGCTGCCGTGATCGTCGTAGGACACACCACTCCACTTGGTGGCCGACTTGAAAGGGGCTGTCGCGGTGGGGGTCCAGCCGGGTGGCTGGTCATAGGCCTCTGCGATCGCCCGCATGCTGGCGTTTGGGCGGGCGTCGGCGGCTGCCAGGGCGGCCAGCACGTCGCCGACTTGGGCCCGCGGTCCGGCCAGTTGCTCGACGTCGGTGACCCGCATGCCGCTCTCGGTCAACGTGCCGGTCTTGTCGGCACACACCACGTCGACTCGGGCCAATCCCTCGATGGCGGGCAGTTCCTGTACCAGGCACTGACGTTGACCGAGCCGGATGACGCCGACCGCGAACGCGATCGACGTCATCAGCACCAGGCCTTCGGGGACCATCGGTACCAGCGCACCCACCGTCCGCAGCAGCGACTCTTGCCACCCCGCGCGCGTGGTGAACAGCTGGGTGTAGATCGTGAGCAGACCGGCCGGCACCAAAAGATAGGTGATGAACTGTAGGAGCCGGTTAATACCATTGCGCAGTTCGGATTTCACCAAGGTGAACTTGCTGGCCTCCGCGGCCAGCTTGGCGGCGTAGGCGTCTCGGCCCACGTTGGTGGCGCGGTAGGCGCCGGTGCCGGCGACCACGAAACTTCCCGACATCACCACGTCACCAGTGTCTTTGGCGATCGGGTCGGCCTCTCCGGTCAGCAGTGATTCGTCGACCTCCAGGTTGTCGTGCTCGACGATCTGGCCGTCGACGACAATCTGATCGCCGGGGCCGAGGTCGATGATGTCGTCGAGCACCACCTCGCCCGGCGGCAGTGAGCAGGTTCCGGATTGCCTGCGCACCAACGGTTTCGCCTGCCCGACGATCGCCAGTTTGTCCAGCGTCTGCTTGGCCCGGATCTCCTGGATCATGCCGATGACGCTGTTGGCGACGATGAGCAGTCCGAACAGGCCATTGATCACCGAGCCGGTTATCAGCACGACGGCCAGCAGCACACCCAGAATCGCGTTGATCCGGGTGAACACGTTGGCTCGGACAATCTGCGGGATGCTGCGCGTGGCCCGTTGAGCGACGTCGTTGGTTTTGCCTTCGGTTATTCGTTGTGCTACTTCGGAATCAGACAAACCAACGATCGAACTCATCGCGTGAACGTGCCCAGGTGGTTCGAGTCGTAGTACTCCAAGTTCAAGGTGTTGCCGCTAAACACAGCTTTGGAAATCGTTCCGAGCGGGGCGTTCTCGGTGGACAGTCCGAAAGTGAAGGTGTCGCCGTCCCAGTGCGTCAAGGGAAAGGTCTGGTTCTTCGGCCCGAGCGAGAGCTGCAGGGCGCCATTGTGTTCCATCACGACGGCAGGGCCCCAGTAGTCGTTGGCGTACGAGCCGACGTAGTCGGTCAGTCGGCCGGGCCGGTGCAGGATTGGCCGGCGGCTGCTTGCCCAGCAGCGATCCCTCCGGGTTGTTCGTCGGGGCTATCGCCTTCTTGTACAGCGCGCCCCAGTCTTCGCGAACCTGGCCGTACTGCACCAGATCCATGAATTGCCCGGTGAGCGTCTCCGGAATGCCGTAGGGCGCGCCGTTGGTCAGGGCGATGATGGCGAGGTCCTCGGACGGCAGCGCCACGAAGTTCGTCGCCTCGCCATTCGTGAAGGCCCCGGAGTGGCTGTACGTCGTGCGACCCGACGAGTTCACCGACACCGAGAACCCGTGACCGTAGAAGCTGGCTCGCGCCTTCGGGTTGGCCGCGGGCGTCGAAATGACTTGTGGGGTAACGGCGGGCAGCAGGGCCTCCGGCGAGGTGATCCGCTGGCCGTCGTAGGTTCCGTTGGCCAGCACCATGGTCAACCAGCGGGCCATGTCGTTGACCGACGAACTCACCGCGGCGGCCGGCGACTGCGGATCCGGGTTGCGCTGGAAGCGCGGCTCCCATTTGTCGCCGACCTTGACGTGGTTGACGGCGTGATTGGGCCGGGCCATGAAATCGGCGAATCTCGAACTCGTCGAGGCCATTCCCAAGGGCCGGTACAACACCTCGTCGGACAGGTCTTCCCAGGATTTGCCGGCTGCGGCCGCTACCGCCTCGCCCGCGGCGGTAACCCCGAAGTTGTTGTAGGCATAGCTGATTCGAAACGGGGCCAGCGGCAGGAACTTCAGCCGGTCCAGCACTTGTTGGCGGTCGTAATCGAGATCCTCGAGTGCGTCGCCGGCATGGTCGGGCAGCCCGGAGCGATGGGAGTAGAGATCGGCGATGGTCACGTGGCTGGTGACGTACGGGTCGCTCAGCGTGAACCCCGGCAGTTTCGACGCCACCGGCGTGTCCCAGCTGACGACGCCGTCGGTCACTTCGTGTGCGACCACCGTGGCGCCGACCGATTTCGATATCGACGCGAGCTGGAAGACGGTGTTGGCGTCGACCTTGTTGTCTGGGTCGTTGCCTTTGGTCGCGTCTTTGACACCGAAACCCCTGGCATACAACGTCTTTCCGCCGTGGACGATGGCCACGGCCATGCCCGGGACACCAGTGCCCCTCATCAGATCGCCGACCAGCGCGTCGACCTTGGCAATCGCGTCGTCGATGCGGCCGGCGGGAATGTCTAGGCCGGACACCTCATTGGGATTGGCATCAGACAACGACGAAGACGGCGGGCTGGATGCCGGTTTGCCGGATGCACACGCCGTCAAAGCCAGCAACATCGCGACGACTGCGGCGGTCGCCGCGCGTTTGGTCATGGCCGAACTGTAGACGGTCGAGGCCGCGCCCCCTGGGCCAGGCGCGAGCGCACCGGCAACCACAGTCAACGAACTACAGCCGCCACCACGGGTTGAACCGCACCGGCCCGGAAGAATCGATCCGCTGCCCAGGCAACGGCACCGCCACCTGGACATTGTTCGGTTCGGCCGCCTTGAGCACCCGCTCCACCGGCTCCGCCCACGGATGCGGCGCCAGCCGGAAAGTGCCCCAGTGAATCGGCACCAAAAGACCCGACCCCGAATCGGTGACATCCAGGTGCGCCCGCACCGCCTCCTCGGGGTTCATATGGATGTCCGGCCACGCCGAGTTGTAGGCGCCGATCGGCAGTAGCGTCAGGTCGAACGGCCCGTGGTCCGCGCCGATCTGCGCGAAGCTCTTGGTGTAGCCGGTGTCGCCGCCGAAATATGCGCAGTGACTCGGGCCCTTGAACACCCAGGACGCCCACAGCGTGTTGTTGCGGGTGAAGAAGCGGCCCGAGAAGTGCCGCGCCGGCACGCAGATCACGGTCAACCCGTCGACCTGGGCGCTCTGGTTCCAGTCGAGCTCGACGATGCGGTGCTCAGGCACGCCCCACGCGCGCAGGTGCGCGCTCACCCCGAGCGGCACGAAGAACGGGGCGCGCTGGGTGTGCGTCAACGCGACGACGGTGTCGATGTCGAGATGGTCGTAGTGGTCATGGCTGATGACCACTGCATCAACGGCGGGCAACCCTTCCACTTGCACCGGCGGCGGATGCAGCCGCTGCGGGCCGACCAGATCCGACGGCGAGCACCGGTCGCTCCACACCGGGTCGGTGAGCACCCGGTAGCCGTCGATTTCCAGCAGCGCCGTCGAATGACCGAACCAGCTCACGGCCAGCGGGCTGGCGTTACCGCGAAAGATCTCCGGCGCGGCCAACGGGATCGGCTTTGCGGGTCGACTGCCAGACCTCGAACTCATCAACTCCCATGCGATCTCGCGCAGTTGCTCGCGATCCATGACGTACACCGACGCCGGATCCAGATTCTCGAAGATGCCGTCGCGATAGTTCGGAGACCCCTCCGAGACAGCCCGGATCGCGTCGGCGTCGCCGCCGACGGCAGTCATCGAGCCGTGCAGCGCCCGCAACAGCCACCCGCCCGCCGCCATGGAGGCCGTGCCGGTAACCAGTCGCAGCGCCGATCGCACCATCTCGCTATGCCCCCTGAAAGTTCGGTGGTCGCTTCTCGACCCGGGCGATCTGTGCCTCGATGACGTCCTGGCTGCCCCAAGCCTTATCGAAGAGCTCTTTGTGCTCGGGCCACTGCTGCTCGATGGCACCGTCGTCGTTGAGCACACGTTTGGCGTGCTGGATCGCCAGCGGCGCCAGGCCGGCGATCTCCGCGCCCCAGGCCTGCGCGTCGGCCAGCGTTCCGATGCGGTTGGCCATACCGGTCTGCAGCGCCACATCGGCGGTCAGCTTTTCCGCGGTGAGTAGCATCGCCCGCGCCCGGCCGTGACCCACCAGCGACGACAGCCGTCGGATGCTCCAGTTATCAAGGGCCAGACCGTATTTCGACGTCGGGAACTGAAAGAACGCGTCCGGCGCGACGACCCGCAGGTCACATTGCATGGCCAGCTGCAGTCCGGCGCCGATGGCGGGCCCGTTGATCGCGCCGATCACCGGTATCGGCGCCAAGTCCATGATCCGGTGCAGCTCGATGAGACGGTCGGGATAGTCGGCGGCGAATGCATCCCCGCTCAGGTCCGCGCCGGCGCAGAACACCGTGCCCTGCCCGGTCAGCACAATTACGCGGGCGGCTCCGTCGCTGGCCTTTTCCACCGCCTCGCGCAGTTCATCGACGAGTTGGGAGTTCAGAGCGTTGCGCCGCTCGGGGCGCTGCAGCTCGATGGTCAGGACTCCCCCATCCTGGGTGACATCGATCATGGGGGCAAGGATATATAGCCTCATCGGGTGAGGCGTATCACGACCGATCAATTGCGCGACTCGGTGCTGGATGAGGGCTCTTTCGTCAGCTGGGACGGCGCCCCGCCGGACATGCACATGTCCGACTCTTATGCACAGGAACTGGCCGCCGCCCGGGACGCCACCGGCCGTGACGAATCGGTGCTGACCGGCGAGGGGCGGGTATACGGGCGCCGGGTGGCGCTGGTGGTCTGCGAGTTCAGCTTCCTCGGCGGCTCCATCGGGGTGGCAGCGGCCGAACGGATCACCGCGGCCGTGGAGCGGGCAACCGCCGAGCGACTCCCGCTGCTGGCGTCACCAAGCTCCGGCGGCACCCGCATGCAGGAAGGCACGGTCGCGTTTCTGCAGATGGTGAAGATCGCCGCGGCCGTTCAGCTGCACAAACGGGCGCACCTGCCCTACTTGGTCTACCTGCGCCACCCGACCACCGGCGGAGTTTTCGCGTCGTGGGGCTCGCTGGGCCATGTCACCGTCGCCGAACCCGGCGCGCTGATCGGGTTTCTGGGCCCCCGGGTCTACGAGCTGCTGTACGGCGAACCATTCCCGCCCGGCGTCCAGACCGCGGAGAATCTGCAGCGCTACGGGGTGATCGACGGCGTGGTTGCGCTTGATGATCTGCGACCGATGCTGGATCGCGCGCTGCGAGTGCTCATCGACGGTCCCGACCCGGCTCCGCCGCCGGAAGAACCCGCCGTCATACCGGACGTGCCGGCCTGGGATTCGGTGTTCGCCTCGCGCCGGCCGGGCCGGCCAGGCGTCGGGCACCTGCTGCGCCACGGCGCCACTGATCGGGTGTTGTTGTCCGGCACCGGGCAAGGTGAGGCGGCGACGACGCTGCTGGCGCTGGCTCGATTTGCCGGCCAGCCGGTGGTGGTTCTGGGACAACAGCGAGACGTCGGAGGGATCGTCGGGCCCGCGTCGCTGCGTGAAGCCCGCCGTGGCATGGCGCTGGCTGCCGAACTGCGGCTGCCGCTGGTGTTGGTGATCGACACTGCCGGTCCCGCGCTATCGGCGGAGGCCGAACAGGGCGGGTTGGCCGGGCAGATCGCCCAGTGCCTGGCCGAGCTCGTCACGCTGGATACCCCAACCGTCTCGGTCCTGCTGGGCCAGGGCAGCGGCGGGCCCGCGCTGGCGATGGTGCCAGCCGACCGGGTGCTGGCCGCGTTGCACGGTTGGCTGGCCCCGTTGCCGCCGGAGGGCGCCAGTGCGATCGTCTTCCGCGATACCGCGCATGCCGCCGAACTTGCTGCGGCCCAAGGCATTCGGTCGGCCGACCTGCTGAAGTCCGGGATTGTCGACGTGATCGTGCCGGAATACCCCGACGCCGCCGACGAGCCGATCGCGTTCTCCGAACGACTGTCGCGCGCGATCGCCGCCGAGGTGCATGCGCTGCGCGAGATCCCCGCCGCCGAACGCCAGGCCGCGCGGCTGCGACGCTACCGCCGCATCGGATTACCTCCCGACACATAACCCACGCACACGGCAGCGCGCGCGCCGCCACCGCTTATGTCTGGGCGGCCGTCCGCGGCCCCAGGTAGCGCTGGATCGTCGGACCGAGCCACTGCACCACCTCGTCATGGCTCATCCCGACGACGGGCGGCAGCCGTAACACGAAGCGGCACAACGCCATACCCAGGATCTGCGTGGCGATCAAGCCCGCGCGCACCGCCGCCTCCCCGGCCGGCACCACGCTCGCGACGAGCGGCTGCAGCTGGGTGCCGAAGATCTCCTGCATCCGTTGTGCGGCTTCGTCATTGGTGGCGCTGGACCGCAGCAGGATCACCAGCGCCTCGTCGCCCTCCCAACGTTCCAGAAAGTGCCGGACCAGCGACTCCCCCATCCGACTGGGGTCGGCGCGGTCGAAATCGGGAAAGCGTAGATCGAACTCGGCCGCGGCGGCGAACAGCTTGTCTTTGTTGCCGTAGTACCGCATCACCATCGAGGGATCGATTCCCGCATCGGCGGCGATCGCCCGAATCGTCGCGGCCTGGAAGCCAGCGGTGCCGAATCGTTCGCGGGCCGCCGACAGGATGGCGGCCTTGGTCTGCTCCGACGATCTCCTCATGCCAACAAGTGTAGGCCAACAAGTGTTGACTATACGGTTCGGACACTCCACCATGGATATATGCCAACAAGCGTTGACTAGTCCCAAACACAGAAAGGAGTCGACCATGAACGACACCGACGTCCTGGTGGTAGGCGCCGGGCCCACCGGTCTCACCCTGGCCGCTTCCCTGCTCGCGCAGGGAGTCGAGGCGGTAATCGTCGACACATTGCCCGCAGGCCAAAACACGTCCCGCGCGGCCGCGGTGAACGCCCGCACGCTGGAGGTGCTCGAAGACCTCGACATCGCCCGGCGCATGGTCAAGGCGGGTCTCATCGCGCCGCGGTTCACCATGCGGCAGGGATCGCAGGTGCTCATACCCGTCGACTTCAGCGGGCTGCCCACCGAGCACCCCTACACGCTGATGCTGTCCCAGGCCGACACCGAGCGGCTGCTGGAAGAGCGTCTCAACGAACTGGGCGCTGAAGTGATCCGACCCAAGACATTGAGCCGGGTCATCCAGGATGCTGGCGGCGTCACGGCCACCTTCGACGACGGCGAGACCATCCGGGCGCGCTACATCGTGGGAGCCGATGGCATGAACAGCACGGTTCGCCAGCAGGCCGGCATCGGCTTCGTCGGCGGCGAGTTCGCCGAATCCTTCATGCTCGCCGATGTTCGACTGGCGGGCGAAGCGCCCCGCGACGAGGTGAACCTGTTCTACGCCCAGGAGGGCCTGAACGTGCTCGCGCCGCTGCCCGGCGACATCTTCCGCATCGTCGCGCCGACTCCGGGCGCACCACCGGTGCCCTCGGCGGAGTTCGTGCAGGGGCTGCTGGACACCCGCGGCTTCGGGCCGGGGCTAACGCGGGTCACCGAATTGCTGTGGGGATCGCGCTTTCGGATTCACCACCGCGTCGCCGACAGCTACCGGGCCGGCCGGATATTGCTGGCCGGCGATGCCGCCCATGTGCACAGCCCCGCCGGAGGGCAGGGCATGAACCTCGGTATCACCGACGCCGTCGCCCTGGCCGGCGCACTCTCCACCGTCTTGCATGGCGGCCCCGACACTTTGGACGCCTATAGCGCGACTCAGCGCCAACGGGCCCAGCAGGTGCTGACCGTGACCGGGCGGCTCACCCGGATGGCGACGCTGCCGCGCTCGTTGCGCCCGATCCGCAACTGGGCGATGCGTGCGGCCGCGCACGTTCCCGCGGTACGACGGCAACTGGCCTGGCGGTTGAGTGGCCTGGTCTACCGGTAATCGAAAGGCATCTCATACTATGTACAAAACGTATCTGATGCTTTACTGTATCTGCTATACCAGTGCATCGGAGGTGCGGAACAGATGACGTCCCCAAGCGTCGCCAAGCCGGTACGGGTGACGAGACGCCGCGGTGAAACCCGCGCCCGGCTGATCGACTCGGCTTTCCAGGTGTTCGCCGACAAGGGATACGGGCACGTGACCATCGAGGACGTGTGCGAGGCCGCCGGCTACAGCCGCGGGGCTTTCTACTCCCAGTTCGAAAGCCTCGAGGAATTGTTCTTCATCCTCTACGACGCATGGGCCACCCGGATCGCCGAACAGGTCAGCACCGCCATAGAACGCGGCGACACGATCACCGACCTGTCCGGCGTCGTCGACCGCATTGTGGACACCCTGCTGCTGGAACGCGACTGGCTGGTCATCAAGACCGACTTTCTGATGTACGCCGCCCGCAACCCCAACCTGGCCCACCGCTGGTCGGTTCACCGCGCCCAACTGCGTGCGGTCATCGAGGAGTCACTCGGCGCCAGCAGCATCGAACTGCATCGGTCGATCGGCACGGTCACCGAGGCCGCCCGGGCCGTGATCTCCGTGTACGACGGGATCGGCATCCAGCTGCTGCTCGACGATGATCTGGACGCGGCGCGCGATTGGCTGCGGCAACTTCTCAACGTGGTGCTGGAACGTTGAGCGAGCCGGCGGCAGTGCTCAGCGGGTCAGCACCACATTCATCAGTTGTTTGAGCCAGGCTTTGGCGGCCGTCTGGTCTCCGTCGAGGAGCAGTTGGACGCTGACCCCGTCGTACACCGCGATGACGGCTCGGGCGGTCTCGGTAACGGTGTCGATCGATTCGTGGAACTCGATTCCGCTCGCGATGAGACGCTCTTCGATGGCGGACCGCAGCTGCGCGCGGTGCGCCTCCCACCGCTGCGCGAGGTCGGGATTGCGGGCGGCGTACATCAAAAAGTCCATCTTGATGAGCAGCCAATCGCGCTCGAGCAGCAGCGTGGCGACAATCCGGTCGACGACGCCGGACAGGTCGGTAAGAGCGTCGGCGCCCTCCATGGCGGAGCGGACCTGTTCGGCGGTACGGGTGGCCCACTCGTCGTAGAGCAGGAAGAACAGCTCCTCGAGGGTCTCGAACTGAGAGTAAAACGCCCCGCGGGTGTAGCCGGCCGCCGCACACACGTCCTCGATGCGCACGTGCCCGAATCCCTTGTCGGCGAACACCTGGAAGGCCGCTTCGATCAGCCGGGCACGGGTTTCGGCGCGACGCTTGGTCACCCGCACCGGCTTATCCGCGGTAGTGGCTGCCGGTGTCATCTACATCACCCTCCAAATCACCCTCCCATTATGGTACGGCAACTGATACATTACCGCATCGGATACGTAGAGCAGCGGACCCAACTCGAGGGAGGCCTGGCGCATGGACGCTGATGTCATCGTGGTCGGCGCAGGTTTGGCCGGTCTGGTCGCCACTCACGAGCTGACCCGCCAGGGCAAGAAGGTCGCCGTCCTCGATCAGGAGAACGAGGCCAACCTGGGTGGTCAGGCCTTCTGGTCGTTCGGTGGGCTCTTCCTGGTCGACAGCCCCGAACAGCGCGTCCTCGGGATCAAGGACTCTTTGGAGTTGGCGTGGAACGACTGGTCCGGCAGTGCGGCGTTCGACCGGCTCGACGACGAGGACGTGTGGGCCGCGAAGTGGGCCCGCGCCTACGTCGAGTTCGCCGCCGGCGAGAAGCGCTCTTACCTGACCGATCTCGGGATCAAGTTCATGCCCACGGTGGGGTGGGCCGAGCGCGGCGACCTGCGCGCCGACGGGCACGGCAACTCGGTGCCGCGCTTCCACATCGCCTGGGGCACCGGCACCGGAGTCGTTGAGCCGTTTGTGAATTCAGCCCTGCAGGCTTCGAAGGACAACCTGGTGACCTTCTACCACCGGCATCGGGTCGACGAGTTGGTCTTCACCGACGGCGCGGTGACCGGGGTCAAAGGCGCGGTGCTGGCGCCCGACGACGCGGGACGCGGTGCCCCGTCCAACCGCGACGTGGTCGGCGAGTTCGAATTGTCGGCGCAGGCGGTGATCATCACCACCGGCGGCATCGGCGGCAACCACGAAATGGTCCGGCGGTACTGGCCGGAACGGATGGGCACCCCGCCGGAGTCGATGATCACCGGCGTGCCCGAGTACGTCGACGGACGCATGCTCGACATCGCCAACGACAGCGGGGTCCGACTGGTCAACCGCGACCGGATGTGGCACTACACCGAAGGCGTCCACAACTGGGACCCGATCTGGCCCAAGCACGCCATCCGGATCATCCCCGGCCCGTCGTCGATGTGGTTCGACGCACTGGGCCGGCGGCTACCCGCCCCGTACCTGCCGGGCTACGACACCCTGGGCACCCTGCGCTACCTGCGCACCAATCCCGAGATCGCGAAGTACAGCCACTCCTGGTACATCCTGACTCAGAAGATCATCAAGAAGGAGTTCGCGCTGTCGGGCTCCGAGCAGAACCCCGACATCACCGGCAAGAGCCTGCTGAAGGTGCTGCAGGAGCGCTTCTTCAACAGGGACGCGACGGGTCCGGTCGAGGCGTTCAAGACCCATGGCGTCGACTTCATCGTCGCCGACAACCTCGAGGATCTCGTCGCGAAGATGAACGCCCTGACCGACGAGCCATTGCTGGATCCGGCCGAGATCCGCGCCCAGATCGAGTCCCGGGATCTGCAGATCGCCAACCCGTTCTGCAAGGACGTTCAGGTGCAGGGCATCCGCAACGCGCGGCGCGCGCTCGGCGATCGGCTCGGCCGAGTCGCCAGCCCGCACCGCATCCTGGACCCCAAGGCGGGACCGCTGATCGCGGCGAAGCTGCACATCGTGACCCGAAAGACGTTGGGCGGCATACAGACCGACCTGGACTCCCGCGCCATCGGCAACGACGGCCAACCCATCCCGGGCCTGTATTCGGCCGGGGAGGTCGCCGGGTTCGGCGGCGGCGGCGTGCACGGCTACAACGCGCTGGAAGGCACCTTCCTGGGCGGCTGCATCTTCTCCGGGCGTGCCGCCGGTCGCGCCGCGGCCACCGCCGTCTGAGCCCCGTCCCCGCAAGCTGGGGGCGCCGGTCCCCCGTCGGCCAATCGGTGCCCCAGCGACCGACCGGTGATCCTCCCACCGCGACCGCCGATAATCAGGCAAGATGGGCGCCATGGACACTGGTGGGACCTCACCTCGGGTCTTGGTCGTCGACGACGACTCGGATGTACTTGCCTCGCTCGAACGCGGTCTGAGGCTGTCCGGATTCGAGGTGGCGACGGCGGTCGACGGTGCCGAGGCCCTGCGCAGCGCCACCGAGACCCGGCCGGACGCGATTGTGCTCGATATCAACATGCCGGTGCTGGACGGCGTCAGCGTCGTCACCGCGCTACGGGCCATGGACAACGACGTCCCGGTCTGCGTGCTCAGCGCGCGCAGCTCTGTCGACGACCGAGTGGCCGGCCTGGAGGCCGGCGCCGACGACTACCTCGTCAAACCGTTCGTGCTGGCCGAACTCGTCGCCCGGGTGCGCGCGCTGTTGCGCCGCCGCGGCGCCACCGCCTCAACCTCCTCGGAAACCATCACGGTGGGCCCGCTGGAGGTGGACATCCCCGGTCGTCGGGCCCGGGTCAACGGCGTCGACGTCGACCTCACCAAGCGCGAGTTCGACCTGCTGGCGGTGCTGGCCGAGCACAAGACGGCGGTGCTGTCCCGCGCCCAACTGCTCGAGCTGGTGTGGGGCTATGACTTCGCCGCCGACACCAACGTCGTCGACGTGTTCATCGGCTACCTGCGCCGCAAGTTGGAGGCCAATGGCGGCCCCAGGCTGCTGCACACCGTCCGCGGAGTCGGATTCGTACTGCGTATGCAGTGATTAGGCAGTGAAAATGGTCGAGGCAGCAATGAACCTCCTGTCGCGAATCTTTGCCCGTACGCCGTCGCTGCGCACCCGGGTAGTGCTCGCGACGGCCATTGGCGCGGCGATCCCGGTGCTCATCGTCGGCACCGTCGTCTGGGTCGGCATCACCAACGACCGCAAGGAACGGCTAGACCGCCGCCTCGATGAGGCCGCGGGTTTCGCCGTCCCGTTCGTACCGCGCGGCCTCGACGAAATCCCGCGCTCACCCAACGACCAGGACGCCATCATCACGGTTCGCCGCGGCGACGTGGTCAAGTCGAACTCCGACATCACCCTGCCCAAGCTCAACGTCGACTACGGCGACACCTACGTCCGAGGGGTGCGCTACCGGGTGCGCACGGTGGAGATCGCCGGACCCGAGCCGACGTCACTGGCGGTGGGAGCGACCTACGACGCCACCATCGCCGAGACCAACAACCTGCATCGCCGGGTGCTGTTGATCTGTGGATTCGCGATCGGCGCCGCGGCGGTGTTCGCCTGGCTGCTGGCCGCGTTCGCGGTGCGCCCGTTCAAGCAACTCGCCCAGCAGACCCGATCGATCGACGCAGGTGACGAGGCACCCCGGGTGGAAGTGCACGGCGCCAGCGAAGCCATCGAGATCGCCGAGGCGATGAGAGGCATGCTGCAGCGCATCTGGGACGAGCAGAACCGGACCAGGGAGGCGCTGACGTCGGCGCGCGACTTCGCGGCGGTGTCCTCGCATGAGCTGCGCACGCCGCTGACCGCCATGCGCACCAACCTCGAGGTGCTGGCCACCCTGGATCTGGCTGACGACCAGCGCAAAGAAGTGCTCCACGACGTGATCCGCACCCAGTCGCGCATCGAAGCCACCCTGAGCGCGCTGGAGCGGCTGGCTCAGGGTGAGCTGTCGACCTCGGAGGATCACGCGCCGGTCGACATCACCGAGCTGCTCGA
The DNA here is from genome assembly GCA_963735655.1 of uncultured Actinomycetota bacterium. GTDB lineage: Bacteria > Actinomycetota > Actinomycetes > Mycobacteriales > Mycobacteriaceae > Mycobacterium. Next base: position 27,915 of record CAVTLW010000059.1, read on the forward strand.
CCGCGCCGCGCACGACGCCATGCGGATCTACCCCGACCTCGACGTCGCGCTGGTACCGTCGCCGACCTGCATCATCGTGGGGTTGCCGGCCGGGCTGCGGCTCGCGGTCGACAACGCCATCGCCAACGCCGTCAAGCACGGCGGCGCCACCCGGGTCCAGCTGTCGGCGGTCAGTTCCCGGGCCGGAGTGGAAATCGCCGTCGACGACAACGGCTGCGGAGTACCCGAAAGCGAGCGCCAGGTGGTGTTCGAGCGGTTCTCCCGCGGGTCGACGGCATCGCATTCGGGCTCGGGTCTGGGTCTGGCGCTGGTGGCGCAGCAGGCTCACTTGCACGGCGGGACCGCTGCGTTGGAGAACAGCCCGCTCGGCGGCGCCCGGCTACTGTTGCAGCTTCCCGGCCCGAGCTAGCTACCCGTCCCAGCTAGCTCCCCGTCCCAGCTAGCGCTTCTTGGCGCTCTTGCGCCACGGCGTGAAAAACGCGCGCTTGGCCGACCCCTCGTCCTGAAACCAGACCTGGGCGCGAATCGTGTCGTAGTTCGGATCGTCGGGCGTGTAGTAGAGCCTGGTGTCGCTGCGGCCCTTCACCAGCCACCCGGCCGGTCCGTTGCCATCGGAATCGGCCCGCGCCGAGCCCGGACCGTACGACGCGTACGGCTGCACCCTGATGAATGTCGTCGGCGACTCTTCCTCGACACCGATGAGCGTCGTGGGCGCGTCGTCCATCGCCGGAATATGCGTGGTGGGCGCGTCGTCCGCGACCCGGATCTTCGAGGTCGCCGACTCTTTCGCGAAGCGGAGCGTGCTCGTCGGCGGGTCCGTCTCGCCCGATATCTTCGTCGTGCGCGGCTCGGCGGTGGCGGCTTTGTTGGCCCCGGACGCCCCGGACGCCCCGGACGCCTTGGCCGTCACCGCGTGAGCGGGTGGTTCCGGGGTGACGCGACCGATCATCAGCGCAACCGTCAAACCCAAGCCGATCACGGCGGACAGGATCACCAGCGGCCACTGCACGTGGTCCATCACTGCGCTCCGATCTCGGGCGAGCCGTGCGCGTCCGCCAGGGCTTCTTCAGGGCTGGTGCTTTTGATCAACACCTTGACCGCCCCCCACCCGACCCCGGAGCCCGCCAGAAAGCCGACCACGCACGCCACCCACTGGATCACGAAGTCCATGCTGGATTCTCCTTAGCCGACCACGATTTCGGCGCGGCGATTCTTCGCGCGACCATCGGGCGTGTCGTTGGGGCCGATCGGATTCGCCGAGCCAAGGCCCTTGGCGACGACGTGATCGGCAGCGACACCGTGCGAGGTGAGGAAGTCGGCGACCGCGGTGGCTCGCTGCGTGCTCAGCGGGACGTTAACGGTGTCACTGCCTGAATTATCGGTGTAGCCGTTGATCGTCACGCGCGCGTTCGGACATCCCTTGAGCTTGTCGGCCACCTGGGTCAGGGACTGGGTGTCGGCCGGCGTCAGGCTCACGCCGTCATTGCCGAAGTAAATCGGGCCGCTCGTCATGGCATTGATGGCCGCCTGCAGATCGTTGCACCCACCCGGGCCAGGGGGTAGGGGTGGCGGCGGAGCGGCCGCACTGGGCGTTGGCGGTCCAGGTGGTGGCGGCGCCGGTGGAGCACTGCCGCCGGGTCCCTTGATCTCAATCCTGTCAACAACATTCACGCCGGGCCAGGCCGCTGCGGCCGCTTTCTCAACCGCGGTCCGCTGGTCGTAAGACGCGGCAGTCCCCAGCAAGATCACGGTGTCCACGTTGACCGAGAGGTTGAAATCGGGAATCGGCGCGCTGGCCGTGAAAACCGGTCCGGCGTTGGCGAAATCGAGTGCCTTGGCACTGGGATTGATGCGGACTTGGTCGACGATGTTGACGTCCGGGGCCATTCCGCCCTTGATCGCCTTCATCAGCGCGTCCTTGGAGGTGTCGTCAGGAAAGTCGCCGATGACCGTAATGCTGTTGGCTTGGCGGGCAATTGACAGCTGGGCCAGGTTCAGCCGCGGAGCCGAAGACGTGCTCGGGCTGGATAACGCGCTGGCTGCGGACTCGGTTCGGTGCACCATGATGGAACCGATTCCGGCGATCAGCAATGGAATAACCAGCAGGCCGATCAACCAGGAACGGCCCAGCGGCTGCCGGTAGAACCTGGGAGCCTGCGGCGCGTCCACCGTCCCGGACCCCGCCCCAGAACCCACCATCGCCCCTCCTCTCGGGTCGTATCCCGCGACATGTCCGTGCTACAGGCGATATGCAGCCTACCGAGTCGGCATCCGTTTACCGGTTCATGTCGGGCACACTAGAGCGATGGGTAACGGGAGTAATCCGACGGACAGCCAAACCCTGGCGCATATCCGCGACTTGGTCGCCGCCGAGAAGGCGCTGCGCGACCGGCTTCAGCACGGCGACATCGACGAATCCGAGGAGCATCAGCAACTGCGCCGCATCGAGATCGAACTCGACCAGTGCTGGGACCTGTTGCGGCAGCGGCGGGCACTGCGCGACATCGGCGCTGACCCGCGCGAGGCGGCCGTACGCCCGGCCGGCCAGGTCGAGGGCTACACCGGCTAGGCATGGCTGACGACGACCGGCGCGACTTCGACCCCGAAGTCGACGCGGACGTCGATGTCGTCGTCGTCGGCGGCGGCCACAACGGCCTGGTGGCGGCCGGCTACCTGGCCAAGGCGGGCCTTCGGGTGCGCCTGCTCGAGCGGCTGGGGCACGTCGGTGGGGCCACCGTGTCAGCGCGGGCTTTCGACGGTGTCGACGTCCGGGTGTCCCGGTATTCGTACCTGGTCAGCTTGCTGCCGCCGCGCATCGTCGAGGACCTGGGCGCTGCGGTGCACATAGCCCGCCGACGCTATTCGTCGTACACCCCCGACCCGGCCACGGCCGGGCGCACCGGACTGCTGGTCGGATCGCACGATGCGTTTGACGGGCACGGCGCGGGCAGATTCGCTTCGATCGGCGCAGCCGCCGACGAACCCGGATTCGACGCCTTCTACCGACGCTGCCGGCTGGTGACCGAACGACTCTGGCCGACTCTGGTCGAACCCCTGCGGACCCGCGAGCAGGCCCGCCGGCACGTCCTGGAAGCCAACGACCCCGACGCGGCGGCGGCGTGGCGGGCCATGGTGGACGAGCCGATAGGGCACGCCATCGTCGACGCGGTAGGCAACGACCTGATCCGCGGCGTGATCGCCACCGACGCCCTGATCGGTACATTCGCCCGCCTTACCGAGCCGTCGCTGCTGCAGAACGTCTGCTTCCTGTACCACGTGCTCGGCGGGGGTACCGGAGACTGGAACGTCCCGGTCGGCGGTATGGGCGCGGTGAGCTCGGCGCTGGCCGCGGCGGCCGTTCGACACGGCGCCGAATTAACGACGGGCGCCGACGTCTACGCCATAGCTCCGGACGGCGAGGTTCGCTACCGCTGCGGTGACGACGAGCACCGGATCCGGGGCCGGTTCGTGCTGGCCGGCGTCGCGCCGGCGGTCCTGGCCGGCCTGCTGGGCGAACCCGCGCCGACCGGGGCGCCAGGCGCGCAGGTCAAGGTCAACATGGTGGTGCGGCGCCTGCCCAAGCTGCGCGACGACGCCGTCACACCGGAACAGGCATTCGCCGGGACTTTCCACGTCAACGAGACGTGGACGCAGCTGGATACGGCCTTCTTGGGAGCAGTCGCCGGACAGCTACCCGATCCCCTGCCGTGTGAGGCCTACTGCCACTCACTGACCGACCCGAGCATCCTGTCAGCGGAGTTGCGCGATGCGGGCGCTCAGACGCTGACCGTATTCGGTTTCCACACGCCACACTCGTTGTTCGGCGGCTGTTTGGCGGCGGCGACCCCGAAACCGTACCCGAGCGGCTCACCCAGTTGACCCTGAAGTCGCTCAATTCCGTTCTGGCCGAACCGATTCAAGATGTGCTGATGACCGACGCACACGGCCGGCCCTGCGTCGAGACAACGACCACCATGGATTTGCAGCGCACCCTGCAGATGCCTCAGGGCAACATCTTTCACGGCGGCTTGTCCTGGCCGTTCGCCGCCGACGACGACCCGCTGGACAGCCCGGCGCGGCAATGGGGGGTAGCCACCGACCACGAGCGGATCCTGGTGTGCGGGTCCGGCGCCCGTCGCGGCGGCGCGGTGTCGGGCGTCGGCGGTCACAACGCCGCGATGGCGGTGCTGGCCTCGCGGCGCTAGGAACTACTTGCGGCGGCGAGGGTGCGCATTTGTACGCCATTTCCGGCGTGTCGCCGTACAAACAAGCACGCTCGCGCGAGCGAACGCGTGGGAACTAGCGGCCGTCGATGCCGGCGTAGTCGCGCTCGGTGTAGCCGGTGTAGATCTGGCGCGGACGCCCGATCTTGCTGTCGCCCGAGTCGTGCATCTCACGCCAGTGGGCGATCCAGCCCGGCAGCCGGCCCAACGCGAACAGCACGGTGAACATCCGGGTCGGGAAACCCAGCGCCCGGTAGATCAGGCCGGTGTAGAAGTCGACGTTCGGGTAGAGCTTGCGCTCGATGAAGTAGTCGTCGGTCAGCGCCGCTTCTTCCAGGCCCTTGGCGATGTCGAGCAGGTCGTCGTCGCCACCGAGCTTGGACAGGATCTTGTCGGCCTGCTCTTTGACGATGCGGGCCCGCGGGTCGTAGTTCTTGTAGACGCGGTGGCCGAAGCCCATCAGCTTCACACCGGCTTCACGGTTCTTCACCTTCCGGACGAACTCGGAGACGTCGTCGCCACTCTGGCGGATCTCTTCGAGCATCTCGAGCACCGCCTGGTTGGCGCCGCCGTGCAGCGGACCCCACAGTGCGTTGATGCCGCCCGAGATCGAGGTGAACAGGTTGGCCTGCGACGAACCCACCAGCCGGACCGTCGACGTCGAACAGTTCTGCTCGTGGTCGGCGTGCAGGATGAACAGCATGTCCAAGGCCCGCACCACCTCGGGGTCGGGTTCATACGGTTCGGCCGGAAAGCCGAACGTCATCCGCAGGAAGTTCTCCACCAGCGACAGCGAGTTGTCCGGATACAGGAACGGCTGGCCGACCGACTTCTTGTACGCGTACGCCGCGATGGTGGGCAGCTTGGCCAGCAGGCGAATGGTCGACAGATCTACCTGGTCGGCCTCCATCGGGTCCAGCGCGTCCTGGTAGTAGGCGCTCAACGCGTTGACCACGCTGGACAGCACCGGCATCGGGTGCGCGTTGCGCGGGAAGCCGTCGAAGAAGCGCTTGAGGTCCTCGTGCAACATGGTGTGCCGCTGAATCCGGTGGGTGAAGTCTGCCAGCTGTTCGACGGTCGGCAGCTCGCCGTGGATCAGCAGGTAGCTGACCTCGATGAAGGTCGACTTCTCCGCGAGCTGGTCGATCGGGTAACCGCGGTAGCGCAGAATGCCGGCGTCGCCGTCGATGTAGGTGATGGCGCTCTTGCAGGAGGCGGTGTTGACGAACCCGTTATCGAACGTGGTGAGTCCGGTCTTGGCCAACAGATTGCCAAGGGCAATACCGTCATTTCCTTCGGTGGCACGGACGATCTGCAGGTCGATCTCGCCCTCTGGGTACTTCAGAGAGGCGGTGTCGTCGGTGTCGGCCACGAGAACCCCTTTGCGCTCTGGCTGATATGGCTAGCCCGCACTGCGTGCGTCATAGGTGAAGGTAGTCGTTATCCCTTCCGGGCGCCTGCCCGGGGTCGAGTGCGCTGATCAGGGCGGCCGGGCAGCCCTGAGAGGATGCCGAAGCGACGCCGCAGCGGAACGAAGGGTGGCCCATGCTCGGAGTGATCGACAAGGGTCGCTGACGCGGCCGCTTGAATTGCGCGGAAGGATTCATGGCCAAAACGGACATTGCGGCCCTGCTCGCACTCGCGGCTGCGTTGATGGTCGCCATCGGCGATGTCGCCCAGCAGCGCTCGGCCCAAGAGGTAACAGACAAGCCGGTCGGCACCCTGGCCCTCTTTCGGCAGTTGCTTCGGGACCGCCAGTGGTGGACAGGCAGCCTGGTCGCCGCTGCGGGGTTCGGGCTCCAGGCCGCCGCGCTGGGCTTGGGTTCGGTGTTGCTGGTGCAGGCGCTGTTGTCGACGTCGTTAATGTTCGCATTGATCATCAACGCAAAGGCGCACGGCCGCAGAATCAGCCGCTGGCAGGCGATCTGGGCCGTGCTACTCGCCGCTGCGGTGACCGTGTTGGTTACTGTTGGCAATCCGCAGGCGGGCAACCCACGCGGGTCGCTTCGAACTTGGGCCGTGGTGGCCGCGGTCATGGGCCCGGTTCTGCTCTTGTGTTTGATCGGTGCTCGACTGTTCTCGGATTCGGTCAAGGCGCTGTTGCTGGGGCTGGTGTCCGGTTCACTGTGGGGCTTGTTCTCGGTATTGACCAAGGGGGTGGTCGATCAGGTGGGCCAGGGCATTGGGGCGTTGCTGCGCACCCCCGAGCTTTACGTCGGGGCGGTCGTGGGCCTGGCCGCCACAGCCTGGGAGCAGTCGGCGTTTCGGGCGGGTCCGCTGACCGCGTCGCTCCCGGCAACGACGGTTTCCGAGCCCCTCGTCGGATCGGTGCTCGGCGTTTTCGTGCTGGACGAGACGTTGGATACCAACCATGCCGGGTGGGTCGCGATTGGCGTGTCCGTCGCGATTATGGTGGCGGCGATAACGGCGTTGGCCCACAGCCAAGCCGCCGCTTCCTCCTAGTCGGCGGCCAACAGACTGGTGTGATTGCCGACGGGGATGGTGGCGATTGCGGTGTTGGTGGCGGGGCCGCCGCTCGCGAGAGCGAAACCAACGCCGACGTGCTGGCGGACGCCCTACTTGTTGGGCAATCGGGGTAGTCGGGACCTTGAGATCGGGGTGTTCGGATGACGGCGCGCGTGACGTGCGGGTCATGCGGCACTGGGCTGCGGGCGAACGCCAAGTTCTGTGACGAGTGCGGCGCCTCCACTGCGGTGTCGGGTGACACAGCCAAGTACAAGCAGGTGACGGTGCTGTTCGCCGACGTGGTGCGATCCATGGACATCGCCGCCGCAGTGGACATCGAGCGGTTACGCGAAATCATGACCGAGCTGGTGGCGCGGTCGGCGGCGGTGGTGCAGCGTTACGGCGGGACCGTGGAGTACAACGGCGACGGCGTGATGGCCCTGTTCGGCGCCCCGGTTTCCTTGGAAGACCACGCTTTTCGACCATCCGCGAACTCCTGTTCGACGATGTTGCGCAGATACAACAGGTTGCCGCGCGTTAGGTTCCAAAGCCGCTGAGCGGCATCGGGATCCACCGGTCCATCCAGAGTGGCCGACAGCAGCGTGGCAGTCGCATCAAGCGACAGTGGCTGCAGATCTAGTCGGTCGAATTCACCAACCGTCCATATCTCTTGCACCGCAGCGGGAATCGGGTCACCCTCCCGAACGGTTATCACCATTTTTGCCGCGCCCCGCAGCACGATCTGATGCAGAACGAATATCGACAGCTCATCGAGCAGGTGAGCGTCGTCGACGTCCAGCACCACTGTGGCGCCCGATGATGTCGCGGTCAGCGACTCCATGACTCCGCGCAGCAACTGAAGAGGGTCGGTGACCCGGGCTGCGCCCATGCGGTGAAAGCACCCAGCGGAATTGCCCGCGCCGCTGAAGTGCCGACGGTCCAGCGGCCCTCGAATCCACGCGAGACCGCGGCCGACAACGCCGCACGGGCGATGCGGCTCTTGCCCACACCCGCTGCGCCACAAACGACCATCCCGGAAACATCCGGGGCCACGATCGCAGCGTCGAGTGCTCGCATCTCCTCCGAGCGGCCAACCAGCGGCCACGCTGGCGCTTATCGCGGACCTCTCCAGCCCCGGGATTATCACGGCACACCGAGCCTCACCCCGATCAATCGGGCGGGCTGCAGTAATCGACCACTTAATTCCGCCTGACGCGTCGAGACTCCTATCCAGGGCGGGCCGGATGCCTAACCCGACACCCTCAGCGCAGGCTGGATGCCACCAGTGCAGTCTCGCGGACGTCTCCCGGCTAAGGCTGCAGGCGCTCGACGCGGCCGCCGATCACCCGAATCCGGTTGTGCACCCGGTCTTCGCGGCCTTGCCAGAATTCCACCACCTCGGGGGCGATCAGATAGCCGCCCCAGCCCGGTGGTGCAGGGACGCTTTCGGAGTCGGCGAAGCGTGCGGTCACCTCCACGAGCTGGTCCAGCAGCGCCGCCCGCGACGTGATCGGCTGCGACTGGTGCGACGCCGACGCGCCCAGCTGCGAGCCGCGCGGTCGCTTGGACCAGTAATCCTCGGTGAGCCGCCGATCGACTTTGGTGACCGGACCGCGGATGTGGATCTGCCGCCCGAGCTGATACCACGGGAAGGTCGCCGACGCGTACGGCGTCGCCGCCAGCTCGACGCCTTTATCCGACTCATAGTTGGTGAAAATGTGATCCCGGTCTCGTCCGCGCTCTTGCACAACACCGTCCGGGTCACCGGCCTGCCGTCGCCCACCGTGGCCAGGACGAAAGCGTTGGGCTCGGGTATTCCGGCGCCTTCGGCGTCGTCAAACCACTTGCGGAACAACGCAAGCCAGCCGTCGGCGACCCAGTCCGCGTCCAGGTCGGGGCTGCCGTCCTTCTCGCCGGACTGGTATTCCACCCGCATCCGCGCCAGGTGCTGGTCGTCTGCTCCTGCCATTGCGTTGACGCTACCGGGGTAGCTACCAGCCGGTAGCGTCGGCCCCGAGGTGGGGTGCGAGAATTTTCCCATGACTGTGGTACCGGAAAACTTCGTCGCCGGCTTAGAGGGTGTGGTGGCCTTCACCACCGAAATCGCCGAACCGGATAAAGACGGTGGAGCGCTGCGCTACCGCGGCGTCGACATCGAGGATCTGGTGAGCCAGCACGTCGCCTTCGGTGATGTGTGGGCGCTGCTGGTCGACGGCAGGTTCGGCCATGGGCTGCCACCCGCCGAGCCGTTCCCGCTGCCGATCCACACCGGCGACGTGCGGGTCGACGTCCAGGCCGGCCTGGCAATGCTGGCCCCCATCTGGGGCTACAAACCACTGCTCGACATCGACGACGACACCGCCCGGGATCAATTGGCCCGGGCGTCGGTGATGGCGCTGTCCTACGTCGCGCAATCCGCGCGTGGCATCTACCAGCCCGCGGTGCCACAGCGAATCATCGATGAATGCTCAACGGTCACAGCGCGTTTCATGACCCGCTGGCAAGGCGAACCGGACCCCCGCCACGTCGAAGCCATCGACGCCTACTGGGTGTCGGCTGCCGAACACGGGATGAACGCTTCGACGTTCACCGCCCGGGTGATCGCCTCGACCGGCGCGGATGTGGCGGCGGCGCTGTCCGGCGCGATCGGCGCCATGAGCGGCCCGCTGCACGGCGGGGCGCCGGCCCGGGTGCTGCCGATGCTCGAAGAGGTCGAGCGCACCGGCGACGCCCGCGGCCTGGTCAAGGGCATCCTGGACCGCCACGAGAAGCTGATGGGGTTCGGCCACCGGGTGTATCGCGCGGAGGATCCGCGGGCCCGGGTACTGCGGGGGGCCGCGCAGCGGCTGGGCGCGCCGAGATACGAAGTCGCGGTAGCCGTGGAGCAGGCCGCACTGGCGGAACTCCGGGAACGCCGTCCTGACCGGGCCATCGAGACCAACGTGGAGTTCTGGGCCGCGGTCATCCTGGACTTCGCCCGGGTGCCCGCCCGGACGATGCCCGCGATGTTCACCTGTGGGCGCACCGCCGGATGGTGTGCGCACATCCTCGAACAGAAGCGACTCGGCAAGCTGGTCCGCCCGTCGGCCATCTATGTGGGACCTGGTCCGCGCAGCCCGGAGGCCGTCGAAGGCTGGGACCGGGTTCTCACCACCGCCTGACCTGTCCTGCCAGTTCTCTTCTCGGTCCGCCGAGCGGTGGTCCAAATCTGTCGGTGCCCCGCGTTAGCCTGCCGATGCCGGCCTCAACCGTGCGGTGCGCGATGAGATTTGCCGCCGCGGTTGGTCAGTACCAATGCGCCCCAGGGCGGGCGAAACCAACCACTGAGAAGGAGTGACCACTATGGCCATCACGATCGAACCCGCAGTAATACCCCACCTGGTCGTCGGCGACGCGGCTGCGGCGATCGACTTCTATGTCAAGGCTTTCGGTGCCGAAGAGCTGGGGCGAGTGCCCGGCCCCGACGGCAGGCTGATCCATGCCGCGGTGCGGATCAACGGCTCCACGGTGATGCTCAACGACGACTTTCCCGAGATGTGCGGCGGCAAGTCGATGACCCCGACGTCGCTGGGCGGAACGCCGGTCACCATCCATCTGACGGTCACCGACGTCGACGCCAAGTTCCAGCGGGCGGTCGACGCCGGTGCCACGGTGGTGGCCCCGTTGGAGGACCAGTTCTGGGGGGACCGCTACGGCGTGGTCGCCGACCCGTTCGGCCACAACTGGTCGCTGGGTCAACCGGTCCGCGAGGTCAGCATGGACGAAATCCAAGCGGTGATGTCCGCGCAGGCGAGTAACTAGTGGCGATCGCAAGCGCGGCGTAGCCGGGCGCAGCGGGTTGCCACCATCCGAACCAGTGGCGATCGCAAGCGCGGCATAGCCGGGCGCAGCGGGTCGCCACCATCCGAGCTAGGCGAGCGCACGCAGCCGGGCCAGCAGGCGTCGTCGCGGTGGCGGCGACTGCGGCGCGGTGGCCGCCACCGCAAGCATCTCGGCGATATCGGTGAACTTGTTGCGCGGACGGCCGTCATGGCCGCCGCGCGCCACCTCGGCGGCGTCGATGGCACGCCATCCCGCGTAGTCCACCGCCTCAGGCTGGCGCTCGTGCACCAGATTCGCCAGCGCGGTCGACGCGGCCGGCGGGTCGGTCAGCTTGCCGGCGTTGAAATCGGCCACCAGCGCCTGCACGGTCTGGAACGAACACGATTTGTTGGTGCCGATGAAGCCGGTCGGCCCCCGCTTGATCCAGCCCGCCACGTACGCGCCGGGAACCGCCTTGCCCGAGCCCGGCTCGACGACGCGGCCTCCGTCATTCGGGACCACGGCCTTCGCCTCGTCGAACGGCAGATCGCGAATCGGCTTACCGCGGTAACCAATTGACGTCAAGACCAGGCCTGCGTCAAGCCGCCGCAGCTCGTTGCCGCCGGTGACCGAGAACTCCACGCCGCTGGCCCGTTTCTCACCGACAACGCGCTGCGGCGTGAGCTGATAGGCCAGCCGGATTCGCGCACGCCCGACTCGTGCAGGCGGCTCCGAGCCGCGATGCACCGGGCCCCAGGTGCTCAACACCTCCAGCTTGGCGCGGATCAATGGGTCTGAAACGGTCGCCAGGTCGTTGATCACCCGCTCGCGGTCAGCGGCGTCGATCACCACGTCGGATGCGGCTGTGAGCCCGACCAGCTCGGGCAGGGTGAACGCCGACTGGGCCGGCCCGCGCCGGGCCGCGATCACCACCTCACGAATCGCCGAGTCGCGCAACGCTTTCAGCGCATGGTCGGCAGTGTCGGTTCTCGACAACTCGTCCGGGTCCGCGGTGAGCACGCGCGCCACATCCAGTGCGACGTTGCCGTTCCCGATGATCACGACACGTTCGTGGCTGAGATCGACTGGCAGATCAGCAAAGTCGGGGTGTCCGTTGATCCACGCGACCAATTCCGTTGCGGTGCCGGTGCCGGCAAGATCCATCCCGTCGATATCCCGCCGCCGATCATCGGGCGCCCCGACCGCATACAGCACGGCATGGTGGTGGGCCAACAGGTCGGCATGGCTTAGGTGCTTGCCGATCTCGACGTTGAGAAAGAACCGCAAGCGCCGATGAGCTGCCACCCGGTCGAAGAGTTGGGTGACTCGCTTGGTGTTCTGGTGGTCCGGCGCCACCCCGGCACGCACCAGCCCGTAGGGCGTGGGCAGCTTCTCGAAAACGTTGACCCGCACCCCATGCTGAACCAGCAGCTCGTCGGCGGCATACATCGCCGCGGGCCCGGAACCGACGATGGCAACGGTCAGCGGCTGCGGACCGGTGCGAACCTCGGCGGCCGGGATCACCGGGGCCAGCCTCGACGTCGGCGGCAGCTTCACATCGGCGGGCCGGTCCGGGTAGTACGACGCGTTGATCTCGACGAACGGTAGCTGCGCGGTGGTCAACCGGGTGTCGGGCGCGATCGCGCCGACCGGGCAGGCGCTCACGCAGGCACCGCAGTCCACGCACGCCACCGGGTCGATGTAGAGCATTTCCGACGTCGCGAAGCCCGGCTCGTCCGGTGAAGGGTGGATGCAATTCACCGGACAGGCGAAGACACAGGACCCGTCGTTACAGCACGACTGGGTAATAACGTGCGGCATAAAGCAACTCGTAGAGGTTATGCAGCCGGCGCGGCAGCCAGGTGCTGACGCTGCGGCTCGCTTCGGTAGCGCGACGGCTTGCCGTTGATCTTGCAGACCCGCCACATCAGCCGCGCCGAACGACTTTCCATCAGCCCGGTTTCGTCGGCGAGCATACGGACGTCGGCGAACATGTCGCGCAACCACTTTCGCGACTCGGGCGACCGGAAGAACAGGTCCTTCTTCACCTCACGCGGGATGTCGAATTCCTGCCAGAACGCCTTGGGCGGTATCAGGATCGCGTTACACAGCGACCGCATCGTCATCGGGAAGTAGAGCGAGATCCAGAACCGCTGCATCCGGGTCAAGCGCGGCAACCGCTTGCGCAGATACTCGTGAGCGAACGAGATGTGCCGCGCCTCCTCGGCCACGTGAATCGACATCACCCGTTCCATGATCGGATGCAGCGACTTGCCTTCGCGCAGCACGTTCTTCTGCGTGTGGTCGATGGGCTCTTCCCCGGCGAGCACGCCGATGAAGAACGCCACCGGCATCGGGCCGGCCACCAACGGGATCAACGGCGAAATCCAGCGCAGTCGCCGTGGCATTCCCGGAACGTCGGCGCCGACGCGGTTGATCATCTCCTGGAACATCATGGTGTGGTTGCACTCTTCAACCGATTCGTGCAGGCAGTACCGATACTCGGGCGATCCGTTCGGCATCCAGAACGTGTAGTTCATCAGACCCCGGATCAGGATGGATTCGAAGTGCAGTCCGACCTTGGCCACGTTGGCCTGGCGCCACATCCCGATCTTGATCTGGCGTTCCAGCGATTGCGCCTGGTACCAGGGGTGGCGTCCCAACGGGTCGGTGGCCGGGAGAATCCACCGGGGGTCGTTGTCGGTGACAGCGAACTCCGGTGACTCCCAATCGATATCCGTGTACGGGTTGAAGTTTCGCCGCACAGACCCCTCGGACAGTGTGGCGAGCGTGTCCACGTACTCGGCGTCGTCCCCCACGTCCATGTTGCGGCGCCAGCGCCGCACCATTCGCGTCCTGGCCATTCGAACCCTCCCCAACGAAGCGTGCTTCGGACGTATGAGGAATACAGTACCGCCGGTACCGGGAATCTACTAGACCCGGTCGAGGCACTGTGGCCTGACCGGTGGTCAGTCCTGCAGTGTGGCCTTGCTCACATTCGAAGAACCCGCCCACCAGCCGCCACCAGGCATTATGCAGAGAGCATGCACTGCCCGAGGTGCCCGGTTCGGCCCGCTTGGTCGGCGCGATACGACCGCTCACTACCCTGATGACCATGGCTGACGAGCTCCAGATTCCCGCGGACCTCAAACCCCGCGACGGCCGCTTCGGCTGCGGACCGTCCAAGGTCCGGCCCGAACAATTGCAGGCACTGAGTACCACCGCGGCGGCTTTGTTCGGCACCTCGCACCGGCAGGCGCCGGTCAAGAATCTGGTGGGCCGGGTCCGGTCGGGGGTGGCGGACCTCTTCTCCGTGCCGGCCGGCTACGAGGTCATTCTGGGCAACGGTGGCGCGACCGCGTTCTGGGATGCGGCCGCGTTCGGGCTGATCGACAAGCGTTCACTGCACCTGTCCTTCGGCGAGTTCAGCGCCAAGTTCGCCTCCGCGGTCGCCAAGAACCCGTTCGTCGGCGATCCGGTGATCATCAAATCGGATGCCGGCAGCGCACCCGAACCGCAGTCCGATCCGTCCGTCGACGTGATCGCCTGGGCGCACAACGAGACGTCGACCGGGGTTGCGTTACCGATCCAGCGCCCGGCGGATTCCGGTGATGCGTTGGTCGTCATCGACGCGACGTCTGGCGCGGGCGGCCTCCCGGTCGACATCAGCGACACGGATGCTTATTACTTCTCGCCGCAGAAAAACTTCGCCAGCGACGGGGGCCTGTGGCTGGCGGTCATGAGCCCGGCCGCGCTGGCCCGGGTCGAGGCCATTGCCGCGTCCGGTCGCTGGGTCCCCGATTTCCTCTCGCTGCCGATCGCGATCGAGAACAGCCTCAAGGACCAGACCTACAACACGCCCGCGATCGGCACCCTGGCACTGATGGCCGAGCAGCTCGACTGGCTGCTGGGCAATGGCGGCCTGGACTGGGCGGTCAAGCGCACGGCGGACTCCTCGCAGCGGCTGTACTCCTGGGCAGAAGAGCGGCCCTACACCACGCCGTTCGTCACCGATCCCGATCTACGTTCACAGGTGGTGGGCACGATCGACTTCGTCGACGACGTCGACGCCACGGTCGTGGCCAAGACCCTGCGGGCCAACGGCATCGTCGACACCGAGCCGTACCGCAAACTCGGCCGCAACCAGCTCCGGGTCGCCATGTTCCCAGCGGTCGAACCCGACGACATCAGCGCGCTGACCCAGTGCGTCGACTGGGTCGTCGAACGGCTTTAACACTGCAGCCATCGCCGCGCAACCCGCCAGCGTGTCCGCACGGGTTATGGGTGTTGGCTGCACTAGAGTGCGCCTAACGGGTCCGGCGCTGGCCTGCACGGAGCCTGCGAGGAGAAGCCATGCGGGAACTCAAGGTGGTCGGGCTCGATGCCGACGGCAAATTCATCCTCTGCGAGGGACCTGGCCCGACCGAAAAATTCAAGCTCCCGGCCGACGATCGACTGCGCGCGGCTTTGAACGGCGAAGAGCTGCCGCCCGAGCAACCGCAGCTCGACATCAAAGTCACCAACATGTTGAGCCCCAAGGAGATTCAGGCACGCATCCGCGCCGGCGCGTCGGTCAAGCAGGTGGCCACGGCGTCCGGTTCGGACCCGGGCCGCATCGAGCGGTTCGCCCACCCGGTGTTGCTGGAGCGCATGCGCGCCGCCGAGCTGGCAACGGCATCACACCCGATGCTCGCCGACGGTCCGGCGGTGCTGACGCTGCTGGAGACGGTCACCGCGGCTCTGGTCACGCGTGGCCTCGAACCCGACCGACTCAGCTGGGACGCCTGGCGCAATGAGGACAGCCGCTGGACCGTGCAGCTCGCTTGGAAAGCGGGTAGGTCGGACAATTTGGCGCATTTCCGTTTCACTCCCGGCGCCCACGGGGGAACCTCCGCCGCGATCGACGACGGGGCCAGCGAGCTGATCGACCCGGACTACCAGCCTCCGCTGCGCCCGCTTGCGCCGGTGGCACATCTCGCGTTCGAAGAGCCGGCCCCGCCGGCGCCTCCCGCGCCTCCCGCGCCGCCGGCGCCTCCCGCGCCTCCCGCGCCACCGGAACAACCGGTCAGCAACCGGCGCGGCAAGCCCGCCGTTCCAGCTTGGGAGGATGTCCTGCTGGGGGTCCGCTCAGGCGGGCAGCGCTAGTAGCGCTGGCTAGCCACCGCCCAGCGCCGCCAACGCAATCAGCGTCAGCCACGCGCCGGCGACGCCGACTCCCACACCCAGCACAAACCGGCGCAGCACCAGGGTGCGCCGCCAGCCCCAGAGCGTCGGCGCGAGGCCTCCGGCGGCCACGATGTTGAGCGCGACGGCCAGCAGCGGATGCACCCGGATCAGCCCGAGGCTGAGCACGACAACGCTGACCCCGGTCACTGCGGCGACGAACCCGGCCACCGTCAAACCCGTTGCCCAGGGGACGAACTGGCTTTGCCCGCCGTCCTTGTCGGTCACGGCCCGAGCCTAACGCGACTGCCCCGCTCGTAGAACGCCAGCGCCGCCGCCGTCGCGACGTTGAGCGAGTCGGTGCCCCGCGACATCGGAATGCGCACTCGCATATCGCTGATCCGCAGTGCCGCCGCGGTCAGACCCGGGCCTTCGGCCCCCACCAGCAAGGCAACCCGCTGGTCGCGCACCGCGGCCATCGCGTCGGGCAACGGGCACGCTTCGGGGTGCGGCGTCATCGCTAACAGCCGAAAGCCACTGTCTTTCAACAGCACAAGATCGGCGGGCCAGTCCGCTGCCCGCGCGTAGGGCACCAGCAGCGCGTGTCCCATCGAAACCCGGACCGCGCGCCGGTACAGCGGGTCGGCGCAACCGCTGCCGAACACCACCGCGTCCACTCCCAACCCCGCCGCGTTGCGGAAGATCGACCCCAGATTCTCGTGGTCGTTGACGCCCTCGAGCACCGCGATGGTGCGCGCGCCGTCGACCAGCTGGGCGATGCCCGGCTCCGGCACGCGGCGTGCGGCCGCCAACACCCCGCGATTCAGGTGAAAGCCGACCACCTGCGCCATGACGTCCGCGGAGACCCGATAGTACGGAGCGTGGGCACCGGCCAGGTCGTCTCCGAATTCGGCCAGCCTGCGGTCGGTGCCGAGCAAGGCCAGCGGGGTGAACCGGGACGCCAGCATGCGCTGCACCACCAGCACCCCCTCCGCGATCACCAGCCCTTTGCCGGTGGGCAGGTCGGGGCGACGGTCGATGCTGTTCAGATCGCGGAAATTGTCGAGCCGGGGGTCGTCTGGATCGCTGACATCCTGAATGTCGAAGCCCGCGCTCACGGGCTTTCGTCAACCAGGGCCGAGATCAGGTCGGCGGCGTTGCGCAGGGTGTCGCGTTGGTCGCTGTTGAGCGTTGCGAGCCGTTCTCCCAGCCATTCCTGACGGGCACGGCGAGCCGCTTTGACCAACTCGGCGCCGGATTGGGAGACCGTAACCAGCACCTGTCGGCCGTCGACCGGATGCGGAGTGCGCTCCACCAGGCCCATGTCGGCCAGGGACGCGATCACCCGGGTCATCGACGGGGGCCGGACCCGTTCGCGAATGGCGAGCGCGCCGGGCGTCATCGCGCCTTCGTTGGCTAGGGTCGCCAGCGCCGACAGCTGCGAGAGCGTTACCGGAGATGAGGGGTTCCGGAATCGCAGCTGCCGTGCCAGCCGCATGACTGCCAGCGATAGATCGCTCGCGAGCCGCGCGTCGGTGTCGGGCACAGCGCGACATTACAACGGAACCCGAGCAATGGGTATAAGTACTGCCAATGACGGACTTCGATGGAAATTCGTAATTCTGATTGCCTGGCCCCTCGCAAAGCGAGGCGGTGCCGATACTGCCCCCACGTCACCCCCGTCGGTCGCGGGGCTATGTTATGCGCAATGAGTGCCGAACCGGACCACACCGCTGTGCCGCCGCCGCTGCCGGCGGTGCTGCTCAAAGTGTGGCCGGTCCCGGTGATCGGCGCGCTGGGCTGGCTGCTCGCCGTCGCAGCCGCGTTCCTTGTACCTGCCCTTGTCAGTTGGCGTCCGGTGACCCTGGCCGGAGTGGGAGTCAGCGCGCTCGGCACGAGCATTTTCCTGTGGCAGCTGGCAGCCGCTCGCCGCGGCGCACGCGGCGCACAAGCCGGACTTGAAAGCTATCTCGACCATTAAATAAATCAACGAATCTAATTGCGTGCCCTGGGAGGTCCAATGGCAGCCCCGCTATTGCAAGCTCACGTCGATATCGACGCACCTGCCTCGAAAGTCTGGGCGCTGATATCCGATTTTCGGCGAATGCCCCAGTGGAGCCCGCAGTGTCGCTGGATGCGGCCGTTCGGCCCGCTGCGCCAGGGCACCCGCACACTCAACTTCAATCGCCGTAACCGGCTCTTCTGGCCCACCACCTGCACGGTCGTCGAGGTCATCCCGGACAAGAAACTGGCGTTTCGGGTCGACACCAACCACACCATTTGGAGCTACGAGCTCGAGCCGAATGGCCAGGGCACCAGGCTAATTGAGAGTCGCCATGCCGAAAACGGGGTGACCGCGTTTTCCAGCCTGTCGATCAACGCGCTGCTCGGCGGGACAACGAAGTTCGAATCCGAATTGGTCGAGGGCATGCAGACCTCACTCGCCAAGATCAAAGCTGCGGCCGAGAGCGCCTAGTCGGAGGACTGTGCCGACTCTTCGGCGGCGGCCGCTTCGGTAGCGGCTCTTCGGCGACCGACTCTTCGGCGACCGGCGCTTCGGTATCGGCTTCTTCGGCGTGGGGCTCTTCGGTGGCCGGCTCTTCGGCAGCGGGCGTCGCAACGGCGGGCTTTTCCATGACGTCGAGCACGCCGTCATCGTAGGGCTCGTATATCGGCGAGCCAGTGCCCGCCGGAGCAGGGGTGTCAGAGTGGGCCCCGCAGCCGTACTGCTTGTCTACGACATGCCCGTCGGCTGACAACTCGTTGCCGCACACCCCGAACATCGAGCCGAGCGAGTCCGGCCAGCGGCAGGAAGAATCCGCAGTCGCGGCACACTCGTTTGGTCGATCGCGACATCGGCGAGTCGGGTCCGTATTCGCCGTCGTGCCATCGTTCGGCGGCCTGGGAGCGGCCCCAGGCGCCCATCACCCAGCGTCGGCCCAGACCGAACTCGGCGGCCGTTTCGTCGACCTGGTCGTCGCCGCTGGCGGTGTAGCCGGGCACCAGCCGCGGGTCGTCCTTGACGGGCGCGAGCAGGTCCCCGGGGCCCAAATCGCCCGGTCGGACCCGGTTCTCCCAGGGCACCCATCCGGGCGCCAGCAGTGCTGTCGGCCCCGGGACCAGCACCACCTCACTGATCGTCGCGTGGTCTGCACCGGGGTAGGTGGCGACGACGACCGCCCACTGCCAGCCCTGGTAACCGGGCAGATGCGCCAGGAATCGATGGGTAGCGGCATTCGGGTCCTCGTAGCTGGCGCCCAGGTACTCCCCGACCGCGTCGGGCTCGCTGAACTCGGCGATGGCCTGCCGAGCCTGGTCGACTGCGCCCGTGAGCATCGTCGCCAACGCTTCGGACCAGTCGGCCACGGTTGCCACGACGGATTCCTCGCTGGGTTCGGTCATGCTCTCCCTCTCTGCAATGCGTCTTCAATACTGCCGGAAGACACGGTGGGCGAGCCACACCAGGTTGGCTACGCGCGGAGTCACCATAGGACAGAATTGACTTGTGTCTGCAGGGCGGCGTGATGATCGGGGGCGTATGCCCCCCAACCAGGGCCGCCGAACCCGCAACGAATCCGTCAACGAACACCCCGGCATGGCGAACTACCCGGCCGACGACCCTGCGCACCGCCGAACGCGGCGCCCGCCACCGATGCCTAGCGCCAACCGCTATCTGCCGCCGCTGGGCCGTCAGCAGGAGCCCGAACAGCGCAGTGCGCCCCCGCCCCGCAGCGCGGGCGGCGGCGAACGGATCACCGTCACCCGCGCCGCGGCGATGCGGAGCCGGGAGATGGGTTCCCGGATGTACTGGATGGTTCAGCGGGCCGCCACCGCCGACGGCGCCGACAAGTCCGGGCTGACCGCGCTGACCTGGCCGGTGATGGCCAACTTCGCCGTCGACTCGGCCATGGCGGTTGCCCTGGCCAACACACTGTTCTTCGCCGCGGCCAGCGGGGAAAGCAAGTCCAAAGTCGCGCTGTATCTGCTGATCACCATCGCCCCGTTTGCGGTGATCGCGCCGCTCATCGGTCCGGCACTGGACCGGCTGCAGCACGGCCGACGGGTGGCACTGGCGCTCTCGTTCGCGCTGCGCACCGCGCTGGCGGTGGTGTTGGTCATGAACTACGACGGCGCCACCAACAGCTTCCCGTCATGGGTCCTCTACCCGTGCGCCCTGGCCATGATGGTCTTCTCGAAATCGTTCAGCGTGCTGCGCAGCGCGGTGACGCCACGGGTGATGCCACCGAGCATCGATCTGGTGCGGGTCAACTCCCGGCTGACGGTTTTCGGACTGTTGGGCGGCACCATCGCCGGCGGCGCCATCGCCGCGGGCGTCGAGTTCGGCTGCACCCATTTGTTCCAGCTGCCCGGCGCGCTGTTCGTCGTCATCGCGATCACCATCGCAGGCGCCTTGCTGTCGATGCGGATTCCGCGCTGGGTTGAGGTGACGACGGGTGAGGTCCCGGCCACGTTGAGTTATCACCGCGACGGCGGCCCGCAGCGGCACGAATGGCCCGGCGAAGCCAAAAAAGTCGGCGGAAACCTTCGACAGCCGTTCGGCCGCAACATCATCACTTCGTTGTGGGGGAACTGCACCATCAAGGTGATGGTCGGCTTTCTGTTCTTGTATCCGGCGTTCGTGGCCAAGGCGCATCAAGCCAACAGCTGGGTTCAGGTGGGCATGCTGGGCCTGATCGGTGCCGCGGCCGCGTTAGGCAACTTCGGCGGCAATTTCGCCAGCGCACGCCTGCAGCTGGGCAGGCCGGCCGTACTGGTCGTGCGCTGCACCGTGGCGGTCACCGCGGTGGCGATCGCGGCGGCGGTCGCCGGCAACCTGGTGGTGGCCGCCATCGCCACCCTGATCACGTCGGGTTCCAGCGCGATCGCGAAGGCGTCGCTGGATGCGTCGTTGCAGCATGATCTGCCTGAGGAGTCGCGGGCATCAGGGTTCGGGCGGTCGGAGTCGACGTTGCAGCTGTCCTGGGTGCTAGGTGGTGCGCTGGGCGTCATGGTGTACACCGATCTGTGGGTCGGCTTCACCGCAGTGAGCGCCCTGCTCATCCTGGGTCTGGCGCAGACCTTCGTCAGCTTCCGCGGTGACTCATTGATCCCCGGCTTTGGCGGTAACCGGCCCGTCATGGTCGAGCAAGAGGGCCGGCGCCACGGCGCGCCGGCGATGCCGAAGTGAAGCGCGGGATGGCCGCGCTGCTCGCGGCCGTGGTGCTGCTGCTCTGTGTCGGGGCCGGGGTCGGCGCGTGGCTGCTGGTGCGCCCGTCCGGCCCGCAGCAACCCATGATCAGCGCCTTCTCAAACGGACGCCTGACCCGGGTGGGGCCTTACTTGTATTGCAGCGCGCTCAACCTCGATGACTGCCAGACACCGCAGGCCCAGGGCGAGCTGCGGGTCAACGAGCATTATCCGGTGCAGCTTTCGGTCCCCGAGGCCATCTCCCGCGCGCCATGGCGACTGCTGCAGGTGTATGACGACCCCGCCAACACGGCCACCACCCTGTTTCGGCCGGACAGCCGACTGGCGGTCACCATCCCCACGCTCGATCCGCAGCGCGGACGGCTGACCGGGATCGTGGTGCAGTTACTGACCCTGGTGGTCGACGACCGACAAATCAACGACATCGCCACGGTCCGCGCCGTGCCGCACGCGGAATGGTCTGTGCGCCTCACCTACTGACGGCCAACGTCGACTTGTTGCGTGGATCCTGGTCCCTTGGGCTCAACAAGTCGACGCTGGGCCGAGCGTGTCGTGCCGCCGGGCACCGTGTCGGCATGGAAATCCTGGACTGGCCATTCAGAGGCACCGAGGCGCTGGCAGGGGGCGTCGTCACGCCGCATCGACTGCGGACCGATTTCGTGATGGTCCATCGCAACGTGTACATCCCTCGCGGACAAAAGCTGACGGCCGTAACCCGAGCCATCGCCGCCTGGCTGTGGTCGGGGCGGTCCGCCACCGTGGCGGGCCTGTCCGCAGCGGCACTACATCGCATGGCCTGGATCGACGACTGGCTGCCGGCCGAACCGAACCGGCGCAGCCGCGACATAGCACGCGGCATCGTCCTGCACAGCGACACCCTCGACGATGACGAAGTATGCGTGCGCGCCGGGATTCGACTCACCACTCCGGCCCGGACCGCGTTCGACCTCGCGAGACGAAAGGCCTAACCACAGCGGTGATTAGGCTCGACGCGCTCACGCAAGCGACCGAGTTCAAGATGGCCGATGTGGAACCACTGGCCGAGCGTCATCGGCGCATGCGCGGGTTGGTGCAGTTGCGGCAAGCCTTGCCACTCGTCGACGGAGGCGCCGAATCCCCTTGGGAGACGCGAACCCGCCTGGTGCTCATCGGCGGCGGGTTGCGACGGCCCCAGACCCAGATCCAGGTGCTCAACGACTGGGGCGCGGCAATGGCCGGGATCGACATGGGGTGGGAGGTGTGAAGGTCGGCGTCGAATTCGACGGCGCACAACACTGGCTTGATCCCGCGCAGCGAACCTGGGACATCGATCGGTTGGCCGAACTCGAGGCCCGCGGCTGAACGATTGTCCGGGTGAGCGCCGATATGCTCCGAAACCGACGCGGCGTCGTCGTCGCGCGCTCCCGTCAGGCCCTGCTTGCCGCCGGATGCCCGTGGTGACCGGCCCAGCGTGCCGGAAGCTACGCGCCGTGATCCGCGGGCACCCGCTCCGCCTCGAGCGGCGGCCCGGGCGGCGTTCCGTCGCCAAAAGGCCTGCCGCCCAGGGTTTCCCGTCCGTGCGGTGACAGCCAGTTGCCTAGCTCGGGACCCTTGGGCACGATACGGGTCGGATTGATGTCGGCGTGCACGATGTAGTAGTGCTGTTTGATCTGCACGAAGTCGGTGGTATCGCCGAAGCCGGGCGTCTGGAATAGGTCGCGCGCGTAGCCCCACAGCACCGGCATCTCGGACAACTTGCTGCGATTGCACTTGAAATGCCCGTGGTACACCGGGTCGAAGCGGGCCAGCGTGGTGAACAACCGCACATCGGCCTCAGTGATGTTGTCCCCCAACAGGTATCGCTGCGTCGAAAGCCGATCGCTCACCCAATCCAGCGCGGTGAACAGCCGGTCGTAGGCCGCCTCGTAGGCCTCCTGTGAACCGGCGAACCCGCACCGGTACACCCCGTTGTTGATCTCCGTGTAGATCCTTCTGCTGACCTCGTCGATCTCGGATCGCAACTCCTCGGGGTACAGCCGCGGCGCACCGTCGCGGTGGTAGGCGGTCCACTCGGTGGAGAAGTCGAGGGTGATCTGCGGGAAGTCGTTGGTCACCACCGCCCCGGTGGAGACGTCGACGATGGCTGGGACGGTGATGCCTTTCGGATAGTCCGGGAATCGCTTGAAGTAGGCATCCTGCAGACGCGGGATCTTCAGTACCGGGTCGACGCCGCCGGGATCGAGGTCGAACGTCCAGCTGCGCTGGTCATGGGTGGGGCCGCAAAAGCCAATGGAGAGAACCTGTTCCAGGCCGAGCAGCCGTCGCACGATGATCGTGCGATTCGCCCACGGGCAGGCGCGGGCGACAACCAGGCGATACCGGCCCGGCTCTACCGGGTAGCCGTCACGTCCGTCGGCGGTGATGCGGGTGGTGATGTATTTGGTGTCGCGGGTGAATTCACCCGCTGGCGGCAACATAGGCGGCCATGGCGCCATTCTGCTCCACGCCATGGACCGCAACACCAAAGGTGCCTTAGATTTTCGCCTCGGTCGTCGGCCCCGTCAATTCTGTCGTCAGAAACCGGCGGGACAGATTGGTTTCGGTGGACGCGACCCGGCTCCCAGTGCGAGATCCACGGTCCGGTGCCCTCGGACTGATCGAGGATCCCCTCTTCCAGCCAGGTGT
Source organism: uncultured Actinomycetota bacterium (assembly GCA_963735655.1). Taxonomy (GTDB): domain Bacteria; phylum Actinomycetota; class Actinomycetes; order Mycobacteriales; family Mycobacteriaceae; genus Mycobacterium. The sequence goes on from CAVTLW010000059.1 coordinate 51,440, forward strand.
AGCGGCCTTCCAGAACGTCGTTGGCCAGCCGGACATCGACACTGTCGGTGTTGGTCCACAAAGCGTGGAACAGTGCCTCAACCCGCAGCGTGGCCTGCTGGCAGAACGCCTCGGCCAGTTCGTATGCCTGCTTGCCTTCGGCGGCATCGGCAACGCGCTGCGCCTCGGCGCGCACGCATACCGCGGACATCGCGAACAGTTCCGCGCCGATGTCGACGATGCGCCCGAGGAATCCCTGCTTTTGCTCGAGGCTGGCTTGCCAGCGTGCCATTCCGTAGAAGGTGTTGCGGGCCAGCTTGCGCGACGAGCGTTCGACGAAACGCAGATGTGTCGCCAACCCGCCGAACTCGCGGAACGCCGTGGGCCGTTGACCCTCGCCAAAAACCAGCTTCGGCAACCACTTTGCGTAGAAGCCGCTCGCGCCGGCCGCCGCGCTGGCCTTCTGGCGCAGATCGGCTTTCGGGTTCGCGAGATCGCCCGCGGCAGTCAGATGAGCGTCGACCGCCTCACGCGCGATGAGCAGCCGCATGATTTCACTGGATCCCTCGAAGATGCGGTTGATCCGCAGGTCCCGCACGGCCTGCTCCACCGGAACCGCCCGCTCTCCACGGGCGGCAAGGGATTCCGCGGTCTCGTAGCCGCGGCCGCCGCGGATCTGCAACAGGTCATCGACGATCTGGCCGGACATCTCGCTGGACCACAGTTTGGCCAACGCCGCCTCGATCCGGATGTCATTGCGACCCTCGTCGGCCATCTGACCGGCCAGTTCCAGCACGGCGTCGAGCGCGTAGTTGGTGGCGGCCATGAACGCGAGCGTGCCGGCGACGGCCTCGTGCTTGCCGACGGGCTTACCCCACTGCACCCGCTCACCCGACCACTCCCGCGCTATCTTCAGCGACCACTTGGAGGACCCGGTCACCACCGCCGGCAGGGACAGCCGTCCGGCGTTGAGCGTGGTCAGCGCGATCTTGAGGCCATCGCCTTCCCGCCCGATCAGGTTCTCGGCGGGCACTCGGACGCGGTGCAGCCTGGTCACGCCGTTTTCGATGCCGCGCAGTCCCATGAACTGGTTGCGCCGCTCGACGGTGATCCCGGGAGCATCTGCCTCTACGACAAAGGCGCTGATCCCTCCGCGGTGCCCCTCACTCTTGGGGACCCGGGCCATCACCACCAGCAGCTCCGCGACCACGCCGTTGGTGGTCCACAGCTTCACACCCTCGAGTTCGTAGGCCTGCCCGTCCTCGGTGGGCGTCGCGGTCGACGCCAGCCGCGCCGGATCGGAGCCCACGTCGGGCTCGGTGAGCAGAAAAGCCGAGATGGCACCGGCGGCGCAGCGCGGCAAGAACTTCCGCTTCTGTTCCGGGCTCCCGGCAAGCTTGAGCGGCTCGGGCACCCCGATCGACTGGTGGGCCGACAGCAATGCGCCCAGACTGGGATGAACGCTCGAAGCCATCATCAGGACCCGGTTGTAGGCAACCTGCGACATGTTCAGGCCGCCGTATTCGGACGGTATTTTGATGCCGAAGCAGCCCAGTTCGGCAAGGCCCTTCACATACTCGTCGGGAATCTGGGCGTCCCGCTCGATGACGCTGCCGTCGATGCTGTCGAGAAACGCACGCAGCCTGCCCAGAAACGCTTTGATGCCGGTCTCCTCGGCATCGGACGGTTTGGGCAGTGGGTGGATGAGCTCGAGTGGAAATCGACCCAGGAATAGTTCCTTGGCGAAAGAAGGTTTATCCCAACCGCTTTCGCGAGATTCCTCGGCTAGGGCTCTCGCCTGCTCCTCGGTGACTTGCGCTTGCTGTGCCATCGCCGTCTCCTTGCTAACGAATTACATCGAGGCTTGAGTACCCGGTGTTCGACCGAATACTACGACCTACCGGTTTCCAAGTTACGCGCCGGTAGCTTTCGGCACACCACTCAAATTTGAGCGGCGCCGGACACTATTCCGAAGGCCGCTATCACCGGCGATATCGCTGACGACATTGCTCTGCAACCCTTCGGGACGTGAGTCACATCCGCCACACCGGCACCACCGAGCTTTGGCATGACCGAACGAGAAATGTGATATCGCCGGCGATAGCACGTTTGCGATTCGGTCATGCCGAGGCTTGGCGAGGCCACTGTGACGGGTGTGACTCACATCCAGCGACTGAGCATCGAGCTACTAAGCGTCGAGCTCCCGAGCCACGGCCTTGACCACCTCGGACATCTGGCGGGCGGTCTTGCGGTCCGGATACCGGCCCTTGCGCAGTTCGGGCTGCACGGTGCTCTCCAGCAGGGTGATCATGTCCTCGACCATGCCATGCAGCTCGTCGGGGGTGTGCTTGTGCTCGACGGTCGGCGCCTCGCGGCGAGTCCGCGTCAGGGTCGGTGGCGGGTCAATCAGCTTCAGGCTCAAGGCCTGGGGTCCGCGCCGGCCCGATGCGACGCCGAATTCCACTCGCTGTCCCGCTTTCAGCCCTTCGACACCCGCGGGCAACGCCGAGGAACGGACGTAAACGTCCTCGCCGTCCTCCTGCGACAGGAAGCCGAACCCCTTCTCGGAGTCGTACCACTTCACCTTGCCGGTCGGCACTGCTCTCACCTGCTTGTCTGACGGATCACTGAGATTAGGCAACAGAAGACGCGTCCCGCATGGCGGGGACGCGATGACGATGACAGATCCTACTCGGATCGTCACCCGCCGAGCACCCCCGTTTACCCGTTACTCGGTAGTGTGGCACTACCGCTGGAGGAGATTATGCGCCTGATCCTGAACGTCATCTGGCTGGTGTTCGGCGGCCTCTGGATGGCCCTCAGCTTCATCGGCATCGCGTCGGCCTCGTCTGCTTCCGGCCATCATCACCACCCGTTCGGCTTCGCGTCGCTGCGCATCGCGTGGTACCGCTGGGCAAGGAGATCGTCCCCGCATGACCGCGATCGCGCTCGGTGTTCCGGTGGTGCGCCGGGCGGACCAGCAGGCCATTCCGGCGGGAATGCCCGCCGACGGCCCGTTGCTGGACACATTCGGCCGGGCCGCCACCGACCTACGCGTCTCGCTGACCGATCGGTGCAATCTGCGGTGCACCTATTGCATGCCGGAAGAAGGACTGGACTGGCTACCACGCGAGCAATTGCTGCGGGCCGATGAGCTGGCCCGGCTCATGCGTATCGCGGTTACCCGCCTCGGAGTCACCGCCGTTCGATTCACCGGCGGTGAGCCCCTGCTGGCCCGCCACCTCGAAGAGGTGGTCGCGGCGGCAGCCCGCCTGCTGCCCCGCCCGGAGATTTCGCTGACCACCAACGGGGTGGGACTGGCCCGCAGGGCCCGCGCGCTGGCCGAAGCCGGCCTGGACCGGATCAATGTGTCGCTGGACAGCATGGACCGAACTCGCTTTGCGGCCATCACCCGTCGGGACAAGCTCGACGAGGTGCTGACCGGCCTGGCCGCCGCCCGAGACGCCGGTCTGGCGCCCGTCAAGGTCAACGCCGTGCTGGACCCCGCCACCGGCCGCGAGGACGTCGTCGAACTGTTGCGCTTCTGCCTCGACCACGGCTACCAGTTGCGGGTCATCGAACAGATGCCGCTGGACGCGGGGCACCACTGGCGCAGGGACGCCGCGCTCAGCGCCGACGACATCCTCGCCGCGCTGCGGCCGCACTTCCGGCTGCGGCCAGATCCCGACGCCCCGGGGTTCGGCTCCCGCCGAGCTGTGGCTGGTCGACAACGGCCCGGGTACGCCGACGGGAAAGATCGGCGTCATCGCCTCGGTGTCGCACGCCTTCTGCTCCAGCTGTGACCGCACCCGGCTGACGGCCGACGGGCAGATTCGCAGCTGCCTGTTCTCCACCGAGGAGACCGACCTCCGCGGTCTGTTACGCGGCGGTGCCGACGACGACGCCATCGAGGCGGCCTGGCGCGCGGCGATGTGGGCCAAGCCGGCCGGGCACGGCATCAACGACCCCGGCTTCGTCCAGCCCGACCGCCCGATGAGCTCGATCGGTGGCTAGCCCGAACGCGATTCAGGTAACCGTCCGCTACTTCGCGGCCGCGCGGGCGGCCGCGGGTGCCGAGTCGGAAACCGTCACGTTGCGTCCGGGCGCCACAGTGGCAGATCTGATCGACGGACTGGCCGTGCGCGACGGTCGCCTCGCGGCGGTGTTGAGCCGATGCTCCTACCTGTGCGACGGAATTGCGGTCCGAGATGACACGGCCGCGTTATGCGCCGGAAACACGGTTGACGTACTCCCCCCCTTCGCCGGCGGGTGAGAACTGTGACATATCTCACGTAACGGAAAGATAACGACCCGGCCACGCCTGGATTTCGACGTGCTATGAGCTGCGCAAACGTCGGCCGTTCCTGGCGTTTCTCTGACCGTTTGTGAGAGAAACGCCGGTTTGTTCCACGACGTGACGGGATCGACTGAACCCGCTACCGTCTCGGGAAGCCCGCCAGCCCAACCCAAATGGCGAGCCTCCCCTCCTACACACGCCGAGCTCCATCCAGTAGGCGGGGGATTCCGATCCATGGATGGAGACGGGGGACCCAACAGGTCCGCCGAGATTGGACCGGGGCCGTTCCGCGGCTCCTTGGGGTGAAGCCGGTGTTGTTTCTCCGGGGCTTCCGGAGGGTCGATGTCGGCCGGGTGACCTCTCTCTACCCGAACCCGACAGCTGACCTCGTAGGCGTGTACAGAGAGGAATTACCCGCGTATGACCGGACGTCACCGTAAGCCCACCACTTCGAGTGTCACCGTTGCCAAAGTCGCCTTTACCGGCGCTGTGCTCGGTGGCGGCAGCCTCGCCCTCGCCGGCCAGGCCGCGGCAGCCACCGACAACGAATGGGACCAGGTAGCCAGTTGCGAGTCTGGCGGCAACTGGGGAATCAACACCGGAAACGGCTATCTCGGCGGGCTGCAGTTCTCCCAGGGCACCTGGGCGGCACACGGTGGCAGCGAGTACGCCCCGTCGGCGCACCTGGCCACCAAAGACCAGCAGATCGCCGTCGCTGAGCGCGTGCTGGCGACCCAGGGCCGCGGCGCCTGGCCGGTGTGCGGACATGGCCTGTCCAGCACGACGCCCCGCAACACTCTTCCCGACGCGCCGCTGGACGCTCCCGCGGTCAACGGCGAGCCGGCTCCTGCCGTCCCCGCTCCCGTGGTGCAAATGGCCGGCAATGACGTGCCCGCCGATGTCGCGCCCGCGGCTCCCGCGGACGTGGTCGCGCCCGCGGCTCCCGCGGACGTGGTCGCGCCCGCGGCTCCCGCGGACGTGGTCGCGCCCGCGGCCTCCCGCGGACGTGGTCGCGCCCGCGGCTCCCGCGGACGTGGTCGCGCCCGCGGCTCCCGCGGACGTGGTCCCGCCCGCTCCGCCGGCCGACGCGGCAGCACCGGCTCCCGCCGACCAGCCCGCCCCTGACGCCCCAGCGGTCGTCGACGCCGGATTCTCAGATCCTGCGCCCGCCGACGTCCCTGCGCCGGCTCCCGGCGATGTCGACGCCCCGCCGGTGGAGGTCCAGGTGGCCACGAATATCGCCTACACGAAGCAGGTGTGGCAGGCGATCCAGTCCCAGAACGTCAGCGGCAACGACGCGCTCGATGCGCTCGTTGCGCCGTCTGTCCTCGGCTGACCCGGGCCAGGCCGGCCTCGGGCCGGCTCAGCCGGCTAAGCCGATTAGGCCGAGCCCACCCATTCTTCGGTCCCATTGTCGAAGAACTGGTGCTTCCACACCGGTAGCCGAGCCTTGATGGCGTCCACCAGCTGCGCGCAGGTGGTGAATGCCGCATGCCGATGGTCGGCCGCGACCGCGACCACCAAAGCGGCCTCACCGATCTGCAGGACGCCGATCCGGTGGCTCGCGGCTACGGCACGCACGCCGCTGGACTCCTCGGCGACCTCGGCCACGACGTCGGCGAGCACCTGCGCCGCCGACGGGTGCGCGGAATACTCCAGCCGCGACACCCCGCGCCCACCGTCGTGGTCGCGGATCATGCCGACGAACCCGACGATCGCGCCGGCCGATTGATGGCTCACCAGACTCTCGTGCTCGGCCAGAAAGATCGGTTGGTCGGTCAGGTCGGCACGGAGGACCAGCGTCATCCCCGGTGGTCTTCGCCGGCGATTTGGTCGAGCGCGTGGTCCAGCACGTCGGCAAGCACCCCGAGGCCGTCGCGCACCCCGCCGGGTGAACCGGGCAGATTGACGACCAGGGTCCGGCCCGCCACACCGCACACGCCGCGCGACAACACCGACGTCGGCACGTGCGGCAGGCCCGAGCGGCGGATCGCGTCGGCCAGCCCGGGGATCATGTAGTCCAGCTCCGCGACGGTCTGGTCCGGGGTGCTGTCGCTGGGCGAGATGCCGGTGCCCCCCGAGGTGATGACCACGTCGACGTCGGCGTCGAGCGCACCGCGCAAGGCCTGACCGACCGGCTCCCCGTCGGCCACCACTTCCGGCTGCGCGGGCGAAAACCCATGTTGCTCGAGCCATTCAGCGATAATCGGCCCGCACCGGTCGTCATACGTTCCGGTGGACGCGCGGGTAGAGGCGATGATGATCCGTGCGGACCGGACGCCCATCAGCGTGCCCACGTTCCGCTACGGCCGCCTTCTTTGCGGAGCACCCGGATATCGTCGATGCGGGCGGTCCGGTCGACCGCCTTGATCATGTCGTAGAGCGTCAGGGCCGCCACGCTGACAGCGGTCAGTGCCTCCATCTCCACCCCCGTGCGGTCGGTGCTGTGTACCGTCGCGATGATCTCGACATCCGTCTCGCCCACGACGAAATCGATGTCAACACCGCTGAGCGCGAGCTGGTGGCATAGCGGGATCAAGTCGCTGGTGCGCTTGGCCGCAAGTATGCCCGCTACCCGGGCGGTAGCCAACGCATCACCCTTGGGTAGCCCGCCGGTCGAAATCAGCGACACCACGCGCGCCGAGGTCCGTAAGGCCCCGGCAGCAACCGCGGTGCGCCTGGTGGCTTCCTTCTCGGTGACGTCGACCATGTGGGCCGCCCCCCGCTCATCCAGGTGCGACAGCACGCCTGACCTGGCCGGCGGGTCGCTGGATGCCCTGGAAGCCCTGGCCATCCCCGCTGCCTAGCGGTTGACGACCGTCACCGGGTGGACGTACGGCAGGTCGTCGGCAGGCACCGGGAACTCGACGGCACCGAAGGGTGATAACGCACCCGTGCGGTCGGTCGCGAGTTCGCTCACCGCGTGGTCGTCCGGGTCCGACGTCGGCCAGCCGTTGTCCACGTACCTGGTTTTGCGCGTCTTGCCTTCAGCAATGTCAGCCACGCGCTCCATTCTGACAGGTCCGACACGCGCGCGGGTCACCAAGGTTGCGTAGTGGCTTGCGGCCGGCTACTCGCCGGGCTTCGGTTGTCGGCCGGGGGTCGGCCGACTGCTTTACGCTGGTCAGCAATGACCGAAAACACCCCGGGTATCCCGCTGGGGTCCTGGCTGTCCGACTTGCCCGACGAGCGGCTGATCCGGCTGCTCGAGCTGCGGCCGGACCTTTCCCAGCCGCCACCGGGCAGCATTGCCGCACTGGCGGCGCGCGCACAGGCCCGGCAGTCGGTCAAGGCCGCCACCGACGAGCTCGATTTTCTGCGGCTGGGAATGATCGATGCGTTGCTGGTGCTGCAAGCCGATACCGCCGCGGTCCCGGTTGCCAAGTTGCTGTCGCTGATCGGCGACCGCGCCGACCAGGGCGCCGTGGTCGAGGCGCTGAGCGACCTCAAGGAGCGCGCCCTGGTCTGGGGCGAAGCCGCGCTCCGGGTGGCCGCCGACGCCGCCGCGGCGTTGCCGTGGCATCCGGGGCAAGTCACTCTCGAAGACGCCACGCGCACCGGAGAGCAGATCGCCGAGCTGATCGCCGAGCTCGACGAGCCCCAGCGGGATGTGCTCGAGAAGTTGGTCGAAGGTTCGCCGATCGGCCGCACCCGCGACGCCGCGCCTGGCGCACCCGCCGAGCGGCCGGTGCCGCGTTTGCTGGCGATGGGATTGTTGCGACGCATCGACGCCGAGACGGTTATTTTGCCCCGGCACGTCGGGCAGGTGCTGCGCGGCGAGGACCCCGGACCGACGCAGCTGACGGCGCCTGACCCCGTGGTATCCACGACGACAGCCAAGGATGTCGATTCCGCGGCGGCCGGCGCGGTCATCGACCTGTTGCGCGAGCTCGACGTGCTACTCGAAAACCTCGGTACCGCACCGGTTGTCGAGCTGCGCAGTGGCGGTTTAGGAATTCGCGAAGTCAAGCGGCTGGCCAAGTCCACCGGCATGGACGAGCCGCGGCTGGGCCTGGTCCTCGAGGTTGCGGCCGCGGCCGGACTGATCGCCAGCGGCGTGCCCGATCCGGAACCACCCCGCGGCGACGGACCATTTTGGGCACCGACGGCGGCCGCCGATCGGTTCACCTCGATGCTTCCCGCCGAGCGTTGGCATTTGCTGGCCAGCACCTGGCTCGACCTGCCGGGCCGTCCCGCATTGATCGGCAGCCGCGGTCCGGACGCCAAACCTTATGGCGCGCTGTCAGATTCGCTGTTCTCGACGGCGGCTCCACTGGATCGGCGGCTGTTGCTCGGGATGCTCGCCGAACTGCCCGCCGGCGCGGGTGTCGACGCGACCGCGGCCTCGGCGGCGTTGATCTGGCGGCGTCCGCGCTGGGCCAGGCGATTGCAGCCGGGGCCTATCGCGGATCTGCTATCCGAATGCCAGGCAATGGGTTTGGTGGGTCGCGGGGCGATCAGCACACCCGGTCGCGCGTTGCTCAACGAAGCCTTCGACCCCGGCACCGGCCCCACGGCCGCGGTCGACGCGATGACGCGGGCGTTACCCAAGCCGGTCGACCATTTCCTGGTGCAGGCCGACCTCACCGTCGTGGTGCCCGGGCCACTGCAGCGCGATCTCGCCGAGGACCTGGCCACCGTCGCCACCGTCGAATCGGCTGGCACGGCAATGGTGTACCGCGTCAGCGAGCAATCGATCCGGCATGCGCTCGACATCGGCAAGACCGGTGACTGGATGCACGCCCTGTTCGAAAAGCATTCGAAAACCGTCTGTGCCGCAAGGACTTACCTATCTCATCGATGACGTCGCACGCCGACACGGGCAGCTTCGTATCGGCATGGCAGCGTCGTTCGTGCGGTGTGAGGACCCCGCGCTGCTGGCTCAGGCGGTCGCGGCTCCCGCAGCCGAGAACCTGCAGCTAAGGGCCCTGGCTCCGACGGTGGCGGTGTCCCCCGCGCCGATCTCCGAGGTACTGGTCGACCCTGCGCGCCGCAGGCTTCGCTCCTGCCGCCGAGGACTCAACCGGCGCGATCGTCGACGTCCGGGCCCGCGGTGCCCGGGTGGCCGCGCCGCAGCACCGCCGGCCGTACCGCCCGCCGCCGCGCCCAACCAGCGACACCCTCAACGCGGTCGTGGCGGTGCTGCGCAAGGTGACCGCCGCGCCGTTCGGGAGTATCCGCGTCGACCCGGCGGTCGCGATGTCACTGTTGCTGCGCGCGATCAAGGACGAGGAGACGCTGGTGATCGGCTACCTCGACGCCGCCGGGGTGGCCACCCAGCGGGTGATCGCGCCGATCACCGTACGAGGCGGTCAGCTGATCGCCTTCGACTCGGGTTCCGGGCGCCTGCGCGACTTCGCCATCCACCGCATCACGTCGGTCATGTCGGCCGAGTCCGGATAATGAAGCACATGACTGACGGACCGTTGATCGTGCAGTCCGACAAGACCGTGCTGCTCGAAGTGGACCACGAGCTGGCCGGCGCGGCGCGCGCCGCCATCGCGCCGTTTGCCGAGCTGGAACGCGCTCCCGAGCACGTGCACACCTACCGCATCACGCCGCTGGCGCTGTGGAACGCCCGGGCCGCCGGCCACGACGCTGAGCAGGTTGTCGACGCGCTGGTCAGTTTCTCCCGCTACGCGGTGCCGCAGCCGCTACTGGTCGACATCGTCGACACCATGGCACGCTACGGCCGGCTCCAGCTGGTCAAGAGCCCGGTGCACGGCCTGACCTTGGTGAGCATGGATCGCGCGGTGCTCGAGGAGGTGTTGCGCAACAAGAAGATCGCGCCGATGCTGGGCGCCCGGATCGACCCCGACACCGTCATCGTCCACCCCAGCGAACGCGGTCGGGTCAAGCAGCTGTTGCTCAAGATCGGTTGGCCCGCAGAGGATCTCGCAGGCTACGTGGACGGCGAGGCGCATCCGATCAGCCTGCACGAGGATGGCTGGCAGCTGCGCGATTACCAGCAACTGGCCACCGACTCGTTCTGGGCGGGCGGCTCGGGGGTGGTGGTACTTCCGTGCGGCGCCGGCAAGACGCTGGTGGGCGCTGCCGCGATGGCGAAGGCCAGCGCGACGACGCTGATCCTGGTCACCAACATCGTGGCCGCCCGGCAGTGGAAGCGCGAGCTGATCGCCCGCACATCGCTGACCGAGGAAGAGATCGGCGAATATTCCGGCGAGCGCAAGGAGATCCGGCCGGTCACCATCTCGACGTACCAGATGGTCACGCGCCGCTCCAAGGGCGAGTACCGCCACCTGGAGCTCTTCGACAGCCGAGACTGGGGCCTGATCATCTACGACGAGGTACACCTGCTGCCGGCGCCGGTGTTCCGGATGACGGCCGACTTGCAGTCCAGGCGGCGCCTGGGCCTGACCGCCACGCTGATCCGCGAGGACGGCCGCGAGGGCGACGTGTTCTCCCTGATCGGCCCGAAGCGGTACGACGCACCGTGGAAAGACATTGAGGCACAGGGCTGGATCGCCCCGGCGGAATGCGTCGAAGTCCGGGTCACGATGACCGACAACGAGCGGATGACATATGCCACCGCCGAACCCGAAGAGCGATACAAGCTCTGCTCAACGGCCCACACCAAAATCGCTGTGGTCAAGTCGATCCTGGAAAAGCACGCCGGCGAGCAGACCCTGGTGATCGGGGCCTACCTGGACCAGCTCGACGAACTGGGCGCCGAGCTGAACGCCCCGGTCATCCAGGGATCGACCCGGACCAGCTGAACGCGAAGCGCTGTTCGACGCCTTTCGCCGCGGCGAGATCTCCATCCTGGTCGTGTCCAAGGTCGCGAACTTCTCCATCGACTTACCGGAAGCCGCTGTGGCGGTTCAGGTTTCGGGCACGTTCGGCTCACGCCAGGAAGAAGCCCAACGGCTGGGCCGGTTGTTGCGGCCCAAGGCCGACGGCGGCGGCGCCATCTTCTACTCGGTGGTGTCCCGCGACAGCCTCGATGCCGAATACGCCGCACACCGGCAGCGATTCCTCGCCGAGCAGGGGTACGGCTACATCATCCGCGACGCCGACGACCTGCTGGGCCCCGCGATCTAACCGCGCCGGCTGTGGACTTATGTCACGCCTGGCGGCCGGACCCCGTGACACAAGTCCACGTTGGGCCCCGATGAATTAGAGCGACAGGATTGTCGCCGACGCGGTGCCGGGTGCCCCGTACACCTGCGCGAGGCCGACGCGCGGGTTGCCGGGCACCTGACGCTCGCCCGCTTCGCCCCGCAATTGACGCACCAACTCGTGCATCTGCCGCAGCCCCGACGCGCCGATCGGCTCGCCGTTGGCGATCAGTCCGCCATCGGTGTTGACCGGGATCGAGCCGTGAATCTCGGTGGCGCCGTCGGCCACCAGTTTCTCCTGCTCACCGTCGGCGCACAGCCCCGTCTCGGCCATGTGGATGACCTCGTTGCCGGCGTCGGTGTCTTGTAGTTGAGCGATGTCGACGTCCTCCGGCCCGATGCCGGCTTCCTCGTAGGCCGCTGTTGACGCGTACACCGTCGGGGAAACGTCCTCGTCCAGCGGCGCGAACGTGGCGTGCACCTCGTAGGCGCCGTAGCGGCGGGTACGGATCTCGCAGGCACGCACATAGACCGGCTTGTCGGTGAACTTGTGGGCGATGTCGGCGCGGCACATGACGACGGCCGCTGCACCTTCGTCTGGGGCGCAGAACATGTACTGGGTCAAGGGATAGTTCAGCACCGCCGAGTTGAGGATTTCCTCCTCTGAAATCGCCTTGCGGCGGAACGCGTTCGGGTTGAGCGCGCCGTTGCGGAAGTTTTTGGCGGCGACCTTGGCCAGGGTGGCCTGGGAGATGTTGTGGTCGTGCAGGTACTTGTTGGCCTTCATGCCGAAGAACTTGGTGGTGACGAATTGCCCGTTCTCGGCATACCACTGCGGCAGCGCCAGTTTGGCGGGATCGTCGGTGAAGGCGCCGCGCGGGTGCTTGTCCAGGCCGATGGCGATGCCGATGTCGTACTTGCCCAGCCGGATGGTGTCGGCGGTCTGCTGAATAGCGCTGGCTGCGGTGGCGCAGGCATTGAACACGTTGGTGAACGTGATGCCGGTGAGCCCCACCAGGCGCGTCACCGCGTCCGGGTTGGACACCTCGTGGCTGCCGCCGAATCCGAATTGGATGTCTTTCCACCCCACGCCGGCGTCGTCCAGCGCGAATTGGATGGCCTCGGCGCCCATCTGCATCGCGGTCTTGTCGAACCGGCCGAACGGATGCAGGCCCACGCCGATGATGGCTACGTCGTTTGTCATCTCTGTCCTCCTGGTCGCGATCGCCACTAGACCGGCTGGAAGGCGAAGGTGATGATGTCGACGCCGTCCTCGTCCTTGGCGAACGGCACCATCGTCAGTTCGACCTCCTGACCGAAGCGGATCTTGGCCGGATCGTTCTCGGTCAGCCGGCCCTCGACGCGGATCACATCGCCGAGTTGCACCAGACCGACGCCGAAGGGCACGAAGTCTTTGCCGGCGGGACCGGCATAGGGCGCGCCCGGCGGGAAGCCCTGGGTCGTCCACGCCACCAGGCTTCCGCGCCGCGGCAATAACAGCTCGGTCATGCTGCCGCCGCTGCAGCGTGGACACCGCTGCTGCACGGGAAAAGTGGTTGCCCCACAGTCGCCGCACTGACTACCGATCAGCTGCGGGTTCTCATCGGGCCAGGTTGAGATGCCGGGGTCGATTGCCTTCTGCATCGAGCGATCCTCCACAGTCCGCTGACAGAATTATGCGGTTCACTGAACCGTACAACAGCATTCCAGAAAAGTGGAAACCGCATTCTCGCTTTGGTCGAACGAAGCGGGCCAACACAGCTGAGCTATCTTGGCGGAGATCCGCGCGACCCGAGTTAAGGAGACGACTATGCCGGTCACAGTGCTACTGGAACTCAGGATCAAGCCAGATTCGGTGGCCGCGGCGCGTGAACTCATGAGCCGGACGCTGCAGGTCACCCGGGCGTTCGACGGCGCTCTTCAGGTCGACGTGCTCGTCGATGCGGACGACGAGGGGCACTGGATCATCTACGAAGTCTGGGAGTCGGTCGAGCACGACGAGGCCTATCGCGCGTTTCGCGCCGGCGAAGGCAAGGTGACCGAGCTTCCTCCGCTGCTGGCCGCGCCTCCCGCCAAGACGAGATACGTCACCAGCGACGTCTAGCTCAGTGCGGGAATGACTTCCCGTTCGAACAGCTCGATGCCGGAGCGGTCGTAGGCGGCCTCCGGGAAATAGCAGATCGCGTACTCGCAGCCGAGGTCGCGGATCTTGGCCAGCCGCTCGATGACCTGTTCTGGCGTGCCCGTCGCCGAATCCGGGGTGCCGGAGGCCATCGCATCCGCCACCGCCTCGGGCACGTAGTTGACCATGCGGTCGCGCACCCGCTGCAGCCGGTCCTTGACGTCGGCCTCCGACGAGCCGACGACGGCGCTGAAGTTGGCCGAGCGCACGATGGCGTCGAAGTCGGTGCCCAGCTTTTCGCAGTGCTGGGCCAGCACCGCCGACTTTTGGGCGAATGCCTCGGGCTCCGGGGTGAAGTTGGTGTATTGCGCGTACTGCGCGGCGATGCGCAACGTCACCTTCTCGCCACCGCCGGCGATCCATAGCGGAATACCATTGTCCTGCAACGGCTTCGGCGAAACGATCGCGCCGTCGACCTGGTAGTGCTTGCCGTCGAAGCTGACTTTGCCGTCGCGCCAGGCATCACGCATGATCTGCACGCCTTCGTCCAGCCGGCCCAACCGCACCCCGGCCGACGGAAACCCGTAACCGTAAGCGCGCCACTCGTGTTCGTACCAGCCACCGCCGATGCCCATCTGGATCCGGCCGCCGGAGATGATGTCGGTGGTGGCCGCCACCTTGGCCAGGTAGACCGGATTGCGATAGCTCATCGCCGTGCACATCTGACCGAGCTTGATCCGCGACGTGGTCGCCGCGTACGCCGACATCAGCGACCACGCCTCGTGCGTGGCTTCCGCGCTCGGCATCGGGACGGTGTGGAAGTGGTCGTAGACCCACAGTGAGTCCCAGGCACTGCCGTCGGCGTAGAGGGCGAGGTCGCGCATCACCTCCCAATGCCGCTCGGGTTCGATGCCGACGAGATCCATCCGCCAGCCTTGCGGGATGAAAAGACCGAAGCGCATAGCTAGTGACTTTAGCCCGGCGACGATGCGGGCCGGACCGGCCCGAGGGGGTAAGGAGCCAGCTGGGCTCAACGCGTCGATGAGCCGGAGACATCGATGAAGGTTCCACTGCCTCGTCGCGTCGACCGGTCGCCCGTCGACATATCGGCGCGGCGCGAGCAAGCGCGCCCGGATACCCCCCGGGATATAGTATGGAGGAAAGTCTACGAAGGGGACCATGATGGTTGGCGACGAGGAAAGCATTGCCGCGGTACTGAATCGGCTGCGGCGCGCACAGGGCCAACTTGCGGGCGTGATCTCGATGATCGAGCAGGGCCGCGACTGCAAGGACGTCGTCACACAGCTTGCCGCGGTTTCGCGGGCGCTGGATCGCGCCGGATTCAAGATCGTTGCCACCGGCCTGCGGGAATGCGCCACCGGAAAAAAGGCAAAGGGCGCCCAGTCGATGACCGAGGCAGAGTTGGAGAAACTCTTCCTCGCGCTTGCCTGACGCCGGATCTAATCCGCCTGCGGTGGAGTGGCCGAGTGGTGAGGCAACGGCCTGCAAAGCACGATTGCCGGAGCATCGTTCTGCCTCCACTTCGCGCGGTTGTCGTATTTCAAGGCGCTGGGCATTCCGTCCGCGCTGGGTCTTCTCGTCGTGATCGCGGGAGCGCTGACGGTGGCGCCGGCTGTTGTCGCGGTGGCCAGCCGGTTCGGTCTGCTGGATCCGAAGCGGATGATCAAGACGCGGGGGTGGCGGCGCATCGGAACAGCTACCGTCCGCTGGCCCGGGCCGATCTTCGTGGCGTCATTACTCATCGCCCTCGTCGGCTTGCTCGTCGTGCCCAGCATGAAAATCAGCTACAACGACCGCTTCTACATCCCGTCGAATCTTCCATCGAATGTCGGATACGCTGCGGCAGAACGTCATTTCAGTGCCGCCAGACTGAATCCCGACATCCCGACATCCTGATGATCGAGGGTGATCATGACATGCGGAATTCAAGCGACATGATCATCCTGGACCGGATCGCCAAAGACATCTTCCGTACGCCCGGAATCGCGACGGTCCAAAGCATCACCAGGCCCTTGGGCGGCCCGATCGAACACAGCTCGATACCTTTCCAGGTCAGCATGCAAGCGCTTCCGATACAACAGAACTTGCAGTTCATGAAAGACCGGATGGCCGACATGCTCAAGATGAGTGACGATCTCGGTGTGATGGTCGGCTCGATGGAACGGATGTATGGTCTATTGGGCCAGATGAGCAACACGACTCATCGCATGGTCGGCGATATGAGCGATATGAAGTCGACACTGGACGAAATGCGGGACCATCTTGCGGATTTCGACGATTTCGCCAGGCCGTTCCGCAGTTATCTGTACTGGGAACAGCATTGCTTCAACATCCCCGCCTGCTGGGCGGCGAAGTCGGTGTTCGAGGCGATCGACGGAGTGGACAACTTCAGCGAAGACATGCGCACGCTTCTGACGGATGTAAACAAGATCGACGGGTTGCTGCCCCAGATGCTCGCGGAGTTTCCGCCGATAATCGCTGTCGCAAAGTCCATGCAAGGGACCCTGCTGACCCTGCACAGCAGCTTCTCGGGACTGGTCACTCAGATGTCCCGGATGACCGACACGGCAAGCGCCATGGGCCAGGCCTTCGACTCGTCGAAGAATGACGACTACTTCTACCTGCCACCGGAAGCGTTCGACAACCCCGACTTCCAACGAGGCCTGAGCTCTTCTTGTCGCCTGACGGTAAGGCGGCGCGGTTCATCATCACCCACGACGCAGATCCGGCAACGCCCAAAGGCATCGCAGCCGTCAAGCCGGAACTCAACGCCGCGCACCAGGCCGTGAAAGGAACACCCCTGGCCAACGCCAAGTTCTATCTCACCGGCACGGCGGCGGTCTACAACGACATACAGACCGGCTCGAAATACGACCTGATGATCGTGGGAATAGCGGCGCTGACGCTGATATTCGTTGTGATGCTTATCATTACCCGAGCCCTGGTTGCTTCGTTCGTGATTGTGGGCACCGTGCTGTTGTCGCTGGGTGCTGCCTTCGGGCTGTCGGTGCTTGTCTGGCAACACATTTTGGGCCTGGAGCTTGAACTGGATCGCGCCGGTGTTTGGGTTGATCATTCTGCTGGCTGTCGGATCCGATTACAACCTGCTGCTGGTGTCGCGTTTCCGGGAGGAGATGGGCGCCGGACTCAAGACCGGAACCATCCGCTCCATGGGCGAAACGGGTGGTGTCGTCACTGCGGCGGGCCTAGTATTCGCTTTCACCATGATGTCCATGGCAGCAAGTGACCTGCGCTCGATTGGTCAGGCCGGCAGCACGATTGGCCTGGGCCTGCTTTTCGACACCCTGGTGGTGCGCTCGCTCATGACGCCATCGGTCGCCGCGCTGCTCGGGCGTTGGTTCTGGTGGCCGCAAAGGGTGCGGCCACGGCCGGCGAGTTACATGCTTCGGCCGTTCGGACCGCGTCGGCTGGTGCGGTCGTTACTGCTGGGCGAGGATGTGGATGCGGTAGCCGGCAGACCGAAGACACCGTCAAGTGACGTTTCCGGGCAAACGGACTCGCGCGAACAGCAGCCCGTTGCCGAGGACGCCTCTTCCGCCGTCCGGTAGCGCCGCTTGGCGCGACCGCGTGCGCGGCGTCGCCGATGCGCCGCGCTATCCGGGCCGGACGTTCAATTTGGGGCCGATAGTCCCTACCGCCCGGGGGTATGCGTGCGGAACGATCACCATATGACGGAAACACCTGAGTCACGACCCGAACCCACAAACGTCTCTGGACAAACCGGTGACGACGACCGATTCGAGCGGCCCAGTCGGCTGTTTCAAGCCGCGGCGTGGGTGGGCATCATCGCCGGTGTTCTGTTCGTCGTCGCGGTCATCTTCTTCTCAGGGTTAGTTTCTGGGGTGGTCCTCAAGCTGGCACGGGGGTTACGGCGGCGACCCCGCCGGTCAGATGGGTCCGCGTGGCACGACAGGCAGCTGTCCCATGATGGGCCCGGACGGAATGATGAACCCGGGCGGAATGATGAACCCGGGCGGAATGATGAGCCCGCGCCCGTCGCCAGCGACGACGGCACCCAGCACGCCGCATCCCTAGATCGAGCGGGTGACGCGCTACCCGTCTATTGCCCGAGAGCGCTTATCGCGGCCTGCAGTTTGACGCCGGCTTCATCGGCGACTGCCTGCAGTGCTCCCGGCTGGCTAGCGACCCGGACCATAACTTGCGGATCCATCGCCTCTACCAGCACCGTGTCCCCCGGGCTGCTCGGGTCGGCTCGCACTACGACGTTGCACGGCAACAACTGGCCGAGCTGACGGTCGATTTCCAGCGCGCGATGCGCCAACGTCGGGTTGCAGGCACCGAGGATCAAATAATCCTCCATGTCCTCACCGAGTTTCTTCTTCAGTGTGGCCTTGACATCGATGGTCGTCAGCACCCCAAAACCCTGATCTGCCAGGGCTTGAGTGGTCCGTTCGACCGCGTTCTCGAATGTGGTGTTCAGCTTGGTGCTCAGTCCCGAGGTCATCGGTACTCCTTCTCTACTCCGTGAGTTGCGGCTCGGCGGCGGTTGCGCGCCTATGGGGTCCTAGTTCCTTCAACTAGGCCCGCAAGTTACCCCCCAGGGTATACCCGGCCGACGCACCGCCGGGAGTCGATGTCGGCTATGCGTGGAATACCCGCCGGGGTATTGGTATTGTATAAGGCATGAGCGAACACAGCCACTACCACGACGTCCTGAACGACCTCAACCCGAAGCATCGCGCCTTACGCCAGATGATCCCTGACGTGTACCGGGGATTTGCGGAGATGAGCAATGGCGCACTGACGTCGGGGGCTTAGAGAAGAAGTTCAAGGAACTCATCGCGCTGGCCATCGGGGTCGTTGCCGGATGTGACGGCTGCATCGCCTCCCACGCCCAGGGCGCAGCTCGCGCCGGAGCCACCAAGGCGGAAGCCGCCGAAGCGATCGGCGTGAGCATTCTCATGCACGGTGGGCCGGCCACGATCTACGGTGCACGCGCTTATGACGCGTTCTGCGAATTCGCCGACGCGGCCGCCGGCACGGGATCGGCCCAATAGTCACTCGACGGCGGGTCGACTTCCCGCCGTAAGTACCGAAAGGAAAGTTACATGTCAGTAAAGCCCCTCACCGCAACCGATTTCGAATCGACGATACTGGCGAATCCGATCGTGCTGGTCGATTTTTGGGCGTCCTGGTGCGGCCCATGCCGGGCCTT
Source organism: uncultured Actinomycetota bacterium (assembly GCA_963735655.1). Classification (GTDB taxonomy): domain Bacteria; phylum Actinomycetota; class Actinomycetes; order Mycobacteriales; family Mycobacteriaceae; genus Mycobacterium. The sequence goes on from CAVTLW010000059.1 coordinate 70,135, forward strand.
TGCACCCGTCTTCGAACGCTCCGCGCAGGACCACCCGGACATCGTGCACGCCAAGGTCGACACCGAGGCCGAGCGCGAACTGGCGGCAACGGTCGGCATCCGATCCATTCCCACCATCATGGCGTTTCGCGAAGGGATCCTCGTTTACAGCCAGCCCGGTGCGATGCCCCCGGCGGTGCTCAAGGACTTGATCGGCCAGATCAAGGGTCTCGACATGGCCAAGGTGCGCGCTCAAATCGCCGACCGCAAGGCCGCCGCAAACGCCTGACGGTGCAACAGCTTCGACACAACACAGCAGATTCATAACCGGCGCCCAGCCCGCTGCTCCCACCAGGCGGTAGACATGGTGGATGACCGGCAACAGATCAACCACCAGTGGGCATTGCCGTCGGCAGATCGGTTTGACCCCAGCGATATTCGCTGGAGCCGCGACAGTCGCGGCGTTCGCTCTATTCAGCGCGATGCAACCCGGTGCCACCGACACGATCGCCGCATCGGGTCCCGCCATCGCCGCTGCCGGGGGCTTCGCCGCCGACGGCCCTTCCGACGACAACGGCGAGTCCGGTGACATCTTTCAGCAGAACGCCCAGAGCCAAGGCAGCCCGTGATCCAACCGCACACGAGAGTCTTTGCACAAGCATCCCGTTCACGTCGCACTGTCGAGGAAGCGCCGCACCTGGCGGGGGTTGCGCAGCAGGTGCACGTTCGCGTGTGAGGCGTCCGTCGCGACGGCCCCGGTGATGCTCGGCAGGCTGTCGCGGCGGTATCGCCATACCCACGTCCAGAATTCGCGGGTTTCCGGTGACCGTGGGAGGGCCCGCCACACACACCGCCACAGTCCGAAGTCCAGAACGACGACGGTGTCCGCCGCGCGCAAGCGCAGTTCGAGGCCTGTGTCGTAGGGGCCGAGGTCCCCGTCGATGATCCAGCGGTCGGGCGCAGTGAGGTCGCGCTGGATTTCGGCCCATTCGCGTTCTGGGGTGGGCAGCGGACCCGGGCGCCAGAAGATGCCGTCCAGATCGACGACGGGAAGACCGAGCGCATGCGACAGTCTTTGTGCCAGGAATGATTTCCCGGCACCACCCGGCCCAGTATGACAAC
>CAVTLW010000060.1:0-12666 GCA_963735655.1 uncultured Actinomycetota bacterium
AACGTCGGTCTGTCCGATCGCCGAATCGGGGTCTGCCTGGCCTCCCCGCAAACCACTAATGATTTTCCGACGAAACCCCAATATTCTTATGAGCATCATCACGTTGGGCGATGCTGGCCGGCGCGGGGACCGGTGCCACTTCGGATCTGATCGCCGCGCACGGCGACCGGGGGAAGCATTTAGGAGGTCAACGATCATGAGCTTTTTCGTATTGCCGCCAGAGGTCAATTCGGCGCTGATGTTGTCCGGTGCCGGTTCAACCCCAATGCTGTCCGCCGCGACGGCCTGGGAAGGATTGGCCTCCGAGCTAGGAGCGGCCGCCTCGTCGTTCTCCTCGGTCACCTCGAATTTGGCGGGCCAGGCGTGGCAGGGCCCGGCGTCAGGTGCCATGGCCGCCGCGGCCGCACCGTATGCGAGTTTTCTCAGCGCGGCGTCAACCCAAGCCCAGGGCGCGGCCGGGCAGGCCCGCGCGGTGGCCGGCGTCTTCGAGGCGGCGCGCGCCGCGATCGTGCACCCGCTGACGGTGGCCGCCAACCGCAATGCGTTTGTCCGGCTTGTTCTTTCGAATTGGTTTGGGTTCAATGCCCCGGCGATCATGCAAGCCGAAGCACAGTATGAGCAAATGTGGGCCCAAGACGTCAGCACCATGGTCGGCTACTACGGGCAGGTGTCGACTGCGGCCGCCCAGCTCTCCCCGTGGCAGGGATCGCTGCCCAGTCTCGGCCAGGCGGCCAGTGCGGCGGCCGCGAACTTCCCGTTCAACGTGGGCATCGGCAACAAGGGCGGCAACGGCAACATCGGCGGCGGCAACACCGGCAACAACAACATCGGCACCGGGAACTTCGGCAACGGCAACATCGGCAGCGGAAACGGCCGCGACCCCAACAGCTTCAACCCGGGCAACGGGAACGTGGGCTTCGGAAACGCCGGCAACAACAACGTTGGCTTCGGAAACGCCGGCACCGGCAACATCGGCATGGGAAACACCAACGTCGGCAGCTCACACCCGGCCGGGAACTTTGGCATGGGTAACAACGGCAACGGAAACATGGGTTTCGGGAACCAAGGCATCGGCAACCAGGGCGGCGGGAACACCGGCAACAACAACATGGGTGGCGGAAACACCGGCAACAACAACATCGGCTTCGGAAACCACGGCAACAACAACTTCGGGATAGGACTCACCGGCAACAATCAGACGGGCATCAACTTCGCCGGGCTGCTCAACTCCGGCAGCGGCAACATCGGCTTCGGGAACTCGGGCACCAATAACATCGGCTTCTTCAACTCGGGTGACGGCAACATCGGCATGTTCAGCTCGGGAACCAATTTCAGGATGCCGGGGAGCGTCAACAGCTTTGGCATCGGGAACTCAGGTACCGGCAACATCGGCTTCGGGAACGCAGGCATTGGAAACTTCGGCTTCGGGAACGGGGGCGACCTGAACACCGGCTTCGCGAACGGGGGCCAGACCGACACCGGCTTCGGGAACGCGGGCAACCTGAACACCGGCTTCGGGAACTCGGGCCTCGTGAACACTGGCAATTGGAATTCGGGTGACTCAAACACGGGGTTCTGGAATTCGGGTGACGTGAACACCGCCTTGGGCGCCACCACCGACTCCGGCGCCACTAACTCGGGCTTCGGCAACACGGGTAGCGGCGACTCGGGCTTCATGAACTCGGCTTCCGGCGGCGCATTCCTTAACGGCAGCATCTCGGGCTTCTTCAACACTGCGACCGGCGCCCACGGCTTCTTGTCTGCCAACGGCTTTAGCTCGGGCTTCTTCAATACCGGCGTCCCCGAAGGGATGTTCGGCTCCGGGTCGGCCGGCTTTAACTCGGGCTTTTTCAACATGGGCACCGACATAGCGGGCTTATTTAGCCTCAGTCGGTCACTCTGATCAGGTGCCGGGCCGGCTGTTCTAGTTGATCAGGTAATCACTGACCAGGAACGCCATGGTGGCCGCGGGAGCGGGCCGACGTCGTCTTGTCCAGGAACTTGCGCCGGGCGATGCCCTGATCCAGACCCCGGATGTCGGCGGCTTCTTCCGCCGGGACGACCCGCCAGCATCATCGGCCCGATCGGCAAAGTTAACTCCTGGCCTGGATATCCGACGAAACCCTGAATACGCCCCGACATCGTCGTAGTGTCACTGACGTCTCGGAATGCTGGAAAATGAGCGACCGGGTGTGCGATCTTGGCGGTAGCGGCCGGCTAAACGGGTAGGAGATCAACCGTGGTGAATTTCGCAATGTTAGCGCCGGAGATCAATTCTTTGCTGATGTTCACTGGTGCGGGTTCGGCGCCGATGCTGGACGCGGCGGTGGCCTGGGAGGGGTTGGCCTCTGAGTTGGGCTCGGCGGCGGACTCGTTTTCGTCGGTGACCTCAGGGTTGGCGGGTCAGGCGTGGCAGGGTCCGGCGTCGGCGGCAATGACGGCTGCGGCGGCCCCGTATGCAGGGTTTCTGAGCGCGGCCTCAGCCCACGCGTCGGGGGCGGCCGGGCAGGCTCAGGCGGTGGCCAGCGTGTTTGAGGCTGCGCGGGCGGCGACGGTGCATCCGTTGGCGGTCGCTGCTAACCGCAGTGCGTTTGTGCAGCTGATTCGATCGAACTTCTTGGGGCTCAACGCGCCGGCGATCATGGCAGCTGAGGGCCAGTACGAGCAGATGTGGGCCGCGGATGTGGCCGCGATGGTCGGCTATCACGGCGGGGCGTCTGCGGCGGCCGCGCAGCTGAGCTCGTGGCAGCAGACGCTGCAGGGCCTGCCGGGTATAGGTCGGCTTTTCGGCGCACCTGCGGCGGCTGCGAACGCCGCGGCGTCGGGCCTGCCCAACATCGGCGTCGGTAACAAGGGCACCGGCAACATCGGCAACGGCAACAACGGCACCGCCACCACCCCTGACGGCGGCGGGAACGTCGGTAACGGAAACTCCGGCAGCTCCAACCTCGGCGGCGGCAACCGTGGCGACTCGAACATCGGCGGCGGAAATAGAGGCAACAGCAACTTCGGCTTCGGCAACGTCGGAACCGGGAACATCGGCCTCGGCAACTCCGGCATCGGCCCGACGCCGGGCAACGGCCACAACGTGGGCATGGGTAACAGTGGCAACAGCAACATGGGCTTCGGAAACACCGGCAATGGAAACCAAGGCGGCGGAAACACCGGCAACGGAAACACTGGTGGCGGAAACACCGGCAACAACAACTTCGGCTTCGGAAACCACGGCAACAACAACATCGGGATCGGCCTCACCGGCGACAATCAGATGGGCATCAACCTCGCCGGCCTGCTGAACTCGGGCAGCGGCAACATCGGCATCGGAAACTCGGGCGCGGGCAACATCGGCTTCTTCAACTCGGGCGAAGGCAACATCGGCATCTTCGGCTCGGGCACCAATACCCTTCAGCCGGGCCACCTCAACGGCCTTGGCTTCGGGAACGTCGGGCACCGGCAACATCGGCATCGGGAACACCGGCCTCGGAAACACCGGCTTCGGGAACTCGGGCACCATCGACACCGGCTTCGGGAACTCGGCCTCCTTTGCCACGGGCGCTGGGAACGCGGGCAACACCAACACGGGCTTCTGGAACTCCGGCCAAACAAACACAGGCAATGGCAATTCGGGCGACACAAACACGGGCTTCTGGAATTCGGGCAACGTGAACACGAGCTTCGGGGCCACCACCGACACCGGCCTGGCGAACTCGGGCTTCAACAACACAGGTACCGGGAACTCGGGCTTTTTCAACACGGCCAGCGGCAGCGCGTTTAACGGCTTTAGCTCAGGCTTTGGAAACTCGGCCACCGGCGGCACACTTTCTGACGGCTTCAGCTCAGGCTTTGGAAACACCGGCATCCCGGGCGCCTTAAACCCCCACGTTAGCGGCATTAACTCGGGCTTGTTCAACACGGGCAGCCTTGTGTCGGGCTTATTTAACCTCAGTCGGCTGTTCTCGTAACTGATCAGGTTAGACGGTATCCAGGGCCGCCCCTCGGCGAGCATGATGAGGGCGATAGGTACGACCTGGCCGTCCGTCTCGCGGATCAACGCCTGGGTCGGGCGCTGCCCGACAACCCGGTCACGGGTGCTGGTTGGATACCGAAATCACTTCCCCGGTGAGATAACTCGAGTAGTCGCTGGCCAAAAACGCGATGGTGGCCGCCACCTCCCAGGGCTCGGCGGCACGGCCGAACGCCTCGCGAGCGGACAGTTGGTCAAGCAGCTCGGTCGAAGTGGTCTTGTCCAGGAACTTGTGCCGGGCGATGCTGGGCGAGACCGCGTTGATCCGCACCCCGTACTCGGCGGCTTCGATTGCGCTGCAACGGGTTAACGCCATCACACCGGCTTTTGCCGCGGCATAGTGCGACTGCGAGTGCTGGGCGCGCCAGCCCAGCACGCTGGCGTTGTTGACGATCACCCCGCCGTGCGGCGCCTCGCGGAAGTAGCGCAGCGCCGCCCGGGTGGCCCGGAACACCGACGTCAGCGTCACGTCCAAGACCCGATCCCACTCGTCGTCGGTCATGTCGGCCACCGGCGTCTGCCCACCGAGGCCGGCGTTGTTGACCAGCACGTCGATGCGGCCCATCCGGGCGGTCGACGAATCGATCAGGGCATCGACCTGAGCGGTGGATGTCACGTCGCAGACCACGCTTTCGACCCGCCCCAGTCCCAGCGCGGACAGTTCGGCCACCGTCTCCCCCAGCCGTCGTTCGTGATGATCGGAGATCACCACGTCGGCGCCCTCGGACAGGGCGCGCCGTGCGGTGGCGGCGCCGATGCCGGTGCCCGCGGCGGCAGTCACCACGACCACCTTGCCGTCCAGAAGCCCGTGTCCGGCAATCTCTTTGGGCGCTTCCGACAAACTCATCCCTTAACCTCCCGGGGCAAGCCGAGCACTCGTTCGGCGATGATGTTGCGCTGGATCTCGTTGGAACCGCCGTAGATGGTGTCGGCGCGGGTGAACAGATACAGCCGCTGCCATTCGTCGAACTCGCCGTCGGCCATGGCCAGTCCGGGCTTGCCGATCACATCCATAGCGAGCTCACCGAGAGCGCGATGCCAGTTGGCCCACAACAACTTTGACACGTTGTCCTGGCCGGGCTGCTCGACATCCATGGTGGCCAGGGCATACGACCGCATCGCCCGCAGACCCGTCCACGCGCGGGTCAGCCGCTCCCGGATGAGTGGGTCGCCGGCGGCGCCGTTGCGCTGCGCGAGCTCGGCCAGATTGGAAAGCTCACGGGCGTAGACGATTTGCTGGCCCAAGGTCGATACGCCGCGCTCGAAGGTGAGCGTTCCCATGGCGACCCGCCAGCCGTCGCCGGGCTGGCCGACCACCAGATTGGCCTCGGTGCGGGCGTCGTCGAAGAACACCTCGTTGAACTCCGCGGTGCCGGTGATCTGGACGATCGGCCGGACCTGTACACCGGGCTGATCCAGCGGCACCAGCAGATACGACAGCCCGGCGTGCCGCTTGGAGCCCTTCTCGGTGCGAGCGACCACAAAGCACCACTGCGACAGGTGCGCCAGTGACGTCCACACCTTCTGCCCGTTGATGACCCACTCGTCGCCGTCGAGTTCGGCGGTGGTCGACACGTTGGCCAGGTCGCTGCCGGCGCCGGGCTCGGAATATCCCTGGCACCACAGCTCGGTGACATCGAGGATGCGCGGCAGAAAGCGCTGCTGCTGCTCGGGTGTTCCGAACGCAATCAGCGTCGGCCCCAGCAGTTCTTCGCCGAAGTGGTTGACCTTGTCCGGCGCATCGGCGCGGGCGTACTCCTCGTAGAACGCCACCCGATGCGCGGTCGAGAGCCCACGCCCGCCGTGCTCGACCGGCCAGCCCAGGCAGGTCAGCCCGGCCGCGGCCAGATGCTGGTTCCAGGCCCGGCGCTCCTCGAATGCCTCATGCTCGCGTCCCGGCCCGCCGAGTCCCTTGAGTGCCCCGAATTCGCCGACCAGATTGTCGGCGAGCCACTGACGGACCTCTGCCCGGAACTCTTCGACGTCCTGCATGCACCTGTACGCTAACCTACCAAGCACTTGCTTTGTTAGGAGCGTCCCGTTGACCAGCTATGCCCGCACCATTCCCGCGGCGCTGGATCGTTTCGCGCGTCAACTCCCCGACCACGACGCCCTGATCACCGACGACCGCAGCTTCACCGCCGCCACCCTGCGTGACGAGGTACATCGCGCCGCGGCCGCACTGATCGCGCTCGGCATCCAACCCGGCGACCGGGTGGCCATCTGGTCGCCGAACACCTGGCATTGGGTGGTGGCCTGCCTGGCGATCCACCACGCCGGAGCCGCCATGGTGCCGCTGAACACGCGTTACACCGCCGAAGAAGCCAGCGACATCCTGGCTCGCACCGCCGCGCCGGTGCTGTTCGTAATGGGGCGGTTCCTGGGCAACGACCGCGCGGCCGACCTGGACCGCTTACTGTCCACGCCCTGCCCGCACTGCGGCACATCGTGCGAATCCCGATCGACGAGACCGACGGCACGTGGGACGAGTTCATGGCTCGCGGTGCTGAACCCGGAGCCACCGATGCCGTGCCGTCGCGGGCCGCCGCCGTCACGCCCGACGACGTGAGCGACATCCTGTTCACCTCCGGCACCACCGGCCGCAGCAAAGGCGTGCTGTGCGCGCACCGGCAATCGCTGTCCGGTTCGGCGTCCTGGGCCGCCAACGGCAAGATCACCAGCGACGACCGCTACCTGTGCATCAACCCGTTCTTCCACAACTTCGGCTACAAGGCCGGCATCCTGGCCTGCCTGCAAACCGGAGCGACGCTGATCCCCCATCTCACGTTCGATCCGCTGCGCACACTGCAAGCCATCGAGCGACACCGCATCACCGTGCTGCCCGGGCCACCCACCATCTACCAGACCTTGCTCGACCACCCCGCGCGCGGCGACTACGACCTGAGCTCACTGCGCTTCGCGGTGACCGGCGCGGCCACCGTGCCGGTCGTGCTGGTGGAACGCATGCAGTCCGAACTCGACATCGACATCGTGCTGACCGCCTACGGCCTCACCGAGGCCAACGGCATGGGCACCATGTGCCGCGCCGACGACGACGCGGTGACCGTCGCCACCACCTGCGGACGCCCGTTCGCGGACTTCGAATTACGCATTGACAAGTCAGGGGACAAGTCGGGACGAGTCAGGCGAGGTACTGCTGCGCGGACCCAACGTCATGCTGGGCTATCTCGACGACGCCGCGGCGACGACTGCTGCCATCGACGCCGACGGCTGGCTACACACCGGCGACATCGGCGTCGTCGACGAATCCGGCAACTTGCGAATCACCGACCGTCTCAAGGACATGTACATCTGTGGCGGATTCAACGTCTACCCCGCCGAGATCGAGCAGGTGCTGGCCCGGATGGCCGGGGTGGCCGACGCCGCGGTGATCGGCGTTCCCGACCAGCGACTGGGCGAAGTCGGCAGGGCATTCGTGGTCGCGCGGCCCGGTGCGGATCTCGACGAAGCGACGGTGATCTCTTACACCCGTGAGCATTTGGCGAACTTCAAGACACCGCGGTCGGTGCGGTTCGTCGACTCTTTGCCGCGCAATGCGGGCGGCAAGGTGCTCAAACCACAACTGCGAGAGCTGGCCTGATGGACCTGACATTCGACGAAGAGACATTGGCGTTTCAAGCCGAGGTGCGCGAATTCCTCTCGGCCAACGCCGAATCCATCCCTACGACGTCCTACGACAATGCAGAAGGATTTGCCCAGCACCGCATTTGGGATCGGGTCCTGTTCGACGCCGGGCTATCGGTGATCACCTGGCCGCAGCAGTACGGCGGCCGCGACGCGCCACTGCTGCACTGGGTGGTTTTCGAAGAGGAATACTTCCGCGCCGCAGCGCCCGGCCGGGCCAGCGCCAACGGCACCTCGATGCTGGCGCCGACGCTGTTTGCGCACGGCACCGCGGAGCAGCTGGACCGCGTCCTGCTCAAAATGGCCAGCGGCGAACAGATTTGGGCACAGGCCTGGTCTGAACCCGAATCCGGCAGCGACCTGGCGTCGCTGCGATCGACCGCCACCAAAACCGAGGGCGGCTGGCTGCTCAACGGGCAGAAGATCTGGAGTTCGCGAGCCCCCTTCGCCGACATGGGATTCGGGTTGTTCCGCTCCGACCCTTCGGCCGAGCGACATCGCGGCTTGACGTATTTCATGTTCGACCTGAAGACCGAAGGCATCACCGTGCGGCCGATCGTCCAACTGGGCGGCGACACCGGATTCGGCGAAATCTTCCTCGACGACGTCTTCGTGCCCGACGCGGACGTCATCGGCGCGCCCGATGACGGTTGGCGTGCCGCCATGAGCACCTCGAGCAATGAGCGCGGCATGTCATTGCGCAGCCCGGCCCGCTTCCTGGCCGCGGCTGAGCGCCTCGTGCAACTCTGGAAAGACAGCGGCTCCCCAACGGAATTCGCCGACCGGGTGGCCGACGCGTGGATCAAGGCGCAGGCCTACCGGCTGCAGACTTTCGGCACGGTCACCAGGCTGGCCGCCGGCGGGGAACTGGGCGCGGAATCGTCGGTCACCAAAGTGTTCTGGTCCGATCTCGATGTCGAAATACACCAAACCGCACTCGACATCCGCGGCGCGGTCGGCGAACTGGCCGGCCCATGGACCGAGGGCCTGCTGTTCGCGCTCGGCGGACCAATCTATGCCGGTACCAACGAAATCCAGCGCAACATCATCTCGGAACGGCTGCTGGGCCTACCTCGAGAGAAGAGGTGACCGTGGACTTTGCACTCGACGAACAGCAGCGCGACTTCGCCGCCAGCATCGACGCCGCACTCGGCGCCGCAGACCTGCCCGGTGCGGTCCGCGCCTGGTCCGCCGGCGATGTCGCGCCCGGGCGGAAAGTCTGGGAGCAACTGGCGAACCTGGGTGTCACCGCGCTCGCGGTTCCGGAGAAGTTCGACGGCATCGACGCCCACCCGGTTGACCTGGTTGTCGCGCTGGAACGGCTCGGGCGCTGGTGTGTCCCCGGCCCGGTCACCGAATCCATCGCTGTCGCACCGGTTTTGCTTGCTGACGACGAACGCAGCGCCGGGCTGGCTTCCGGCGAGCTGGTCGCCACCGTCGCACTGCCGCCAGAGGTTCCGTACGCCGTCGACGCCGACACCGCCGGCCTGGTCCTGCTCGCCGGCAGTGACGGCGTCGCGGAAGCCGGGGCAGGCGAGCGACACGAGTCCGTCGACCCCAGCCGTCACCTCTACGATGTGACGGCGACCGGCCAGTCCTGGCAGGCAGATATCAAGCGCGCCTACGAGTTTGGCGCGCTGGCCACCGCGGCCCAGCTGATCGGCGCCGCCGAGGCGCTGTTGGACGCCACGGTCGAGTATGCCAAACAGCGGACCCAGTTCGGCCGGGTGATCGGCTCGTATCAGGCGATCAAGCACAAGCTCGCCGACGTGCATATCGCCATCGAACTGGCCCGCCCCCTGGTCTACGGCGCCGCGTTGTCGCTGGAGCCCCGCGACATCAGCGCGGCCAAGGTCGCGGCCGGCGAAGCGGGCCTGCTGGCAGCACGGTCGGCATTGCAGACCCACGGGGCGATCGGGTTCACTCAGGAGCACGACCTATCCCTGTGGCTGCTGCGGGTGCAAGCATTGCGGTCAGCCTGGGGTACGCCCGAAGTACATCGCCGTCGAGTGCTGGAGGCGCTATGACTGAAGAACGGGAGATGCTGCGGGAGACCGTCGCTGCTCTGGTGACCAAGCACGCGGGCCCGGCGGCGGTGCGTGCGGCGATGGAGTCCGAGCGCGGCTACGACGAGGCGCTGTGGCAGCTGCTGTGCGAGCAAGTGGGCGCCGCCGCGCTGGTGATACCCGAGGAGCTGGGCGGTGCGGGTGGCGAACTTGCAGACGCCGCAACGGTTTTGCGCGAGCTGGGCCGGGCGCTCGTGCCTTCTCCGCTGCTGGGCACCACGCTGGCTGAGCTGGCCCTGCTGTCGGCACCGGAGCCGGATACGGAAACGCTGGACGGGACTGGCCGAAGGCAGCTCGATCGGCGCGCTGGTGCTCGACCCGGACTTCGTGGTCAACGGCGACATCGCCGACGTCGTCGTCGCCGCCCAAGACGGCCGGCTGAGCAGGTGGACCCGCTTCACCTCGGAGCCCGTCGCCACCATGGACCCCACCCGCAGACTGGCCCGGCTGCAGGCCGAAGACACCGTCGCGGTCGGCACCGATCCGGGCCTCGCTGACACCGCGGCCATCCTGCTGGCGGCCGAGCAGATCGGGGCCGCCGAACGCTGCCTGGAGCTGACCGTCGAATATGCCAAGAGCCGCGTGCAATTCGGCCGTCCCATCGGCAGCTTTCAGGCACTCAAGCACCGCATGGCCGATCTGTATGTCGCGATTGCCGCGGCGCGGGCGGTGGTCGACGACGCGTGCGTCGAACCGACACCGACCAACGCCGCCACCGCGCGGTTGGCCGCCAGCGAGGTGCTCAGTACTGTCGCGGCTGAAGGTATTCAGCTGCACGGCGGCATCGCGATCACTTGGGAACACGACATGCACTTGTATTTCAAACGCGCGCACGGCAGTGCACAACTGCTCGACTCGCCGCGAGAGCTGTTGCGCCAACTGGAAACCCAGGTCTTCCTTGGAGGCACCCGCACCTTGAACAACCAAGTCGCACTGCGCGCCGGAATCCCGCCGTTCTATGTGATGGACGTCTGGCTGGCGGCCGCGGAACGACAGCGCACCCATGGCGATCTGGTGAACCTGTCGGCCGGGCAGCCGAGCGCGGGCGCCCCGGAGCCGGTGCGCGCGGCCGCGGCCGCCGCCCTGCATCTCAACCAGTTGGGCTACACGGTGGCGCTGGGCATTCCCGAGCTGCGTGCCGCGATCGCGGCAGATTATCAGCGCAACCATTCGATCGACGTCGAGTCCGACGCGGTGGTGGTCACCACGGGATCTTCGGGTGGGTTCTTGCTCGCGTTCCTGGCCTGTTTCGACGTGGGCGATCGGGTGGCAATGGCCAGTCCCGGCTATCCGTGCTACCGAAACATCCTGTCGGCGCTGGGGTGCGAGGTCGTAGAGATCCCGTGCGGACCGGAGACCCGGTTCCAGCCCACCGCCCAAATGCTCGCCGAGCTCGACCCCCCGGTGCAGGGCGTCATCGTCGCCAGCCCGGCCAATCCCACCGGGACGGTGATACCACCCGCGGAGCTCGCGGCGATCGCGTCGTGGTGTGACGCCTCCGGAGTGCGACTGATCAGTGACGAGGTCTACCACGGACTGGTCTACCAAGGCGCACCAGCGACCAGCTGCGCGTGGCAGACGTCCCGAAATGCGGTGGTAGTCAACAGCTTTTCCAAGTATTACGCGATGACGGGCTGGCGATTGGGGTGGTTGCTGTTACCGCCCGAGCTGCGCCGCGCGGTCGATTGCCTGACCGGCAACTTCACCATCTGCCCGCCGGTGCTGTCCGCAGATCGCCGCGGTGTCGGCGTTCACCCCCGAAGCGACCGCCGAAGCCGACGGCAACTTGCCGCACTACTCGATCAACCGCTCGTTGCTGCTCGATGGGCTACGGGAAATCGGGATCGACCGGCTGGCGCCCACCGACGGCGCGTTCTACGTGTACGCTGACGTTTCGGACTTCACCGCCGACTCACTCGCCTTTCGCTCAAAATTGTTGGCCGACACCGGTGTTGCCATCGCGCCTGGAATCGACTTCGACACCGCACGGGGCAATTCGTTCGTCCGGCTGTCCTTCGCCGGACCGACCGGCGACATTGAAGAGGCTGTGCGGCGCATCGGGCCCTGGCTGTCGACTCGCTAGATCTCCCCCGCGCACACCTGGTCGATGCGTGCTTCGAGGACGCTGCGCTCGCCCACATCCGCCACGTTGATGCCGAACCGGTCGGCCAACACGTCGACGACCGCCGCCGCGTCGTCGAGACGGATCTTCTCGGACCCGTCGGCGCGGTGAATCGTCAGTGTGCGGCCGGTCAGGTTCCACCGGGCGTCATCGGTGACCCGCACCGCCATCAGCCCGGTCACGAAGTGCGACGTGGGGTGGGTTGAGACGTACGAACTCCCTAGTTCCAGGTCGATCTGCGGGCGGGTCTGGGGGGCGAATTCATAGAGCGCCGCCAGTTGTCGCGGACATGGGTCTGCAGGACAACTCGTCGCCGCGGTCCTCGAGTCGATACGGCTCGTGCGTCGTCTGCTGAGAGCCGCCGACTTCAAAGCGGAGGGGGGATGTGGGTGTCTGGCCGCCGAAGCCCACGTCGACCAGGTAGGCACCCTGCGACCCGGGGAACCCCACCGCCAACAGGGTGTGCGTCTGCGGCGTTGGCGGCGCGTCCGGCGGGAGCATCCACATCACTCGGGCCGCGAACCGGCGCACCTGGAAACCGAGTTCGGCCAGCACGTAGCCCATCAGGCCGTTCTGCTCGTAGCAGTAGCCTCCCCTGCGCCGGTGAACGAGCTTGTCGGTCAGGGCTTCTGGGCTCAGATCGTCGATCGGCACGCCCAGCAGCGGGATCGAGGTTCTCAAACGGAATGGTTCGAGTGTGAGCAGTCACCAGATCCTGCAAGACGTCGAGCGTCGGCTCAGCCGAGCCGCGATAGTCGATGCGATCGAAGTACGCCGACAGGTCCAATGCCATAATGGCCATTCTGGGC
>CAVTLW010000061.1:0-10749 GCA_963735655.1 uncultured Actinomycetota bacterium
CGTCGAGGACACCGTCGGCCAACGACGTCAGCCCCCAGTGGGTAACGGCCAGCGGTGACGTCACCGCCGCGTCGACCTCGCCGTCGGCGACCTGCCGGGCGGCGTCGGCATTCGAGTACGCCGGCCGCACTTCCACCTGCGGCAAGTTGGCGGCAAGCCACTGCCGCACTTGCGCCCTGGCCACCGGGAAGGCGGCCAGGGTGCGGATATCGGCCCCGCTGGGCCGGGTTTCGGGGCCGGGTTTGACGGCGATGCTGAACGTCACGTCCAGCGTCGTCTCGGCGAATACTTGCACCGGCGAACCGATGGCGAGGCTGTCCAGGGTGGGCATCACCGAGCCGTCGATCGAGTTCTCGATCGGTACGCACGCATAGTCCACGACGCCATCGCGAACGGCGTCCAGCGCGGCGGGAGTGCTCTCCATCGGCAACCGCTGCAGGGCATCCCGCCCGCATTCGGGAATCAGGCCGGCGTCTGTCATCTGGTTCAGCGCCGCCTCGGTGAACGTCCCTTCAGGACCGAGATAAGCAATGCGGGCCACGCTCACAACCCTAAAGCGCGTGGGAGGAACCAAGCCCTTGCGGGGTGCCACCGCCTAAGTTAACTTAGGCTTACCTAAGGAGTAGGAGGTAGCGGTGCTACCGTTCACACATCCTGTGCCGACGACAGCGGAACGCATTCGCAGTGCCTGCGTGCGAGCCGGGGGTGTTCTGCTTGCCATCGAGCACGCGGACTCGCGCGAGAAACCCCGTGAAGACCCCGTAGCCCTGCCGGTCCACCACCTGCTGCCCGACGGATCCTTCGCGCTGGCCGTTCCCGTCCAGTGCGGCGGCCGCGCGGCCGACGGATCGCACGCGCTGCTGGAGCTCACCGACGCTGCTCTGGCACCTGGCCACCGCCCACGACGACGTCGTCGCGCGGCTGGCGTCCCGGCTTCCGGCGCCGCTGCGACGCGGGCCCGTTTATCAACGGGCTGCGCGCCCGCAAGTAATCAGGGTCAGAACGGGGCGGGACCACGTAAATTAGCCAGGTGAACGGCGATCGATCAGCTGAGCTTCGACCACGTCGAAGACCGGTCCCGCCGCCGGCAGCGCCCCCAGAGCCCGCACAGGTGATTCGCCGCGATGCAGACCGAGAAGCCGGCCCGCCGCCGCCCGTCTCACACCCCGCGCATCAAACCGCGCCGCTGCGGCGTCAGCCACCGCCTGCGGCGTCGCCACCCGCGCCCCCACGGCAACAGTCGCGTGCCGCCCCGGCACGCCGCAAGCCCCGAAAGCCCCGCAAACGCCGCTGGGGCCGAGTGCTGGGACTGAGTCTGGTGATCGCTCTGGTGTTGGCCGCCGCGGGCGTGCTCGGCGAGATCCTGTGGCTCGAAACATCGCTGCATCGGGAGCCGGTCCTCACCGACTACTCAGGCAGGCCCGCACCCGGTCGTGGCACGACGTGGCTGCTGGTGGGTTCCGACAGCCGACAAGGACTGACCGCCGAGCAGCAGCAAGAGCTGACCACCGGCGGCGACATCGGCAGCAGTCGCACCGACACCATCCTGTTGGTGCACCTGCCGAGCTTCGGGTCTAACACCCGACCGACAGTGGTGTCGATACCGCGCGATTCGTATGTGCCGATCCCCGGTCACGGCAAGGACAAGATCAACGCCGCATTCGCGATGGGCGGGGCCCCCTTGCTGGTCCAGACCGTGGAGCAGGCCACCGGCCTGCGCCTGGACCACTACGCCGAAGTCGGATTCGGTGGCTTCGCTGTGCTCGTCGACGCGATCGGCGGGGTCACCGTGTGCCCGACCGACGCAATCAGCGATCCGTTGGCCGGCATTGATCTGCCCGCCGGCTGCCAAAAGCTGAACGGCCGCAATGCGCTGGGCTACGTGCGAAGCCGGGCCACACCCCGGGCGGATCTGGACCGGATGATCAACCAGCGACAGGTCATGTCGGCGCTGCTGCACCGCGCCGCCAGCCCCGCCGTGTGGCTCAATCCCTGGCGCTGGTTCTCGGTGCCGCGTGCGGTCATCGGCGCGCTGACCGTCGACCAGGATGACCACGCGTGGGATTTGGCCCAACTCGGCTGGGCATTGCACGGGCCCATCACCACGATGACCGTTCCGATCGGTGAGTTCACCACCAGCGATGCGGGGTCGGTGGTGGTGTGGAACCACGATGCGGCCCGCGATCTCTTCGACGCACTGGCCTCCGACGCACCGGTGCCGGCCACCGCGCTCGACACACAGCCGTAAATAGATAACTCATTCCAAGACTGCGAAACATAGCCTTGCTTTAGTTAGGCAAACCTCGCCTGAATAATGGTTACGCGAAACTTAGGACAACCTCTCCTGAGTAAGTGCCACCTTCGTTGCACGGGCTGTTTTACCCCGGATAACCTGCGCTTATGAACGACTTCGACGGACCCAAGACGAAATTTCACGCATTACTTCAAGAACAGATTTTCAACGAATTCACTGGCGCACAGCAATATATTGCGATCGCCGTCTATTTCGATGGTCTCGACTTACCGCAATTGGCGAAGCACTTTTACAGCCAAGCGGTCGAAGAACGCAATCACGCCATGATGCTGGTGCAGCATCTGATCGACCGCGACGTCCGCGTCGAGATCCCGGGTGTGGACACGGTGCGCAATCAGTTCGTCCGACCGCATGACGCGCTGGCGCTGGCGCTGGGTCAGGAGCGTGCGGTCACCGAACAGGTCAGCCGGCTGATGGCTGCCGCCCGCGACGAGGGCGACTACCTGGGCGAGCAGTTCATGCAGTGGTTCCTGCAAGAGCAGACCGAGGAGATGGCGCTGATGACGACCCTGCTGCGGGTCGCCGAGCGCGCCGGCGACAATCTGTTCGAGTTGGAGAACTTCGTTGCTCGCGAGGTGGCTGCCGCGCCGGCCGGTGCCGGTGCGCCCAAGGCCGCCGGCGGCCACCTGAACCCTTAAAGGGTGCCCCTGTCGGCGCGTCGCTTCTCCAGCCACGCTTTCGTGCGTCCCGGGTAGTTGGTAGCGATCCAGGCCACCCCGATGTCCCGGCAGAAGTCGATGTCCTCGTACTCGTCGACGTTCCAGCAGTACACCGCGCGGCCCTGGGCGGCGGCACGGTCCACGAGTTGGGGATATTCCTTCAGCGCCTGCAGATAAGGTCCGACGGCGGTGGCCCCGACGGCGGTGGCGACGCTGCTGTTGAGGTAGCGAGCGGTCTTGCCCAGCAGCACCGTCGGGAGCAGTGGCGCGGCTCGCCGGACCCGCCAGACCGCGGCCGCCGAGAACGACATCACCACCGCCCGGGACCGATCGGCGGAGGCGGGCGAGGCGATCCCAAAGCGGTGTAGCAGTGCCAGTAGCTTGCTTTCCACCAGCGAGCCATACCGCACGGGGTGTTTGGTCTCGATGAAGATCTTCACCGGCCGGTTCCAGTCCAGCACCAGCGAAACCAGATCGTCGAGGGTCAGCAGGCTGGTGTCGCCGTGGGTCCCGTCCGGACGCCAGCTGTCATGCCATGCGCCGTACTCCAGCTCGCGGAGCTGGTCCAGGGTCATCGTGCTGACCAGACCGGCTCCGGTCGAGGTCCGGTCCAGGCGGCGGTCATGCACGCACACCAGGTGGCCGTCGCGGGTGAGCCGCACATCGCACTCCACACCGTCGGCGCCCTCTTTGAGGGCCAAGTCATACGCGGCGAGCGTGTGTTCGGGTCGAGACGCCGATGCGCCTCGGTGGGCGACGACGAAGGGGTGCCCGGAGAGCGCCTCGTCTGCCCACGTCATATCCCTATGCTGCCGGTTCCTGGCCCGCTAGCTCAACCGGAGCGGCTGACGCGGGCGTGGCGGG
Source organism: uncultured Actinomycetota bacterium (assembly GCA_963735655.1). Taxonomy (GTDB): domain Bacteria; phylum Actinomycetota; class Actinomycetes; order Mycobacteriales; family Mycobacteriaceae; genus Mycobacterium. Next base: position 3,838 of record CAVTLW010000061.1, read on the forward strand.
TTGATCCGGGGCCAGTACGATCCAGCGGTGCGCAGGCCTTTCGACCGGCTTTCGTTCGAAGCCCTCGAAAACCCGGCCGATAGCGGCCACCGTGGCCGCGGCAAACAGATACGCGATCACCATCCAGGTGGTGTTGGTAGCAATGCCCTGGGCGTCGGTGGCGAAGCTGGTCACGATGGCGAAGATCGAAGCCGCATAGCTGACGATCCACGCGATCCACCACACCACGATCGGTCTGCGAACACGCGCATAGTGGTCTTCGAGCTTGGCCAGCTCGATCACGTACACCGGCGCCCACAGCAGATTCACGAAGGGCAGCAGGCACCCGGTCAACAACTGCCGGTCAGAACGCGACTCCGGCAGGCCGTAGTGCGCGAACGCAGCGGCGCGGCGAGCCACCAGCCACCGCACCAGCATCACGAAGGTAGCGATCACCGCCGCGAGGGCCGCGACACTGGCAGCTACCCCCAACCATTCGGCGGCACCGGCCACCAGGGAGTTCAGCAAGGTGCTGCGGTTGATGACCAGCAGCACGTAGCGAACCACGTACACCAGCGCCGCAATCGCGAGAACCAGCACGCTGACGAACAGCGTGGTGCGCACGGGCGCGGGTGGTGGTGCTGTCCGCACCGGCGTTTCGGGCGCTTGCGCGACCTGGTCGACACGATCCGCAAGACCCCAACGGGGTATGACCGCGTAGCGCGGGGTGGGCCCGAGGGAGCGCCGCGGTCGCCGCACCGGTGGTGCGGCCCCTGGGCGCACGGCTATCCAGCGAAAGCCCGAGGGAAGCCGCGGCGGTGTGCGCCGCGCGACGGGAGGCGGCGGCGTCGGTGGGCGAACTTGCGTGCTCCAGCGCGGGTCCATCGGCGGCATGTCGGGCAGTGGCGCCATCAGCGCCCCGCGACAGCGCGGACACCACTGACGCTGGCGGTCGCGGACGTTCCACCGGGTGCCGCATTGGGAACACACCTGGATCACCGGACAAGCCTAGCCAGTCGGGCAATGCCCGCCGACGGAGCCGGGGAATCCGCGCGATGCGGGCGCGTACAGCTACTTGTGGCTATCCACAGTTTCCACAGCTTTATCCACAGTCAGTTGGTCCTTGTGAAACTCATAGACACAGCCCCTATCGCATGAGCGGGCGGCGACTGTGGATAACAACAGGACTCAGGGGCATGTCCATAGACAGCCCAGCGACTGGTTGAGCGAATCACTTGGCGGGCTAACTACCCGCGATTGCGGGCGCCTAAACCAGACGGCACATACAACAGTCGTACAACATCGCAGCACCGAAACGGGACCCCATGTGTCGACGCGAATCCGCAGGTCAGTATCCTGTCTCGGCCGCGTTCACCGCACAATTGTTCAACCCGTGTCACCAGCGGCTATGATCGCGGACGCGATATCCGTTGTGATTCACCTCACTGCGAACTTCCCTGGCCTTCCTGGCCGAGAGGTGACTGTGCGACTGAAAGGCGGTCGATGACCACGCATTCGTTCGGTCCTGGGCCGACGACACCGTCGAGTTCGATTTCCGGCTCGCCTGCCTGGAACCACACCTACGCCGTCGCCGCTTTGCGAGCCGGCCTCATCGCGCTGGGATTACTCGCGATTCTTCTGCTCATCGTGCTGTCCTGAATTCCCGCCATCGGGCATCCGGACGCCTACCCGTAGCAGTCGTTCTTGCGGCACGCGCGGTCTTAGAGCAGGGTTGATTACGTCAGACCGCCGCGTGGCGGACGCCGCGCGAACGACGCGTCACATGATCACCACCGATCACCGAAGGAAGGAATGCCGTGGCTGAATACACCCTGCCCGACTTGGACTGGGACTACGCAGCGCTGGAACCGCACATCTCGGGTCAGATCAACGAGATCCACCACAGCAAGCACCACGCGACTTACGTCAAGGGCCTCAACGATGCGATCGCCAAGCTCGACGAGGCGCGCGCCAAGGGCGACCACTCCGCGATCTTCTTGAACGAGAAGAACCTGGCCTTCCACCTGGGCGGCCACGTCAACCACTCGATCTGGTGGAAGAACCTGTCGCCGGACGGTGGCGACAAGCCCACCGGCGATCTCGGCGCAGCCATTGACGACGCGTTCGGTTCGTTCGACAAGTTCCAGGCTCAGTTCAGCGCGGCGGCCAACGGCCTGCAAGGGTCGGGTTGGGCGGTGCTCGGCTACGACAGCCTCGGCGGTCGGCTGCTGACCTTCCAGCTCTACGACCAGCAGGCCAACATCCCGCTCGGCATCATTCCGCTGCTGCAGGTCGACATGTGGGAGCACGCGTTCTACTTGCAGTACAAGAACGTCAAGGCCGACTACGTCAAGGCGTTCTGGAATGTCGTCAACTGGGCCGACGTGCAGGCGCGCTATGCGGCCGCCACGTCGAAAACTCATGGCCTGATATTCGGCTGACCCCTACCCCACGCAAGGGCGTCGCGCGGATCGCGCGGCGCCCTTTGCGTTGTTTGTGAGCAATGTGTAAATGCATGCGCTGCTGGCCGTGTCGAGTTGCACGGCACCGAAACCGCGCGCATGCTTAATCATTCGAGTTACCAATGCGGTTTTTCGGACGGAGGCTTGAGCAGGTCTGGGCGGAGGGGCTAGATGGATGCTGGATCAGATCGGCCTATTGGGGTGGCTCCCTTCCATTCTCGTGGTGCCCTGAAGGGGTTCGTGATCTCTGGGCGTTGGCCCGATTCGACGAAAGAGTGGGCCCAGTTGCTGATGGTTGCGGTCCGCGTTGCATCGCTGCCCGGATTACTGCCCACCACAACGGTATTCGGTGCCCGCGAAGAGCTGCCCGACGAACCCGAGCCGGGCACCGTCGGCCTGGTGTTGGCCGAGGGCACCGTCTTCGGTGAATCAGCAATCCAGCCAGGCTATTTCGCTGAACATCAGCCCCCTGCATTGCTGATGCTGCATCCACCGTCTGAGACGACGCCGTCGTTGCCGGAATGCAACGGGGCGGCATCGGGATGCGTACTGCTGCCGGGATTGCCGTACCTGGGGCTGGAGCATCGGGCGGCCTGGGTGGAGGCAGAAGCCGACGGCACCATCACCTCGATGGTGAGCCGGGTCGGCATCGACCCGATCAGCCATCCGGATACCGCGATTCTGGCGATGCTGCTTGCAGCATAAGGAGATTCGAACGAATTAGTTCGGGCGTCGAATCGACGAATACGGGTACCCGAACTTCACTGTCTGCCTGGCGGACCCGGAACGAGCCCGCTAGCCTGAGAACGTTAGCGAAGGGGAGTAGCCCCAAATCGTCGCGTCGACATACTGGCGAATAGCCCGGCCGGCGAACCGTTCCGAATGGACGGTGGGTGAGACCTTCGACCGATGTTCGGCGACCGGGAGTTCTCGCAGGTCACCGACGACGCGTCGAAAGGTCGTCCGCCATGCTCGCCGCCACACTCCTGAGTCTCGGAGTGGTCTTCCTCGCTGAACTCGGCGACCGGTCTCAGCTCATCACCCTCACCTATGCGCTGCGCTATCGATGGTGGGTGGTGCTGACCGGGGTGGCGATCGCCGCGTTCGCGGTGCACGGATTCTCGGTGGCAATCGGCCATTTCCTGGGCGCCACACTGCCTGCGCGCCCAATGGCGTTCGCGTCGGCGTTCGCATTCCTGATTTTTGCCGTGTGGGCCTGGCGGGAGGGCAGGGAAAGCGCCGCGGGCGACGCGAACGTATCGGCGGTTCGTGAACCCCGTTTCGCGCTGCTCACGGTGGTGTCGTCGTTCGTGCTGGCCGAGCTGAGCGATAAAACGACGCTCGCGACGGTCACGCTGGCCAGCCATCACAACTGGGCGGGCGTGTGGATCGGCTCGACCATCGGCATGATCCTGGCCGACGCCCTCGCCATCGGTGCGGGGTTGCTGCTGCACCAGCGTCTCCCGGAACAGCTGCTGCACGCTGTGTCGAGCCTGCTGTTCCTGCTGTTCGGGTTGTGGATGCTGTTCGACGGCGCGCTGGGCTGGCGGGCGGTCGCCATCGGCGTTACTGCGGGGGTGGTAGTGGTCGCGGCAGTGGCGGCCGCGGCGCAAACTATTCGGCGGCGGCGGCGACGACGGGAAAAGATCGACGTCGCCGCGAGGTCACCCGAGGTGGCCGGATAAGTCCTTGGCGGCCCCGGTCTAGTTCCGTCGTCGTTCCAAAGCTGCCCTCGAGGTGGTCTCCGAGGGCCCTTCGTCATACCCGGGATTGTGTGAGACGCACCTTACACACCCAGACAGCAAATCATACTTTCGACACGGCTCCGTTTTCCGCTGGTTGCCGGCGACGGCTATTTCCGCCCGTCACGGACCGTTGGATGCTTTTGGCGATCGCGGGGACAACAGACGCTAGCGTACCTTTTCCTGGGATATTCTTCGGATAACCTGTGAAATACCTTGATTTTGTGGACAGCCCGATCGAAGAGGTAGAAGCTCTACAGGGACTCTGTCGTCGCCGGTCATCGCTTCCCCTGAACGACCGTACCGAATCCGCTCGGGTTTGCACTTGGCTGTTTAGATAACTGTCGCTACCATGATCAGCAAATACATATAGATTATCGTTAGTTCTCACAGCTCGGTGGAGGTCATATCGATGAGCACGACGTTCGCTGCCCGCCTGAACCGCCTATTTGACACGGTGTATCCGCCTGGGCGGGGCCCGCACACCTCGGCGGAGGTGATCGCGGCGCTCAAGGCGGAGGGCGTTACGATGTCGGCTCCCTACCTGTCGCAGCTACGCTCAGGCAACCGCACGAATCCGTCCGTGGCGACCATGGCGGCGCTTGCAAACTTCTTCCGCATCAAGTCGGCCTATTTCACCGACGACGACTACTACGAAAAACTCGACAACGAGTTGGTGTGGTTGGCGACGATGCGCGACGAGAGCGTGCGCCGTATCGCGCAGGGGGCCTACGGGTTGCCCGCCCATGCGCAACAGGAGATCGTGGAGCGCATTGACGAGCTGCGTCGCACGCAGAAGCTAGACGCGTAAGCGCCCCTCACCAGCCGGCCGGTTCAGCCCGCCCTGACGAGGGGGCCACACCCCTGTCCGGACCCATTCCGATTAGGGTTGGCCCATGGGCCTGTTCCGCAAGCGAAAGAGCCGCGCGACCCGTCGCGCGGAAGCCCGTGCGATCAAATCCCGCGCCAAGCTCGAGGCCAAGCTGTCCGCCAAGAACGAGGCACGCCGGATCAAAGGCGCCCAGCGGGCCGAGGGGAAGGCCCTCAAGGCACACCTCAAAGCCCAGCGGGACAGCGACCGGGCCGCACTGAAGGTCGCCGAGACCCAACTGAAGGCGACCCGCGAAGGAAAGTTGTTGTCGCCGACACGGATTCGCCGGGTGCTGACGGTATCTCGGCTGCTTGCCCCGGTATTGACTCCGGTCATATACCGGGCGGCCATCGCTGCCCGCGGACTCATCGACCAGCGTCGCGCCGATCAACTCGGAATTCCGCTGGCCCAGATCGGCCAGTTCTCCGGGCACGGCGCGCGACTGTCGGCGCGGATCGCGGGGGCGGAGCAGTCGCTGCGGATGGTGCAGGAGCGCAAGCCCAAAGACGCAGAGACCAAGCAGTTCGTGTCGGCCGTATCCGAGCGTCTCACCGATCTGGCGGCAGCAGTCACGACCGCGGAGAACATGCCCGCTGCGCAGCGCCGGGGCGGCCCACACCGCGATCTCGTCGCAACTCGACGGAATCGAGGCCGACCTGATGGCCCGGCTCGGGCTGGCCTGACTGCCGGTGACCACATCCCCCAAGTCGGACCGCCCCAGATGGATTTCGCGCGTCCGCCGGGCAACCCTGGCAACCGCGGCGTTGTATGTCGGCTCGGTCGCGGTCACCGCGCCGGCTTGGGCGCACGTCCATGCCAACAGTGACAACGCGGTTCGCGGCGGCTCGGCGATCGTCACCTTTCAGGTACCCAACGAATCGACCACCGGCGCCGCCACGACAGCGCTGACGATCACCCTGCCGAACGTGGCGTCGGCGCGCACCGAAACCATGCCCGGGTGGGCCGCCGCGCTCGACCGCGACGCCGCAGCCGGCACGGTCCGATCGGTGACGTGGACGGCCGCGCCCAATGGTGGGATTCCGGTGGATCAGTTCGGTTTGTTCCGGATGTCGGTGCAGCTCCCCGACACCGAAACGGTGAGTTTCCCGGCCACGCAGACCTATTCCGACGGCACAGTGGTCAAGTGGGATCAGCCGCCGCTGCCGGGTGGCGGCGAGCCGGAACATCCCGCGCCCATGCTGACCCTCATGACGGGTCCGATGGCGCCGCACGACCACAGCCATGCATCAAGCGCTGCGACGGAATCGCACGGGGCCGACAACACGGCCCGCGTGTTGGGCGGGGCGGCGCTGCTCGTCGGGGCGCTGGGTATCTGTTTGGCGCTGATTCGGCGACGGACGTGACGATCATGCGGCGCCTGGCACCGATGTTGTGGCTGGGCACATTGCTGGCTGCCATGGCCGTGGCCGCGACGCTCGGCGCGCAGACAGCGTCCGCCGCCGTACCACCAGGGTGTCGGCCGAGCCGGCGGACAACGCGGTGCTGACGGCCGGCCCCGCGCAGGTGAGCGCGACCTTCAACGAACGACTGCAAACGACGTTCGCGGCGATGGCGGTGGTCGGGCCCGATGGCAACGTCTGGTCCACCGGCGCACCGACGGTGCAGGGCGCGGTCGTCAGCGTCGAACTGCGGCCACTGGGGCCGACCGGCACCTACACGGCCAACTACCGGGTGACGTCCGCGGACGGCCACGTGGTGTCCGGCTCGTGGTCTTTTCGGTTGACGGTGCCGGGCGCTGGAAGTCCCGGACCCGCTGCCGCTGCCGCCAACGCTGAGTCGGATACCGACCCCAATCCCGGCCCAAATTCGGACGCAGACGTCCCGACCTGGCCCTTCG
>CAVTLW010000062.1:0-99942 GCA_963735655.1 uncultured Actinomycetota bacterium
GGCGACAAACGTTTTCGGGTGTCGGCACAGTGCCGATCGAAGACGTGGGCGAGCTGTACGACATGGAATTCGACGACGATCTCGACGTCAACACGGTAGGCGGCCTGCTGGCCCTCGAGTTGGGCCGCGTTCCGCTGCCCGGCGCCGAAGTCGTCACGCATGGCCTGCGCCTGCACGCCGAGGGGACGCGACCACCGCGGGCGGGTGCGTGCTCGGGACCGTCCTGTTGAGCCCCGTCGAACCCGACTACGAGGAGAAGGACAACCATGATGACTGATCCACTGGACGCCGAGGACGCGAAGCTGGTGGTGCTGGCGCGGGCCGCGATGGCGCGCGCCGAAGCCGGCAGCGGTGCCGCGGTCCGCGACGTCGATGGCCGCACGTATGCCGCTGCGCCGGTGAGTCTTTCGACGTTGCAGCTGTCCGGGTTGCAGGCCGCGGTGGCTGCGGCCGCGGCCAGTGGGGCAAGCGGATTGGAGGCCGCGGTGCCGGTGGCCGGGTCCGCCGATGATCCCGGTATCGCGGCGGTGCGGGAATTGACCCCGACGGCATTGCTGATCATCACCGACCGCGACGGCCTAGTCCTGTGACTGAATTCCATTCGGGTTTCGTGTGTTTGGTCGGCCGGCCCAACACCGGCAAGTCGACGCTGACCAACGCGCTGGTCGGCTCAAAGTGGCGATCACCTCGGACAGGCCGCAGACCACCCGGCATGCCATTCGCGGCATCGTGCATCGGGAGAACTTCCAGATCATCCTCGTCGACACCCCGGGCCTGCACCGGCCGCGCACGCTGCTCGGTAAGCGGCTCAACGACTTGGTCCGTGACACCTACTCCGAAGTCGACGTCATCGGCCTGTGCATCCCGGCCGACGAGGCGATCGGTCCGGGGGACCGGTGGATCGTCGACCAGATTCGCGCGGTCGCGCCCAAGACGACCCTCGTCGTCATCGTCACCAAGATCGACAAAGTGCCCAAAGACCGGGTGGCCGCGCAACTGGTTGCGGTCAGCGAGCTGGTGGGCAATTCGGCAGAGTTGGTCCCGGTGTCAGCGGTCAGCGGCGAACAAGTGGACGTGCTGATCGACGTGCTGGCCGCGGCGTTGCCGGCCGGTCCGGCGTTCTACCCCGACGGCGAACTGACCGACGAACCCGAGGAGACTCTGATGGCCGAGCTCATTCGCGAGGCTGCCCTCGAGGGTGTGCACGACGAGCTGCCGCATTCGTTGGCGGTGGTGATCGACGAGGTCAACCCGCGGGAGGGGCGGGACGACCTGATCGACGTGTACGCCATCTTGTACGTCGAGCGCGACAGCCAGAAGGGAATCGTCATTGGCAAGGGCGGTGCCCGGCTTCGCGAGGTGGGTACCGCGGCCCGCGATCAGATCGAGAAGCTCTTGGGCACCAAGATCTACCTAGACTTGCGTGTCAAGGTCGCCAAGAACTGGCAGCGCGACCCGAAACAGCTTGGCCGACTGGGGTTTGAATTCGCCCACCACGCCTTGGGCTGCTTGGTCGCCCAGCCGCTGACGGCTTCCAACTCGGCGGCCAGCGAGATCAGCATGCCCTCGCTGTTCGCCGGACCCATCAGCTGCACGCCGATCGGCAAGCCGTCGGAGGTGAATCCCGCCGGCACGTTGATCGACGGCCAGCCCAGCACGTTCCACGGCCATGTTCCCGGGCACGCGGCGATCATGGCGCGGTCGGTGCCCAAGCTGCCCAACCGGTCGAAGGCGCGCGCCAGCGGCGGTGGCTGCGCGGTGGTCGGGGCCAGCACCACGTCGACGATGTCGAAGATCGAGCCCACCCGGCGTTGGTCGTCGGCCTCGTGGCGGCGGGCGCTTTTCAGGATCGCCTGCCCCAGCAGGTGACCGGTGCGCAGGTTGGACAGGGTGCGGCGGTCCCACATGACGCCGTCGCCGAGCCGTTCCTCCCATTCGCGCAGACCCGACGTGGACCTGGCCAGAAAGTTCCACGACAAGCGCAGACCGTAGTCCGGATTGCCCTTGACCACGGTGTGGCCCAGCATCTCGAGTTGCTCGCTGACCTTCTGCGTTGCGGCCAGGATCTCGGGATGCAGCTTGGCCCGGAAGAACGTGTACGGGAACCGGGTCGACAACGCGACCTTCAGCGGACCCGGCGCGATGCCGACGTAGTCGGACGCCGTCAGCGGGGGCGGCTTGTGCCGGTCGCCCTCGACGTTGCCCGACGCGGCGTCCAGCACCAGCGCCGCATCGGCGACCGTGCGGGCCAGCACCCCGTTGACCGCGAGGCCGTTGAACGCCTCCGGCAACGGCCAGGTGGAGATCCGGCCGCGTTGCGGCTTGATGCCCACCAGATGCGTCCATGCCGCGGGGACACGGACGCTGCCGGCGCCGTCGGAGCCGATGGCGGCGGTAACCAGCCCGGCGGCCACCGCGGCGGCGCTACCGCCCGACGATCCGCCCGGCGTATGCCGGCGCGACCAGGGGTTTCGGGTGTGCCCGAAGCCGGGTCCACTGGTGAACGGCCATTGGCCCAGCTCGCAGGTGTTGGTCTTGCCGACGATCACCGCCCCGGCCGCTTTCAGACGGCGCACCACCTCGGCGTCCTGGGTTGCGGGCCGGAGGTACCCATCGGTGCCAAAGGCGGTTGGCACTCCAGCAACGTCGACGTCGTCTTTGACCGCGATCGGGATGCCCAGCAATGGGGCGGTGTCGCCGGCGGCTCGTCGCCGGTCGGCGGCCGCCGCGTCGGCCAGCGCGGACTCGGTGAGGACCACGCGAAAGGCGTTCAGGGTGGACTGGCTGGCTTCGATCGCATGCAGGGAGCGGCGGACCAGGTTGTCCGAGGTCACAGACCGGGTGGCGAGCTGGTACAGCAGGTCAGTGAGGGTGGGCAGGCGCTGGCCGCGGGATCCGGTGGGGAATCCCGAAGCGGACCCAGAAGCGCCAATCACGGGGTACGAGACTAACGGCGCGGATACCCCTGATGTCGCAGCGGGGTGCGAAACTGTTGTGATGCGGCTGTATCGAGACCGGGCTGTTGTGCTGCGCCAGCACAAGCTCGGCGAAGCCGACCGGATCGTCACCTTGCTGACCCGCGACCACGGGCTGGTTCGCGCGGTGGCAAAGGGCGTACGACGCACCCGCAGCAAATTCGGCGCGCGGCTGGAGCCGTTCGCGCACATCGACGCGCAACTGCACCCCGGCCGCAACCTCGACATCGTCACCCAGGTCGTCTCGATCGACGCGTTCGCCACCGACATCGTCCGCGACTACGGCCGCTACACCTGTGGCTGCGCGATGCTGGAAACCGCCGAACGCCTCGCCGGCGAGGAGGGGGCGCCCGTCCCGGCTCTGCACCGGCTCACGGTGAGCGCGTTGCGAGCGGTGGCCGACGGCATCCGGCCTCGTGATCTGCTCCTGGATGCTTATCTGCTGCGGGCCATGGGCATCGCCGGATGGGCGCCGTCGCTGACCGAATGCGCCCGCTGTGCCACACCCGGTCCGCATCGGGCATTTCACATCGCCGCCGGAGGCAGCGTCTGCGCGCAGTGCCGCCCGGGCGGTTCGACCACACCGCCGCTGGGCGTGCTGGATCTGATGTCCGCACTACACGACGGCGACTGGGAAGCCGCCGAGGCGGCTCCGCAATCCCACCGCAGCTATGCCAGTGGATTGGTGGCCGCACACCTGCAATGGCATCTGGAACGACAGCTCAAAACGTTGCCGCTGGTGGAGCGGATCTACCAGGCTGATCGCAGCATTGCTGAGCGTCGCGCCGCGCTGATCGGGCAGGATATGGAGTGTGGCTAAAAGGGCCGAGCGAAAGCTGAAGTCCGCCGACTTCCCGCAGCTGCCTCCCGCGCCGGACGACTATCCGACTTTTCCCGATACCTCGACGTGGCCGGTCGTCTTCCCGGAGCTGCCGCCATCGCCCGACGGTGGACCGCGTCGGCCGCCGCAGCACATCTCGAAAGCGGTCGCGCCCCGCATTCCCGCCGACAGCCTGCCCAACCATGTCGCCATCGTGATGGACGGCAATGGCCGCTGGGCCACCCAACGCGGACTGAGCCGCACCGAGGGTCACAAGATGGGCGAGGCCGTGGTCATCGACATCGCTTGTGGCGCTGTGGAACTCGGGATCAAGTGGCTGAGCCTGTACGCCTTCTCCACCGAGAACTGGAAGCGTTCCGCCGAGGAAGTCCGCTTCCTGATGGGCTTCAACCGCGACGTGGTGCGACGGCGTCGGGTGATCCTCAACGAGATGGGGGTCCGAATCCGGTGGGTGGGCTCTGCGCCACGGCTGTGGCGCAGCGTCATCAACGAACTCGCGATCGCGGAGGAAGTCACGAAGAACAACGACGTCGTCACCATCAACTACTGCGTCAACTACGGTGGCCGCACCGAGATCGCCGAAGCTACCCGAAGAATCGCCAACGAGGTGGCGGCCGGCCGGCTCAACCCGGACCGCATCAGCGAGTCCACGATCTCCCGGCACATGCAGCGACCCGACATCCCCGATGTAGACCTTTTTCTGCGGACCTCGGGTGAGCAGCGCTCCAGCAATTTCATGCTGTGGCAGGCGGCTTACGCCGAGTACATATTTCAGGACAAGTTGTGGCCCGATTACGATCGGCGCGACCTGTGGGCGGCGTGCGAGGAATACGCATCCCGCAATCGACGATTCGGGAGCGCCTGATGCCGACCTTGCAGGAGCAGCTGGCAACCGTGCTTCGCGACGTCCTGCCCGTCGAGGAGGAGTCCGACGGCGCACTGACGGTGCGACACGAGGGCACAATCGCCTCGCTGCGGGTGGTGAACATCGTCGAGGACCTCGACCTGATATCCCTCACCCAGATATTGGGGTGGGATCTGCCGCTCACGAAGAAGCTCAGCGACCAGGTGGCCAAGCAGGCGCGTGACATCAACTTCGGCTCGGTGACCCTGGCGGAGAAGGTCAGCGAAAAGGCGGCGCCACGCAACGCGGGCAAGGCCGCACCCAAAACAGCGCCCAAGACAGCGGACGTGATGTTGCGATACAACTTTCCCGGCGCCGGATTGAGCGACGACGCCCTGCGCACGCTGATCCTGTTGGTGCTCGACGGCGGCGCCCGGATACGCAGCGCGCTAGTCGCCTAGGACCGGCAGTCCGCGCAGGTACCGAAGATTTCTATGGTGTGGCTGACCTCGGAGTATCCGTGCTTGGCGGCCACCTCAGCGGCCCACGCCTCGACCTCGTGGTCGCCCACCTCGATGGTGGAGCCGCAGCTGCGGCACACCAGATGGTGGTGATGGTGCTCCGAGCACCTGCGGTAGACCGATTCACCGGTGTCGGTACGCAGGGTGTCGACCATGCCGGCCGTGGCCATCGATTGCAGCGTCCGATAGACGGTGGTGAGGCCGATGTTATCGCCCCGCCGACGCAGCTCGTCGTGCAATTCCTGGGCGGACCGAAAGTCGTCGACCGTCTCCAGCAGGGCGGAGATCGCCGCTCGCTGGCGAGTGGACCGGACACTTGTCGCGTTCATTGCTGCTCCTCGCCGGCGTGGGCGACGGCATCCACGACGATATGCGCCAAGTGGTGGTCTGCAAGCCGGTACAGCACCTCTCGGCCGGATCGCTCGCCGGCCACCAGGCCCGCAGCCTTGAGGATCTTCAGATGCTGGCTGACCAGCGGCTGCGGCACGCCCAGTGCGTCGACCAGTTCGTGCACGCAGCGCTGGGATGCGTGCAGTTGCAGCACGATGGCGATGCGCACGGGAGCGGCCAGCGCCCGCAGCAGTTCGCCCGCGGCGTCGAGAATCTCCCGCGGTGGCGGGGCGGGGAAGTCGGTGTGAGCGGGACCGGCGTGCTCGTGACCGCCGAGCCCGTCGTCCTGGTCGGCCATCGATGATGCGGGGGACGTCACCATATCGGGAGTCATCACCTCGTGAAATCCCGGTATCGGCACCGGGCAGTATTGGTCAGGTTCGGCTGAGTTCCACTGTCACATGCATAATGACGCATGTCAAAGACCGCGGGGTCGGTCGCTACCATGACTGATGTTTTGCGGGCGGCGGTGCGCCGTCGCACGCATGTGCCCCGATTCTGTTGAAGGGAGTGCACTACCCCGTGGCGTCTGTCATCGACACCGTAGTGAACCTGGCCAAACGGCGGGGCTTCGTTTTCCCCGCTGGCGAAATCTACGGCGGTACCAAATCGGCGTGGGACTACGGCCCGCTGGGGGTGGAACTCAAGGAGAACATCAAACGGCAGTGGTGGCGATCGGTGGTCACCGGCCGTGACGACGTCGTGGGCCTCGATTCATCGATCATCCTGCCGCGCGAGGTGTGGGTGGCTTCCGGCCACGTCGAGGTCTTCCACGACCCGCTGGTCGAGTCGCTGATCACGCACAAGCGTTACCGCGCCGACCATCTCATCGAGGCCTACGAGCTCAAGCACGGGCAACCGCCGCCCAACGGGCTGGCCGACATTCGCGACCCCGAGACCGGCGAGCCCGGCCAATGGACCGAGCCACGCGAATTCAACATGATGCTCAAGACGTATCTGGGGCCCATTGAGACCGAGGAAGGGCTGCACTATTTGCGCCCCGAGACCGCGCAGGGAATTTTCGTCAATTTTGCCAACGTGGTGACCACTGCCCGTCGCAAGCCGCCTTTCGGTATCGGGCAGATCGGCAAGAGCTTCCGCAACGAGATCACTCCGGGCAACTTCATATTCCGCACCCGTGAATTCGAACAGATGGAAATGGAGTTCTTCGTCGAGCCGTCGACCGCGAAGGAATGGCACCAATATTGGATCGACACTCGTCGCCAGTGGTACATCGACCTCGGCATCAACCCGGAGAACCTGCGGCTCTTCGAACATCCCAAGGAGAAGTTGTCGCACTACTCCGACCGCACGGTCGACGTCGAGTACAAGTTCGGTTTCCAAGGCAACCCGTGGGGCGAGCTGGAAGGCGTCGCCAATCGGACCGACTTCGACTTATCAACGCACACAAAGCATTCCGGTGTTGATTTGTCGTTCTACGACCAAGTCAACGACACCCGGTACACCCCGTACGTCATCGAACCGGCAGCCGGCCTGACCCGGTCGTTCATGGCGTTCTTGATCGACGCCTACTCCGAGGACGAGGCCCCGAATGCCAAGGGCGGGATGGACAAGCGCGCGCTGCTTCGGCTCGACCCGCGGCTCGCGCCGGTCAAGGCCGCGGTGCTGCCGCTGTCCCGGCACGCCGACTTGAGTCCCAAAGCCCGTGATCTGGCCACCGAATTGCGGAAATCCTGGAACATCGATTTCGATGACGCCGGCGCCATTGGCCGTCGCTACCGCCGCCAGGACGAGATCGGTACGCCGTTTTGCGTCACGGTGGATTTCGACTCCCTCGACGACAACGCCGTCACGGTGCGTGAGCGCGACGCAATGACGCAGGAGCGGGTCGGCATGGATGCCGTCGCCGATTACCTCGCAGTGCGGCTCAAGGGAAGTTAGCTAGGCGACCTCGGCGGAAAATGCCGGATTAATTGCGCGCGCCAACACGATTGCTGGGGTGAGTTGCTGCGTGTCGTTTGAGGTAACGCCCGGGTTTGCGGTTGAGAATGTTCCGTTAGAGGAGGCGCGGTAGGAGATGAATTTTTCGGTGTTGCCTCCGGAGATCAATTCGTTGCGGATGTTCTCTGGGGCTGGGTCGGAGCCGATGTTGGCGGCTGCGTCGGCCTGGCAGGGGTTGGCCTCGGAGTTGGGTGTGGCGGCGGAGTCGTTTTCGTCGGTGACTGTGGGCTTGGCGGGTTCGGCGTGGCAGGGTTCGGCGGCGGCGGCGATGAGTGCTGCGGCGGTGCCGTATGCGGGGTGGTTGGGTGCGGCGGCGGCGCGGGCTGCGGGGGCGTCGGCGCAGGCGAATGCGGTGGCGAGTGTGTTTGAGGCGGCGCGGGCGGCGACGGTTCATCCGGTGGCGGTGGCGGCGAATCGTGATGGGTTTGTGCGGTTGGTGTTGGCGAATGTGTTGGGGCAGAATGCGCCGGCGATTGCGGCTGCGGAGTCGGTGTATGAGCAGATGTGGGCCGCTGATGTGGCGGCGATGGCGGGGTATCACGCGGGGGCGTCGGCGGTGGCGGGGCAGTTGGCCTCCTGGGCGGGTTCGATACCCGGGTTGTCAGGGCTCCCCGGTCTGCTGGGGGGAGCGGTCTCGACGGCCACGCCACCCGGTGGCACCCAAACTGCGAGCACGCAGGCCTTACAAGCAGCCGGCACGTCCACGGCCGGCACAGCCGCTGCCGACCTGAGCATCAACCTGGGTCTCGGCAACCTGGGCACTCTGAACGTCCTGGGCAGCGGCAACATCGGCAACACCAACGTGGGCAGCGGCAACTTCGGCAGTACCAACCTGGGCAGCGGCAACTTCGGCAGTATCAACCTGGGCAGCGGCAACGTCGGCACCGGGAACGCCGGCGGCGGCAACGCCGGTGACTTCAACTTGGGCAGCGGCAACTTCGGCAGCGGCAATCTCGGCAGCGGAAACATCGGCAGCCTCAACCTGGGCAGCGGCAACTTCGGCACCCTCAATATCGGCAACGGGAATATCGGCGACCTGAACTTCGGCGGCGGCAACATCGGCGACTTCAACTTCGGCAGCGGCAACAACGGCAGCACCAATTTCGGCTTCGGCAATATCGGTGACACCAATTTCGGCTTCGGAAACACGGGCAGCAACAACATCGGGTTCGGCCTGACCGGCAATGGCAAGATCGGGATCGGCGCGCTGAATTCCGGCATCGGGAACATCGGATTCGGCAACTCCGGTAACAACAACATCGGCTTCTTCAACTCCGGTGACGGGAACTTCGGGTTCTTCAACTCGGGCAACGGAAACTCCGGCTTCGGAAACTCGGGCAACTTCAACACCGGCTTCTGGCATTCGGGTAGCTCGAACACAGGCTTCGGCAGCGCCGGCATGGGAAACTTCGGCATTTTCGACGCCGGAAACTCAAATGCCGGCAGCTTTAACGTCGGCTTCGAGAACACCGGCTTCGGCAATGCCGGTGCCGGAAACACCGGCTTCTTCAACTCGGGCGACTCGAACACCGGCTTCTTCAACGCGGGCAATGTCAACACCGGCTTCTTCAACGCGGGCGACACCAACACCGGCGGCTTCGACGGGGGCAACGTCAACACCGGCTTCTTCAGCTCGGTGAGCCAGGCGAGCGCCAATTCCGGCTTCGGAAACCTCGGTTCCGGCAATTCAGGCTGGGGCAACGCTGATCCCACCGGCAGCGGGAACTCCGGTTTCTTCAACTTCGGCATCGGTAACTCGGGTTCCTCGAACGCAAGCGCCGGGCCGACGCCCGGCTTCAACTCCGGATACGCAAACATCGGCGGCCACAACGCGGGCTTCACCAACTCGGGTACCGCACTCGCGGGTATCTCCAACTCGGGTGACACGAGTTCCGGCATTCTCAATTCGGGCAGCGAAAACTCCGGCGGTTTCAACGTCGGTAATGGAGTTTCAGGCTTCCTGCGCTGACCTGTCTAAATCATTTTCATCGGCGTTTGCTGGCCCCGTGCGGGGTCGGCCACCGTTGCCGGGGTGAGTTGCTGCGTGTCGTTTGAGGTAACGCCCGGGTTTGCGGTTGAGAATGTTCCGTTAGAGGAGGCGCGGTAGGAGATGAATTTTTCGGTGTTGCCTCCGGAGATCAATTCGTTGCGGATGTTCTCTGGGGCTGGGTCGGAGCCGATGTTGGCGGCTGCGTCGGCCTGGCAGGGGTTGGCCTCGGAGTTGGGTGTGGCGGCGGAGTCGTTTTCGTCGGTGACTGTGGGCTTGGCGGGTTCGGCGTGGCAGGGTTCGGCGGCGGCGGCGATGAGTGCTGCGGCGGTGCCGTATGCGGGGTGGTTGGGTGCGGCGGCGGCGCGGGCTGCGGGGGCGTCGGCGCAGGCGAGTGCGGTGGCGAGTGTGTTTGAGGCGGCGCGGGCGGCGACGGTTCATCCGGTGGCGGTGGCGGCGAATCGTGATGGGTTTGTGCGGTTGGTGTTGGCGAATGTGTTGGGGCAGAATGCGCCGGCGATTGCGGCTGCGGAGTCGGTGTATGAGCAGATGTGGGCCGCTGATGTGGCGGCGATGGCGGGGTATCACGCGGGGGCGTCGGCGGTGGCGGGGCAGTTGGCGTCCTGGGCGGGTTCGATACCCGGGTTGTCCGGGCTGTCGGGTCTGTTCGGTGGCGCCCAGGCCGCCCTGGCCAATAGCGCGCAAGCATCCGGCGTGCCGGCGGCTCTTCAGGGCATCAACTTGGGGCTCGGCAACATCGGCTCCCTCAACCTGGGTAGTGGAAACACCGGCGACACCAACCTCGGCAGCGGCAATATCGGCAACACCAACCTGGGCAGCGGCAACCTCGGGGACCAGAACGCCGGCAACGGCAATATCGGTGGCGCCAACGTCGGCAGCGGCAACCTCGGTGGCTTCAACCTCGGCAGCGGCAACGTCGGCAGCCAAAACCTTGGCAGCGGCAATCAAGGATTCACCAACCTGGGCAGTGGCAACATCGGCAGCCAAAACCTGGGCCTCGGCAACATCGGCAACGCGAACATCGGCAACGGCAACAACGGCAGTTCCAACGTCGGCAGCGGAAACTTCGGCAGCAACAACTTCGGCTTCGGCAACAGCGGCAGCAACAACTTCGGCTTCGGGAACACCGGCAACAACAACATCGGATTCGGCCTGACCGGCAACAATCAGATGGGCTTCGGCGCCCTGAACTCCGGCAGCGGAAATATCGGTTTGTTCAACTCGGGTACCAACAACGTCGGCTTCTTCAACTCGGGTACCGGAAATGTCGGCTTCGGGAACTCGGGCATTTCGAATACCGGCTTCGGCAACGCGGGCAGCATCAACACTGGGTTCTGGAACGGCGGCAGCCTCAACTCGGGCTTCGCCGATGCGGGCGCGGGAAACACCGGCTTTTTCGACGCCGGCAGTTACAACACGGGCAGCTTCAACGGCGGCAACATAAACACCGGCACCGCGAACGCGGGCAACGTCAACACGGGTACCTTCAACGCCGGCGACAGCAACACCTTCTTCGCCAATGCCGGCAACGTCAACACGGGCTTTTTCAACTCGGGTGACACCAACACGGGCGGGTTTGACGCCGGCGGACTCAACACGGGCTTCTTCAGCGCGACCACCCAAGCGGTCCCCAACTCGGGCTTCTTCAACATCGGATCCGGCAATTCGGGCTGGGGTCAGAACGACCCGTCGGGCACCGGCAACTCGGGCTTCCAGAACTCGGGTTTCTTCAATTCGGGCTTCACCAATACCAGCACCATGAACACGAACCCGGGAAACTCGGGCCAGCTCAACGCCGGCTATGGGAACTCCGGTCTCTATAACGCCGCCGTCAACGACACCGGCATCTTCGTCACCGGCGTCATGAGTTCGGGGTTGTTCAACTTCGGCACGCTTAACTCGGGCCTACTCAATGCGGGCAACGCCGTTTCCGGCTTCTTCAAGAATTTCTTCTAGCAATACCGATCGCCCTTCGGATGGTATTTCGAAAGCGCATTGATCGGCGACGACTTGGGGCAGGTCTGTCGGTGTCGCTGTAGGCCGTTCGGCAGGGCTACGAAAAGGCCTCGTGGTCGGCGTCCGCGCGGTCGTGCGCCGCGCCGCTATCCGATCGCTGACCTGCCGCGACAGCCGCCACTCGGCCGGCTGAATCCGCGGCCACGACTTGAATTCATTTGTTGTGTGCAGAGCCCCGGAGTCGAGTCGACCGACTTCCACAGGACCTTTGTCCAATGTTCGACGTGTGTTTAGCCTGGACAGTTGTCCGACAGGTCCGATCGGGCGAGATTCATCTACCAGCTGTGCCCAATTTGCCGGTAAGCTTCGGGTCAAAGTCCAGATCTTCGGTGCGGGGTGTTTTACGATCCGACTGTGGGTGTGTCCGTACTGAGCGACTGCTGGGGAACGTGGTTGTCGGTGCCGTTGCGACGGCGTGGTCGGTTGGAGTTGTTATGTCAATGATTCCTGCATTTTCGTGGCTGCCGCCCGAGATCAACTCGGCGCTGATTTTCGGCGGTGCCGGGTCGGGTCCGTTGTTCGCGGCGGCGGAGGCCTGGGCTGGGTTGGCTTCCGAGTTGGGTGCGTCGGCGGCGTCGTTTGATTCGGTGATCGCCGCCTTGACGGGTGGTCCGTGGGCCGGGCCGGCGTCGGTGTCGATGGCCGCGGCGGCCACGCCGTATGTGGGCTGGCTGAGTGGTGCGGCGGCTCAGGCGCAGCTGGCGTCGAGTCAAGCGGTGGCGGCGGCGACGGCGTTCGAGACAGCGTTGACGTCGACGGTGCATCCGGCGGCCGTCGACACGAATCGGTTGTCGTTGATGTCGTTGATTGCGACGAATTTCCTGGGTCAGAACACCCCGGCGATCGCGGCGACCGAGTTCGACTACGTGGAGATGTGGGCACAGGATGTGGCGGCGATGTTGGGGTATCACGCCGGGGCGACTTCGGTGGCTACGACGTTGACGCCGTTCACCTTGCCGCCGACGGATTTGGCGGGGCTGGCCTCTGGGGTGACCGCGCAGATGTCGGGTGCGGTCGCGGCGCTGGGTGCCACGGTCGCGCCGGTGGCTGAAGAGGCTGCCGTAGCGGCTCCGGCGTTGGTGGTCGGGGTGCAGTCGTTGGCGTCCTCGGTGCCGATCTCGTCGTTGTCGCAGGTGGCCCAGATCGGCATGTATCCGGCCAGCATGTTGATTTCGCCGATGATGTCGTTGATGCAGAGTGCTAATGGCGCGGGTTCGGCGGCGAGCATGGCTGGTGCGGGCCTCGCCGGCGCGGGTGCGGATATGCCGAAGCTGGTGGGTGACGTTTCTCCGGCGCATGGCTTGGGCGGCGTTGGTGGCCTCGGCGGTGGCGGCATGGGCGCTGGTTTAGGTCAGGCGCGCTTGGTCGGGGCGATGTCGGTGCCGCCGACGTGGCAGGGGTCGATGCCTAAGGGCATGTCGACCGCGGCGATGTCGGGTCTGGGTGCCATGAATCCTGCTGCGATGGCCCAAGCGGCGCAGGCGACCGGTGCTGGTGGGATGCCGATGATGCCCATGCCCATGGGTATGGGTGGGGCCGGTGCAGGTATGCCGCCAGGGATGATGGGTCGTGGTGGGGCCAATCCGCACGTGGTGCAGAACCGGCCCAGCGTGATTCCGCGGACGGGTGTCGGATAGCCAACGCGGGTAGCGGTGGGTTCCAGCTTGGCCTAACCGCCGTCTGGCCGCTCCGGGCGGCTACGTTGCCCGCGCCCGTTGGCGTCTGACGGGGGGCGGGGCAAAAAAAGTGATTCTGGACCTGGAAAACCCATGTGAAAATGGTGTGCAGGTGCTTTGACAGTTTTGCAAAAGGGCGAAGTTTTGGTCTCGCGTGGCTTAAGATCGCGCAGAGGTGTGTGGGGTCCGAGGTTTTCGGTGCCGTTGACGCGGCGTGGTGGTTAGGGTTGCTTATGTCGATGGTTCCTGCTTTTTCTTGGCTGCCGCCGGAGATCAACTCGGCGCTGATTTTCGGTGGTGCCGGGTCGAGTCCGTTGTTCGCGGCCGCGACGGCTTGGGACGGGTTGGCTTCCGAGCTGGGTGCGTCGGCGGCGTCCTTTGATTCCGTGATTGCCGCCTTGACGGGTGGTCCGTGGGCCGGGCCGGCGTCAGTGTCGATGGCTGCGGCTGCCACACCTTATGTCGGGTGGTTGAGCGCGGCGGCGGCTCAGGCGCAGCTGGCGTCGAGTCAGGCAGTGGCGGCGGCGACGGCGTTTGAGGCGGCGTTGACGGCGACGGTGCATCCAGCGGCTGTGGGCGCGAATCGGGTGTCGTTGATGTCGTTGATTGCGACGAACTTCCTGGGACAGAACACCCCGGCGATCGCGGCGACCGAGTTCGACTACGTGGAGATGTGGGCTCAGGACGTCGGGGCCATGCTCGGGTATCACGCCGGGGCGAGTTCGGTGGCCGCGTCGTTGACGCCGTTCAGTTTGCCCCCGGTGGATTTGGCGGGCCTGGCCTCGCAGGTGACCACCGGGCTGTCGACAGCGGTAGCGCCGATGTTGTCGGGCGTCGTGGGCACCGCTTCAGGCGTGGTGAGCGAGGCGTCAGGGTTGGCGGCGTCGGTGCCGATCTCGTCGATGTCGCAGGTGGCCCAGATCGGTATGTACCCGGTCAGCATGTTGATTTCGCCGATGATGTCGTTGATGCAGAGTGCGAACGGCGCGGGTTCGGCGGCGAGCATGGCTGGTGCGGGTCTCGCAGGCGTGGGTGCGGATATGCCGAAGCTGGTGGGTGACGTTTCTCCTGCGGCGCATGGCTTGGGCGGCGTTGGTGGGCTCGGCGGCGGCGGCATGGGCGCTGGTTTAGGTCAGGCGCGATTGGTCGGGGCGATGTCGGTGCCCCCGACGTGGCAGGGGTCGATGCCTAAGGGCATGTCGACCTCGGCGATGTCGGGACTGGGTGCGATGAATCCCGCCGCGATGGCCCAAGCGGCGCAGGCGACCGGTGCCGGTGGCATGCCGATGATGCCGATGCCCATGGGCGGTGGCGCTGGTGCTGGTGGTATGCCGCCGGGAATGATGGGTCGCGGTGGCGCCAATCCGCACGTGGTGCAGAACCGTCCCAGCGTGATTCCTCGGATCGGCGTCGGATAAGCTGGCCGGCAACGACTCAGCGGAGCGTTCTAAACGCTCCTCGTCTCGGGCGCGGGCAATGCAAGGGAATTGCGTTGCCCGCGCCTTTGGCATGTAAGGCCCTGGATCAGGACCGGATCAGTAGCCCATCCCGCTGGTCATGAGGAAAACCCCCAGCATCGCGACGACAAAGCCGAACACCTGTTGCCTGCGGGCTTTCACCCAACCGTGCACCGCGGCCACAGCCTGGCAGGTCTTCGCCGGTGCCGTCAGTTGGCTGATGAGCGGGATCTCGATGAATCCAAGCGAAACGACCGAATACACACCGGCCGCGGTCAACTGAGTGCCGCCAGCGGCTCCCGAGGCCACGATGGTGGTGAGCGCCGCCAGATACCTGAGGTCCGTTGCCAGACCGACCCCGACAATGAACGCCGTCCGCAGCGGCTTGGCTTGCAACGCGCCGCTGGCGTGCGTCGACAACCGCGAAAATGCGGTCGACGTCAGCACCTGCACGTGGGATGGATCGGCGCCGGGCAGTGCCACCTGGGAGGCCACTCGCGACCGTAGACGCGGCGACAGACCAAGCGCGAACGCGGCGATCGTCAAGGCCACCACACCCATCGCGATCTGGACGTGCCCGGCAGTGGAGTTGGCGGTGGCTGATTCCACTCGGTGCACCACTTCGAGCGCGAAGTCGCGCAAAACGAAGAGCACGCCCAGCGCCATGCCGATACTGACCGTGACGCCTCCGAGCCAGCACGCGACCAGGTGCCGAACGGGCCGGGGCCGCGCAGTCAGGAGAACGCTGATCCCGAGGCGCACGGGGTCCGCTGTCGCCACGAGAGCTAACATCAGGACCGTGCCCCACATGGCAGGGAACGCTACCGCGGAATCTGCGGGTTGTCTTGTGCAAAAAGCGGATTCAATGTCCTGCGACCGGCACGTCAGACCCTCGGATGGTCCTCGCGAACGCTTTCTGGCGAACTATTAAGACAGGTGGCAGCCAGGCGTCGGGCCAGCCAAGGGGCCATCGCTGGTCGCTGACCTCGAACTATCCGGCCAAATACTGCCGACCAAGCCGTGCGGCGAAATGGGTGTCTGAGGGTTCGGTTAAAAAACTTGGATTAGTTAAGTTTTTGCCGCACCGCCCTTCTGAGCCACCCGTTGCTGGCCTTCCTTACCGGGTCCCCTATCCGCAGACGAATGCCCGCTCAAGAATCCGGGCCGGTCCACGGTATTCCGAGCGGGATCTGCACCTGTCCGCATTCGTCAACAATCCGGGGGAGCAAACCCTGGACTGACGCTCACGGCAAACCAAGAGCGCATGGCTCTGCAACGCAACTGCGAGGTTGATAAACGGAATCCGGGCACGACACGCCGGTCGGCGTGGCCTGGCTGATCGCCGCCGCAACTATACCGTGATCTGGGATGGGCAAAGGGGGCCTTCAAGGAGGGCGTGTTGGGGAGCGAACACCCAGTCGACGGAATGAGTCGTCGGCAATTTTTTGCCAAAGCCGCGGCCGCCAGCACCTCCGGGGCTTTGCTATCCCTGGCCGGTCCGGTGATCGAAAAAGCCTATGGGGCAGGTCCCTGCTCGGGTCATTTGAGCGACATCGAGCACTTCGTCTTCTTGATGCAAGAGAACCGGTCATTCGACCACTACTTCGGCACGCTCTCCGGCACTAACGGCTTCGGCAGCGCGTCGCCCGCATTCTCGCAAAAGGGCTGGAACCCGCAGACCCAAGCGGTCGACCCGAACGGCATCACGATGCCGTACCGCTTCGACACCACCCGGGGCCCGACGCTGGATGCCGAATGCGTCAACGACCCGGATCACAGCTGGACCGCCATGCACGAGTCGTTCAACAACGGCAACAACGACGGCTGGCTGCCGGCTCAGGCCCAGACCAGCCCGCTGCAGGGCAACGTGCCGGTCACGATGGGCTACTACACGCGCCACGATCTGCCCATCCACTACCTGCTGGCCGACACGTTCACCATCTGCGACGGCTACTTCTGCTCACTGCTGGGGGGAACCACACCCAACCGGCTCTATTGGATGAGCGCCTGGATCGACCCGGACGGCACCCACGGTGGGCCGGTGCTGGTCGAGCCCAATATCCAGCCGCTGCAGCATTACAGCTGGCGCACCATGCCGGAGAACCTCGACGATGCCGGCGTCGGCTGGAAGATCTACCAGAACAAGCTGCTGGGGGCCCTGAACAACACGGTCGTCGGCTACAACGGGCTGATGAACGACTTCAGGCAGGCCGCAGATCCCCGGTCCAACCTGGCGCGCAATGGCATCGCCCCGACCTACCCCGCGGACTTCGCCATGGATGTCAAAAACAACCGGCTGCCCGCGGTTTCCTGGGTGCTGCCCGGGTTCCTGCTCTCCGAACATCCCGCTTTGCCGGTGTCGATCGGCGCCGTCGCGATAGTGGACGTGCTGCGGATCCTGCTGTCCAACCCGGCGGTGTGGGAAAAGACCGCGCTGATCGTCAACTACGACGAGAACGGAGGTTTCTTCGACCACGTGACACCGCCGGTTGCGCCGCCGGGTACCCCGGGCGAATACGTCACGGTGCCCGACATCAACTCCGTGACAGGGTCCGGCGGTATCCGGGGGCCGATCGGCTTGGGTAACCGCGTCCCCTGCTTCGTCATCTCGCCCTACAGTCGCGGCCCGCTGATGGTCCACACCACCTTGGACCACACGTCTTGCCTGAAATTGATCAGCGCACGGTTTGGCGTTCCGGTTCCCAATATCAGTGCCTGGCGGAACTCGACGGTCGGCGATTTCACGACGGCGTTCAACTTCGCGGCCCCGCCGAACCCGTCGAGGCCCAATTTGGACCACCCGGTGCTGGCCGCGCTTCCGAAATTGCCGCAATGCGTTCCCAACGCGGTATTGGGGACGACGGTCAAGACGTCAATTCCCTATCGGGTGCCCTATCCCCAGACGATGCCCACTCAGGAAACCGCACCCGCCCGCGGAATTCCCAGTGGGCTGTGCTGAATTCAGCATTCTTCAATGGCCGACAATTCGACGGCCGACGCGGGTGAATCAGCGCGCTTACCCGTAATTCAACCCGCCCGGTGGGACGCCGGCGGCGTCTGTCGACAGGTCGGTGACCGAACCGCAGGGCGCTTGGCGGCCGACCGGTTCCACCGAGCCTTTGGGCCATCTGCACGAGGGGCCATCGATCGGCTTCCTGGGTCCGCAGACGATGCCGGACACCGATATCCGCGCCTGTCCGCGCGACCCGCGCCCGCCCCGGTTGGCCGCCGCCGCAAGAATCTCGCCGGCGATTTTCCCGGCCCAACTGGTGCCGAACGGCGCCGATCGCAACGCAGTGAGCACGCGGTCGCCGGCACCCAACCGGCCCGCCCGGTTGGCGGTGGCTGCACGGTGTGCGTCCCGGGAGCTCGACTTTTGGGCAGAACGGCGTTTCGCCAGCTAAGAAATCGGGAATTTCGTCGATATTGTGGCCTGGATTGTCTAAGGTTGCGAATAGCCCGGTGGCGCCTTTTGCCGTCGGGTAATGTGCATTGAGATCGAGACGCGCGATCGAGGCGGCGATCGAGACCTGAGATCGGGACTGGAAGGGGACAGCGTGCTTTTGCCACTGGGTCCGCCGTTGCCGGACGATGCCGTCGCGGCGAAGCGTGGTGAGTCGGGCATGCTCGGCGGGTTGTCGGTTCCGCTCAGCTGGGGCACGGTCGTTCCTCCGGACGACTACAACCACTGGGCGAAGGAGGCCGAAGAAGCCGCCGAGGTTGAGCTGGTGCCGGGTGCGGTTACGCCCGGAGAGGCTGAAAGCCAGGAAGAGCTAGACGAATGGACTATGTGGAACGAGTGGGTGGCTGAAAACGAAGAACCCCGTTTCGACCTACCGCGCACCAACAACGGCGTGGTACCAAAATCTCCGGCAGCCGGCTAAGAGAGAGGGGTAAGACTGTCCTTTCCTTCGGAGTGATTGGAGGCTTCGGTAATCGCCAGCTCGGCGATCAGAACAGTCGAACTGCATTGAATACAGATAGCAAGTCCAGGTAACTAAGGAGACAGGCAAGATGGCTACACGTTTTATGACCGACCCGCACGCAATGCGGGCCATGGCTGGTCGTTTTGAGACTCACGCTCAGACGGTGTCCGACGAGGCTCGCCGGATGTGGGCTTCCTCGCAGAACATCGCGGGTGCGGGCTGAAGTGGTACCGCCCAGGCGACCTCGTACGACACGATGGGTCAGATGAACCAGGCGTTCACCAACATCGTGAACATGCTCCACGGTGTGCGCGACGGCCTGGTCCGTGACGCCAACAACTACGAGGTTCAAGAGCAGGGTTCGCAGCAGGCCCTCAGCAGCTAGTCCCCATCCCACAAAACTTTTATTTCAGGAGGAAGAACCTAATGAGCATCAATTACCAGTTCGGCGACGTAGACGCCCACGGCGCACTGATCCGCGCCCAGGCCGCATCCCTCGAGGCCGAGCACCAGGCCATCGTGCGCGATGTGCTGGCTGCCGGCGACTTCTGGGGCGGCGCCGGTTCGGTGTCCTGCCAGGAGTTCATCACCCAGTTGGGTCGTAACTTCCAGGTGATCTACGAGCAGGCCAACAGCCACGGCTCGAAGGTGCAGACCGCCGGCAGCAATATGGCCAGCACGGACAGCGCCGTCGGTTCCAGCTGGGCCTGAGTGTCCTAAGGAAGTCTCGGTTCGGGGCGGCGCACCGGTTCTCCGGTGCGTTCGCCCCGAACTTTTGACTGCGCACGTTCTCATGTGAGAACGTGCGCAGTTTTCTTGCGTGCTAGAACCGTGTCGAACAACTGGTTGCGGTCGAGTCGCCATAGTAGTGTTGCGATTTGGCTGAGGATCAGAAAGCCCTCATCTGCTGCGAGGGTGATTTCGTAGTGGCGGTCAAGTCGGCGGGTGTGGTCGATCCAGCCGTTGGTGCGTTCGACGACCCAGCGACGTGGCGGAACCCTGGAACCCGCTGGCGGGTTTTGGGCCGAACACGATGTCGATGCTAGCGCCGAGCTTTGGCGGCTGCCAGGTGACGGTGGTGCCGGTGTATCCGTTGTCCAGCCAGACGTGGGCGATGGTCGGTGCGACCCGTTTCGCCCTGCGTAGGAGGTTGGGAAGGGCTTCCCGATCTTGCACGTCAGCGGCGTTGACCAGCGCGGCGACCAGCGTGGCCGCGCTGTCGACGAGGATGCGTTTGACGCCGTCGACGTTCTTGCGCAGTCGAATCCGCGTGGCCCGGCCACCGGCGATGCTTTGACGCTTTTGTCGGTGGCCCCTGCGATGCTCAGCGGTGATGAGCCGGCACACGACATTCAAGTTCTGTCTGGACCCCACCGTCGAGCAGCACGACGTGTTGGCCCGGCATGCCGGGGCGGCCCGGTTCGCTTTCAACCAGTGCCTACACCTGGTCAAAACCGCGCTGAATGTACGCAAGGCCGATCCGAACATCGAGGTTCCCTGGACCGGGTTCGACCTGATCAACGCATTCAATGCATGGAAGAAAACCGAGGATGCCGGGCGGGTGTTCACCGTCGATGCCGCCGGCACAGCCGAGACGGTCGTGACGGGCCTGGCGTGGCGCAGCCAGGTGTGTCAGCAGGTGTTCGAAGAAGCCGCCGCCGATTGCGGTAAAGGCCTTAAAACCTGGTCGGATTCGCGTTCCGGGAAACGCAGAGGTAAGCGGGTTGGGTTCCCGCGGTTCAAGAAGAAAACCAGTGCTATGCCGTCGTTTCGGCTGCGCAACAAGCACCCCAAGGGCCGGCCGGCGGCGATCCGGATCGGAGACGGTGACCGGCCGCGGTCGGTCACCCTGCCCGGTATCGGCCAGATCGGGGTGTTCGATGACACCCGCCGGCTGCGGCGCATGCTCGCCAAGGACCGAGCCAAGATCTTGTTCGCCACTATCACCTACCACGCCCAGCGCTGGTGGATAGCCCTGAACGTCGATGCCGCTGACCTGCACCCAAACCTCCACCATCGGGCCCGCCCCGGCAACGACGTTGGCGGCTGGGTCGGGGTTGATCGTGGCCTTTCGGCATTCGTAGTCGCCGCCGCCGCCGATGGGGCTGAGGTTGCTCGGATCGCCGAAACCCCCAAAGCGCTCGCCACCGGAATGGCCCAGCAACGTCGGTTGGCGAAATCGCTGTCCCGCAAGAAGAAAGGATCACACAACCGCCGCGCTGCCGCCGCCAAGCTCGGCAGTCACCACAACCGCATCGCGAACGTGCGCCGACATTTCACCCACCAGGTATCGAACGCATTGGTCAAGACTCACGACCGGCTCGTCATCGAGGACCTGCATGTGGCCGGGATGCTGGCCAACCACCGGCTGGCCCGCGCTATATCGGATGCCGGCTGGGCCGAGTTCGCCCGCCAACTGCACTACAAGCAGACATGGCGCGGCGGCCAGGTCGTGGTCGCCGACCGGTGGTATCCGTCAAGTCAGCTGTGCTCGATCTGCGGAGACCGCCGCACCGACCTGAGCCTGGCCGACAGGGTGTTCACCTGCGCCAACGGCCATTGCATGGATCGTGACACCAACGCGGCGACGAACCTGGCCCGCTGGGGCCAAACCCACCACGACCAATATCGATCCCCGGACCCCCAAGCAGGAGGCCGGGCCACCAACGTCCGCCGACGGGACGGCTCTGACCAGCACCCCACCAGTGCCGGTGAAACCGACCCGAATGACGTGGAAACTAACGTTCGCGCCGCAACAGCGGCCTGAACCGACGACGCCCGAGAAGGGTGGTGCCGAACACTCAGCAGACCTGTTCGACACGCTTTAGAACCGTCCGCCGCCGCCCATGAAGCCGCCATTGGACGAGCCGGAGGAGCCGCCGAAGGATGTCGGGCTCCAGCCGCCGAATCCACCTCGCCTGCCTCCACTGAGGAGGTCGCCGACGATGATCCCGCCGATCATGGCGCCGAGGTCGTTGCCACCGGCACGGCCGGTGTAGTTGCGCTGAGCCGCCTGCACGTCGGCATTGGCCAATGACTGCGCAGTGGCGGCCAGCGTCGACGCCGCGTTGGCGTAGCCGATCGCCTCGGTCAGGTTGGCCGACTTCTTGTCTTGCGCCGCCTGAAGCTGTCGCTGCGCCTCGGCGAGCCGCGTGCGCGCCTCGGGACCGATGCTGCCCCGTCGGGTGTCGACGTACTCCGAGACCGCGCGCACCCGCGACTGCGCGGTGAACAACGCCTGCTCGAAGGAGTGGTTGAGCCGCTCGGCGTTGGCCCGTTCTTCGGCCAGGCTCGCCAGCAGCCGGTTGAGGTCCGCGTCGGCCTTGGTCAGCCGGGCGAACGCGCCCAGCGGGTCGGCGGAGCCTCCGGAGCCGTCCAGGGCTCTGGCCGCCGCATCGCGCGCCGCGAACAGATCTCCGGCGTGCGAAATCTTGCTGTTCGGCGCTTGCAATTGCTCGTTGGCATGCTGGATGCCCGCTTGGATGTCGGCGATGACCGACGGCAGGGTGGCGACCGCGTGCTTGATGTCGCTGGCCGCGCTGTCCACCGCGTCGAGCAGCGCCCGTGCTTGGCCGAGCGCCGACTCCGCGGCGCGGACCGCATCCACCAATCCGCTCTGCTGCCCGCTCACCGCCTCGGTGGCCAGATCACGTGCCGTGCTCATGTTGCGGTCAGCGAATGCCAGCCGTTCCCGGGCGGCCGCGACATTGCCGGACACCGAAGTCAGCGCCACCGTGCCGAACTCGTTGTTCAACTCGGCCAGCCGTTGTTCCGCCGGTGCGACGCGGCCAGTGAGTTCGACGTATTGCTGGGTCAACCCGTCGAGCCGGGACGGGGCGTTGATCACCAAGTCCCGGAGCTGCTCGAACGCCTCTGTCTGCGACTCCAGCTCGCGGTCGGCCTGCGCTGCCGACACGATCACCCGGGTGAGCAGGTCACGCCGCTGCACCGGCGTCTCCGGCACGCTGTCATCCAGCTGTTGACGCACGCTGAACGCCTGGGACAGCGCAGTTCTGGCGTTGTCCACCGCCTGGGTGAACGGTTGCGTGCGCTCCGCGCCGAACTCGTCTATCGCCAGCGCGAGCTCGTTGGAACTGGTGCGCACGGCGTTGTCGACATCGACCACCATCGCCCGGGACAGGTCGTCGAGGGCCTCCAGCGGAATCGCGGCCAGCGCCACCGGGTTGGTGGGGTCGACCTTTCGCGCCGCGGCCAACGCGGCGGCGCGCCGGCGCCGGCCGCGACGCCGCATGACAAGCAGCAACACCACGACGGCGACGACGATCGCGCCGAGCACCGCCAGCAGCACCACCCGATTCGACGAACTCGGTGATTTGTTGAGCCCGTTGGCCGCCGCCACCGCGGCGCCGCCCCAGTCGCCGTTGCGCAGCGCGGGTTCGATCTGATTGCGGCGCAGATCGTCGACCTGGGTCTCGTTGACGCCTTGCGCCGTGGACGGCACCAGGAAGGCGTACGCACGTCCGGTGGTGGACACGGCGAGCAGCGCGTCGGAGTCGCCGAATTCGCTGAGGCGCGTGGTGCGCTGCGCCCAGTCCACCGCGCTTTGTCCGGAGAAGTCGTCGACGTAGACCACCCACAGCCGGATGCGGCGGTCGGTGTAGAGCTTGTCGACGGCCGACGTCACCGCTGCGCGACTGGAGTCGGTCAGCACCCCGGCGTTGTCGGTGACGTAACCCGGCAGCCGCAACGGCGGCTGCGCGCCCGCGGACGGCGCCAGCAGCAGGCCCCCGCAAAGACTCGCAGCCAGGATCGTCAGAATCACGCCGAGCGGGCGAGCAATGCGCATGGTGGTTAACTTAGCCCGCCGGCGGTGGCTGACCATCCCGCGTCCTGCCTGGCAGACTGTGGGTCGGTGATCACGAATCAGCAGGACCCCTACGACGACTTCGACCGTCAGCGGCGGGTGCACGAAGCGCCGAAGACCGCGGGTTTGCCGGGTACCGACGGCCAGTACCGCACGGACTTCGCCCGGGACCGTGCCCGAGTGCTGCACAGCGCCGCACTGCGCCGGCTGGCTGACAAGACGCAGGTCGTCGGGCCCCGGGAAAGCGACACGCCACGCACCCGGCTGACGCACTCGCTGGAGGTGGCCCAGATCGGGCGGGGGATGGCGATCGGGCTGGGCTGCGACCTCGATCTCGTGGAACTGGCCGGCTTGGCTCACGACATCGGCCACCCGCCCTACGGGCACAACGGGGAGCGGGCGCTCGACGAGGTGGCCGTCGTGTGCGGCGGCTTCGAAGGCAACGCGCAGAATTTCCGGATCCTGACCAGTCTTGAGCCCAAAGTCCTTGATGAACAAGGGAATAGCGCTGGGCTGAACCTGACGCGCGCATCGCTGGATGCGGTCACCAAGTATCCGTGGATGCGGGGGCAAGGGCTTGGCGACGCACTGGGCGGCCGGAGAAGCAAGTTCGGTTTCTACGAGGACGACCGGGATGCGGCGGCGTGGATGCGTGAAGCCGCCCCCGCGGACCGGACCTGCCTGGAGGCCCAGGTGATGGATTGGGCCGACGATGTCGCGTATTCGGTGCATGACGTCGAGGACGGCGTCGTCTCCCAGCGCATCGACCTGCGGGTGCTCGCCGACGACGACGAGGCGGCCGCGCTGGCCAACCTGGGGGAGGGCGAATTCCCCATGCTCACTGGCGACGACCTGATCGCGGCAGCGCGACGGCTGTCCGGGCTGCCGGTGGTCGCCGCGGTCGGCAAGTACGACGCGACCTTGGCGGCGTCGGTCGCTCTGAAGCGGCTGACCAGTGAGCTGGTGGGCCGGTTCGCCTCGGCCGCCATCGCGACCACCCGCGCCGCCGCCGGTCCCGGGCCACTGGTGCGCTACCAGGCCGACCTGCAAGTGCCCGATCTGGTCCGCGCCGAGGTCGCGCTGCTCAAAATCCTTGCGCTGCAATACATCATGTCCGACCCACGGCACCTGGAAACGCAGGCCCGGCAGCGCGAACGCATCCATCGGGTGGCGCGCTGGCTGCACGCCGGGGCGCCGCGAACGCTCGACCCGGCCTTCGCCGCATCGTTCAACACCGCCGCCGACGACGGCGCCCGGTGGCGGGTCGTCGTCGATCAGATCGCCTCGTATACCGAGGGGCGGGTGGAACGCATCGACGCCGGAGAACTGGGCAGTGGCGTCGGCTCGACGTTCTAGACTGGGCCGATGGCTGGCCGGATCTCCGATCGCGATATCGCCGCCATCCGCGAACAAGCCCGTATCGAGGACGTCGTTGGCGATTACGTTCAGCTGCGTCGCGCTGGCGCCGATTCCCACAAGGGCCTCTGCCCGTTCCACAACGAGAAGTCACCCTCGTTTCACGTCCGGCCCAATCACGGGCAGTTCCACTGCTTCGGTTGCGGGGAAGGCGGTGACGTCTACGCGTTCATCCAGAAGATCGAACACGTCAGCTTCGTCGAGGCGGTGGAACTGCTCGCCGACCGCGTCGGCCACACGATCACCTACAGCGGCCCGGCCACCAGCGTGCAGCGCGACCGGGGCAGCCGCAGCCGGCTCATCGCGGCCAACGCGGCGGCGGCGGAGTTCTACGCGGCGGCCCTGGACTCCGACGAGGCCGCGCCGGCCCGCGAGTACCTGACGGAGCGCAACTTCGACGCCGAGGCCGCGCGTCAGTTCGGCTGCGGATTCGCGCCGTCGGGATGGGAAAAACTGACGAAGCACTTGCAGCGCAAAGGTTTCGAGTTCAAGGAGCTGGAGGCCGCAGGCCTGTCCCGGGAAGGGCGCCGCGGCCCGATGGACCGTTTCCACCGCCGGCTGCTGTGGCCTATCCGCACCTCGGCCGGCGAGGTGATCGGGTTCGGGGCGCGGCGGCTTTTCGACGACGACCCGATGGAAGCCAAGTACGTCAACACCCCCGAGACAGTGCTGTACAAGAAGTCGGGGGTGATGTTCGGCATCGACTTGGCCAAACGTGACATCGCCAAGGGACACCAGGCCGTCGTCGTCGAGGGCTACACCGACGTGATGGCGATGCACCTGGCCGGGGTCA
Organism: uncultured Actinomycetota bacterium; assembly: GCA_963735655.1. GTDB lineage: Bacteria > Actinomycetota > Actinomycetes > Mycobacteriales > Mycobacteriaceae > Mycobacterium. The sequence goes on from CAVTLW010000062.1 coordinate 25,651, forward strand.
CCACCGCGGTGGCGTCGTGCGGGACCGCGTTCGGCGACGAACACCTGGCGATGCTGCGCAGGCTGATGATGGACGACAGCTTCTTTCGCGGTGAGCTGATCTATGTTTTCGACGGCGATTCGGCCGGCCGCGCGGCGGCGCTGAAGGCCTTCGACGGTGAGCAGAACCTGGCCGGGCAGTCGTTCGTCGCGGTAGCACCCGACGGCATGGATCCCTGCGATCTGCGGCTCAAATCCGGCGACGGCGCGCTGCGCGACCTGGTGGCGCGGCGAACCCCGTTGTTCGAGTTCGCGATTCGCAGCGCGCTTGCCGAGCTGGATCTGGACAGCGCCGAGGGCAGGGTGTCCGCGCTGCGCCGCTGCGTGCCGATGGTGGGGCAGATCAAAGACCCGACGCTGCGCGACGAGTACGCCCGGCAGCTGGCCGGTTGGGTCGGCTGGGCCGATGTCGCGCAGATCATCGACCGGGTACGAAGCGAGGCCAAGAAGCCCAAGACGCCCAACCGCGCTGAATCGCGGGGTACCCGGGTGCCCGTGCAGCCGGCCTCCGACCCGACCCGGGCAGCGCCGTCCGCCGCCCGTCCCGACCCTCGCGACCCCACGTTGTGGCCCCAGCGCGAGGCGCTCAAGTCGGCGTTGCAGTACTCAGCGCTGGCCGGCCCGGTGTTCGATGCGCTGACCGTCGAAAGCTTCACTCACCCCGGATACGCCGCGGTCCGCGCGGCCATCGACGCCGCGGGTGGCACGTCGGCCGGTGTCACCGGGGCACAGTGGATCGACGCGGTGCGTCAGCAGACCACATCGGCCCTGACCGCCGGCCTGATCAGTGAGCTGGGGGTGGAGTCCATCCAGGTCGACGAAGACAAGCTACCGCGCTATATCGGTGGGGTGCTGGCTCGCCTGCAGGAAGTCTGGATGGGCCGCCAGATCGCCGAGGTCAAGTCGAAATTGCAGCGCATGTCGCCCATCGAGCAGGGCGACGAATACCACGCGCTGTTCGGCGACCTGGTCGCCATGGAGGCCTATCGGCGCAGCCTGTTGGAGCAGGCCAGCGGCGACGATCTGACCGCCTGAACGCTTAGTGCGCCGCTTTCGTCGACCGCTCGACAGGGCGTTGAACGGCACGCTCGATGACCGTCGTGTGGTCGTCGATCTCGGTCAGGGTGACAAACTCCGCATCGGGCGAGATCCGGTTTGCGATCTTGCGACGGCCGCCTTCGATCACCGACCTGGCCATGGGACTGCTGGTCAGCGCGCGATACGTGCCGGCGATCTGTTCGTAGCGGCGGCGCCCGGCCTTCGTGCCCAATACGTAGCCCACTCCAAGCACGGCGACATACCCGATCAAAGCGGTCCCTCCGAGTATCAATGTGATTGGTTCCATCCTGCCTCATGCGCCAGGGTGCGCGCGCCTCGATCGGCTCCCGGTTGGGCCCTGTTGGGTGCGCGAGTGCCGGTACGCTAGAGTCGTCCCGCGATCTGCGGCAGCATCGCGTACACCTAGCAGTCCCCTGTAGCTCAATTGGCAGAGCATTCGGCTGTTAACCGAAGGGTTGGTGGTTCGAGTCCACCCGGGGGAGCCACAAACCTCCCTGAGGCGGCGTCGGCAGAGTCCGCGCAGTCAGAGCCACCGATCGATTTCGCGCGGATAAGACCCGCTCCCGTTGCCGGCCACCGACAACACTGTGGCACCCCATTCCCGCTCGGCGGCCCGTTGCGCGGCTGCATCAGCAGGCCGGGCGTCCGTACTGGCCATGGTCACCAGGGCCTCGGCCAAGGCGAAGATCGGTATCCGGTGCCGCGCGCTGACGTTGATCAGCTCTCGGAAGGCGGAATGGGTGCTGCATCCGCGCCACCCGATCAGGATTCCCACCGCGGTGTCGATGGCCCGCGTGGTTTCCTGACGGCCAGGGCTGAGCTCTGTCTTGATTCCTTCAGTCATTGGTCGATCGACCTCCTGTCGAAACGTCTGTTGTGTGGCGCCGGCAGGCACGGCCCATCGGCGTTGTCCGAAAGGCATTGATTAGCACTCGGTTTCACGGCGCGAAGCGGGAGAACTCTTGCGGCGTAGAAGAATCAGCGACAACAACAGTCCGCGGCGGGGCGACGCGTAACGACGAAGCGCGGCTGTATCGCCTGTTGCATCGCCTCACTATAAGACATCGAGTTCAATCATCGGAGTTTTCAATGAGTTTCACTCACACAGGCTTTAAACCTTGTGAACGACCGAGACTCGCGTACTGCCCGCAGATTCGATGGCTACGCCGCGGAAGTGCGACGGAATCGGGCGACGAACGGATACAACTGGCAACCGAGGCAAATGCCGAACGCGGCGTTGACGAAGGCGGCGAACAACGCGAACGCGGTCGCGACAGCGCCGAGCAGCGGAACCCCAGCGGCGAAGCCGATCACTCCGATGACGGCGAACACCAGCCCGACCAATTGGGCGAACTTCAGCGGCGACACGGGTTCGCGTTCGGTGACCGGTCCCAGTCGCGGCGCAACCAGTTTGGCGAACAGCAGTCCGTACGGGCTGGTGCGCGGGCCGCGGACGGCGCCGGTCGCGAAGACGACGGCCTGGGCGCCCAGGATCACCGCCGCGGCGAGTTGGCTGAACACCGAGACAGCCAAAACCACCACCAGAACCGTGGTGGTGACCCACGCCGCGAAGCGCGGGCCCCGCACGTCTACCTGGTCGATTTGGGTCGACATCACTGTCCTCCTGTTAGTAATGGCCGCAACGCGGTCTGCAGGTCTGCGGCCTTCGGCACGCCTGCGCTGCGATATCGCTGCCGGCCGCCGGCATCGAAAATGAAGGTGGTCGGCAGCGACAGCACCGACAGTCGCTTCGCGGCGACCGGGTTGGCGTCGATGTCGATCTCCACGTGTGCCACGTCGGGAAGGGCGGCGCACACCTGATCCACCACGCGACGCACCGACGCACACGGTCCGCACCAATCGGCGCTGAAGTGCACGACAGTCGGCCCGGTCTCAGATAGGCCAAGCTCCGAGGTGTCCTGTTCGGGGCTGGTCTCTCGCAGCACGCCCGATCGCCGGTTTACTACGGCGCCGATCGCCGTGGCGCCGCTCAGCGCCGCCAGCGTTGCCGTTGACGCGAACAAAAGAGTGCTCACTCGTCCTCCAACACGGACCTCAGATGGAAAAGTCCTCGCCGTGCCAGACGCCGGCTTCGGGCGGCCGGATGACCCGGTCATTGGCTGAGCCGTTCTGTGTGCTCGGCGGCGGGCCTTGGCTCTCGAGCCGGGCCATCCGGCTCAGCAGCGACTGCAGGCTGACGCCCACCAGGTCGGGCAGCATGGAGTCGTCCTCGCTCCTTGGGCCGAAGCGACTGACGATCTGGCCGGGGACCCCGATGACCACCACGCTCCCCGGGACGTCCTTGACCACGACGGCGTTGGCGCCGATCCGGCTGTCGTCGCCGACCTTGATCGGGCCGAGCACCTTGGCGCCGGCGCCGATGGTCACGCGGTCACCGACGGTCGGATGGCGTTTCCCGGTGTCTCGGCCGGTGCCGCCGAGGGTGACGCCGTGGAAGATCGTGACGTCCTCGCCCACCTCGGCGGTTTCCCCGATCACCACCCCGGTCGCGTGGTCGATGAACAGGCCGGCGCCGAGCACGGCAGCGGGATGGATTTCGACACCGGTCAGGATCCGTGTGAATTCTGCGCAGCACTCGCGCGGCCAGCCTGACATTGCGCTGCCACAGCCAATGGCTGATCCGGTGACCCCAGATGGCGTGCACGCCCGGGATAGGCAAAAATGACCTGCAGCGTAGTGGGGCGGGCCGGGTCACGTTGCCGGGCCGCCTTGATGTCACGCCGTATCGCCGCCAGCATGATTAGTCGCCCAAGTCGGCGAAGAGCACCGTGCTCAGATATCGCTCGCCGAAGTCGGGGAGCACGACAACGATCAGCTTGCCGGCGTTCTCCGGCCGGCGGGCCAGCTCGAGAGCGGCCCACACGGCCGCGCCCGAGGAGATGCCGACCAGCAGGCCTTCTTCGGTGGCCAGCCGGCGGGCCAGCTGCAGTGCGTCTTCGTTGTCGACGGGATGATCTCGTCGACCAGACCCAGGTCAAGCACCGGCGGGACGAACCCCGCGCCGATGCCCTGGATCGGGTGCGGCCCCTTCTTGCCCGCCGGACAGCACCGGCGACGCGGCGGGTTCGACGGCGACGAACTGCACCGACGGCTTGCGCTCCTTGATGGTCTGCGCGACCCCGGTGATGGTGCCGCCGGTGCCGATACCAGAGACGAAGATGTCGACCTTGCCGTCGGTGTCGCGCCACACCTCCTCGGCGGTCGTGACGGCGTGCACGGCGGGGTTGGCCGGGTTCTCGAATTGCTGGGGAACGAAATACCGCTGGTCGGTCTTGGCCAGCTCCTCGGCCTTGGCGATGGCGCCCGGCATGCCTTCGGGCCCGGAGTCAGGACGAGTTCGGCGCCGAAGGCGCGCAGTATCTTCCGCCGCTCGACGCTCATCGTTTCCGGCATGGTCAGCACGCACTTGTAGCCCCGTGCCGCGGCCACCATCGCCAGCGCGATCCCGGTGTTCCCGCTGGTCGGCTCGAGAATGATGGTGTCCGGCTTGATCAGACCCGCCTTCTCGGCCGCGTCGATCATGGCGACCCCGATGCGGTCCTTCACGCTGCCGGCCGGGTTGAAGGATTCCAGCTTGGCGACAACGTCGGCGACGGCGCCGTCGGTGACCCGGCGCAGCCGAACCAGCGGTGTGTTTCCGATCAGTTGTGTGACGTTCTCAGCAATGCTCATCTGCCTTCTCCAACATGTCAGCCCGACAGTCGCCATCCCAGCTGATGTCGAACTGGATCGCAACGTGAGCGGGCATGGTCAGGGCGACCGGGGTGAACCTTGCGCGTGCCTGTGGCGCCTGCTCGTGCGCCACGCCGATCAGCACTTTGGGACTGGGGTTGTGCGGTGTCGTCGCCGTCAGTGTCGTCGCGGTCGTGCCGGGCGCACGGCGTAGGTAGAAGTCGGTGCCGGGCTGGACGGTGTCATCGATGATGAAGCCGTCCGCGTCGACCAAGGTGTGGCCTTCGGAGGTGTTCGGCGTCAAGGGAATTCGTACTTGGAATGGACCCACGAGGTCGGATTCGACTCTCGCATAAGTGTCGACGAGTTGGGGCTCCTCGGTATGCTGGCCCGCTTTGCGCGCTCCGGCCAGCAGGTAGCTGTGGAGATGAACGATGCGGTCGGCGTTGCGGTAGTGCCGTGACCCGGTCAGCCAGAAGCGGGCATGGTCAATCGTCGGGGTGGAGCCATCAAGGGTGTGGGCGACCAGCCGGTAGTAGCGGTAGCCACGCCCACCGCGGCCGTGGCTGCTTGCCGACCATGTGCTGCCCACGCTCAAAGTGCGTTTGCAGCGGCCGCGTCCGTCGTCGAACACGATCTTGTCGGCGGTGTGCGAATAGGTGCCACCCCGGTAGCGGGTCATCCGGGTCAGCTCGGTGCTCGGGCGCACCAGGATGCGCCGGCGCGTGGCCGCTGGCGCCGCAGCGCGAGTAGGGACAGACAACACGGTCATTGGTCGTTGTTCTTCCTGAAAGACCTTTGAGTGGGGCGCATCTGCATGCCGCCGGCGGACGGCGAGTTCCACCGTTTGCGGGGAAGAGCGCGAGGATTTACGACGAGGCGTCAGGAAATCAACAAACAACAACAGTCCACGGCGAGGCAGCGCGAGCGGACAAAGCGCAGCTGTACGGCCTGTTGCATAGCCACCACTATAGGGCATAGGCCCGATAGGCCCATTTATCGATTCGGCTCACCCTGGACCCGATGAGATCACGCAGGCAGCTTGCGGTAATGGTCGCGCGCACATACCTTTGGGATATACCCCCGTGGGTATTAGCCTTGTAGCGTCACTCCTGCCACGGAAGGATCACCACGATGACCGTCACCGAGAGTCTCGCCCCTGTCCCTGTCACCGGCATGCCCCGCATCGGCGACCCGGCTCCGGCCTTCACTGCCGTCACCACCCAGGGCGAGATCAACTTCCCTGCCGACTACGCCGGCAAATGGGTTATCTTCTTTTCCCATCCGGCGGACTTCACACCCGTGTGCACGAGTGAATTCATGACGTTCGCCTCGATGCAAGAGGAGTTCGCCTCCTACAACACCGAGCTGGTGGGTTTGTCCGTCGACGGGCTCTATAGCCACATCGCCTGGCTGCGCACGATCAAGGACAAGATCGCCTTCCGCGACATGCACGACGTCGAGGTCACCTTCCCGCTCATCGACGACGTGTCGATGGCGATCGCCCAGAAGTACGGGATGATCATGCCGGCCGAGGACACGACCAAGGCGGTGCGGGCGGTGTTCGTCATCGACCCCAAGGGTGTGATCCGGACCGTCATCTACTACCCGCAGAGCCTCGGCCGCAACTTCGATGAGCTGCTGCGGATTGTCAAGGCGCTGCAGACGGCCGATCATTTCCACGTCGCAACGCCGGCCGACTGGCGCCCCGGCGAGCCGGTGATCGTGCCCCCGGCAGGCTCGTGCGGTACCGCGAAGCAACGAATGGAGGACCACGTCGAAGGCGTCGAATGCGAAGACTGGTTCTTCTGCACCAAACAGATCCCCGCCGACGAGGTCGAATCCGCTATCCGGGTTAGGGACGGTGCGTAACGAAGCTCGGCCGACGGCCCCTTGGCCGCCTTCAGCACCGCAAGATCGTGGCCACCCACGGCACGTCCGGATACCGATGCCAATCACCGCGTAGTCCAAGCGTTAGGACAAACCCAACATGTTATCCAGTACGGTGCCCGAGATGCGATAAGACCGGCTGGGCCGGCTGTGGCCAGCGCATCCACATCTTCCCGAGCTCGCGGCGGTGTCCCGCGCCCTTGACCGGGCCGGGTTCAAAATCGTCGCGTCCGGTCTCCGCGACTGTATTAGCGGTAGCAGCCCGGGCGGCGCGCCACCGCTGACTGAGGCCGAGCTGGAAAGGCTGTTCCTGGCGCTGGCCTGAGTCACGGGGCGCGGCATCGACAACCGGCAGCGTAATTTTAGGCCTCGCAACCTAGTACTGCAGCCGTAGTTCGTGGTCATTGGTTTTCGCGGCGTCGGTAGTGGGATAGTCGGGCTCGGTATTGGTGTCGTCGTCGCCATCGTGACCAGGCCATCAAGCTGGTGATGGTGTGGTGGGTGGCCAGCAGCAGGGCGTCGAAGAGACGTCGAAACTCGTTGACTGTCAGGGCGATCAGTCCTGTCGGTGTGGATGTGGTTTCGCGTTCGCTAGCGGTGGCCACCGCCAGGAAGGCGTGAGCGAGCATGGCCAGGGTGGTCCAGCGGTGCCAGGAGGTCCAGCGCCGCACCTGGTGCTGATCGATACCGGCCAGGCCTTTGGCCGCTTGGAAGGATTCCTCGATGCGCCAGCGCTGGCCAGCCACGGTGACCAGGCTGTGCAGCGTGACCGAGTGTGGCGAGTAGCAGCGCAGGTAGGCCAGCTCGCCGGTGGCGTCGTTGGGCGGATAGCAAACAGTGGCAGCCGGTGTCGGTGTCGTCCTCAGGTAGTAGGTCGACCCACGCCCAGGAGTAGTAGCGTTGCCCGTGGTTTCCCGCTCCGGCGGAGTGCTTCTGCCAGGCCCACGGGGGCAGCATCGCGGGCAGCCGATCGGCCCGGATCTTTCCCGCTGGGGTGGGCACGCACCGGTTGGCCGCGATAGCGAGCACGTAGCCCAGTCGGTGGCAGCGGATCGCCGCCCGCAATCTGGGGTCAGCACCGTAGACCTCATCGCCAGCTACCCATGCCGCGGGAACCTTGGCCTCGACGGCCCGGGAGATCAGCTGCTTGGCCAGTGTGGGTTTGGTCGCGAATCCCCTTTTGTCGGTGGGGATTCCAGCATCCTCGCACCGATCGCAGTCAGTCCAGCAGCGCGGCAGGTACAGGGCGCGGTCGATCAGGGCATGTCCGCGTGGTGCGGCATATCGTCAGGTACACCGCGATCTGGGAGTTCTCGATGCGCCCGGCGGTGCCGCTGTACTGACGCTGGACCCCCACGGTCTGTGTGCCCTTTTTCACGTCGCCGGTCTCATCGACGACCAGGACCGCGCCGGGATCGCCGAAGGCGTCGACGACGTAGTCACGCAGATCGTCGCGGACGGCGTCGGCGTTCCATTTGGCCCGCGCCAGTAGGTGCTGCAGCCCGTCCGGGGTGTCGTTGCCGCGGTGCTCGGCGATGGTCCAGCAATTCTTGCGATCGAGGCCCGAGACCATCCCGGCCATCAACTCGCCGGCATGACGCAACGGTTCATAGCGGGTGAAACGCGGCGCGATCCGGTCGATCACCGCCGAGAACTCAGTCCACCACCGATCAGGGTCTACGCTGTTGACCGCGGCGGCCGCGGCATATTCAGGTGTGTTCACAAACTCCGAACAATGCCGCGGTCACCGCCCCTACCAGCGCAGACACGCCCAACCACACCAAACCCGAATTACGGCTGCAGTACTAGTTCCGGACTTCGCAACCCCGGCATGAGTTTTCTGGCAATGTGCGCAGCGCTGTCGGGATGTAACAACGCTAATCCCTTAGGGCCAACTAGTTACCCGTTACCCCCTTATGCGCATCCAGCAAGCAGCGGCATCGCCTGTCGCGCAACGGGAATCGGCCGCCAGCCCCACACTGCATCGCATCGTCATCTGCCCACGCCCGGATCCCATCCACAGGCGCATCGCAGCATGGCAAAGAAGCCAGAGGGTACTCGTCGCGGCCGCCCCTCGAGTTGAACGATTCCACGTGTGCGTTGTGCTCACGGCTGCCCTGGCCGCATGAAATGCAAGCTAACATACCCATCGACCCAGTCTGCCGTTGCGGCACAAGCTAACTCGGGACAGTCGTCGTGCTACAACAACCCTTGATAGGTGCAACCTCGGCGGCAATATGATCGAGTTGGGTCATGTGAGGTCCTCGGTTGAGACGTCGCGCTCAACCAAAGCCGCCGAGACATTCATCCGTGTGTTCGTTGTTGATGGACACGCCTCCTCCAGGTGGCCATACCACCACCTGACACAGCCCGGGGGTAATTTAATTGAGTGCGCCGATGGCGGCTTGAAGCTTGGCGGCTGCCTCGTCGGCGACTTCTTGCAGGCCAGGCTGGTCGACCACTCGGACCATCAGCTGTGGGTCCATCGCCTCGATGATGACGGTGCCGCGTTCTGCGGGGTCGGCTCGCACCACGACATTGCAGGGCAATAACTGGCCGATCTGGCGGTCCACATTCAGGGCGCGATGCGCCAGCGCCGGGTTGCATGCACCCAGGATCAGATAGTCCTCCATTTCCTCGCCGAGCTTTTGTTTGAGCGCCACCTTGACGTCGATCGTGGTCAGCACGCCAAAGCCCTGTTCGGCTAGTGCTTTAGTGGTCTGCTCGACCGCTTGCTCAAACGAAGTGTGCAACGTGGTGTTCAGAGCCGAAGTCATCGTCGATCCTTCCTCAGTGCCGAAATCTATTCGCAGGTTGTCGATCTTGCTGCCGGGGGCTCAGGCCAGGGCCAGGAACAGCTTTTCCAGTTCTGCCTCGGTCAGCGGATCCGAATCGCCTCCGCCGGTGCCGATGATGCAGTCGCGCAGGCCAGATGCGACGATTTTGAAGCCGGCCCGATCCAGGGCTCGTGACACCGCCGCAAGCTGTGTCACGATGTCCTTGCAATTGCGGCCTTGCTCGATCATCGCGATTACACCGGCGAGCTGCCCGTGAGCGCGCCGCAACCGATTGAGCACGGCGGCGATTCTTTCCTCGTCGCTATCCATTGATGCCTCCTGTCCTGATCCAACCTATGTTACCCCAGGGGGTATAAGCGTGCTCGCTTCCCGATGCGACGTGAACCGCTGGGCAGCAGCTCAACCCCCAACATCGCTCCCTCAGATGAGCGGTGAATCGTGGTCCGGCGCGTCCCTCCAGAGAAGTTCGTCGCGTCTCCGATAGTTCACTGACGCTGCCACCAGGGCCGCTTGGGTTGATTCGGATGTCCTTGGCACCACTGTGATTCCGGTATCGTCGCGCGGACTCGCTCGACGTGCGCTCCGCATCCGGACCAGGTCGTTTTCCCGCAGATGGGACATTTGACGGCGTGGCACATCAGCGGCCCGGCTCTCCGATTGTCGGAGGTCCGTGGGGTCGCTGCAGGACAGCGAATCCGGGACTCGTAGCCACCGTGAGGACTGCGTTGAGTAGAGCTACGCCCTCCTCTGGGCTGGGGACGCAGGTCAGCACCGGCCCGAAGTAGGCATTGCCGTCAACCACGATGATCGGGCTGCCTGCGCGATCGCCCAAGGCGCTTTGACTGGCGCCGTGTGCTCGTTTGACTGACTCGTCGAATCCGCTGTCGTCGAGCGCTTCGACCAGTGACCCGTCAAAACCGTTGTCGGCGAGAACGTCGCCGATCCGGTCGCGGGTCATTTCCTCTTGCAATAGGTGGATACGGGTGCCCACCGCCTCGTAGAGTCTCGCGAACGCATCCGGCCCGTGCTGGTCTGTGACCGCTGCGAACAAGCGTCCCCACCGCCGTGACCGATCCATCATGCGCTGTTGCCGCCCATCGAGGTCGTTGCCCTCGTTCAGAACCGCCAAGTTCATCTGTCGCAAGTCGACCGACTTGTGGGTTGCGCGCGCGGCATCGAGCAGCCATCGCGAGGTCACATAGGAAAACGGGCACACGGGATCGATGTAGAGATCGACATCGGCCACCGGCTCCTCCTTCAAGGTATTTTGAGTCTGGGTCGGACCATTGGAACCGGCCGGCGCAGCGGGTGCCCATGGGCCCCAACCGCATGCGAGCCTGAGTGAAGCCTCCATTTATATATGCCCTACGGGGTATCATACCACGTCCAAGAGCATACCCCGCTGGGTATTAGCGGTAGAGGGATCGGTGGCCGCTCTGACTTCGGATTAGTGCCCACCGCTAACCGCATCACCACATTTTCGTAGGTCCGCACATGTACTACCGCCGGTTAACGAGTTGGGCGGTTAGCCTCGTGCAACTGGGGATAGACAGGCCGTCGGTAGGTCGAACCATCGCAGGTGTTCAAAGTCGTCGGACAGGGTCAGCGGATGCTGGGCGATCGAGTCTTCGGCGTGTGCCCGTGGACCTGTCAGAATCGTGATGGCCTCGTTTAGGTAGCGTTCGAGGTCGGTTTCGGGGGCGCGGTTCTCGTGGTGCGGGTATTGCATTGCCCCGTTCTCGTCGTAGGAGATTTGGCGAAGCCGGAGCGGGGGCTCGACGGGGCCGAGGTGGTGTCGCCACATTCCGCTGGCCGGGTCGAAGCGATAGTCCTCGAGCAGTCGCCAGCCGTCGCTGGCGACGAGCCGGACGGCCTCAACGAGGTAGGAGAAGACCGGGTCGGAGATGAAATAGTTGAAGTTGATGCGGACCCAGCCCGGTTTGATGCCCTCGCAGCCGTTGGTGATCTCGCGTTCGAACTCATGTGAACGTTCCAGGTCGATGCCCAGCAGGCGATGTCCGTAGGGGCCCGCGCACGAGCAGCCGCCACGGGACTGGATTCCGAAGAGGTCGTTGAGGACGGCTACTACGAAGTTGTGGTGCAGGTAGCGGCCACTGGGGGCCCGCACCACGAAAGACGCGATGGAGAGCCGTTCGGCGTCGAGGTTACCGAGGATTTCGATGTTCGGCTCGCGTTGCCAGGCCGTGATCGCGCGGCGCAGGTAGTGCTCCTCGTGGGCGCGGATCACGTCGACGCCGACCGCTTGTTTGAGTTGGAACACCAGGCCGGCCCGGATCGATTCGACGATGGCCGGTGTGCCGCCCTCCTCACGTTGGGTGGGATCTTCGAGGTAGCGGTGCTCAGTCGGATTGACATAGGCAACGGTGCCGCCGCCAGGCACATCTGGCACCCGGTTGCGCAGCAACTCCCGACGGACCACGAGAACCCCTGGGGTGCTAGGCCCCCCGATGAACTTGTGTGGGCTGAGAAAAATCGCGTCCTTGTAGTCGAGGCGATTCTTGTTTTGGTCGCCGTACATCTCGATGTTGACGTAGGGCCCCGCCGCGGCGAAGTCCCAGAAGGATAATGCGTCGTGCGCGTGCAGCACGGCCGAGATGTGGTGGGTGTCGGTGACGATCCCGGTAACGTTGCTGGCTGCGGAGAACGAGCCGATCTTCAACGGCCGCGCGTGGTGGCGTATGAGCTCTTTCACCAGGATCGCGGCGTCGATGTGGCCGTCCACGTCCTGGGGAATGACGACGACATCCGCGATCGACTCCCGCCAGGGCAGCTCGTTGGAGTGATGCTCGAACGGCCCGATGAAGACCACCGGGCGTTCACCGGCGGGGATGGCGTCGCTGAGACGGTAACGGTCTTCCAATGCGGCCGGGATACGCAACCCGAGGACGCCGATCAGTTTGTCGATCGCACCGGTGCAGCCCGATCCCGCGAAGATCACGACGGTTTCGGCGTCGCCGCCGACAGCGTCATTGATGATCGAACGGGCGTCTTCGCGCAGCCTGGTGGTCTGCAGACCCGTTCCGCTGGACTCAGTGTGTGTGTTGGCGTAGCGGGGCAGTACCTCGTCGCGGATAAAGTCCTCGAGGAAGCTCAACGCCCGGCCCGACGCGGTGTAGTCGGCATACGTCACCCGACGCGGCCCATACGGACCGGGCATCACCTGATCGTCACCGATCACAGAGTCACGGATCCGCCGTAGCAGCGGGGTATCGAAGGGTACGGGCTCATTCACAGCACCGAGGGTAGGCGTGAAATTGGTCGAGATCGAGATCATCGAACTGAAGCGCGGGATTCCGACCGAAGCACTGCCCGGTCACGGTCAGTAAGCGGCGCTGCACCCCTTAGGCGTAACTCGACCGGCTCCGCAGTGCACACCTGATATACCTGAAGGGGTATAGAAACGCTATGAATATGACTCCGGTGTGCCGAATCCGAAAGCGGCGTTGATCCATACCTTTTGGCGGCTACCTTTCCTTCCGGTGTAGGTATCCAGATTCGCGGTCTTACGGTCCTGTTGCTGTATCTGGGCGGCGCAGCCATCGCAGGTGCTCGACGTCACCGAGCAGTTCCAGGCGCCGCCACAGCACGCTGGTAGGGATGGCCTGGCTCACATGAGCCGCGCACGCAGCTACCTGCCGCCTGCGGGTCACTGGCAACTCGATATCGATGGCGACCGCCGGGTGTCCCACGAACCCGGCGCCGGATTCCCGATTGAGCTGCGTGGCAACCGAGTCGGGGAGGGTCCAGCCAAGAACGGGGAGGTTCAGACGCGCCGCGGCAAGTAACGCCGCGGCGGACGCGGTGGCGTGGTCGTGATGACCGGTCACACCGCTCGGGTCGAAGACCAGGAGGCCGGCGGCGGCGGCGGTACGTGCCGCGTCGATCACTTCGCCGGCGAGGCGGCTAAGAGGTACCTGATCGAGGCCACCGTCGGGGTGATCATGCAGGGTGAGGTCAGAAACACCTAATATCCGTGCGGCGGCCGCGAATTCCTGACGACGCAGCTCGGCGAGGTTGCCCGCAACGCCGCCGTGCACCTTTGACGCCTCGCCATGGGTCAAGCACAGCACTGCGGTCCGGGTCGCCGCTTGCTTGAATGCGTCAAGGATCGCTCCCAGGCCGAAGGATTCGTCGTCCGGGTGGGCGACTACGGCCAGCACCGAACTCCACGCCGGCAGCGCCCCGGACGTCGGCTCGGGCCGAGGGTTGCCGCTCATCACTTACTCCTGGCGCGGATGCGTTCACGGAAATGCCAATACGGGGGGCAGCGGGTGTGTAGTCGCTAGTTTGATGACCTCGTACTTGGACGCCGCTGGTTGTGGCTGAAGGGCTGATCACGGCGATCATCGCGCTGGGGTTCCTCGGCTCCGTCACGATGTATTACGAGCCGAAGCGGCTGGTGTCTGGGACTTGGCGGTCGCCGCGTCCGCTTCCTCGCCCAGCAGAAGGGAACGAACCAGCCGACGCGGCCCGAAGGGCCGCAGCATGTAACTGGCCGGGCGTGGCCGCACTTTCAGCGGCCACCAGAACCATCGGCCCGAGCAGCGCGGCGATCGATGGCGTCATGAGTGAGCGCACGATCAGGGTGTCGAACAGTAGGCCGATGCCGATCGTGCTGCCGGCCTGACCGATCGAGCTCAGGTCACTTGCGGCCATAGACATCATGGTGAAGGCGAATACCAGGCCGGCCGCGGTGACGACCCCGCCGGTTTCGCCCATGGAGCGGATGATGCCGGTCCGTAGTCCCGCACCGATTTCCTCCTGGAACCGCGATACGAGCAACAGGTTGTAGTCGGATCCGACAGCTAGCAGAATGATCAACCCGAACACCGGCGCGATCCAGTTCAAGTCCAAGCCTAAGATATGTTGCCACACAAGCACGGACAGCCCGAATGCAGCACCCAGCGATAGCAGCACCGTGCCGACGATCACAAGTGAAGCAACCAAGCGCTCGGGTGATGACCACCATGACGACGAATATCAGCGTCAGCGCGGCTATTCCGACGATCAGAAGGTCGAACTGGGAGCCGGTCTGGATGTCGTTGTAAACCGCCGCGGTGCCGGTGAGATAGAACTTGGCATTTGCGAGGGGGGTTCCCTTCACGGCTTCGTGCGCTGCGTTGAGTTCCGGTTTGACGGCTGAGATGCCTGTGGGAGTCGCAGGGTCAGTATCGTGGGTGATGATGAAGCGCGCCGCCTTACCGTCTGACGACAGGAAGAGTTTCAGGCCTCGTTGAAAGTCGGGGTTATCGAAAGCCTCCGGCGGCAGATAGAAGTAGTCGTCGGCTTTCGACGAGTCAAAGGCCTGGCCCATGGCGCTCGCGGTGTCTGTCATCCGCGACATTTGAGTGACCGAACCCGGAGAAACTGCTGTGTAGCGTCAGCAGGGTCCCTTGCATGGACTTCGCGACAGTGATTATTGGCGGAGAACTCGGCGAGCATTTGCGGCAGCACCGCGTCGATGTTGTTCATGTCGTTGAGAAGCGTGCTCATGTTATCGCTGAACTTGTCCACGCCGTCGATCGCCTCGAATACCGACCTGGTCGCCCAGCAGACGGGAATGTTGAAGCAGTGTTGTTCCCAGTACAAATAACCGCGGAATGGCCTCGCGAAATCGTCGAAGTCCGCCAGGTGGTCTCGCATCTCGTCCAGCGTGGCCTTCATCTCAGCCATGTCGCCGACCATGTGATGAGTCGCGTCGCTCATCTGGCCCAGCAAGCCATACATGCGTTGCATCGAGCCGATCATGACACCGAGATCGTCGCTCATCTTGAGCATGTCGGCCATCCGGTCTTTCATGAATTGCAAGTTCTGTTGTATCGGAAGCGATTGCATGCTGACCTGAAACGGGATCGAACTGTGTTCGATCGGGCTGCCCAAGGGCCTGGTAATGCTTTGCACTCGAGCGATACCGGGCGTGCGGTACATATCCTTGGCGATCCGGTCGAGGATGATCATGTCGCTTGAATTCCGCATGTCGTGATCACCCTCGACCATGAGAATATCTGGATTCAGTCTGGCAGCGCTGAAATGTCGTTCGGCTGCAGCGTACCCAATATTCGACGGGAGATTCGAGGGTATGTAGTAGCGATCGTTGTAGCTGATCTTCATGCTGGGCACGACGAGCAAGCCGACTATGGCGATGAGTAGTGACGCCACAAAGATCGGCCCGGGCCAGCGGACGGTGGCGGTGCCGACGCGCCGCCACCCCCGCGTCTTGATCATCCGTTTCGGATCGAGTAAGCCAAACCGAGTGGCCACTGCAACAATTGCCGGCGCTGCAGTCAGCGCTCCTGCGATCACAACGAGCAATCCCAATGCCGACGGAATGCCGAGAGCCTTGAAATACGACAACCGTGCAAAGTGGAGGCAGAAGGTCGCTCCGGCAATCGTCAGCCCAGACCCCAAGATGACGTGATACGTTCCGCGAAACATCGTGTAGTAGGCCGTTTCCCGGTCCTGTCCAGCCTGACGTGCCTCTTGATAACGTCCAATGAGGAATATTGCGTAATCCGTTCCGGCTGCGATGGCCAGGGACGACAGCATGGCGACGACGAACGTCGAAAAGCCCAAGAGATCGTAATGCCCGAGGATCGCGACCATACCCCTGGCCGTGCCCATCTCGAAACCAACCATCACCAGAACGAGAAGCACAGTGCTGATGGAGCGATAGACGATAGCGAGCATGATCATGATGACCAGGCCCGTCACCGCCATCATTTTGAACATGCTTTTGTCGGCAGCCTCGTTCATGTCTGTGGTGAGCGCCGCCGGGCCGGTGACGTAGGCCTTGATGCCGTTGGGCGGCGGCGAATGGTCGACGATCTTCCGAACAGCGTCGACGGACTCGTTTCCCAAGGTGCTGCCCTGGTTCCCGGCAGTATTGAGCTGAGCGTAGGCGGCTTTGCCGTCCCCGCTCTGAACTCCGGCGGCAGTGATGCGGTCTCCCCACAAATTCTGGACATGCTGTACGTGTTTGGTGTCAGCCTCCAGCTTTTTGATCAAGCCGTCGTAATAGCGGTGCGCCTCATCGCCGAGTTCTTTGTCACTTATTAGGACGACCATCGCGATGCTGTCGGAATCAGACTCCCGGAACTTCGCACCTATGTGCTTCGCGGCGATCATTGACGGCGCATCTTGCGGCGACATCGTTACCGCATGCGTTCTCGCGACCGATTCTATCGGCGGCCAAAGTACATTCACAGCGATCGTCAAGAGCAGCCATGCGAGAATGATCGGCACCGCTAAAACGCGGATCATCCTCATGAATTTCGGGCGGGTGTCGTCCTGGGCGTTCACGCGGATTTCACCAGACAGAAGGTCTGGGCATGGTGCCCAGTGGCGGATTGCTCGTCTTTGACATTGCCGTTTACGGTGATGCGACACCCGATGCTGTCACTGTTGCCTTGTGCCACCACGTTGGCGATAACGGCCGGGACGTTCGTCGTGATCGTGTAGGTCCAGGGCAGGGCTGTGAAATTCGCCTGCTCCGGCTCGGCATTCTTGTTCAAATAGCTCACGCTTCCCACGGTGTCGCTGGGCCCGAAAACCTCGTATGTCACGCGTTTTGGATTGAACGGCACGATCGTTTCAGCACTGCTACCGGTCGTCGAAAAAAGCTCGTCTGAGCCGAAAACGCCGCGCAGCCGCACGACGGCTACAGCACCGGCGGCAACTGCCACTACGACGACAAACGGCACCCAAACACGCTTAAGAAAGGTGAACATCGACGTTTAACTCCGCTCGTGACCTTGTCGTCCCGCCTGCAATTAGTTTCACGCCCAAGCGGCTGCGTCGGACAGGGTCATTTGGCCCTGTATTAGATGGCTTTACGATGCGCGAGCTGCGACCGCTGGCATGTCGCCGCACTTCCAAGCGTTGGCCGTTCGCCCTGCACTCAGGCACCTTCGCGCCTCCGCGAAGCGGAAGATGAATTGTCCAACTCGGCGCCCGTGGGCTTCGCCGAATTGACGGCCGGCCAGGCGCCCTCGGAACACAATCGCGCATCCGGCAAGCGATGATCCTGAAACTGCCGCCAGCCGGGTGAATCACGTCTCGGCAGCCGCCATCCTGCTCCACCACGGAGATCACATCACGCAACGGACCACGTACGTGGAGAAGTCGTGCAAGAACAGCCGCCAAATCTCCTACTACTGGCATGTCGTCCTCCTCGCTGGGTCCACGGCCTTGATCGAGAGCACGCCGGTAACAATTCATACCTTACCCCGTGGGGTATTCCGGATTCGCTGCGACAACATGGCGAAGTTGACGTGCCGCCATGGTGAAGTCGCCCAGCGGTGCGCCGTGATGGTGCTGGATGCGTTGCTAGCGTGCCGCTTCAGCGCGAATATAGTTGCGCCAGAACGGCGTCCGACTCCATGGTGAGAGCGATCGCGACCGGGCGTTCTTGCGCGGCCAGGTTGTCGAGGCAGGCGTGGAGCGCACCGGCGGGCTGAGGCCGCCCGCCGACGAAGCCTGCGGCTGGTGTTGCGGTGCCGTTGAACGAATGCCGTCGCTGCACGGCGCACGTCGACGTTAACGCCGAAAATGGAAGCGTTCCAAGCGATCCGGACGCGGGGGGACCTCGCGGCAGCCTCCGCGGACTTCACGAGCTATGCCCCGATTAACGGTGTATACCCCTAAGGGTATATGATCGGGTGCGAGCCGCATAACGCTGTGGCATCGTCTCACTGAGGAGCGCCAATGGCACGAATCGTCATCCTTGGCGCTGGTATCGCCGGACACACTGCCGCGCTACACCTGCGCCGATGGCTACCCCGCGCGCACGAGATCGTCGTCGTCTCTCCTAACGCCGACTGGAACTGGATTCCGTCGAACATCTGGGTCGGGGTCGGCCGGATGGAGGCGAAGAAGGTACTGATTCCGCTGAGGCCTATCTACAAGCGCAAGGGCATCATCTTCCACCAGGGCCTCGCCACCGCGATCCGGCCCGAGGGCACGGGCCAGCAGTCGTCGCCGTCGGTGGACTTCACTTACACCGACGAGGAGCACCGCGGCCAGACCGGCTCTCTTACCTACGACTACCTGATCAACGCCACCGGCCCGCAGCTGAACTTCGCGGCTACGCCCGGTCTCGGGCCGGGCGGATACTCGTACTCGGTGTGCACCGCCGGCCACGCCGTCGAGGCTGCCAAGGCACTCGACCAAGTCATAGCCAAGCTAAAGGCCGGCCAGAAGCAGCGTCTCGTCATCGGCGTCGGGCACGGCACCTGTACCTGCGAGGGCGCGGCGTTCGAGTACGCCTTCAACGTCGAACACACGCTGCGCGCGGCCGGCGTGCGCGACCTCGCCGAGGTCGTCTACCTCACCAACGAGTACGAACTGGGGGACTTCGGCGTCGGCGGCATGAGCTTCGTCCAGAAGGGCTTCACGCAGTCCAGCCGGCTGTGGACCGAGTCGCTGTTCCGCGAACGCGGCGTCAAGGCCATCACGCAGGCCGCTGTGCACGAGGTGATGGAAGGAAAGCTGCGATACGAGCAGCTCGACGGCAACGAGCACGACCTGGACTTCGATTTCGCGATGCTGCTGCCGCCGTTTAGGGGCGCCAGCCTCGCCGCCTACGACAAGGACGGCAACGACATCACGTCCACCCTTTTCGCGCCGTCGGGTTTCCTCAAGGTCGACGCCGACTACTCAGCCAAGCCGTACGGCGAGTGGTCCGCCGAGGACTGGCCGCACACCTACGAGTCCGATGCCTACCCGAACATTTTCGCGCCGGGCATCGCGTTCGCGCCCCCGCACCCGATCTCCCGGCCGCGCAAGAGTCCCACCGGGACGGTCATCACCCCCAGCCCGCCGCGCACCGGCATGCCGTCGGGCGTCATGGCCAAGACGGTCGCCGAGACCATCCGTGACCGCATCACCAAGGACTCCGCGGCTCCCGCCCACCGCGCGTCCATGGCGACCATGGGCGCCGCGTGCGTCGCCTCGGCAGGTACCGGCTTCCGCGAGGGCTCTGCCGCCGCGATGACGATGTTCCCCGTCGTCCCTGACCCGGTGAAGTACCCGCAGACCGGCCGCGACATCGCCGGCACGTCCGGCGAGCTCGGCCTGGCCGGCCATTGGATCAAGGCGCTCCTGCACCACCTGTTCATCTACAAGGCCAAGGCCAAGCCGTTCTGGTGGCTGATCCCCGAATGAAAGGCGCTCCCATGGACGACGACACCATGTACTCGGAGGTAAACGTCCAGACCGCCGAACGCATCGCCGACGCCCCGCTGCCCACCCGTGCGAGGCTTCGGATGCGTCAGAACCTCCTTATCCAGTTCTGGCGGTTCGTCCGCATCAATCTCAAGATGATGCGGATCATTTTCAACGGACACGGCTGACCCGCGACCGGATTAACAGGCAACAGTCGCCGACCTCGATGCACTGCACCGGCACCTGGCCAAGTTCACGGCGATCACCGAGCCGCTGAATCTATTCTCAAGGACGATTCCGGCCTGGTGGTGTCGAGTTGGACATGTACCCGCCGGTATTAGCAGCTGGACCGCGGATCGGATTCTCTCTCTCAGGTCTCGATCAGGCGGCTCCCGTGGTCATCTATTGCGCAAGCGGTTCTCGCTCGATGGTGGTAGCCAGTGTGCTTCAGGCGTCAGGCTTCGACGACGTGTCCGACGTCCTTGGCGGGTTTCGTGCCTGGCAGGACGCTGGGTATCCAGACCGTTGAGTGTGCGCACAGGGAGGACGAGCCCAAGCGGCGTGTCTCGGGTGTCGTGGGCCCCAGGCGCACAGTCGATGACCCGGCTAGTCGTACTCGGGTAGCCACATCGCCTCGAGGGCGGCTTGAGCGACATCGTCGAGGGTCTTGGTGGCTACGCCGTCTTCGACGGCCGCGTGATACACGGCCTCGGCGACCGCTCTCGAAATGGCGCACAACTCCTCGACAGGCGGCAACAGGGAATCTCCTGGACTTTTCGGATCAGCTTGTTGTGCAATGGCGTTCGCCGCCGCCTGCAGCATATTCTGGGTTAACAGTTTGGCGCCGGCGATGATGATGCCCAGGCCGATGCCCGGGAACACCAGCACGTTGTTGGCCTGGCCGATGGTGTACGTCGTGTCGCCGTATTCAACGGGGGCGACCGGGCTGCCGGTAGCGAGCAGTGCCCTGCCGTTCGACCACTCCAGCACGTCGGCCGGCATCGCTTCCATGCGCGACGTCGGGTTGGACAGCGGGAAGATCATCGGTCGCTCGCAGCACGCCGTCATCGCTTCGACGACCTCTCGGGTGAAAGCGCCGGATACCGCCGAGGAGCCGAGCAGGATGGTCGGCGACGCCAGCTTGATCGCGTCGACCAGTCCAACCCGCTCGCCGGCGGCCACACCCAGCTGCTGGCGGTTCTTCGCGTAGGGCACCTGGAAGTCGCGCAGGTCGTCCATGTCGTCGAACAGCAGGCCCGGGCGGTCGATGGGCCAGATCTGCGAGGTGGCCTGCTCGACGGTGGCGCCGTCGGCGACCATCGCGTCTCGGATCTGGTCGGCGACCCCGATTCCGGCCGTCCCGGCTCCGAAGACGATCGTTTTCTGGTCGCGCATCGGGACGCCGGTGACATGCGATCCGCCGTACAGGGCCGCGACCACCACCGCGCCGGTTCCCTGCACGTCGTCGTTGAATACGCAGTACCGGTCCCCGTAGGTCTGAAGGATCATCCGTGCGTTCGCCGGCCCGAAGTCCTCGAAATGCAGTATCGCGTGCGGAAACAGCCGGTGAGCGGTCTCGATGTAGCGCTTGATGAACTCTTCGTATTCCTCGCCGCGGCGTCTGCCGTGGCGGTTGCCGAGGTAGAACGGGTCTTGCAGCAGCTGTTCGTTGTCGGTGCCGACATCGAGTGACACCGCGATGCACCGGCGCGGATCGATGCCGCCGCCTGCGGTGTAGAGCGCCAATTTGCCGACCGCGATCTGAATGCCGCCGACGCCCCAGTCACCGATACCGAGGATCGCCTCGGCGTCGGTGCAGACGATCAGGTCGACGTCATCGGGTCCCAGGCCGAAGGTTTCGAAGGCTGGGGCGACGTCCTCGGGAGCGTCGATGCTCAGGAACAGTCCGCGCTGGCCACGGTATTCGTCGGAGAAGCGCTGGATGGCCTCTCCCACCGTGGGGGTGTACACCACCGGCATCAGTTCGGGCAGGTGGTCGGCCAGTACCCGGTAGTACAGCAGTTCGTGGCGATAGTGCAGCTGCTCGAGCAGCAGATTGCGGCCCAGATCGGTGGCCATGCCTTGCAGTTGGTGCCATACCCGGTCGGCCTGTTGCTCGAGGGTCAGCACCGCGGACGGCAGCCGGCCGGTCAGCCCCAGCTTTCGCCGCTCCTCATGCGTGAAGCCGACGCCACGATTGAGACTCGGCGCGGACAATGCGACCGGAATTCGGGGCACGCAAGGGTCGCCCATCACAACCTCCGTCCGTGACTTGACCAGGTGAATTCAGCTCACCGTAGCGCCGATTGAGGTGAACGCACCTTTAAAGGCACTTGAAGGACACCCACGTGGGTAATTTGAGGCGCGGTCAAGCGGATAGCTATCGCGACCGACGACGCGACGCTCAGTGAAACGACAGGGGCCGGGCCGCGTCCGGCCCGAGCTGGTCATATTCGTCCGCGAGCTCGCAAACGCATACCTGCGTGTCGTTCCGGAACCATCGCCACTGCTGGGCGCCGGTCCGGCGCCTCAGGTACTGCGCGTAGACCTTGTCGCGCTGCGCCTGTGAGAACGCGAAGTCCAGGTTGATGGGTAACCCGGCCCAATTGACTTGATCTGCCGTGCCGTGCCGCAGCCGACAGTGCAGGGGGCATCCAGCGCTCGCGGCGTCCGTGTCGTGTTCTTCCCACTGCACAGCCATGACTGAATGCTGCGACGGAGATGTTTCGGCTGCGGGTGTGTGAGGTTTCCGCCGCATTACGCTTCCTGGGAAACCCTGAACTGGGTTAGTACCGCGTTAGTAGACGTCGCGGTGGTAGCGCTTGTCGGCGCTCAGCGACTGGACATAGGCATTGGCCTCGTCCGGTTCGAGGCGACCATGCGCGGCGACGATTTCGCGGATCGCGCGATCGACGTCCTTGGCCATCGGGTCGGCATTTCCGCATACGTACAGCTGCGCCCCGTCCTGCAACCACTGCCACAGCCGGGCCCCGCGCTTGCGCATCAGGTGCTGCACGTAGACCTTGTCGCGCTGGTCCCTGGAGAACGCCAGGTCCAGCTCGGTGAGGAACCCGTCGGCGTGCATCGCCCGGATCTCGTCGCGGTAGTAGAAGTCGGTGGCGGCGTGCTGTTCCCCGAAGAACAGCCAGTTGGGTCCGGTGTGGCCGAGCGCCCGCCGCTCCTGCAGGAAGCCTCGGAACGGCGCGATGCCGGTTCCCGGCCCGATCATGATCATCGGCGTCTGTGGATCACTCGGCGGCCGGAAATTGCTGGACGGCCGCAGGTAGATGGCGATCTCGTCGCTGGGGGAGCGGTCCGCCAGGTATGTCGAGCACACCCCGCGGCGCGGCACACCCTGGAAGTTGTAGCGCACCGGCGAGACGGTCAGGTGTACTTCGTGCGGGTTCTCTTTGGGGCTCGACGAAATCGAATACAGTCGTGGCTGAAGAGGTTTGAGCACCGACAGCCATTCGTCGACGGAGGCGGTGACCTTCAGTTGGCCCAGCAGGTCGACCGACTGGCGACCCCAGGTCCAATCGGCCAGTGCGGCTTTGCTTTCCGGACGCAGTAACTTGGCGAGTCCGGCATCGCCGGTGCGTTTTTGCACGAATCGCAGCAGGTCCCGGTTGATGTGTGCGATCTCGAATCGGTCGGTGAGAGCTTCACGCAGTGTCATCGCCCCGTAGTCGGCAAGTTCTACCTCGGCCTCGGGGTCCAGCCCGGTCACTGCCAGCCATTCGTCGACCAGGCGTCGGCCATTGTGCGGCCACACCCCGAGAGCATCACCCGCTTGGTAGGCGATGGTTTCCTGGGGCAGCCGAAACACCAACTGCCGCACATCTTTCGTCGATCGCGGCTGGCTGAGCGTGGTGTTGCTGACCAGGTTGGTGAGCAGGGGTCGCTTCTTTGAATACGCCTTGGATGCGGTGCTCCCGTTGGGACGGGGTCTGGCAGGCGCGGCGGTGCGAGTCAGCGCCTGCGCAACATCGCCGATCCACCCGGCCGCAGCGTCCTCGTAGTCGGGTTCGCAGTCGACGCGGGCGACGATGCGAGTTGCCCCCAGCTGCGCGAGGCGCTCGTCGAGTCTGCGTCCATGACCGCAGAAGTCGTCGTAGTTGGAGTCGCCGAGCGCGAGCACCGCGTAGCGGGTATCGGCGAGATGCGGTGCGCTGTCAGCGGATAACGATCGCCAGAAGCCGGCGCCGTTGTCCGGTGGCTCCCCGTCCCCGGTGCTGCTGGTGATCAGCAGTAGCTCGGGTGTCTTCGGCAGGTCGGTGACGGGGAAGTCGTCCATGCTGTGCAACGCCACCGGTAGCCCGGCCTCGCCGAGCTGCGCGGCGACCGCAGCGGCGAGTTCTTCGGCGTTGCCGGTTTGCGACGCCCACAGCACCACGAGCGGTGCGCGGTCAGGCTCCGCTGGGGCCTCGCGTTGCCTGACCGCCGACACTGCCTGGGGCGCCTCGGTGCGCGAAAACAGCCCGGCGAGAAGACCGTCCACCCATAGCCGGGTAGGAGAATCGAAGGGCGCACTCAGTGGCAAGGTGGGCACTCCGGTGCGGGCGACATCCGAACGCAGTCCCGCGATCAGTCCCGCAAGGTAAGAGCGGCCCAGCGGACCGAACTGCGGCGTCGGCTCGTGGCCCAGACCGAGAAGTTCGGCGAGCGCGTCGACCTGCGCCGGCTTGGCTGTGTCGTCGGTGTCGGTTTGCGCCGGGCTGTCAGCCGAATCCTGCTGGACAACAGCGACCTTCGTCAGGGTGACCGCACACGCCTTGTACTCCGGCTGGCGCGAGATCGGGTCGACCGCGTCGTTGGTGACGGCATTGATCGAGAGGTATTCGCCGAAAGCGTCGTTCCAGTGGAAGGGCGCAAAGCAGTCGCCCGGACGCACCCGGCCGGTGACCACCGCGGGTAGCACCGCGCGGCCACGACGGGAGGCGACTTCCACTGAGTCGCCGTCGCAGATCTGCAGCCGGACAGCGTCTTCGGGGTGAATCTCGACAAACGGCCCGGGGTTGAGCTTGTTCAGCTTGGCGACCTTGCCCGTCTTGGTCAGGGTGTGCCATTGGTGCGCCAGTCGACCGGTGTTGAGCAGGAACGGGTAGCCCTCGTCCGGCATCTCCTCCGGAAGCAGGTGGGGGCGGGCGAAGAACACCGCACGACCGCTTGCGGTCGGGAACGCCAACCGGGGCACATGGCCGTCCTCCCGGACCAGCTGGGTCTGGCTGACACCGTCGTTGAGGTAGCGGATCGGGTGCCGGTCGTCCGCGCTGTCGGGCGGGCACGGCCACTGCAGCGGCGACTCGCGCAGCCGGTCGTAACTGATGCCACGCAAGTCGTAGCCGGTCTTGGGGTTCGAGAACCGCTTGATCTCCTCGAACACGTCTTCCGCGGAGTCGTAGCTGAACGCACCGGAAAAGCCCATCTCGCAAGCGATTCGGGCGATGATCTGCCAGTCCGGCAGCGCTTGCCCCACCGGCTCGACCGCCCGCTGAAAGAGGGTCAGGTTGCGCTCGGAATTGACCATCACGCCGTCGGATTCCGTCCACAGCGCGGCCGGTAACACCACGTCGGCGTACTCGTTGGTCTCGGTCTCCAGGAACGTGTCCTGGGTGATCACCAGTTCTGCTGCTTCCAGACCGGCGATCACCGTCTTCCGATTAGCAACCGTTGCAACGGGATTGGTGCAGATGATCCAGCACGCCTTGATCTGCCCGTCGGCCATCCGGGAGAACATGTCGATGACGCCCGCGCTGACCTCGGTGCGCAGCGATCCGCGGGCAACGCCCCACTGATCCTCGACGTAGGCGCGGTCTTCATCGGACGTCACCGTGCGCTGGCCCGGCAATCCCGGTCCCATATAACCCATTTCACGTCCGCCCATCGCGTTGGGCTGGCCGGTGAGTGAGAAGGGGCCGCGTGCCGGGTTTGCAGATCGCCCCGGTAGCCAGGTGCAGGTTGCAGATCGCGTTGGTGTTCCAGGTGCCATGGGTGCTTTGGTTGAGCCCCATCGTCCAGATGCTCATCCAGTTCGCGGCTTCGCCGATCCAACGTGCCGCCGTGCGAATGTCTTCGGCCGGGATGCCGGTCGTTTCGCTGACCGTGTCGAGGGTGAACTGCTGCAGGAAACTCGGCATCGCCTCCCAGCCCTCGGTGAATTCGGCGATGAAATGTGGGTCCGTTTGCTCATTCTCAACGATCAGCTGCAGCAGTCCGTTGAGCAGTGCGAGGTCGGTTCCGGGGGTGATCTGCAGGAAGAGGTCGGCCTTGTCCGCGGTCGCGGTGCGGCGCGGGTCGACGACGATGAGTTTGGCGCCGGCTTTGACGCGTTCCATCATCCGCAGGAACAGGATCGGATGGCAGTCAGCCATGTTGGCGCCGATGACGAAGAAGACGTCGGCCTGGTCGAAATCCTGGTATGACCCTGGTGGACCGTCCGCGCCCAGGGACAATTTGTAGCCGGAACTGGCGCCGGCCATGCACAGTCGTGAGTTGGACTCGATCTGGTTGGTGCCGATGAATCCCTTGGCCAGCTTGTTCGCCAGATACTGGGCCTCCATCGACATCTGCCCCGACACATACAAGGCCACTGCGTCCGGTCCGTGTTCGTCGATGATCGCCCGTAACCGCTTGGCGCTCGCAGTGATCGCGCTGTCGACGTCAACGGCGTTGAGGTGCTTCGCCGCGGCCGGCCCTCAGATATGCGGATTCCGCCCTTCCTGGCGCGGCGAGCAGGTCCGCGGTGGTCGTGCCTTTCGTGCACAATCGGCCGAAGTTGGCCGGATGGCTTTTGTGCCCAGTCGATTTGGCGATGTGACGGCGGCCGCTTTTCGGGTCGGTTGTGATCTGCAGCACCATGCCGCAACCCACACCGCAGTAGGCGCACACGGTGTGCACGGCACCACTATCGGGTGCCATGATGACCCCTAGCCACGCCTACGCCCTTTCCTGAATGCGCCAATTGGCTCTGCGCGCAATCGTGCGACAAGGATGTTTCGGCACGAGATATCCGACGTTTCGGCAGTTTTACGGAGTTCTCGCAACGGCCTCGGCGCGGCAGTGCGCCGATGGAAACCGCAACAAAACCTGAGTCAGGTCGTCGTCGACCAGCCGATCTCAACCCAGATTACTCGCGGAATTGCCCGCATCAGGCTCCACACCAGGGGTTTTGATCAAATCAGGGGGACATTCACAGTCTTCGCTAAGCTCGCCGAGTGCGCCGTCGTCGCAGGGTCAACCCAGCGCGGCGCGGATGCTTGTGGGCCTGATTGCCGCCCTCGTGCACAGCGAGTTTCCAGGTTTGCTATGCGGCTCTACAGGATTTCCCCAGGACTTTACCGACTGTCCCGCAGCGTGATTCGAATGTTGAGCTGGCCGGCGTCTTGCCGAGTTAGTCGTGGTCGCAGTTGGTTTGGAGATTCTCCGGGTGCAGCATCTCGGCGTAACGCAGCGGCTCGGGGATGCCGAAACCGTCGACCAGCGTCTTGGCGTGTGGGCGCAGCGCCCGGCACCGATCGTTGATGCCGCGGGTAACCGCTTTGGCCCGTTCGGTCGACAGGTACCGGTGCTCGACGTACCAGGCCTTGTCGTCTTCGATCACCGACAGCGCGTACAGGTCGCACACGAGCTCCAGTAGCTCGCGGGCCTCCCGGTCCGGGCACGAGGAGATCCCGGCGACGAATGCCTCCAGCACCACCCGGTCGATATGCGCGGTCGCCGCGTGCAGCACGTGATCCTGCACGGAGTTGAACGCGTCGAACGCCGACATCTCCTTGGATTTGGCCTGTAGCCTTCGCGCGACCGAGGACAGCATTTTCTCCTCGCGCTCCTCGAACATGTTGACCTGGGTGCCGCGGTTGAACAGGCTGCCCTCTTCCTCGCTGTCCTGCCGCGCGTCCACGATCCGCTGCATAATCTGCTCGGCCGCAGTGCGTTTGACCACGCGATCACCGACGGTGTTGGCCGCGAAGCGCACCCACTCGACCGGGCTCATGCTCTTGATGTCGTCGGCGTAGGCGGTCAGCAGCTCCTTGGCCACCAACTGAGTGAGCACATGGTTGTCGCCTTCGAACGTGGTGAACACGTCGGTGTCGGCCCGCAGTGCGATCAGCCGGTTTTCGGCCATGTAACCCGCGCCGCCGCAGGCCTCGCGGGCCTCCTGGATGGCCCGGCTGGCGTGCCAGGTGTTGGCCGCCTTCAGCCCGGCGGCGCGCGCTTCCAGCTCGCGCTGCTCCTCGGTGTCCACGACATCCGACGTCTGCATGTCGTGCGTCTTGGACACCAGCTCGTTCTGCGCGAACTGCAACGCATAGGAACGCGCGATCAACGGGAACAGCCGACGCTGGTGCGCCAGGTAGTCCATGATCAGCACTTCGCCGTCGTCGGAGCTGAATTGCTTGCGCTGCAACGCATATCGGGTGGCGATGTCCAGTGCGACGTGAGCGGCGGTGCCTGCGCTGCCGCCGACCGTAACGCGGCCGCGGATCAAGGTGCCGATCATGGTGAAGAACCGGCGGTTGGGGTTGTCGATCGGTGAACTGTAGGTGCCGTCGGCCGCGACGTCGCCATACTTGTTCAGCAGGTTGACCCGCGGAACGCGGACATGGTCGAACATGATGCGGCCGTTGTCGACGCCGGGCAGCCCACCCTTGTATTGGCAGTCCGACGTCGTCACACCGGGGAGATCGTTGCCCTCGGCGTCGCGGATGGGCACCAGTACGCAGTGCACGCCGTGGTTGACGGGTTCGCCGTCTTCGGTGGTGATCAGTTGCGCGAAAACCGCTGAGATGGTGGCTGTTTCGGCCGCGCCGCCGATGTAATCCTTGCGCGAGGTCGGGGTGGGGGAATTGATGACGAACTCTTCGGTCTCGGCGTCGTACGTCGCGGTGGTCTCCAGCGCCTGGACGTCGCTGCCGTGTCCGGTCTCGGTCATGCCAAAACAACCGAGCAGTTCGAGGCTGATGATCTGCTTGATGTACGCCCCGTGGCGTTCGGTGCCCAGGTTCTCGACGGCACCGCCGAACAGCCCCCACTGCACGCCGGCTTTGACCATCAGCGACAGATCCGACATCGCCAGCATCTCGATCATCGTGATCGCCGCGCCCACGTCGCCGGTACCGCCGTGTTCCTTGCGGAATCCTTCGTCGGAGATGCCGGCGCCGGCGATGATCTGCATCTGCTCCGCCACTTTGGCGCGCGCGATCACCGTGTTCGGGGTGTAGTGCGGGCGGAACTGTTCGTGTTCGAACTTGGCCCGCGTCTGGTTCTTCACATCGCGCCAACGCCCGTCCAACGCGTTGCGCAGATGTTCGGCTGTGTTAGTCATGTCTGGCGCCATTACCAGACCGTAACGTGCCGTTCTCGCCTCGGGAACAACGTCTTGAAACCAGCGTGTCCAAGGGTCACGCTGGCGGTACACGTTGACGCTGCGCGAAGGACTCCGATGCCGCAACATCTGGCCGCTCTAGCCATCGTGCTGCTGCTGGCCATGGTGCTCGTCAGAGTCATCCTGCTCAACAGAACCGGCACTCGGGCAATGCATTTCGGGAAGCTCGACAAAACCGACTTTCTGATACCTCCGGTGGCGCTGTTCTACTTCTACACGCTATTCGCGACCGCCTTCGGGTGGCCGCTGGCCGACAACGAGCGGTTCTTCCGGTCCACGGCCGTCGCCTGGGTGGGGCTGGCGCTGTGCGTCGGCGGTGTGCTGGTGCTGCTGCTCAGCCTGGTGTCGTTCGGCGACAGCTTCCGGGTCGGCATCGACGCCGACCAACCCGGTCGGTTGGTGACGAAGGGCATTTTCGCGGTCAGCCGCAATCCGATCTATGTCGGCTTCTTCGTCTTCCTGCTCGGTGAGTTCTTGGTGTTTCCCACCTGGACGCCGCTTATCGCGCTGGGTGTCGCTTCCGTGCTGTTTCACCGGCAAGTGCTGCGGGAGGAGGACTTCATGCGGCAGCGCTACGGCCAGGAGTACGCCGAGTACTGCGGTCGGGTCCGACGGTATTTCTAATCGCGCCGAGACTGCGCTCAGCCCGCTGAGCGCCCGATCGCGAACTGTACGCAGGATCGGCGCCGCCACCGCAGTCTCGATGCCGTCGGCCGGATAATCTTTCGCGGTGTGAGCCAAGATCGCGACGCATACGACGTCGGGCACAGCCATCCCGATGTCAGCGGAGGCTGGTTACGCGCGGCCACCTTCGGCGCCATGGACGGCTTGGTCAGTAACACCGCACTGATTGCCGGTGTGGCCGCGGCCGACAGTGTGCACGCCGTCACGGTCAGCGGCATCGCCGGCCTGCTGGCCGGGGCGTTCTCCATGGCACTGGGTGAATTCACATCCGTGACCACCGCCAACGAGCAGATCGACTCCGAGGTCCGTGTCGAGCGCCACTCCCTGCGGACCCGCCCGGAGGCCGAACGGGCCGAACTCGTCAGCATGCTGGTCGACATCGGCCTGACCGAGAAAACCGCGCAGGCCGCCACCGATGAGATCCACCGGGACGAGAACCGGGCGGTGAACGTCCACCTGGTGCGCGAGCTTGGCATCAACCCCGCTGAGAAGCCGTCGCCTTGGACGGCCGCGCTCGCGTCCTTCCTGATGTTCGCCACTGGAGCCCTCATTCCGCTGATGCCCTACCTACTTGGGTACGGGTCGTTGGTGGTGGGTCTGGTGTGCGGTGGGGTCGGTCTGCTGATCGCCGGCGGTCTCACTGCCCGGTTCACACGCAAGCCGGTGTGGTGGGTCGCTTCCCGCCAGTTGATCTTCGGCGCCGCCGCGGTCGCCGCTACCTACCTGCTCGGTTCGCTCGTCGGCGCGGTGCTGTGACGCGGCGACCGGCGGTACTACTCGTTGCCGGGTAAGCGAAGTGGCGCCGTCATTTTCTGACGACCGTCTTCGCTTGCATCGTCAACCGGCTGCTGAGTTTCGCGACGCAGTGACTGGGGTGCCCGCAACCGGTACAGCACGAACCCCGCCCACAGCGCGCCAAAGACGACCAGCATCAGCATGTCGAACACCCACCAGCCCACGTAGTGGGTCCACATCGCGTTGTCGGCGGCCATCGTGTCGAGTTTGCGCAGATCGGCGGTCGATGCCGACGCCGCAAAGCCCCACTGCGCCGGGATCAACCAGGACACCTGGTCGAAGCCCCATTTGCCGACCAGCGGAAGCAATCCCGCCGCCGAACACCAGCGAAGCCAAGATCACCGGCACCACCAGCGGCACGACCTCGCGCAGGCGGTTGCCCAGCGAGGACATTGCCAGCCCGACGAGCACCGAGACGACGGCCGTCGTCGCCACGCTCACATAGAGCTCGACGTCGGGATTGTGCAGCAGGACCGCGCCGCGCACCGGCCCGCCTTTGACGGCGACGACGATGGCCGTCACGATGGCGGCCGGATGGCCGCGACCACACCGAAGACGATGAATTTCGCCGTGAGGTAGGTCCAGGCCGACAGCCCGACCGCCTGCTCGCGCCGGAAGATGCGGCGCTCCCTGGCCAGGGCGCCAATGGTCAGCGCGGTGCCGATGATCACCGCGGCGATATTCAGTGCGGCCAGGATTTCGACGGCTTCGTGTGCAGTCGGACCACCCGGCTTGCCCCGGTCCATGCCGGTTTTGCCCGGAATGAGCAACGCCAGCGCACCCAACGCGAACGGCAGGATCATCAGGAAAAGGAAATAGAGACGGTCGGCGACCAACAGGCGCGCCTGTCGTCGGGCCATC
This sequence comes from uncultured Actinomycetota bacterium, assembly GCA_963735655.1. Classification (GTDB taxonomy): domain Bacteria; phylum Actinomycetota; class Actinomycetes; order Mycobacteriales; family Mycobacteriaceae; genus Mycobacterium. Next base: position 57,036 of record CAVTLW010000062.1, read on the forward strand.
AGCCAGACCTGACGCTGCCAGGTGTTTTGGGCCGGAGGCGGCTCGGGCCGAGACACCGCAGGCTTCGCCGGGGTGGCCTGGCGCCGGTTCAGGAATGCGCGGTGGGCACCGGCGGGATCGGCGCTGACCCGCGCGCCAATCTCGGCCCAGTCCGCGGTGCCGAACGCGGACTCGATCTGCGCGGGCGGCCCGGCGTACGCCAGGGTGCCCGCCGAGGTGAGCAGCAACACCTGGTCGCACATGTCGAGATGGGCCAGCGACATGGTTGCCAGCACGACGACGCAACCAAGGTCGGCTTGGGTGCGCAGCATCGCCATGACATGGCTTTCCTGCTGCGGATCCAGCCCGGCGCTCGGTTCGTCAACGACCAGCAGCGACGGCCTGGTGATGAGCTCGATCGCCATCGATGCGCACCGCCGTGCCTCGGGGTCGAGTTTGGCCACCCGGGTTTTGCGGTGCGGGGTCAACTCGAGTTCATCGAGAACCTGGTCCACCACGCGGTCGCGATTGTCCGGGGAAGTGTCAGGCGGTAGCCGCAATTCGGCCGCGTATTCCAGCGCCCGCTCGACGGTGAGGCCCGGGTGAATCAGGTTGTCGCGCGCCACCACCCCGATGCGGGATCGCATCGACTCGGGCTCGGCGGTCACGTCGCGGCCGTCCACGGTGAGGGTGCCCGAGCGCAGCGGCCGGGTTCCGCCCAGCAGCCCGACCAAGGCGGAATTGCGGCTGAGGGACGGGCCGATGACCGCGATCAGTGAGCCCGGCGGCGACGTGAACGAGATATCCGAGAGCAACTCGTGTCCATCGACGGTGAGCCCCAACCGATATCCGGCCACCCCGATCGTGCGCGCGCCGGATCGCAGTGGCAATCGTTTGGTGGATGGCAGTGGTGGCGGTGGAGGCATCCGAACGGGCCGGGTCTGCCGCTCCATTGTCGGGTAATGGCGTACGGGTGCCGGGATCTTCTGGGTGGCCGGCTCCGGTGGCGGCGGCTGCGGGGGCGGCGGCTCCGTGGCGGCGGCTGCGGCGGCGGCTGAGGGCGGCGGCGGTGGCGGCTGAGGGCGCCGGACGGGTGGTGGCGGCGGTCCGGGCGGAGCGGGGGGTCTGGGTGGAGGGAGGGCAGAGGGGGGCGCTCCCGCCGGAGCGGTGACCTGGAAAACCAGCCGCGGGCCCCGCGGATCGCCGAGCGCGATCGCCTGGCCGTCGCGAATGTCGACGGTCAACATCCGCGCGCCGTCGACGAAGATGCCGCTGCGGCTCCTGTCGATGGCCACCCAGTGGGTACCGATGAACCGCAGCACCAGATCAGGATCCGGTTGCTGTACGGCTTGGCGGTCAGCCGGGCCCGGACGGTCCAAACGGATGTCGCACTCTCTGCCAAAGCCGACAACCACGTCGCGGCTGGGCGGAAAGACATACCTCATCGATCCGACCCATACGGTCAACGGGGAGGCGTTCGATATCACGATGCCTGGGTCCGCACGGCCGCCGCCTTTCAAATCATCGGTTCTGCACCGACCAATTTGACTACGTGTCTACCCGTTGGTGGGGGTGCGATCCACCCGCCAGCGCTGTGCGATCACAGCGTGTTGCGGCTCGGTGAGGCCGCCGCATTGTCCACCAGTCGGCGCAGCACCTGGACGGCATCCGCGAGCACCTGCCGATCGGCGGGGTCGAGCCGGGTCAGTTGCGGTTCGATGGCCGCGGCGCGGTCGGCCCGGACCGCGGTCAGGGTTCGCATCCCTTCGGGCGTGATGCGAATGCGGACCGCCCGGGCATCTCCGGGGTCGACGGTTCGGCTCACCAGCCCGGCGTCTTCGAGGCGTCGCACCTGCGTGGTCATCGTCGGCTGAGAACAGTGGTCGACGGCGGCCAGGTCGCCGATGCGGGCTTCGCCCTGGGCTTCGATGGTCGCGAGCAGCCGGGCTTGCGCCGAGGGCAGCGGCATCTGAATGCGCTGGGTGGCCAGCCGGTTGAGCCGCGCGACGACGCCGAGGAGGTCCGCTCCCAAGCCGTGGGCGACTTCGGTGTGGTTCGCGGCGGATGAAGTCATCCCGACATCGTTTCATAGCTTTGCTATGCGAGACCAATTAGCGGCCGTGTTTCCTCGAAAACCCATCTGGCACGGTGTGCTACGTCAGCCTTGGGGCGTCGGGCCTGGCAGAATCGGTCAAGTGACCCCGGCCGACCCCCTCCCTGAACGCCATCGGGGTGGGCCGCTGCGTCCAGGCGAGTTGGCGCAGGCTTCGGTCATGGCCGCGCTATGCGCGGTGACCGCGATTGTCTCTGTCGTCGTTCCGTTCGCCGCCGGACTGGCGCTGCTGGGCACCGTGCCCACCGGATTGCTCGCGTACCGCTACCGGCTGCGGGTGCTGCTCGCCGCGACTGTTGCTGCCGGGGTGATCGCCTTCTTGATCGCCGGGATGGGCGGCTTCATGGGGGTAGTTCAGAGCGCCTACGTCGGAGGCCTGACCGGCATCATCAAACGCAAGGGCCGCGGCACGCCGACGGTGATCGTCTCGTCCCTGATCGCAGGTCTGGCGTTCGGCGCCGTCATGGTCGGCTCGTTGATGGTCCTGTCCCGATTGCGGCACCTGATTTACAAGGTGACGGCCGCCGACGTCGACGGAGTCGCCACCTTCCTGACCGGGATTCATCAGGAGAGGCTCGCGGCCGATCTCAAGCGGTACTTCGCTGACGCAGTGCATTACTGGCAGTGGCTGATGCTCGGCCATTTCGTCATCGCGATCATGATCGTGTCGCTGATCGGCTGGTGGGCGTTGTCCCGCCTGCTGGAGCGGATGCGCGGAATTCCCGACGTGCACAAGCTGGACGCGCCTGTCTGCGATGTGGACGGCGTCCCGATCGGACCGGTTCCGGTTCGGTTGGACAACGTGCGCTTCCGCTACCCGCACGCCGGCCAAGACGCGCTGCGCGAGCTCAGCCTCGATATCCATGCCGGCGAGCACATAGCGATCACCGGCGCCAACGGTTCCGGGAAGACCACGCTGATGTTGGTGCTGGCCGGCCGCGAACCGACGTCGGGCACGGTGGATCGCCCCGGCGCGGTGGGCCTGGGCAAGCTGGGCGGCACGGCGGTTGTCTTGCAGCACCCGGAAAGTCAGGTGCTGGGCACCCGGGTCGCCGACGACGTGGTGTGGGGGCTCCCGCCGGGTACGAAGATCGACGTCGACCGGTTGCTCGGCGAGGTCGGCCTCGACGACCTCGCGGGACGCGAGACCGGCAGCCTGTCCGGCGGTGAACTGCAACGCCTCGCGCTCGCGGCGGCGCTGGCCCGGGAGCCGGCGATGTTGATCGCGGACGAAGTCACCACGATGGTCGACCAGGAAGGCCGCGATGCCCTGCTTGGGGTGCTGTCCGGTCTCACCAAACGACACCGGACCGCGCTGGTGCACATCACGCACTACAACAACGAGGCCGACTCCGCGGACCGCACGATCAAGCTCAGCGATTCGCCGGATAACACCGACATGGTCGAGACCTCGATCGCGACGGTGCCTGTGGTGGCGACCGATACCGCGCACCACGCACCGGTGCTCGAACTCATCGGCGTCGGCCACGACTACGGCATCGGCACTCCGTGGGCCAAGACCGCGCTGCGCGATGTCAACTTCGTGGTCGAACAGGGCGACGGGCTGCTGATCCACGGCGGCAACGGCTCGGGTAAGTCGACGTTGGCGTGGATCATGGCCGGGCTGACGATCCCGACCGCCGGCGCGTGCCTGATGGACGGTAAGCCCATGCACGAGCAGGTCGGCGCGGTGGCCTTGTCGTTCCAGGCGGCCCGGCTGCAGTTGATGCGCAGTCGCGTCGATTTGGAAGTGGCGTCCGCAGCGGGCTTTTCGTCCCGCGACCAAGACCGGGTGGCCGCGGCGCTGTCCGTCGTCGGGCTGGACCCTGCGCTCGGCCAGCGAAGCATCGACAAGCTCAGCGGCGGACAGATGCGCCGCGTGGTGCTGGCCGGGCTGCTCGCGTGTTCGCCCAAGGCGTTGATCCTTGACGAGCCACTGGCCGGGTTGGACACCGCCAGCCAGCGCGGTCTGCTGCGGCTGCTCGAGGACTTGCGCCGCGAGCAGGGTTTGACGGTGGTGGTCATTTCGCATGACTACGTCGGCATGGAGGAGCTTTGCCCGCGCACCCTGCGTTTGCACGACGGCAGGCTGGAATCGGTGTCGGCAACGGCGGCGGGGGACAGGGCATGACTTCCACGTCGGCTTCAGCGGGGGCCCCGGTGCGGGCCCCAGTGCGCGGCGAAGACCGGCGCCAGTCGCGTCCAATCGTGTTGCTGATTCCGGTGCCTGGCAGCTCGGCCATCCATGACTTGTGGGCCGGTACCAAGCTGTTGGTCGTTTTCGGTTTTTCGGTGCTGCTGACGTTCTATCCGGGCTGGGTGACGATCGGGGTGACGGCCGTCCTGGTGGCGGCGGCGGTCTGGACCGCGCACATTCCGCGCGGCGCGCTGCCGTCGATCCCGCGCTGGCTGTGGATCCTGTTGGCGTTCGGCGCTTTTACCGCCGCGCTGTCCGGCGGCGATCCGAACATCCCGATTGGCGGGGCCGAGGTCGGACTCGGCGGGCTGTTGCACTTCCTGCGGATCACGGCGCTGTCGATCGTGTTGCTCGCGCTCGGGGCGATGGTGTCCTGGACTACCAACGTGGCCGACATCGGCCCTGCCGTCGCGACTTTGGGCCGGCCGTTCCGGATTTTTCGCATCCCGGTCGATGAATGGGCGGTGGCGTTGGGGCTCGCACTGCGTGCCTTCCCGATGCTGATCGACGAATTCCAGGTGCTCTACGCCGCCCGCCGGCTGCGGCCCAAGCGAATACCGAAGAGCCGCAAGGCCCGACGCAAGCGGCGCGCCCGGGAAGTCATCGACTTGCTTGCCGCGGCGATCACTGTGACGCTGCGGCGCGCCGACGAGATGGGTGACGCGATCACTGCCCGCGGCGGCACCGGCCAGATTTCCGCCAAACCGGCCCGGCCGAAGCTGGGGGACTGGGTGACGTTGGGCATCACGGTGGCGGCCAGCGGGGCGGCCGTGGCGATCGAGACACTGCTGCACTCCTAGGTCGTGCCGTCCGCGGCATCGATAGCCACACTGGCCACACGGCGAGCCTCCCGAGCCGCCCTCCCCGCGTAACCCGTCCGCCGAGTGTGAATCTCACTACGCAACACGCCGATTGGCCGTCGCGTCGTTCGCACTCGGCGGCGCGGGGTGCCAACATGCAGTATCGCCGGTGATATCGCGGCCTCGCCGTTCGCCGCCTCGGTGCGTGCCTACGGCCGCATCCGGTCGACGAGGTTCGACAGTACGACGATGCTCTCGGTGCGTTCGATGTCGGCGCTTGACCGGATGCGCTCGAGGGCCGTCTCGAGGTGCTGCATGTCGCGGGCGAGAACATGCAGGATCGCGTCGGCCGTGCCGGTCACCGTCGCCGCGCTGATCACCTCGGGAATGTCTACCCACGCCGCCCGCAGCTGATCGGGCGCGATTCTGCCGTGACAGAACACCTGCACATACGCCTCGGTGTTCCAACCGAGAGCATTGCGGTCGACGACCGTGGTGAAGCCTTTGATCACGCCGTTGTCGAGCATCCGGTCGACGCGGCGCTTGACCGCCGGCGCGGACAGATTCGCCTTCTGCCCGATCTCGGCGAAGGTGGCCCGGGCGTGTTCGGCCAGTTCGGCCAGGATGCGCTCATCGGTCTGGTCCAGGCGGTCCATCGGCTACCTCCTCAGCCTGCGCAATATATCGCTGAATATCTGAATCTAGCGCAATATATCAACGGTAGATGCGCAACAGCCGTCGTTTGATTGTGTGAACGAGCACAAATATCGTTGATCGCATGACGGATTACTATGTCGCACCGGCATGGCAAGACGCCGAATCCCCCAAGCGGACCGGCACGCGCCGGCGTTACGCCATGACTCCGCCGGCCTTTTTCGCCGTCGAGTACGCGATCAACCCGTGGATGGACCTCACCACTCCGGTCGACCCGCACCTGGCACTCGCGCAGTGGGAGGACTTACGCGAAACCTACGTCGGACTCGGCCATCAGGTGGACCTGATCGAGCCCGTGCCCGGGCTGCCGGACATGGTCTATGCCGCCAACGGTGGGTTCATCGCGAACGGCATCGCCGTCGTCGCCCGATTCCGGTTCGCCCAGCGGGCCGGCGAGTCGAAGGCCTACGCCCAGTGGATGTCCGCCGCCGGGTATCGGCCGACGTCCACCCGTCACGTCAACGAAGGACAGGGCGACCTGCTGCTCGTCGGTCAGATGGTGTTGGCGGGCTACGGCTTTCGCACCGACCGGCGCGCGCATGCCGAAATCGCCTCGGCGTTGGGGATGCCGGTGATCTCCCTCGAGTTGGTCGACCCACGCTTCTATCACCTCGACACCGCGCTGGCCGTTCTCGACGAACACACGATCGCGTATTACCCGCCGGCCTTGAGCGCCGCGGCGCAGGAACAGGTGCAGGCGTTGTTCCCTGACGCGATCGCGGTCAGCAGCGCGGATGCGTTCGTGTTCGGGCTCAACGCCGTCTCCGACGGACGCAACGTTGTCCTTCCCTCTGCCGCAACGGGTTTCGCTGCCCAGTTGCGAGCCGCCGGCTTCGAGCCGGTCGGCGTCGATCTGTCCGAGCTGCTCAAGGGCGGCGGTTCCGTCAAGTGCTGCACGCTGGAGGTACATCCGTGACGATTCTCGACACCCCCGTTAGCGCCCCGATCGAACTAGTCGAAAGGCATGCGGCGCACAACTACTCGCCGCTGCCCGTGGTCGCGGCCAGCGCCGAGGGTGCGTGGATCACCGATATCGACGGCCGGCGCTACCTGGACTGCCTGGCCGCCTACTCGGCGGTCAACTTCGGCCACCGCAATCCCGAGATCACCGCGACGGCCCACGCTCAACTCGACACCGTCACGCTGGTGAGTCGCGCATTCCACTCCGCCAACCTCGGGCCGTTCTGCGCAGCACTTGCCCGGCTGTGCGTGAAAGACCTGGTTTTACCGATGAATTCGGGCGCCGAGGCGGTCGAGAGCGGTCTCAAAGTCGCCCGCAAATGGGGCGCGGACGTCAAGGGCGTCGCCGAAGACCGTGCCAACATCATTGTCGCGGACAACAACTTTCACGGCCGCACGATCAGTATTGTCAGCTTCTCGTCCGATCCGTTGGCACGCAACGGGTTCGGACCGTTCACACCGGGATTCCGCTCGGTGCCGTTCGGTGACGCCGGGGCCCTGGCCCGGGCGATCGACGACAATACGGTCGCGGTGCTGCTCGAGCCGATCCAGGGCGAGGCCGGCATCATCGTGCCTCCCGACGACTATCTGCCCACCGTGCGAGCGCTGTGCAGCGAGCACAACGTGTTGATGATCGCCGACGAAATCCAGTCCGGGCTGGCCCGAACGGGCTACACGTTCGCCTGCGACCGCTGGGGTGTCGTGCCGGACGTCTACCTACTCGGCAAGGCACTCGGTGGCGGTGTGGTTCCGCTGTCGGCGGTGGTAGCCGACCGCGAGGTCCTCGGTGTGCTGCATCCGGGCGAGCACGGTTCGACGTTCGGCGGCAACCCGCTGGCTGCCGCGATCGGCACCACGGTGGTTTCGATTTTGGCGCGCGGGGAGTTCCAGGCCCGTTCGGCGGAATTGGGCGCACATCTGCACGACCGGCTCAACGGACTGGTCGGCGGCGGTGTGCTGGCGGTGCGTGGGCTTGGCTTGTGGGCCGGGGTCGACATCGACCCGACGCTGGGCACCGGCAAGGAACTGAGCATGCGGCTGGCCGATCGGGGTGTGCTGGTCAAGGACACCCACGGGTCGACACTGCGGTTCGCTCCGCCGTTGGTCATCACCGAGCAAGAAATCGACTGGGCGGCCCGGCAGTTCGCCACTGTATTGCGTGAGGCAGGCTGATAGTCAGCCTGGTCCACCCACAGGAGGCAGAATTGCCGGCTCCATCGATCAGCCTGAGCGGGCAGATGCTGCGGCGCCGCCCGGTGACCGGCGCCCCCGTCGCCCACGGGGCCTCAGCCCATCTCAAGCGCAGTATCAACACATTCCAGTTGACCATGTTCGGGGTCGGCTCGACGGTCGGGACCGGCATTTTCTTCGTGCTCGCTGAGGCGGTGCCGCAAGCCGGCCCCAGCGTGATCGTCTCCTTCATCATCGCCGGCATCGCGGCCGGGCTCGCGGCTATCTGCTACGCCGAATTGGCTTCCGCCGTGCCCGTTTCGGGTTCGGCGTACTCATACGCCTACGCCACGCTGGGTGAAGCGGTGGCCATGGGTGTTGCGGCTTGCCTGTTGCTGGAATATGGGGTGGCCACCGCGGCGGTCTCGGTCGGGTGGAGCGGCTACGTGAACAAGCTGCTGAACAATCTGTTCGGATTCCGTATGCCGCATGCGCTCTCGGCCGCGCCCTGGGATTCCGAGCCGGGCTACGTGAACGTGCCGGCGGTCGTCCTGATCGCTATGTGCGCGGTGCTGCTGATCCGCGGTGTCAGCGAATCGGCGACCGTCAACGCTGTCATGGTGCTGGTCAAGCTCGGTGTGCTGGCCATGTTCGCGATCATCGCGCTCACCGCGTTCGACGCCAACCATTTCAACGACTTCGCCCCGTTCGGTGTGGCCGGCATCGGCTCAGCGGCGGGCACCATCTTCTTCTCGTATATCGGCCTTGATGCGGTGTCGACCGCGGGCGACGAGGTGAAGGACCCACAGACGACCATGCCGCGCGCACTGATCGCCGCACTCATCATCGTCACCAGCGTCTACGTGCTCGTTGCACTCTCCGCGCTGGGCACCCAGCCGTGGCAGGACTTCGCCGCGCAGCAAGACGCCGGGTTGGCCACGATCCTCGACAATGTCACACATGGCATGTGGGCCAGCACGATTCTGTGTGCGGGCGCGGTGATCTCGATCTTCACCGTCACGTTGGTCACCTTGTACGGCCAGACCCGCATCCTGTTCGCGATGGGCCGCGACGGGCTGCTGCCGTCGCGGTTCGCGGCGGTGAATCCGCGCACCATGACCCCGGCGACCAACACGGTGATCGTCGCGATCGCCGCGGCGCTGCTGGCCGCCCTGGTGCCGCTCGACAAGCTGGCGGACATGGTGTCGATCGGCACGCTGACCGCGTTCATCGTCGTGTCCATCGGGGTGATCGTGCTGCGGGTGCGCGAGCCCGACCTGCCGCGCGCATTCAAAGTGCCCGGTTACCCTGTGACGCCGGTACTTTCGGTGCTGGCCTGCGGGTACATCCTGGCCAGTCTGCACTGGTACACGTGGATCGCATTCAGTGGTTGGGTGACGGCGGCGCTGATCTTCTACGTGGCGTGGGGGCGTCGACACAGCGCGCTCAACAGTCCGGCGAAGGAAACGCTGTGACCGTTGTCGTCGGCTATCGGTCGGACAAGATCGGGCTGTCGGGCTTGCACCTGGCCGTGCGTATTGCGCGGACGCTGCAGACCTCGCTGACGGTGGCGACGATTGTGCCCAGGCCGTGGCTGACGCCGTCGCTGGCCCGCGTCGATGCCGAGTACGAGCACTGGGCCGATCATCTGGCCGCGGACTCGGCGGCCGAGGCGGCGCGGCGTCTTCGCGAGTTCGCCGATGAAATCGAGGTCAGCTACCACCATCGCTCGCACAAATCGGTGTCTGGCGGCCTGATCGAGGTGGTCGAGGAAGTCAAGGCCGAGGTGCTGGTGCTGGGCTCGTTGCCCAGCGCGCCGCTCGGGCAAGTGGTGATCGGCTCGACCGCCGAGCGATTGTTGCATTCGTCGCCGGTGCCGGTGGTGGTCAGCCCGCGCGGATACCGTGCCCCCACCGGCCCGCTGACGCGGCTTACCTGCGCCTACTCCGCCACCGCCGAGTCGGTGGACGTGGTGCGGCGGTGCGTGGAGTTGGCCGAGCGGTTCGGGGTGCCGGTGCGGGTGTTCACCTTCGCGGTGCGGGGCCGGACGATGTATCCGCCCAGGGTAGGCCTGGACGCCGAGGATTCGGTGCTCGACGCCTGGGTCACCCGCGCGCGAGAGATACTGCGCGAGTTGAAGGCTGACGGCGTAGTCGGTGAAGACGTTGTGCTGCAAGTGATTTCCGGCGAAAGCTGGGAAATGGCACTGGATGCGGCGGAATGGGAGAACGGGGAGATACTGGCGGTCGGCACGTCGCCACGCGGCGACATCGCCAGAGTATTCCTCGGTTCCCGGGCCACCAAGATCATCCGCAACAGTCCGGTGCCGGTGCTGGTGTTGCCGGGCTAGCGCTGCGATTGGCACCTCGCCGAGCGGCACGCCAGCGTGGCGGCGGAAACAGTCAATAATGACTGTTTTAGATTCGATCCTCAGGTCAACCAATCGGCGAGCACCTCGTCGGTGTGCTGGCCGGGCACGCAAGGTGGGCTGTCCACCACTGCCGGAGTGCGCGAGAACCGGGGTGCCGGGGATGGCTGGGTTATGCCATTGCCGACGAAAAAGGTATTGCGGGCGGCCAATTGCGGATGTTCCGGCGCAACGGACATGCCGAGTACGGGTGCCACGCAAGCGTCGCTGTCACTGAATATCTTTGCCCACTCCTGTTGAGGGCGTTCGGCGAAGGCGGCGCTGATCTTGGCTTGCAGCTGCGCCCACCCGGCGCGGTCGAACTGCGCGGCGGGATCCGACGGGAGTTCGAGCAGGCGCAGGAACTCGGCGTAGAACTGCGGTTCGAGCGCCCCGACCGCCATGTACTTCGCATCGGAGGTCGCATAGACGCCATAAAACGGCGAACCGCCATCGCCGAGGTTGGTGCCGCGTTGATCGGACCAGACTCCCGCCGCGTAGCAGCTGTAGATCATAGTCATCAGATGCGCTGTGCCATCGACGATCGCCGCGTCGACCACCTGGCCACGGCCGCTTCGTCGGGCCTCGTCGAGGGCGGCCAGCATGCCGACCAGCAGGTACATGCTTCCGCCGGCGAAGTCGCCGACGAGGTTGAGCGGGATCTGCGGGGGGCCACCGGCTTGCCCGATCGCGTGCAGCGCTCCGGTGGGTGCGATGTAGGTGATGTCGTGTCCGGCGGTATGTGCGATCGGGCCGTCCTGACCCCATCCGGTCATGCGGCCGTAGACCAATTGGGGGCGGCGCAGCAGGCAGGGCTCGGGTCCGATGCCCAGCCGTTCGGCCACTCCGGGACGGAATCCCTCGAACAATATGCTGGCGTGCTCGACCAGTGACAGCACCGTCTCGGCGCCGTCGGGTTTCGCGAGATCGACGGCAATCGAGCGTTTCCCGCGGTTGAGTAGGTCGTCGGCCCATGGCACTAGTTGCATGCCCCCGCCCCCCGGCCGGTCGACACGCACTACATCGGCGCCGAGATCTGCGAGCAGCATTCCGCAGAAGGGTCCCGGCCCGATGCCGGCTATTTCGAGAACCTTCACACCGGACAAAGGGCCACTCGACACGTCCGTCTCCACTCCACGCTAAAATAGTAGTCAATCTTGACTAGTATTGAAGGTAGCGGTATTTTCGGTACTGTGTCAATCTGCGCCACAACTTAGGAGTTCACCTTGGCTGCAAGGAGTTCGACCGCTGCCCAGCCTGTCCGGATCAGTCAGCGCGAACGTCGTGCGGCCGCGGAACGAAAACTGCTTGACGCAACGGTTTCGATCCTGATCGAGCGCGGCTATGCGGCCACGACGACGCTCGAGGTCCAAAAGCAAGCCGGCGTCTCTCGCGGGGTCCTGTTGCACTACTTCGGCTCCCGGGGCGAGCTCATCAGCGCGGCGGCACGCCATCTGTATGCCACGAAGGTCGGTGAGGCGCGGCTGCGTGCCACCGAGACGCTCGACGGCGAGGACTGGGCTGCACTGCTGTGGCAGGTCGTCTCCGGCCCCTTGGGCGGAGCTTCACTCGAGTTGCTCATCGCTGCCCGACACGATCCCGACATGCGCGAATACCTGAAGCCCCTGGAACGCGAGTTGTCGCGCGCGAACGTCGACCTGTGCAAGGCGGTGCTCGGCGAGCGGCGCGCCGACCACAAACGGTTCCCCGAATTCTGCGTAGTGGTGATCAATTCGATGCTGGGAGCTGCGGCCAGCAAGCCATTCCATAGCAGCGCGGAGGAGAAGCGCCTGCTCGAAGCGTGGCGGCGGATTCCCGATCTCTACTTTGGCCCGGAGACAAGCGACGCGTGACCGTGGCTTCGGCCGGCGCGCCATAGTCGTCGCCTGACGTCGCGGGCCACGAACAGGCGCAGCAATGCTGCAACGACGCGGCCTCGCCGATGCGAGTAGGGGTACCAAAGCAATTGGTTCTCCATCCTCGGGACGCGAGGTGTCGTGATGGCCTGCTGACGGCAGTACTTGCGGATACCCTGCGGGCCGCCCAGCCGAGACCCGAGGCCGGAATTTTTCCAGCCACCATGTGGCAGAGGGAAGCAGAACAGGTTCGAGTAGGCGTCGTTGATGTTGACGGCGCCGGCTTCGAGCCGGTGCGCGATGTCGCGTCCGCGATCGATGTCCTTGGTCCACACCGTGGCCGACAGCCCGTATTGGGAGTCGTTTGCCAACCGGATCGCCTCTTCTTCGTTGGCGACCTTCATCACCGGGATCGTCGGGCCGAAAGTCTCATCGCGCATGCAGGCCATCGAATGATCGACGTCCAGGAGAATCGTGGGCTCGAAGAACCCCCCGGTAGCCTTTCCACCCGTCGCGATCGTGGCCCCGCGCGTGACGGCATCCTGGATGTGGCCCCGCACGATCTGGGCCTGCTGCTCAGTGACCAAAGGGCCGACATCCGCTGAGTACGAACCGTTATCGACCCCCTGCCTGATCGACAGCACTCGCTCGGTCAGCAGTGCGACGAACCGGTCATAGACCGGCGCTTCGACGTATACTCGCTCCACCGAGATGCAGGCCTGACCCGAGTTGAACAGTGCCCCCCACGCGATGCCGTTGGCGGCGCGCGAAAGATCGGCGTCGGCCAGGACGATGGCCGGGTCCTTGCCGCCCAGTTCGACGCCGCAGGGAATCAATCGTTCGCCTGCCCGCGCGGTGATGGCCCGTCCGGTCCTGGTGGAACCGGTGAACTGCACCATGTCAACGGATTCCACCACCGCCGCGCCTGTTGCGCCCAGACCAGTGACACACGCGAGAACCGGTGGCGCACCGATCTGTTCCCAGCCGCGAGCGAGTTCGCAGGCGGACAGCGGAGTGACCTCCGAAGGCTTGACGAGGACGGACGCGCCGGCCAGCAGTGCGGCGACGGCGTCCACACCAGGGATGAGCAGCGGGAAGTTCCACGGCGTGATCACTCCGACGACCGGGTACGGCCGGTAGACGCTGGTGAGCTTTTTGGTGGAGGTGAGCGCACCGTGCGGTCTGAACTTCTTTTCGGCGAGGTACTTCCGGGCCCGGTCGGCGTAGTAGTTGATCGCATCGCATGTCAACATCACTTCGAACCTGGCCTCGGCGCGGGGCTTACCGGTCTCGGCTGCCACTAGATCGATGAGATGGGATTCGTTGTCCAGCAACCAGTTCCGAAACTTCCGCAACCATACTGCTCGGCCGTCGGGCCCCAGCGCCTCCCAGGACGACTGATGGGTGCGCAGTTCCTGCACGACCACGGCCACCGCCTCGGCGGATTGCACCGCAACGCTTCCGACGAGCTCACCCGTGGCAGGGTTGCGCACCTCGACTACCTCGGTACCTGAGGGCGACAGTTGATCGATACTCACTAGGCGCTCCTCGGTTGATAGATGGCGTTGGCGAACTGCCCGATTTGGCGCAGAGCCTCGCGCGTCTCGGGGAGCCACGTACCGAGCTGATGCCAGGCGTGCGGGACCAGCGGGAAAACCTCGAGCCATACCGTTACTCCGGCCGCTCGCGCCCGCTCGGTCGCCCGCACCGAATCGTCGCGCAGCACCTCGGTGTGCCCGGTCTGGAACAACAGCGGTGGCAGGCCCGCGAAGTCACCGAACACCGGAGAGATAAGGGGGTCCGTCACATCGACATCCGGTCGGTACCACCGCTGCAGGAATGCCAGTCCACGGGCCCCCACCGCGTTGTCGCAGCGAGCGTTATTGCTGATTGACGGGCTGGCCCAGGAGAAATCGAAGCCGCCGCTCAGCATGATCGCGCCCGCAGGCATCGGGAGCGAGGCGTCGCGGGCCCGCTGCAACGTGACGAGGGTGGCGTTGGCGCCGGCCGACTCGCCCGCGATCATCAACTGACCCGGGTCCTGCCCGGCGTCGAGCATTGCCTGATACGCGCGCAGACAATCGTCGATGGCCGCCGGAAACGGGTGCTCAGGAGCCAACCGGTAAGCCGGCACGACGACCCGGGCCTGCACGTCATTTGCCAGCCGCGACAGGAATCCGGTGTAGCCGCTGCGCGCGTACATCAGGAATCCACCACCGTGCAGGTACAGCACGGTCCGCCCGGACTGCGCGCGAGCGGGGTGGAATTCGCGCGTGGCCAGGCCGCCCAACTGCCCATCGACGATCCGGCATCCAGGTGCGGGCCGGGCGAGAAGTCCGGACGCCGCACCGGCACGGGCGAGGAATTTGCGCATCCCGTCGAGGTCGTCGTGGTATCGATAAAACGCCGACTGCCACACCCCACGAAAGATCGGGTTGACCAGGCGCAGGGCGATGCTGCCCTGGTGCCCGTTCATCTGGACATCGCGCCCAGGATGGTCACGGTTGCCACCGCGGCGTCGGGTCCCATATAGCCGCCGGCGTTTTCTGCCAAGGCGATTCGTGCGCCGTCGACCTGACGCTCGCCGCAACGGCCGCGGAGTTGCTCGGTGAGCTCGACGATCTGCGCGAGACCGCTGGCCCCGATCGGGTGTCCTTTGCTTTCCAAGCCACCGCTGGTGTTGACCGGCAGACTGCCCCCAATGCTGGTGTCGCCCTTGCGAATCATGTCCACGGCTCCGCCAGGTTTGGCCAGCCCGAGTTCTTCGAGCACGATCAATTCGGCCGGCGACGTGGCGTCGTGGCATTCCAGCACGTCCACGTCGGCCGGGTTGACGCCGGCCCAGTCGAACGCACGCTTCGCCACACCTGGAACAAGCTCCCCGCCGATGCCGGGTTTCGACGCGCCGGTCATGGTGGCGAGCACCGTGATCGGCTCAGCGCCCCAATGCGCGGCGATGTCCGGCGTTGTCAAGATCACCGCAGCAGAGCCGTCGCCGATGGGCGAACACATCGGCAGGGTCAGCGGGCCGGAGATCTTGCGCGCCGCCAGCACCTGTTCGAGGGTGAAGCGGGTCCGGTACTGCGCCTTGGGATTCAGCGCACCGTGGTCGTGGTTCTTGACCGCAACGCGAGCGAAGTCTTCCTGGGTGGCTCCGGTGCGGTCCATGTAGTCGGTGGCCGCTTTCGCGTAGACATCCATGAAGACCGATTGATCGCCACCGGTGGCTCCGATTTCGGCGAAGATCTCTGCGAGCCGATCCTGGTCCAGCGCGCTGCCCATGGCGGCGAAGGCCAGCTGCTTGTCGGGGTGGTAGAGCTTCTCGGCGCCCACCGCCAGCGCAACATCGACATAGCCCGACGCGACCGCGAGCCACGCCTGATTGAGTGCCGTCGATCCTGAGGCGCAGGCGTTTTCGATGTTGATCAGCGGAATGCCGTTCAGTCCCGCCTCACGCATGGCGTGCTGTCCGCGCACCGAGTGCTGGCCCTGCAGAATCCCGGACGCCGTGTTCGCGTAGTAGATCGTTTCGATGCCCTTGTCCGATTCGCCCATTTCCGAATCCTTGATAGCGGCCTGAACCGATTCGGCGACAAGCGATTTAATGCTGCGGTCGAGGAATTTGCCGAACGCGGTCATTCCGACCCCGGCCACCACGACGGTGCGGAGCGTTGCTTCGTCATTGGTCATCGTGCCAGCACTTCCTTGCCGATGAGCTCGCGCGCTATCACGAGTTTCTGAATTTGTGGTGTGCCGTCGCCGATCATGCACCCCGAGACATCTCGCAGCATTGCCTGCAGCGGCATCTCATCGGACCAGCCGACCTGGCCGTGCAACACGATGCAGTCGCGGATCGCGTTGTGCGCGACCAGCGGTCCCCACCACTTGAGCATCGCGGCTTCAGCCGTGTGCGGCTGCCCGGCCATCCGAAGGCCCAACGCGTGATAGCCCAGCGCCCGCACCGCCGAAACGTAGGTGCTGTGTTCGGCGATCACAAAAGACACGCCCTGGTTGGCGGCCAGCGGGCGCCCGAATGTCTGACGCTGTTTGGAGTATTCGATCGACATGTCGAGCGCGCGTTGTGCCGTGCCGATGTTCATCAGAGCGATCAGTGTTCGGCTCAAATCGAATTCGTGCATCACCATCGAGAATCCACGTCCGATCTCACCGAGTAGGTGGCTGTCCGGTACGAACACACCGTCGAGAAAGATGGAGCCACGCCCCAGTGGTTTGAAGCCGGGATCACGAATTGCCTGGGTGGTCACCGCGTCGTCGTTCATGTCGACGAGGAACATCCCGATGCCCTTGCCGCCCGAGCCCGGTTTGGTCTGTGCGATGACGATCGCGACATCGGCATGCACCGCCTGGGTGATCGAGGTCTTCTCACCGGAGATCCGCCAGCCGCCGTCGACACGCGTGGCCTTGGTGGAGAGATTCGACGCGTCGGACCCGGCCCCCGGTTCGGTCAGCGCGAGGCAGATGACGGCTTCGCCCGCGATGCCGCGGGTGACCCACCGCGCGCGAACTTCGTCGCTGCCGTGTATGGCGAGTAGCGCATTGCTGACATTCGCCGCGAACGCCAGGTAAGCGATCGCGGGGTCGGCGTAGGCAAGTTCCTCGACAGCGATGCCGACGGCCAGCACGTCGCCGCCCTGGCCGCCCGCCGATTCGCTGATCAGCAGTCCGAGCAGCCCAGCGGAGCCCAGTTCACCGAATTCGGCGGTCGGGAACTTGTCGCTCTGCGACCGGGCAAGCATCGAATCGGCGTAACGCGATCGCGCCAGCGTGCGGACCGATTGCCGGAAGGCAAGGTGATCTGGGCTGAGGGTGAAGGGCACAGCGGTGTCCACGGTGGTTCTCCTATCGGCCTTGGTAAGTGGGCGTGCGCCGGGCCGCGAATGCCGCTATCCCCTCGGCGAAGTCTTCCGAGCGGCACTGCTCGGCAAGGGCGTGCTGCTCGGCGGCGAGCGCGTCGGAAAGAGACTGATCGGGTGCGTCGTTGATCAGGCGCTTCATCCGACGCAGCCCCAGTGGGCTCTTGTCGGCCAGGGTGGTGGCGAGTTCGGATAGCCGGGTCTCGAGTTCTTCGGGTTCGACGATCTCGCTGACCAGTCCCGCGAGCACGGGCGACGACGGGGGAAAGTGACCGCCGGTAAAGGCCAGGTATTTGGCCATCTGCGCCCCCACGACCCGCGCCAGCCGAACCGAGCCGCCGGCGCCGGGAATCAGTCCGTAGTTCGCGTGCGCATCTCCGATGCGCGCCGCTGTCGAAGCCACCACGATGTCGCTCGCGAGCAGCAGTTCAAGCCCGCCGGCCAGCGCCAACCCGTTGACACCCGCGATCACCGGTTGCGCAAGTGCCGCAAGCCGTTCGATGGTCCGGCCGGCGTAGGAGACGAATTCGACGACCTGGCTCGGATCGATCGTGCCGGCCGCATTGGCGAGGGCCTTCAGGTCAGCGCCCGCGCAGAATGCCCGGCCGGTACCGGTCAATACGACCACCCGGATGGATTCGTCAGATTCGATATCGCCCAGCGCGAGGTTGAGTTCGTCGAGCAGGTCGGTGCTGATGGCGTTCATCGCGGCCGGGCGTTGCAGCCGTAGCCAAAGGGCGCCTCCCGCACGGTGTTTCGCGAGGGTGGGGGACAGGTCCGTGTCGGTCATGTCAGTTGACCGCCCTGTCGAGGCCCGCCCAGTAAGTAGCACGAAGCACCTTCTTGTCGACCTTTCCGACTTTTGTCAGCGGTAGTTGGTCGACCACCTCGATGGACTTCGGAGCATGGTGTGGACCTTTTCGCTGTTTGACGCTCGCCATCAACGCGGCGGGGTCCGGCGTAGCGCCGGGCCGGGGCACGACAAAGGCCTTGACCGCCTCACCCCACTTCGGATCCGGCACGCCGATCACCGCGACCATCGACACCGAGGGATCGTCGGCGAGAACGTCTTCGATCTCGCGGGGATAGACGTTGAAGCCCCCGGAGATCACCATGTCCTTCTTGCGGTCCACGATGTGGAAGAAGCCGGCCTCGCTGCGAAACGCCATGTCCCCGGTCCGAAGCCAGCCGTTGCGCAGCACCTCGGCGGTCTCTGCCGGCCGCTTCCAGTACCCCGACATCACGGCACGTGACCGCACACAGAGTTCGCCGACCGTTCCGTTAGGCACTGGCTGCCCGTCCTCGTCGAGGACGTCGACGTGCGCTCCGGCGACCGCGCGACCACAAGAGGTCCGGTTCTCCGGATCATGTTCGGAGGGAAGCAAACTGGTGGCCATGCCGACGCACTCCGTCTGGCCGTATCCCTGTAAAAGAGTCGGGCCGAACGCCTTTTGTGCCTCATCGATGCGCGACGGCGACATCGGCGACGCACCGTAGACGACCGTCTCCAGCGAGCTCAAGTCGAACCGGTCGAGACCACCGTGATCGAGCAGGGTGTACAGCACGGTGGGGATCGTGAACACATAGTTGATGCGGTGGGTTTCCACAGCAGCAAGCCACTGCTCGGCGTCGAAGCCCGCCTGCAGAACGACGGTGCCGCCACGCAGCAGCGTGGGCAGGATCGGGAGGACTCCGGCGTGGGTGATCGGGGTGGCGATCAGGGTCCGCGGGTCCAGCGGCAGTCGCCAGGAGGCGGTAAGCGAAAACACCTGCTGAACCATCGCGCGATGGGAAATCATGGCGGCCTTGGGCCGCCCGGTGGTACCTCCGGTGTACTGCAGCCACGCGATGTCTTCTTCCTCGGCATTGCCTCGGCTGAGTGTTTTCGGTTCAACCTGGCTGCACAACGCCAGCAGGTCCTCGCCGACATCCGCCGGGCCCAACGTGAGCAGATGCTTGACGTTGGTGGCCCGGGCGACGATCTGCGCGCCCAGTGCCGCGAACTTGGGGTGGACGATGAGAATGTCCACCTCGGCGTCCTGACACAGTTCGACATGATCGTCGACCGATCCCAGTGGATGCAGCCCGGTGTACATCGCTCCGGTCAGACAGATCGCGGCGTGGACCATCCAGACGTCGGGGGAATTAGGGCTGAGCGCGCCCACGCAGCTACCCTTGGTGCTGCCCATGCCTTCCAGCACCCGGCCTATGCGACTCGTCTTGTCGGCCGCTTCGGCGTAGGAAACGGCGCAGTCGTCCTGGACGAACGCTGTGCGATCGCGGTGACGGGTCAGTGCTTCAACGATCAACGCGGAGTATGAGATTCCGTTGTGTGGCTCGGACATGATTTCCTGTTCGGTGTGGAGGTCGCGGCTAGACATTGGGTAGCCGGGCGCCGGCGTCGATCGACAGTGTCGTCGCGTTCAGATATCTGTTCTCGATGACGTGCATTACCAGTGCGGCGAACTCACCGGGTTCACCCAGTCGCGCCGGGTTGAGCGCGGCTGAGCCGAGGGCTTGGACCACCCTGGGGTCGACTTCGGCGAAGATGCCGGTGTCGAACAGACCGGGCGCGATGGTCACCACCCGGATTCCGTACTGAGCTAGGTCGCGCGCCGCGGGGAGCATCAAGCCGATCAGGCCGGCTTTGCTTGCGCTGTAGGCAGCCTGGCCCTTCTGACCCTCGAACGCGGCGCCGGACGAGACGTTGATGATGACCCCGCGTTCACCGTCGAGGCCCGGGTTCATGTTTCGCGTCATCAGTGCGGCGCACTGCCGCATGACATCGAAGGCGCCCACCAGATTCACCTCGATGACGCGCTGAAACTGCTCGATATCGAGCGGGCCGCTCTTGCTAAATACCTTGCCGGGGTTAGGAATTCCTGCTGCGTTGAGGCAAATATCGACTCGGCCAAAGGTCTCGAATACTTCGGCGATCGCCGTGCTGACGGAGGCACGGTCGGCCACATCGGCCGTCACCGCGATGGTTGTTGCTCCGGCCTCCTCGACGACCGAACGCGCCGCCTCGGTGTTGCGGTCCAAGACCGCCACCCGCGCTCCCGCCTTAGCCAGCGCCAGCGCAGTGGCTCGGCCCAAACCCGACCCGGCGCCGGTCACGACCGCTACTCGATCAACGATGTCCACCGCTTGCCGATCCTTCCGCCGCGACTGCTGCCAGCCATTTCGTCAAACTAGTCAGATATGACTGGTTTTAAGCTAGCACCAAACCTGCCGCAGGTCAACGGTCGCGAATCCGCGCGCAAGCCCCTTGTGATGCGAGGCCCCTGATGAACGGCTGATCCCGTTGTGCGAGAGCCCTCTTCGTGCGCAAAGGGGAAAGGCCTTCGGGCCGCCTCATGCCGGCCAGCACGTGACCCGCGCTCCGCCGCTATTGACCGAACCGCACGATCCTGCTTAACTAGGGGATAATCTAGTCAGACCTGACTGGTTTCGTGGAACGGATCAACGTGGACATGTCGAATCGGGCAACGGCACTCATGGAACGGCTGGGGCTGGCTAAGCGGACCGACCAACTCGGTGCCGTGGCAATGAACGCGGCGCAGTTGCTGATGCACGGTGGGTTCGAGACGGGCGAGAAAGGCTCGCCGTTCGAAGTGGTGGCAAAGGAGCCGATGTACCGGCTGCGCCGGTATTTCCCGGATAGCAACAGCACCGGACGGCCGGCGGTGGTACTCGTCCCTCCGATGATGTTCGTTGCCGACGTCTACGACGTGTCTTCTACTTCGTCGGCGGTGAGCGTGCTGCATGAGCACGGCATCGACCCGTGGGTGGTCGACTTCGGCGCACCCGAACATGAGCAAGGCGGGCTGCAGCGGACCCTCGCCGATCACATCGTTGCGACGAGCGAGATCGTCGACCGGGTCCGCGACCTGACCGGCAGAGACGTCCACCTCGGCGGCTACAGCCAGGGCGGCGTGTTCTCCTACTCCGTCGCCGCCTATCGCCGCGGTGCGGGGCTGGCGAGCGTCATCTCCTTCGGTAGCCCGGTCGACACCAAGTCGGTGGGCATCTTCTCGCTACCCGAACCGGTGATGGAATTCGCCGCAGACGCGGTCGCCGCGTTCCTGGACCGCACCGGACTGCCCGGCTGGGCTACCCGCGAAGGCTTTCGGCTGCTCGATCCGGTGAAGAATGTGCGGTCACGAGTGCAGTTCCTGCGGCAACTGCACGATCGAGAAGCGTTGCTGCCCAACGAGCGCCAGCGGCGCTTTATCGAGTCCGAAGGCTGGATTGCGTGGCCGGCTCCGGCGCTGGCCGACGCACTGCGGCAGTTCATCGCGCAGAACCGGATGCTGTCCGGCGGCCTGGTCATCGACGGGCGACCGCTGGCCCTCGCCGACATCGACCGACCCGTCCTGTGCTTTGTCGGCGAGAACGACAAGATCGGGCAGCCCGAGGCGGTCCGGGCGATCCGCCGCGCGGCTCCTCGCGCCGACATCCACGAGGTCTCGCTGCCGGTCGGACATCTCGGCATCGTCGTGGGTTCAGTGGCAACGACCGGCACCTGGCCGACGGTTGCCGCCTGGGCATCGCATCTCGACAACGATCCTCGGGGTACGGAGCTGCCAGAGATCATCAAGCCGATGGCCACGTCGAAGATCCCCGCGGGCAGTGCAAAGCCCAACTCGCTCGTCTCGGCAGTGGGCCAAGGATTGCAGGCCGGCTGGCGCTTGGGCGCGTCGACGCTCGACGCGACGTGGGCACTCACGGCGGGCGCCGCCACTAGTCTGCCGCGGCTGCTGCGCCTGGAATTGGTGCGCCCCGAAACGCGGGTGTCTCTGGGCCGGCTCCTCGACGAACGCGCCGCAGGCCACCCTGGTGCGGTCGGGTTCTTGTGGGAGGATCGCGCCCACACCCACGCTGCGCTCAAGACACGTATCGACGCTGTGGTCGCGGGACTGCTGTCGGTCGGTGTGCGTCAGGGGGAATCCGTTGGGGTCCTGATGGATACCCGCCCCAGCATGCTCATCGCCGTTGCCGCGCTCAACCGGATCGGAGCGGTGGCGGTGTTGTTGCGACCCGACGGGTCGCTCACCGAGGAGGTCGAACTTGGTGGCGCCGCGCGCATCGTGACGGACCCGGAACACGTCGACTCCGTCCGCGCGCAGACCGACGCCGAGGTGTTCGTGCTCGGCGGCGGGGGAGGACAACGGGACCTCGGCGTCGACGGGGTCGTCGACCTCGAGCGCATCGATCCAGGTGCAGTCAGCCTCCCGACCTGGTATCGACCGAATCCCGGCCTGGCGCGCGAAACCGCCTTCGTCTTGTTCACCGGCGACGGTGAGTCGACGACGGCGCGGATGATCACCAATGCCCGCTGGGCGCGGGCCGCCTTCGGAACCGCGGCCTCGGCTGAACTCCGACCCCGCGACACGGTCTTCAGTGTCAACCCGATTCATCACCCGTCGGGCCTGTTGATGTCGCTGGGCGGTGCCGTCGCCAGCGGCGCCCGCTTCTCGATGGCGAGCCGGCTCGACCCCGACACGTTCTGGAATGAAGCCCGCCGCTACGGCGTGACCGTGGTGTCCTACACCTGGACACAGCTCCGCGACCTCGTCGAGGCGCCACCGCATCCCGGTGAGCAGCACCACACGATCCGCACATTCATCGGCTCGGGCATGCCGGTCGGACTGTGGCACAGGGTCATTGAGCGCTTCGCCCCGGCCCGGGTGGTGGAGTACTACGCCTCCGCGCAGACCGACGCGATCTTGGTCAACATGTCCGGCGCGAAGGTCGGTTGCATGGGCACCCCGCTTCCGGGCAGCCCCGAGCTGCGCATCGCCCGCATCGACGAGTCCACCCGGCGCCTGGCCCTGCGCGCCGACGGCTCGGCCGAACAGTGCCGGCCCAGGGAAATCGGGATGTTGGTATCCCGGGTCGAGCCGGGAATCTCACCGGTCGCGCGTCCACATCGCGGGCTATTCGCTCCGGGAGACGCCTGGGTGCCGACCGGAGACCTGTTCTACCGCGATGAGGACGGCGACTTCTGGCTCGCGGGCAATGCCGACTCGCTCGTCACTACCGCCCACGGGGTGGTCGGTGGGTCCGCTGTCGAAGACGCACTGGGCATCCTCGACGCGATCGACATGAGCGTCACATACGCCGTCCCCGGAGCGGACGGCGACGACCTCGCGGTCACCGCCATCACGCTGCGATCCGGGCGATTGCTCGACGCCGTGGACCTCTCCGCAGCACTGGGACAGCTGCCGCCGGATCGTCGACCGCAGGTCGTGCGCATTGTCGAGCGCATCCCAACCAGCACCTCGCATCGACCGCTGCCGAGCGCGTTTCGCGAGGGCGGCCGACCCGCGCCCGGCCCACGGGTCTACCAGCTGGATCCGCTCTCCGGCGAGTACCAGACAGCCCACGACTCGCACGCGCTGGGGAGCCGATGATGAGCCAGGCGCACGACTACGACTACCTGATCGTCGGGTCCGGTTTCGGTGGCAGCGTATCCGCGTTGCGGCTGGCCGAGAAGGGTTATCGGGTAGCCGTTTTGGAGTCCGGGCGGCGCTTCGAAGACCACGACTTCGCCGAGCGGCTCTCGCAGCTGCGCCGGACGATCTTCGCGCCGAGGCTGGGCTTGAAGGGCATTCTGCGGGTCACACCGTTCAAAGACGTCATGATCCTCAGCGGAAGCGGCGTGGGCGGCGGCAGCCTTGTCTACGCGCAGACCCTCTGGCGAGCCGGGGATGGATTCTTCGATGACTGGCGCACGGTATGCGGAGACGCCCCGGATCTCGAAAAGTATTACGAGTTGGCCGAGGGCATGCTCGGCGTTGTGACACAGCCGCGGCGCACGCCCGCCGACGAAGCCATCGAGGCCGTTTCGGTCGAGCTGGGTGTGGCCGACACCTTCCGCCCAGTCCCCGTCGGCGTCTACTTCGGCGAGCCCGGCGTGGCACACGCTGACCCGTACTTCGGCGGCGACGGCCCGGCCCGGGCGGGTTGCATCGAGTGCGGGTTGTGCCTGTTGGGATGTCGCAACAACGCCAAGAACACCCTGCCGAAGAACTATCTGTGGTTCGCCGAACGCCTTGGTGTGCAGATTGATCCCGAACGCACCGTCACCTCGATCCGGCCGCTGGGGGCGGCGGACGGCTCAGACGGGTACGCCGTGACCAGCGAACGCACCGGCTCCTGGCTTCGCAAGGACCGCCGCACGCAGACCGCGCGCGGTGTGGTCGTAGCCGCCGGTGCGCTGGGAACCAATCAGCTTCTCGCGCAATGTAAGAGGGACGGCGCGCTGCCGCGAATCTCTGACCGGCTCGGCCAATTGGTCCGCACCAACAGCGAGGCGATGACCGCGGTGACCACACCCGACGACCGGGGTTGGGGCCGCAGCGTTTCGATCACCTCGAGCATGCATCCCACCGCGGACAGCCACGTCGAAGCCGTTACCTACGGCTCGGGCGGCAACGCGATGGGCCTGATGTTCACGCTGCTGACCGGCGATGGCACGCGTATCACCCGGCCGCTCAAGCTGCTCGCCCAGATCTGCAGGCACCCGATTCGCTTTGTCCGCGTGACCAATCCGCGCGGCTGGTCACAACGTTCGCTCATCACCGGCGTCATGCAGAGCACCGACACGTCGCTGTCGCTGGTACCCAAGCGGCGGATCTTCGGCCGACGGCTGCGGCTCACCACGCGCCAGGATCCGGACCACCCGACGCCCACCTTCCTGCCGGTGGCCAACGACATCGCCCGGCGGCTCGCCGACCGGACCGGTGGGACAGCGCAGAGTTGGCTGACCGAAGCGCTGTTCAACATGCCGATCACCGCGCACATCCTGGGCGGTGCGGTAGCGGCCGAGAGCCCCGAGCATGGCGTTGTCGATGGCGAGCATCGGGTGTTCGGCTACCAGAACCTGCTGATCTGCGACGGTGCGGTCATCCCGGCCAATCCCGGTGTGAATCCGAGCCTGACGATCACGGCGATGGTCGAGCGGGCGATGGCGGCGATCCCGGTCAGGCCGGGTGCCCCGACGACAACGCCCCGCGCTGGGTTGATCCCCTCAAGACCGGCGGCAGTGTGAGCGTGTGCACCCCGACCCGTTCGGCGCTGCTCACCGGACGCCACGCGATCCGGTGGCTACGTGATTGGTTGGCGATAGGGGAAGGGCTTAATTGCACCCGGCGGCGTTGACCCACCGACCGTTGTAGCTCACACATCCGTTGACGTTCGGGGGTGGCGGTGGGTCGTACGGCATGGGGGCGTAGTACGCGGGCGGCGGAACGTAAGGCGCAACCGCGTCGGCGATGTTCGCGCAGCCGCTCACCGATATCCTTCGGCCGGCGCTTGCGCAGACGTCGGCGTTGGCGACCCCGGGTGTGCGAATTGTGATGATCGTCCCGGGGACGGCCACGAGCGCCAAGACGGTCGCCGCGGTGATAGTCCCTGACCGTTTCCAATGACCCATCTTGCTTGGCTCCTCACCGGCGTGACTGGCGTATCTATATCGAGGGTGATGGTCGGGCGTAACACCACTTACGTGACTATTGGCCCAAATTAGGTTGGTAATCGCAGCGATTTTTCAGGTCGGTGAGGGGTTGGCGGATCCCGTTGATTTCGGACTCAACCTGGGGGTTGGCGTTCATGTAGTTCTGGACGTCGCCGCGAATCTCCTCGTTCGGCTGCCCACGAAGGCTGGTGAAGAAGTTGTTGACGTCCGGGTGGCTGAATAGATAGTCCGACATCGCGGTCCCGACTGTGCCCGACGCCTGCGCCAGGTCAGCGGCTGTGCACCCAGGCGCCGGGGCGACAGGGGCTGCAGGCGTCGGTGCGGGCGTGGGTTGAGCGAACGCCAACGAGGCGCTCCCAAAAAGCATTGCGGCGGCCATCGCCGACGTGCCGATCGCGCCCACCAGTGCGCCGCGCATGGCAAGCCTTGAAAGCATCATGCTTGCTCCTTCTTGTCGATAGCACTCAGCTAAGCACAACAAAATAAGAGATTGCGGCGGGCAACAATTCGAAAGAAACCGCTAGAGCAAATCTTGCGGGCATCGACGAGTGTCAGTATTGAGCCGACGCCGAGGCAGGAACAGAGAATGCACAATCAGACCGCGTTCGTCCTCACAGTTTTCGTGCTCTGCTACGCCGTCGTCTCCGGGCTGGTCCGACGCTGGTATTTGGCGCCCGGGCTGATATTCGTCGTCCTAGGGGTAGTTCTCGGTCCGTCGTTCTTGGGGTTGATCGACGCGGGGTCCCACACGAAGGGTTTCACGGTCCTTTCGGAGCTGGCGCTGACGGTGATTCTGTTCAACCAAGCCGCGACGCTGAACCTGCGGACCGTGTTTCGGCGGGGCCATCTGCCAATGCGCCTGATCGCGATAGGAATACCGGTGACTATCGCCCTCAACACGGCAAGCGCCGTCTTAGTGCTGCCGATGCTGCCGTTTTGGGAAGCGGTGTGCCTGGCCGTTATCGTGGCGCCCACCGAGGTCGCGTTGGTGGACGCCCTGCTCGAGGATCGGCGCATCCCTGACCGTGTCCGCCGTGCGCTCTCGATTGAGAGCGGCCTTTATGACGGCTTTGCGCTGGCCGCGTTGCTGGCCGCGCTGGCGCTTCGCGTCGGAGCAGACTGATCCCGCTCCGGTCCGCTGGGCCTGGTTCGCGTTTCGTACCGAATTCGCCTCGCTGGCAGTCGGCGTGCTCATTGGTGTGATCGGCGGCGTGGTGATCTCACGATCCAGTGCGCGCGGGTGGATGAGTGGCACGTGGGCGCAGCTGGCGACCCTGGCGCTCGCGCTCGTCTGCTTCGGGCTTGGCGAGCGGTTGCACGGCAGCGGGTTCGTCGCCGCCTTCGTCGGCGGGTTGGCCTACTCAGTTGTTTCGCGACGCAGCGGTACCCAGGCGGCGGCGACACAGGTCTCCGACGCGGCCGGCCAACTTCTCGAACTGCTGGTGTTCGCGCTTTTCGGTGCGGTGGCAGTTGCGCCGGCCTGGCGCGACGCTGGTTGGCGAGTTGTTGTTTTCGCAGCTCTCGCTTTGATCGTGGTACGTATCGCATCACTGGCGATCGCGTTGGCTGGTAGCGGTTTGCCGAGGCGCAGCAAACTGTTCATGGGATGGTTCGGCCCACGGGGAATTGGCACACTCGTGCTTGGCCTGATCGTGATCCAGCAAGGCGAGCTACAACAGGGCACGTTGATCACTCAGGCCGTGGTTGTGATCGTCACGATCAGCCTGATCGTGCACAGCATCACCGCTGCGCCGGGAATTCGAATCTGCCAGCAAGACGACGACACGCCAACCGACAGCCCACCGGAACGCCGAACAACGGTGTGATCGCACAGACCCCGCTACCGCCGTGGGGTGGTGCCGGCGCTTCGTGTTGCTAAGGCTCCTGATTGAGCCGCGCACACGATGCGGGTCCGACACGATGACGCGGTGTCCACACCCAACGGTCTCGCTTACGCAGCAGGCCAAGCCTGCACCAGTTGACGACGCTGCGAGCGGCGGCCTTAGCCGGGGTTCTGTTCGCCTTGCTTTTCGGCGCCACGCTGATCCTGATCCGCGTGAAGATGACAGAAGGAATGGGTGACTCGACGGAATGGCTCGACGCACAAAAAGACGGCATCTCGACGGCGACGAAGCTGATGCCGTTCGCCGGTATCACCTTCCTGTGGTTCATCGGCGTCGTGCGGGACAACCTCGGGCGTTACGAGGATCGGTTCTTCGCATCGGTGGGGCGACGTTTCTATGTGGCTGGCATTGGCATTTCCCATCAGGGTGTTGATCGTTAGCGCGCTGATTTTGTTCCGCGCGGGCTACATCGACAAACAGCGTGACGGGACCCCGTGAATCGGTCCAGATCGTGTGGGAGTCGGTTTAGTCGTTGCAAGCCGCAGCGTAGCGGGCCGCGGGCTGTAGCGCAGTGCTTCAGTGGGGAGATGCCACGCTATGGCGCCCCGGCTCAGCTCGCCGGCCGATTGGCCGTCGGCGGCATGCGATTAGAGAGGTCGGCGTTCTCAAGGGATTGTCCGAGCACGCCAGCGGATCAAGTGTCTTGACGGATGCGCCGAAACATCCTCATGCGTCGGACGTTGACCCAGTAGAGCACGCCGGGGAAGGCTCGATTCAGGCGCCAAATCCCCCGCACCACAGCGGGAAACACAATGATGGCTTTGTTGCGGGCCACCCCGGCAAGGATCTCCCGCGCTGCCCTTTCGGCGCTCCACTGTGGCATCAGAAAGTGAGAGCTGCGGCTGACGCGGATGATCTCCTCGGTGTCCACCTTCATGTTCACCACGGTCATATTCTTGTAGATGTCGGTTTTCATATCGCCGGGACAAACGCAGCTGACCTTCACCCCGAGGTCGGCCCCTTCGAACCGAAGCGAGAGCGAAAGTCCGACCAGGGCGTGCTTTGCTGTGCAGTACGGTGCATTGCCGGGTTGCGGGATCAGGCCGCTCAGCGACGACACATTGACGATATGGCCGTGGCCTTGCGTCACCATCACGCGATACGCGGCGAGCGTCCCGTAGAGGACACCGTGGAGGTTGACGTCCAGGACGCGGTCCCACTGCTGCACCGTGAGATCACGGGCGTCTCCGCCGATCACGATCGCGGCGTTGTTGAACATGTAATCGAGGCGGCCCAGGTCGGCGATCGTCTGGTCAACCAGACGCAAAACCTCGTCGTTATTCGACAAGTCGATCTGCGCGGCGCGCGCCTTCCCGCCGGATTGCTCGATCTGCGCAGCGACCTGGTTGGCCATATCCCCGGCGATGTCCGCGGCGATCACGGTGGCGCCCTGTCGTGCGAGTTCCCCGCACAGGGCGCGCCCCAAGCCCATTCCGCCACCGGTGACGATCGCCACCTTCCCCTTGAAGACGCTCACGTCGTTACTTCACCGCGCATCCAGTCAGGGCTCTCATCGCAAGCCCCCTCTCCTCCCGTCAGAAGAACGCTACATCGGCTGCATCAATTCATGCAATGAACAGTTACATGCGGTGTAGTAATGTGGGCTCTGATGACAGGCGGGGGACTGCGCGAACGAAAGAAGCAGCGCACGCGGAACGCGCTGCTGTGCGCGGCGGTTCGGTTGTTCGAGCAACAGGGTTACGACCAGACCACAGTCGCCGAGATCGCGGCCGCGGCCGACGTCAGCACCCGGACCTTCTTCTTGCATTTCCCCGCTAAAGAGGATGTGCTGTTCGCCAACGCCGAAGTTCGCATGGATATCGGCCTGAAAGCAGTCGCCGACCGCAGCCCCAGTGAGTCGATGCCGGACGTGCTTGCTCGCGCAATGCAGCATATGATCGCCAATAGCTTCGCCGGTGACCTGACAACCGGGCTGGCGGCAGTGCGTGTGCGGTTGGTGCTGTCAAAGCCCAGCCTGTTGGCGCGGCAGTTCCATTTGCTTTTCGCTGCGCTATCCGAGTTGGCTGACGCCCTGCGACGCGCCTATCCGGACGAATTGGACCCAATCAGTGCAGCCGCCCTAGTGGGGGCGCTCATCGGCGCGGTCAACGCCGCAGCGTTGATGAGCCTTTCCCAGGGCGACACTACCGAGCAGGTGCGATCGGCCATGCTGCGTGCTACAGACATCGCGCTGCACCGCACATAGACCTTCCACCATCTTGCACGAGTGGTTCATATCCGACCCGTTCGAACCCGGGCTCAACATAAGCCGCTGAAGAACCTGTTCGACAAACAGCGGATCGGCAGCTGCGGCCTGCGGCGCCAGTATTCGCCGACCACAACCGATTTGACCTCGGTCCCTTTGCCCCCTGCGCCCAGTCCATGTGCACCCGCGGAGTCCACTCTCAGTGAGAGTCGTTCAGCGGTGGATGCAAGTGGCGGCGTAGCGAGCCGGTGGCAGGTAGCCCACCGCTGAGAGCGGACGCGGTGGTGGTTGTATTCGATTTTCCAGTCGCTGATTACGACTCGGGCTTGGATCAGGCCTTCTCCAGCTCTGCGTCGGCGAGTAGCCGCTTGAGCACCGAGTTCTCCCGCGCCAACTCTTTGAGCCGCTTCGCGTCGTCGGCCTTCAGGCCGCCAAACTCGTTGCGCCAGCGGTGATAGGTCTGCTCGGAAACTCCTAGCTCGCGGCATACTGCTGAGACGTCCTTGCCCTCGCTCAGCAGCCGGTCCGCAGTCCCCAGCTTCCGTACGACCTGTTCCGGAGTGTGCCTCTTCCTAGTTGTCATGTTGTCGTCGAGCCGTCCTGCCCACATCTTGGGCCGCAAGACTCTCACTCGACCCGGACCAACCGGCCGGGGTCAGGCCAAGCGTGCTGCCCTCGAGTGAGCGCGACAGGACAAGGTCCCTATCGTGCCCTGCTATGCGCACGGTGAGTGCGAGTTGTGAACGGACGACGCCGCTTTCGCCTTGATGTCACCGCCGAAGCTTCAGTGACCACATTCCTGACCGGGCGCTTTGGGGTGGTCTCACGCAAATTTGAACCGGGCTGCAGGTTCTGGGCCGGGGCGCCGGGAAAGTCGGCTGGGTCCAACGGGCGTTCGGCAACCGTCAGATAGCCGGTGGCCGTGACGAACTCGGCGAATTGGGAGTTGGTGACCTGATGGGTCTGCCACCCCGAATCCGTCGAGAACCGCGTGGGTCAATCCTCAACGCACCAGTCACATGAGAGGCAGCCTCGACCCAGTCCGCGAACAACGACTCGAGAAGGTAGCCGGCTTCCACCCTGGCCGCGGATGTTTGTCATCAACGGGGTGTTGTCGATGAGTAAGACCGCCTAGGGTGGGACATCGGGCCCCCGCAGACGAGCTCGCGGTGTAGTCGCCCAGATGGCCGGTCATGCCTTCCAACGATAGTAGGCGCGCGACGAGGAGGACCCAGCACAAGCCGGGCACCATTCTTATCGGCCGCATAGGACGCTCAAAAGCCCTTGCGTCAGCTAGCTTTTCGTAGTGCTGAACTTCCTCGGCCACCGGCAGTTCGAGCACTGCGACGCATCTGTTCGCTGGCTCAGCCTCGACCGGCTGGCCCAGAGCAACCCCAAAGCTTTGAAAGAGGTCCATCATGGCTGATTCATCAGCACAACCCAACGGCCACAAGCACGCTGCCGCATCCGACGGCGAGGCCGGCCAACCCATCGCGGCGCCTGAGCAGGACCAGGTGCGGCGGGATATCTTGCCCATCCCGGACGCCAAGCATGTCGGCCTGACCACGTATGACGCCAAGGATCCGGACACCAAATATCCGCCGATCACCGCATTGCGTCCGCCCAAAGGCGCACCCAACGTCCTGATCGTGCTGCTCGACGATGTCGGCTTCGGTGCATCGTCGGCCTTCGGCGGCCCGTGCAATACGCCGACGGCCGAGCGCCTGGCGGCGGGCGGGTTGAAGCTGAACCGCTTTCACACCACGGCGCTGTGTTCACCGACTCGGCAGGCGTTGCTGACCGGGCGCAACCATCACTCGGTCGGGATGGGTGGCATCACCGAGATCGCCACCTCGGCACCGGGGAACAGCAGCGTGCGGCCCAAGGATAAGGCGCCCATCGCCGAAACCCTTGTGCTCAATGGCTATTCGACAGCACAGTTCGGCAAGTGCCACGAGGTGCCGGTCTGGGAGGTCTCCCCCGTGGGGCCGTTCAACCAGTGGCCCACCGGCTCGGGCTTCGAGTACTTCTACGGCTTCGTTGGTGGCGAGGCCAACCAGTATTACCCCGGGCTGTATGAGGGCACCTCGGCGGTGGAACCGCCGAAGTCACCCGAGGAGGGCTACACCCTCACCGAGGATCTCGCCGACCGCGCCATCACCTGGGTGCGCCAGCAGAAGGCGCTGGCGCCTGACAAGCCGTTCTTCATGTATTGGGCCCCCGGTGCCACCCACGCGCCGCACCACGTGCCCAAGGAGTGGTCGGACAAGTACAAGGGCAAATTCGACGGCGGGTGGGACACGTTGCGCGAGGCGATCATTGCCCGACAGAAGGAACTGGGTGTGGTGCCCGCAGACGCGGAGCTGACCAGACGGCACGACGAGATCCCGGCCTGGGATGACATGCCCGCCGAGTTGAAGCCAGTGCTGGCCCGCGAGATGGAGCTCTACGCCGGCTTCCTCGAGCAGACCGACCACGAGGTGGGGCGCCTCGTCGACACCCTCGACGACTTGGGGGTACTCGAGGAAACGCTGATCTACTACATCATCGGCGACAACGGCGCCTCGGCCGAAGGCACGCTGAACGGCTGCTTCAACGAGATGTCCATGTTGAACGGCATGCCGGGAATCGAGACAACCGAGTTCCTGCTGTCCAAGATCGATGATTTCGGCACGCCGAAGGCCTACAACCATTACGCGGTCGGCTGGGCACACGCCCTGTGCACGCCGTATCAGTGGACCAAGCAGGTGGCCTCACACTGGGGCGGCACCCGCAACGGCACCATCGTGCACTGGCCCAACGGCTTCGCCGACAAAGGCAAGATCCGCAGCCAGTTTCACCACATCATCGACGTCGCCAAGACCATCTTGGAAGCGGCCGGACTGCCCGAGCCCACCGTGGTGAACAGCATTGCGCAGGCGCCGCTGGAAGGCGTCAGCATGCTGCCCACCCTGCGTGACGGCGATGCGCCCGAGCACCACCACGTTCAGTATTTCGAGATGTTCGGCAACCGCGGCATCTACCACAATGGCTGGACCGCGGTGACCAAGCACCGCACGCCGTGGAGCACCGAGGCGCCGCCGGCGTTTGACGACGATGTCTGGGAGCTGTACGGACCCGACGACTGGACCCAGGCACACAACCTGGCCAAGGAGAACCCGCAGAAGCTGGCCGACATGCAGCGCCTATGGCTCATCGAGGCGGTCAAATACAACGTTGTGCCCCTTGATGACCGGACCTTCGAGCGCTTAAACCCCGATCTGGCCGGGCGCCCCCAGTTGATCCGTGGGAACCGTCAGCTGCTGTTCCCCGGGATGCGGGTCAGCGAGAACTGCGTACTCACGCTGAAAAACAAGTCGTATTCGGTGACCGCCAACATCACCGTGCCGGAGGCGGGCGCCACCGGCGTCATCGTCACCCAGGGTGGCCTGGTGGGCGGCTGGTCGCTGTATGCGCATGAGGGCAAGCTCAAATATTGCTACAACTTCCTGGGCATCGATCACTACATGATCACCGCTAAGGAACTCATCCCAGTCGGAAAGCACCAGGTGCGGATGGAATTCACCTACGACGGCGGCGGTCTGGCCAAAGGCGGCGACGTCACGCTGTACTACGACGGCAAACCCGTCGGCCAGGGTCGCGTTGAACGGACGCAGCCCATGATCTACTCCGCCGACGAGGCCTGCGACGTCGGCGCCGACACCGGCTCATCCGCATCCCCGGACTACGGCCCCACCGGCAACAAGTTTTCCGGTCAGATCGACTGGGTGCAGATCGACATCGGCGACGACAGCCACGATCACCTCATCAAACCCGAGGACCGGCTCACTGTTGCGATGGCGCGCCAATGATGTTGCAGCTCTTGACTTGTATTTGGAGAAGTCGAATTTCTCGGCCAACGCGCGGAAGTTACCGACCGAGATTCCTTCCATCGCGAGCATGAACTCCTCCAACCGCGCCGGGTCGCGGTACAGCCCGTCGAACATCGGCTGCCCGGTCCGCTTTATTTCGTTCTGCGGCTTGCCGGTCTGTAGCGCTTCGGTGAGGGCGTTCCAAAAGCCATACAACCGCGCATTGAACATCTCCAACATCCCGCCGATACAGCGCGGGCTGCGCCTATTCAGGAACGCTGCGGTCTCGGCGGTATTGCGGTAACGGCCGTCGCTGCCATCGCCGTCCCTGTCGAGGAATCGCATGGCGACCAGGGCGTCCAGAAAGTCGTAGATCGCCCGCGGATGCAGCCCGAGGCCTTTACCGACCTGGGCCGCGGTCAGCGGCTCGGCGTCCAACAGCGTGAACAAGCCCAGCTCGACCGCAGAGAGCAAGGTCTTCGACGCCCAGAACCCGGCACCCACCGCCATGATGTGGGACGGATCCGGCTCGCCTTCCGACACTTGGCTCCTTCGGCTCGGCGATCTCGCGACCAGCGAGGTTGGTCGAACCATACGCGGTGATGCCACGCTGCGGGTTCGTGGTTGGCCCGCGCCGATACACTGCGATCACCATGATCGCTTTGACGGTGTCAGCACGAGGTTGACTGCGGCGCCTGTGGCGACAAGGAGATGACGCAATGAGTCAAATGATTAGGTCTTGGACTGCCGGCCTCGGAATGGTCGTAATGCTCGCGGCACTACCCGCGGCGATCGCGACGATCCAGACGCCCGGAGTCAGTAAGGCAGACGTCTGCGCCGGTGCCGGCGGCCGACACGTCGACGTTGGCGGATGCACGGACGTCGCTCGCGACGCAGTTGTGGGAGGAGCTGTAGCGGGAGACGACGAAGCGGCGGCCCAGGCAGCCGCCGGACAGCCGCCGTGCTACACCCCCGCCGGATTGCCCTACTACACGCCGGGCGACGCTCCCTGTAACTAACTTCCCGCCCCATCGCCACATGGTCCCGCCGTCACCGCGTGGGCTGGCTTGTCGACGAATTCCGCGCGGGTCAAGAGCAGGACGCTCACGATGAGTATCCAGATGGGAAACGCCACCGTCAGCCACATGCTCAGGTCGCCCGCGATCAGCAACCCCACCGCGACCAGATAGGTCACAGCGACCAGCCAGCGCGGCATCAGACCGGTTTTGAGCCAGATGGTGGCCAACGACATCATGAACACGGCCGCCATCCGGATGGCGTAGGTTTTGGCGGCCGACACCACGATCCCCTTACCGAACGCGACTATTTCAGCATGCGCTGCAGGGTCGGTGACACCCGTGTTGCTGGCCACCAGCGCTGCAGCCACCGCGGTCGAGACGAACATGATCGCCAAGAACAGCAGACCGCTGCCCAGAAACACCGTCGCGAAGAACCGATCCTCCAAGCGCCCGAACCCATCTCGCACCACCCCGATAAACCACAAGAAGGTGATCCCGGCAAACGGCATCAGCTCTGTCGCGGTCAGGATGCCGCTCTGTTCAGAGTTCAGCCATTGCGTCGAGTCGCCGACTCCCTCGGGCATCTTGACGCGGATCAGGATCAGTACCGCCGCGAAGAGCAGCGCCGACAGCACCCCGGCCAGGGCCGCGGCTCGCGGTGTCTTCAGCTGGTCCAGGCTCGGCCTTGCTGCGGATGAGGGCACGGTCGGTGTGGGCACTCGGTCATCGTGTCAGACGCGGGAGCGGGTGGGGAATTTCGGCAACTTTCCGGTCAGCGGACGGCGGCGGCGTTGGCCGCTGCCTGAGCCTGTTTCAGGGTCGTCGCCACATCGCCACGGCCGAGGAACATTTCGTCGAAATAGGGTTTCAGGGCCGTCTCGCCCGCGGCGAATCCGGCGCCGCCGGGAGCCGGGATGCGGGGGCCGTCGAGCACCGAGAAGAACGGTGTGACGTCGACGCCCTTGGCGGCCCAGTAATCGAGGTATACCGCCTGCGCGGACAGCACCGCCGGGATGGCCGCGCCGGTGCGGCCCAGATAGGCATTGCCGGCGGCGCTGCCCATCCACGCCAACACCTGTCGCACCGCATCCGGGTGCTTAGACGCTGAATTGCCTGCGGCCGCAATACCGTTGGTGACGCTGACGCGGCCCTTGGGCCCGCTGGGCAGCATCGCCACTCCCCAGTGGAAGCCGGCGTCGCGGGCCACCGCCGCCAGGTTGTAGGTGCCGGACTGGAAGAGCGCCATCCGGCCGGCCAGGAACTGGTTGCGCGAGAAGTCGCCGTTGTCGTTGGTGTCCGAAGCCGGGGGTGCGACGTGGTCGTCGTTGATCAGGCCGACGAGATAGCGGAAGGCACCCACCGCCGCTGGGTTGTCGAATGCGAAGTCGTCGCCGTGCTGGAACACCCCGCCGGCCGACCCGATGTAGTTGAGATAGATGGCTTGCGGATCGTTGGCCGCGTTGTAGCCCCACTGGCGGACCCGTCCGGCGTCGAAACCCGGTGTGCCCGCGACGTGCCCGTCGGCGTCGACGGTGAGGCGGGCCAGCACCGCGCGTAACGTGTCGTCGCCGTTGGGACTCCACCGCACGCTGTCCAGCTGGGCGGGATCGACACCTGCCGCGGCAAGCAGATCGGCGTTGTAGAACACGGCGATACCGGCGTCGGTCAGTTGCGGCACTCCCCACAGCACGCCGTGGCGGGTGAACTGGTCGACCACCGCCGGCTCCCAGGCCGAGGCGCCCGCCGTGTCGATCTTCGTCAGCCGGTCACTGTCGGCGTAGGCGGCGAGGTAGGCGTTGGACAGCCAGAAGATGTCGTCCGCGCTGCCGCCGGCCACATCGGTGCGCAGCGTGTCGAAGTAGTTCGAGAAGGCCACCAGATTGGTGTGCACCTCGATGTCGGGATGCGCGCGGTTGAATGCCGCGAACGACTCCCGGTATGCCGCGGCGATGGGCTCCCCCCAAAGCCGCACGGTCACAACGATCTTGCCGCCATGGGGTTGGCCCGCGCGGTTCAACAGCACGGCCATGGCAGCCAACAGGACCGCGACCATGACGACCGCCCCGGCAACCACTGTGGAGAATCGCGGCCCGGTCATTGGCTGCGCCGAAATTGCCGTGGTGGTCGTGAATCCGCCAAAATTACAGCCCTCACCGCAATCTCGGCGCGCGGCCGGGTCATTTGAGCCCCGAAACGACGATCGACGCGACGATATGCCGCTGAGCGGCGACGAACAGCACGACGAGCGGCACGATCGCGATCGTGGTCGCCGCCATCACCAGCGTCCACTGAGAGTTGAACCGGGACTGCAGGTCGGCGGTCGCCACCGTCAGCACCCGCCACTTGTGGCCGCTGGTGATCACCAACGGCCACATGAAGTTGTTCCATTGCGAGACCACGGTGATCAGCGTCAAGGCGGCTAGCACCGGTCGACTGGAGGGCAGCACCACGTGCACGATCACGTCCAAGGTGTTGGCGCCGTCCAACCGCGCGGCGTTGATCAACTCGTCCGGGATGATGCGAAAGTGCTCGCGCAGCAGGAAAATCGCGTACGGGGAACCAAATAGAAAGGGCAACACCAACGCCCAGAAGGTGTTACGCAGACCCAGCTGGGCCATCATCAGATACAGCGGCACCACCGTGACGGTTCCGGGCACCATCAACGTCGCGATGTAGACCCAGAACAGCGCGTCGCGCCCGGGAAACCGCAACCGCGCGAACGCGTACCCGGCCAGCACCGAAAAGGTCAGCTGGCCAACCAGAATCACCGCCGTCATCAACGCGGTCACTGCCGCCGCACGCCCGAACCCGGCACCGGCCAGGTCGCCGTAGTTGGCCAGTGTGGGTGGGTGCGGCAGTTGCAGCGGCGAGCCCGTCTCGAACTGGTGGGCCGACGTGAACGATGTCAATAGGCCAAGCCCGAACGGCAGCAACGTGATCACCGCACCGAGCACCAAGCCGGTGTAGATCGCTGCGTGGGAAATGCGGCTAGGTGAGGTCATAGCTGATCCGCCGCCGGAAATAGAGATGCTGAACGAAGGTGACGCCGACGAGGATGACGAACAGCACCACCGCCATCACCGATGCCCGCCCGATGGCCGCGGCGCCGAACGCTTCGGCGTAGATGCGGTGGGCTACCAGGTCGGTGCCGCCGCCCGGCCCGCCGCCGGTCAGCGCATAGACGGTATCGAAAACCTGCGCGGTGCTGACGATTCCGGTGACCAGGACGAAGAACATCGTCGGCCGCAGCATCGGCAGGGTGATCCGCCAGAACCGCTGCCAGGCGTTGGCGCCGTCGGTGCGCGCGGCGTTGTGGATGTCGTCCGGGATGGCCAACAGGCCCGCCAGGAAGGACAGCGAGACGTAGCCGACGTTGGTCCAGACGACGACGGCCGAAACCACCGGCAGGGCAAGGCCGGGATCGGTGAGCCATTCGATCCGCTGTCCCAACACGGTGTTGACCGCGCCGTCGGTGGGCGCCAGAATCCAGCGCCACAGCACCGCGATGGCCAGCGGGGCGCAGATCCAGGGCAACACATACAAGGTGCGGAACAGGCCGGTGCCCGGTAGCCGGCGGGCCAGCATCGTCGCGGCCAGCAGCCCGAGCACCGTCTGCGCCGGGACCACGATCGCGACGAAAATGGCGGTGACCACCAGCGAGTTGGCGAAGCCGGCGTCGTGAAGCACCGAACGCCAGTTGGCCATGCCGACATAGCGCAGCGGCCCCAGCAGATCCCACCGGTACAGGCTCAGCCAGACCACGACGAGGATCGGTAACAGCAAGAAGGCGATCACGCCGAAGAGGCTCGGAGCCAGCAGCGCATACCCGAGCGCGGTGCTTCGAGGCTGCCTGTCCAACGCCGCGACCGCCATCCACGTATTAAAGCCGGTCCAGCCTGAATTTTCGGTGAGTGGTCGTTACGGTGTACCGGTGACACCGGACCGGGGAATCGATGCTGACTTCCTAGACCAGCCGCGCCGTGAGCTTGCCGACGCCGCGTTGTCGGCGGCCGTCGCCGCCGGCGCCAGCTATGCCGACCTGCGCATTCACCGCATCAGCACCGAGATCATCCAGCTGCGTGACGGCGAGCTGGAGACCGCCGTCATCAACCGCGAGTTGGGCTTGGCGGTGCGGGTGATCGTCGCGGGCACGTGGGGATTCGCCTCGCATGCGGAGTTGGCGCCGAACGTCGCGGCGGCCACCGCGCGCCGCGCCGTGCAGGTGGCCACCATCCTGGCGGCGCTGAACAAGGAGACCGTGCGGCTGGCGCCCGAGCCGGTCTACGCCGACGCGACCTGGTTATCGAGCTACGAGATCGACCCGTTCAGCATCCCCGCGACCGACAAGATCGCGGTGCTGGAGGAGTACTCGGGGCGGCTGCTGAGCGCCGACGGCGTCGACCATGTGTCGGCCGCATTGACCGCGGTCAAGGAGCAGATCTTCTACGCCGACACCTTCGGATCGTCGACCACCCAGCAGCGGGTGCGGGTGATGCCCTCGTACGAGGCGGTGACCGTCGATACGGCGGCCGGCAGCTTCGAGTCGATGCGGACGCTCGCACCGCCGACGGCCCGGGGCTGGGAAGCGGTGGCCGGCGACCAGGTGTGGAACTGGACCGACGAGCTCGCCGAGCTGCCGTCCTTGCTGGCCGAGAAGGTCAAGGCGCCCAGCGTGATGCCCGGGCCGACGGATCTGGTGATCGACCCCACCAATCTGTGGTTGACCATCCACGAATCGATTGGCCACGCAACCGAATACGACCGTGCCATTGGATATGAGGCCGCCTACGCCGGAACCTCGTTCGCCACCCCGGACAAACTCGACACCATGCAATACGGCTCGTCGGTGATGAACGTGACCGCGGACCGCACCGTCGAATTCGGTTTGGCCAGTATCGGTTACGACGCCGAGGGAGTGGCCGCGCAAAGCTGGGATCTGGTGCGCGACGGGTTGTTCGTCGGCTATCAGCTGGACCGGGTGTTCGCGCCGCGGCTCGGCAAGGAACGGTCCAACGGATGCTCCTATGCCGACTCGCCGCATCACGTGCCGATCCAGCGGATGGCCAACGTATCGCTGCAACCGGCCGCCGAGGACCTCAGCACCGCGGATTTGATCGGCCGGGTCGACGACGGCATCTACATCGTCGGCGACAAGTCATGGTCAATTGACATGCAGCGCTACAACTTTCAGTTCACCGGCCAGCGGTTCTTCCGCATCCGGGACGGCGCCCTCTACGGTCAGTTGCGCGACGTCGCCTATCAGGCCACCACTACCGAATTCTGGAATTCCATGGAAGCCGTTGGGGGGCAGTCGACCTGGCGGTTGGGCGGCGCGATGAACTGCGGTAAGGCTCAGCCCGGCCAGGTTGCTGCCGTCAGCCACGGCTGCCCGTCGGCGTTGTTCCGCGGCATCAATGTGCTCAACACCATGACCGAGGGCGGCCGATGATCACACCACAGCACCTGGTCAACCTCGTTCTGGCCGAGGCGGCCAAGGCGGGTGGGGCCGACGAGACCATGGTGCTGGTCACCGACCGGATGGAAGCAACGCTGCGCTGGGCGGGCAATTCGATGACCACCAACGGCGTCGCCGTGAGCCGCAACACGACCGTGATTTCTGTTGTGCGCCAAGGCGAAAGCGCGTTCATCGGCACCGTGGTGTCCGCCGAGGTGGACCAGTCGCTGATCCCTGGACTGGTGGCCGCGTCGCAGCAAGCCGCACGGTCGGCGCCCGAGGCCGGTGATGCCGCGCCGTTGCTTGCCGACACCGCCGAGCCGGCCGACTGGGACGCGCCGGTTTCCGGTACCGGAGCCGAGGTCTTTGCCCGCATCGCGGGCCCCTTGAGCCGCGGATTCCGGGGCGAAGATCGGTTGTATGGCTATGCGCACCACAGCGTTTCGACGACGTTCCTGGCGTCCTCGACCGGGCTGCGCCGGCGTTACACCCAGCCCGAAGGTGCGGTAGAGATCAACGGCAAACGCGGCGACGCGAGCGCATGGGCCGGCGTCGGCACGCCCGACTTCACCAATGTGCCCATCGACTCGCTGCTCGAGGAGCTGTCGTTGAAACTCGGCTGGGCCGAGCGGACCGTCGAGCTGCCGGCGGGACGGTACGAGACGATCATGCCGCCGTCGACGGTGGCCGACATGATGATCTACATGGCGTGGTCGATGGTCGGCCGCGGTGCGCAGGAGGGCCGGACCGCGTTCTCGGCGCCCGGCGGCGGCACCCGGGTGGGGGAGCGGCTCACCGAGTTGCCGCTGACGTTGTTCTCCGATCCGATGGCTCCGGGCCTGCTCAGTACGCCGTTCGTCGCGGCGAGCAACTCGACGGAGACGCTGTCGGTGTTCGACAACGGAATGGAGATCTCGCAGGTCGACTGGATCCGCAACGGGGTGATCAACGCGCTGGCCTATCCGCGGGCTACCGCCGCCAAGTTCGACGTCCCGGTCTCCGTTGCCGCCGACAACCTGGTGATGACCGGTGGGTCGAATGATCTTGCCGACATGATCGCCGGCACCGAGCACGGCCTGCTGCTCACCACACTGTGGTACATCCGCGAGGTCGACCCGACCACGCTGCTGCTCACCGGGCTGACACGCGATGGCGTCTACCTCATCGAAGATGGCGAGGTCACCGGGGCGGTCAACAACTTCCGGTTCAACGAAAGCCCGCTGGACCTGCTGCGACGGGCCACCGAGGCCGGCGTCAGCGAGAAGACCCTGCCGCGCGAGTGGGGGGATTGGGCGACCCGCGCGGCGATGCCGTCGTTGCGGATCCCGGATTTCCATATGTCCTCGGTGAGCCAGGCGCAGTAGCTTAGGGAAATGGCGGCCCCGGTTTCGGTTCGAGAAGATCAGCTAACCCGATTGGTCGCCCTGTCTCCGGGGGACGGTCGTATTGCGGGGCTGGCCCGGCGGGTATGTGCCGAGACGTTGTCGTTGCCGCCGTCGCCCGCCGAAGTGGCGGTGAGCGGGCCGGCATCCGACGCCGAGTCGGTCGTCGCCGAATTCGCCGAGCAGTTCAGCACCGATGTGTCGGCGATCACCGGCGAGCAGCGGTCCCGATTGGTCAAGGCGCTGGGGCGCGGGACCTTTAGCGCGGTCGCGTCGATCTACATAGCGGACTTCGTGCCGCGGGTGCGCGCTGGCCTGGAGGCATTGGGCCTGGGTGAGCAGTATCTGGCATGGGCAGACGGGCCCATCTCGTGGGACAAGGGCTCCGACCCCTCCGATCTGCTGTTCAACGACCTGCTGCCCGGCGTGGCCCGAATGCGCGCGCTGGACCCCGTCACGACCGAGCTGGTGCGCGCCTGCGCGGCGCGACCCAACACAACTGTCGGTCGTGCAAGTCGCGGCGGGAGAGCAGCGCGCTCGATGCCGGCGGTCGGAGGCGCTGTATGCCGAGATCGCGCGCTTCGAAAACTCGGTGTCGCTCGACGCACGCGCAAAAGCTGCCCTGCGGTACACGGATGGGTTAATTTGGAGCCCTGCGCACCTCGTCGTCGACGATGCCGCCGAGGTGCGCTCGCATTTCTCCGATGCTGAGGCCATCGAATTGACATTCGATGTCATGCGTAACGCCGCAAACAAGATCATGGTGTCGCTGGGTGCGGACGCCGCAAAGGTTGAGCACGGTACCGAGCGTTTTCTGGTCGACGCCGACGGGCAGACGGTATACAGCTGATCACCCCACGCCGCATTGTTTTCGCCATCGCCGTTAGTGCGGCGGCGGTTGTCGCTATTGCCGGCTGCGGCGGTGGCGGCCACAAATCAGCCCCGATAACGGCGACGGTTCACAGCGAGGGGCCGACGCCGCTGCCGCCGATCTACCCGGGCACGACGGTGTCGATTCCGGCGTCGGATCCGTTGTCGACTCCCTCGTCGGTTCCGTCTTCGACGAAGCCCGCGGGTCCGGCAACCTCGTTTCCGGGCGACGGCACCTTCCGGGTCGGAGTGGATATCCAGCCCGGTACGTATCGCTCAGCAGGTGGTGCTGCCTGTTATTGGGAGCGGCTGAAGGGGCTCAGCGGAACCATCGAAGACATGATCGCCAATGGTGTGGCAGGGCCGCCAGTGCAAATTCTGCCGAGCGATGTCGCCTTCAAGACGCAGGCCTGCGGGTCGTGGTCGCTGGCGTCCTCGGGTGCTACCACCGCGACGCCGCCGGTGGCGCTCCCGAGCGGCGCTCAGGTGTGCCCGACGGTGACCGGGTCGTCGGGCGGCTTCACGCAATCCGCTGTCGGCAACTCCGACACGTCCTGTCCGTTCGCCGAACAGGTGCGGCTCGTGTACGGAGCCAGCGGATCACCCAGCTCCGCGCCGCGGCAGATCGCTGCGGTGAGTCCCACTACCAATCGGTCGTACACGATGAG
>CAVTLW010000063.1:0-16682 GCA_963735655.1 uncultured Actinomycetota bacterium
TCCCTGCGCGACTTGTTCGGCACCTATGAGGTCGGCGCCATCCACGGCAGGTTGCTGACCGCATGGTCGGTCGCCGGCGTGTTGGGCCCGCTGATTGTCAATGCCATCGCGGAGCTGATCGGGCCGGTCG
The DNA here is from genome assembly GCA_963735655.1 of uncultured Actinomycetota bacterium. Classification (GTDB taxonomy): domain Bacteria; phylum Actinomycetota; class Actinomycetes; order Mycobacteriales; family Mycobacteriaceae; genus Mycobacterium. Next base: position 131 of record CAVTLW010000063.1, read on the forward strand.
CCGCCACCGCCCGCAAGCAGCCGGAGAGGCAGCTATGACCGACCAGAGCGTCAACCGCGTCCTCATCGCCCTGGCCTGGTTATGGGTCGCCCTACCGTTCGGCTAGGGGGTCTGGCAGCTCTTCGCGAAGATCACCCAGCTCTTCGGCTTCTGACCTAGACTGCGATCCAGCGCGACAGCCCAATCTGGCGGCGAGTTGCGTTCATAACGACTCGGCGGACCGCGCATCTCGATTCCGCCAAGGATTTATTGAGAATCCGTAAAGCCCTAGTGCTGATTCTTGGTTCAACGCACACAGCGCGACCACCAACCAATCAGCACAAAGGAGATCCAAATGTTCACTCGCCGTTTCGTTGCCACCCTGGCCGGCACCACCCTGACCGCCGCCACCCTCGGCTTGACCGCCCTCGGGATGGCCGCCACCGCCGGCGCAAGCTCGGTGGACAACGCGTTCCTCGCCCAGCTGCAGTCGGACGGCATCACGCCCCCGACCCCGGCTCGCGCCATCAGCGACGCGCACGCCGTCTGCACCGCCCTGCAGCAGGGACAGTCGCCCGATCAGGTCATCACCGCGGTGGCCGAGTCGACCGGCCTGACCAAGAAGGGCGCCAAGACGTTCGCCGTCGACGCGGCCTCGGCCTACTGCCCGCAGTTCGTCACCTCGAGCTAACAACTACCACCAGGATGCGGGGACCCGGACGGGTCCCCGCATTCTTTGCGTCCGATGGGCAGCGTTAGGGCAATACGGTGTGCATCAACATGACGTCGTATGCCGACCACAACGACAGGTTGAAGTACACGTCTTTGCCTGTCGTCCACGGATGCATCATCGGCGCGTAGATGCCGCCGGGCATCTGGAAGGACGACACCAGCAGTTGCTCCGGACTCCACGGTCCTTGTCGGGCCGGCGCCGTCCGTGCCACGACGTCGTTGCCGCCGTTGGTGTACATCACCAGGTACTGCTTGAGATACGTGTTGTACTGGGCCGACATCTCGGCCACCGGACCGGGAATCACGGGTGTGGCCGCGCCCGGATTGTTCGGCACCCACGCGTTCTGGTCGGCGTTCCAGTATTGGTATTTGCTCAGGTCCGGCACAGTTCGCTGCGAAACTCGCGCCAGGTACGCCGAACCACCACGCCCCGACGGCGTCCCGAACGAGTACAGGTAACCGTCGCTCGACTTGAGGAACGCCCCCATCTGGAAGTTCTCATTTCCCGGAACGAAGGGCGCTCGCCCACTGTCCGGCCCGGCTGCGCGGATCGTGCCGGGATAGACGCCCCAGTTCTGGCCATTGTCGTTGGAGACCGCGATGCCCGAGTAGTTCGTCGACCATTCTCCGTCGCGGCCCCAGTCCCGGATGGACATGAAGTTGATGTACTGGGTCTTCCCTATCGAAATGGCGGCGGTGGGAATGATTCCCGTCTCATTGGGGGCGTACTTGATGCTGTCGATGATCTGTTTGGAGAAGCCCACGGTGCGTACCGGTGAGCCGGAGTACCGGTCGGACGGCTCGCCCGACGAGATGTGGAGTCCGTGGCTCAGATCGTGGTCCTGGCTGCGGAACAGCACGTTGTAGCGCCATTGGTGGCCGTCGACCTTGCAGTAGCCGAAGGTGTCGCCGAAGGTCATCAGCACCTGATGGTTGCCGGGATCGCCGTTGTCCCAGATGATCCCGAGGTCGGTGCCCGAAATGCCGAAGCGTTCAAGGGTTTTGTTCGGGCCCTCCGGTCCGGTCACCCAGTCGACGAGCGATGTCGCAGAGCCACCGATCGGGGCGGGCGGATCCCCCGCCGGCGGCGGAGGTGGCGCCGGCGCGGGCGCGGGCACCGCAGCCGCGTCGGGTGCCACCGGAGCGGCAGCCGGCGGGTTACCCGGTGCGGGCGGATTAGGTCCGGGCGGCATTACCCCCGCTTGAGGTGTGATGGGCGCGGCGCGGCGCGCGCCTGGTCGTTGCGTGCCACCCAGCGGACCCAACCGGGGTAGCGGCGCGCGCTCAACGGCGCCGCGCGGCCTGCGTCCAGTCGGCAGTTGGCCGAGTGTCCTGGCCCCGGGCGAGGTCTGTTGCGCGCCCGCGGGGGGCGGCACGTTCGCGGCGTCTGCGCTGCACGGCAGGGCGTTCGCGGGTGGCGCAACAGCGATCACGCCGATGAGTCCGGTCGCGGCCGCCGAAGCCAGCACCAGCGACACGGTTCGAGAAATCGGCGACATGTCCCACCTTTCAGTGCCCGACGTCAAATTGACGTCCCCACTTGCTCATGTGACGATAGTGATCTGCGTGACTGTTGTGACCAGTGAGCTGTTGATAGGTATTCATCCGTGACCGTGTCGCAACGCATCGGTTTCACCAGTCAGCGTTAGCATTTCGCGCCAGCAACAAGGCCGGTCAACGCGTCCCCGCCGCAAATGCGGCCACCGGCATCTCGACGGAGCCACGGCACGGTCCGCTGGAGATGTCCGTGTGCCAGGTGCCGTGCAAAGACCCGTCCGACTGCGGCGTGTAGTACGCCCACGACCGCGCGGGTGCCCACACCTTCGGGACCCCTTCTCCCATATAGCAATCCCACTGAAAGTCAAAATGCTCAACCCATTTGCCGCCATCCCACGTGTAGTGCGATGGCTGCGGCAGAGTCGGGTTCTTCGGTGTCGGTCCGTCGGTGGCGGTGGCGACGCATGTGCTCGCGGTACAGGCGGTCGCGAAGTCGTAGTCGGCGCTGAACGTGGCCTCGGCCTGGCCGGCGGCCACACTGCTGCCGGACTTCTGGACCGCGTACCTGACCAGTGAGTATTTGCCATTCCAGGACGGCGTGGCGGGCTGAGCCGCGGGTGCCCAGACGGTAGGCAGCACCGCAAGCGCGATGGCGCTCAGCGCCGCAAACCGGACCACCCGATAGATGATGCGGGCCCGAAGACGCAGCCGGATCTCGGCACGGACACCGAACGAGCTCAGTCCAACTGAAACTTCGTGGCGCCGAAAGGTTCCGCCGCGCCGAACGCGAACACCGTCGACGGCTGCACGCGAAAGACATGCCAGGGTGCCGGGCCGGCAGAAGGAGCGCTGTAGTCGGCCGTCAGCGCGTCACCGGCGACTTCGGCGGGCCAGCTTCCTTCGTTGAAAGCCTCTGCTAGGGAGACTAATTCGCCCGAATCGGTGATTCGTTCTGCGATGCCTTCGATGACCAGGTCGAACGGCTCGGTCGCACTGACCGCGCATCTGGGGTCGCGGGCCAGGTTACGAGTTTTGCGCTTTCCTCGTCGGGGGGCCGGGCCGGAGCTGAAATACCAGCTGCCGCCACGGCGAACGACCCCCACTGGCATCACCTGCGGGCTGGCGTCGGGATTGATTGTGGTGAGCCATGCGGTGTGTCGTTGCGGGCCGCCAGTGCCCGGCGCCTGCGTCAGCCGAGTGTCCAGCGTCATATGGGTATAGGCCGACGCCGGCCGGAGAATTCATCGCCCAGCGAGCAGGAACAGGCAGTATGCGGCGAGCGACTGCGAGTCGGCGATCACACCCGAGCGGATCATCTCCTCGACGTCCGGGCGCGAGAACCACTCGCTGCGCATGTCCTGTTCCTCGTGTTCACGATCCGATTCGCCTTGCGCGATTCCGGTGGCCAAGAACACCCAGCCACGCTGACTGGTCATTCCCGGGGCGGTATCGAGCTGGCCGAGCGCCTCGAACGACGTCGCGCGCAACCCGGTTTCCTCGCGCAACTCACGCGCGGCGAGCTCGGCCGGTTCGACGTCCGCCAGATCGGGAGCGGTGCCCTGCGGAAATTCCCAGCGCCGAGCGCCGACGGGATAGCGGAACTGCTCGACCAGCCGGAAGCGCCGCCCGTCGTACGGCATCACCAGCGCGTAGGTCGGCTTGTCCACCACGGCGTAAATGCCGGTGCTGCCGTCTGGGCGACGGATGTCGTCCTCGCGGAGCACCATCCACTGGTTTCGATAGATCTCTCGGGATGCGACGGGTTCAATGAAAAGCACGCCGCCAGTATCGCAACCAAGTCATACAACGACTTTGGGTGCACGGTAAGGGGATAACAACATGGCGCTGACCTTCGACGAGATCTGCATCGACGCGGCGGATCCGACCGCGCTGGGAAAGTGGTGGTCGCAGGCGCTGGGGTGGCCACACGCAGTCGACGAGGACGGCGACGTCCGGTTGGCCGCGCCGCCCGGCGGCGGTCCGAACTGGATGTTCCTGCGCGTCGGAGACCTCGGGGACAGGCGAATCGTCAAGAACCGCATCCACTTCGACCTCCGCCCCGACGACCAGCACGCCGAGGTCGAGCGGCTGCTGAAGCTGGGCGCCCGGCACGCGGACGTCGGTCAGGGCGAGCAGAGCTGGATGGTGCTCGCCGACCCCGAGGGGAATGAATTCTGCGTGTTGGCGGTGGTACAAACCGGCGCGGTGCCTGATAGTCATTAGATGCATGGTCGAGGCATGAGCCCGCACCGCCAGATCATCGTCAGTGGTGACGATGCGCTGGCGACCACGATCGCCGAGGAGCTGATGAACGCCGGCGCGAGCATCGTCAAGCTCAGCACCGCTGAACTCGCCGACGCCGATTTCGGCCGTGCCAGTGCCGTCGTCTGCGCCGGGGCTGACGACGCGAGCAATCTCGAAATCGCGCTGCTGGCAAGGAAAGCCAACCCGCACGTACGGGTGGTCGCGCGGCTGGCCAACGACGTACTCCGGGAAGCGATGGCCGCCGACAACGGGCTCGGCGCGATGCTCAGCGTCGCCGACCTCGCGGCTCCCTCGGTCGTCGAGGCGTGCCTGGCGCACAACGCACACCCGGTGGAGGCGGCGGGCATCAGATTCGTTGTCTCGGGTACCGAGGTACCCAGGGATGCGACCCTGCGCGAGATCTACGGCGACCTGGCGCCGGTGGCGGTCATCCACGGCAAGAACTCCCCCACCCCCGGCGAGATGGTCGCCTGCCCGGGACGAGACCTGAAGGTGCATGCCGGGGACTGGACCGAGATGATCGGCACGGCAGACGAGTTGGCTGCCCGGGGCATCAGGGTCCAGCGCCCGACCGTAACGCGCACCCGCCGGCGTCGGCTGCGCCGAGCCCTCTACGCCGCACGCGCCGTGCGCGACGATGTCAACCCGATGTTCGTACGCGCGCTGGGAGCCATGCTGCTTCTGCTGGCCGGCTCAACGATCTTGCTGCGCTTCGCTTACCAGCGCCCGCCGGGGATGACGTGGATCGACGCGTTGTACTTCACCACCGAAACGATCGCCACCGTGGGTTACGGCGACTTTAGCTTCGTCTATCAGCAAACATGGCTGCGACTGTTCGCCATCATGTTGATGTTCGGCGGCGTGCTCGTTACCGCGGTCCTGGTCGCGTTCGTCGCCGACCTGCTGCTGTCGCGGCGCTTCGCGAACTCGGCGGGACGCCGGCGTGCGCATCATCTGCGCAACCACGTCGTCGTGGTCGGGTTGGGCTCGTTCGGCGTCCGCGTGGTCAGCGACCTGACCGCCGCCGGGTGCGACGTCGCGGTCATCGAGCGCGACGAGAATTGCCGCTTCCTGTCCTCTGCGGCCGATCTCGACGTGCCGGTGATCTTCGGGGATGCGACGCTGCGCCAGACGCTGGCATCGGCCCGCGTCGACCATGCTCGCGCGGTGGCAGTGCTGACCCAAGACGACATGGTCAACATCGAGACGGGAATCGTGCTCCGCGAACTGTTGGGCCCTCGCCTGACGCCCGAAGTCAAGGGGCCCGTCGTCCCGCTTGTACTGCGGGTGTATGACCGCGCCCTGGGGGCCGCGGTGGCGCAGCGTTTCAGCTTCGAAGCCGTTCGGTCGACCGTCGACCTGGCCGTGCCATGGTTCATCGGCGCCGCGATGGGCCTGCAAGTTCTGGGAACGTTTTCGGTCGGCCAGCGCTCATTCATGGTCGGCGGAATGCTTGTGGCGGCCGGCAGTGAACTCGACGGGTTACGGCTGTTCGAACTGTCCACCCAAACCCGCGTCATCGCGATCACCCGGGACGACGCGCCAGTCCACCTGCACCCGCGCCGCGACGCCTGGCTCCGCGGCGGCGACACCGCCTACCTCGTGGGTCCGTACCGCGAGCTGGTGGCGACATTGCGGAAGGGACGACCTCCCCAGGAGCCCGGTGCCGCCGCCGAGCCTTCTATCCCGGCCTAGCGACCGGCCTGGAGCCGGGCAGCCACGTCGGCCGCTCGGTGCAGCTGGTCGAGGTCTGAGCTGGTCGGAATGAGCTGAATCTCGTCGGTGCCGATGTCTTCGAATTTCCGCAGCACCGCCAACAGCTCGTCTGTCGCTGCCCGCCCAGCCGGTGGTGGGCGCCATCGCGTCGACGTACTTCGGCCGGTATCCAGTTCATGTAGCGCAGCAGGTGGCGGTGCACCTGGGCGCGGGCCCGCTCGGCCGACGCCGAACGCGAACCAGAACGACGTCGCCAGATGGGGTTTGGGCTTGCCCGCCTCGGCCCACGCCGTCCGTGCGACGTCGAACAGCTCGTTCTGCTTGGCGACGTCGAGATCCAGGGTGGATACCGGCCAGTCCGTCGGCCCAGGCCGCGGCGCTGCGGACGGTCTTGGGCCCGATGCGTGCCGACGAGCAGCGGCGGTCCGCCGGGCTGCACCGGGCGACGGCCCGACCGGCAGCACCGAGTCGGTGATCTTCTCGCCCGCCCACACCCGTTTCATCACTGCCACGCGTTCGGCCATGTCGCGCATCGTCTGTGTCGCCGGGTCCGCGCCGACCGCGTGGTAGTCCTCGTCGGCGGCCACCAACTCCGAGGCCGACGGTCAGCCGTCCGCCGCTGAGCACGTCGCCGGTCGCCAGCGCCTTGGCCAGCATCACCGGGTCGTGCAGTTGCGGCACGATCACCGTCGTCACCAGCCGCACCCGGTCGGTCCAGGCGGCTAGCTGCGCCGAGCAGCGTCAGGCACTCGGGGTTGTCGAACGCGATGCGCTCGCCCCAGCACAGCGACGAGAACGGGCCGTCGTCGATCGCGTCGGGCCCAGTCGCTCAGCACCTGCCGCGTCCAGGTCGGGCTCCATCACCGGCATGGTCATTGAAATCTGCACGACGCGATTCTGGCAGCATGGTTCGGATGCCCCTCAGTAGCACGTCCGTAGCGCATGTCCGGCTCACCGTCACCGACATCGAGCGATCCCGGCAGTTCTACGAGAGCGTGTTCGATTGGCCGGTGTTGATCGAGGTTCCCGAGAACGCCGACGAAGCGACCAAGAGCGCGTTGAGCTTCCTGTACGGCGGTGTCATCTACGACCTCGGCGGCACCCTGATCGGGCTGCGACCGGTAGCCACGGACCGCTTCGACGAGGATCGCACCGGCCTGGACCACATCGCGTTCCGGATGGGCAGCAAGGCCGAGCTGGAATCTGCGGCGGCACATCTCGACGAGGTCGGAATCCAGCACGAGCCGATCAAAGACATCGGGCCGGCGTACATCCTGGAGTTCCGCGACCCCGACAACATCGCCTTGGAGCTGACCGCGCCGAAGTAAGCCCTCGCCCGGCGCGAGCGTGCGCGGAATGACGGCCGACGCGGCGTGTCGCCGCACAAACACGCACGCTCGCCAGGATGTCGGTGGAGTGGTTGACTGGCGAGAACTATGCCCATCAGTTTCAACCACACCATTGTCGCGGCCCGCGACAAGCGCGAGTCCGCGGAGTTTCTCGCCGAGTTGTTCGGCCTGCCCAGCCCGAAAGCTTTCGGCCACTTCATGGTTGTCGCGCTCGAGCACGGCGCCTCACTCGACTACGCCGACGCCCCCGAAGGCGAGGAGATCCGGCGGCAGCACTACGCGTTCCTCGTTTCCGAGGAGGACTTCGACGCGATCTACGGCAAGATCCAGTCGCGCGGCCTACAGCACTGGGCGGATCCTCGCGCGCAGCGGCCCGGCGAGATCAATCAGCGGGACGGCGGGCGCGGCGTCTACTTCCCTGATCCCGCCGGCCACGCCATGGAGATCCTGACCCGGCCGTACGGCTCGGGCGGGCAATCAGGCCTCTAGTCCCACGACGAGCCGTGCCGCTTGCTCTCCTGATCCCGGTAATCGTTGGCCATTCTCGCCACATGCGTGGGTAACGCGCCCGCGGCGACGTCGGCGATGCTGGTTTCTTCCAGCACCGACCGCATGCTGGCCCGCAGCGCACGCCAGACGTCGGTCAACGCGGTGGTCGGACCGGAGTACGGCAGGTCACCGAGGCCGATGTCGCGAACGCTGGCCAGCGGTCCGTCAATGCAGCGCAGCACGTCGGCGATGCTGATCTCGCTGCTCGGGCGGGCCAGTTCGTAGCCGCCCTCGCGGCCGCGGTGGCTGCGCACCAGGCGGTCGGTGCGCAGGTTGGTCAGGATGTCGACGAGGAATTGCGGGGGTATGCCCTGGGCCTGGGCCAGGTCGTCGGTCTTGACCAACTTGCCGCTGTCGGCGGTGGCGAGTTGGACCATCGCCCGGACGGCATATTCCGCCTTGGCCGACATCCGCATGGCGAGAATTCTGCCAGCTAGCCGGTGACGCTCAACACCGCGTCGGCGTACTCCGGGCGGCACACCACCAGATCGGGCAGCAGCGGATCGGGACGGTTGTACTGCAACGCAGAACCGTCCAGCCGCGAGGTGTGCAGCCCGGCCGCCCGCGCCGCCGCGACCGGCGCCGCGGAATCCCATTCGTATTGGCCGCCGGCGTGGACATACACATCGGCCAATCCCTGGATCACCGCGGCAACCTTGGCCCCGGCCGATCCCATCTCCACCAGGGTGCCGCCGAGTTGGTCACGCACCTGCAGCGCGATGGCGGGTGGGCGGGTGCGCGACACCACGATTCGGGGCGGGCCCTGATGTGCCGGTGGTGGCGCGATCTCGGGAGTGGCCAGCGTGACGCCCTGCGCCGGAAGTGCTACCGCGCCGGCGATGAGTTCACCGGATTCCCACAGCGCCACGTGGACGGCCCAGTCCGGGCGGCCGAGTTCGGAGAATTCCCGGGTGCCGTCCAGTGGGTCTACGATCCAGACGCGCTCGGACCGCAACCGCACCAGGTCGTCGGCGCCCTCCTCGGACAGCACCGCATCGGCCGGCCGGGACTGCGCCAGCGCCGCCATCAGGAAGTCGTGTGATCGCTTGTCGCCGGCCGCTTTTCGCTCGGATTCGCCTGCCTCCGCCAGCTCGTCACGCACGGTCAGCAGCAGCTCTCCGGCCTGAGTCGCCAGCTGCGCGGCCAACTGGTGGTCGTTCAACGCCGTAAATCCAGCAGGTCGATGACTTGCTGCGCCTGCTCATCCGGGGTCCTTTCCGGACTCAGCCGCAGGTCTGGTTTCTTCGGCCGTTGATACGGGCTGTCGATGCCGGTGAAATGGGTGATCTCGCCGGCGCGGGCTTTGGCGTAGAGGCCCTTGGGATCCCGCCGCTCGCACTCCGAGAGGGGGGTATCGCAGAACACTTCGAAGAAGTCGAATCCCGCGTCGGCGTGGACTTTACGGGCCAGCTCGCGGTGCTCGGCGAGCGGGCTGATGGCCGGCACCAACACGATCTGGCCGGAGTCGGCGAGCAGCGTCGCCACATGCGCCAGCCGGCGCAGGTTCTCCGCCCGGTCGGCCATGGAAAAGCCCAGGTCGGCATTGAGGCCGTGGCGCAGATTGTCACCGTCGAGAACGTAAGCGGGAGTGCCCTTTTCGAGTAGCTTCTGCTCGACCAGCATGGCCACCGACGACTTGCCGGCACCTGAGAGGCCGGTGAGCCACACCGTCCGGCCCCGGCACGCCCGGTTTTCGGCGGTCACCAATGACTTGTGCCGCACGACATTCGGGCCGGCCTGCGCCGTGGCCTCGCGCAATATCATGCCCGCCGCCACCGTGCCGTTGGTGTCCGGGTGGACCAGGATGAACGAACCGGTGCTGGCGTTGCGGGTGTACTCGTCAAGCAGCAGCGGCACTTGGGTCCGCAGCGAAATGCGGCCAAGTTCGTTGAGCTTCAATGCCGTTGCAGTCTTGTCGCGATGCAGGGTGTTGACATCGAGGCGGTAGTCCAGCGCGGTCACCCGGGTGCGGGTGGTCCGGGTGGTGTGCTTGATGATGTAGTCGCGGCCGGGTTCCAGCGCGCACGAATCCGCCATCCAGCACACGGTCGCGTCGAACTCTTGCGTGATCCTGGGCTGGTTGTTCGTGCGGGCGATCATGTCGCCACGCGAGATGTCGATGTCGTCGGCCAGCCTTATCGCCACCGCCATGGGCGGAAACGCTTCTGCGACAGGACCGGTCGGGCCGTCGATCGCGGTGATCGTGGTGGCTTTGCCGATCGGCAGCACCACCACCTCGTCACCGGGGCGCATCACCCCGCTGGCCACCGTGCCGGCGTAGCTGCGGTGGTCCTGATGCTCGTGGGTCTGTGGCCGGATGACGTACTGGACCGGGAACCGCACGTCGACCAGGTTGCGGTCACCGGCGATGTAGACCTCCTCGAGGTGCGACAGCAGCGCCGGCCCGTCATACCAAGGCGTTTTGTCAGACTTGGTCACCACGTTGTCGCCGTGCAGCGCCGACATCGGAATGGACGTCACGTCCTGCACGTCGAGGCGGGCGGCGAAGGCGTGGAACTCGTCGCGGATCGCCTCGAATTTCTCTTGGTCCCAATCGATCAGGTCCATCTTGTTGACCGCGAGCACCAGGTGCCGGATGCCCAGCAACGATGCCAGGAAGGCGTGCCGGCGCGACTGCTCCAGCAGGCCGTGGCGGGCATCGACCAGCAGGATCACCAGTTGAGCGGTCGACGCGCCGGTGACCATGTTGCGGGTGTACTGGATGTGCCCGGGGGTGTCGGCGATGATGAATTTCCGCTTGGGAGTGGCGAAGTAGCGGTACGCGACGTCGATGGTGATGCCCTGCTCGCGCTCCGCCCGCAAGCCATCGGTCACCAGCGACAGGTCGGTGTACTCGTGGCCGCGCTCCTCCGACGCCCGTTCCACTGACGCCCACTGGTCTTCCATCACGGCTTTGGAGTCGTAGAGCAGGCGCCCGATCAGTGTGGACTTGCCGTCGTCGACGGAACCGGCGGTTGCCAGCCTCAACAGTGTTGCCATCAGAAGTAGCCCTGCCTCTTGCGGTCTTCCATCCCGGCCTCCGAGATCCGGTCGTCTGCCCTGGTCGCCCCCCGCTCGGTCAGCCGGGACACCGCGGTCTCGGCGATGACCTCCGATACGGTCGCTGCCTCGGACTTCACACATCCGGTGCAGGTGACGTCGCCGACGGTGCGAAAACGCACGGTAGCTTCGAACACTGGCTCGTCAGCGCGCGGCTGCAGGTGCCGGTCTACCGCCAGCAGCATGCCGTCGCGCTGAAACACCTTGCGCCGGTGCGCGAAATAGATCGACGGCAGCGTGACCTTCTCGGCGCCGATGTAGGACCAGATGTCGAACTCGGTCCAGTTGGACAGCGGGAAGACCCGGATGTGCTCGCCCTTGTGGTGCCGACCGTTGTAGATGTTCCACAGCTCGGGCCGCTGGGCCTTGGGGTCCCACTGGCCGAACTCGTCCCGGAAGCTGAAAACCCGCTCCTTGGCACGCGCCTTCTCCTCGTCACGCCGTGCTCCCCCGAACGCCGCGTCGAACTTGTTCTCCCGGATGGCGCGCAGCAGTGTCACGGTCTGGATCGGATTCCGCGACGGGATGGTCTCGACAACCCGGCCGGCGTCGATGTCTTCCTGCACCGACGCCACCACCAAACGCACACCCGCCGCCTCGACCAGCTCGTCTCGGATGGCGATCACTTCGTCGAAGTTGTGGCCGGTGTCGACGTGCATCACCGGGAACGGCAAGCGCCCCGGCTGGAATGCCTTGAGCGCCAGGTGCAGCATGACGATGGAGTCCTTGCCACCCGAGAACAGCAGCACCGGGCGTTCGAACTCGGCGGCCACCTCCCGGATGATGTGGATCGCCTCTGCTTCCAGCGAGCGCAGATGACTCAGTTCGTACTGGCCGGGTGTGGGGCCCGCCTTCACATCAGTGGTCATTGGTTCCTTGCCCTGCATACTTTATAAAGCTGGTAGAACTGACCATGTTTACGGTCATTGCCATCTATGGAACCAGCCTTGCTCCCCGCTGTCAATCAACTTCCGCAAAGATCGGCGATGCGAAGGCATGGACGCATGACTGAGCCACAGAGCGGCCGCGAGGTGATCGCACAGTTCCTGCCCAACTCGCCCTTCGTCGCGCAAGCTGGGTATCAGTAAATTTCGAGCGGATCTGCTCAGCGACGACGAAGTCAGGCTCCGGCTGCCATGGGATCCGTCCAACGTCACCGTCGGCGAGATGGTGCACGGCGGGGCCATCGCCACCCTGGCCGATCTCACCGTGATGGCGGCGGCCTGGTGCGGCGTACCGGCACCTCCCGCGCTGCGCGGCGTGACCGTGTCGATCGCGCTGGACTTCATGGCGCCGGCCCGCGCCACCGACGTGATCGGGGTGGGCCGAGTGCTGCGCCGGGGGCGCTCGCTGGTCAACTGCGAGGCCGAGATCGTCGATCCGCAGGGCACGCTGATCGCCAAGGCAATCGCCACCTACAAGGTCGGCTGAGGGGTGGCCAGCAGGCTTTAGAGCGTGACCTCGTCGAGCTTGCCGGTGGCGACGTCGAACACGAACCCGCGCAGCGACACGTGCTTGGTGACGAACGGGCTGTTCTCGATGCGACGCAATCCCTGGCGGACGTCCTCCGCGACGTCGGGGAAGGCTTCGGTCGCCCACGGCGGTTTCAACCCCACGTCGTCCTGGATGGACCGCTTGAAGTCGTCGTCGGTGAAGGTGAGCATCCCGCAGTCGGTGTGGTGAATCAGGATGATCTCCCGGGTTCCCAGCAACCGCTGGCTGATGGCCAGGGAGCGGATCGCGTCGTCGGTGACGACGCCACCCGCGTTGCGGATGACGTGGGCCTCACCCTCGTTGAGGCCGAGGGCGCGGTAGACGTCCAGCCGGGCGTCCATGCAGGCCACCACCGCGACGTGTTTGCTGGGCGGCAGCGGTAGCGGACCGTTGAAGTTGCTCGCGTATTGGGCGTTATTGGCCAGGTAATCATCGGTAACCGTCACGCAAGTCTCCTCGGCGTATCGCGGTGTGGGATTTGCTGTAAAAGATCGCTGCCCGGGAATTGTAGCGAGCGGCCACACGAATTTCACCGTTGGACATCAGCTTGATCGGAAGGATCGGTTCGCCTGGTCATGCCAAATTCGCGCACGTCTCGTTACCATGCCCCAATGGGAGACGGTTTCGCATGATCCGCTTTCTGGCGCGCCGGTTCCTGAACTACATCGTGCTCCTGGCGCTGGCGACGTTCCTGGCCTTTTGCCTGACATCCGTGACGTTTCATCCGCTGGACAGTTTCACCCAGCGCCATCCTCAGCCGCCGCCTGAGGCAATCCACGCCAAAGCGGTTCAGCTCGGCTTGGACAAACCGGTTCCCATCCGGTACGCGAAGTGGATCGGCGGCGTGGTCCAGGGTGACTTCGGCACCACGGTGTCCGGCCACCCCGTCTCCCAGGAGCTGTGGCGCCGGATCGGGGTCAGCCTTCGTCTGCTGGTGATCGGTTCGTTGCTGGGCACGGTCGCCGGCGTCGTCTTGGGCGCCTGGGGAGCAATCCGTCAGTACCGGCTGAGCGACCGTGTGATCACCGTGCTGTCGTTGATCCTGTTGAGCATTCCGTCATTCGTGCTGGCAGGCCTACTCATCCTGGCCGGGCTGCGGGTGAACATGTTCACCGGGATGCATATCTTCCAGTACACCGGTGAGACTTCACCAATTCCGCCCGGCGGATTGTGGAACCAGCTCGTCGACCGCGCACAGCACATCGTATTGCCAACTCTCACGCTGGCTTTGGGCACGATGGCCGGCTTCAGCCGCTACCAGCGCAACGCCATGCTGGACGTGCTCGGCGAAGATTTCATCCGGACGGCTCGCGCCAAGGGCCTGACGCGCCGGCGTGCGCTGTTCAAACACGGCCTGCGTACCGCGCTGATCCCGCTGGCGACCTTATTCGCCTACGGGGTGGCCGGCTTGGTCGTCGGCGCGGTCTTCGTCGAAAGAATCTTCGGCTGGCACGGTATGGGCGAGTGGGTGGTGCAAGGCATTGCGACGCAGGACACCAACGTCGTCGCGGCGATCACGCTCTTTTCCGGAGTGGCAATTCTCTTCGCCGGACTGTTATCCGACTTGTTCTATGCGGCACTGGATCCGAGGGTGCGAGTGTCATGACGCAACAGGCCACAGCGGAAACCACGCCGGTCCGGTCCGGCATCCATGCAGGCACCTTCACGTCGCGGCGAAGCCTGGTGGCGCGCCGCTTTATCCGCAATAGGCCGGCCGTGCTGGCCTTGATTTTGCTGGCGCTGCTGTTCATCGGCTGCTATGCGCTGCCGCCGCTACTCCCCTACGGCTACAACGATCTCGACTACGTCGCGTTGCTGCAGCCACCGTCGTTCAAGCATTGGTTCGGCACGAATGCGCTCGGTCAGGACTTGCTGGCGCGCACCCTGCGCGGCATGCAGAAGTCGATGCTGATCGGCTTTTGTGTGGCACTGATCTCGACCAGTATCGCAGCGACTGTCGGATCGGTCGCCGGTTACTTCGGTGGCTGGCGCGACCGGACGCTGATGTGGCTGGTGGACCTGCTGCTGGTGGTGCCAAGCTTCCTCCTGATCGCCATCGTCACCCCGCGCACCAAGTCGAGCGGCATTTTGTGGCTGATCGTGCTGCTCGCGGTCTTCAACTGGATGGTCAGCTCACGCATGGTGCGCGGCATGACGATCAGCCTGCGAGAACGCGAATTCGTCCGGGCGGCAAAGTACATGGGCGTGCCGAGCCGCCGCATCATCGTCCATCACATCTTGCCGAACGTCGCCTCCATCCTCATCATCGACGCGACGCTCAACGTCGGAGCCGCGATCCTGGCCGAAACCGGTTTGAGCTTTCTGGGATTCGGTGTTCAGCCGCCCGACGTTTCCCTGGGCACCCTGATCGCGGACGGCACTCCTTCGACCACCACGTTCCCGTGGGTGTTCCTGTTTCCTGCAGGCGCGCTTGTGCTGATTGTGTTGTGCGCCAACCTTGCCGGCGACGGACTGCGAGACGCGCTGGATCCGCGCAGCGGGTCATCACGCCGCCGCAAGAAACGGCGCACGAAGTGAGCGCCCTGCTCGAGGTGACGGATCTGAACGTGACCTTTGACACCGGCGACGTACGCGTGTCCGCAGTGCGCGGCTTGAATTACCACGTCGATCCCCGCGAAGTGGTCGCCATCGTCGGTGAATCCGGTTCGGGCAAAACCACGGCCGCGATGGCCGCCATCGGATTGCTACCCGAAAACGGTGAGGTGTCGGGATCGGTGCGATTGCACGGCGAGCAGTTACTCGGACTGCCCGACAACGAGATGTCACGGATCCGGGGCAAGACGATCGGCATGGTGTTTCAAGATCCGATGTCGGCTCTGACGCCCGTGTACACCATCGGCGATCAGGTAGCCGAAGCCATCAAGGTCCACAACCGCGACATCAGCCGGGCCGACGCCCGCAAGCGTGCCGTGGAGTTGCTCGACCTGGTCGAGATTGCCCAACCGGAACGCCGGGCGAAGGCCTTCCCGCATGAGCTCTCCGGCGGCCAGCGGCAGCGAGTGGTCATCGCGATCGCGATCGCCAATGATCCGGACCTGCTGATCTGTGATGAACCCACCACTGCGCTCGATGTCACCGTGCAGGCGCAGATCCTCGACCTACTCAGAACCGCGCGCGACGTCACCGGCGCCGGCGTACTGATCATCACCCACGACCTGGGTGTGGTATCCGAATTCGCCGACCGGGCGCTGGTCATGTACGCCGGACGTGCCGTCGAGAGCGCAGGAGTCGAAGAGCTCTACCGGGACCGTCGGATGCCCTACACGGTCGGGCTGCTGGGTTCGGTACCCCGTCTGGATGCCGCGCAGGGCACACGCCTGGTTCCGATCCCCGGGTCGCCGCCGTCGATGGCGTCGATGCCGCTCGGTGAGTGCCCATTCGTCCCACGCTGTCCGCTGGCGATCGACGAATGCCGTTCTGCCGAACCGGATCTCGTTGCCATCCGGGACGACCACGGTGCGGCGTGTTTCCGCACCGACGAAGTTGCGGGGCGCAGTGCGGCCGAAGTATTCGGTGTTGCAACACAACCCCCATCGACACTGCGGCCGCTGAGGCCACGGTGGCCTTGGCGGCGTCCAACGCCGGCGAACCGCCGGTGGTGCTGCGGGTGACCGACCTCACCAAGACCTATCAACTCACCAAGGGTCTGGTGTTGCGCAGGCGGGTCGGCGAGGTGCGGGCGGTCGACGGCGTCAGCTTTGCCATAGAGCAGGGCCGCACGCTGGCTCTCGTCGGGGAATCCGGTACGGGCAAATCGACGACGCTGAATCAGATCCTCGAGCTCACCCCTCCGCAGGCGGGTTCCATCGAGATCCTCGGCACCGACGTCTCGAAGCTCGATTCAGCGTCTCGCCGCAAGCTTCGCACCGAGCTACAGGTGGTGTTCCAGC
>CAVTLW010000064.1:0-15779 GCA_963735655.1 uncultured Actinomycetota bacterium
AAACCTGCGACGCGTCGCCGCGCACCGGCAACCAGCCCGACATCTTCGGGCCGCACCTGCTGCCGCCGCGCACGCAGGTAATCCCCCAGCGGGTTGGCGTCCGTCGCCATCGTCCAAGCGTAAGCCTGTCCCTGCCGGTACCGGGGATAACCGCGGTATCCCGACCTCATCCGCATTGCCCTGATGGTGAATGCATGGCCTGGCGGATCGACCTGCCAACCACCGAAAGAGAGGACACCATGACCAACACAGTGACGTTGCCCACGACACCCGAGCCATATCTGGGGACGGGGCTGTTGCCCGCCGATTTCTACTCCTACGAGGGACTGCTGTCGGATTCAGAACGCGAGAAGATCGTCCGCGTACGCGACTTCTTCCGCACTGAAGTTGCACCGATCGTTGACGGCTACTGGGCACGGGCCGAGTTCCCGTTCCAGCTCGTCGAGGGATTCGCCAAGCTGGGCCTGCTGGATTGGGCCGATCCCGATTCGACGGAACCCAAGCCGAGTGAACTGCTGACCGGCATCACGGCGTTGGAGATGGCGCACGCCGATCCGTCGCTTTCGGTGTTCTTCGGTGTGCACTCGGGGCTGGCGATGGGCAGCATCTACACCTGCGGCTCGGACGAGCAGAGGCGCCGCTGGTTGCCGGCGATGAGCCGGTTCGAGAAGATCGGCGCGTTCGCGTTGACCGAACCGCACGGCGGCTCCGACGTGGCGGGTGGCATGGAGACCACCGCGCGCCGCGAAGGCGACGAGTGGGTGCTCAACGGCGCCAAGCGCTGGATCGGTAACGCCACCTTCGCCGACCTGGTGGTGGTCTGGGCTCGCGACGTCGAGACGAACCGGGTGCTGGGGTTCGTGGTGGAGAAGGGCACCCCCGGCTTCACCGCGACGAAGATCGAAAACAAGATCGCGCTGCGGATCGTGCAGAACGCCGACATCGTGCTCGAGGAATGCCGGGTTCCCGAGACCAACCGGCTGCAGAACGCGAACTCGTTCCGGGACACCGCCGAGATTCTGCGCCGGACCCGCAGCGGTGTGGCATGGCAATCGGTCGGAGTCCAGTTCGCCGCCTACGAGATCGCGCGGCAGTACGCCATGGAGCGGACACAGTTCGGTCGCCCGATCGGCAAGTTCCAGATGGTCCAGGACCTGTTGGTCAAGATGCTCGGCAACGCCACGGCGTGCGCCGGGATGATGGTTCGCCTGGCCCAGTTGCAGCACGAAGGGGTGTATCGCGACGAGCAGTCCGCGCTGGCGAAGGCCTATTGCACGGTGCAGATGCGCGAGACCGTTCACTTTGCCCGGGAGTTGTTGGGCGGCAACGGCATTGTTCTCGACTACAACATCGGCCGCTTCGTCGCCGACTCGGAGGGCATCTACTCCTATGAAGGCACCCGCGAGATGCAGACGCTGATCGTCGGGAAGTCTGTCACCGGCCTGAGCGCGTTCGTCTAAGGAGACCTGATCATGACAACTACAACACAGGACCCGCAGTCGGTGTTTTCCGGCCTGAAAGTCGTTGAAATAGCCAGCTTTATCGCCGCACCCGCCGCCGCAACGATGCTGTCGGACTTCGGGGCCGACGTCATCAAGGTCGAACCGCCGGGGATAGGTGACCCGCAGCGCCTGCTGAGCTCGGTCCCGCCGAGCCCGGCAGCGCCCGGGAATTACAGCTGGCACTTGGCCAACCGCAACAAGCGCGGCATGTCCATCGACCTGAAGTCAACCGGCGGCACGGAGATCCTCAAGCGGCTCGTCGAATGGGCCGACGTGGTGATCACCAACTTCCCGCACGGCACCCGTGAGGCCCTGCACCTCGGCTACGAGGAGGTGTCCGGGTGGAACCCGCGAGTCATCTACGCCGATATCACCGGGTATGGGGATACCGGACCGGACGCCAGGCTGCCTGGGTTCGACCTGACCGCATTCTGGTCGCGCAGTGGGCTGTTGGCCTCGACCCGGGATACCGGGTCACCGCCTACGTCCCCGCCATGGGGCAGCGGCGACTACACGACGGCCACCGCGATCTACGCGGCGATCACCACCGCGCTGTACCACCGCGAGCGCACCGGGCGGGGAGCCAACGTCGGCACCTCATTGCTGGCCACGGGTGTGTGGGCAACCGGAACCCTGGTGTCGGCGGCCCTGGCCGGCGGCAAGCCGTACGAACTGCATGACCGCAAAGCGCCGGTGAACGCGATGACCAATCAGTATCAGTGCGGTGATGGGCGCTGGATCATGCTGTCCGCCAGGCAATCCGCGTGGCCGACGGTCGCCAACGCCATCGGACGCGCCGACCTGCTGGCCGATCCCCGCTTCGTCGACGCCGCGGGCATCAGCAAGCACTCCACGGAACTGGCCGGCCTGCTCAACACCGAATTCCAGACCCAACCCCTGGCACATTGGCAAAAGGCCCTCGACAAAGCGCGCATCCCCTACGGCGTCATCCAGACCCCGGAGGAGGCCGCGGCCGACCCCCAACTCCGTGCCGCCGGCATCGTCGTGCCGATCGAAGGCGCGCGCGACCTGGAGTACACGGTCAACAACCCGATCACGCTGCGCGGGTTGGCCCGGGTTCCATCCCGGCGCGCACCCGAGCACGCAGAGCACAACGACGAGGTCCTGGCACAGCTGGGATTCAGCGTCGATGACATCGCCCAGTTACGGGAACAGAAAGTGATTCCCGTTGCAGCAGGACAGGAGACAGTGAAATGACCACCACCGAAGTAGCGACTGACCTGGTGCTCACCGAGCGTCATGACGGTGTGCTGACCGTCACGATCAACCGGCCGCGGCAGAAGAACGCCGTCAGCCGCGAGGTCGCCGTCCAACTGGTGTCCGCGCTGGATCTGCTGGATTCCGATCCGTCGTTGTCGGTGGGCGTGCTCACCGGTGCCGGTGGGACGTTCAGCGCCGGCATGGACCTGAAGGCCTTCGCGAACGGGCAGACCCCGATCCTTCCCGGTCGCGGCTTCGGCGGCCTCACCCAAGCGGTGGTGCGCAAGCCGCTCATCGCGGCCGTCGAAGGATGGGCGCTCGGTGGTGGCTTCGAAATGGTGCTGGCCTGCGACCTGATCGTGGCGGCCGCCGACGCCAAATTCGGTCTGCCCGAGGTGAAACGAGGGCTCATCGCCGGCGAAGGCGGAGTGATCCGGCTGCCGGCGCGCATCCCATATCACGTCGCCCTCAAGGTGCTGCTCACCGGCGAGCCGCTCACTGCCGCTGATGCCGCCGGGTACGGGCTCGTTAGTGAGCTGACCGCACCAGGGGCGGCACTGCAGGCGGCGCAAGAGCTTGCTCAGCGCATCGCCGCCAACGCACCGCTGGCCTTGGCCAAAGTCAAGCAGGTCCTACGCGACGTCCAGGGCCTCAACGACACCGAGGCATTCACCCGCCAAAGCCAGGCCGCCCACAGCCTGCTCGACACCGAGGACGCCCACGAGGGTGCGCTGGCCTTCGCCGAAAAACGCGCACCCGTCTGGCGCGGTCGCTAACCACCACCCATACCTCAAAGGAGCATCCATCATGACTAGTACACGCAAGCCGGTGCAGCGCATCGCCATCGTCGGCACCGGAACCATCGGCGCCAGTTGGGCAACGCACTACCTGGCCCACGGCTTCGATGTCACGGCCACCGACCCCGCACCCGGCGCCGAGGCGGCGCTGCGTTCCTACGTCGAAGCCGCCTGGCCGGGGGCCACGACGCTGGGCCTGGCCCCCGGGGCCTCACCGGATCGGCTGAAGTTCACCTCCGATATGCGCGCGGCGCTGGCTGATGCCGACTTCGTTCAGGAAAACGCCCCCGAGCGCCCGGAACTGAAGATCAAGCTGTTCGCCGACATCGACGACGCCACCCCACCCGAGGCGATCATCGCCTCGAGTTCTTCGGGCATCACGATGAGCGTGATGCAGGCCGAATGCCAGCGCCCGGAGCGCACCGTGATCGGGCACCCGTTCAACCCCCCGCACGTCATCCCGTTGGTGGAGGTCGTCGGTGGGAAAAAGACCGCCCCGCAAACCATCCAGGACGCGATGGTGTTCTACGCCTCGATCGGTAAGAAACCCATCCACCTGAAAAAGGAGCTGCCCGGCCACGTCGCCAACCGCCTGCAATCGGCGCTGTACCGGGAAGTGGTCTACCTGATCGGCCAAGGCGTCCTGGACGTCAATGACGCCGACGACGCGGTGTCATGGGGTCCCGGCCTGCGCTGGGGCGTGATGGGACCCAACCTGCTCTGGCACCTCGGCGGCGGCGAAGGCGGCATCGAACACTTCATGGAACACCTGATGCCACGCATGGCCGCCGGCTGGCCCGGACTCGGCAACCCCGAACTCACCCCGGAGCTGGCCCACCAGATCGTCAAAGGCGTCCTCGAAGAAGCCGACGGCCGATCAATCGACGAACTGGCCGCCGAACGCGACGAAATGCTGTTCGGGCTGCTCGCGGTGCGCGCCGAATACGGCTCTTCCCCGGCGATGTAAGGACAGCGGAGATGCTCAGCGCGCTGTGCGGCTTGTTCGCGATGACGCCCATCACTTTCGGTTTGGCCGGGTACGTGATGGTGTCACGCGACGGCGCCCGCACGCCCGAGCTTCTCACCGCCAAAGATCTTGACCCGCTTACACATTGAAAGGACTAATCATGACAACGACCGGAAAGCTATTCGTGCTCGAAGCCAGCGGCGGCGGGCGACTGTTCACCATCAACCCCGACGGCACCGACAAGACCGTCCTGGTCACCGGATGCCCGGTGCCCGACGGCGTCGCCGTCGACGTCGAGTCCGGCCACATCTACTGGACCAACATGGGGGTACCGTCCCGCAACGACGGCTCCATTGAACGGGCCGACCTCGACGGAACAAACCGCACCACCATCGTTGCGCCCGGTGGCACCTACACCCCCAAGCAGCTTCACTTCGATGCCGAGGGCCGCAAGCTGTACTGGGGAGACCGCGAAGGCATGCGGGTCATGCGCTGCGATCTCGACGGGACCAACGTCGAGACCCTGGTGCAGAGCGGCGAAGGTGACCAGGACCGCCGCGACGAAACGAACTGGTGTGTCGGGGTCGCCGTCGACCATGCCGGCGGGTACCTCTACTGGACCCAGAAAGGCCCCAGCGACGCCGGGCTCGGCAAGATCCTGCGTGCCGGAATCGAGCTTCCCGCAGGCGAATCCGCGGCCCGCCGCCGCGACGTCGAGGTCGTGTTCAAGGACCTGCCCGAACCCATCGACCTGGAAATCGACCACACCACCCGCACCCTGTACTGGACCGACCGTGGCGACCCGCCGCACGGCAACACCGTCAACCGGGCCCAGCTGGACACCATCGGGCACAGCGAGCCCGAAATCGTGATGACCCATCTGATGGAAGGCATTGGTATCGCGCTCGATCCAGCCCGCAACCGCATGTTCGTCACCGACCTGGGCGGCAACATCTGGGCAGCTGCCCTCGACGGAACCGGCAGCCGACCCATCCGCGCCGTGCAAGGCAACCTCACCGGTATCGCCTACGCCGAACTGCCCGACGAAAATTAGGAGCACACAATGAGTTTCACTTTGCCATCCGACTACGCCATCCGGCCGGTGGCCGTCATTGGCGCCGGAACGCTCGGGCGCCGCATCGCGCTGATGTTCGCCGCGCACGGCGCCGAGGTCATCATCCATGACCTCAGCAAGGACCAACGCGACGCCGCCGTCGACTACGTGACCGACACCCTGCCCACGCTGAGGGAGGGATCCAAAGAACCTGCCCCGGGACGGGTTTCCGCTCAGTCCGACATCGCCGAGGCGGTCCGCGCCGCATGGCTGGTCATCGAGGCCATCCCCGAGCGGCTGGAGCTGAAGAAGCAGATCTTCGGACAACTCGACCAACTCGCCCCCGCCGACGCCATCCTGGCCAGCAATTCGTCGTCGTACGCCAGCCGGTTGTTCTTGGACAACGTCCACCGCCCCGAGCGCGTCCTGAACATCCACTTCTACATGCCGCCGAAGCAGAATGCCGTCGACGTCATGTCCAGCGGCCACACCACTCGTAACGTCCTGGACTTCGTGTTGGCGACGTTGCCGCGGTTCGGCTTCCACCCGTTCGAAGCTCGCAGGGAGAGCACCGGATTCATCTACAACCGAATCTGGGCCGCAATCAAACGAGAGGCGCTCGAGGTCGTCGCCGAAGGCGTCTCGACACCTCAAGAAGTCGACCAGATGTACCGCATCAACAACGGCTCGGCCGCCGGCCCCTTCCGGATGATGGATCAGGTCGGCCTCGACGTCGTGCTCGACATCGAGGAGCACTATTGCGCCGAGCACCCGGAATACCCGCAGGGCCCACGCCAATTGCTGCGCAGCTACATCCAGCAAGGCCGCCTGGGAGTCAAGTCCGGGGCCGGCTTCTACGACGACTACCCGCAGCCGACCGAACATAAGAAGGTTTCGTAGCGCGACCTAGAGGAATCATCGATGATCCAAACACCGCAATGGCTTCAACTGGTCCAGGCGATCGGAGCCATGGCAACGACCGTCGGCGTGCTCACGGCGCTGTACATCGCCGTCATCCGGGATCCTCGGAGGGCCTCCAAAGAGCACCAAGACCACGTGGAACGGATGGAGGCACTGCGGCGCGCCAAAAAGGAGCGCGCCGGGGCCCAGGCACGCAAGGTGGTGCCCTCCTGCGGACGAATCCCGATGTTCGGCGATTCGTGGTGGACGGTCAGAATCGACAACGCAAGCAGCGCAATGGCCACCCTCCTCGGCGTCACCGTTACCGCACTGGACGCCAACGGTTTTGAAATGCATGGTGGCTACCGGCAGGCCAACGAGACCGTTCCGTTCGACCAGGCCTTCGAGCGGGCGGTAAGTGCCGCGCGATCACAATCGCGCAACGACCTGGTGCCGGCGTTCAAGGAAGCCGTGCGAGACGCCCTGGCAGGTCACCTTGTCAAGCGATGGCCCCGCACGCTGGCGCCGAATCACTACGCCGTGATGGCCTATACAACGGCCGATCCGACCTACGAACTGCGTATCACCCTCGACTACGAGGACGAGGCCGGCTACCGGTGGCGCCGCACGGATAGCTGTCGACCACGGCGCATGGACGAATAACCGCCGGTGGCCGTTGCCCCGATCGTCTCGTCTTGGCGCCAATCATCTCTAAATCGGCAGTCCCATTGGCCACATGAGCACCGTGCGCTGACCTCACAGACGGTTCACGAACGCGATATCGCCGGTGGTATCACGTTCAAATGTCACCTATCGGTCGGCCCACGCGCCCGCCGGCAGTAAGAGCCCCTAGCGGGAGTTTCCACCCTTCGTAGGTGAGCGGCGTGTCTTTCGTTGTGGTGCTTGGCTTTTAGCCTCTCAAGGTGTATTACCCATATATGCCATCAATTGTGGGGAAGCGCCGCGGGAAGCTCACCTACTACTACCTGGTGGAATCGGCGCGGGTGGACGGCAAGCCGCGGATCGTGTCGCAGGAATATTTGGGCACAGCCGAGGAGGTGATGGCGAAGCTGGCCGGGGCTGTCACGGGTGAGCCGGTGCGCACCCAGCACAAGGGGTTCGGGGATCTGGCCGGGGTGTGGTCGGTGCTGGAGCGTCTGGGTGTGGTGGAGGTCCTCGACGAGGTCGCACCGCGTTACGGCAACGCGGGGGCGTCGGTGGGCACGTATATCGCGTTGGCCACGGCGAACCGGATCGTCGCGCCGTGCTCGAAACTGGCGTTCGCCGACTGGTGGGCCACCACGGCCGGGCCGCGTTGGGTGAAGACGCCGGCCGGTGCGTTGGATCACCGCCGGTTCTGGGACGCGATGGACTGCCTGGACACCGAGGCGCTGCGGCGTGCCGAGACCGAGTTGGGGCGGCGGATGGTCAGCG
Organism: uncultured Actinomycetota bacterium; assembly: GCA_963735655.1. GTDB lineage: Bacteria > Actinomycetota > Actinomycetes > Mycobacteriales > Mycobacteriaceae > Mycobacterium. The sequence goes on from CAVTLW010000064.1 coordinate 7,876, forward strand.
AGTTCGGGCTGGACCTCTCAGGGCTGGTGCTGGACATGACCAACTTCGCCACCTACATCGACTCCGCCAACGACCGCGCCCCGATCGCCCAACGCGGCAAGGCGAAACAAAAACGCGTCGATCTGCGGCTGGTCGGGTTGGCGTTGGTGGTGACCCGCGACGGCGGGGTGCCTGTCGTGTCGCACGCCTACCCCGGCGATCGCCCGGATGTCTCCCAGTTCGGCAAGGTCGTCGAAGAACTCGTCGCGCGCTACCGGGCGTTGACCGAGTCGGTGGAGTTGTTGACGGTGGTCTACGACGCCGGACAGAACTCCCGCGACAACCATGCCGCGGTCGAGGAATCCGGGTTAGGGTTCGTCGGGTCGTTGCCGCCCTGGCAGCACCCCGACCTGCTCGCGGTGCCGCGGGCCACCTACGTCGCGGTCGACGCCGACCGGTACCCCGGGGTGACCTGTGTGGACACCGAAGTGACCGCACTCGGGGTCACCCGCCGGGCGGTGCTGACCCACTCACCGACGCTGCACGCCGCCCAGTCCCGCGGCTTCGACCAGACACTGGCCAAAGCCCGGAAACGACTGGCAGAACTGCAATCTCGCCTCGCGCGCGGCACAACCCGCCGCCCCCGCGACGCGGTCGAATCCGACATCGCCTCGATCGTCAAGCCCCGCTGGGTCAATGAGGTCATCACAACCACCCTGACCGGAGACGACCCGGCCAAGTTACGGTTGACCTGGCGCACCGACCAAAACGCCCGGAAACACTTGGAAGACAGGATCTTCGGTAAACGCATCCTGTTCACCAACCGCAACACCTGGCCGGTCGGCGACGTCGTCGCGGCCTACCGCTCCCAATCCGAAGTCGAAGCCGGATTCCGGCAACAAAAAGACCCGCACGTGGTGTCCTTCGGACCCATGCACCACTGGACCGACCAGAAGATCCGCGTCCACGTCTTCTACAGCGTCCTCGCGTTAACCGTCGCACACCTCATGCGCCGCGAAGCCCAATGCGCCGGCCTGCACATGTCGGTGCGTGAACTGCTCGCCGAACTCGCCGGCATCGGCGAAACCGTCCTGCTCTACCACGACGGCGGCAAGGGCCGCCCCCGCGCCCGACGCATGCTCACCGACACCACCCCAACCCAGAAACGCCTCGCCGACCTGTTCGGCATCCACCGCTACGCACCCACCCGCTGACCAGCACAAACACCAGCTCCAACCCGACATGGGTAATACACCCACCCTCCCGAAAACGGGCGTTGACCAGCACAAACCATGCCCGTCAACCACGAAGGGTGGAAACTCCCGCTAGATCTCGGGCGCCGGGATGACACCGCTCGCGACCGCCCCGGTCAGTCCGCCGTCGACGGCCAGCGCCTGCCCGTTGACCCAGCACGCGTCATCGGAGGCCAGAAACACCACCACCGCGGCGATGTCGTCGGGATCGGCGTGCCGGCCAAGCAACGCCCTGACCCCGTCGAGCATGTCCTTGCCCATCGTGGCCTCGAAATCGGAGAGAATGGGGGTCTCGACCGGACCCGGCAGGACCGCGTTGATCCGGAAACCTCTTGCGTGCAACGCAAGTGCCATCGACATCGCATAGACGGTGGTGACCTCTTTGGAAAAGTTGTAGGCGTTGCCCTGTTGCGGGTTGGCCTTGAACCAGGCCGCCCCCTCCTCGAAGCTGCCGGTCGCCAGCAGGTCGCGAATCGCGTCCAGTCGCAGCGGCCAGCCGAAGCCGGCGGTCGAGGACACCACCGTCACCGCGGCGCCGGGCACCAGCTTGTCGAAGAACGACTCGGTCAGGTGGCGCACCGCAAGGCTATTGACGGCCATCACCAGATCCGCGGGCGCCGTGCCGGGGATGCCGGCCACCTGGATAAGCCCGTCGAATCGGCCGTCGAGTTGCTCCACCGCCGCGTCGATGCTGCGCGGATTGGCCAGGTCGACCTCGACATGTTGGGTCACCGCCGCCGTCGGGGTGTTGCGGTCGAGGCAGTGCACGTCGGCGCCGGCCGCCAACAGCCGTTGCGCCACAGCGTGTCCGATTCCGGACGCCGCACCCGTGACGACGTAACGCTTGCCAGAAAAGTCGGCCATGAAGGGTTCTCCTTAAGGTTCGCCCCGCCACCGGTCGCGTGACGGGTCCATCAGTGCGGTGAGGCGTTCGTCGGGTAGCCAGACCAGCGTTTCGAGTTCAAGTGCATCCAGGTAGCGCACTCGCCCGGTGCGCAGGTCTTCGACCCGCAGTCGCGGCGAATTTCCCTTGGTGTCCAGCGAGACTGAGACCGAGGCGAATTCGTTGGCGACGATCGCTGGGTCCATCAGATGATGAATCCCACAGTAGGGATCGGCTTGTCGTTGTCGACGAGCACGACCTTCTTGTAGGCCAGGCGCAGGTGTTCGTCGCAACGGCGGATCCGGTAGGTGATTCGGCCGCCCCACAAATGGTTGCCGCGCGGCCGGGAGTCGATCAGCAGGAAGTTCGCCCCGACCTCGAGGTCCACGCCGCCGTCGGGATTTGTTCGGCTGCCGAGAAACTCGATGTTGCTCAGCAGCCGGCGCGAGTGGGACGGCGGCGCTTGCGCGTACCGCTTGCCGGTCCGCAGCTGCTTGAGCCGGGTGGCGATCCGGTTGCGGTTGTCATAGATCACCGACATTTCGCGGCTCGGGTCGATGTCGGCGCCGTTGGCGGGAACCCAATACAGCGCGTCGTCGGTCCACAGGGATTCCCATGCGTCGTAGTCGTTCTCGTCGGCATAGCGGGCCTCGCGGTACAAGAACTGCTCGACTTCGAACCCGCCGAAGCCCTCGGGGAGGGTCACTGGCGCTCCATCAACGTCTTGTAGTGAGTCCAGAATCCGCGCATCGCCGTCTCGTCGGTGGCGGTGCCGATGGTGAAGCCGTTGTCGTCGACCCGTTCCCGGTTCAGCCCGCGGCGCACGTCGAGCCATTCGGGAACGAGGGCCTGAAGGCCGCGCTGGTTGCGTTCGTACATTTCAGTGTCGTCGGCGAGCAACATGCCCGCCGGCCCGACCGACCCGACGCATTGCGACACCATTCGCCGGTTGAGTTCGGGAGCTCCGTCGAATTGCACTGCGGTGGAGTACTGCACGCATTCGCTCACCGATACGGGTTGGATGTTGAAGACCTGGATCTCGGCGATGAACAGGTTCGGGAAGATCATCACGTGCGGGGCACCCTCGATGAGGATCCGATTCGCGTCGTCGCCGTGTGTGGCGCGCATCGCCGCGACATAGTCGGGAACTTTCGATTCGGTGGTGCCGAACCAGCGCATGGGTTCGCCGAACTTCCGGAATTCCGGACGCAGGTCGTTTTCGCTGTGTCCGCCGCCGAGGTCGCGGGTCACCGCTGTGGAGCTGTCGTCGTAGAGCGCGCCGATGGGACTGCCGGTCACGCCGAATATCGAGTTATGCACGAACTGCGGGTGGTAGCCGTCGGTTTCGTTCTCGGCCAACAGCTTCCAGTTGGCACCGGTCTTGTGTTGCAGCCAGCCCGCGGTGAGTGCGACTGTGCCCTCCGGTGACAGCCGGGTCAACCGGTCGATCTCGCCCGCGGCGGCGCCCAGATGTTCGATCAGGCTCGGCCCGTCCTGCGCGAAGCTGCCGAACACGAAGCCGCCGTAGGTGTCCATCCGCGGCACGGCGCCCATGCGCAGGTCGAGCTTGCGGCCGCCGTACCCCTTGAAGAACGGGAAGCCGACCAGCTCACCGGTATTGCGGAAGGTCCAGCCGTGGTAAGGGCAACGGAAGGTACCCGCATTGCCCTTGGCGTCGTCACAGACCTGGTTGCCGCGGTGCGCGCACCGATTGAGCAGCAGGTGCAGCTCGCCGTCGCGGTCGCGCGTCATGATCACGTCCTGCAACCCGAGTTTCTTGCGGACGTAGTCGTTGGGCTGCGCGATTTCGCTCTCGTGACCGACGAAAACCCAACTGCGATACCAGATCTTGCGCAGCTCTTCGGCGAAGACGGCCGGGTCGGTATACAGCGATCCGTGCACCTTGTCCCGGCGGACCAACTCGTCATAACGGCCGCCGATCGTCGACGTCATCGCTGAACTCCGGCGTTGCTGCCGAACTGTGCCGGGCGTTTCTCCCGGAACGCGGCGGTCCCCTCGGCGAAGTCGTCGGTGCCGAAAAGCTTTGCTTGGCAATCGGCTTCACGATCGAGGACATCGAGGGGGTGCAGGTGCGGCGCGGACGCGAGCATCGTTTGATCGCGCCCAGCGCCGCCGCGGGACGCGCCGCCAGTGTCGCCGCCTCGGTCTCGGCTTGCGCCAAGGCATTTCCGGGCTCGGCGATCGCATCCACCAGGCCCCATTCCAGCGCCTGGGTCGCGGTGATCGACCGTGCCGTCATGAGCATCTGGCGGGTGCGGCCGACACCGATCCGGGCGGGCAACGACGCGTTGACGCCCATGTCGCCGGCCAGACCGACGTTGAGGAATGTGGTGGCGAACCGGGCGTCGCGGGCGGCGATGACCAGGTCGCAGGCGGCCGCGAGCGCGGTGCCGGCGCCGATCGCGCCGCCCTCCACGGCGGCCACCACCGGCTTGGGGGTGGCCCATATCTCGCGAATCACCTGCTGCGCCAGCTGTACTCGCTCCACCGCGGCGGCTTCGCTGGTCTGCTGCATGGTCGCGATGTCGCCGCCGGAGCAGAACATGGGCCCCGCGCCGGTGAGCACGATCGCCCGTACGCCGGTATCGCGGCCGGCGTCGGCGATCGCCGCGGCGAGGTCGAGGCGCAGCGGGATGTCGATGGCGTTGCGCACCGCGGGGCGGTTGAGGGTGATGGTGCGGACCGGGCCGTTGTCCGAGACGAGGATCGTCATTTTCCGGTGAACCTCGGCGGCCGGCGTTCGATGACGGCGCGTAAGCCCTCCAGCGAGTCGGCGGTGCCGGACAACTCGGCGACCGTGCGGGCCTCCTCGGCGAGGCGTTGTTCGACCGATTGGCCGACGCCGCTCCAGACCAGCCGCTTGGTGGCCGACAGCGCCAGCGGCGGGAGGGCGGCCAACTGGGTGGCTATTTCGTCGGCACGGTCGGAAAGTTGTTCGTCGTCAACCACTTCGGTGATCAGTCCGATGTCGAGCGCCTCGTCGGCGGTCAGGGTGGGGTTGGTGAGCAGGATGCGCAGTGCTTGGCGGAGCCCGACGAGCTGGGTCAGGGTGACCGATGACGCCGCCGTCGGGAGCCATGCCCACCCGCACCGCGCCGGAGAAGAATTTCGCCGAGCGCGCCGCGACCACCAGGTCCGACGCGCACACCAGCCCCAGGCCGCCGCCGCCGGCCGCGAACCCCTGCACGGCGGTCACCACCGGGACCCGCAGCTGGATCAGCGCGGCGGTAGCCAGTTGCAGCCAGGCCGTCGCCTCACGCAGATATGCGGGTAGCTCTGCGCCTTTGGACTCGAAGGTCTTGACGTCGCCACCGGCGCAGAAGTTACGGCCCTCGCCGGTGAGCATGACGACCCTGACCGCGGGGTCGGCGTGGCAGGCCAGGATCGCCTCGTGCAAGGCCTTGAGGATCTCGACGTTGAGTCCGTTGGAAGCGTCGGGCCGGTTGAGTCGCAGTCTGGCGATGCCGTCATCGCCGGTCCGCAATATCACCGGGCTCTCGACTGAAGTCGTCCTGCGGGGACCCTCCTCGCCAATGTGCCGGACGACCGCGTCCATCTCGGCGTCAAGCGCGTCGGACAGCGTGCTCTGTCGGGACGAGTTGACCAGGCGTTTGATCGTGGTGACGGCTTCGCGGCTGCGACTGGCCAGCAGTTGCGCGAATTGATCTACGCCGTCTTCGAATTGGTGCTGTGGGTATGAGCGGTAGGCAAGGCCCAGCCTGACGGCGTCGACACCGGAGATGCGGTCACCCGACAGCAGCAACCCCAGGGCTTGCTGACGCCCGACGATTCGCGGCAGACGCGCGGTGCTGCCGCCACCGGGCACCATCGAAAACTTCACATGGTTGTCCGCTATCCTGGCGCCCTCGCTGACCAGGACGATGTCGGCGGCCTGCATCAACTCGAATCCCCCGGCCGTCGCGACGCCCTCGACGGCGACGATCACCGGAACCTGCACGGCGGCAATGGCGTCACACGCCGCGCGGAACGCTGCGAACAGCGTCCTCAGCGCGGCGGACCCTCGGCGCGCAGGCGTTGCGACCTCGCCGAAATCGCCACCCGCGCAGAAGTTTCCGCCGGCGCCGGTTATGACGATCACGTTTACAGCGGGGTCGCGGCCGAGTTCGTCGAGGGCGTGGGCGAGGTTTGTTGCGAGTGCGACGTCGATCGCATTCATCCGGTCCGGCCGGTGGAGGGTGATGCGGCCGACGTTGCAGTCCACAGCTTGCAGAACGCTCATCACATCGGCCCCGGTTGTGGACAAACCCAATCACAATTTCTAATCTAGGTTAAACCAATGGGTCGGCCAAACCAAACCCGGCCCGGGGAGGCCACCATGGATCTGGGACTTGCCGACGCGCGCGTCGTCGTCACCGGCGGCGCCTCGAATATCGGGCGCGCCATTGTGCACGAGTTCGCCGGTGAGGGCGCGCGCGATCGTGATCAGCGACATCGACGGCCCGCAAGCCGAGAAGGTTCGCGCGGAGGCCCTGGAAAGGGGCGCGGCCGCGGTGCAGCTGGCGATCGCCGACCTCACCGAACCCGAAGGGGCCGAGACGCGTGGGTACCGCGCTCGGCCCTGGGGCGGGGTGGATGTCCTGGTCAACAACGCCGGGTGGAGCGTGCCGGGTTTCATCGCCACCGACACCGACCGGGACAAGTGGCAGCGCACCATCGAGATCAACCTGTTCACGCGCGATCGCCGCGACCCAGGCGGCGATCGGACCGATGAAGGACGGTGGCGGCGGGTCGATCGTCTTCATCGCCAGCGATGCCGCTTTCGGCCAGATCCGCCAAGGCGTCTACGGCGCGTCGAAGGCCGCGATGGTGGCACTGGCCCGCACCACGGCCCGCGAACACGGCCGCCACGGCATCCGTTCCAACATCGTCTGCCCGGGCTTGGTCATTCCCGACGGCCCCGACGCGGTCGGGGCCGCCAGCCTGTGGTCGGTCGGCCAGGACGATGTGTTCAATCAGAAGCAGATCGACTTCATGCTCAAGGACACGCCGACTGCGACGGCTGACCACCGCCGACGGACGTGGCGCGGGCGGTGGTGTTGTTCTCTCTCGGCTCGCGCGGCAAGACAGGTTACCGGACAACTGATCTCGGTCAGCGGCGGCTACACGATGCCGTGACATATTATTGAACGATGCGTAGAAAAGGCCCGGCCAAGTCAGAGCTCACGCGCCAGCGCATTCTCGACGCGGCCGCCCGGGTGCTGAGCGTCAAGGGATTCGCCGGCACCCGGCTCACCGACGTCGCCGAATATGCAGAGCTGCAAGCGCCGGCCATCTACTACTACTTCCCATCTCGCGAGGACCTCATCGAAGAGGTCATGTATTGCGGCATCAACGACATGCGCCGGCACCTGAAGGACACGCTGCGTGCACTGCCGCCCGGCACGACGCCGATGGACAAGATCATGGCGGCCGTCGAAGCGCACCTGCGCCACGAGCTGGAATTGTCCGACTACACCACGGCGTCCATCCGCAACTCGGGTCAGATCCCGGAGCACCTGCGCACCCGGCAGAAGAAAGAAGAAGCCGCCTACGGCAGGATTTGGCGGGGCCTGTTCGCCGACGCGATCGCCGGCGGCGAGATCCGCGCCGACCTCGACGCCCAATACGCACGCCTGCTGGTGATGGGCGCGCTGAACTGGGCGGCCGAATGGTGGGACGCCAGGCGCGGATCCGTCGACACCGTGGTGGAGACGGCGCGGATCCTGGTGCGCAACGGGCTGAGCCCCGTGACAAAGCGGGCCATCGCA
>CAVTLW010000065.1:0-197532 GCA_963735655.1 uncultured Actinomycetota bacterium
TGTCCGTACGTGGCGATGACGTCCATCTCCATCAGCTCCCCGATGCTGAGTTCGCGGATCTGCTCGTCGGCGCAATGCAGGTCCACCTTGAGTTCCATCAGCCCGCCGGTCAAGGCCGCGTAACTAAAATCGGTGAAGCTTGTGGAGACGACTCCAATGACATTGCCGTCGCCGTCGAACACCGGGCCGCCGCTCGTACCGAAGTCGAAGCTGGCGTCGGTGCGAAAACTCGGCCAGGTAACGAATGATGAGTCCCGCGTCCTCGGATGGACTTCTCGATGGCACCGCGCGCCGCGATGATGGTGAAGGACAGCACGCCTTTTTGCTGGGGGTAGCCGAATCCGAGGCATTCGGCGCCCACGGCAGGTTCGGAAATGGCGACCGGCAGTGTCTTGATCTCTAGGCCGCGAGTCTGCGGATCGTCGTTGACGTTGACCACGAACGCCGCCATGTCACTGTGTGTGTGGGCCGAGGACACCACCTTCAATGGCACCGCGTGCACGTTCAGAGCACTCCACGGTGTGCCCGAGCGGGGAAGCATGACAGTACGCCGCGTCGATTGTGTCGGTTTCTACGAGGTTTCTGACGACGTGACCCGCGGTCACGAATATCGCCTCACCGTTGGCCAACGCAGCGATGCAGAACGCCGTCCCTTCCAGCGACAGATCAAACCGTTTGCGGCGGAAGATAATTGGCACGATCGTGGACAGAAGTCCAGCTTTGGTCACATCGACGTCGGTCGTGTTGGACGTGGAGAAGTCAAATCTGTACATTATCGGCTCGCTTCTTCCGCACCATCCTGTCGCGATTTACATTCCTCACCTACGAGCCGCAATTCCTTAATCAGATAACGATGCCGCAGGGTAGCTCTGGCTTAATGTCCGCGATCTAGCTTGCCCAGCTCGCGTATCAGAAGCGCCTCCAGGACCTCCCTGTCATCGAGGCCGTGGTCTTCGGCGAGCACGTCTATTGCCAGAGCCTTGATGGCCGCGATGGGTAGCCACGGGGGAAGCTCACCATAATTGCGGTCGAACCCGGACTCGGGCACCGATACCGGCCCGGGCTCGGGCTCCGGCTCGGGCTCCGGCTCCGGCTCAGGTGGGGGGGGGGAACCATCAGAACCTGCTGGGGCCCAACACTCGTCGGTGTCGGTATCGGTGGATCTGAGAGCGTTGCGGACACTGCCCTCCAACACCCCGATGTCGGTGGCGATCCCGCGGTAGGACGCCCCCCCTCGCGCAACCGGCGGATTGCGGCGCACGGTGTCGCCGGTGAGTTTCGACTTGCGCTTGGGGCCTTTGGGTTCGCCGAGCAACCCGGCAACACCGGCTTCGGCGAGCCGGACCTCCCAGCGCCGCACCGTGGCCGGTCTCACCGCGAACGCCTCGGCGACCTCGAGCTGGGTGGCGGCCTTGATCCGCATCAACGACACCGCAGCGAACCGGCGCGCCGCGGTGTCCCCGCCATCCCAGGCGTAGGCCAGATTGCCGTGCACGAACACCCGTCCGCCGCCGTCATGGTTCTCGACGATCGCCGCGGCCGTACCGACCGGACGCGCGTCGTCCGGCGCCAGCGGCAGGGGCAGCTGCGCGGTCATCACGGCCATCATCCACCACCCCCAGATCCTGGGAAATCGCTCTAACTATTATTTCGCATCGCGACCGGAACCACGCGGCGACACACCCCGAAATCCGCAGATCAGAGCGCAGAATTACCGACCGGGCACCGACTACATGTCAGGAGTCCTGATGATTGAGAAATGATCCGATCTGCTCGGTCTTAGCGGGGTTGTCAAGATGGCTAATCCCTTGCGGCACAGAAGAATTGCGCATTACTGGGACATGGCGAGACTGGCCAGTTCCTAATCCGTTGGCCGCGGGTTCGAGCCCTGGCCGCCCCACTTCAGAGGGAGTTTTGGCTAACCGATGCGACCAAGTCGGCGTTTATTACCGCTCCATCCAGCAGGTCAGCAACCTGCGGCTGGACCCGGCCCCTGGCCATGTGGCCGTTTTCAATGAACTTGAGACTGAGCGCATCCAGCTTTCACGCTGGCTACCGTCCGGCGACGAAGTCGATGGCTTTTCGAACGGATTTCCGAACCTTTCCATCGGCATCGGGTTCGATACCCATGTGTGGCGGTTCCGGAGCCTTCGTCGATGCAAGCGCCTTAAGCGCTAGCGGAGCAGACGCGCCAATGTTGGTCACCAGCCATGCACTTTGTGGCTTGTCAACACCGTAAAGGATGGCAAGGATCCCTCCCGCCGCTATGAGCAAGGCGGTAATAATCCAATAGCGAAACTTTCGAACGTATTCCGGCAAATCCTTCGCTTCGCGCAGTGATATCCATCGGACCAACTCCGCTAACGCTCCCCCTATACAAGCTACGCCGAAGATTGGCCAAAGTCCTTGTACTGTCACGTGCTCTCCCTGTCGTTGTCGGTTGTTGCGTGGAACATTCGGCTCTTGCCCTAGGTGTCAACTGCATTAATGAGGTCATTCGAAAAGATCCTCGTTGAGTTCCTTCGCGATGGCATTGGGCACCCGGAAGATCTTCAATCGTCCCGGCATTCTGACCGGCGCTTTGAGCCGGTGGGGATTCTCCAGGATGAATCCAACCGCGCGAAATGGCATGGGGCCAGGAACCTGATGTCTGCTGCGCCACTTTTCCCACCGATCGGGGTTCAGTGGGAGGACGTCGACGAGGTCAACTCGCCCGACTAGTCCTCCGGTAAACAGCCCACACTTCCCAAATAAGTTCATTGCATGTTCGTCCACCGTACGTGATGCGTGAATCCAGAGTGGACCTCGCAGTCCAAAGGTCCATTCACGAACTTCAATAGACTTTTCCCCGCTGACTATCAATTCTGCCCACGGTTGTCGGACACTGAGCGCTAGGGCTTCCGTAGCGCCGACAAGTGTGTCATCCGCCATGGTCATTCACCCGTGGAAACGTCTTCACCAGATCCCTCGAGAACCTCGCGAACATCGCGCGCGCGTCATCGAGCGATAAGCCACCGCTCTTGGCCAAATACGAGGCCGTAACCCGCGGGAGCTCGTCGAAGAACCGCACCGCGTCATAGTTCGGGGCCAGCATCCGCTCAGCCATGTCGAGGTATGAATCCACGTTAAGGCGTACGACCTCGTCGGCGAAGTAAGGATCGTCGGGATCGGTCAAATCGACGGCTGTCGGCACGTCGGCGTTTCCCAGTGCCGATCTGCGCACAAGGCATGGTATACACGCGCCACACGGCTGGTTTGGCTGTTTCGTCACGGTACCGACGATCTGACGGGACTTGAGATACCAACAGGTCTCCGTCTCTGTGACGAGAGCTCTGAAGTGGGCCGCCGACTTCACCCAGGCCCGCAGCTCCTTGGCCACTTCCTTCTTCGTCTTGGCAAGGAACGGGTTCTCGATGCACAGCGTGGGGCGTTCCAAGATCGTCGAAAAGACCTCGGCGGCAAGCTCTTGCACCCTGGGATGGGCGTGGCGGGTGATGCGATATATCGGCGATGGCGGCACGGAAAGAGCCAGTGGGCCGTTCTCGAACTGATAAATGCGATCAACGTCGTTCATGGAGGCTTCAGCGGCTGCCAGGGCGAGGAATAGGAAGGATCTGTAGTTAAAGCTTCCTCCTGTACGCGTCTTAGCAGGCTGGCTCCATGTGCCGCGCAATTGAACGTGCCGATCGAAGGCGAGTTGGTTGACGAGGCGCTGTTGCTTGGCGAGGTTGCCTGTGTAGTACGACAGGACGATTGTCGATGCGCGGGTCGAGGAAATCGAGGCCAAGCCGGAGGTGCTGTCCAGTCCACCTGAGAATAGAACGACGCTATCGGCGCCCGAAGATTCTTTCGGAAGGGCGCCTAGACGCTCCGCGACATCATAAAGCGAACTCTTCGCCGTTTTCGGCCGGCGCGTAAACCGAAAGTCCCACTCCGCATTGCCTTGAACGTGCAGGAGATCGGCCAACATCGGTGCCACACTGCGCCACCGATCAGGATCGTAGACCGGCATCCGTACGGCAATTTCATTGATGCGGTCAGCGACGATGCGCTTGGGTAGACGACGATCGATCTCGTGAACTACACGGCCTAACTCGCAGAGATCCATCTCGTGTGCCCCGTAGTCGTGCGCCGGCACAGCACCGCGGCGGTTCCAATGCAGATCGGAGACATCAAGGTCCAGTGAGGAAGTTTCGCCGGATAGCGAGCGCGTCAGTCGCACATGCACCGTCATTGTTATCGCTCACGGACGAGCGTCGGGAAATCTTCGGCGACTGATCGCAAGATGTCCCGACCGCGCACTCCCGGCACCCGGCATTTGTCTATCCATTCGTTGGCGATGGTAATGACTGCTTCGTAGAGACCGCTGGCCACCGCGGGATCGACCTTGCGAACCTCGCGATGGACCATACCGTTTATCAGGCCTGCCAGATAGTGTCCAGCTGTGTTTGCCAGCGGTGCTGGGGAGAAGTTGCTGCCTAATTCACTGAGCGGCTGCCTCCCGAAGGCCTTGTCCTTTGAGTCGACGCAATCGAGGAATAGGTCGGTGATGATCCTTTGAACGATGTCTGCGAAGCGCTCGTCTGTCGAGGTCGTTGCTTCAGCGTCCACGATGGCCATCGCTAGGTCTCTCAGTGAGCCTGTACCCGCATCGAATTGCATCACTTGGGCGCCAGCTGCTGGTCCGGATTCACTCATCGCTTTAGCAATGTCTGCGGTACGCCGGTAGGTTTCTTGCACGAACCGGTCATTCAGCAATTTGTTGAGGTATTTCCGATGGATGGGGTCACGCAGAAGTTGGTCGACAAAATTTCGCGCGCCCGCTGCGCCAGGTTTGTCGTTGAGGCTTTTCGTGCGATTGACAACGGACATAAGCCGTTCGAAGATCGAATCGGTGCGTTGCCTACCGCCCCTACTGCCCCTGCCGCCCCAACCGCCCCCGCTGCCCCCTCCGCCCAGGCCGCCGCTGCCACCACCAAGCGCTCCCGTACCCATCGCTAGGAACACGCTTCCCAGATGCGGCCTGGTGACGCACCCTCGCGCACGAGCCACTTCGCCACCCGTGGTTCCGCCGAAAACATGGCCCAGTCGGTCGTCGCTCCGGTTTTCCCTGCAATCATGTGGATTCCCGCCTGGGCGCATATAAGCGTCCGCAGATCGCTTTCAGCCGTCAGCGGCAACTGTTTGTCGGACACGATCCGGACGACATCCTTGAGAGCGCCATCGGCGTCGCCGTATTGCCCAAGGTTGTACCAACGCTTGGCTGCCCATAGGCGTGATTGGGCGGTGTAGCGAGCACACCAGGCGTGGGACAACATACCGTCGAGCGGTGAAACCAATTCCCGAAATTGTGCGGCACCAAAGGATACCTCCTGGTGCTCGACAAGAAGCCGGAACTTGCGCATTGCGGCGATGTGGTACGCCAACGGGTAATTTGACTCGCGCGCAAGTGTCATGCACCGGTAAAGCGCACTGGCCGCCGGCTCTATTCGCCCTTCGCGTTCCTCTAGTTTGGCAAGTGAGTACGTGCAGTCGGCGGCGAGCGGATTCAACCCGTTCTCTGTGGAGATCGCAATGCCCTGTTCCAACTGTGTCCGCGCCTTTTGTCGATCGACCGTGGCCATGAAGGGCCGGAATTCGAAAAGGCACTCGGCATTATTTCGCAGGCAGGTGGCCACGATTTCGGCGTGCCTTGGTCCGCTTCCTGGATTCACTGTTCCGATGATGTCTTGGAACTTCTCGTGCGCAGCGCGCGCGTCATGATCGAAGTAGAGGGCGATTCGCGCCAAGTTCATCTCGTAGCCTGCGACCAGCAGGGGGTCGGTGTCGTTTTCGTCTTGCTCGAGAACTGCGACCGCTTGTCTCGCGTGTTCACGCATATCGTCGATTCTTGACTCGCCCTTGGCGATTTCTGAGCGCATGGTTTCCAGCCGTGCGTATTCGATATTCGTGGTAGGCGAGAGATTGGCGAGCCAGCGACTGGCTTCGTCCAACTGTTGGCGTTGTACGTAAGCATTGGCGATTTCGAGCCGAATCCAGGGGTCCAATCTGGGGATGAATCGCGGACGATCGACGACATCGGCAAAGGCTAACCAGTCGTAGACGTTCCACTGGTGTGAATCATCGTGGCAAATCGACGTAGCCAGCGCTATGACCTGAGCGTCGCGTCGAGCGTCGATGAAGATGGCCAGCTCCGCCAGCGGATCGCTGGGCACAAAGTTTGATGTCTTGCTCGACGCGCGCCGGTCGATGTAGTCGTTCAGCGCGCTCCGGATGGCGTCATCACCGAGTCGACTCCGCAGTTCCTCCCGTGCGCTGTCGATTAGAACAGCGCCGTAGCCCCCGTCCTCAACCAACAGCCCGGTTTGTAGGACCGCGTCTGGCGGCTCCTTGGCTAGAGCGGCAACGTCTGAGATCGGCGTGGGATGACGTAAACCGGCGAAGAATCGCATCGACATTGGGACCGTGTTGAGCGCCGCAGCAACTCTGTCCGACATTTTCGCTAACTCCTCGATTTGGTCTATGAGCCAGCCGCCCGTTTGATTCACGCCCGGTGCGTTCGCGCCGCACACCACTATTGTGGAGTCCTGGGGTGACATGTTGATGGTTTCCCAAACCGCCTGTTCGTATGGCCCTCCGTAAGGGCTCGGGGCTTCGAACAGCACAACGAAGGCCAGCGGCAGCGTAAAGAGCCGGCCTAGTCCTGTGACTGCGTCGCCACGCGCCAGGATTTCTAACGCCGACGCGTAGTCCGTCGACTCAGTGATGGGTAGCGCGCCGCGAACTGACGCTGCCCACCCCTCTAGCCGTCCAGCAAAGCTGTCCTTGCTTGATTGTGGAACAATGGGGACGATGGTCTTGCCCCGTAGGCGGGCCGCAACGCAAATGGCCGAGATCGTTGCTTTGGCTTCCACGGCTCGCGCATCGCTGTGGACCGAGACACGACCGTGTTCGGACCAAGCCCGCGCGCGGTCGTGCGCACGCCGATCGGGCTCTTGTAGCCCGACTGCCGGTTGGCCGAGCGATGCACGTAGGACTTCCAGGCCCTGCAAGTGGCGCGTACGGTCGTTCGCCGCCCCGTCGGTCCACCGATATCGCTCCGTTGGAGTGACTCGCGTCCACACCCGTGGTGCGGCCCAGTCCCATCTGCGGCCGCTAAGCCGTGAGCCGCGCAGGGCGCTTCTCGCCCCGGCACTTGCATACTCGAGCGACTGACCCGAGAGCACCCTCTCGAGCAGTTCTGCGAAGAAAGCTTGCCCAACTTGGGGATGTATGCGCGAGCGCATGGCAACCATAGCCGCCGCTCCACCCTTTACCAGCGTGGTGAACGCGAGCGGTAATCGTGCGAGTTCGTCGTGCTTATCTCCTTCGCCGATGGAACAGGCGATGAACACCCAATATGGTGGCGGGGTAGGACGTCCGCCTGCGATCGACGTGACGAGATCACCAAGGTCGGCCCATTGTCTCTCCTGATAGTTCACCAGAACACCAGGTCTGGGGTCGTTGCGGCCATGTGCATAGATAAAGACGATGTGGGGATCGAAGCCGGCGACATCGGCTGCCAATTCGACCGGCGGCGCTAGTTCGGCAACGAGAAGCTCGAACGCCACAGGCTGGCCGCTGGCGTCGACTTGGCACTTTCTTGCGGCGTCTTGTAGGGATACGGTCGCCGTAGTTCGGTCGAAGGCCTCACCGCCATCGCCGACTAGCAGAAGAACACGGGGCTGCCCTGCGAGCCAAGGAGGCGCTGGCAGCGTCTCCCCTTCTAGTACACGCACGGGCCGATACTGAAGCCGGAGTCGTTCTGAGCAGTCAAGGACTTCGACGCACGCCTCCCACGGAATGACGTCGGCGGTCTTGCTTCCAAGGACCGGCAGGACACCTTGCGCCGACCGCGCTTCAACCTTAGCGGCGTGCTCGATGACAAGTGATCTGAGCTTGTCCTCGAACTTGTCGCGTTTGGCGAGGTCCTCGATAAGACTCTTGAAGCTAGCACGCCAAAGATCCAAATTTCGCTTGAGCCAGAAGCGCCAGAGCGGCACCTCGCACGCATCCATTACCTGGCCGCCCTGCATGAAGTTGACCGTCGAGTGCAAGGTGCCGTCCCCTACGCGGACCGCAAAACTGAATTCCGGGCCAGCCGGGGCCGTCACGTCGACCTCATGTCCCAGTCCCCCGCACGATACGAGAACCACAAGCCGATGATTTCTTCGCCAACGATAGACCACGGTGCGGTCGCCAACAGTCAGTCCGCGAGTTGGGTGTGTCGGAGGCGACGTATCGAGCTACAAGCTAGAGCCTTACCAATAGTCGGAGGTGGCCCCGCAGCGACGGCCCGCTGGCGCTTGTACGCCGGCAGCTCGACGACGCCGTGCACGCAATCGTCGCCCCCGCGCCGGTATGGGTTGACGGCGTGTGCCGGTGGTCGCCATCGCTGTATGGGCGGCTACGCGCGGCGCTGTGCAGTATGCCGGTTCGCCAAGGACGAGAGGATACTCGGCACCCATCGTCATCGGCGGTCGCGTCAGTGTTTGCATGGGGCCAAAATGGGGCCAAACCACCGGACTAGGTGCTCCAAGCCGCCCAGTTCGATGCCTTAAGACCGCTCTGACCAGCTGAAACACAGTCATGTAAGCGAAAAGTCCGCCTGAAAAGCGGAAGGTCGGCGGTTCGATCCCGCCCCTGGCCACTGTGGGACTTGCTGGTAACTGGCTTTTCTGACTGCTCGAATGCGCCGTTCGATCCTCTGGGTCTCCGGTTTATCCGCCGTTTATCCGCCGTCACGTCAGTCTCCGAGCCTGTCCAGCGCATTTGCCACACGATCTAGATCCGAGTCGTACAGATCCGCGTAGGTGTGCGCGGTAACCATGATCGACGCGTGGCCCATCGTCACCTGCGAGAGTTTCATGTCCGCGCCGGCCGATCGCGACAAGGACGCAATTCTCCAGTTCCAAAGAATTCTCAAGGCGGCACTGCGGGGTCCAGGCACCAGGCGATACCCGATCTCGTTCTGGATGGCGTCATATTCCTTACTGAATTCGTTGACGTTATTGGCGGTATAGGTCCGGGCCGCTGGCCCAATGCACGGCCCCTCAGCGGGGCCCGGACAAGCGATCATCACACCCGTCACGGCCGGGCGCCAAAGGAATCGCCTCCACGACCCTCTACGTGACCGCGGACTGCACCGCCCCCACGAAGCCGTAACGGCCGTCACGGCGGTATCGTCGGCGACGGGCCGACTGGCGGAGCTTTGGTTCGACGCCGACGATGATGGTTCAGAGGTCCGAGAAGGACAACAACACCATCACGGCCGGCGCCAAACGAACACAGCGGCAGGTGGTGGCGCAGGAGTCGTCGGTCCTCACGGTGTTCGTGGGGCCTCGCGGCCGTAGGCGTTTAGGCTTCGGATCGGCCCCAGGGGTGCAAAACGAGGCACTACACGCCCAAATCGGCTCCGCCACAACCGACAGTCACGCCGTTTCCCCGCCGCCATCGACACCGCCCGATCTCCTGACCGACAACGACGCGCGAGCGGCCAGCGGATCCACGGATCCGTCGCGCGCTTGACCCACCCCTATTAAGTGGACGACCGAATCCAAGAACCCGAAATGCCAGAGTTTCCGGGAAAACCGGGGACCCTCCAGTCGCAGGATGCGCAACGTGCCGCCGATCAGGACGGCTGCCAATGGGAGCTCAGCAAACACGGCGGTCAACACCGAGACGAACATGTCTCCGCGTCGGGCCGTCATGACGTCGAACCAGGCATCGCAGATCAGCAGAATCCCGGTCGTAAAGGCGAAGAGCGTTAGCAAGCGGTGGCGCCGGAAGCCGAGCCCGGCGGTGGCGGCCATGAAAATCAACAGCAGGATGTCGAAGCCCACCCAGGTGGCCCGCCAATTTTGGGCGACGTAGTTCGCAGGCAGGGTGAGCGCGAGGTACACGATGCACGGGATCAACGCTATCGCGGCACTCAGTGTCAGCCACCAACGAATGCGACGGATCTGGATCGATCGCCGTGATCTCATCACCGGACAGCACACCGCCATTCATGAAAGCCCCGATACCATGCTTCATGTGATCTGCCGGGTCGCGCAAACCTACGACGATCGTGTCCAGGTTGGTACAGGCTGTTGGAGTGTGAGCAGCAGACCTGCTGCACCTAAACGCATCCGCAGTCAGACCGCGGGTGTCGTGGAGTGAGCGTGCTGCCGGCGTCGTCGGCAATCGGCTTGGTCAGGTACCTTCGGGTTTGTTTTCGGGGTGGGTGTCGGCGATCCAGCGGATGCTGGTCATCGGAGCAAATTGTCTGACTTCCCGATCGGACGAGTAAAGGGCGCCTTCGGCGTCACCTACATGATGGCTCCGCGACCCTTGACACGTCCGCTCGTCAGCACAGGATCGTCGATATGAGGGATGGGGGAGCGTGATGTGGTGAGAACCTTTACTACTGCTATCAATTCGGTGACCTATGGCTCATGACGATGCAGCGTCGATCTCCTACCGTGATGAGCGGGGCGGCTGATGTTTGTCCTTCAGGTTGCGTACCGACGTATCTGTTGTGTCGGGCCGCATGATGATGCCATTTCCGAGAGGACCTGAAATGTCGGCTGTCGATCCAAGTCCGGGAATCGTTGTCGGGGTGGACGGGTCGCCGTTCTCGAAGGCGGCGGTGTGGTGGGCCGCGCGCGAGGCGGCGATGCGCGACGTATCGCTGAACGTCGTGCACGTTCTGACCCCAGCGGCGGTGGTATGGCAGGGGACGTCCACCCCGCTGCGCTTCGGTCAATGGCAGGCAGCACAAGCGAAGACGGTGATCGCCGATGCGATCGCGATCGCCGAGGAGAGCACCGGCCGCGGCAGTACGCGACTAGCCAGCAGTCAGGTGATGGTGTCGCCAATCGTCCCGGCGCTGGTCGGACTGTCCAAGGATGCCCAGATGATCGTGGTGGGGTGCCGGGGGCGGGGTGCGTTTGAGCGCAGACTGCTGGGATCGGTCAGTTTCGGGTTGGTCCATCACGCGCAATGCCCGGTCGCGATCATCCATGACGAATATCCGGCGACCCCGCCCGCCGACCACGCGCCGGTGCTGGCGGGAACCGACGGCTCGCCGCCATCGGAGTTCGCGACGTCGATCGCCTTCGATGAAGCGTCACGACGGGGTGTGAAACTGGTGGTCCTGCGCGCGTGGACGGACGTGGGCGCCGAGGCGATGCCCGATGTGGATTGGCCGGCGTTGAAGTCGGTGGAGGACAAGATCCTGGCTGAGGACCTGGCGGGATGGCAGCGCGAGTACCCCGACGTCGTGGTGCGCCGTGACGTTGTGTTCGATCAGCCGGCTCGTCGGCTGGTCGAACATTCGGAGTCGGCCCAACTCGTCGTTGTCGGTAGCCGAGGCCGCGGTGGATTCAAGGGAATGCTCTTGGGCTCTGTCAGTGAGGCCGTGGTCCAGGCGGCGCAGACGCCGGTGATCGTCGCCCGCCAACACTAACCTAGGTTAGGTAGGCGCGGACCATCGCGGGAGAACTAAGCGGCCATTGACACTTCGTGGTATGCCGCGGTCGCCCTAGCCCTAGCGTCGACGAAACGGCCTTGCGGTCATCGGTTCCGAGTCGAGGGGCCGCAGCGCGCCGGTCGTTCGGTCGGCCGACCGCTATGCCGCATGGTTGTTGCCGTTCGCGCTCGTGATGGCGGGCGTGGGCTGGTGGCCAATGTGCCGGCACTGCGGGATGCTCCCACACGCTAGATCCCGCTCACCGTGGTCAACGTGCTCGACCCGCGACGATGGGCGTCGCCTAGAGAGTTGCAGCACAAGGGGATTACCTCAAGGTCCGATGTCCGAGTGGGACGGCAGGCCACACCGTGATCAGGCCGGCGTTCGCCGTCTGGTGAGTGGGGCGATGGCGCCGGGGTGACTGAACCGTGCGGCACGGCGATGAATGCGATGTTCGCGGCCGCGGGTGCGATGCGGCTTGTCGGCGGCGCGGATCTGCTCTGCGTAAAACCACTTCTTGGTGAACTCGACGAGGATCAGGTAGACCACGACGAACCCGACGAGCGCGCCGAAGAACTGTAGCGGCAGCGCCGTGAAGCCGAGCGGGTGAGCCAGTGGCGAAATCGTGATCAACACCCCGATAGCAACCACCGAGAGGCTGGTGATCGTCAACGGCACGCTGGCTCGGCTACGGAAGAACGGCACCTTGCGGGTGCGGATCGCGAAGATAATCAACGTCTGGGTGGCAAGCGATTCCACGAACCAGCCGGTACGGAACTCGACGGCGCCGGCATGCAGCACGCCCAACATCAACCCGAACGTCAGGAAGTCGAACAGCGAACTGATCGGGCCGAAAATCAGCATGAACCTTCGGATAAAAGCAATGTCCCAATGTGACGGTGCTTGCAGTTGGTCCTCATCGACACGGTCGGTGGGGATCGCCAGCTGCGAGCTGTCGTAGAGCAGATTGTTCAGCAGGATCTGGCTCGGCAGCATGGGCAGGAACGGCAGCAACGCCGAGGCGGCGGCCGCGCTGAACATGTTGCCGAAATTGCTCGACGTGCCCATCAGCACGTACTTGATGGTGTTGGCGAAAATCCGCCGGCCCTCGGCCACCCCGGTGGCCAGCACACCGAGGTCTTTTTCCAGCAGCACCACATCGGCGGCGTCCTTGGCGACGTCGGTGGCGCTCTCCACCGAGATCCCCACATCGGCGGCGTGCAGGGCCAGCGCATCGTTGACACCGTCGCCGAGGAATCCGACCGACCGCCCGGTTCGCCGCGCCGACGTGATCAGCTGCGCCTTCTGCTCCGGGGAGATCCGGGCAAAGATGGTATTGGTCGCAGCGGCGGCGGTGAACTCGTCCGCGCCCAGGGTCTTCCAGTTGCGCACCGGTGATGGTGCCTTTCGAAACCAAACCCAAATCGGCGCAGACTTTTTCGGCAACTCGCGGGTTGTCGCCGGTGGCGATCTTCAGCTCGATACCCAGAGCGGCCAACTGGGCCAGGGACTGGCGTGCGGCGGCTTTGGGTTCATCGGCGAAGACCACGAAACCGGCCAACATCAGATCGGACTCGTCGTCGGCGGTGATCGTGGTCAGCTCGGCTGCCGGTTTGGCGGCCACCGCGACCACCCGGCGGCCGGCGAAGAACAACGCGTCCAGAGTGTGCTGCGTCGCGTCCGGGGTCATCTGGCATCGGGCCAGCACCTGCTCGGGTGCCCCCTTAAGCACCAACAACCGTTTCCCGTTGTCGTCCACTAGCACTGACGTGGCGCGGCGGACGTGGTCGAACGGCACGCTGGCGAGGCGTTGCACGCCGGCGCCCACCCGGTCCTTCGCTTGCGGAGATTCCCACAGCGCGGCGTCCAACGCGTTAGCGCCGACACCGCCCGACTCGGGGTCGACATCAGTGGCCAGCAGCCCTAGCCGCAGCACCGAATCGCTGTGCGCACCGGCGGGGTCGACCGCGTCGACCAAACTGATGCTGCCCTCGGTGAGAGTGCCGGTCTTGTCGGTGATCAGGATGTCGATGTCGCCGAGGTCTTCAATACACACCAGGCGTTTGACCAGCACTTTGGCTTTGGCCAGTTGCCGCGACCCGGTCGCCAGGCTGGCGCTGACCACCGCGGGCAACAGTTGGGGAGTGATACCCACCGCGATCGCCAGCGAGAACAGTACCGAATCGATCACCGGCTTTCGCAGCAGCAGGTTGCTGACCAAGATCAGCACCGTCAGAGCGATCGCAACTTGCAGCAACAAATAGGAGAACTTGCGCAGGCCAAGCTGAAAGTCGGTTTCGGGCTGCCGCTCACCCAGGCCGGCCGCGATGCGCCCGAACTCGGCATTTCGGCCGGTGGCAAACACCACCCCGGTCCCCTCCCCGGCGCTGACGATCGTGCCCATGAACGCCAGATCGCTGGATTCGGCCAGCTCCGCACCGGCAGGCACCGGTTGTGGCGACTTCTCCGAGCCCGTTGATTCCCCGGTCAGGATGCTCTCGTTACATTCCAGACCAGTGACCTCGATCAGCCGCAGGTCCGCGGGGACGGCTTCGCCCAGCGACAGCCGGATCACATCACCGGGGACGAGTTCGGTGACGTCAATGGCGATGAAGGCACCGTCGCGACGCGCGACCGCCGTGTGGCGCACTCCCGAGTGCAGGGCAGCGGCGGCTCGCTCGGCGCGGTACTCGTTGACGAAGCCCAGACCGATGCTGGCCGCCAGGATGATGCCGATGATGATCGCTTGGAGGCTGTCGCCGAGGAAATAGGAGACGACGGCGGTGGCCGCCAGCAGGATCAGCACGGCGCTGCGCAGCTGACGCCCCAGCACTGCGAGCGCGTTGACGTGATGGGTCCGAACGGCATTCGGGCCATAGCGCGCCCGTCGCGCGGACACCTCGGCGCTAGACAATCCCTGCGCGGAACTGTCGAGCCAGCCCATGACCTCCTCAACCGGTGCCGCCGCAACCCGCGCGGCGGTCAGCGTGTCAGGCGGCGCCGGGGCCGGTGCCTTCGGAGTCATCGACACGGCAGAACTCCCGGTGATCGGTTTGACGAAATGCGCGTCTTCGCACAACGAGTTGGTCGGCTCGCCGACCAAACTGTAGCCGTTGACAAGACCGATGAGCTGTTCGGTCTGCTTGCCATCCGCCTGCCGACGACCACCCGATTCGATCACCCCCGCCAGCTTCGGCGGTAGGGGCAGAAGTCCTGTACCGCAGGGCCATTCGTCGATTCAGGTGAAGTGATGATTGACGATTGGTGAACAAGCAGTGATCACAGTCTGTGGGGCGCCCGGGATTCGCAGACGAAGGTCATTTGCCAAGCGCTGACGGCAAGTGAACGTCGTTTGAAGCTGACGGAATGGTCGAACGCTGGACGAGCAGGCGCAGCTCGACGAAGTCATCGAACCCCTTACCACTAGCTTGCGCGAGTTCGTGCCACTGTTTGTCGAGCGCAACGCCCACCGCGCTGAGCGAGCTGTCGGTTTCGTACGCATAGTCGGCTCTGTAGACACAGCGCGGCCTGAGCCGCTGGGTTAGCCTGCCGGTCTACAAAGGACCCGGTACGGACGCCGGTTCGTTTTGATGGTCAGCGCGGCCCGCGCGGCGGCGTCGGAGGTGAGCCCGGCGATATCGCCGGTGATGGCGATCGAGTGCATGAACACTGGTAAACACCATACTATAAGGTATGGTACGGTGCTCGGTGACAGCGGTCGTAGCCGGTATCGCCGACGCATTCGTAATACGGCTGCCGCAGCGCGCGCAAAAGGCCGCGGAGGTGCGGGGGCTGCCCGTCGCCACCGTCGCCGAACTCAACGAGTCCGGGTTCATCGCCCTGCTGAAACCGGCCTGCTGACGAACTGCGCAGGAGCGGTGGCGTGAGTCGAACACCTAGTGGGCGGTGTCTTGCCAGCGATGGCGCTTCGGTGTTGGTGAGTGGTTCTGGGATGAGTGGAGCTGTCTGAATGGCGTATGTGGTGGTGGGGCCGGAGAGGGTGGGGGCGGCGGCGGGGGATTTGGTCAGGTTGGGGTCGGTGATTGATGCGGTCAATGCGGCGGCGCGGGTGTCGGCGACGCAGCTGTTGGCGGCCGGTGGGGATGAGGTGTCGGCGGCAATCGCGGGGTTGTTCGACTCGCCTGCGCGGGAATATCAGGCGGTCAGCGCCCAGGCGTCGGCGTTTCATGACCAGTTTGTGCAGGCGTTGACCGCGGGTGCCGGTTCGTATGTCGCGGCGGAATCGACCAATACCGGCCAAGCGTTGCTCGACATCATCAATGCGCAGACCCAGGCGTTGTTGGGGCGCCCGCTGATCGGCAATGGCACCACCGGGGCCCCGGGGACCGGCCAGGCCGGAGGGCCGGGCGGGATCTTGTGGGGTGACGGCGGTAGCGGCGGATCCGGGGCGCCCGGACAAACCGGCGGTGCCGGCGGACCGGCGGGATTGTTCGGTAATGGCGGAATTGGTGGGGCCGGCGGAACGGGGGTCACCGGCACGATCGGCGCCGCGGGTCAGATCGGCGCTACTGGCGGCACTGGCGGTGCGGGTGGGGTCGGCGGTCACGGCGGGCTGTTGTACGGCAATGGTGGGACCGGCGGTGCCGGCGGGGTCGGGGGCACTGGTGGGGTCGGGGGCCCGGCCAACGCCTCAGGTGTGGTTGGTGCCGGCGGTCAGGGCGGCACCGGCGGCCTCGCAGGCGCCGGCGGCGCGCCCGGATTGTTTGGCAGCGCCGGTCACGCGGGCGCCAACGGGACCAACGGCGCCACCGGCGCTGCCGGCGGCACCGGGGGTGACACCGGCTTCACCACGGTTTTTCGTGACGACTTCACCGGCCCCGCCGGCTCCCCGGTCAACGGCTCGAACTGGCTATACGATCTGGGCCACGGTTATCCCGGCGGAGCGGGCAACTGGGGCACCGGCGAAATCGAGTCGATGACCAACAGCACCAGCAACGTGTACCTCGACGGCAACGGCCACCTTGCGATCAGTCCGATCAGAGACGCCGCCGGCAATTGGACGTCGGGCCGGATCGAGACGCAGCGCACAGACTTTGCGGCGCCGACCGGGCGGGGTGCTGCGCATCGAGGCGTCGATTGAGCAGCCCAACGTCAACACCACCAACGGGAAGGGCTACTGGCCGGCGTTTTGGGCGCTCGGCGATGCGGCGCGCCCTGTGGGTGCCTCCAACTGGCCAAGCATCGGCGAGCTGGACATTATGGAGGACATCAACGGCCGCGGTTCGGTGTTCGGCACTGTACACGGCGGCACCAACCCCGGCGGGCCGTTCCACGAGACCACCGGACTCGGCTCCGGTGAACGCGCGGTGGCGGGCTCCGGAACCAGTTTTCACACCTACGCTGTCGAACTGGATCGCAGCACGAGCGTCGAGCAGTTGCGTTACTACCTGGACGGCAACAACTATTTCACCGTCAACGCCAACCAGGTCCCCGCGGCCGATTGGAACAACGCCACCCACCACGGTTTCTTCGTCATCTTGGACGTGGCGATGGGCGGCGGCTTCCCGGACGCGTTCGGCGGTGGCCCAACCGCCGCAACGGTTTCTGGGCAGCCGATGCTCGTCGATTATGTCTCGGTGTCCACAAGGGGCTGATCGATGACCGATTGTCGGTGTACGCGCGCCCGGTACCGGGAAGAATGCCAACAGCTCGGCACCGCTTACGGTGACGGTAAATCTTTCGACGAGTCCCGGCTCGCGACGACGGCGCCGACCGTCGTCTCGCGGATACGGAGTCAAACTCACCGCGATGGCACGACACCCCGTCTTCGGATGAGCAGGTTGTGTCCGTCCAACGTCGACTAGTGTGGGCGCTACCCGCTCCGGGCGGGCGCTGGATGCAAGCGAGTAGACCGTACGCCGGTCGTCTGGTCTCGGGACAACACCATGGATGACAAGTTGGTCGGTGGCGGGGACACAACCCGGGGGCCGGAGCCACTGGAGGCGTTCGGGCGCTATCAGCTGCTGTCACTGCTGGGTGCAGGCGGCATGGGCCAGGTCTGGCGGGCGCGTGATTCGCAGACCAACCGAGTGGTGGCGCTGAAGGTGCTTCCCGAGCGCTCCGCGGATGACGACGAGCTGCGCGAGCGGTTCCGCCGGGAGTGCCGGGCGGTGGCGCAGTTGACCGAGCCGCACGTGATCCCCATCCACGACTTCGGCGACATCGACGGTCGGCTCTATCTGAACATGCGGTTGGTCGAGGGCGCAGACCTGCGCACGTTGATTGCGCGAGAAGGGGACCTATCGCCGCGGCGCGCGGTGGCGATCGTCGTTCAGGTGGCCGGCGCGCTGCAGGCCGCGCAGGATGCCGGGTTGGTGCACCGCGACGTGAAACCGTCCAACATCCTGATGGGTGCCGATGATTTCGCCTACCTGATCGACTTCGGAATCGCGCACGCTTCCGACGACCGTGCGCTGACCAAGGCCGGCGCGACCATCGGCACCTTCGCCTACATGGCGCCGGAGGCGATCGGCGCCGCGGTCAAGACCGACGCCCGGGTCGACGTGTACGCGCTGGCGTGTGTGCTCTATGAGTGCCTGACGGGCCAGCCGCCATTTACCAGCGCCTCGGGGCCGCAGGGGGTGATCGCCCATCACCTGCACACTCCTCCACCACAGCCCAGCGTCAGCACAGCCGACGTGCCGGCTGGCTTCGATGCGGTCATCGCCAAGGGAATGGCGAAAAACCCCGACGATCGCTACCAGACCGCGCGCGAGCTGGCCGCGGCGGCCCGTGCCGCGCTGGATGATTCGGCAGTCGCGACGGTAGGCGGCGGTGCTACGCACCCGGGGCGGCGAATCCGATTGTCGCGCAGAGCCGCCAGACGGTTAACCGCCGCAGGCGTGGTTACGCTGCTGGCCGCCGCGGCGATCATCCTGGCCGTCCAACTTTCACCACGTGGCAGTGTCAACTCGCCCACGGCTGTCAACTCGCCCACAACCGTCACCCGGCGCAACTCGGCAGAGACTCCGCTGCCGTTCGACGACGTCAAAGTTGCCACGGGTGTGGTTGTCGACACGGCAGGCAACGTTTACGTCGCCGACATGGGTAACGACGTCGTGCTGAGGTTGGCCGCGGGCGCGACGACAGCGACTCCGCTGCCGTTCGCCGGTCTCAGAAATCCCCGAGAGGTGGCGGTCGACGACGCAGGCGACGTATACGTCGCCGACGGAAGTAACGATCGTGTGCTGAGGTTGGCGGCGGGCGCGACGGCGGCGACTCCGCTGCCGTTCGCCGGCCTTAGGGATCCCCGAGGGGTGGCGGCCGATGCGGTCGGCGACACATACGTGACCGACCGCCTTAACGATCGGGTGCTCAGGCTGCCGGCGGGTGCGTTAACGGCGACCTCGTTACCCTTCACCGACCTCAACGATCCCCGGAGCGTGGCCGTCGACCCGGCGGGCAACGTATACGTCGCCGACACGGGCAACAATCGGGTGCTAAGGCTGGCGGCGGGCGCGACGTCGGCTACCCCGCTGCCTTTCGCCGGCCTGTCCGATCCCGAGGGCGTGGCGGTCGACACGGCAGGCAACGTCTACGTGACCGACCGTGGTAACGCAGTGGTGCTGAGGTTGGCAGCGGGCGCGCCATCGGCCACCCCGCTGCCCTTCACTGGCCTCGTCGATCCCCAAGGCGTGGCGGTGGACACGGCAGGCAACGTATACGTCACCAATCTGGGCCCCGCTCCGGTGGTGAGGCTCCCGGTCGGCTGACCCAGACGGTCCGGCGCGATCCCGGTCGCCGCGAGGTGCGGGTCACCGCGATAACCAAGCGCGATCCAGCACAATGATGTCTATGGCCGTGACGGGTCTGGGTTTCGGCGTGCTGGGTCCGCTGCAGTTGAGCGTGGACCGCCAGCCGGTGCCGTTGGGCACGCCCAAGCAGCGGGCAGTATTGGCGATGCTTCTGATCAACCGCAACCGCCCGGTTTCGAGGGACTCGTTGATCAGTGCGATATGGGAGGATTCGGCGCAGGCGGACGCGGTCCACAACCTGCACGTCTATATAGCGAGTCTGCGCAGAATCCTGGGCACAGCCGGTGTCGACCCGCGCACCATGTTGGCGAATGCCCGACCGGGCTATCTGCTGAGCGTGCCCGACGCGGCCTGTGATCTGGACCGGTTCAACACCCAGAAGGCAGCCGGGGTCCAGGCAGCCGCCGCTGGTCGGTTTGGACAGGCCAGCGACCGTCTGTCGGCCGCGCTGGCGCAGTGGCGCGGTCCCGTCCTGGACGATGTGCGCGAGTTCCGGTTCGTCGAGACGTTCGCTACCGCGCTCGTCGAGGACAAGGTCGTGGTCCACACGGTGCGTGCGGAAGCCGAAATCGCTTGCGGTCGAGCATATTCCGTGATCGGTGAACTGGAGGCACTCGTCGTCGAGCACCCATATCGGGAGCCGCTGTGGGCGCAGTTGATCACGGCCTACTACGTGGCCGAACGTCAAACCGACGCCCTCGACGCGTATCGCCGGTTGAGGGGGGTGCTGTCGGAGGATCTGGGCATCGACCCCGGACCGACGCTACGCACCCTGCAGCAGCGGATCCTGCGCCAGGAGCGATTGGATGTCCAGCAGATTGCGCAGAACAACGCGGCGAGTATCTGCACCGTCCTCGAGAACCACACCCGGAGTTCGAATCCGGCCACGCCGTCGAACCGGGCGCAGCTTCGCGACGCCGCAGGACGGTGCTATCCGCTGGAGGCGGTGGCCACCGGGATCGGGCGACGCGACGACAACGCCGTCGTCCTCGACGACCCGAAGGTGAGCCGGTATCACGCGACGATCATCGACACCGGCGCCAGCTTCGTGATCAATGATTTGCGGTCGGCCAATGGAGTCGAGGTGGCGGACCAGCGTATTCGCGGCTCCGCAACGCTCGGCGACGGTGATGTCATCAGCATCGCCGGCTACCGCTTCACCTTCGAAGTAGCACCTGTGGAGGCACCCGAGCCCGACCCGGCGTGACCGCGTTGACTCATTCGTCGACTCAAGCACAGCCGCGCTTCGGGCCGTCGGGCCATGTCGGACAATGGGCCAATGCTGGGAGTCATCGGTGGGAGCGGTTTCTACACGTTCTTTGATGCCGACGCGCGCAGCCTCAGCCTCGACACTCCATACGGCGCGCCGAGTGCGCCGATCACCGTCGGCACCGTCGGCGAGCACGAGGTGGCGTTCTTGCCGAGGCACGGCGTCAACCACGAGTTCTCCCCGCACACCGTGCCGTACCGCGCGAACATGTGGGCACTGCGGGCACTGGGTGTCCGGCGCGTCTTCGGGCCGTGCGCGGTCGGGAGCCTCACCCCCGAGTTGGGGCCCGGCGCAATCGTGGTGCCCGATCAGTTGGTGGACCGCACCAGCGGGCGCGCGGACACCTATTTTGAGTCGGGCGGCATCCATGTCGGGTTCGCCGACCCGTACTGTCCGACGCTGAGGGCGGCGGCGGCCGACTTGCCCGGAGTGGTCGACGGCGGCACCGTCGTGGTGATCCAGGGCCCGAGATTTTCCACCCGCGCCGAGAGTCGGTGGTTCGCGGGCCAGGGCTTCGCGTTGGTCAACATGACCGGCTATCCAGAGGCTGTGCTGGCCCGCGAGCTCGAAATGTGTTACGCCGCTATCGCTTTGGTGACCGATCTGGACGCGGGCATCGAAACCGGGGCAGGTGTGACGGCCGTCGACGTGTTCGCGGAGTTCGAGCGAAACCTAGTGCCGTTCAAAGAGCTGGTGTGCAAAGCCATCGCCGGGGTCGCCGTCGAGCGCACCTGCACCCACTGCCTGGCGCACCAGGGCATCGAGCTGCCGTTCGAGCTGCCGTGAGGGTCCTCGTCACGGGCGCGGCCGGATTCATCGGTGCCCGGGTCTGCGCGGCGCTGACCGGTGCCGGCCATGAGGTGGTCGCACTCGATGCGATGCTTGCCGCCGCACACGGGGCGACCGCCGCGCCGCCAGCGGGGGTGCACCTCGTCGACGTCAGGGACGCGGCGGGGGTGGCGTCCCTGCTGGCCGGTGTCGACGTGGTCTGTCACCAGGCCGCGGTGGTCGGCGCGGGCGTGGATGCGGCCGATGCGCCTTCGTACGGCAGCCACAACGACTACGGCACGACCGTGTTGCTCGCCGAGATGTTCGCCGCCGGATGTCGCCGGCTGGTGTTGGCGTCGTCGATGGTGGTCTACGGCCAGGGTCGGTTCGACTGTCCGCAGCACGGCGCCGTCGAGCCGCTGCCGCGCACCCGCGCCGACCTCGACGGCGGGTTGTTCGAGCACCGCTGTCCGGTGGGCGGTGAGGCGTTGCGGTGGCGGCTGGTGGGGGAGGACACCCCGCTGCGGCCGCGCAGCCTTTACGCGGCGAGCAAGACCGCGCAGGAGCACTACGCGCTGGCCTGGGCCGAGGCGACCGGTGGCTCAGTCGTCGCATTGCGCTACCACAACGTCTACGGACCACACATGCCGCGCGACACGCCCTACTCGGGTGTTGCCGCAATCTTCCGGTCTGCCATCGAGAGAGGTGAGCCGCCAAGGGTTTTCGAGGACGGTGGTCAGGTGCGTGACTTCGTCCACGTCGACGACGTCGCGGCGGCCAACGTCGCTGCGATCACGACGGCCCCCAATGGCTTCGCGGCGTTCAACATCTGTTCCGGCCGGCCCATCTCGATCCTGGAGGTCGCCAACCGATTGTGTGACGTGCGCGGAGGCCGCGACAATCTAGCGCCCGTCGTCACCGGCCAGTATCGCAGCGGCGACGTGCGCCACATCGTTGCCGACCCCGCGCACGCGGCTGACGTGCTGGGATTCCGGGCCGCCGTAGACCCGCTCGACGGTCTGGCGGACTTCGCGTTCGCCCCGCTCCGCCACTCGTGAGGGGGTTTGACGCGCGGAGACCCGGCTAACATCGGTGAGGTGGACGACGGTCGCGTCACGGTGGTGCTGCCGTGTCTCAACGAAGCGGCGTCGTTGCCAGGAGTGCTCGCCGCGATGCCCGAGGGCTATCTGCCGCTGGTGGTCGACAACAACAGCACGGACGGTACCGCCGATGTGGCGCGACGTTCCGGTGCTCGAGTCGTCGCCGAGGCCCGACCCGGCTATGGCGCGGCAGTGCATGCCGGCATCGTGGCGGCGACGACGCAACTCGTCGCCGTCCTCGACGGCGACGGATCCATGGATCCCGGAGAGCTCCGCGGCCTGGTCGCCGAACTCGATCGCGGCGCGGACATGGCCGTCGGTCGGCGGCGAGCGGCGCCAGGGGTCGGCTGGCCGTGGCACGCCCGACTCGGCAATGCGGCAGTGTGCTGGCGACTGCGCACCCGCCACGGCGTTCCGGTGCATGACATCGCGCCGATGCGAGTGGCCCGCCGTGACGCCGTGCTGGCGCTTGGTGTAACCGACCGCAGATCGGGATACCCGTTGGAACTGTTGATCCGGGCGGGGGCCGCGAACTGGCGGATCATCGAGCGCGACGTGACGTACGGACCTCGCACCGGCGGAAAGTCCAAGGTGAGCGGTTCAGTGCGAGGTAGTTTCATTGCGGCCGTGGACTTTTGGCGCGCGATCTCGTGATAGCCGTCGCCGTGCTTGTGGTTGCGAAGGCTCCGGTCCCCGGGTTGGCCAAGACGCGCCTGGCTGCCAGCATCGGCGTCCGGGCCGCGGCCGAGGTCGCCGCGGCCGCGTTGCTGGACACCTTGGACGCCGTGGCAGGAGCTCCCGTCGCCGCACGCGTCGTGGCGATGACCGG
Source organism: uncultured Actinomycetota bacterium (assembly GCA_963735655.1). Classification (GTDB taxonomy): domain Bacteria; phylum Actinomycetota; class Actinomycetes; order Mycobacteriales; family Mycobacteriaceae; genus Mycobacterium. The sequence goes on from CAVTLW010000065.1 coordinate 23,234, forward strand.
CGACTTGGAGGCGGCAGCGCTTCAGTGCCGAGATCCGGAGTCGACTCGCCGACTTCACCGTCGTCGATCAACGCGGCGAGGACTTCGCCGACCGGCTGGCGAACGCGCACGCCGACGCGGCAGTGGCGGTGGACGGGCTGCCGATTCTGCAGATCGGAATGGACACCCCGCAGGTGACGGCCGACCTGATCGCGCGGTGCGCGTCGACGCTGTGCCGCGTCGGCGCGGTGCTCGGCATGGCCCGCGACGGCGGTTGGTGGGTGCTGGGCGTGCACGATCCCGCGACGGCGCAGTGCCTTCGGGAGGTGCCGATGTCGCGGCCGGACACCGGAGCTGTGACGCTGCGTGCACTTCGAGCACGCTGGAGTCGACGTGAAGCTGGTCGACGAGTTGGCCGACGTGGACATCCTCGACGACGTAGCGGTTGTGCGGCGGGCGTGTCCGCCTGGGAGTCGGTTCCACCAGATCACCCTGGCAGAGGGGGTATGACGTGTTGGGCAATCTCTACGACCGTGCGCTGACCGGCGAACGATGTTGGATCCGGCACGAGGACGGTAGCTTGCACGAAATGCCGGTGCGCACGATGGCTTGGGCGGCGACACTCTGACCGGACCTTCGACCAGGCGGTGGTGGGGTTGTGTGACGGCCCGACCATCGACTTGGGGTGCGGGCCCGGTCGTCTGGTCGTCGACCTGATCCGGCGCGGCGTGCCCGCCCTGGGCGTCGACCAGTCGGCCACCGCCGTCGAACTGGCTCGCCGCCGCGGGGCGCCCGCGCTGCGCCAGGACGTCTTCGCACCGCTGCCGGGCACGGGCCGGTGGTCGACTGTGCTGCTCGCCGACGGCAACGTCGGACTGGGCGGTGACCCTGGCGCGTCCTGCACCGCGCCGGCGAGTTGTTGCACTCGGGTGGTCGCTGTGTGACCGAATTCGATTGTGGGACAGCTGATGTCGTGTCCCGATGGGTACGGCTGGAATCGTCGAGGACCATCGGGCCGTGGTTTCGGTGGGCGTCGGTCGGGATCGACGGCGCCCGCCGTCTGGCCGAAGACGTCGGGCTGACGATGACGGCGGTCCATCCGATCGGGGACCGGGTGCTCGCCACGCTGGCGTCGCGGTGAAGCCCTCGACGCTGCGCGGCACCGCCATCACTGCCCGGGTCGGCACGACTTTGGGCGTCGCGGTGGCGGTGTGTTTCGTCACCGGTCTGATCAGCCACTTCATCCAGCATCCGCAGCCGTGGTTCTTCTGGCCGACCCGCCCCGTCTGGCTGTACCGACTCACCCAGGGACTGCATGTGATCTCCGGTATCGCGGCGATACCGCTGCTCGTCGTCAAGTTGTGGTCGGTGTGGCCCAAGCTGTTCGAGCGCCCGATCGTCGGGGGACCGGTCCGGTTGCTCGAGCGGGCGTCGATCCTGGTCCTGGTCGCGGCGATGTTCTTTCAGCTCAGCACGGGACTGCCGAACATCGCGCAGTGGTACGCGTTCAAGTTCTTCTTCACCACCAGCCACTACGCGATGTCCTACGTGGCCGTCGGTGCGGTCCTGGTGCACGTCGGCGTCAAGCTGCCAGTCATCCGGCGCGCGCTGGGCGAGCCGCTCGATGAGGTGACGGCCGACGGAAACGCCGGCCCGACAAGGCGGACGGTGCTCTGGGGCACCGGCGTCGCGGTTGGCCTGGCGACGGTCGCCACCGCAGGGCAGACCATCCCGTTGCTGCGCAAGGTTTCAGTGCTGGCACCACGCTCTGGGCAAGGGCCGCAAGGACTTCCGGTGAACCGGTCGGCTGTGGCCGCGGGGGTTCTGCGCAGCGCGCGGGCACCGGACTACCGGCTGACCGTCACCTACGGGTCGACGGTGCGGGCATTCACGCTGGGCGACCTCGCGGCGATGCCGCAGGCCACCCACCGGTTGCCGATCGCGTGCGTGGAGGGGTGGAGCGCCAATGCCGAATGGACCGGGGTGATGCTGGCGAATCTCGTCACAGCGGTCGGCGCACCCGCCGACTCAGACGTGCGGATGATCTCGCTGGAGCCGCCCGGGCCGTACTCGCGCACCATCCTGCCTGCTCGGCACGCCCGCGACTCGCAGACCCTGATTGCGTTGCGGCTCAACGGCGAAGTCCTCGATCTCGACCACGGCTACCCCTGCCGGCTGATCGCTCCGACGAGACCCGGCGTGTTGCAAACGAAATGGCTCTCGCGGATCGAGGTGGTGTAGTGCGCGCGGTGCTGATCGTGCTCGGTGTCGCGGTGGGCGCGTACGGCGCGGTACTGCTGTTGGAGAATCCGCCCGTCATCATCGTGCGAATCCTGATATGGGCAGTAGTCGGGGCGATTGTGCACGACTTCGTCTTCGCTCCGGCGGCGGCGGCGATGGGATTCGCCGGACGGCGGCTCATCCGCGGCCGATGGTGGACGCCGGTGTCGGTGGCCGGCTTGTGCACCGCAGTGCTGGTCTTGCTTGCCATCCCCGTGTATGCGAGGCCGGGGGCGCGACCGGACAACCTGACGGTCCTGGATCGCAATTACCCTGTGGGCCTGTGGATCTCGCTGGCCGTGGTGTGGGCGTGCGTTCCGGTCTACTTTCTGCTGACCCGGTTCCTACCAGTTCGTCAGGATGACGTGGTTGAGCACCAGAGCGCCGATGACGTTGGCGGCCAACCACCAGCGGTGTGACCGCACCGGTAGCAGCGCCGCTGCGGCGGTCAGCCAGACCGTGAACGGCAGCCAGATCCGCTCCGTCTCGGCCTTGCTCAGCATGGAAAGATCCGCGCACACGATGGCCAACAATGCGGCCAGCACCACGAGGTGAATCCCCGAGCGCCGCTTGATCGCCGCGAGGTCGAAGGCCCGGGCGATCCCGGCCACGCTGCCCAGTCCGACGGCGCACACCACCGACGCCAGGTTCGCCCACGACCAGTACTGGAACGGACGGTTGAGCGCGATGCCCTGCCAATAGCGTTCTTGCACCAGTGTGTAGCCGTCGAACCACCAGAAGCCGGCGATGGCGAAGACCGCGACTATGGCGAGCGCGACGAGCACCGCAGGCACCAACGCGCGAAGCGCGGAGCGGAGGTCCTTGGCGGTGATCAGCACTGCGGCGGCGGGTATCGCGATCAGCGCCAGCCCGTAGTTGAGGAAGATCGCCCACCCCAGCGTCAGTCCCGCGCCGGCACCGGCGAGCAGCGGGAGTCGTCCGGTGCCGTTGACGGCCAGCGCGAGCAGCGCGATGCCCCAGGCCGCGACACCCGCGAAGTAGCCGTCGGCCGATACCGCGACCCAGATCGCGGTCGGTGCCACCGCGACGAATGGCGCCGCCAGTCGCGCGGTCGATTCGCCCGACAGCGCGCGCACCGCCACCACGATCGCGGCCGCTGCGCTGGACCCGACAAGCAGGCACAGCAGACCCGCCCACGCGCCGCCGCCCAATCCGATGCGGTCCAGCCAGACGAACGTCAGCAGGGCTCCCGGTGGGTGCCCTGAGACGTGGGTGATCCACGAGTTGGGCTGAAAGTCCAGGATCCGGCTCGCGAATGTCCGGACTGCCTCGGGGATGTCGGAAATAGTCGGTACCTGGCGGAGGTACTCGTGCCGGGCAGTCAGCCGGCCTGCGAAACCACGTTGCCAGCCGTCGACCATCGCCAGCGAGAACGCCCACCCGCAGGCCGTCGCCCACGTCACCCACACCACCGCACGCCAGGACAGCCGCTGCATGCCGGTTTGGCCGAACACCACCGCAGCGACGCCGATGACGATGGCTGGCAGGGTGCCCCAGCCGACGTGAGTGTTCCACCAGCCGAAGATGGGTGCGGTCTGGGCGAATTCGCTGATCTGCGCAGGGGTGCTGTTGATCAGCGGCGTCACGATGCCCAGGTCCAGGTGCGGCACCACAAACGCCGCGACCACCAGCACGACTGCCAACGCGACGGCCAGGATCTCCCGGGGGAACCGGCGGCCGGAGGGCTTCACGGCTATCCACCCTATGGCGTGGTTGGACACGGTCAGCTGCGTCACCCGCGCGGTGCTCGTGAAGCCGGCCGAGCCGATCCGTACCGCTCCGTTGGTCTACGTCCTGACACCCGTCAGGGACTCGGATACGGCGTTCCGGAGAAGATCGAATCGGCCGCCTCCGCAAGCACGGTGAGTTCCAAAGCACCCGTCAGCGGGAGCAGTCCAAAGTTGGCGGCGATCGGATTGCCGAACGCGTTGATCAGCCCCTCAAGCGGCTGGCCGTCGGCCACTTGTTGGATGCCGTCCAGGAACAGGTTGAGGTCGTAAGACGGCAGCGAAACCCCAATGGCAACCGCGATGTCTGCCGTCGGAAGCAGCGTCGCGTAGGCCGTCGAGGACGCGGTCGTGAAGCCATTGACGATCCCGGTGTTCGCCGCCTGCAGTCCCGAGATGACGTCGGTGATCGTCGGCGGCCCGGTCGGCAGGGCCAGGGTGCCAGGTCCCGACGAAAGCGACCCAAGCGCATCCGAGATGCCCGACAGCGACGGTAGCTGTGGGGGCCCCTGGGCGATGAGGTCACTCATCGCGGCATTGATTCCCTGGGGGATCCCATGGAGCAGAGCGGGGCCCAGGGCAACGGTGTCGCTGAGCGGCGGCAAGAAACCGAACGGCGTCGGCACATCGGCGGGCCCGGTGGACCAGCCGAAGGCCGGGTCGCCGTAGCCCCAGTTGACGAGCGGTGTCAAAACCGGTTGAACCAGATCGGCGATCGGGTTGCCGATGTAGGGGATGAACCGCACCGGATCCAGCAGCGGCAGGTTCGGGTTCGGAATCATGTAATAGGTTGTGCTGGAAGGTCCTTGCGTCGGCAATATGACCGCCGAATTGATCTGCGCCTGGGTGAGAGTCTCGTAGCCCGTGTGCACGGTGAGCATGCCCACGACGGCGTTGACGTCGGACAACACATTGATCGGATACCGCGGGAAGTCGGCCCAGCCGTCGTATTCCAGGGTGTACGACAGGGTCGTGAAGTCGTTGCTGGGAGCCGCGCCCAAGGTCGAAAAACCCAGAGTCGGCAGACTCAGACCCGGGAAGCGCGCGTCCCAGCCGCCGTTGGGGTTCATCGAATTGCCCAGCAGCACAAACGTTATCGGTAGTGGGCTGGGCGTGCCGGCGGGATCCAGCAACTGCATTTCCAGGGTGGCGATGTTGGCGCCCTGCGAGTAGCCCACGACGTTGATCGTCTGTCCGGCGGCGAGTTGCTGCTGGATCGCGTTGTTCAGGATCGTGACGCTCCGGGATATTGAGATGTCCTGCATCAGGTCTTTGATGCCGCTGTCCGGATATTCCCCCGCCGGCAGGGACAAGGCCTGGACAAGGCCGGCAGGGAAATTCGGCAGGACGTACTTGTTGACGATGTCTTCCACGAAGCTGATCGGAGGTATCGGTGTTCCGCTGCCATCCATGACGAAAGTGATGTCTGCCGCCGACTTCGCCATTCCGGTCGGGGCACTGCCGGTCAGCGCGGCCAGGCTGGCGGCCTCGGCGTTGGAGTACGCGGCGCCGGCCGCGGCCAGTGCCTGGGCGAACTCACTGTGCAACGCCGTCGCCTGCCCGATGAGCGCCCGTCCCTCCTGGGCATAGGCGTTGAACAGGGTTGTTATGGCGGCGGATACGTCGTCGGCGGCAGGCGCCGTCAGACCGGTTGTTGCGCGCGCCGCGGCCTCGTTGGCCTCGTCGATCGTTGCACCGATGGCCGCCACGTCTGCCGCCGCTGCCGCCATCAGCTGCGGCTGCGCGACTACGTACGCCATATAGCCATCCTTACCACTGTGAGCACACTGCCACGCCGAACTCGCGAAGGTCACGCCGACGAGCGCAAAAGTCGTTATCTGCCAGCCGATTCCCAGGCAGCACGACGCGTGCCGGTTGCGTCGCGGCGCGCTACCCGACGACCGTGTCGTCGCCTTGACTGCGAGCCTCGACAACGTCGGCGATCACCACCGTGACGTTGTCGGCGCCGCCCCGGTGCAACGCCGATGCGATCAGCGTGGTGGCGCTTTTGGCGGTGTCGGATATCTGCAGTGCCTGTCGAATGGTCTGATCGTCGACAGGATCTGACAGCCCACGTGTGCACAGCAGGTAGCGGTCACCGGCCTGAGCTTCTCGCATTGTCAGGGTCGGTCGCCCCCGCGAACGCTCGCTGGACCCCCGACCGTGACCGACGATTTGCTGCCCGCTGATCCCATCCGAGGTGATCTGAGTGAGTCCACCGTCACGGAGCAGATAGGCACGGGATCCACCGATGTGCGCCAATGCAAAGCGGTTGCCTCCGAATAAGATGGCGGTCAACGTCGTAGCGATGCCTGCGTACTCAGGGTTGTGGTAAGCCAGTGTCCATATCGCTGTACTGCCAGTGCGGATTGCGGCGCCGAGCCTGGCCACGATGTCGTCGCCAGGTTCTTCGTCATCGAGCGCGGCCAGCGCGCCGATCATCAATTGCGAGGCGATGAGACCTCCCAACGGATTGCCTATACCGTCGGCAACGGCGAGCAGTCGCGCCCCCGCGTAGACGGAGTCCTCGTTGACGAGGCTTTCCAGACCCCGATCGCTGCGAGCTGCGTAGCGGAGGGCCAATCGCACCGGCGCCGGTCGGGGTGTGCCGTGTCGGTGCGGCTCTTGGTCCACGGGCTGCGTGGTCAGCGCCGCACGCGCGGCCCGGGCCAGGTCTTTGGTTGTGGCGTAGCGGTGGTCGGATTCTTTTGCCATCCCGGTGGCGACGACGTGGTCCATGTCCGCGGGCACCCCGCCGCGTAGCTGTGACGGTCTTGGGGGCGGGTGGAACATGTGCGCCGTAACCAACTGCGCAAGGCTGTCGCAGCTGAAAGGCGGCTGACCGGTCAGCGACTGATGCAGAACACACGCCAGTGCGTAGACGTCGCTGCGTGCATCGTCCTTGTATCCCTTGCGGAAACGCTCCGGGGCGACGTAGGCCCAGCTGCCGACGGTCACGCCGGTGTCGGTCAACCTGGTCTCGTCGGCGCTCCGGGCGACGCCGAAATCGATCAGGTACGCGAAGTCGTCCTCGGTGACCAAGATGTTGGAGGGTTTCACATCGCGGTGCACCAACCCGATCCGGTGCGCCGCGTGCAGTGCCGCCGCGATTTGGTCGATGATCGCCACCGCCCGGGCAGGCTCGAGCGGTCCACCGTCGAGAACATCCTCCAGATCCTGGCCCTCGATCAACCGCATATTCACATAAAGACGTCCGTCGATCTCGCCGAAATCGTGAATCGGCACGACGTGCGGGTCGTTGAGTCCGGCCGCCGCTTTGGCCTCCCGGCGGAACCGCTGTTGAAACTTCTGGTCGTCGACCAGATGAGCGGGCAGCACCTTCAACGCCACGACGCGATCGGTGGCGGTGTCGAAGGCCCGCCATACCTCACCCATGCCGCCGCGGCCCAACAACCCCACCAACCGATAGCGGCCGAACGGCGCCCCGTCCACATTGGCCTCCTCGGAAGTGCGCTACTACACAACCATAAGGTCTGGCGGCGCTTGCCGAGTTCCGGAAAATCACCCTCCGAAATCGGCAGGGGCTGGTGTGGCTGCCGTGACTCGGACTGACGAACCGTGACAATGGTCGGATGTCCCGGATACGGCCATTCGTCCTGCTCGTGCTCGCCGTGGTGCTCGCCACGACTTGCGGTGGCTGCCGGTCGCGTCACCCGGGACCGAAGTGTCGTTGCCCGTCCAGCCCGTCGACACCACCGTCCCCGTCGGCACCGGCCCGCCGCCCGTCAGTGACGCCGCGCACGCGGCCGGATTCATCGATGTCCGCACGGTGGTTACCGACGCGGTGCTCGACCTGCGCTACGCGACGACGAACAATTTCACGCATACGCAGCTGTACCCATCCGACGCCCGATGCCTGGTACACCAATCGCATGGGTCCAGGTCTGTGGAAGGCCGCGGCGTCGCTGCGCGCGCAAGGGCATCTGCTGGTGTTCTGGGACTGTTATCGGCCGCACGACGTCCAGGTCAAGATGTACAACGTCGTCCCGAACCCGGCCTGGGTGGCGCGTCCGGGTCAGTATGCGCACAGCCACGAGTCGGGCCTTTCGGTCGACGTGACATTCACCGGCTTGCAACAGCTATGCCCGGCGCAGCAGCATTCGCAAGGATTCTGCCTGGCCGACATGGGCACCGACTTCGACGACTTCACTTCGCGGGCAAAGGCATATGCGACTCAGGATGTCAGTGCCGACGAACAGGCGAATCGGGCCCTGCTGCGCACGGCGATGAATTACGGCGGTTTGACCGTGTATTCGGGTGAGTGGTGGCATTTCAACGGACCCGGCGCCGACGTGGATCGCCCGATTCTCAACGTCCCGGTCGACTAAGCCAAGCGTCTCATATAGTGAGACGCATATTTCATAATGCGAGTAACGCCGTTAAGCTCGAGGCTATGAACGAAACCCATCAACCTGGCTACACGCACGGACATCACGAGTCGGTGCTGCGCGGTCACCGCAGACGCACCGTGGACGACTCCGCGGAGTATCTGTTGCCCTTTCTGAAGCCGGGGTTGTCCGTGCTGGACGTCGGTTGCGGTCCGGGGACGATCACTGCCGATCTCGCTGCCGTGGTGGCGCCCGGCTTGGTGACGGCCGTCGACCGATTCGGCGATGTCCTCAACGCCGCCCGCGCTGAGGCCGAGCGGCGCAACCTGTCGAACGTCTCGTTCGTGCCGGCCGACGTCCACAAGCTCGACTTTCCCGACGACGCGTTCGACGTTGTCCACGCACACCAGGTGCTGCAGCACGTCGCCGATCCGGTCCAGGCGCTGCGGGAGATGCGGCGGGTGTGCAGGCCGGGTGGCATCGTGGCGGCTCGGGATGCCGACTACGCGGGTTTCATCTGGTTCCCGCAGCTTCCGGCGCTGGACCTGTGGCTGGACCTGTATCGACAGGCTGCCCGCGCCAACTCCGGCGAACCGGATGCGGGCCGGCGGCTGCTGTCGTGGGCGAAACAGGCGGGATTTCAAGACATCTACCCGACGGCCAGCGTGTGGTGCTACGCGACACCCGAAACCCGCCAGTTTTGGGGCGGAATGTGGGCTGACCGGATTCTTCACTCCGGCGTGGCTCGCGACCTGCTCGATCGGGGTCTGGCCACCCCTGGCCAGCTCGATGAGATCTCCGCGGCTTGGCTGGAGTGGGCCGCGGCACCGGACGGTTGGCTGTCCTTACCGCACGGCGAAATCATTTGCCGGGCATAGCTGTCTGCTCGCGCTACAAAGCCGGGAAGCCACCGCACAGGGATTCGAACGCATCGGCCACCTTCAGCACGGTGGCGTCGTCGAATCGCTTGCCCACGATCATCATTCCGACCGGCAATCCGTCAACCAGGCCAGCGGGCACCGAGATCGCGGGATGCCCGGTGATGTCGAATTGTGCTGTGTTGAGCGCCTTTCCGAGTGCGCGTGCCAGCATCGCGACCTCTTGCGGCTTGCCTGTCGGCAGCGTGTCCGCGGTGCCCGGCACCGTCGGCATCACCAGCACGTCGTACTGCGCGAGCGCCGCATCGTAGGCGGTGCGCACCTGGGGTAACAGGTTGCGCGCCTTGGCATACGAAGCGCCGCCGAGTTTGGTCAGGCCGTAGTGGCCACTCAGCGCCGACGCCGTGATGGTGCTGGCCAACTGATCGGCCCTGGCGGCTCGCTGTTTGGCGAAGTGCTCCATCAGTTCTGGGTCGTAGAGCCCGTCCACGCCCAGGCCGTAGCCGTTGCCATCCAGCATCTGATAGGTGGCGCCGTCGGTCATGATGACGGTGAAGACATGAAGGGCGTCGTGGTGCCACGGCACACTGATCTCGCCTACGGTGCAGCCGATCTCGGTCAAGCGGCGCGCGGCTGATCGCACCAGCTCGTCGGCCGCCGGAATTGAGCCGTGCTGTCCGAAGCCCTCGGCGAGCAGGCCCACCCGCAGGCCGGACACGTCGCCGGTCAGCGCGGTCCGGTAGTCGACGGCGGGAATCTCCTTGGGCTGGCGCGGGTCTCGCCCGTCGGGTCCGGCGAGCACCGTGAGGAGAAGTGCGGCGTCGGCGACGGTGCGGGTCATCGGACCGAGGTGATCGATCGTCCGCTCGATCGGGAATGCGCCCGTGTAGGGGATCAACCCGTGGGTCGGCTTGTGCCCGACGATGCCGCACAGCGCCGCCGGGATCCGGATCGATCCGCCCTGGTCGCCGCCGAGCGCCAGCTCGACCGCGCCGGCGGCGACAAGTGCGGCGCTGCCGCTGGACGATCCGCCGGCTTCGCGCGTGGTGTCCCAGGGGTTGCGCACCGGCCCGGAGGCGGAGGTGAAGCTGGACCCCGAGCAGCACAGGTCCTCGCAGACGCTTTTGCCGGCGATGGTCGCTCCGGCGTCCAGCAGCCGCGTGACGACGGTCGCGTCGCGGCTCGGGATGAACCCTTCCAGCGCGCGCGATCCGTTCATCATCGGAATCCCGGCGACGCAGATGTTGTCCTTGATCGCCACTGTCCGCCCAGACAGCGGGCCCTCGACCCAGCGGGTGATGTTGGCGGTCACGTACCAGGCGCCGAGCGGGTTGTCGCCGGCCTCGGGGAATCGGTAGCGGCGTTCGGGGGCCCGCGGGCGCGCGAACTCGTCGTAGAGCCGGTCGACTACGTCGTAGGAATTCAGCGAGTGAGCCACGACCCCGAGGTACTGCTGTCGCGCGGCGGCGTCGAGGTGAAAGCCGAAGTGCTTGGCCGCGGCGTCGATGTCCGCCGCCGATGGCCGGGGAACCGCCATATCAACCTCCATCCCGGAGCAGGTCGGCGTCGTCGGGAAGTTGGTCGGCGGGCTTGGCCGAGTCCAGCCTGGCCGCCACGTCTTCCACGTCCAGACGAGCGACGACGTTCGGTCATAGGGGCATTCTGCGCTAAAAGCGCGCGAGAACGGGCCTGACTCGCAGTATTTGGCCAGGTCAGGTATGCGGTATTGGCATTCTCTTTTTTTGCAAGTACGTTATTCATCGATGGATAACGCAGCTCAGACACCATCGGGCATCCCGCTTGCGCCGGTGTACGGCCCCGGGGATCGAAGCGCCGAACCTCCGCCGCCGGGGGAGTTCCCCTTCACCCGGGGCAACTTCGCGTCGGGATACCGCGGCAAGACGTGGACGTTTCGCCAATACTCCGGCTTCGGCACCGCCGAGGAATCCAATCGCCGCTACCGCTACCTGCTGGACCAGGGCGGGACCGGGCTGTCGGTAGCGCTGGACCTGCCCACCCAGTGCGGATACGACTCCGACGATCCCGAGTTCGGTGAGGAGGTCGGCCGGGTAGGCGTCGCGGTGGACACCCTGGCCGATTTCGAGATCCTGTTCGACGGCATCCCGTTGGACAAGCTGAGCACCAGCATGACGATCAACGGCACGGCGGCCATCCTGCTGGCGTTCTACGTCGCGGCCGCGGAGCGAAAAGGGATTCCGCGCGCCAAGCTCACCGGGACCATCCAGAACGACATCCTCAAGGAGTACGCGTCGCGCGGGACCTGGATCTGGCCGCCGGAGCCATCGCTGCGGCTGATCGCCGACACCATCGAGTTCTGCGCCGCCGAGGTGCCGAAGTTCAACGCCATCTCGGTGGCCGGCGCACACTTCCGCGACGCCGGAGCCAACGCGGTGCAGGAAATGGCCTTCACCCTGGCCGACGGCGTCACCTATTGCGACACCGTGGTGGAACGCGGGCGGATGTCGATCGACCAGTTCGCCCCGCAGATCTCGTTCTTCTTCTACACCCACGGCGATTTCTTCGAAGAGATCGCCAAATACCGCGCGGGACGGCGTCGTTGGGCCACGATTGTGCGCGAGCGCTACGGGGCGACGAAGGACAAGGCGTCGATGTTCCGCTTCGGTTGCGTGTGTGGCGGCGCGTCCCTGTACGGCCCGCAGGCGCAGAACAATCTCGTGCGGGTGGCCTACGAGGCGATGGCGGCGGTGTTGGGCGGCGTCCAGTCGATGTTCACCGCGGCCTGGGACGAGCCGTTCGCGTTGCCGAGCGAGGAGTCCACCACGTTGGCACTGCGTACCCAGCAGATCCTGGCTTACGAAACCGGCGTGGCCAGCGTCGCGGACCCGCTGGGCGGGTCGTACTTCGTCGAGGCGCTCACCGACGCCACCGAGGCCCGCATCATCGAGATCATGGCCGACCTCGAGAAGCACGGTGGCATGGTCGCCGCCATCGAGGACGGCTACCTGCAGGGCTTGATCGCCGACGAGGCCTTTCGGGTGCACCAGGACATCGAAGCGGGCACTCGCCCGGTGGTGGGGGTCAACCGCTTCGTCTCCGAGGAGCCCGAGCCCGACATCGTCACCTACGAGCTGGATGCCGAGGGGCGCGATCTGCAGCTCAAGCGGCTCTCTAAAGTCAAGGCCGAAAGAGAAAGCAGCGCAGTGCAATCCGCTCTCGCCGCGCTGTCACGCAGTGCGGAGGGAACCGACAATCTGATGCATAAGTTGATCGATTGCGCCAACGCCTACTGCACGGTCGGTGAGATGGTCTCCGCGCTCAAAGCGGTGTGGGGCGAGTTCCAGCAGCCGGTGGTGTTCTAGGTGGCCGCGCGGATCCTGGTCGCCAAGCCCGGTCTCGACGGGCACGACCGCGGCGCCAAAATCGTTGCGCGCACCCTGCGTGACGCCGGATTCGAGGTCATCTACACCGGAATCCGGCAGCGCATCGAAGACATCGCATCGATCGCCGTCCAGGAAGACGTGGCAGTGGTCGGGCTGAGCATCCTGTCCGGCGCACATCTGGCGCTCACCACGCGCACCATCGCGGCGTTGCGCGCCGCCGACGCCGCCGACATCGCGGTCGTCGTCGGCGGAACGATTCCACACGCCGATGTGCCAAAGTTGTTGTCCGCCGGCGCCGCTGCGGTGTTTCCCACCGGAACGGCGCTCGACGTCTTGGTGCGCGAGATCCGGCAGTTGACGGGCACCCCAGAACCTTCCGTGGAGGAGACCCAGTGCGCATCGGAGTGATGATCGGCGCCGAGCGTGGCGATATGGCCCGCAAGGTGGCCAAGTTGGCCTCCGATATCGAGTGGGCCGAATCCGCGGGACTGGACACCGCGTGGATGCCGCAGGTGCCCAACGACTTCGACTGCCTGACCATGGTGTCGCTGATGGCCGCGCACAGCTCGCGCATCGAGCTGGGCACCGCGGTGGTGCCGCTGCAGGCCCAGCACCCGATTGCGCTTGCCCGCCAAGCGCTCTCGACGCATGCGGTGGCCGGTGGGCGGCTCGCACTGGGCGTCGGCCCGTCGCACCACTGGATCATTCGGGACATGCTCGGCCTGCCGTACGAGAAGCCGGCCGCTTACACCCGGGACTACCTGCAAGTGCTCAATGCCGCCATCGGCGGTCCGGGATCGGTTGACGTCGAGAACGATTCGTTCACGGTGCACAATCCGACGGCGATCGGGGCCGACACTCCGATGCCGGTGCTGGTCGCCGCGCTGGGGCCGGTGATGCTGCAGCTTGCCGGTGAATTGGCCGACGGCACGGTGTTGTGGATGGCCGACGAGCGTGCGATCGGCGATCACATCGCGCCGAAGATCACCAAAGCCGCTGCGGATGCTGGGCGCCCCGCGCCGCGGATCGTCGCGGGTATCCCGGTATGCCTTTGTGCGCCTTCCGAAGTCGACGCGGCTAAGGAGCGGGCCAACCGCATCCTGGGTGAGGCCGAGGTGTCGCCCAATTACCAGCGCTTGCTCGAACGCGGCGATGCTCGCGATGTCGGCGATCTGTGTGCTGCCGGAGACGAGAAGGCGATCCTGGCCAGGATGCGCCGGTTCGCCGACGCCGGCGTCACGGACCTGTCGGTGCGGCTGCTTCCGATCGGCGACAACCGCGACGAGCTGATCGCTTCCAAGCGGCGCACCCGGGAGATGATCGCCGAGCTCGCAGCGGAGTTGCGTTGACGACCGCACCGCTCGCGGGCATCAAGATTCTGGAAGTCGGCACCATGCTGGCCGGGCCATACGCCACCATGCTGCTGGCCGACCTCGGCGCCGAGGTCGTCAAGATCGAGCCGGTCGCGGGCGAAATCTCCCGGACGGTCGGAGACACCTACTTCGCCAGCCTCAACCGCAACAAGTCGAGCATCTGTCTGGACCTGAACTCCGAAGCGGGACAACAGCGTTTGGGTGAACTGGTGGCGGAGTCGCACGCGTTGCTGGTCAACCTGAAACCGTCGGCCATCCGCCGGATCGGCCTCACCTATGAGGCGCTGCGACGGTTCAACGAGCGGATCGTCTGCGTGGCGATCACCGGTTTCGGGCTCAACGGCGGCGACGATCCGGCCTTCGACTACGTGGTGCAGGCGGGTGTCGGCATCGCGGCGATGACCGGCGATCCCGACGGGCCGCCGACACTGCCCGGCTACTCGTCGGCCGACAATTCCACCGGAATGGTTGCGGCCCTTGGACTTCTGGCCAAGATCATCTCCGGCACCGGGGGACAAGTCGATGTGTCGCTGCGCGACGTGATGCTCTCGCAGCTCAACTATCACGCGTCGGCCTATCTCAACGCCGGCATCGAGCCGCACCGACGGCCGAACGGTGCGCACTCGTATTACGTTCCGGCGCAGCTGTTTCCGACGGCTGATGGCTTCCTGGCGTTGTTCATCACGCACGATGGCTTCTGGAAGTCTTTTGCCACCGAGGCTGGGAGTCAACGGTTTCGAGACGATGATCGAGCGGGTGGCCCGCCGCGACGAGGTGCTCGCGGTCGTCACCGCAGCGCTGGGCACCGATACCGCGGCAGGCTGGGAGCGGCGGCTGCGTCCGCTCGGGGTGCCGGCGGCCGCGGTCCGGACGCTGCCCGAGGCGCTCAAGGCCACACCGGAAGCGGTGGTGCAGGCCGGCGACTTCCGCCTCGTCGGCAGCCCGATCCAGGTGTCCGGGTATCAGCCGGACTACCGGCCGCCGCCGCAGCTGGGGAGCACAGCTAGGCCGCCTGACCGTATGGCTGGCCGCACGTTCGGGCCCGAGCGTGACGCTGGCCGGACGTTCGGCGAGTTGGCCGAAGGCGGCACCCTGTGCGCCGTGCCACACTGGAATGACCGATTCGCGAGGCCGCTCAACAGCCGTGGGAAGGAGGCTGGTGTGGTGCATACGCCGGTCTTCGATACCACCGCGCCGCCGCGGCCGGCTGATCAGCCCGGCTTCGGATACCTGTCGTCTCAGCGGGGGAACTTGCCGCTCGAGGATGTGCGGCTGCACGCTGACATCGCGGGGCTGGCGGCCTCGGTTGATCTTCGCGCCACGTTCAGCAACGACGGCGTCGACCCGATCGAGGCGACCTATGTGTTCCCTCTTCCCGAACTCGCCGCGGTGAGCTCTCTGCAAATACGGACCGGATCCACGGTGCTCGACGGCTGGTTGATGGAGCGGGCCAAAGCTCGGGATGCCTACGCGGCCAGTCGCGTTGAGCGGGATGCCGCCATTCTCGAGCAGGAACGTGATGACGTCGTCACGATCAGGGTCGGCACGATCGCCCCCCATGAGCGGGTGGAGGTCAGGTTGATCCTGCACGTCCGATTGACCTACACCGACGGACAGGTCTTCTTCCGCTTCCCCTTGGTCGTGGCGCCACGCTACATACCGGGTGCTCGATTGGGGGGCGATCCGGTCGGCAAAGGCACCGCCGCGGACACCGACCTGGTGCCTGATGCGTCACGGCTGACACCGCCCGTCGCGTCGGCAGGCCAGGTCCGGCTGTCGGTTTCGATGAACGTGGCGAGCGGCGCGTACGCCATCGACGAGATCGGCTGCACGCTGCGGACTCATATTTCCAGCGCCCAGACCGACCAGGTAGTACGGATCGAGGCATTGCCAGGGCAACGACTCGATCGCGACCTCGTGCTGCGGATGCGCTTGGTCGCGCACCGCCAGCCCTCGTTGTCGCTGTTGACCAGCGTGGACAGCGATGGGCAAGAGGGCACATTCGCGTTGACCCTGCTCCCGCCCACGGTGGACGCGCAGCGACGACCGCCGGCCGCGACGTCGTCGTTGTCGTCGATGCGTCGGCGTCGATGTCGGGCTGGCGTCTTCCCGCGGCCCGCCGCGCCGCGGCCCGCATCATCGATACCCTCACGCCTGCCGACCGATTCACCGTCCTCGCGTTCGGCGGCGACCGGATCATCCGCACCCCGACTGGGGCGGGGTCGGTCTGATGCAAGCGACGGAGCGCAACAGGTTCCGCGCGATCGAGCATCTCTTCGCAACCGTCGCGAGCGGAAGTCCGACTCTGCTGGCAGCGCTCGAAACCGCGCGCCGAGCTGTTCACCGATCCCCGGCGGCCGTCGATCATGGTCGTGATCACGGCCGGGCAGGCCGGCAACGAAGACCAGATCACCGCCGCGTTCGGACCGCGCATCGCGCCGCTGCGCGTGCATGCGGTCGGTGTCGGGGCGACGGTCAATTCCGGTCTGCTGCGCCAGCTGGCCGATGCGGGCCGCGGACAACTGCTGCTCGCCGAGAGCGACGACGCGCTGGACGATCTGACGCCGGCTCTGCGCCGGCTGTTGGGGCCGGCGTTGTTGACGAATTTCGGACTGGTCGGCGACGGAATTCAGCTGTTGCACAACACGATATCGCCCGACCTTCCGCCGGATATCTTCTCGGGCGACCTCGATGGTGATCACTGGCCGTTTCCGGGGCAGCCCGACCGGGTGCGTCGTCGTCTCCGGGACCGGGATGGACGGGCGGCCGTGGGCTTCGCGCGTGAACGGGGTCGCGGTCGGCGGACGTGCGCTGACGCAACTGTGGGCCAGGGCGATTCCTCGCCGACCTGCAGCGGAAGTATCTGCGTTGCCCGATCGAGGAGGCGGCGGGGTTGGAGCAGTTGATCGTATCGACGTCGCTGCGGTTCGGGGTGCTGTGCCGGTTGACGGCGTTGGTTGCGGTGAGCAACGCGCCGACGCGGGCGCTTTCAGCGCCGCGCGAGGTCATCCAATCGGTCGAGTTGCCGGCCGACTGGGTCGAACCCGAACCCAGCCTGTCGCCGTACGCGACCGAATATTCCCGGCTCCTTGCGTCGAGCCGTGGCTCGGCTGGCGGCCGAAGTACACCGCGACTGGACGTGGGCACGGGAAGCGGACCGATAAGCCCCGCACCGCCTACGTATTCAGCCGCTCCACCAATGCCGCAAAGTGCTCCGCAAGAACCGCCAGAACGCCTGCTGCGCCAGGGCCGTCATGATGCCCGCCCGCTGCCGCCGGGCTCGTGGTCGTCACCGTCCGCCAGCCCGGGACCGATTCCACCCCGTCGCGGACCCTCCCGCCGCGGCCGCTACGTCGGCGTGAGTGCGGCAGTCGCCGCGGTGGCGCTCGGCGGCACGCTTTTCGGATCGGTCTTGCTACAGCGTCCGCACCCGACAGCCTCACCGCCGCCCAGCACGACTCAATCGCCGACCAGCCAGTCGACGACGGCCGTCGATCCCCGCACGGGCGCAAAGCTCAGCGTCACCCTTACATCGCAGGGATCCGGCAGCGAGGTCAGCGCACAGGTTTCCGGCATCCCCGGCGGCGTCCCGGTTCGAATGATCGTCGTCGGCCGCGACGGTAGCCGCCATCAAATCGACCAGTGGGTCATGAATCCCGCCGGTTCGACTCGGCGTGCCGCGGCGACCGTCCGTACGAACGAGATCGCCTCTGTCGCAATCGAAGGCGCGGCGGGTCAGGTCTACGTCTCGGCCCCCATCACGTGAGCGGTGCCATGGAACGGCTCGAATCCGACGATCCTCGCCATGTCGGGCCGTTCACCTTGCTCGGCCGGTTGGGCGGTGGCGCAATGGGAATGGTGTTCCTGGGCAAGTTGCCCAGCGGCCGGCTCGCCGCGATCAAGCTCGTGCACTGCGCATCTCGCCCACGAACGCGCGTTCCGGGAACGGTTCCGCCGCGAAGTCGACACTGCGAAGGCGGTCGGGGGCTTCTTCACCGCACCGATTGTCGACGCCGACCCGAACGCCAAAATCCCTTGGCTGGCGACGGCTTATATCGACGGACCGACCCTGGACGACGCGGTCGAGGACAACGGAGCATTGTCGGTGGAAATGGCCGGGACCGTGCTGCTCGGGCTGGCCGAGGCGCTCATGGCGATCCATCACGTCGGGGTGATCCACCGCGATCTCAAACCGTCGAACATCATCTTGGCCGCGGACGGTCCGCGCGTCATCGACTTCGGCATCGCCCGCGCGCTCGACGATTTTCGGATCACCAGCTACGGCGCCGTCATGGGATCACCGCTGTACATGTCGCCCGAGCAAGCCGGCGGTGAAGCCGAACTCACGCCGGCTTCGGACGTGTTCGCCCTCGGCTCGGTTCTGGTCTTCGCTTCCTCGGGGCACCCGCCGTTCCACGGCGGCCATGTCTTGGCCGTCCTGCACAACATCAAGAACACGGCCCCTGACCTGGCGGGTGTCCCGTCCACCCTGGCTCCGGTCGTCGCCGCCTGCCTGGCGAAGGACCCGGCCGATCGCCCGAGCGTGGCGGCGCTGCTCTCGCGCCCCGCGGTAGAGGACCAACCGGAACGTCGCGAAGTCGGCCCGGAGCGCAGAGATCGGTGGTGGCTCAGACGATCGTGAGGTGCGCTTCGGCGAGTTTGCGGAAGTCTTCCGAAGAGCGCAGTACCTGAGTCCATTGCGACAGCATCTGGGAATCTGACCGGGATCGGATCGTCGATCCGGACGGCCAGCGCGGGCACTGCTTACGCGGTGGCCGAGGCCGCCAATGCCAACCCGTTGCAGACCGTCGCCTGCCCGTCGAATGTGGGCTTGTGACACGCCGTTTCGCATTATTTCGCCCAACAAGTCGACGTTCGGCGTCAAGACCGTGGTGCTCGGTGATCACCTCGAGCAGCCGCATGATCGGCGGTGGATCCAGTTGCAGGGCATCAGACATGTGCAGCTTGCCGGCGTTGTCGAGCATGCCCTGCAACACCGAGTGCAGGTCATCGGCCTCAACCTCATACAGGGCCACATACGGCCCGTCGCCGTCAACCGGACGCAGCCGGCGCGCGGAGACGAATCCGTCGAGCGCCACGAGTTCGCCCAGATGGACGTCGTCGTACCAGGTGTTGTAGTCCTGGTCGCGATCGGGCGAACTGGGTCGTGTCTCAACGAGAATGACGCCCTTGGCCATCGTCGCCGCCCCTCTGTCTGCTGGGATTCTGGCTATTCGTAGCGCACCGTGATCGAATCCGTGTCTGGTATGCCCTGGCACGTCAGAATGTATCCCTCGGCCACCTCGTCGTCGTCGAGGGCGTCGTTGACCCGCATGGTCGCGTGTCCCTCGGTGAGTACGGCCATGCAGGTGCCGCAGTTGCCGGCCTCGCAGTTGAAGGGCGGGTCCAGCCCGGCCCGCCGCGCGCTCTCCAGCAGCGTCTCGCCCGGCACCAGGGGCACCGTCACCTTCTTGCGCTCGAGGTGAATGGTGACCGTGCCGGGTGTGGCAGCCCGGTCGGCAGCGTCCGGCGTGGCAGCCGCGACGTGTTCCACTATGACGCCCTCCCGTATTGCGTTCTTCCGTATCGAGAATACTATTCTCCATAGTTGATAGGATCTTCTCAAGATTGCCCGGGGAGGAATTGGGACGTGACCGAGCCGGCGGCGCTCGTGTTCGAGGAACGGCGATACAGCCTGCTCGAGCTCGACGCGTTGGCCGGCGGACTGGCGGCCACGCTGACCAGACGCGGTGTCACCGCAGGCCAACGGGTCGCGGTGATGTCTTCCAACCGGCCGGAGTTCGTGGCCCTGCTGCGTGCGATCTGGCGGCTGGGGGCGACCGCCGTGCTGCTCAGCCCCGCCTGGAAGCGCGGCGAGGTGGACCACGCCATTGCGCTGACCAACCCTGCCCACGCCGCGGGCGACCATCCGGTGCTGGACGGCCTGATGCCGATGCTGCACCTGGACGAACCGATCGATGCCGGAGACCCGGCGTCTGACGTAATTCCGGCCGACGGCGACGCGGTGCTGGTATTCAGTTCCGGCACCACCGGCCTGCCGAAGGCCGTCCGGCACACCCACGCGTCGCTGGACGCGGCGGTCGGGCAGTGGCGTGACGCTCTGCGGCTGACCGACCGGGACCGCATCCAGGTCGCCACACCGCCGTCGCACATCCTCGGTCTGCTCAACATCCTCACCGCGTTACGCACCGGCGCCCGGGTGCGGTTGCACCCGCGCTTCGACCTCGACCGGATGCTGCATCACATCGAAAAGGACCGCATCACAGTCGAAATGGCGGTGGCGCCCATCGCGCTGGCCCTCGCCTCGCACCCCGCGCTGGAGTCCTACGATCTGTCCTCGCTGCGCTACATCATGTGGGGCGCCACCCCGGTCAGCGCCGACATCGCCGAGACGGTGACCCGCCGCACCGGCATCGGCTGGGTACCCGCCTACGGCACCACGGAGCTGCCCGTCATCGCGTGCAATCCGCTCGACGGTGCGCGGCTGGACGCCGTCGGGCGGGCGGTGCCCGGCGTCGAGCTGCGCATCGTGTCGCTGGAAACCGGCCAGCCGGCGCGCCCCGGCGAGGTCGGCGAGGTCGCGGCGCGGTCGAATTCGCTGATGGCCGGCTACCTGCCGGCCGAGGCGACCGCCGAGGTGTGCCGGGACGGTTGGTACCGCACCGGCGACGTCGGGTGGCTGGACGCCGACGGTTGGCTGCGGATAACCGACCGCCTCAAGGAGATGATCAAGGTGCGCGGCTTCCAGGTCGCACCCGCCGAAATCGAAGCGGTATTGCACGGTCATCCGGGGGTCAGGGATTGCGCGGTATTCGGCGTTCCCGACGGCGTCAACGGGGAAGCCGTGGTCGCTGCGATCGCCACCCATACCCCCGGCGACGCCGGCGTCGCCGCCGAACTCGTCGCCCGAGTGGACGCCAGGCTGGCGTCCTACAAACACCTCAGCCGGGTCATGTTCGTGCCCGACATTCCCCGCCTGCCCTCGGGCAAGGTGCTGCGCAGAGTGCTCAAGGAGAGCTATGGATGTACGTCTGACACGTGAACAGCAGCAATTACGCGATGCGGCCGCAAAGCTGGGCGACGACCTGGGCCCGGGTGCGGTGCAAGACCTCGCCGACGACGCGCGAATTGCCCGTCTGGACAGACAGATTGAGATGACCGGCTGGCGATCGCTGCGTTCCGACGGAGCCTCCGGCGTCGAAGTCGCGATCGTCGCAGAGGAATTCGGACGAAGACTGATCGATGCGCCCTTCCTCGGCCCGGTACTCGCCGATGACCTGGCCCGGCACCTCGACACCGAAGTACCGGGTGCGACCGTCGCGATCGGTGATCGGGCCATCGATGCGCGGGGATACGACCGCGCCCTGCTGCTCGCCGGCGCCACCGTGCTGGCGGCAGATCTCGGATCCGGCGGCGCCGGTGCGGATTTGACCAGAGCCGACAAGCAGGTGGCGGGATCACCGCAAACCCTCGGCGAGCTGGCCGCCGACGCCGCCGAACGATGGCTGGCGCTGGCACTGGTTGCCACGTCGGCAGACCTGGTGGGAGTGGCACGCGGCGCCCAGACGGTAGCGTGCGACTACGCGAAAATCCGTGAGCAGTACGGCAAACAGATCGGGTCGTATCAAGCGGTGGCCCATCTCTTGGCCGAAAGTCTGGCACTGATCGAGGGTTCGGTGAGCGTGCTGCGGCACGCCGCGTGGGCGGTAGACGAACTCGAGCCGGCCGAGGCCGTTCGGGCCGCCCAGATCGCAAAGGTGTACTGCGCGCGCGCCACCCGAACCGTGTGTGAGACCGCGGTGCAGGTGCACGGCGGTATCGGCAACACCTGGGAATGCCTGGTTCACGTGTATCTGCGCCGGGCGCTGACATCGACCGAGCTGTGGCCGGTAAGTCTGAAGGAGGTCGGCCGTGGACTTTCGTGATTCGCCGCAGGAGGCCGAATTCCGGGAGCGGCTGCGTTCCTGGCTTTCGGTGCACGCCAAGGAGTTCTCCGGCTCGGGCGACGAGTATTGGGAACGTCAGATCGCGTGGCACCGCGCCCTGTACGAAGCGGGTTTCTTCGGCCTGTCCTGGCCACGCGAGTACGGCGGCCGGGAACTGCCGCCGGTGTACGACGTCATCATCGACGAGGAGTTGGCGCGCGCCGGTGCGCCGCCGCGTCCCAGCGTCGGCTATCTGGTCTTCGGGATCGGCAGATATGGCAGTGACGAACTGCGGAAGCGTTTCCTGCCAGGCATTCTCGACGGCACCGAGCGCTGGTGCCAGGGGTTCAGCGAGCCCGGTGCGGGTTCGGATCTGGCGTCGCTGACCACCACCGCCACGCGGGACGGCGACAACTACGTGGTGCACGGACACAAGATCTGGACCAGCTACTCCGACGTGGCCGACTGGTGTCTACTGCTGGCCCGCACCGACCCGGAGGCCAAGCGTCACCGTGGTCTGTCGGCGTTCGTGATCGCGATGAAACAGCCGGGCGTGCAACAACGTCCGTTGCGCATGATGAACGGTGTCACCAACGAATTCGGCCAGGTGTTCTTCGACGGCGCCGTCGTGCCGGCGGACCGGATGGTCGGCGCTCCGGGCGACGGCTGGGCGGTCGCGATGACCGTCGTCGGGCACGAGCGCGAACCGTCCACGCTGGGCTACGCGGCGCGCTACAACAAGCTGGTCCGAGACATGTTGGCGCGCAACGATGGTCCGGTTGAAGATGATCTGGCGTGGGCGGCGGTCCAAGCGGAAATGCTGACCCATCATGTGCGCCGCCGGCTGTCCGAACAGCTCGAAGGTGTCTCGCATGGGCCGGAGGGTTCGCTGGACAAGCTGCTCATGACGTGGGTCGAGCAATCCGTCGGCCATGCCGCATTGGCCGTCAGCGGCACCCGAGATCCAGACCTGCTCAGCGCCTACCTGTACAGCCGCGCGCAAAGCGTCATGGGCGGGACATCGCAGATACAGAAGAACATCATCGCTTCGCGAATCTTGGGATTGGGAGTCTGACATGTACGACATGCCAAACGAAATCGACGTTCGTGCCGAGGGCGCACTGCGGATCATCACCCTGAACCGGCCGGATGACCTCAACGCGGTCAACGACAACCTGCACGTCGGGCTCGCACGGCTGTGGCAGCGACTGACCGACGATGCCACCGCCCGCGCGGCGGTGATCACCGGCGCCGGCAAGGCGTTCTCGGCCGGTGGTGATTTCGCGTATCTCGCCGAGCTGGCCGAAGACGCCGATCTGCGCGCCAAGACAATTCGAGATGGACGTGAGATCGTGCTGGGCATGGCCCGCTGCCGAATTCCGGTGATAGCGGCCGTCAACGGCCCGGCCGTCGGGCTCGGCTGCAGTCTGGTTGCGCTCAGCGACATCGTCTACATCGCCAAAGACGCCTTTCTCGCAGACCCGCACGTGCAAGTGGGGTTGGTGGCCGCCGACGGCGGGCCGCTGACCTGGCCGCTGCACATCAGTCTGCTGCTGGCCAAGGAATACGCATTGACCGGCACCAGGATTCGTGCCGAGCGGGCCGTCGAACTCGGCCTGGCCAACCACGCGGTCGACGATCCGTTCGCCGAAGCGGTGACCTGTGCCAAAAAAATTATGGAGTTGCCGCAGCAGGCCGTCGAAAGCACCAAGCGGGTGCTCAACATTCATCTCGAGCGCGCCGTGCTGGCCAGCCTGGACTACGCGCTGTCGGCCGAGCACCAGTCGTTCCTCACCGAGGACTTCCGGTCCATCGTCGCCAAGTTGAACGTGGGTAAGAACTGACGTAGGTTGCGCGAGCAGACGCAAAAGCATCCGAAAACAGCAGTTTTCGGGTGCTTTTGCGTCTGCTCGCGATCAAGACGTGACCTGGGCTTGGGCGGTTGAGCGTTCGATCATTCCGATCACCGTTTCGCCGTCGTAGCTGTAGCGGGCGAGCGCCTGCTGCAACTGCAATCCGCCGCCGACCTCTGGGGGCATCACCATGAACGTGGACGTCGTGGTGCGACCCTGAATCTCGAGGGTCTTGCCGGCGGCCTCGAGGACGACCGTGACGTCCTCGCCGTCCGGCTGTAACCGAGTCAAGAACGGCGCCTTGACAACTCGGGCGCCGACGAGCTTGCCGTCCTCGACGATGTAGCCCTCGTTGTATGTCGGCTTCCCGTCGTCGCGCGGCGGATAGACCTGGAAGCCGAACCCGAAACCGCTTGGGAACGCGGCGGCTTGCCATACGTGGCCTCGCATCGGGGCCAGCCGGCGTACGCCTTGGCGGCGGATTCGGTTGGCTCCGCCGTGCAGCTCGTGTGTCTCGTTTCCAACGGTGATGCTGCCGCTGGCACTGCAGAGTTGCTCGAAACGCCATGGATAGCCGATCAGGTAGCCCTCCTCCTGCGTCGACAGGACACGGTGCGCCTCCTCGCTGGTCGTGCCGTTTTCCCAGGGCGGCAGTATCGGCCGAAGGTCTATCTGCGCCTTGATCGCAACGCGGTCATCGTCGGCCGCCGAAGCCGACGATGCCGTCCAGGGCATCCACCCGGCCATCTGAGCGTCGGCCGTGGTGGCGATGGCCTGACCGTCGAGCTCGATGCGAAGGTGCCGATAGGGCTCGACCATCTCAAAGGACAGCGGCCCGGCGCCGAGGATGCGTGGCCTGCCGTCGGCGCCCAGGGGGTCGTGCACGGTTCCGTTGCCGAAGACGTTGAAGACGCGTCCGTCGGCGAAGGCCAGGTTGACCTGGACGTCGTGGGTGTCCCACTGGTCGGCCACGGCTTCGACCCCGATGCGGGGTATCCCGAAACTGCCGCTGTCGTCCCAGACCCAGGCATTCACCGATTCCCGGGCTTCCGGGTCGCCGGGCTGGTGGGCCCAGACGTATTCCCAGTCCTCGATCAGTCCTCCGGTCACATCAATGGTCATGACTGGGCACCTTTCCCGCTGCGGTCCACGTCGTCATGTGCCGGACGTAGTCGGCGAAGAGTGGGCGCACCGCCGCCATGCTCAACCCGAACGTCGCCGCGTCGGGATGCGTGTTCGGCAACCGCGCCGCCGCCGCGGACTGCCACCACGCGCGCATCCCCGCCTCGAACTCGGCTGACACCGGCTCGCCCAGCCATGCGTACAGGCGTTTGACTTCGCCGATCGGATCATGTTGCACGGCAGCAAAGTCCAGATCGAAGAAGCGGTCGTCATTGCCGGCATCGCGGAACGCCAACGCGCGTTGCATGCCGACCGACCAGTGCTCGACATTGAGCTGCCCGAGGTAATTTCGGTCGACGGTGTTCGAGGTCATCTGCCGGAACTCCGCGTAAAGGTCGGCGACCGACAGGATTACCTCCGTCGGGTCGCGGTGCGTCCACACGTAGCGGGCGTCGGGGAACGCCTGGTCCAAGTGCGGTAGGAACAACAGGTGGGTTGGGCATTTCAACCGCCAGGGCCGGCGAGGCTGGCCCCACTGCAACAACTTCAGGGTCCGTCGTTCGTAGGCGTAGGTCGGTGTGAGATCGGCGTCGACGAGCCATCGCGAATAGGACGGAATGTGTGCGAACGCCTGGAAATACTGGCTTTTGAAGTCCAGTGCCATGAGATCTTGACACTCTTCCGGTCCGGTCGGCGTGGACGGCACCAGCGCGGCCAGTCGTGGCGCGGCGGCGTCCATCATCTCCTGCTGGGCCGCGGCGGCGGCGATCCGGGGATCGGGGCCCTCGACGGTGGACGGTGGCGGGCACGGCTCGCCTGCCTCCCACCGGCGCAGCGAACGCGCATCCGGATCTTCGGCCAACAGGAACGACAGCGCGGTCGAGCCGGTACGCGGCAGACCGAGTCCGATCAACGGACGCTCGATCACCTCGTCCTCGATCTCGGGGTGGCGCCGGTACCAGTCCTCGATGTGGAGCCGGTTTTTCAGCGACTTCATGATCAGGTCGCGAACGATGTACTCGCCGACGGGATTCAAATCTGCTTCGGTACCGAGTGATTCGATCAGAACGCTCAGTCCTTCGCGGAAGGAGTCGACGCCGAAATGCTCGAGTCCAGTGTCGCGCCGCGCAGCATCGAGGTAGTCCTCAACTGAGTCCATCGGGTTGCTCCTTCGCGGCACGACACAGGTGCTCACGACTGCCTACCGAGGCTGGGGTCGCGTGCCGACTGTACCCAGCAGCTAATTAGTGTCACTCATGATGACGTGAATGACGAGGGGCTGTCAAGCCACTCCAAGGTGACTTCGCGGTGACTTGCCCAAGGCCGTACCGAAGTCGAGTGCGTGAACAGAAGACGGCCGAGACGCGGGAGCGGATCGTGCGCGCCGGCGTGGCGATTGTTGAGCTTCTGCCCCAATGGGATTGGAGCGCGATGACGTTCCAGGCGGTCGCTGAGGGCGCGGGTGTGAGCAAGCGAACGGTGTTCCGGCACTTCGCAACTGAACGGGAGTTGCACGATGCCGTGATGCGGCGATTTCAAGAGCGTGCCGGGGTGAGCTACCAGGATGTCGACCTCGACAGCGTCGCCGCGGTCGCTCGACGCGTGTTCGAAGCGCTGTCGTCCTTCGCGGTCTCGTCCTGGAGTATCGAGTCCGACGACCCCACGTTCACGGCCACGGATCGAGCCCGTGGTGATGCCCTGCGCGGCGCAGTCGCGGCGGCTGCGCCGCACTGGTCATCGGAGCAGCGAGCCTTGGCGGCCGGCGTGCTGGACGTGCTGTGGAGTCCGCCGGCCTACGAACGCCTGGTCGTGCACTGGGGGGCGACTTCGTCGGACGCGATCAAGGCGATCGAATGGGCCATCGGACTCGTCGTGCACAGCGTTCGATCGGGGCACGCGCCGCTCTAGAGGCAAAACTGGCGCCCGCAATTGCGGGCGCCAGTTCCTTGCCTTGCCTTCGGATTTACTTCGAAGCGGCCTTCTGCCGGGCCTCGGCCGCGGCTGCGGCGCCACGCGCCGCCTCGGCCTGAACTTCTTTCTTGGCCACATCGCGCTGCGCCGCTGCCTTGTCCTGCTGGGCGCGTCCCTCATTGCGGAGGCTTTCGTTGTTGATCACGATGCCAATGATTTCCTTGGCCTTACCGATCGCGTCCTCAACGACACCCTTGATGGCTGCGACGGGTCCACTGTCCTGGGCACTCATTACTGAGCTCCTCTCCTCGATTTCTCCCTCGATTGCGGTCCTGTAACCCGTACCCAGCGGGCCCGCCGCGGCTAACCCGTTTGCGGGGGACATATCTGTGGCGTCGGTCACTCGGCCGGTCTACCAGCGCCGACGTCCGCGGTTTGGTACCGCGGCCGCGCCGCGCTTTCGTCGGTCGCGGCTTTCGATGCCCGCCAGATTCGAAGTTTGCCCGGCAAACGAGTTGGGTAACCGTCGGTGACGTAGGTCACTGGGCGTGCGAAACCTTTTGTTCGGAAGGGGTGCTCGCATGACTGAACGTGGAAATAAGGTTGATCTGCCGGGTCCGGCGCGGCTGCTACTGCGCGGATTGTCGTATTTCACTTGGCCACTCCGCATCGACGATTACCTCGAGTTGATCACTCCGTTGTGGTCAGTCGAAGAGCGCCGTGGGCGGATTGAACGGGTGCATCGAGAGACTGACGACGCAGTCACGGTCTTCATCACCCCAGGATTGCGATGGGTCGGGCACAAGCCCGGCCAGTACGTCCGGATCGGCTTCGATGTGGAAGGGAAAGCGGCACTGGCGCGCTTACTCCTTGAGCAGCGACGCAGCGCGCCCGGACGGCCAAGTGACGATAACCGTGAAACGCACCGATGAGGGCGTCGTATCACGGTTTCTGAATAGCGGTCAGGCCGCTGGGTCTATCGTCACTCTCGGCGATGTCGAAGGGAAATTCACCCTGCCGTCGCCGCCGCCGCCAAAGCTGCTATTCCTCACCGCTGGCAGCGGCATCACGCCCGTCATGGCCATGTTGCGTGCTCTCGCGCGCCGCCGCGAGATGCCGGATGTGCTCCATATCCATTCCGCCCGAACAGCATCCGAGGCGATCTTCGCGGCTGACCTTGCCGCGCTTGCCGAACGCCACGACGGCTACCGGGTGACGCAACGCGCCACCAGCGAAGACGGCCATGTGAAACCGGAGTCCCTTGATGAGGTGTGCCCGGACTGGCGAGAACGTGAGACCTATGCGTGCGGCCCGGGTGCGATGCTCGATGAGTTGCGAACCCACTTCGACGTGGCCAGGCGTTTCGGATCGGCTGCATATGGAGTCCTTCGAGCACATGATGCTTGCCGGTGCGACCGGCGAGGGCGGGACAATTACCTTCGCTGGCAGCGATATCACCGCCGAATGTGATGGCACGACAGCGATTCTCGTCGCCGGCGAAGACGCCGGAGCTATCCTTCCCTACGGCTGCCGGATGGGCATCTGCCACACCTGTACCGGCACGCTCAGCGATGGTTCGGTGCGCGATCTGCGGACCGGAGACGTAACGCGCTCGGGCACGGAAATCCGAACCTGCGTGAACAGCCCCGATGGCGACATCACCGTCAAACTTTAGGAAGCAGACCGATGACCGAATCCATGATTGAAAGCCCGATCGCGCATCTCACCGACGAGCAGATCGAGGCGATCGGAAAAGAATTCGATGCGATCCACGACGAGGTGTTCGACAGCCTCGGCGATCGCGATGCCCATTACATCCGCACCGTCATCGCGCTGCATCGACAACTTGCCTTACTCTCCCGCGGGATTCTGCTCGGCTCCCGCTACAGGCCCGCGTGGCTGCTCGGCACGTTTCGTGCTCTCAATCGCGAAGATCTTGGAGAACATGGAAATCGGGCATAACGTGATGCACGGTCAGTGGGACTGGATGCAGGACCCCAAGATCAACTCCGCGTCCTGGGACTGGGACAGCGCGTCCACGCCTGAGGCATGGAAGCACTCGCACAACTACGTTCACCACACATATACGAACATCCGCGGCAAGGACAGGGACCTCGGTTACGAGATCCTGCGGATAGACCCGCATCAACCCTGGAATCCGGCCTATCTGTTCCAGCCGATCTACAACCTGATTCTCGCCGCGTTCTTCGAATGGGGCGTCGCGGCCCACGACCTCGATTTCGCCAAGCGATCAGGTCCGGTGAGAAGAGCAAAGCGCAGCTGCGCCGAGAGTTACGCGGCATGGGCCACAAAGCCTGGCGGCAGATCGTCAAGGATTACATCGCTTTCCCCGCGCTGTCGGGACGAAGTTTCAAGTCGACCTACAAAGCGAACTTCACCGCCAACATGGTCCGCAACGTGTGGTCCTACGCCATCATCTTCTGTGGCCATTTCCCGGACCAGACCTACACTTTCAGTCGGGAAGAGGTTGAGAACGAGACCCGCGGCCACTTCTATCTCCGGCAGTTACTCGGTGCCGCCAACATCGAAGGCTCGCCGGTGTTTCATGTGCTTTCCGGCAACCTCGGCTACCAGGTCGAGCACCATCTTTTCCCGGATATGCCCTCGAGCCGTTACGCGCAGATCGCACCCAAAGTCAAAGACATTTGCGAACGCTACGAATTGCCTTACAACACTGGCCGATTCGGCCGTCAACTGGGCATCTGTGCAACGAACCATCCTGCGGCTCGCCTTCCCGGGCGGAAAACCAGCACCGAAGCCGGGTGCATATCGGCCCGTCGACGACGACGTCATCGTTCGACCGCTGATCGCCGTATAGAAGTGAGTGTGGGCGAGGGCTGAGTCCTTCCAGGATCGCTGATCAAATGTCGTTCAGCGCAAGGAATTCGCGCATCACGTGGTCGAACCGTCCGGGCTCCTCGATGAAGGGCAGGTGCGCGGTCGACTCGAAGAACTCATATCGCGACCCGCTGATGCGCTGGTGCATTTCCCACATGTGCTCGGGTGAGCATTCGTCGAACTTGCCGGCGAGCAGCTGCGTTGGCACGGCGATCTCGGTCAGGCGGTCGAGGACGTCCCAATCGCGAATGGTGCCCACGATCTGAAAGTCGCTGGCTCCGAACAACGTTTCGAAGATCTCGGTTCCCATGTTGCGGAAAGCGTCCTCGAGTTCCCTGGGCCAGGGCAGGCTACGGCACAGGAACGTCTCGTTCCACGTCCTTATCGCGGCCTGGTATTCGGGCGAATGGGTGGTGCCCGCGGCTTCATGACGGTCGATGGCGGATTGAGTCGCCGGATCCAGTTCGCGTTTCAGGCGTTTCACGTTGGCCGCGAAGTGGGGCATCGATGCGGTGCCGTTCGAGATGGTCAGGCTGACGGCTCCGCTGGCTGCATCAAGCACGAACTGTTGCACCAACATTCCGCCCCACGAGTTGCCAAAGATATGAAAGCGGTTCAGCCCGAGCGCCTTTACCACGGCGTCCATTTCGGCGACGGAGCGCTCCATGGTCCAAAGCTCCGGGTTGGACGGGCGGTCAGATCTTCCGCAGCCCAGCTGATCCCAGAAGATGACCTCGCGCTCGTCGCCCAAGCGTTCCAGCGAGCGTATGTAGTCGTGCGGTAGACCAGGCCCGCCGTGCACCGCGAGCAGCGGAAGGCCCGGCCCGCCGCCGATTCGCGCGAACCAGACAGTTCCGCCCGGAACCGCGATTGTCCCCTCCATCGTCGTCTGTTCCCTCCTGATCATCGGTTGGCGAGCAGTCTGCCACCGACTCCCACCGGCCCCTTGTTGCAACTCATACTCTCAACCTGAGAGAATACTGTTCTCATGTATGTGCGGTCGCCTCTCGGCGCCGCGACTTGTTCGCTGAAGTGGAGAAATGCCCGTGCCCGAAGCCGTCATCGTGTCCGCCTTACGCACCCCCATCGGCACCGCCCGAAAAGGGACCCTGCGCGACACCAGCGCCTACGACCTCGCGCACCACGTGGTCTCCGAAGCCGCAGCGGATCTCGATCCGTCGCAGGTCGACGACGTGATCCTGGGCGAGGGCCTCAACGGCGGCGGTGTCATCGCCCGCCACGCGGCCGTCACCGCGGGGCTCACCACGGTTCCCGGTCTGGCCAACAACCGGCATTGCGCGGCCGGTCAGGCCGCGGTGCAGAGCGCAGCGGCAAGCGTGCGCGCCGGCATGGACCAACTCATCATCGCCGGCGGCGTGAACTCGGCATCGACGTCGCCGCGCTCGATGCTCCAGGTGGACGGCGAGTGGGTGGGCTGGTTCCCGCCGACCCATCCGGACCGGCCCGACGCGCCCAACATGGACATGTCCATCACGGTGGGCTGGAACGCCGCGGTGAAAGCGGGTGTCAGCCGCGAGGAGATGGATGAGTGGACGCTGCGGTCGCACCGCAACGCGATCGCCGCCATCGACGAGGGCCGGTTCAAAGAGGAGATCATTCCCATCGAGACCCCGCACGGCCTGTTCTCCGTCGATGAGCATCCGCGCCGCGACACCAGCATGGAGCGGTTGGCCGCGCTCAAGCCGCTGCATCCGGAGATCGAAGGCTTCTCGATCACCGCGGGCAATGCCTGCGGCGCCAATGACGGTGCAGCCGTGCTGACCATCGCCAGTGACGCCCTGGGACTGCCCGCACTGGGCCGGGTGCTGTCCTGGGCGTCGGTCGGCGTCGACCCCGCCGTCACCGGCCTGGCTCCTGTCGAGGCCATCCCGAAAGCTCTTGCCCGCGCTGGGCTTTCGATCTCCGACGTAGACCTGTTCGAAATCAACGAGGCGTTCGCGGCGATGTGTGTGGCCACCATCAAGATGCTCGATTTGGACCCGGACCGGGTCAACGTCAACGGCAGCGGCTGCTCGTTGGGCCATCCAGTGGCCGCGACCGGAGCCCGGATGCTGGTGACGCTCGTGCACGAGCTGCGCCGCCGCGGGGGCGGGGTGGCGGTCGCGGCGATGTGTGCCGGCGGCGGAATGGGGTCCGCGACGGTCATCGAGGTGCCGGCTCCCTAGCATGGAAATAGCCGACCTGATTGCCAACGCGCGCAACGGATCTCAGCGCGCAGCGGGTCGGCTACTCAGCCTCGTCGAGGGCGACGGCCGGGACGAGGTGCTGGCCGCGATCGATCGCGCGTCGGCTCACTCGGTCCTCGTCATCGGCATCACCGGACCACCGGGCGCGGGTAAGTCGACGACGATCGCAGCCCTCGTCGGCGCCTATCGGCTGCGTGGACGCCGGGTCGCGGTGTTGGCCGTGGACCCGTCGTCGCCGTTCAGTGGCGGGGCCCTGCTCGGCGACCGCATCCGAATGACCCGACATATCAACGATTCCGACGTGATGATCCGCTCGGTGGCAAGCCGTGGTCATCTCGGCGGCCTGGCCGCGGCCGTTCCGGCAGCCATCGGGGTGCTGGGAGCCATTTGCTACGACGTGATCCTGCTGGAAACCGTCGGCGTGGGGCAGTCCGAGATCGAGATCGCAGCCATCGCCGACCCGACCGTCGTCATCCTCAACCCGGGTGCGGGCGACGCCGTTCAGGCCGCCAAGGCCGGTCTGCTGGAAGTCGCCGACATCGTGGTGGTCAACAAGGCCGACCGGGATGGCGCCGAGCAGACCATCCGGGACTTGCGGGCCGAACTGGGCCCCGCCGGGGCGCCGATCGTCAGCCTGATCGCGGCGCGCGACGAGGGCATCACGGACCTGGTGGCCGCGATCGACGCCCATCAGCGCACAGACAGCCGCGCCCGCCGATTGGCCCGGGCCCGAGCGCAGATCCTGTCGCTGGCGCAAACCCGGCTGCGCAGCCGCCCGGACCTGGACCGGCTCGCCGAGTCCGTTGTCGACGGCCACGACGATCCGTACACCGCGGCCGAACGACTGTTGTCACCGATAGCCGAGCCGCCGGACTAACGCGTCTCGGGTGTGCGCTGAGGGCGTCGGGTGCGCGCCTAGGGCGGGAAAAGGCGGAATTCTCCGCCCAGGACGCACAGTCAAAGTCCAGGACGCACACTCTGTCCCCCGATTGGGGGACACGACGTTCCACCCTTGTTCGGACCGATCGGCGGAAGACCGGGCCGGAAAACCGCTCTACCTTGATATTCGTGACCACCGCGATCCGGGATGAAGAGCGAGGAGCTGACCAATGACCCGCATGTGTGCAGAGTCGGCGGCGCTGTTGCCCGATCAGGTGGAGCTGTTTCACCGGATGTGGGAGTTGCGTCTGCTGGACATGGCGCTGCAAGAGTTGCGGATCGAAGGTCTGATCCACGGACCTGTGCAAGCTACGTTTGGCCAGGAGGCGGTCGGTATCGGCGCCACCGCGACACTGGGCGCAGGCGACATCGCCGCCACCACCCGTCGGGCGCACGCACTGCATGTCGGACTGGGCAATGCGCTGGGAGCGACGATCGACGGAATGATCGGTCCAATGGCGGCTCGCGCAGGCGGCGCCGCTCAAGCGCAATTGCTGGTCGACCACGCCTACGCGCAGTCGCTGGACGACGAGGGCGGCGTAACGCTCTGTGTCATCGAGGATTCCGACGCAAACACGAGCTGCTTCGGTGAGGCCGCGAGCATGGCCGCGTTGGATCAGCTTCCGATGGTGTTTCTCGTCGAGGAAATCCGTTGCGGGCGGACAAATCTGTACTGCAAGCCGGCGAGCCACGGAATTCCGGTGGTGTCGGTCGACGGCAACGATGTTGCGGCGGTTCGTGACTGCGTGGCCTCGGCCGTGCGACGGGCTCGCGAGGGCGGCGGCCCCACCTTGGTCCACGCCATCACGTACCGGACGACCGACGAACAGTTCGTGGACCCACTGATCTTCGCCCGCTGGCGACTGCTTGCCGCCGGCGTCACCCAGGATCGGCTCGACGAAGTGGAGACGATGGCCCGCAAGAAGGTTGCCGACGCGGTGTCGTTCGCCAAGGCGGCCCGGTGCGGTTAGTTGAGCAGCCCTTGCCGCATCGCTTCGGCGACAGCCGAGGCGCGGTCGCTGACGCCGAGCTTCTCGTATAGCCGTTGCACATGAGTCTTGACCGTCGACGGCGCCACGTAGAGCTCGCCCGCGATCGCGGGGATGCTTTGACCGCGGGCGATCCGGTTGAGCACCTCGCGCTCACGCGCGCTGAGCACGGGTGCCGTCGACGCGGCGCGCTGGCGGATCTCGCCGGCAAGGCCTCCGACAAGCGAGGGCGCCACCACGTCACGGCCCTTGGCGCACTCGAGCACGGCGTTGACGATCTCGGTGCGGGTCGAATCCTTGAGCAGGAATCCGGCGGCGCCCTGTTGCAGTGCCTGGTAGACGATCGCCGATTCGTCGTGCGCCGAGAGCAGCAACACTCGGGTCGGCAATTCGTTGGTGCGCACCGCCGCCGCCACCTGCGCGCCGTCCATGCCGGGCATCCGATAGTCCAGCAATGCTACGTCGGGTACGTGCTCTTTGATCAATTCCAGTGCCGCGGTGCCGTCGTCCGCTTCGCCGACGACGATCACCGAGCCACTCAACGAAAGGGCGCGCACCACTCCCTCACGAAAGAGCGGGTGATCGTCGCCAACCACCACACGTACTTTCTCGGGCTTGACAGTGCTCATGCAGCGCTGACCATGGCGACGAGTTTAGCTCTCCGTTCGCCCTTGCCGGAATGAGTACGGTATGCCTGTGGTGTTGACCAGCGACGCGGAACTGGATCGGGTGCGCAGGCTGCACCAGGGACGTTCCTACCGATTCGCTGCGGTGCTGCGGATCGGTGTCGCGGTGCTGATGGCTCGCCGCAATGCTCATCGGAACCGACCGGTCCGAATGGGCTCAGCAAACCGTGTTGATCGCGCTCTACGGAATCGCGTCACTCTGCGCGCTGATGTTGTCGTGCTCGTCGAACTTCCGCCGGTGGGCGCGGCTGGTCCCATTGGACAGGATGAACCACCTGGAGCCGGTTGCCTTCACCGGCATGGATGTATTGGCGCTGACGGGATTTCAGTTGCTGTCCACCGACGGCATCTATCCGCTGCTGATCATGACCTTGTTGCCGGTGCTGGTGGGACTTGATGTTTCGTCCAAGCGCGCGGCGGCGGTACTGGCATTCACCCTCGTCGGGTTCGCGGTCGCGGTGGTCCAGGACCCGGTGATGGTGCGTGCAATCGGCTGGCCCGAAGCGATATTTCGGTTCGCGCTGTATGCATTCCTGTGTGGCACCGCGTTGGTAATCGTCCGAGTCGAGGAGCGACACATCCGCTCGGTGGCCGGCCTGAGCGCGTTACGCGAAGAATTGCTCGCCCAGACGATGACGGCCTCAGAGGAACTGCAGCGGCGAGTTTCGGAATCCCTGCACGACGGACCGTTGCAGGACGTGCTGGCGGTCCGTCACGAGCTCATCGAGCTGGAAGCCGCATTCCCCGGCGACGAGCGTGTCGACCGCGCGTTGGCCGGTCTGCAGATCGCCTCAGAGCGATTGCGGCAGGCGACTTTCGAGTTGCATCCGGCGGTTCTCGAGGAGGTCGGACTGGGTCCCGCTGTCGAACAGCTGGCCGCATATACGGCAAAGCGTTCGGGTATCAAGGTCACCACCGACGTCGACTACTCGGTTCGCAGCCGATTGATCCCATCGTGTTCGGCGTCGTTCGCGAGTTGCTGTCCAACGTGGTACGTCATTCCAAGGCAACCCACGCTTCGGTCACCCTCGCGACGACCGACGGCGTCTGTGTCTTGGATGTCGCCGACGACGGCGTGGGTATCAGCGACGACGCCTTGGCGCGCCGATTGGGCGAGGGACATATCGGCCTGGCGTCGCATCGGGCCCGCGTCGACGCCGCCGGGGGAGTGTTCGTCTTCCTCGACGTACCTGCCGGCACCCACGTCTGCGTGCAGCTACCCGTCAATAACTGACGGCTACGGCTGGTCGACCGACTTACCGGTGGCGGCGGCGTGGCCAGCGCGATAGCCGAAAACCATTGCCGGACCGATGGTTCCACCCGCACCACCGTACGCCCGGCCGGTCGCACCGGCCATCGCGTTGCCCGCGGCGAACAGGCCCGGTATCGGCTCGCCACTGACGTGCAGGACACGGCCGTCGTGGTCGGTGCGGGGTCCGCCCTTGGTGCCCATCGCGCCAACGCACACCGGGACGGCGTAGTAGGGCGCGGTGTCGATCGGGCCCAGTGTCTTGCCGGCGAGCGTGCTGGCGCGCTCGTCGCCCCAGTAGCCGTCGTAAGCGCTTGAGCCGCGCCCGAAGTCAGGGTCGACGCCCGCGGCGACGTGGCGGTTCCACGCCTCGATCGTGCGGATCAAGCCGTCGGCGTCGATGCCGGTCTTGGCCGCCAATTCGTTGAGGTCCGCTGATTCGCAGAACCAGTCCGGGACCGGTTGTCCGGGTGCGATGCCCAGAAATCCATAGCGCTGCAGGTGAATTGAATCGAAGACGATCCACCCGCGATCGTTGACGTATCCGCCGCGGGGATCGAGGTAGTGGAAAGCGCCGGCCATTGAGTTGTAATCGCACGCCTCGTTGACGAACCGCCGTCCGGCCTGGTTGACCATGATGCTGCGGGGCCGGGTTCGTTCCAGACGTACGCTGCGGCTGCGTTGCCTGCCCTCGATGGTGTCGCCGGGAATCTGCACGATCGGCACCCACCAGGCTTCGCCCATGTTGGCCAGGTCGGCGCCGTGCGCCATCGCCATCCGCAGTCCGTCGCCGGTGTTGTTGGGCGGCGAGACCGCGCCGTGCATGGGCCCGCGCAGGAAGGCCTGCACCAAAGCCGGATCCCATTCGAAGCCGCCGGTCCCCAGCACGACGCCGTGCCGTGCACGCACGCTGATTTGCTGCTCGGGCCCGGCGATTCGTACCCCGGTGACTTCGCCTGCCTCGACCACCAATTCCTGCGCGCGGGCGTTGGTGCACGGCGTTACCCCGTTGTCCAGCAAGCCTTTCAGAAGTCCGGCGATCAGCGCCGTGCCCGCGACACACAGGTCGCCGGCTTGCTCGTCGACCTCGGCGTGCAGGCGGGCCCTGGTTTCGGCGTCGAAACCGACGTTGGACCAGTCCGCGGGAAACGACGTGATCTGGTCGGCCCACACG
This sequence comes from uncultured Actinomycetota bacterium, assembly GCA_963735655.1. Classification (GTDB taxonomy): domain Bacteria; phylum Actinomycetota; class Actinomycetes; order Mycobacteriales; family Mycobacteriaceae; genus Mycobacterium. Next base: position 60,138 of record CAVTLW010000065.1, read on the forward strand.
CCGATTTGGGTGAGATCGAAGGGGACCGCGCTCAGCGAGCGGCCCCCGGTCGGTTGTCCACCCGGCAGCTCGGGTTGGTAATCCGGGAAGCCGGCCGCGATCTCGAAGTGCAGGCCGCTGTGTGCCTCGACGAAGTCGAGCATGGCCGGGCCGGTTCGTACGAAGGTTTCGACCAGGGCGTCGTCCATCGAACCGAACGACTGCGCGCGCAGATACCGCAACGCGTCGTCCACCGTCAATTCCCCGTCGGGGGAACGGTTATGGGCGGGGATCCACACGATGCCACCTGACACCGCGGTAGTCCCGCCGACCGTCGGCGCCTTGTCGAACAACTGCACCGAGGCGCCGGCGACGGCCGCGGTCAGCGCGGCGGTCAGCCCGGCACCGCCGGTGCCGAGCACTATGACATCACAGACGTCAACTTCATGGTCCCAAGACATGCCTGGTATCCCTTCAGCTCAGCAGTGCGGACAACTGCGCCGCGGCCTTGATGACCGCGTCTTTTCCTCGCAGCACGACGTCTTCGCGATGCGAGATGAGGTTGATGCAGGTTGGCGGGGACGTTGCCGGACGGCGGACCGCCACGGCCAGGCCGTAGGTGTTCGGCTCGATCTCCCCGTACGTCGTCACCCAGCCACGCTCGCGCGCCTGGCTGACCAGATCCCGTTCCGCCGGGCGCGGGGGCATGCTCGACAGCAGCGCGATCCCGGCCGCGCCGCGGTTGAGCGGGTATCGGCTGCCTTCGTGGAAGGAGAGTTGGTAGGCGACCTGGGTCGGCACGATCACCGCGATCGCCACCTGCTGGTCGCCCTCGGCGATGAGCAGCGAGACGGTGGTGCCGAGCTCATCGGCCAGTGCGCGCAGCGTCGGCAGACTCAGTTGGCGCACGTTGTGGTCGAAGGACGCGCCGAGCACGGCCAGGCCCGCCGCCGGCCGGAAGCGCCCGTCCTCACCCTTGGCGACGAGCTTGAACTGGCTCAGCGTGGTGAGCAAGCGGTACGCGATGGTTCGGTGCACGCCGACTTGGTCGGCCAGTTCCTGCATGGTTAGACCGGTCGGGGACGCCGCCACCAATTGCAGTGCGGTGAGGCCTCTGGCCAGCGTCTGCGAACCCGTCACGGTCTTGACAGACCCCGACGCGGTAGCCAAGCTCTATATATATCGCACATCAGCGTGCGATATTAGCACATGATCCAGAGAGGAATCGTGACGGAGTTCGAAAGTGTGTGGAGCGATCTCCAGGGCGTCGCGTTCGAGCAGGGTTATCTCGAGGCCGGCGGTGTCCGAACCCGCTACCTGCGTGCCGGCGACCCCGGCAAGCCGGTGCTGGTGCTGCTGCACGGATCGGGCGGTCACGCCGAGGCCTACATCCGCAATCTGGCCGCGCACGCCGAGCATTTCTGGACCTGGTCCATCGACATGCTGGGCCACGGCTACACGGACAAGCCGGGCCACCCGCTGGAAATCCATCACTACGTCGAACACCTGATGGCGGTGCTGCGCGGCATCGGCGCGCAGCGGGCCAGCATCAGTGGGGAATCGCTGGGCGGATGGGTGGCCGCACGAGCGGCCGCCGACCATCCCGACGTGGTCGACCGGCTGGTGCTCAACACCGCGGGCGGCTCGCAGGCCGATCCCGAGGTGATGCGGCGGATCATCACGCTGTCCATGGCGGCGGTGGAGGACCCGACCTGGGAGACCGTGCAGGCGCGCATCAAATGGCTGATGGCGGACAAGTCCAAGGACTACGACGACCTGGTGGCCAGCCGGCAACGGATCTACCGCCAACCGGGTTTCGTCGCGGCCATGCGTGACATCATGGCGCTGCAGGACCCGGACATCCGAGCGCGAAACCTGTTGGGACCGGCCGAATACGGCGCCATCACCGCCCCCACCCTGGTGCTTTGGACAAGCCATGACCCGACCGCCGATGTGCCCGAGGGCCGCCGGATCGCAGTCGATGATTCCCGGCGCACGCTTCGAGGTGATGTCGGGGTGCGGCCACTGGCCACAGTACGAGGACGCCAAGACCTTCAACCGCCTGCATCTCGATTTCCTGCTGGGGCGCTGATGGCCGACCCCGGGCAGTCCAAACCAGAGTTGGCGGTCGACGTGGTGGTCGTCGGCGCCGGCCCGGTCGGATTGACCCTGGCCAATATCCTTGGCCTGCAGGGTGTTCGCACGTTGGTGGTGGATGAGCGGGACTCGCTGATCGACTATCCGCGCGGGGTGGGACTGGACGACGAGGCGCTGCGCACCTTCCAGTCGATCGGCTTGGTCGACGTCATCGTGCCGCACACCGTGCCCAACCAGATTCTGCGTTTCGTCGACGCCAAACGCCGGGTGCTTGCCGAAATGGCGCCGCCCGACGCGAGATTCGGCTGGCCGAAGCGCAACGGCTTCGTGCAGCCGCTCGTCGACGCCGAATTGCTGCGCGGTCTGGACAGATTCGAGCACGTCGAGGTGTGGTGGAGCCGACCGATGACGTCGTGCACCGACACCGGCGACGGGGTGAGCGTCGAGCTGGGCGGCGGTGACGGTGCTGATGGGGAAACACCCGCGTGCGTGCGGGCACGCTACGTCGTCGGGTGCGACGGCGGCCGCAGCGCCACCCGACGGATGATGGGCGTGTCCTTCGACGGCACGACGTCATCGACGCGGTGGCTGGTCGTCGACATCGCCAACGATCCGCTGGGACACCCGAACAGCGAGGTCGGCGCCGACCCCGAACGCCCGTATGCCTCGATTTCGATCGCGCACGGAATTCGGCGGTTCGAGTTCATGATCCACGCCGACGAAACCGACGAACAGGCAGAGGACCCGGCGTTCTTGACGCGGATGCTGGCGCGGCTGGTGCCGCACCCGGACCGGGTAGACGTGATCCGGCGACGCGTCTACACCCACCACTCGCGGATCGCCGGTGCCTTCCGTAGCGGTCGGCTGTTGTTGGCCGGAGACGCCGCGCATCTGATGCCGGTGTGGCAGGGGCAGGGCTACAACAGCGGTATCCGCGACGCGGCGAATCTGGGGTGGAAACTTGCCGCGGTGGTAACCGGGCGAGCCGGCGATGGCCTCCTCGACACCTACGACATCGAGCGCCGCAAGCACGCCCGCGCGATGATCGACCTCTCCACCATGGTGGGCCGCGTCATCTCACCGACCGATCGCCGGGTCGCGACCGCCCGCGACCTGATCGTGCGCGCTGCTTCGGTGGTGCCGTCGCTGAAGCGATATGTGCTCGAAATGCGTTTCAAGCCAATGCCGCGTTACGAGCGCGGGGCCGTCGTGCATGCCGAGCCCCGGGACGCTGACTCCCCGGTCGGCACATTGTTCATTCAGCCGCGGGTTGACACCCGCGCGCAGCAGAATGTCCTGTTGGACGACGTGCTCGGCACCTGGTTCGCCGTGTTGTGCTGGAACAACAACCCGCGCAAGATCCTGGGCGAGGAGGCGTTCGCGAGGTGGAAAGACTTGGGGGCGCGCTTCTTTGCGCTCCGGCCGTTGACCCAGCTGCACTGGACCGGCCACGACGATCCCGACGTGGTGATCGTGGGCGACCGTACCGGCGGCCTCAAGGCGTGGTTCGACTCGCGCAAAGAGTCGGTGGTGTTCCTGCGCCCCGACCGCTGCATCGCCGGCGCGTGCATCGCCCAGCTCACCCCCGAGCTGAGCGCAGCGCTCATCGAGACGCTCACACTCACACCGGGAGGGGGTGAATTACCCAGTGCCACTGGCTCTGTGCTGTATGTCCCACAGCCCGCTGCTGAATCTACCGGGGCCGTCACAGGACCTGCTTGACGACGTCGGCGGCGCCATCGCGCAGGCGCGCCAGTTCGTCGCCGACTACGACCCGGAGCTGGTCGTCATTTTCTCTCCGGATCACTACAACGGGTTCTTCTACAAGGTGATGCCGCCGTTCTGTATCGGCATGCACGCCAACGGAATCGGCGACTACGGCACCCACACCGGACCACTCGACGTGCCCGAGGACATCGCCGCGGATTGCGCGAAGGCTGTGCTCGCCGCGGGCGTCGACATCGCGGTGTCGGCCAGCATGGATGTCGATCACGGCACGATGCAGCCGCTGGAGAAGCTGCTCGGTGCGGCCACCGCGCTCCCGGTCATACCGATCTTCATCAACGCCATCGCCGTGCCGCTCGGGCCGTTACACCGTTGCCGGGCACTGGGAACCGCGGTCGGCGAGTTCCTGGCGACCCTGGACAAGCGGGTGCTGGTGATCGGATCGGGTGGGCTCTCGCACAGTCCGCCGGTGCCGACGCTGGACACGGCCGCTCCGGCGGTACTGGAGCGGATCGTGCACGGTCAGCCGATGAGCCCCGAGCAACGGCAAGCCCGCCAGACGGCGGTGATCGACGCGGCCAGAAACTTCGCCGGGGGAGACAGCGATCTGCAACCGCTGAACCCGGCCTGGGATCAACGCTTTCTGCAAGTCGTCGACGACGGCCATCTTGCCGATTTCGATCAGTGGTCGAACTCGTTCGTGCTGCACGAAGGCGGTAGCTCCGCACATGAAATCCGCACCTGGGTGGCGGCTTTCGCGGCGCTGGCGACGGCGGGGTCCTACCGCACGACGGTGCGCTACTACCGGCGCGCGGAGGAACTTATTGCCGGATTCGCCATCAGAACGGCGGCGCCGACCGCATGACTGTGGCTCCTGGACAGGCTCCGGAAAATACGTTCGATCACGTCGTCGACCTGCTCGTCGTCGGGTCCGGCGGCGGCGGCATGACCGCCGCGCTGACCGCCGATGCGGCCGGACTGCAGACGCTGGTGGTGGAAAAGTCGCCCTATTTCGGCGGTTCGACCGCTCTGTCGGGCGGCGGCATCTGGGTGCCGGGCGCTCCGGCCCAGCGCCGAGCGGGCTACCGGCCGGATCCGGACGGCGTCGTCGAGTACCTGCGGCAGATCACCGAGGGCCTGGTCAGCGAGGCGCGCTTACGGCAATACGTCGACTCTTCGCCGCGGATGCTCGAGTTCCTCGAAGGGCTCAGCCCGTGGCTCGAGTTCGTCTGGAAACCCGGCTATGCCGACTACTATCCGGAATTGCCCGGCGGATCCGAACAGGGCAGCACGATCAACGTGCCGGCCATCGACCTGCGCAAGCTGGGCGCCGACGAACAGACACTGCTCCAACCGCTGGCGCTGGCGCCCAGGGGAATCTGGCTGGGCCCCAAAGAATTACGGATGTTCTACCGGATCCGACAGTCGTGGGCCGGCAAAGGCGTTCTGCTGAAGCTGATTTCGCGGATGGTCAGGGCCAGAGTCTTCGGCGAGCGGATGGCGGCGATCGGTCAGTCGCTGGCGGCGCGGCTGCGGCTGGCGATGAAGGAACGCGACATCCCGCTGTGGCTGGACTCGCCGATGGTGGAGCTGCTCACCGACGCCGACGGCACGGTCACCGGTGCGTCGGTGCACCGAGACGGCACGGATCAGCGGATCGGCGCCCGGCACGGGGTGATCCTGGCCACCGGTGGCTTCGACCATGACCTTGCCTGGCGTAAGGAGCATCAGCCGGTGGTAGGCCAGGAAGGGCAGGACTGGAGTTTCGGCAATCCCGCGTCGATGGGCGACGGCATTCGGGCGGGCCAGAAGCTCGGGGCGGCCACCGCACTGCTCGACGAGGCCTGGTGGTTTCCCGCGATTCAATGGCCGGACGGCCGAATGCAATTCATGCTGAACGAACGCATGATGCCCGCTCAGTTCATCGTCAACGGTGCAGGCAAACGCTTCATCAACGAGGCGGCCCCCTACATGGATTTCGGGCACGCCATGATCGAGGGTCAGAAGTCCGGGGTGACTCATATCCCGTGCTGGCTCATCACCGATCACCGATCCTTCAATCGCTACGTGGTCGGCGGCCATCTGCCGATACCGAAGATCCCCGGCGCGCCGGTGCCCACCGGGCGCAAGGTCCCGGCGGCCTGGCTGGAGTCGGGCGTCGTCAAGGCCGCGTCGAACTGGGACGAACTGGCGGTCAAGATCGATGTGCCGCCGGCCCAACTCCGAGACACCGCGGTACGTTTCAACGCACTGGCCCGCAAGGGCCACGACGACGACTTCAACCGGGGCGACAGCGTTTACGACAACTACTACGGCGATCCGACCTTGCCCAACCCCAACCTGTGCCCGCTGGGGGATCCGCCGTACTACGCGTTCCGAATCGTGCTCGGCGATCTCGGGACATCGGGCGGCCTGCTGACCGACGAATGCGCCCGGGTGCTACGCCCGGACGGCTCCGTCGTGCCGGGCCTCTACGCGGTGGGCAACGTCTCTGCGGCGGTGATGGGCCGCAGTTACGCGGGTGCCGGGGCGACTATCGGCCCGGCCATGACGTTTGGCTTTGTTGCGGCGACAACATGTTGCGAAGCAGGCCATTAGTTCTCATAGGAGGTAACGATGAAGATCTCACTGTTCTACGAGTTCGCCCTGCCGCGGCCGTGGGTACCGGACGACGAGCGGGTCATGCTGCACGACTGCCTGGACGAGGTCGAGGCCGCCGACAAGGCCGGATTCTCCACCGTCTGGCTCACCGAGCATCATTTCCTCGAGGAATACTGCCATTCCACGGCTCCGGAGATGTTTCTGGCCGCCGCCAGTCAGCGCACCAAGAACATCCGGCTGGGGTTCGGCATCATGCACCTGCCGCCCGCGGTCAATCACCCGGCCCGGGTCGCAGAGCGCATCGCCACCCTGGACCTGATGTCCAATGGGCGCGTCGAATTCGGCACCGGGGAATCGTCCTCCGTCGGCGAGCTCGGGGGATTCAACATCGATCCCGCCGACAAGCGTGCGCAGTGGGAGGAGGCTCTCGAGGTCGCGATCCGTTGCATGATCGAGGAGCCCTTCAGCGGATTCAAGGGTGAGCACATCGAGATGCCGGCCCGCAACGTGATCCCCAAGCCGATGCAGAAGCCGCATCCACCGGTGTGGGTCGCCTGCACGCGGCCCGCCAGCGTCCAGATGGCCGCCCAAAAGGCCATCGGCGCTTTGAGTTTCGCCTACACAGGTCCCGGGCCGCTCACCGAGCGGGTGAACGGCTACTACAAGGAGTTCGAGGAGAACGGCGTCCCGGTCACCCCGGCGATCAACCCGAACATCCTGGCCATCGGCGGGGACCTGTCGATGATGGTCGCCAAGACCGAGGAGGAGGCGCTGAAACGCCTCGGCCAGGGCGGTGGCTTCTTCTCGTTCGGGATCATGCACTACTACATGACCGGTGTGCACACGCCGGGACGGACCGGCGTATGGAAGCGCTATCTCGAAGAGGTCGAGAAGGACCCGACGCTGGCCTACGGCCCCGGGCGGGGCGCGATCGGATCTCCGGCCACCGTGCGGGAATTCCTGCGTGGCTATGAGGAGAGCGGTGTCGACGAGATCATTCTGCTGCTCAACCCGCGCAGCCACGAGGGCACCATGGAGTCCATCGAGTTGATGGGCAAAGAGGTGCTGCCGGAGTTCATCGAGCGCGATCAGAAGGCGGTCGCGGACAAGGCCGCGCGGTTGGCGCCCGTCATCGAGAAGGTCGAGGCGCGCCGTCCCGAATCCAGCGCACCGCAGTTCGACGAAAACTATTCCTTCGGCGGTCTGCCCACCGGCCGAGGCGGTAAGTTCACCGCCAGTGAGATTCCCGAGGCCATGGCCGAGATCAACGAGGGCCGCGTCCAGGCGGCGCAGCGTCTGAAGGAGCAGCAGGGCAATACACCGAGACGTGATTCACCATTGGGACGCATCGACGAATTGTGGCGATACGACGGCCGTCGCGCGGTGGTCACCGGATGCGCGTCGGGTATTGGCGAACATGTGGTGCGACAGCTCGGTGAACTCGGGGCACACGTGGTGGGACTCGACAGACATCGGCCTGCCTTCGAGATCAACGACTTTCATGAGGTCGACCTCGCCGATCCGGCGTCGATCGATCGCGCGGTCGCCGCCATCGGTGGCGACGTCGACGCGCTGTTCAACGTCGCCGGCGTCTCGTCGGGGATCGGCGACCCGCAACTGGTCGTCACGATCAACTTTCTGGGCATGCGGCATCTGACCGAGGCGCTGATCCCGACGATGCCGGTGGGTTCGTCCATCGTGAGCGTGTCGTCGCTGGCCGCGGCGGCGTACCGGGAACACGGCCGCGAGGTCAGGCCGCTGCTGCACACCGCGACCATGCAGGAAGGCATCGCCTGGTGTGCCAGCCACCCCGATGCGCTGGGCACCGGCTACCAGTTGTCCAAGGAGGCGATCATCCTGTACACGATGCAGAGCGCAAACCCGTTGGGCGCGCACGGCATCCGCATCAACTGCACCGGTCCCGGGGTCACCGAGACCCCGATCCTGGACCAGCTGCGAACGGCCTATGGGCAGGGCTTCCTCGACGACATACCCAAGCGCGCTGGGCCGCGTTTCGGAGCCCGCCGAGCAGGCCGCCGTGTTGATCTTCTTGAATAGTCGTGCAGCCAGCTACATCTCAGGCCAGGTCGTGTGGGTCGACGGTGGAAACGTGGGTGCGGCGATCGCCCGTGAGCTCGAGGAAGGTTAGGCACCCAGAATGAACCAAGCCAACATGACCGACTTTCGCAAAGCCGCCCGCGATGTCTCCAACTGGGGCCGGTGGGGCGCCGACGACGAGCTCGGCACGCTCAACTTCATCACCGCCGAGAAGGTGCAGCAGGCCGCCAGCCTGGTCAAGCACGGCAAGGTGTTTCCACTCGGAGTCGATTTCGGGTCGTCAGGCCCGCAGGGCGCCTTCGGTTTTCGGCACAACCCGATACATCTGATGACCATCGATGGCGGCGACGCCAACACGCTGGTCCAGTACGGTCCGCAGTGGTCGCAGAACCCGACCGCCGCGCAGATCAGCAAGTACCTGGTGGACAATCCGTTCCGCTTCAATGACGACATGGTCATCATGCCGCTGCAGGCCGCCACGCAGTGGGATGCGCTGTCGCACGTCTACTACGACGACCAGCTCTACAACGGCTTCCCGGCAGGTTCGGTGACCAGCATGGGTGCCTTCCACTGCGGCATCGACAAGGTCGACGTCAAGGGCATCACCTCGCGGGGCGTGTTGCTGGATCTGGTGCGCCATCGCGGCGCGGAGGTCTTCCTGGAACACGGAAACCCGATCGGCCCCGAAGAACTCGACGACGTGGTGCGTTCGCAGCGGGTGACGCTCGAGCGAGGCGATATCGTTCTGGTCCGAACCGGTTGGTGGACAAGGTATCTCATGACCGGAAACAAGACCGAGCCGTACTCCGGGCTGGACTGGCGATGTGCCCAGTGGCTGCACGATCACGAGATCGCCGCCATCGCCGCCGACAACCTTCAGGTCGAAGACCCGGTATCCGGAATCGACGGGGTCTTCCTACCCTTCCACCTGCTGACCCTGCGCGACATGGGGTTGATACTCGGCGAGTACTGGGATCTCAGCGCGCTGGCCGCCGATTGCGCCGCTGACGGTGTCTACGAGTTCCAGCTCATCGCGCCGCCGCTGAGATTCGTTGGCGCCGTCGGCTCTCCGGTCAACCCGATCGCGATCAAATGATTCAGGTCCATCGCCGCACCGTTGTTGTCGACGGTCTCGTCACGAGCTTTCTCGAGGCCGGTGACGGCGACCCGTTGGTGCTGTTGCACGGCGGCGAGTTCGGTGCCGGCGCCGAACTCGGCTGGGAGCGCAACATCGCCGCCCTCGCTGGGCGCTACCGGGTGCTGGCACCCGATCAGCTCGGCTTCGGCGAATCGGCGAAGGTCATCGACTTCGTCAACAGCCGGGCGATGAGGATCCGGCATGTGGCGCGGTTTTGTGCCGTGCTGGGCGTCGATGCCGCACACTTCGCCGGAAACTCCATGGGCGCAATCAATTTACTTACCGATGCGACGTCTGATGCGCCCGCAGCTGCCGGTCCGCAGCCTGGCCATCATCTGCGGCGGCGGAGAGATCCAGCAGAACCAGCACTTTGCGGCGTTACAGGATTACGACGCGACGCTGCCGGCCATGCGGCGCATCGTCGAGGCGCTGTTCTATGACCCGGGCTATCCGGCTGACGACGACTACGTGCGGCGCCGCTACGAATCGAGTGTCGCGCCGGGCGCGTGGGAGGCAGTGGCCGCGGCCGGTTTCGCCGTCCTCATGCCGCATCGTCGCCGATTCCGTCCAGTGCGCGGCGCTATGAACGCATCGACGTGCCAACCCTGGTCATCGAGGGTGGCAACGACAAGCTCCTTCCCGGCGGTTGGGCCGCTGAGATCGCCAGGCAAATCGGCGGCGGACGCTCCGCGGTGGTCGACGCTGCCGGCCACTGCCCACAAATCGAGCAGGCGCCCGCCGTCAACGCGCTGCTGCTGGATTTCCTCGACGGCTAGGCGGTCGAGGAGTCAGAAGACGTAATCCAGCCGGGTCTGCATGCCGGCTTCCTGGTGATACGTGTTGTGACAGTGCATCTGCCACACGCCGGGGTTATCGGCGACCAGCACGGCACGCAGCTTCTGCTTCGGCAACACGATGACGGTGTCCTTGCGGGGGCCGGGACCGCCGTCGGCCTTGATCACCTGGAAGGTGTGGCCGTGCAGGTGAATTGGGTGGTACATCATGGTGGTGTTGTCAAACGCCAGGGTGGGCCGCTGACCCTCTCGTATCTGCAGCGGAACGGTACTGCTGTAGGGCTGGCCGTTGATCGTCCACTCGTATTTCTCCATATTGCCGCCCAGCACGACCGGGAGATCGAGATTGGGCTCCGGCCGACCCAGGTTGACGGTCGTGGCGGCGATAAAGGTGTCGACGGTACCCACCCGCTTGGTCAGTTCGGCCGGCCGGAATTGTGGGTCGGGTGCGCTGCCGGCACCGGTGGTGAGCAGCGCGCGCGCCACGGCGTTTTTGCCCGCCGCGGCCGCGACCAGTGGGAAGACGCCGTCGGCCGCGGTCACGACCACGTCGTAGCGTTCGGCCATGCCGATCAGCAGGGCGTCGACCTGGGTGGGGATCACGGGGTAGCCGTCGGTGTGGGTGACAGTCATCGAATGTCCCGCCAGGGCGACGCGGAACGCGGTGTCCGATGCCACGTTGATGATTCGGATACGGATTCGCTGGCCCGGCTTGGCTTCGGTGAATGACGTTGGGGCCGTGGGAATTCGACCGTTGACCAAGTAGTAGGGGTAGGCGATGTCGCCGGCGTCGCCGCCGAGCAGGTCGCTGGTGCCGACATCACCGCCGGGGCCGGCGGGCTCACCGGGCATCCCTGGCATCGCGGGGCTGGTCGAGGTTGTCGGGCTGGTCGAGGTCGTCGGGCTGGTCGAGGTGGTCCCGCTGGTCTTGGTGGGCGTGGTGCTCGTCGTCGGGGACGTCGGAGTCGGCGATGAGGGCGTAGCTGGCGGGCATGCTCATCGGCGGCTTGTTCGGGTCCCTCAGCGCGTCATAGAGCTGCTGCGGGCTCTTACCGACACCGTCGGTCCAATCGTCAAGGACGACAATCCATTCGGCGTCGTAGCGAAAGTGCTCGGTCGGATTGTCGACGATGACCGGCAGATATAGGCCCATGTCGGCGTCGAGGCCGGTGTGCGGATGGGCCCAGTACGTGCCCGCGTCCGGGACGGAGAACCGGTAGGTGAATTCCTCGCCGGCGCCGATGTTCGGGGTGGCCGGCGCGGCGCCGTCCATGTCGTTGCGCAGCGTGATGCCGTGCCAGTGGACCGACGTCGGATGATCGAGCTGGTTCTTGACCGTGACCACCACTTCATCGCCGATGGTGGCCCGGATCACCTGGCCGGGAATCGTATTCCCGTAGGCCAGCGTATGGACGATCGGCCCACCGATATCGATCGTCGCCGGCGCGGGAGTCAACGTCGCGGTTACGGTGCGCCCGGTGTGTGGCCGGGCGGCTTCGGCGGCGGCGATGGCAGCGGCCATCTTTTCGTCCGGTGTGCGCTTCCGGTTTTGGTTGCACGCGGCCAGTGCGAATCCACCGGCAACGCTGGCGGCAATGAAGCCGCGCCTGCTGAGCTGCCCCGCGGTCGGTAGGGACATCGGCCGCTCCTCGTCTGATGTCGATTCATCGCCTGCGCCTTTATACCTTGCTGCAGCGCCGCGCAGAAGAACGTTGAACCCAAGACGTCTCAGACGGCCGCGCCACCGCCGTCGACATGCAGCGTCGAACCGGTGATGAAGCTGGCCCGGGGAGAGCTCAGGAAAAGCACCGCTTCGGCGATCTCGGACGCGAACGCGTTGCGGCCCAACGGCAATGCCCGACCGAGCTGTTCGTTGGCATCGCCCCATCTCGTCCCCTTACTGGCCACCCCGAGTGTGCGGGTGGGGCCCGGCGCGACGCTGTTCACCCGCACCCCGGCCGCTCCGAACTCGGCGGCCCAGGTGCGGGTGAGCGATTCCAGTGCGGCCTTGGAGGCGCTGTAGCCCGAAGCGCCGGGAATCCCCTTGAACGCGGCCATGGTGGTGACGTTGACAATGCTGGCCCGACCGCGTCGCAACATTCCCGGGACCAGGCCGGCGACCAGGAAGTACGCACCACGCACGTTGGCGCGAACATGTTCTCGAAGGTGGCCATGTCCTGGTCGACGGCAACGCGGCCGCAAAGCCGGCGACGTTGTTGACGATGATGTCGACCTCACCGCATTGCTGCACAAGCGAATTCACCGAGTCTGCATCGGCCATGTCAGTCTGGACGAACCGCGCGGCGCGATGGCGTCAGGGCGACCGGGCCGGTCGCGGGCCGTTGGCGCCCTCGCTGGCGAGCAGCCGCGCGGCCTCCAGTCGATGCCCGCCGTTCCGCCGGTGATCACCGCGGTCTGGTCGAGCAGCTCCATGGCCATATGTCCTAATGCGCACCGCTGGCCAGGTGAGTGGCCGACCAGTCGCTGAAGGCGGTGGGGTAAATGGTCACTTTTTCCGGGCCTTCGACCGGGACGATCATGCGTTCGTCGAGCACCGCACCGTAGTACTGCGCCTCCGGGTCGGTCACCACCTGGCGCGCATCACCGGTTGCGGCAAACCGGTTCCGGATGAAGTCGTCCATCCCGGCCTTGTCGGGACCGGCGATGTTGATCGTGCCATTCACCGGTTCGCCGGCCGCCGCGCGGGTTACTGCTAAGGCGACATCTGCCGCCGCGATCGGCTGGAACGCTCCGTGCGGCGAACGGACCGTGTCGCCCTCGGCCAACGAATCGGCAATGGCGTCGACGAATTCGAAGAACTGGGTCGCTCGAACGATGGTGTAGGGAGATCCGGATTCCTCGATCAGCTTTTCCTGGGCGATCTTTGCCCGCATGTAGCCACTTTCGCTTGCCCGGTCGGCACCCACGATCGAGAGCGCGACGTGGTTCCGCACGCCGGCGGCCCGTTCTGCCTCGAGAAGGTTGCGGGTGGAGGTGGTGAAGAAGTTCAGCACGTCGTCGTCGGCCCAGGACGGCGAGTTCGACACGTCGACCACCGCGTCGGCGCCGATGACCGCTTCGGTGACGCCTTCCCCGGTAATCGTGTTGACACCGGAGCTGGGTGAGGCCGACACCGCCTTGTGTCCGAGCTCAGTGAGGTTGGCGACAACCTGCGAGCCGATGAGTCCGCTACCGCCGATGACTAAAATCTTCAGGGCGTTCATGACCTAAGCCTTTCAAGTTTCCCGATGAACTGGCCCATTCAGCATGGCCCGGGGGGCAGGCCATTCGCACCCCTGAATGTGCGTAGTCACCGCGAACTCACGCGGTCAGCTGAGCGTCCGGGGGAGCTGTCTTCGCCGGATCCACGGATTACTGGGCGAACATTACCGAGCGCCCGTATGGGCGACTTAAATCAACTGCTTGACTTAACCCAGGCGACGCCGATTAACTCGTCGTGTGGTCAACGAACTAGCCGGCAAGGTGGCCGTCGTCACCGGCGGCGCCTCGGGCATCGGTCGCGGCATGGTGGAGCGCTTTGTGGCTGAGGGCGCCCGGGTGGTCATCGCCGATGTCGCAGAAGACCTCGGTGCGGAGCTGGCGACCGCGCTGGGCCTCGATGCCTTCTTCAAGCGGACCGACGTCTCCGACCCCGAACAGGTCGGGGCGCTGGTGGCGGCCGCCGTGGAGAGATTTGGCGGCCTGCACGTGATGGTGAACAACGCCGGTGTCTCGGGACCCTTGCGTCGCCTACTCGACGAAGATTTCGAGGATTTCCACCGCATCATGGCGGTCAACTTGCTGGGCGTGATGGTGGGTACCCGAGATGCCGCCCGGCATATGGCGGCCAACGGCGGTGGATCGATCATCAACGTGAGCTCGATCGGCGGGATCCAGGCCGGCGGCGGCGTGATGACCTATCGCGCGTCCAAGGCCGCCGTCATCCAGTTCACCAAGTCCGCGGCAATCGAGTTGGCGCACTACGAGATTCGGGTCAATGCCATTGCTCCGGGAAATATCCCCACCCCACTGGTGGCGAAGTCGGCGGCGAACATGGACCCGGAAAAGCTCGAGCGGTTCGAGGCGAAGATCCGCCAGACGATGCGGGACGACCGGCCGCTCAAGCGCGAGGGCACGTCTGACGATATCGCCGAGGCGGCCTTGTATTTCGCCACCGACCGCTCGCGCTACGTCACCGGAACCGTGCTGCCGGTGGACGGGGGGACGGTTGCGGGCAAGGTGATGCGGTCTCGAGGTTCGGCAGGGCGTTAGTGAAAGAAGCCGGAGCTACCCGTGCCATTGTTGAAGCCTCCTGAGTTCTGACCGCCCTCGTTCCTCAAGCCCGTGTTAAAGCCGCCGTCGCCCGCGTTGAAGAAGCCGGTGTTAAAACCGCCGGCGCCCGAATTGAAGTAGCCCGCGTTGGAACCGCCGGGCCCCGAATTAAAGAATCCCGAGTCGAATCCGTTGGCTCCGGAGTTGAAGAAGCCCGTGCTGCCGTTGCCGCCCGAGTTTCCGACACCCGAGTTGAATCCGCCGTCGTCCGAGTTGAAGAAGCCCGAGTTGAATCCGCCGGCGCCCGAATTCTGGATGCCAGAGTTGTCGGTGCCCGAGTTGAAGAAGCCCGAGTTGCCGGTGCCGGTGTTTCCGAAGCCTGAGTTCGAAACGGCGGGGGTGCCCGTGCCGCCGAAGCCTGTGTTGAAGTTGCCCGAGTTGAAGCCACCCGTGTTGGTGGAGCCCGAATTCCCGAAGCCCGTGTTGGTGTCACCCGAGTTGAAGAAACCCGTGTTGCCGGAAATCGTCACGCCGCCGCCCGAGTTGAAGCTGCCCGAGTTGAGAATGCCCGAGTTGAGGAACCCGGTGTCTCCGGCGCCCGAGTTGAACAAGCCGGTGTCTGCGAGGTCCGAGTTGAAGCTGCCTACGTCGAAGAAGCCCGCATTGAAGTTGCCCGAGTTGAAGCCGCCGGAGTTGAAGCTGCCGGTGTTCGCCGAGCCCGCGTTCCCGAACCCGGTGTTATGTGCTCCGGCGTTCCCGAACCCGGTGTCAACATTGCCCGCGTTTCCGAAGCCGAAGCTTCCCATGCCCGAGTTTCCGAAACCGACGTTGCCGCTGCCGGAGTTGAAGAAGCCGATGTTGTTGGTGCCCGAGTTGCCGAAGCCGATGTTTCCGCTGCCCGAGTTCAGCCCGCCAGCGAAATTGAAGCCCATCTGATTGTTGCCGGTGAGCCCGATGCCGATGTTCCCGTTGCCCGTGTTGCCGAAGCCGAAGTTCCCCAGGCCCGCGTTGCCGAAGCCGACGTTGGAGTTGCCCGCGTTTCCGGAGCCGAAGTTTGCATTGCCCGTATTCCCGGTGCCCACGTTGCCGCTGCCGAGGTTCCCGCTGCCGAGGTTCGTGTTGCCGGTGTTTCCGCTGCCCACGTTCGAATTGCCGATGTTTCCGCTGCCCAGATTCGAGGCGCCGATGTTTCCGCTGCCCAGGTTCGAGCTGCCGGTGTTTCCGCTACCGAGGTTGAAGTTGCTCGGCGCGGTTCCGCTGTCCGGTCCGTTTCCGCTGCCCAGATTGAAGCTGCCCCGGTTTCCGCTGCCCAGGTTTGTGTTGCCGGTGTTTCCGCTGCCCAGGTTGGTGTTGCCGCGGTTTCCGGAGCTCAGGTTGGAGTCGCCGATGTTTCCGCTGCCCAGGTTTGTGTTGCCGGTGTTTCCGCTGCCCAGGTTGAGACTCCCGATGTTCCCCACGCCCACGTTGACGCCCGACAGGCCGAACAGCTGCTGCCACGACGATGCATTGGCGGCCTCAGCGGACGCGTAGAAACCCGCACCCCCGCTGAGGGTATGCACAAACCGATCATGAAACGCCGTCACCTGTGCGCTCAGCGCTTGATACTCCTGAGCGTGCAGGCCGAATAGGCCCGCAATCGCCGCCGACACCTCATCGGCACCAGCCGCCAGCACGCTCGTGGTCGAGGCCGCCGCTGCCGCGTTGGCCTCCCTGATCGCCTCGCCGAGCCCGGTCAAATCCGCGGACGCGGCAGCCAAGGCATCAGGTACTGCGATCACATAAGCGGACATCTCAGCAATCTTCCGGGGTACGCGTTGAATTGGGGCCAGTATGGGGATTTCCATCCGGAGCGCGGTGACCGGGGCAATGCGCTAACCACCCGTTCGCCACCGGGACCGTGCTGCCGGTGAGAATTGAGCTCACACTCGACGAAATGGCGGAAGACATGGACGGATTCGCGGGGAAGGTAGCCGTGGTCACCGGCGCCGGTTCGGGCATCGGAAGGGCGTTGGCGCTGGAACTGGCTCGGTCGGGCGCGGGGCTGGCGATCAGCGACGTCGACGTGGCAGGCCTTGCGCAAACCGAGAAATTCATCAAGAAGACCGGCGCAGAAGTGCGGACGGACCGGCTCGACGTCACCGAGCGCGCGGCGTTTCTTGCTTACGCCGACACCGTGGCCGAGCACTTCGGCGTGGTCAACCAGGTCTACAACATTGCCGGCATTGCCTTTCTCGGCGACGTGGAGGTCAGCCAGTTCAAGGACATCGAGCGGGTGATGGACGTCGACTACTGGGGCGTGGTGAACGGAACAAAGGCGTTCCTGCCGTACCTCATCGCGTCTGGCGACGGGCACGTCGTCAACATGTCGAGCATGTTCGGTCTGTTCGGCGTGCCGGGCCAGGCGGCCTACAACTCGGCCAAATTTGCGGTCCGCGGCTTTACCGAGGCGCTGCGCCAAGAGATGGCCGTGGCGCGCCATCCCGTTGCCGTCACCGTGGTGCATCCCGGATACGTCAAGACAGCGATCGCGCGCAACGCCGGGCATGTGGAAGGCATTGACAAGGAAGCCGGAGTCAAGGTCTTCAACAGGGTCGCCATCACGAGCGCCCATCGCGCGGCACGGACCATCCTCAAGGCGGTCCATCGGAAGAAAGCGCGCGTGGTGGTGGGCTTCGATGCCCGGGCCTTCGACCTGCTGGTGCGTATTGCCCCGGCGGGCTATCAACGCATCCTCGGGCCGATGACGGCGCGCTTCCAACCCCCGTCGCGCTAGGTGTCTGCCGTGCCGCGACGTGTTGCGCGTTTTGTCCTCGGTGCCGTGCTGATATTCGCCGGCATCAGTCATCTGAGCTTCGCCCGAACCGCCTTCTATGCCCAAGTGCCGCCATGGATGCCGTTGAACGCCGACTTCGTCGTCATTGCCTCGGGCGTGGTGGAGATCGCGCTCGGGGCGAGCCTGGTGCTCCTGACCCGCTGGCGAGTCCTGGTGGGATGGGTGGTGGCGATCTTCTTCGTTCTGGTCTTCCCGGGGAACGTCTCCCAATTCGCCACGCACGCAAATGCTTTCGGGTTGAACTCGGACCTTGCCCGCGGGATCCGGCTGCTGTTCCAGCCGCTGCTGGTGATCTGGGCGCTGTGGTGCACGGGCGCCTGGGGTGCCGCCCGGAAGCGCAGCGGCGCTAGGCGTTAAGTGCTGGGACTCGCCACAATTGCCACATGCGTACCTCCGCCGGCGGGCATCCGTTTTGCCCACCTACGAGCGACTCCGAACCCGGCGACGGCGTCTCGGACTGTCGGGTGTGAAGTACACGACGGCCCGTCGGTGTGTTGCGTCGTGAGATTCACGCTCGGCGGTAGGGGTGGGGGGTCGACCCGGGGGGAGGCGGCAAGCCGCTCAATTAAATCAATCGCTTGACTTAACGCTGTCCGGCGCGGTTGACTGGCGGAATGACCACCGTCGGCAGGCCCGTGCGCAGCGAGCGGGCCAGTTCCACCCAGGAGGCCATCCTGGTGGCGGCCGAGCGACTGTTCGCCGAGCACGGCGTGTTCGCCGTGTCCAACAGACAGGTCAGCGAGGCCGCCGGTCAAGGCAACAATGCCGCTGTCGGCTATCACTTCGGCACCAAGGCCGATCTGGTGCGCGCCATCGAGGAGAAGCATCGCTGGCCCGTCGAGCGACTGCGCGAACAGATGGTCGGCGAGCTCTCGAATTCAGGTGACTCGGCAGACATGCGGGACTGGGTGGCGTGCCTGGTGCGCCCGCTCACCGACCATCTCGAGGCGCTGGGCAATCCCACCTGGTACGCCCGCTTCGCCGCGCAGGCGATGACCGATCCGGCCTACTACAACATCATCGTCAAGGGCGCACTCAGCTCGCCATCGCTGGTCCAGGTCGTGGACGGCGTCAACCGCTGCCTGCCGAACCTGCCTGCCGAGGTGCGTTTCGAGCGAAACATCATGGCGCGCAACCTATTGATGCACACCTGCGCCGATCGGGAACGTGCGCTGGCCACGGGCGCCACCATGCACCAACCTTCCTGGCGGGCCGCCGCTTCCGGCCTGATCGACGCGATCGTGGGTCTATGGCTGGCGCCCGTGACATCGACCGAGTGAGGGTCTGCACATGAAAGTGACTGTCGACCAAGATGTTTGCGCGTCGTCGGGGAACTGCGTCATGAACGCTCCCGAGCTTTTCGACCAGCGCGACGACGACGGTGTCGTCATCCTGCTCAACGACAACCCACCCGCCGAGCACGCCGAGGGCGCCCGCCGGGCCGCCGCGGCCTGCCCTGCGCTGGCCATCCATATCGAGGAATGAGAAAGATGTCGGAAACACTGACGACCAGCCCCGAAGCCACCAACGGCGTTCCCGAGTATCCGATGGCCAGGGCCGCAGGCTGCCCCTTCGCGCCGCCACCGGACGTGATGGCGCTGGCCGAACAACGCCCACTGTCCCGGGTGCGGATCTGGGACGGCAGCACACCGTGGCTCATCACCGGCTACGAACAATGCCGCGAACTGTTCTCCGACTCCCGGGTCAGCGTCGACGACCGGGTGCCCGGCTTTCCGCACTGGAACCCCGGCATGCTGTCCACGGTGCACAAGCGTCCGCGCTCGGTCTTCACCTCCGACGGCGAGGAGCACACGCGATTCCGGCGGATGTTGTCCAAGCCGTTCACCTTCAAGCGGGTGGAAGGCCTGCGGCCGACCATTCAGCAGATCACCGACGACCACATCGACGCGATGCTCGCCGGCCCGCAGCCGGCCGACATCGTCACCGCGCTGGCGCTGCCGGTCCCGTCTCTGGTGATCAGCCAGCTGCTCGGGGTCCCCTACGAGGACGCCGAGATGTTCCAGCACCACGCCAATGTCGGGCTGGCGCGCTACGCGACCGGTGAGGACACCGTCAAAGGCGCCATGAGCCTGCACAAGTACCTGTGTCAGCTGATCGAGACCAAGATGGAGAACCCGGCCGAGGACGCGGTGTCCGATCTGGCCGAACGGGTCAAGGCCGGCGAGCTCAGCGTCAAGGAGGCCGCCCAGCTGGGTACCGGTCTGCTGATCGCCGGGCACGAGACGACCGCGAACCAGCTTGGGCTCGGTGTGCTTGCGCTGCTGCAGAATCCGGATCAGGCGGCAGTCATCCGCGACGCCGACGATCCCAAGATCGTGGCCAGCGCGGTGGAGGAATTGCTCCGGTATCTCAGCATCATCCAAAACGGGCAGCGCCGCGTCGCCGTGGCAGACATTCACATCGCGGGGCAGACCATCCGCGCCGGCGAGGGCATCATCATCGACCTGGCCCCGGCGAACTGGGATCCCGACGCCTTCGCCGAGCCGGATCGGCTGTATCTGCACCGCTCGGGCGCCGACCGCAACGTCGCATTCGGATACGGCCGGCATCAATGCGTGGGGCAGCAACTGGCCCGTGCCGAGCTGCAGATCGTCTACCGCACGCTGTTCCGCCGCGTTCCGACGCTCGAACTTGCCGTCCCGATCCAGGACATCCCGTTCAAGCACGACCGGCTCGCCTACGGCGTCTACGAACTCCCCGTGACCTGGTGAGGTCTGCGGCAACTACTGTCGAAAACGTCGATCCGAATGGAGGGTCAACCATGACTCAGACCAGCCCCGTCTCTCTTTACCCGCCCGAAGGCTATGGCGCGCCGAAGGATCGCCATGGGCACGCTCTGGGCAGGGATGTCGGCCTGCCCAAGGGGACCATCGTCTTTTCGGCCGACAACCACATTTCCCTGGCCGACGACATCTTCTACGAGCGCTTCCCGGACGACCTGAAGGACAAGGCGCCGCGGATCTGGTACGAGGAGGGCGCGTATCAGGTGGGCCGCAAGGGGCAGTCGTTCCTGCCGGGCGACTTCAGTGCGGTGCTGATGCAGTACGACGACCTGCCTGGCGCGGCGAGTACCAACATCGAGGCCCGGATCCAGGAACTGCGCGGCGACGGGGTCGAAAAGGAATTGGCGTTCCCGAACGCGATCCTGGCGCTCTTCCACTACCCGGACAAGAAACTTCGCGAGCTCGCGTTCCGCATCTACAACGAGTACATCGCCGAATTGCAGGAGCGGTCCGGCGGCCACTTCTACGGCGCCGGGCTGATCAACTGGTGGGACCCGCAAGGTACCCGTCGCACGCTGGACGAGCTGAAATCGCTGGGGCTCAAGACTTTTCTGATGCCGCTGAACCCGGGCAAGGATGACGACGGCAACCCGATCGACTACGCGAGCACGTCCATGACCGCGGTCTGGGACGAGATCGAGGCCGCCGGCATTCCGATGTCGCACCACATCGGGGAAACCCCGCCGAAAAGCCCGTGCGAGTTCAACAGCGTCGTCGTCGGCATGATGATCAACATCGACGGCTTCCGGGAAGTGTTCTCCAAGTACATCTTCGGCGGCATCCTGGACCGGCACCCCGGGCTGCAGATCGGCTGGTTCGAGGGCGGGATCTCCTGGGTTCCGTGGGCCCTGCAGGACGCCGAGCATCTGGTGGCGTCCTATCGCCACATGTTCAACCGGCCGCTGGAACACGACGTGCGCTATTACTGGGACACGCACATGAGCGCGTCGTTCATGGTCGACCCGCTCGGCCTGGAGCTGATCGACAAGATCGGGGTCGACAAGGTGATGTGGTCGAGCGACTATCCGCACAACGAAAGCACTTACGGCTATTCGGAGAAGTCGCTGGCGGCCGTTGTCGATGCGGTCGGGCCGGCCAACGCCGCGCAGATCGTCAGCGGCAACATCACCAAGTTCCTGGGTCTGTAATGACAACGTTCGCGCGGGCGGCCAGGAGCTCTGGCACCCCGGCGGTGATTCCCGAATCGCCCGACCTCTCCCGGATGCGCCGGGAGACCGGGGCCCGGCTGCGGTCGGCGATGGCCGACCGCGGCGTCGACGCGCTGATCCTGTTGGGTAACAACGCCGTTGTCTACGCCACCGGCACCAGTTGGCCGCTCGGCGACGCCGGCCTGTCCTACGTCGAGCGGCCGGTGGCCGTGGTGGTCGGTGACGACGAATGGCCGCACCTCTTCTTGCCGTTCCGCGAGGGCGCCGCGCAGGAGTCGGAGTTGCCCGCCGATCACGTGCACGGCCCGGTCTATCTCGAATTCGACGAAGGCGTAGCGGATTTCGCGCGCGTGCTGGCCGACCTGATTCCGGCCGGGGCCGTGATCGCCGTCGACGAATGTACCGGCGCGATGTCGCGTGCGTCGAACCTGTTGTTCCCCAACGGTGCTCCCGTCGACGCCGGCGCCGTCGTCGGCGCCGCCAAGGCGATCAAAACGCCGGACGAGCTGGCTTGCATGCGCACCGCAATCCGGATCACCGACGAGGCGATGATCGACGTGCAGAAGGCGCTGGCGCCCGGCATCCGCCAGGTCGATCTGTCCGGGAGCTTTTTACGGCGTGCATTCGAGCTGGGCGCCACGGCCAGCATGCTCGAACCGATCTGGCAGGTGATGCCGCACAGCAAGGCCGAGGGCGTGTGGACCACGCACGGCGACCTGGCGCTGCCGCTGTTGTCCACCGAACGCGAACTGGCCGAGGGCGACGTGCTGTGGACCGACGTCAGCATCACCTACCACGGCTACTGCTCGGACTTCGGCCGCACCTGGATCGTCGGGCGGGATCCCTCGCCGCGGCAGCAGGCACAATTCGAGCGCTGGTGGGAGATCATCACCGCGGTCCTGGACGTGACCAGGGCCGGGGCCACCGCGGCCGATCTGGGGCGCGCCGCCACCGCGGCCAACGGAGGTGTCCGGCCCTGGCTGCCGCACTTCTACCTGGGCCACGGCATCGGCGTCAACGCCGCCGAAATGCCGATGATAGGAACCGATCTCGGCGACGAGTTCGACGAGAAGTTCGTCCTGCGGCCGGGCATGGTGCTGGTCCTGGAGCCCGTGGTGTGGGAGGACGGCACCGGCGGCTACCGCAGTGAAGAGGTATTGGTGATCACCGAGGAAGGCTGGACCCGCTTGACCGACTACCCGTATGACCCCTATGGCAACTGAAGTCCTGCCCGACGATCGCGTCCTGCGCTCGGGGCGGCGCCAACGGGCGCTGGAACAGATGGCTGCGCACGACCTCGACATCCTGGTCCTCGGTCGTCGGCCAACGTTCGCTATGTCACCGGCACACCGCAACTGTGGGTTGCCGGCACGCGGCCGTTCGGTCCGGCGTGCGTGCTGGTGCGCGAGACCGGTGCCATCCACCTGCTCAGCACCTGGGACGAGGGTGTGCCCGACGACATCCCGCATGAGAACCTGTACGGCATCTCGTGGAATCCCATGACCACCATGTCGGTGTTGCGGGGCATCGAGGGCGCGGCGACCGCCCGGCGCGTCGGAACCGACGCACTGTCACCGGTTTTCGCGCAGCTACTGCCGACCGCGTTTCCCAACGCGGAGCTGGTCGACGGGGAACTCGCCATGCGCGCCGCGCGGCGGATCAAGACGGACGAGGAAGTGCTCGCGCTGCGCGAGTCGATCGCGGTGGCCGAGTCGAGTCTGGCCGCCGCGGTGGCCGAGCTGCAGCCCGGAGTGCGCGAACAGACGCTCGCGGGCGTACTGCTCGAGGCCCTGGCGGCCGGCGGGGTGAGCACCCCGTCGAATCAGGATGTCGCCTGGGTGACCTCGCGGGATCACCCGTGGCGGATCAGCCGGGGCGGAAACGACGGTCGGGTGAATACCGGTGACCTGGTGGCCTTTTCGTCGGGGGTGCTGGTCGGTGGCTACACCGGCGAGGTCGGGCGGACCTGGCCGGTAGGCAATGCCGATGGCGCCGCGGCCGTGTATGGGCGCTGGGACAGCCTGTGGGCCAAGCTGATAGCCGCGTGCCGTCCGGGCGCCGGGGCCGCCGAGTTACTCACCGCCTACGAAGCAGCGGGCGAGCCGGCGCCACCGATGCCGGTGGCCCGCGGGCTGGGCATGGGCTTCGACCCGCCCGTCGTCTCGAAACACCTCCCGCAGACTGCGGCAGACGAGCGACTGGAGCCGGGCATGGTGCTCGCCGTCACGGGCTACGTCTGGGAGCAAGGCGTCGGCGCCGTATTCGGGCGCGAAGCGGTGCTTATCACCGTGGACGGGCCCGAAGTGCTGACCTCGAGCCCGTCATGGCAGGCATGAGTGACGGAACTCGGGTCGACCCACCCCTGGCCGGCTACACGGTGGTCGATCTATCCACCGGCATAGCGGGCGCCTACTGCACCAAACTGCTTGCCGACGGCGGTGCCGACGTGATCAAAGTCGAGTCACCAGAAGGGGATCCGCTGCGGCGATGGTCGTCTTCGGATGCCACCATCCCGGCTGACTCCGACGGCGCGCTCTTCAGCTTTCTGTCCGGCTCCAAACACAGCGTGGTCGCCGATCCCGAAGTCAGCGACGACATCGAGATGGTCGCGCGACTCCTGGCGGCAGCGGACGCCGTGGTCTGGTCCCGAGGTTCGAAAATCATCGACCACCCCGACTTCACACCCACGGCGATCCACCGTGCTCACCCGCACCTGACCGTCACGTCGATCACGCCATTCGGTCTGGACGGCCCCTGGCGAGACCGCGCGGCAACCGAATTCACCCTGCAGGCATGGTCGGGTGGAATCGTCGGCCTGGGACGTGGACTGCCGGAACGAGCGCCGGTCTACGTCGGCGGCCAAGTCGGCGAATACATGGCCGGCGCCTACGCGAGCGCGGCGACCCTGACATCGCGGTATCGCCGCAGTGGGTCAACGCAGCCCGGGGAGCTCATCGACCTGTCGATGCTCGAGACCCAGATCCTTTGCCTGACCTATTACCCGGTCACCTATTTCGAAATGCTCGGCAGGCCCTGGCGAGACGCGCGGCGACTGACGATACCGGGTGTGGCTCAGGCGAAGGACGGTCTGGTAGACCTCGGCTGTGGAACCGCGCAACAGTGGTTCGATCTGTGCGCGATGGTCGGTCATCCGGAATGGATCGATGAGGAATCGCCACTGACGATCACCGAGCAGGCCAACATTCACGCCGATGACATCTATGCATGGGTGGAGAACAACCTGGTCGACGAGATCCGGGAACTGGCAACGGCATTCCGGATTCCCAACGCGCCTGTAGCCAACGGCGCCAACATCGCCGCGCTGGACCACTTCCGGGCGCGCGGCTCGTTCGTCCGCAACCCGCGCGACGGGTTTCAGCAGCCCGGACATCCGTATCGGATGCGGCCCGCGCAACTTCGCCAACCGCAACCGGCGCCGCGGCTGGGCGAGCACACCGCACGGTACCGGGGCGCCGGCATCACTGCCCGGCCGGCACAGGCAGTCATAGCGCCGATCAAATGAATTGCCACTCAGTGGGATTCGAGTGCTCGACATGACCACTTTCTGGGCGGGCCCGTCCTGCACCCACTTCTTGGCCATGCTCGGCGCGGAGGTCATCCACCTGGAATCCGCCCGCCGTCCGGACGGCACCCGGCTGATCGCCGGCGTGCCGGTCACCGAAGACCAGTGGTGGGAGAAGTCGCCGATCTTCGCGGCGCTGAACACCAACAAGAAGGGCCTGACCCTGGACCTGCAGAGTCCGCGCGGACGGGAACTGTTGCACAGGCTCATCGCGACCTGCGATGTGATCGCGGAGAATTTCACTCCGCGGGTGCTGGACCAGATCGGGCTGGATTTCGCTGCGGTCCAATCGATTCGGTCCGACGCGATCATGCTCAGAATGCCCGGGTTCGGTCTCGACGGACCGTGGCGGGACAATCCGGCGTTCGCCTACGTCATCGAATCGGCGTCGGGCGTGAGCTGGCTGACCGGCTATCCCGACCGGCCCCCGTATGAGCCGTATTCGCTCGGCGACCCGAACGCGGGTGTGCATGCGCTCAACGCCCTGCTGCTGGCGCTCGAACATCGCCGCCGCACCGGACAAGGCGTGTTGGTGGAGGCGGCGATGGTGGACGCCGCGCTCAGCATCTCCGCCGAGCAGATCATCGAGCACTCTGCCTACGGGGCGCTGCTGGAACGGGCCGGCAACCGGGGACCCACAGCGGTCCCGCAAAATCTTTACCGCACAGCCGATATCGACGAGTTCGGTCGTCTGGACTGCTGGATCGCCATCGCGGTGGCAACCGACGACCAGTGGCAGCGTTTGTGCGGTGCGCTTGGATCACCGCAGTGGGCAACGGATCCGGCGCTGGCGACCGAGGCTGGACGGCGCGAGCACCAAGACCTGATCGATGCGCGATTGGTTGCCTGGTGCGAGCCGCGCGCCGCCGACGACGTTGTCGAAATCCTCTGGGATGCCGGTGTTCCGGTCGCCAAGGTCATGCAACCGCATCGGCAGACGGAGCTGGTTCAGCTCGCGTCTCGCGGCTTCTTCGAGACCGTTGACCATCCGGTGAACGGCCCGGCCAGGCTCAGCACGGTGCCGATGCGGCTGTCGGCCGGCCCCTGCCGGTTCCACACCTGGCCGGCACCGCTGCTGGGCCAACACAATCACGAGCTGCTGTCGGAGTTGGGCCTTGACGATGCGCAGATCGCCGAGCTGGAAGCCGACGGCGTTATCGGCCGCACCCCGGCAAGGTAGGTCGGGCGGCGGGAGAATCCGTCGCATCAGCCACACTGGCCTCTGCAACGGTCGCATGTCTTTTTGCCCACCTCACAGCGACAACCCAGTTCCCGCAGCAGTTGTCGCTATGAGGTGGGCAATTCTACTGCCATCCAGCGCAGCGACAGAAGTGACATATGTGAACTATGCGAGATAGTCAGTCTCGCCTTGCCTCGTCCTAGTGCTGCCATCCCTCGGCGGCTTGCTCCTCGAACGTGTGGTCAATGCGCTCAAACCTGCGGCGGATCGATGCGCGGGCCCCCTCGTGCGGTAGCACGTAGAGGCGGTTGGCCAGAATCGCGTCGGCCGTCAGTCGCGCGACTTGGTCGACGCTCAGCGTGTCATCCTGCGCGGGCAGCGGCCCGAGCGATCCTGTCACCTCGGGCGCCGAGGCGAGTCCGTAGTCCGCGCCGCGGATTCGTTCCGAGTTGGAGACCAGCTTGGTTTCCACGACCATCGGGCACAGCACGGAGACGCCGATACCCTTGTCCTTGACCTCGCGGGCCAGCGTCTCGGCCAGGGCGACAACGCCATATTTGGCGACGCAGTACGTGCCGAGGCCGACATTGGGTATCAGGCCGGCGAACGACGCCGTGAACGCGATGTGTCCGCCCTTGCCCTGCTCGAGCAGCCGCGGCAGAAACGCCTCGACGGCGTGGATCGAGCCCCACAGGTCGATGTCGATCGTCCAGCGCCAGTCTTCGTGCGTCATCTCCGCGATTGGACCCGCCACCACAATGCCCGCGTTGCTGAAGACGATGTCAACCTGGCCGAGCAGGCGGAAGGACTCGTCCGCAAGGTGAACCAACTGCTCGAGGTGGCGGACATCGCACTCGACGCCGTGTGCCTCGAAACCTTCCCCACGCAAGTGGGCCACGGACTGCTCCAGCGTGGGCTTGTCGATATCGGCGAGCACCACTCGCGCTCCGCGGCGGGCGAACTCGGTGGCGGTGGCCAGGCCGATGCCGTTGGCGCCGCCGGTGATTACTGCTCCGCGTCCCTCAAATCCATCCATGGGACGGACTTTATTTCAGGCAGCTACCCGCGTCGATGGGCAGGGCCACGCCGGTGACGTAGCGCGATTCGTCGGAGGCGAAAAACAGCACCGCATTGCTGATGTCCACCGGCTCCACCCACGGCGTGGGCAGCACGTGGAACATCTGACAGATCGGGGCCATGTCGTCGGCCGTCGGGCTCTCCAGGTCCGGCCGGAACATCTTCCAGGTGCCCTCGTTCATGATCATCGGGGTGCTGACATGCGTCGGGTTGACGGTGTTGACGCGAATCATGTGGTGCCCCAACTCCACTGCGAAGGACCGCATGATGCCGATCACTCCGTGCTTGGCCGCAACATAGCTACCGCAGTGGGGGTAGGCTTTCAGCCCACCCACTGAGCTGGTCAAGATGATCGAACCGCCGTTGCCGCCCGCGATCATATGTGGCACAGCGGCTTTCACCGACTTCCAGACACTCGACAGGTTTACGTCGATCATCTCCTGCCAGTCGTATTCGCTGGTCTTGTCCAATGTGTCGCCACCGTTGCCGATGCCCGCGTTGGCCACGATGATGTCCAGCCGGCCCAGCTGCTCCACGCCGGCGTCCACCGCGGCTTTGAGTGCCTGGTAATCGCGCACATCGACTTCGGCCGTGAAGATTCTGCGGTCAAGGCCCTTCACCAGGTCGGCGGTCTCGGCCAGGTCCTCGGGCGTCGACGCCGGGATGGTGGTGTTCTGCACGATTGGCTTACAGACGTCGACGGCGATGATGTCGGCGCCCTCTTCGGCCAATCGCACCGCGTGGCTGCGGCCCTGACCGCGGGCCGCCCCGGTGATGAATGCGACCTTGCCTTCCACACGTCCAGCCATGATTACCCCTTTTCTGCTCAGCCCAGATGAGCCGGCATCGTCTCCCCAGGTACGCGCCTCTCTCCGGAGCGCTGCGGTCGCTGACACGTCGGCAGACCGTGAATCGTGCCGCTTGGAGAACTCTGTCATCGCCCACCAAGGAGTGTCAACGTCGAATCCGTTTTGGCTATCTGTAGTTCTTAATTAAGGAGAATACCGTTTTCACGGTTACGGCGGAGTGCGATATTCGCTCAACCGGGGGGAGCGGGTCGGACGCAGGTCAACCCGGGGTGCGGGCGAATCCGTGTGAGCAGAAGTCCCACACCTCGTCGGCGGTGATCGGGTGGACCGTCGCATCATCGGGTCCGCCGCTGGCCTGCGCGATGAACATGACGGTCTGCATGGTCATCGCGGCCACCCGCTTGGCATTGACCTCAGTGCGTAGCTTGCCGGCGTCGCCGGCGGCTTCCATGAGGTCGGTGAGCAACGCCAGCAGCGGGTCGGTGGCCATCTTGACCTCAGCTGGATGGGTGACCAGCAACCGCGGCGCAAAGTCGGTGAATAGTGGCCGCTTTGCGGTCGGGTCCGGCCGGCAGGCTTCGTACAACAGCTCGATGGCGACCTTCAGCCGCTCGAGCGGATCCGAGTGGCTTTCGGTAGCGGCGCGGATCTGGTCGGCCGATCGGCTCAGGGCGTCTTCGAACAGCGCGAGCAGCAGCTCATGCTTGCCGTCAAATTGCAGGTAGAAGCTTCGCAGCGATTGCCGGGACCGGTCCACGACCTCCTGGACGGTGAAGTCCGTGCTGCCTTTTTCGATGATGATGGCTTGCGCCGCGTCGAGGAAGCGCTGAACGCGCTGCGCAGCACGCAGTTTCGCGGTCTTGATGGAGCGTTCTACCGCGCGCTGCTTCCAGGCCGGCTCTTCGCTGGGAGTAGTCACCGGCGGCTCAGATGATTGCCGCGAGGGGAGAACATGGTTGGACTGTACCGGAGAACGCCTTGCCATCGCTGCGCTCGACCCCCTCACAGGTGACGTGTCTGAGATTGTAACTTTCTTGCTGCGAGAATACTATTCTCTTGCACGTGTGTAGGGAAGCAGTATCTAAAAGAGTGGACCGCTGCGTCGACGGAAAGAGCTTCGGGTAGAACTGTGCAGCTGACTTTCGACGCCGACATCGAGGCGTTCCGCGCCGAATTCGTGGCGTTCCTCGACGAGCACCTGCCGGCGGAGGCCGAGGCGTTCGAGCGGCCGCAGTCGAGTTCGCACATCCCGGGCTGGGCCCGCCGATGGCAACGGCTGCTGTTCGACAGCGGCTGGTTGGTGCCTGGAAATCCGCCAGAGTTCGGCGGGCGCAACGCCTCACTGTTGCAGCAATACGTGCACGCCGGAGGAGTTATCCCGGCGGCGGATCTATCAGAGTTTCAATCCGCAGGGCATCGGCATCATCGCGGCGTCGTTGTTGTCGTTTGGCACGCCGGAGCAAAAGCAGCGGTGGGCGGTGCCGATTCTGCGTGGCGATGTCACCGCGTCGCTGGGTATGAGCGAACCCGGCGCGGGTTCGGATCTCGCGTCACTGAAAACGCGGGCGGTACTCGACGGAGACGACTTCGTGGTGAACGGCCAGAAGGTCTGGACATCGGGCGCCCACCACGCCGATGTGTTGCTGACGTTTGTGCGCACCGATCCTGAGGCGCCAAAACACAAGGGCATCAGCGTTTTACTGATTCCGACCGATACCCCGGGCGTGGTCTGCCGTCCGTTCCCATCGGTGTCCGACGTCAAAGACGTCGACTTCAACGAGGTGTTTTTCACCGACGCACGCATACCGGCGGAGAACCTGGTCGGGGAGCTCAATGGGGGCTGGCGGGTGGCAACCGGTTCGCTTGGGCACGAGCGGGCGATGCTGTGGATGGACTACTCCGAGATGTTGCACGCGCTGACCATCGATGTCGTCCCATCGGGAAGCCTGCAGCGGGATCACTACGCCACGTTGGTGATGGACTGTTACGCGCTGCGGCTGATGGGGTCGGCGGTGCTGGCCGGGGCCGCTCGCGGGCAAGAGGATGTGCCCGCCCAATCAGTGCTCAAGCTTCTCGGCTCCGAGGCGATGCAACGCGCCTGCGAGAACATGCTGAGCGCCCGGGGACCCGACGGGCTGGTGCTGCGCGGGATGACCGCCCCGTTCGCCCCACTGAATCTGGACAGCCACTACGGCAGCTGGTTCGACCGCTACACGCGCACCTTCGCCGCGACCATCGCCGGCGGGACTTCGGAAATCCAGCGCAACATCATTGCCGCACGGATACTCGGACTGCCGCGCAACTAGGGCTGGTCCGAGCGTGAAACTCACGACGGAATTCCGGCGTGTCGCGTCGTGAGATTCACTGTCGCGGCCGCTAGAGCTGTGTCAGCCGCGGCGCGAATCCCTTGGCCCGCAACGTCGCTCCGGCTTCACGGGTCAGTTCGCGCGCGCTGCCGAGCAGTCCGTCCAGAATCAACGTTCGCTTGACGTGATGATGCAGCTGGTGTTCGGCGGTGAAGCCGATGCCGCCCAGCACCTGCTGACAGTGCCGCGAGGCGGTCAGTGCCGCCTGGCCGGCCGCGGCTTTGCCCAGCAGGCAAGCGAACTCGAACTCGTCGGACGCATCCGCGGCGTCCAGGGCCGCCTCGGCCCCTTCGATCGCGACGAGCGTCTCGGCCAGCCGATGCCGGACCGCCTGAAACGAGGCGATGGGCCGGCCGAATTGAACTCGATCCACCGCGTGCTGGCGTGCCAGCGACAACATCGCCCGACTGGTGCCGACCAGCCACCAGCCCAGGGCTTTCCGGCCTGCAGACAGCACAGGGAGTGGCACCGAGTCTCTTTCTGGCACCCGGTGGATCGGCAGTTCGTCGAGCGTCGAACCGGACTGGTCGGTGCGCTCCCAGACCACCCACGAGGCGCCCGCGAACGGCAGCGCCAAGGTACCGCCGCCCACTCGCCCGGCGGCGCGCAGCACCACGTCGTTGAGCACGGGCGCGTGCGCACCGGTCTCGCCGAGCAACCGGAACACCAAAGGAATTGCCACGTCCGGGATCTCGTCGAGCATATCGAGCCAACCGAGATCGGCCAGTGCCGCGTCGAGTTTGGCGCCCGAGGCCGCCACCATCGTTGTTCGGAGCGACTCGGTCAGCAGGCGCAGGGCTTCAGGATCCAAGGCTCACTCCTTGCCGAGGTCGAGCAGCCGGCGCGCGATGATGTTGCGCTGAATCTCGGCGGTGCCGCCGTAGATGGTCGCCGCGCGGGAGTACAGGTACTCCGAACGCCATGGGGTGTCGTCGAGTTCGAGCGTTCCGGGCAGCAGGTCGCGCACGGTGTCGTAGAGCTTTTGCTCGGCGCCGGCCAGCAGCACCTTGTCGATCGAGGTGTCCGGACCCAGCCGTGCGCCGTCGCGCAGCCGGTGCTGGGTGGCCCGCGACCGGCAACGCAGCGTGTGCAGCGCGAGATAGGCTCCGCCTAAAGCGGATTCGTCAACCTCGGCCGCCGCTGATGTCTGCTCGATCAGTTCGTCGAAGCGGGCGTAAAGGTACGCGATCCGCTGCCAGAAGCAGCTGGAGCGCTCATAGGGCAGCAAGTCCATCGCGAGCCGCCAGCCGTCACCCGGCTTCCCGAGCATCCGGCTGGACGGGATCACCACGTCGTCGTAGTAGACCTCGCAGAATTCGTCGACCCCGTGCATCGTGCGCAGCGGCCGGATGGTGATGCCCGGTGTGTCCAGGTCGACGAAGAACGCGGTAATCCCCTCATGGCTTGAGTGCGCCGGTGCGGTGCGGGTGAGTAGGACGCAGCGGGTGGAGAACTGCGCGAAACTGGTCCATACCTTCTGCCCGTTGACAATCCAGTTGTCGCCGTCCTGGATCGCGCGCGTGGTCAACGAAGCGAGGTCGCTGCCCGATCCCGGTTCGGAGAAGCCCTGACACCACTGCTCGCGGCCGCTGAGCAGCCGGGGCACCATCTCCGCCGCGAGTTCGGCCGGGGCGTAATCGATCATGGTGGGCGCGAGCACCTCGAGCATCGAATAGGGGCCGGGTTCGGCGAGACGCCGACCGACCACCTCCTCGCCGACGATCGCGCGAAGGACCGCGGGGCCGCCCAGTCCACCGACCTCGACTGGCCAGCCGTAGCGCATCCAATCGGCGTCGTAGAGCGCCCGACTGACGCGAAGGAATTGCTCCATGTGGCCCTGCAGCGAGTGGTCGGGCCCCGGGGTCAGATCATTCTCGTCGAGCCACGCGCGCAGACCGGTCCGGAATTCCTCGACATTCACGGAGCGGGCCGCCCGACGGCGTGTGGCCTCCCGTGGTCATGTACGCCGCTGCGGCGAATGAAGGTCATGGCACGGGTCTTCAGGCGCCAGCCGTCGGGGGTGCGGGAGTACGTGTCGCGGTAATAGCCGATTCGCATGTCATGGGTGGCGTGGTCGATGAAGCACAACGGCTGTGTGCCGCTGGCGGTGTCGCCGTCGACGTCCACGAGCGCGGTCCCGGTGAGGAACAAGCCCTTTGGCGCGGCCGCCACCAGCTCCGGGAACCGGTCCAACCGGTAGGTGTCCCCGAACGCGCTGTAGGTCCCGTCGGGCGTGAACACACCGATCAGGCCGTCGATGTCTTCCTGCGTGATGGTGACCGCGTAGCGGGCGAGCAACTGCTGGATCTCAACGAGGTCGTCAGTTCTCGTTGGCTGGTTGATGGACAAAGACCTTGCCGCCTTTCATGACGAAGCTGACGTTTCGGGTAACGGTGATGTCTTCCAACGGGTTTCCGGGTACCGCGATGATGTCGGCGAGCTGGCCCGGCGCGAGCCGGCCCAAATCGGTCGAGTTGATCAGCTCGGCGGCGGTCACGGTGGCCGCCCGCAGCACCGCCAACGGCGGCAGGCCCCAATCGACAAGCGTGACAAGCTCATCGGCGTTGCGGCCGTGCGGGATCGCGGGCGCGTCGGTGCCGACCGCGATCTTCACGCCGGCTTCGTAGGCGGCCAGTATCGAGGTGCGCGACTTCGGGAACATCTCGGCGGCCTTGGCCTGCAACTCCGGTGGCGCATGCGAGACGTCCATTCCCTCGGCCAGGCGCCGCGTCGACACCAGGAAGGTGCCGTGCTCGACCATCGTCGCGATCGCCTCGTCATCGATCAGAAAGCCGTGTTCGATGCAATCGATACCGGCCGCGACCGCATGCTTGACCGCGTCGGCGCCGTGCGTGTGCGCGGCCACCCGCAGCCCACGCCGGTGCGCCTCGTCGACGATCGCACGCAGCTCCTCGTCCGAATAGTGCTGCGCGCCAGGCGGACCGGTCAGCGACATGACACCGCCGGAGCAGCAGACCTTGATCAGCTGGGCGCCGTGTTTGATCTGGTAGCGCACCGCCTTGCGGATCTCGTCGACGCCGTTGGCGATGCCCTCCTCGACGGTCAGCTCGAGGACGTGCGGCGCGAACGCGGCGAACATCGTGGGATCCAGATGCCCGCCGGTCGGAGTGATCGCGTGCCCCGCCGGTACCACCCGAGGCCCGTCGATCCAGCCCGCGTCGATCGCCTTGCCCAGGGCCACGTCCAGCAGATAGCCGCCGGTCTTGACGAACAGACCGAGGTTGCGCACCGTGGTGAACCCCGCCCGCAGCGTGCGGCGGGCATTGCCGACCGCCCGCAACATCCGCGTCGGCGGGTCGTCCTGCACCTGGGACAGGCCGGGTTTCTCGCCCCGCCCGCCCATCAGGAGGTTGACCTCCATGTCCATCAGCCCGGGCAACAGGATCGCCTCGCCGAGATCGATCAGGTCGCCTTCCTGGAGCACCGCCGACGCCGACGATCCGATCGCCATCGATGCGCAGCACGCCGGGCGAGACGATCTCGCCGGCGTCGACATCGAGCAGCCCGGCGGCCTTGAGCGTGAGCACCGCTTAGATCACCGGTTCCCGAAGCACTTCAACCCACGCCGCGCCGCTGTCGGGGACGCGCGGCTGCTTCCATGCCTCGATGGGGAAACGACACCATCACCAACGACTGCATGATGTGCATCAGAGTCTTCGCGTCCTCGGGCAGGTCGTCGAGCGGGTACTTGTCACAGTACGCAATCATGTCGTTCAGCAACGGGAACGCGACGTCGTAGAACTCTTGCATCTGAGCCATCGTCGAGGCCAGCCGTTTGGCGTAGCGCTCGGGCTCGGTGGCCAGATCCCAATCCAAATACGGCTCCAGGGCCGAGAATTCAGACGGTAGCGACATTACGCTGGTACTCCTTTACGTAGTCACCGGTCGTCTTGTGCAGATGACGGATCAAGACTTCCTGGTCGCACAGCAGGAATTCTTTGACGGCGCGGGTGCCGATCATGGTCTGCGTCGCTTCCAAGGTGTTGGCGTCCTGCAGCGCGTACTCCTTGAACGTCACCGCGGCCAGTTCCTGGGCCAGGCGTTCGCGCGCGTTACGCGGAGGCACGAAGTACAGCGTGCATTCGAAGATGTGCTTGTCGACCGCGGTCGGCCAGTAGTGGTAGGTCAAGTACCAGCCCGGCTCCCAGATCAGCAGCATGAAGTTCGGGTAGAACAGCCACGAGTCGATGCCCCACTGCGGCACCCTCTTCACGTTGACACCCGGCGGCAGCTCGAGTTTCTCGATGATCTCCGGCTTGTCCCACGGACCGAACAGTCCGCTGCGCAGCACCTGGTCCATCGGTTTGACCATGGACATGTCCGGGGGCGGTGCCTGACCACCCCAGGTCGACTGGAGGTTGTGCGGACCGGCCAATTCGTAGTGCAGCGCCTCGTAGCCGAACTTTTGGATCTTGGCGGCTTCTTCCTTGGTGTACTGCCCCTGGTGCAGGATCGGCGCGTGGTAGAACTCGACGAACGCGTCGATGAACAGCTTCCAGTTGCTGCCGACCTCGGCCCGGTAGGAGTAGGTCTCGGTCATCTCGCCGAAGGGGTAGCCCTCGATGCTCTTGGCCAGCGGTCCGAGGTAGTCGGTGAGTGGCGCCGCGTTGTCGTCGAAGTTGATGAAGATGAAGCCTTCCCACACCTCGCAACGGACGGGCACCAGGCCGAAGTTGCCCTTGTCGAGGTTGAAGAACTCGTCTTCTTGTTGGACGAAGGTCAGATCGCCGTCGAGGCTGTAGCGCCAGGCGTGGTACTTGCAGGTGAACTGCCGGCAGGTGCCCGAGGTCTCCTCGTTCGGAAAGTCGTTCCACACCAGCTTGTTTCCGCGGTGCCGGCAGACGTTGTGATACGCCTTGATCGCGCCTTCCTTGGTCTTGACGATGATCACCGACATGCCCTTGCCGGCCGACGGCAGCTCCTTGGTGAAATAGCTGCCCGTGCGCGGTAGGCGTTCGACCCGGCCGACGTTCAGCCACGTCTTCTTGAAGACGGCGTCGCGTTCGGCCTCGAAGAATGCCGGGTCGATCGAGTCGGTGTAGTCGACCGGTGCGGTCCCGAGTTCGGGGTAGTTCTCTGTCCAGCTCCCAGCGGCTGGCTTCGGGAAATGGGGCAAGGCTCTACTCTCTTTTCCGGTCTCAGTGGTTGTTCTCGAGTTCGACGCCAAAAGTGTTGAACGCCATGGCCACTAGGGCGTAGCAGCCCACGGTGAAGACGTAGTCCATGCGCTGGCGGTCATCGAGGCGCTCGCCGAGTGCCGCCCACGTCTCGTCGGACAACTGCGACTTCTCTTCGAGTTCGTCGACCCCGGTGAGCACCGCGCGCTCGAATTCGTCGCCGGTCCAGGCGTCGGGGCCGCGTTGGACTGCGGCGATCTCGTCGTCGGTGATGCCCTCGCGTTTGCCGATGGCTACGTGCTGGGTCCACTCGTATTCGCAGTCGCGGCGATGCGCGACCCGCAGGATGGCGAGTTCGCGGATGCGCGGCGGCAGTGTGGACGAAAACAGGAGGTGGACGTTGAACTTGAGAAATGCCTTGGTCAGCGCGGGGTGATGGGCGAACGTGGCAAGTGCGTTGGACGCGTCCTGCGGGTTGCGGCGCTCCGCGGGCAACATGACGGCCAGAGCCTGGTCGACGGCCTCGTCCCACTTGTCGGCGGGCAGCGGCGGCAGACGCATCCGACGGCATCCTCTCAGCATGGGAGAATCAGATTCTCATTTCTAACTAACAGACTTGCATGATTCGTTCTCTTGGTCAATGCTGGCGAACAGGCTCGCGGATCGGTTCCGGTGAGTCGACACCCGCCCCCGCCTGCGGATGTTGATTCTCACTTCGCGAGAAGATAGTTTTCAACAAGAGAGCATGGCGGTAGGTGGCGGCTCGCCGATGCCCGCTCGGGGGCCGCCGTACGCTGCATCAGCTGCATCAGATTGGGAAGGGAATGGCCATGAACAAAGAAGACATGATTCTGATCAGCGTCGACGACCACATCGTCGAGCCGCCGAACATGTTCAAGGACCACCTGGCGAAGAAGTATCTGGACGACGCGCCGCGCCTCGTGCATAACCCTGATGGTTCCGACATGTGGAAGTTCCGCGACACCGTCATCCCGAACGTGGCGCTCAACGCGGTCGCCGGCCGCCCCAAGGAGGAGTACGGGATCGAGCCGACGGGTCTGGATGAGATCCGGCCGGGTTGCTACGACGTCGACGAGCGAGTCAAGGACATGAACGCCGGCGGCATCCTGGGCTCGATCTGCTTCCCGTCGTTCCCGGGCTTTGCCGGACGACTATTCGCGACCGAAGACCCGGAGTTCTCGTTGGCCTTGGTTCAGGCCTACAACGACTGGCACATCGAGGAGTGGTGCGGGGCGTACCCGGCGCGGTTCATCCCGATGGCGATTCCGGTGATCTGGGATGCGGAGTTGTGCGCCGAAGAGGTGCGCCGGGTCTCGAAGAAGGGCGTGCACGCGCTGACCTTCACCGAGAACCCGGCCGCGATGGGCTACCCCAGCTTCCACAACGAGTACTGGAACCCGCTGTTCAAAGCGTTGTGCGACACCGACACCGTGATGAACATCCACATCGGGTCCTCGGGACGGCTGGCGATCACGGCACCGGACGCGCCGATGGACGTGATGATCACGCTGCAGCCGATGAACATCGTGCAGGCCGCCGCGGACCTGCTGTGGTCGCGGCCCATCAAGGAGTATCCGGACCTGAAGGTCGGCCTGTCCGAGGGCGGCACCGGGTGGATCCCCTACTTCCTGGAGCGGGCCGACCGGACGTACGAGATGCACTCGACCTGGACGCACCAGAATTTCGGCGACAAGCTGCCGTCCGACGTGTTCCGCGATCACTTTCTGACGTGTTTCATCAGCGACAAGGTGGGCGTCCAGCTGCGCAACCAGATCGGCATCGACAATATCTGTTGGGAGGCCGACTACCCGCACAGCGACTCGATGTGGCCGGGCGCCCCCGAGGAGCTGTGGGACGTGTTGTCGCTGAACAACGTTCCGGACGACGAGATCAACAAGATGACGCACGAGAACGCGATGCGGTGGTATTCGTTCGACCCGTTCACCCACATCTCGCGGGAGCAGGCGACAGTCGGCGGGCTGCGCAAGGCCGCCGAGGGTCACGATGTGTCCATACAGGCTGCAGTCACGACACGGAAACCTGGTCGGGTT
Source organism: uncultured Actinomycetota bacterium (assembly GCA_963735655.1). Lineage (GTDB taxonomy): Bacteria > Actinomycetota > Actinomycetes > Mycobacteriales > Mycobacteriaceae > Mycobacterium. The sequence continues at coordinate 97,833 of CAVTLW010000065.1, forward strand.
CGTCGTTCGCGGAATTTGCAGCCAGCGCAAAAGAACTCACCGGCAATAAGGACTGAGGCACACGCAACGCCTGCGCGCCGGTGCATGAACTGACTGAAGGAGATCTGTCGGTGCCCGACGATGGGATGAATTTCGAGCTGACCGACGACCAGGAGCTGATCCGCCGTTCGGTCGCCGAGTTGGCGCGCAAATTCGACGACCACTACTGGATGGAAAAGGACCAGTCGCACGAGTTTCCGGCTGAGTTCTACAAGGCTATCGCCGACGGCGGCTGGCTGGGGATGACGATCCCCACCGAGTACGGCGGGCACGGTCTGGGCATCACCGAGGCCACGCTGTTGCTGGAAGAGGTCGCCAAGTCCGGCGCCGCCATGAACGGGGCCAGCGCAATCCACCTCTCGATCTTCGGCATGCAACCGGTGGTGGTGCACGGCTCCGAGGAACTCAAGGCGCGCACGCTGCCGTCGGTGGCCACTGGCGAGGTTCATGTCTGCTTCGGGGTGACCGAACCCGGTGCGGGCCTTGACACGTCGCGCATCACCACGTTCGCCAAACGCGACGGAGATCGCTATGTGGTCAACGGCCGCAAGGTGTGGATCTCCAAGGCGATGGAGTCCGACAAAATCCTGCTGCTGACCCGCACGAAGAGCTATGACGAGGTCACCAAGAAGACCGACGGGATGACGCTGTTCCTCACCGATCTGGACCGTAGTCGCATCGACGTCCGCCCGATCCGCAAGATGGGCCGCAACGCCGTCAGCTCCAACGAGTTGTTCATCGACAACCTGGAGATCCCCGTCGAGGATCGAATTGGTGAGGAAGGCAAGGGTTTTCAGTACATTCTGGACGGCTTGAATCCCGGAGCGGATGCTGATCGCCGCCGAGGCGCTCGGCATCGGCAGGGTGGCGCTGGAGAAGGCGGTCAAGTACGGCAACGAACGTGAGGTCTTCGGCCGGCCGATCGGGATGAACCAGGGTATCCAGTTCCCGCTCGCGGATTCGCTGGCCCGGTTGGACGCGGCCGAGCTGATGTTGCGCAAGGCCACCTGGCTGTACGACAACGGCAAACCCTGTGGACGCGAGGCCAATACGGCCAAATACCTGTGCGCCGACGCCGGCTTCACCGCCGCGGACCGGGCGTTGCAGACCCACGGTGGCATGGGCTACTCAGAGGAGTATCACGTCGCGCGCTACTTCCGCGAAGCCCGACTGATGAAGATCGCGCCGGTCAGTCAGGAGATGATCCTGAATTTCCTGGGCTCGCATGTCCTGAAGCTGCCGCGGAGCTATTAGGCCTTGCCCGCCGCCTTCGTCACATCCGTCACATTGGTCTCTGCGGGGAGGGATACTCTGTGTGTTCACCTAAGCGCGACAACGGTGGGCTGTCGCTCGGAGGTGGGCAAGTTCGATACCGCCCAGCGCAGAGACTGGTGCGACAACTGAAAGTTAAAGTGGCGGAACGGCGTTAAGCGTTCAGCGGTGAAGATCGGAGCAGATCATTGCGTGAAACAGTCATCGCCGAGGCGGTGCGCACCCCGGTCGGCAAGCGCAATGGCGGATTGTCCGCCATGCACGCCGCCGACTTGTCTGCAGTCGTGCTCAACGAACTGCTGGAACGCACCGGTGTCGCCGCCGGAGATCATCGACGACGTGATCTGGGGATGCGTGTCCCAGGTCGGCGATCAATCCAGCAACATCGGACGCTACGCGGTGCTGGCAGCCGGCTGGCCCGAGAGCATTCCGGGGACCACGGTCAACCGGGCGTGCGGTTCGAGCCAGCAGGCCCTCGACTTCGCGGTGCAGGCGGTGATGTCGGGCCAGCAGGATGTCGTGGTGGCCGGCGGAGTCGAGGTGATGAGCCGGGTTCCACTGGGCGCAGCGAGGGCGACCGGGATGCCGTATGGCCCCAAAGTCCTTGCCCGCTATGGTGATTTCGCCTTCAACCAGGGGATCTCGGCGGAGATGATCGCCAACAAGTGGGGCTTCTCCCGTGGTCAGCTCGACGAATACTCCGCGCAGTCCCACGAGCGTGCCGCCGCGGCCCAGGACAGCAACGCCTTCGTCGAGCAGATCGTCCCGGTCTTCCCGGACAGCGGCGCCGACGGAACCGTCGTCCACGTCGACGAGGGCGTGCGACGCGGCACCAGTGCCGAGAAACTGGCGTCGCTCAAGCCCGCGTTCGTCGAGGACGGCGTCATCCACGCGGGCAACTCTTCGCAGATCTCCGACGGCGCTGCGGCGCTTTTGGTCACCACCTCGGAGCTGGCGCTGGAGCTGGGTTTGACACCGATCGTGCGCTATCGCGCGGGCGCCGTCACCGGGGCGGACCCGGTGCTGATGCTCACCGGCCCGATTCCGGCGACCGAGAAGGTGCTGTCCAAGGCGGGTGTCGCGCTGTCCGAGATCGGCGTCTTCGAGGTGAACGAGGCCTTCGCGCCGGTGCCCCTGGCATGGCTCGCGGAGACCGGGGCGGATCCGGCTCGGCTGAATCCGCTGGGCGGCGCCATCGCACTGGGCCACCCGCTGGGTGCGTCGGGCGCGGTGCTCATGACGCGGATGGTGCATCACATGCGCGACAACGGGATTCGCTACGGATTGCAGACGATGTGCGAGGGCGGCGGTACGGCCAACGCCACGCTGGTCGAGCTCATTTACTGATACCTGCTCAAACGCGTCTCACCCGGCTCTTGTCTTGGTCGGCCAACCAACCTACTGTGTGTTCAGTAGGTTGATCGCGGACCGTTAAGGAGCGCGGTGCCCGAAGCACGCCCATACGACACGCTTCTCGCCAAGGGTGAGGACCGCAAGCAGCGCATCCTGCAGGTGGCGCAGCGCCTGCTGACGCGCAACGGTTGGCGCAGCACGACGCTGGCCCAGATCGCCGGGGAAGCCGGTGTCACGCCCGCGGGCCTGCTGCATCACTTCGAATCCAAGGACCAACTGCTCCACGCGGTGCTGGACGCGCGCGACCTCGATGACGAATCCCACGCCGACCGGGCCGGTGGCGACCTGATCAGCCAGATCGCTCAGGTCGCCGATCGGTTTCACCGGGCGCCCGAATTGGTGGGCACGTTCACGGTGCTGCTGGTCGAGAACATCCTGCCCGAAGCCCCGTTGCACGACCGCATGCTGGCCCGGCACCGGGAAGCGGTCGACATCGTCGCCGAGATGATTCGCAGTGGTCAGGCCGACGGCCGGTACCGCACGGACATAGACCCCGCCATCAAGGCAGTGGAAATACTCGCCTTCGTCCACGGAATGGAAACCACATGGTTGCTCGATCCTTCGATACCACTGACCGAGGTGTTCAAGCAGTACGCGGAGACACTGGCGCGGGACTTCGCGCCGCCCAGGACGCCGGGGCCGCCGGGGACGTCCCGGAGCCCGACATGAGGTACCGGCTCGACGTGGTGGCTTCCAGCGTCCTCGACGTGGTGCGGTCGGCCGGCGGCTGGCTCTTCGATCGGGCAATGGCGGGATGGGACGTCACCGTGCTGCTCACCGACCGCCTAGACGCTCGGCCCCTGCACATCCTCGGGGTCCAGACGCTGGACCTGGAAGACGCCCTGGCGTCGGTCGCAACCCGGCCCCGCCCGCAGGCCCTGGCGGCGGCCGCGGAGGTTTTCGGATGCGATTCGCGGGTGCGGCAAGGCGTGCTGCAGGCCCTCGACCACGGCGTCACCGAAGTCACCCTGTGGGGGGATGCCTACCCGGCCGAGCTGGATCAGAGCGTGGGGCTGGTGCAGCACCGGCTGAGCTCGGCCGCGCAGACTTTCAAGGCTCAGGCGCTGGCGGCGGCCGCGTCGCCGGCGAGCTCGATCGGTCTCACCGAAACCTTCCGCAGCGGGCTGATGGCATGCCCGTCCGTGGCTGCCGATCTGGTGCCTGCCGGCTGACAACGCGCGCCGCTGGCGACGCCGAGCGCCAGCGACGCCGAGAGGGAATAGGGCGACGCAATTTCGGCGTGTCACGTCGGGCATTTCACTCTCGGTGACGGGGCGCGGCGTTGACGACAAACACCCGGGTGTGGAAACCTGATACTCATCTGTGAGAGGCGCATTCTCACTGGTTGAGATTCGAATGGAGCTTGAAATCGTGAATGAGTTCACCGACATGGATTTCTTCCGCGATAAACGGCTCGTCGAGGACCCGTACCCCTACTACGAGGCCCTGCGCGCGCAATGCCCCGTCACCCGAGAAGACCACCACGGCGTCACCATGGTGACCGGTTGGGACGAGGCCTGCGCGGTGTTGAACGACGCCGAGACCTGGTCCTCATGCATCTCAGTGACCGGTCCGTTCCCCGGGTTCCCGGTATCCCTCGAGGGTCTGGGAGGCGACGACATCACCGAACTGATCGAGCAACACCGCGACGAACTGCCGTTCAGCGACCAGCTGCCGACTCTTGATCCGCCGACCCACACCAACCATCGCTCCTTGCTGATGCGGCTGATCACCCCGAAGCGCCTCAAGGAGAACGAGGACGCCATGTGGGTGCTCGCCGACCAGGCGCTCGACACCTTCTTGGCGCCGGGGCACGGCGAATTCATCAAAGGCTTCGCCAGCCCGTACACGCTGCTGGTCATCGCCGACCTGCTGGGCGTACCCATGGAAGATCGTGACAAGTTCGTCAAAGGCATTCGCGAGAATTCCGGTGGCGGCATCGGGGGCACCGGCAATAAGGCGCTGGCGCACAGTCCGCTGGAATTCCTCTACGGCCTGTTCTCCGACTATGTCTCTGATCGCCGTTCCGAGCCCCGCGACGATGTGCTGACCGGCCTGGCGACCGCCACCTACCCGGACGGCTCGATACCCGAGGTCGAAGACGTGGCTCGCGTCGCCAGCAATGTCTTCTCGGCCGGACAGGAGACCACCGTGCGACTGCTGGGTGCCGCGCTGCAGACGATGGGGGAGCGCCCCGACATCCAGGCGCAGCTGCGCAAGGACCGCAGCCTGATCCCGAACTTCATCGAAGAGTCGCTGCGCCACGAGAGTCCGGTCAAGGGCGACTTCCGGATGAACCGGGTGCCGGTCAATGTCGGTGGTGTCGACCTGCCCGCGGGCACCACTGTGATGATCGTGCAGGCGGCGGCCAACCGTGACCCGCGTCGGTTCGAAGACCCGACCACATTCGACCCGGCGCGCAAGAACGCCCGCCAGCACATCTCGTTCGGCCGGGGCATCCATAGTTGCCCGGGCGCGCCGCTGGCGCGGGCCGAGACCCGGGTGGCGATCGAGCGGCTGCTGGACCGGACGTCGGACATCAGGATCAATGAGGATGTGCACGGCCCGGCGAATGACCGCCGCTACCAGTATGTTCCGACGTATATCTTGCGTGGCCTGACCGAGCTGCACCTGGAGTTCACGCCGGCATGAGGGTCTGGGTGGACGACGGGACCTGCCGTGGGCACGGCATGTGCCTGACGCTGTGTCCGGAAGTCTTCAGCCTCACCGACGACGGCTACGCCGAATCGATAACCTCCGACATCCCAACGGAATTCGAGGCGGCCACCCGGGAGGCCATCGAGTGTTGTCCCGAGCAGGCGATCAAGGAGCGCTGAAATACGCGAGCGGGCGTGTTTGTACGCGACGCGCCCGACCATGGCGTACAACTGCGCACGCTCGCGGCACCAAGCCGCTCACACCTCGCTGGTTGAGCTGCGGGGGTCGATGACGATCTTGGCGTGGGCTTCGGGATTTCCGAGGGCTGCGAAGGCCGCATCAACCCCGGCGAGGCCGACGGTTCCGGTCACCAGCGCGGCGGCGTCGAGTTTTCCGTCGGCGAGCAGGTGCAAGGTGTCGCGGAATTCCAGTGGCGTGTAGGCGATCACGAAACGCAGGTCGATTTCCTTGCTGATCGCCAGGGTGGGCCTGAAATGGTCGGTGCCCATGCAGACGCCGACAACGACCACCCGTGAATTGAACGGCGCCGCAACGAAAATCGAATCGATGACACCCGGTACGCCGACGCATTCGAAGATCACCGGTCGCTTTGGCGATGCGGCTCCGAGTTTGTCCGCGATGCGGTAGAGGTGGTTCCAGCCGGGCAGTTTGCGCAGCTTCTCCATGGCGCCGACGCCTAGCTCGGCGAGTTCGGGAACCGAAGTGATGGCGCCTTTGCGGGTGTTTGCGGAGTCGTAGGGTGAGTCCTGGGCCGGGTCGACCACGATGTGCGCACCACAACGTTGGGCCAGTGCGCGCCGTCCAGGCGAGAAGTCGCTGGCGACAATCGTTTCCACACCTTTGGCCTTGAGGTGGCAGATGACGGCAAGGCCGACCGGCCCGCATCCGATCACCACCGCCACGTCACGCTTGGTGATGTCGCTACGCTGCACGGCATGTAACGCGACGGCCATCGGCTCGGTCAGCGCGGCGATGCTGGGTTCCAGGCCGTTGGGCACGACGAAACTCATGGCTGCCTCCGCAAGCACCTGTTCGGCGTATGCCCCGGGAGCCAGCGGAGACAGCCCCGTGAGATGAACCCCCCGGTGGGCGCGCAGCATCGGGAAAGACACCACAGCGGCACCGACTTTGAACTGCTTGGCGGCGCCGCGCCCACGCTCGGCGACTCGCCCGCAGAACTCGTGGCCGAATACGACCGGTGTATCGCTGGCGACGGAGTGCTGGTAGCCCACCGCGTTCATCGCGTCGGCCAACTCGTCGGCGTGGTTCCTCGCGTGCAGATCCGACCCACAGATTCCGCAACGGAGCACGTCGAGCAGCAGCTGTCCGGCGGCCGGTCGCGGTGCAGGCAGATCGACGACCGACAACTCGCCGTGCAGACAGCTCACGGCCTTCATCGATCACCCCCTTTCGCCGTGAAGGCTACTCGGTGATCGAGATCGCCTGCCGCGGGCACTGACGAACCGCGTCGCGCACCAGCTCCTCGTTTTCCGGAGTGACCTCTGGCTGCAGCACCGTCAGCATGTCGTCGTCACCGAGCTGGAAGACCTCCGGGATGATGCCCATGCACACCCCATTGCTTTCGCACAGACCCCAATCGACCTCGATCTTCATCGCAGTACCTACCGAATCACCTTGACGGGTACGTTCTTCCAGCCCGCGACATTCTGCATCTGGACCCGCTTGCAATTGTCCCAGTCGACTTCGAAGCGCGGCATGAAGTCGAGCAGCTTCTCCAGCGCGATGGCGCTTTCCATCCGGGCCAGTGCCGCGCCGAGGCAGCTGTGAATCCCGTAGCCGAAGCCCATGTTCTGCGCTTCGGTGCGGTCGCGGTCGATGTCGAACTTGTCGGGATCGGTCCAGGCGTCCGGGTCGCGGTTGGCCGCTCCGTTGATGAGGAAGATCGGCTTTCCGGCCGGAATCGTGACGCCGTGCAGCTCAACGTCTTTCATCGAACGGCGCACCTGATATTGCGACGGCGCTTCGTAGCGCAGGAGTTCTTCGACCGCGGCCGGGATCTTGCTGCGGTCGTCTTGCAACTTCTGCCATTGCTCGGGATTGCGCCCGAACACCACCGGCGCGTTGCCGACCAGCTTGGTGACGGTCTCGGCGCCTGCGCCGCCCAACAGCGTTGCAAAGCCGGCTATTTCGATGTCGTCCAGCTTCCTCATCGAGCCGTCTTCTTCTTCGATCTCCGCGTCGATCAGCTTGCTGAACAGGTCGTTGCGCCGTTCTTCGCGGCGGGCCATCACCAGCTCGTAATACAGCATCGCGGTGCTGATGTTGGCCTGCATGCCCTCCTCGCCGACCTCGACCTGTCCGGGCTCGCGGGTGAGCGACACGTCGATCCAGTGTCGGACCTGCTGTGCGAGCTCCTCCGGCACGCCCAGCATCGTCGTGATGACCTCGACCGGGAACGGAGCGGAAAAGTCCTGCACCGCGTCGAAATAATCGGGATCTGCCTTACTGAGGTACTTGTCGATCTTCGCGACGACCGTCTCTCGCTGGGCCTGGATTGCGCGCGGCGTGAAGACCTTGTTGAGCAGGCTGCGCATCTGCCGATGGTCGGGAGGATCCATGAAGATGATCGACTGCGGCGGGCGTTGCCCCGACCGCACCATCGACAGGTCAATGCCGTACGCCGACGAGTACGTCTCGAAATCCTTGAGCCCGGCGGCCACATCCGCGTGCCGGGTCAACGCGTAGAAGTCGTACTCCTCGCTGTAGTAGACGGGGGCTTCCTCCTGCATGCGCCGGTAGGTGTCCCAGGCGCCGTTGAAGAATTCTTGGGAAAACGGATCAAAGACCAGCTTCGACTTGGTCATTGCACACTCCTGGCTGATGAGTTGCGGGCTGGAATCATTACAGCAGAGGGCCTAACTGTAACGCTAGCGGTAGCGGTATCGTGTCGAACTTTCATCGCGGGTGCTCCATCAAGACTCAGCGCGGCGTCGGCCGCGTCGAGCGCCGCGCCGCCACGGGCGGCGGCCTGGTCGGCGAGGTCGACCACCAAGCGGACGTCCTTCCGCAGCAGGGCTCCCGCGAGACCGGCGATCTGATCCAGGCCGCCGGTTCCGCTGATGGCGTTGAGTGCGAAGCTGTTGCCACTGCTGCGGGACACGACTTCGGCAAACCGGTCGGGGGCTATGCCCAGCGCATTTGCCAGCGAAAGGGTGGTCGCGGCGGTGCCCAGGTTCGCGGTGAACAGCAAGTTGTTGAGTAGCTTTGTGGTTTGCCCGGCACCTAACTCCCCGACGTGGACGACCGTGTCGGCATAGGTTTCGAACACGGGACGGCAGCGCTCGACGACGTCGGCGTCGCCGCCGACCATCACCAGCAGACGACCCTTTGCGGCCATCACGCCACCACCGCTCACCGGTGCATCGACAACCGAAACACCCTGGGCGCCTGCCTTGCTCGCGAGCCGGTGGCAGGTGTCGGGGTGCACCGTGCTGTGCACCGCGATCACGCTGCCAGGCTGGAGCCCCGCCAGGAGTCCGTGCTCGCCATCGACGAGTTCGTCGACATCGGCGTCACCGACCACGCACAGGCAGACCAGTTCGCTGGCCGCGGCGAGTTCGGCGGGCGAACCCGCGACCTGCGCCGCGGTGTCGGCGAACGGCTCGAGGGTCGCGGACCGACGCGCCCACAGTGTCATCGGATAGCCGGCTTCGACGATCCGCCGAGCCATGGGCCCACCCTGACTGCCCAAGCCGATGAAGCCGATTCGCATCAGCCGGCCTCCAAGTCGGCGTCCCGGGCGGCCACACAGTCCTCTGCAAACGCGAAGACCTGCGCGTGGTAGTCCGCGGCGGTGTGGCCGAGGCTGATGTTGTGTCCCGCCCCGGACTGCCTGTGGACGGTGAAACGAGGCGCGGCGGAGAACAGCGCGGTGATCTCGGTCAGCGCCGACCTATCTGTCTGCCAGACCTTTTCGTACTCGGCGATGGTGAACTGCACCGGGACTCGCACGCCGGGGGCGAGCGACGGGAAGGTTTGTCGCGCCCAGTCGGACACCATCTGGTCCTCGTAGGGCGGCGCGGACGGCGAGACCGTGACCCCGGTGAGGATCTCCGGTGGATACAGCCGCTCCGGTTGCCACAACAGCTCGCGCAAGCCCGACGGGCGGCTGGCCCGCGTCGCCGTTTTCAGCAGTTCTCGGGCGGCGGGATGATAGTGCCGGCCCGTGCCCGCCAATTCGACGCCGAGCAGGCCGGAACCGCGTTCGTCGCCGGCCATCCGCATCACCAGCTCGCAGCCGCCCGAATGGCCCATCAATAACACCCCGGCGCCGCGCGGCCGGTCGCCGATGATGCGATCCACCGCGCCATATCCAAGGTTGATCCGTTGTTCGGGCAGCGCCATCGCCTCCGGGTAGGGCGCGGAGCTGCCATAGCCGGGTCGGTCGAGCGCGATGACGGTGAATCCGCGTGCCGCTCCCGTGCGCAATAAGGAATACGAAGGGTGGCCGGGGCAGTCGAAATAGACCGCGGTCGTACCGCCGCCATGGATCGCCACAATGACGGCTTTGGGTTCTGGAGCCTCGGCGACCAGTGCCGACATCGGCACGCCGTCGACGATCACCAACCTGGGGCGGGGAGCGTTCATGCGTCGGCCCTCAGCAGGAGCACGCCACTGGGCGTCAGGCCGCCGCTGCTGACCACGCCGACGCGGGCGCCGGCAACTTGGCGGTCCCCGGCCTCGCCGCGCAGCTGGCTGACCGCTTCGTGCAGCAGACCCATGCCGTGGGTGCGGCCGTGCGACAGCTGTCCGCCATGGGTATTGAGCGGCAGCAGGCCGTCGCGGGCGATGTTCTTGCCGCCGTCGAGAAATTCCTTTGCCTCGCCGATCCCGCAGAAGCCGAGCGCCTCGATCCAGGACAGGCAGTTCATGGTGAACCCGTCGTACAACTCGGCGACGTCGACATCGGCAGGTCGCAGGGACGTGCGCGTCCACACGTGTGCCGATTGGCCCAGCACCTGCGGCTCATGGGTCAAAGTGCTTTGGTCCCAATCGATTCGCTCGATGATCTGCGTTCCCACGGCCTCCACCAGGACGGGCGGCTTGGCCAGGTCGCGGGCGGCGTCGACGGCGGAGACGATGACCGCGATCGCGGCGTCACAGGGCACGTCGCAGTCGTACAGCCCAAAGGGGGTGGTGATGGGCCGCGCGCTCAGGTAGTCGTCCATCGTCATCGGGGAGCGGTAGATGGCGGTGGGGTTCAGCTCGGCGTTGGCCCGCTGATTCAACGCGATCCAGCCCAGAGTCTCTTTGGTGGTGCCATAGCGGTGGAAGTGGCGCTGCGCGTTCATCGCCAAGGTGTGAGCCGCGGACGTCGCGCCGAACGGCATCTGCCAGCCGGCCATCCGACCCATCGACGGGGTGATCCTGCCCTGCTTCATCAGCTCACTGTGGGTGGCTTCCCACAGCGTCCGGAAGCACAGCACGTGCCGGGCCAAACCGCCTGCGACAGCGAGCATCGCGGCGATCACCGAACCGCCGGGTCCGAAGGTCTCCATGGCGCCGTTGTGCCACGTCGGCCGGATGCCCAGCGCGGCCTCCAAGACGGTGACCCCGCCTTCCCCGAAGCCGCCGACGTTGATCGCGCCGGGGTAGGTGGACAGGCCGTCGATGTCGGCGTACGTCAGCCCGGCATCGGCGATGGCCGCCTCGCACGCCTGCACCGTCAGCGCCAGGGGCAGCTGCATCAGCCGACGCCCGATCGGCGACATGCCGATCCCGGTCAGTGCGACCTTGTCCTCGAACTTTTCCGACGTCAGCATGGGCCGGACGTAATCGCCGAAGCGCTCCGGCGCGATCTCGTCATCGGGGAGAGCAGAGGTTTCGGCGGCTTCAATATCCAAAACCGGCCGGAACAGCGGTAGCCAGACGTCCTCGAGCTGCTCGAAGACCACCTCCACCGGTTGGCCGAGTTCGAGCCGTTCGGGATCGCACTCCACGATGTTCGTGGTGAGCCGGACGCGCGGGTCCTCCGCGATGGCGACTTGGGCGATGACGTACGGCGCCGGCATTCCGGGCAGGCTGAACCGGTGGTTGACGGTGAATCCGGCTAGCGTCGCCTTGCCGGAGACCGCCCGCACACCGATATCGCGCGAGCGACAGTAGCGGCACACCGGCGCGGGCGGATGGATCAGGGACTCGCAGCTCCTGCACTCCTGGAACCGCAGGCTGCCGTCAGCTCCAGAAGTCCAAAAGAACTCGTTCTCGGCCGTGACCAGCGGCAGCGGCCGTCCCGGTGCTTCTGACACGTCACCTCCGGGAGTCGGATCGCAGGCGGTAGGCCGATTATACGAATAGGAGAATCACGTTATCAAATCCCGGCACCACCGCTGCAGATGGTCGTCGCCGAGCCCACTCAGGTGGCCGACCGGCTCGTCTCGGCGGTCACCGACGCCGGCGGGCGAGTGGACTCGCGATCCGAGCGATCCGGATCGTCTTCGCCGACGGTTGATCTCGTGTTGCGTATTCCTGCGGACAAACTCGACGGGGTTCTCGCCGACGCCAAGAAACTCGGGACCGTCGAGTCGATGTCGATCGGCCACAGCGACGTCACTTCGCAGCGCGTCGATCTCGATGCTCGCATCGAGGCGTTGCAGACCTCGGTCAATCGACTGCTGCAGCTGATGGGCCGGGCGGGCAACGTTGCCGACCTGCTCGCGGCGGAGTCGTCGCTGACCCAACGACAGGCCGAGCTGGATTCGCTGCGGGCGCAGCGCGCCACACTTGGCGACCAGATTTAGTACGCGACGATCAACGTCAACCTCTCGACCAAACCGACTGTTACCCAAGGCGGTTTCCTCGGCGCGCTCGAACGTGGGTGGCAGCTCGTTGCTCTCCGCCGTCCATGGCGTCGTGATGGCGGTCGGATTCCTGATTCCGTGGATACCGGTGCTGGCCGTGCTGGTGTTGGTTGCGTTGTTGGTGCGCCGCAGGCGTTTTCGGCCAGCATCGAGCGGCGAAGCTGGCCAACCCTCAGGCGAAGCTACCAGCTCAAATTAGTGCGCAGGTCAGCGGGGATCTTTCTGAGGGTCCTGTGTACGGGGTGGCGACGCACGCTGGTTGTCGGCCTTGATTAACAAGATCCGATAGCAGCGGATAGCGCAACGGATTCGTCTATGCCCCAGGCAGTTTCAGCTTCGATACGGCCCTAACCAACCTAGTTGTTCGTTGGTGGTGGCTGCGGCTGAAAGGGTTCGTACCACCACCAGTCGGCGCGCTCGCCGGTGGGCCCGGGGTACGGTGGGACGGCGGGCGGGGGAAGGTTGGGCGCACGCGCAAGCGATCCTGCGCTGAGTGGTCGGCCGGAGCTGTCGGTGACGGTGGGATCGACTGCGGGTCCGGTGATGGTGATGACGCCCCGGTGGTGCAGCCGGTGGTGATAAGGGCATAGCAGCACCAGGTTGGCCAACTCGGTGGGGCCGCCGTCTTCCCAGTGTCGGATGTGGTGTGCGTGCAGACCGCGGGTAGCACCACAGCCGGGAACCGCGCACGTGGGCTGGCGGTGCTCGAGCGCGCGGCGAAGCCGCCTGTTGATCTGGCGGGTGGCTCGGCCGGCGCCGATGACCTCACCGTCACGTTCGAACCAGACTTCACACGTGGCATCACATGTCAGGTATCGGCGTTCGGCGTCGGTGAGTAGCGGACCCAGATGCAGCGCGGCGGCGCGCTGCTCAACGTCGACGTGCACCACCACCGTGGTGTGATGCCCGTGTGGCCGGCGGGCCGCCTCGGCATCCCATCCGGCCTCGACCAGGCGCATAAACGCATCGAGGGTGCCCGGCAATGGCGGCGCGATATCTAATGCGCAGTCGCCATTGCCGCGATCGTGCTTCCACTCGGCGATCAGCGCATCACGATGAGACGCGAGCGCCGCGTCGAACTTCGCCGCGTCCAGGTGCGGAAGTTTGATCTGCCAACAGGTGAAGTCCTCGCTGGAGGTCTTGGTGATCGAGCGCTGCGGTTCAGGCCGAGAATCGGGTTCGGGTCGCGGTTCGAGCTTGACCGCGGTGCGCAGCTGGTTGACCGTGGCGCAGCGCGCCAACTGGGCGTAATGCTCATCAGATCCCTCACCCGCCCGCGCCGCGATGACGCCTACCTGATCCAGCGACAGGTGACCGTCCCGCATGCCTTGGGCGCAGCGCGGAAACTCCTCAAGCCGGCGTGCGACGGTGGTGATCGTGTGGGCGTTTGCCGATGACGAACCGAGCTTCCAAGCCACCAACGCCGCGACCGACCGGGAGCCTGTGGCGCCGCAGAGCTCGTCGCGATCCAGCTCGGCGACGATCTCCACGATGCGCCCATCAATCGCGTTGCGCTGACCGGCCAACTCCGCCAACTCCTCCAATAACACATCAAGACGCTCCGCAGGGCTCACTGCCGCGGGAGGCGATGCGGTCAACGACATACCCTCATCATCGCGGCCGGGTCCGACAAATCTCGTCTCTGCGCGCATCGCGCGGCGAAGCTGGTCAACACTCAGGCGAAGCTAGTGCGACGACCGACTGAGTTCCTCGAACCGGGCCAGGGCTTGGTCGCGTTGGTCCGCGTCGAACGTCTCGACACGCGTGACGCGGTCGCCGTCGAAGAGCATGACTGCGACAAGCGGAATCTCGATCGCGACGCCATCGGTCGACGTGCCCCTCACGACCACGTGAGTAACAACGCCTATCGCCGACTGCGTGAGGACCTCGGCTTGTTCGACCCAGAAGTCGGGGACGAGCGAGGCCATCGTCCGGAACGATGACATGTGGTCCGCGATCGTTTCCACGCCCGGCTTGGACAGCTGTCTGTGGTTGACGTACGCGGCGCCGGCGCCGAGCGTCGTGAACGTATCCCAGTCGTGGCGGTTGGTGACCTGGGTCAGCCGGTGCGCCGATTTGACGATCTCGGGATGGGCGACCTCCCCGGATGCGATCCAGCGATCGGTCAGCTCGGCGAACGCGCCGTTGATGTCGTCTGGATCGAAGCTCACGCTGTCTTGCATTCGCCCGTCGTCGCCGAGTTCCAAGACGTTCAAGAACTCGACGGCGATCGGTCGGTCGGCATCCTCGATGTCGCGGTAGCACCCGCGGATCACCGCGAGGCGATCCCCTCGGATGGCGATGGGCTCCACCTCCATCCGCCAACTGCTGCGTGCCATCTCGAAGACAGCGAGCACAGCCTTGCGCCGTCCTGGACCGTCGACTTCATCACCCAGGCCTTTGCGGCGGTCCTCATAACCCGCCTCAGCACCGCCTGCGGCAAGTACACCGTCCAGGTCGCGGCGGTTGAACGCGTCGGCTAGCCGCGACCAGGCCCGGGTTGCGGCGTTCTCAAGCAGTGGCGCCTGCCGGTCGAGCTCGTCGAACCTTGCGAGCGCGGCGTCCACGTCTGCCTCGTCGAACAGCTCGCAGCGGTTGATGAGATCGCCTTCGACAGTTAGAACTTGGATCATTCGCCACTCGGCTTCGAAGCCCTCTTGCGTGGTTCCATGCCCCGCCCAGGTGACAACAGCTCCGAGGTTGCTTAGCCGATGCACCGCCTCGATATGGCCGCTGAGGTCTGGCGTGAGGTCCCAAACGGCGCGGGTGGATGCAATCGTGTTGGTGTCGCCGCCGCGCCTGGGCGCGAACGGTGTACCTCGCCGGTTGTCAATGATGACCCAGTCCGCAGAGGGGAACTCGTGCCGGTTGAACGCTTCGGAAATCTGTGCAATTACTGACCACGTGTGCGCGTGGGCGACCGCTTCGCCGGCGAGGTACCGGGCGTCGAGCTCAGCGAACGCGGCGTCGATGTCGTCGGGATCGAAGCTAACGATGTCTTGTACCAGGCCGCTGTCGCTGACTTCCATGACGTGCAAGAACTCGACCGCGATCGGTCGATCGGCTTCATCGGTGTCGCAGTAACACTCGCGGGTCAGCTCGAGGCGAGATCCTCTGATGGCGATGGGCTCCACCTGCATCCGCCAACTGCTGGGAGCCTCGTCGAAAATCGCCTGCACGGCCTTACGCCGCGCCGCCCCCTCGAGTACTACACGAAGCCCTTTTCGCCGGTCCTCGAATCGGCCGTCCGCGGTCATCAGGGCAAAAAAGCTGTCCACATCGCGACGGTTGAATGCATCGGCTGCACGCGCCCACGCTCTGGTAGCGGCGTTGTCAAGCAGCGGCGGCCGATTGAGCTCATCGAACCTCGCGAGCGCGGCATCCAGGTCCGCCTCGTCGAACATCTCAAGGCGGCTGATTAGTTCGCCTTCAACCGTGTAGAGGTCGATCATTCGCCACTCGGCGTCGAAGTCCTCGCGCGAAGCGCCACGCGCGGTGTGGGTGACGACCGCTCCGAGGTCGCTCAGCCGGTGCACGGCCTCCATGTAGATGCTGATGTCCGAAAACTGTTCCCACCCAGCATCTATGAATGCGCTTAGATCACTCGCCTCAATCGTTATGAGCCGCCGACGGTCGATGAAGGTCCAGTCCGGCGTCGTTGCGGGAAGTGCGTGCCGGTTGAATCCTGCGTAGAGCCTTGAGATGACGGACCATGCATGCGCGTAGGCCGCCGCCTCACCGGCGAGGTACCGGGCGTCGAGCTCATCGAAGGCAGCGTCGATGTCGTCAGAATCGAAATTGACGGCGGCGGCAAGCCGGCCCTCGCGGTCGATCTCGACGACGCTGGGCCCATCGGCGCTGACCTCACCGGGTGGCGAGCCACGCATCGAGGAGCGAATGCCGATGAGCGCAAGGCGCTGCCCGCGGGTCGCGATGACGGTCGACGTAAGGCTCTCGAATCCGACCTCGGCCACTGCGCGCACGTTCGTCATATGGACAGCACGACCGCGTAAGACGCCGGCGTTTACAACCTTACGGCGATCGTACGTGCAATAGTCGTCGGTCCATATCTCGGCCATCGCGTCCCAATCGCGGGCCTCGAAGTAGCTCCAAAATCGTGCTATCACTTGGGTTGCCGCGTTTTCCAGCCGTGGTGCGCGCGTGTGGAGTTCGTCAAATCGCGCGAGCGCTGCGTCCAGGTCTGCCTCGTCGAAGACTTCGCAGCGGCTCAGCAGGCCGTCCTTGACCGTGAACACGTCGATCATCCGGTACTCGACATCAAGGCCGTCTTTCGAGGCCCCCTTCAAGGTTTGGGTGACGACGGCTCCGAGTTCGCTCAGCCGATGCACACTCTCGGCAATGAAGGTGCTGACATCCATGAGTTCCCACGTGGCACGGATGTTCGCGGTCAGATCACTCGCGTCGTTGGTCAGGAGGGGGCGATGATCGACGTAAACCGAACCGGTTGTCGTCGAGGGAAACTCGTGACGGTTGAACGCCGCGTAGGTCCGCGCGACGACCGACCAGGTCGGGGCATATGCGGCCGCTTCGCCAGCGAGGTAACGAGCCTCAAGTTCGGCGAAGGCGGCGTCGATGTTGTCGACGTCGAACGCGAGGCGCGTGACGACGCGGTTTTCTGCGTCAATCTCGAGGATGTTGAGCACCTCGACGCTGAATTCGTCCGGCCGCATCCCATGGTTCCAGGCGCGGATATGAGTGAGGGCGAGGCTCGCCCCGCGGGTCGCAAGGGCGGCAGACGCAACCTTTTCGAAACCCACCTCGGCGGCCGCTCGCATTTCCGCTATGTGATCATCGCGACCGTGCTGGACGCCGGCGTTCACGACCCGACGACGATCATCTGTGAAAATGTCATGGGCGGTCAATTCCGCCATCGCGTCCCAGTTGCGGGCCGTGAAGTAGGTCCAGAAGCGTTGGTCCACCTGAGTTGCCGCGTTTTCCAATCGCCGTGCCTGCGGATGCAACTCGTCGAACTGCGCGAGCGCGGCATCGAGGTCGGCCTCGTCGAAGATTTCGGCGCGGTTGATCAGGTCGCCTTCGACGGTGAAGACCTCGATCATCCGCCATTCAGCATCGAGACCCTCTTGCGAGGTTCCTTTCAGGCATTGCGTGACGACGGCTCCGAGTTCGCTGAGCCGATGCACGGCCTCGATGTGAGCGCGGATATCAGGCATGAGGTCCCATGTGGCACGGACGTTCGTGTTCAGATCGCTCGCCTCGTTGGTTACCAGCGGGCGATGATCGATGTAGACCGAATCCGTTGTCGTCGGGGGGGATTCACGGCGGTTGAACGCGGCCTCGGACCGGGCAATCACGGACCACGTTCGCGAATGGGCAGCTGCTTCCCCAGCGAGGTACCGGGCGTCGAGTTCGGCGAAGGCGGCATCCAGGTCGTCGACGTCGAAGACGACGCGAGCCACGATTTGATTTTCGGCGTTGACCTCCGAGACGCATAGCGCCTTCGACCCCGACCGGCGGTCCACGGCGAAGTAACGACCGAGGACGAGGCGCTTCCCACGGGTCGCAAGCACCGTTGACGTCATGTTCGTGACTCCGACGTCGGCCAGCGCCCGCGCGCTTGCGATCTCCGCGTCTCTGCCGTGCCGGATCCCGGCGTTCACGACGCGACGACGGTCATCTTTGGAGAAGTCATCGGACAGTAATTCCGGCATGGCATCCCAGTCGCGCGCTGTGAAGCGGAGCCAGTAGTGTTGCTCCACTTGGCTTGCCGCGTTCTCGGGGCGCGGTACCTGCGGATGCAACTCGTCGAAGCGGGCGAGCGCGGCATCGAGGTTTGCCTCGTCGAAGACCTCGATGCGGTTGATCAGGTCCCCCTTGACCGTCAGAAGCGCGATCTCCCGCCACTCGGCCTCAAAACCTTCTCGCGAGATCGCACCTGTCGTCTGAGTGACGAGCACTCCGAGGTCGCTCAAACGATGCACAGCCACGAGGCGGTTTCTGATGTCCGGCGCGACGTCCCACGTGGCATGGATGTAGGAGGTCATGTCGCCTGGCGCGAAGGCTATCCCGCGCCGGTGATCAACATTTACCCAGTCCGACGTTGTCGGAGGCATCTCGTGCCGGTTGAACCCTGCGTTGGCTTTTGCAATGACCGACCATGTGTGCACGTGGGGGGCCGCTTCGCCGGCGAGGTATCGAGCGTCGAGTTCTTCGAAGGCAGCGTCGATGTCGTCGGAATCGAAATGGACGGCGGCGGCGAGTCGGCCGTCGGGGTCGATCTCAACGATGCTGGGCATATCAGCGCTGACCTCACCGGGTGGCGAGCCACGCATCGAGGAGCGAATACGAATGAGCGCAAGGCGCTGCCCGCGGATCGCGATGACGGTCGACGTGATGCGCTCGAATCCGACTTCGGCCACTGCGCGCATGTTCGCGAGATGGGCAGCGCGACCGCGTAAGACGCCGGCGTTTACAACCCGACGGCGATCGTGCGTGCCATAGTCGTCAGTCCACATGTCGGCCATTGCGTTCCAATCGCGGGCCTCGAAGTAGGTCCAAAAGCGTGCTACTGCTTGGGTTGCCGCGTTTTCCAGTCGTATTACCGGGGAGTGAAGCTCGTCGAAGCGGGCTAGCGCGGCATCGAGGTCGGCCTCGTCGAAGATTTCGCAGCGGCTGATCAGGTCGCCCTCAATCGTGAAGACGTCGATCATCCGCCATTCGACATCAAGGCCCTCATTCGAGGTCCCTTTTAGGGTTTGGGTGACGACGGCTCCGAGCTCGCTCAGCCGATGTACCGTCTCGACGCAGTAGCTGATGTCTGAAAGGAGGTCCCATACGACGCGAATAGATGTGGCCAGATCACTTGCCTCGATGGTCACGAGCGGTCGATGATCGATGTAAGCCGAATCCGTTGTTGTCGCAGGTAATTCGCAATGGTTGTACGCGGCGTAGGTACGCGCTATGACCGACCACGTGTGGGAGTGGGCGACCGCTTCACCGGCGAGGTACCGCGCCTCAAGTTCGGCGAATGCGGCGTCCATGTCATCGAGGTCGAACGCGGCGAGCACCGCGATCCGCTCGTCGGTGTCGATCTCGACTATCTGTAAGAACTCGACGTAGAACTCCTCGGGTTCCTCGTGGCTGCGCGAATATCGGGCACGAGTGAGAGCCAGGCGTTCCCCGCGGACGGCAATGGTACTTGACGTCGCGGTCGTGACCCCGAGGTCTGCCGTCGCACGCAAATCCTCGATCAAAGCGTTCCGGCCGTGTCGGATCCCGCCGCCTACCACGCGACGACGATCGTCTTGGGAATAGCGGTCGGAGAGGGTCTCGGTTATCGCGGCCCAGTCGCGTTTCGCGAAGTACCCACGGAGGCGCGCGTATGCCCGGGTTGCTGCGTTTTCCACCAGGGGTGTCGGCCGACTGAGTTGATCGAACTGCGCGAGCGCGGCGTCGAGGTCTTCCTCGTCGAAAATTTCGAGGCGGTTGATGCGATCGCCTTCGAACATCAGAAGTTCGATCTCTCGCCACTCGGCGTCGAAGCCTTCTTGCGATGTGCCATGCACCACTAGGGTGACGACCGTTCCGGAATTGCTCAACCGATGCACAGCTTCGATGTAGCCGGTCATGTCACGCGAGACGTTCCATGCGGCAATGGCGTACGCGGTCAGGTGGCCCGACTCGGCTCTAACGAGCCGGTGGTGGTCAACGTTCACCCAATCCTGCGTCGTTGGAAGAAGCTCGTGCCGGTTGAGCGCGGCGTAGGCGCTGGTGACGGCCGACCAAGTGTGCGCATGGGGGGCGGCTTCGCCGGCGAGGTAGCGCGCGTCGAGCTCGGCGAAGGCGGCGTCGAGGTCGTCGAGCTCGAAAGCTATTTGTGCCGCGATGCGATCGTCGGTGTCGATCTCGGCGACGATGAGCATCTCGGAGTCGAACTCTCCGTACCGCGGGTCGCGGTTCGGGGAATGCATACGGGTGAGGACGAGGCGCTCCCCGCGGGTCGCGATGACGGTCAACGTTATGCTCTCCGCGGCCGCAGCGTCGGCCAGGGCTCGCAGATTTGCGATTACGACATCGCGGCCTTCCCAGAATCCGACATTCACCACGCGGTGGCGATCTTCGATGAAGGTGCCCTCTGCCAATAGCTCGGCCATCGCCGCCCAGTTACGGGCCCCGAAGTACGCAAAGTAGCGTTCCTCTGCTCGACTTGCCGCGTTCTCCAGTCGCCAGGCCCGCGGCTGCAATTCGTCGAACCGTGCGATCGCGGCGTCCAGGTCTGCCTCGTCGAAGGCTTCGCAGCGGCTCAGCAGGTCGCCTTCGACCGTGAAAATTTCGATCGTCCGCCACTCAGCGTCGAAGCCCTCTTGCGAGGTCGCCTTCAGGGTTTGGGTGACGACTGCTCCGAGTTCGTTCAGCCTATGAACAGCCTCGATGCAGAGGTTAAAGTCCGGTGCGACGTCCCAAATGGAGCGAATAGCTGTGACCAGATCTACAACCCCGAGGTTTTGGAGTGGTCGATGTTCGATGAAGACCGAATCCGGCGTCGTCGCAGGAGGTTCGCGTCGGTTGTACCCGGCGTGGAACCCCGCGATGACCGACCATGTGTGCGCGTGGGCAGCCGCTTCGCCGGCGAGGTAGCGAGCATCGAGCTCCGCCAACGCAGCGTCGATGTCGTCGGGGTCGAACACGACCTGCGCCGCGGCCCGGTTGTTCGTATCGATCTCGAGGATGGTGAGCGTCTCGGTGTAGAAAGCTTCAGGCCGCTGGTCTCGGCCCGACATGCGGGCACGACTGAGGGCGAGGCGCTCTCCGCGGGTGGCAATGGTTGTCAACGCAATGTTTGCGACTCCGACGGCGGCGATGGCACGCATGTTCGCGATGTCGGCGTCTCGGCCGTGTTGGTTTCCGGCGTTCACGACCCGACGGCGATCGTCGGTGGAGCAGTCCTCGGCCAGTAGTTCCGCCCTTGCGGTCCAGTCGCGGGCCGCGAAGTTGGCCCGAAGTCGTTCGGCCACTTGGGTTGCCGCGTTTTCGAGTCGCCGTGTCCGCGGTCGCAGTTCCTCAAACCTGGCTAGCGCGGCGTCGAGGTCAGCCTCGTCGAATATTTCGTAGCGGCTGATCAGGTCACCTTCGACTATGGCGATGTAAATCATCCGCCACTCGGCGTCGAAGCCCTGTTGCGAAGTGCCACGCGCGGCATGCGCGACCACCGCTCCGACGTCGTTCAGCCGGTGCACGGCCTCGGCGTGTGCGCTAACGTCCGGCGTAAGGAGCCAGGTAGCACGGAAGGATTCGCGTAGATCACTGGCATCAATCGTTCGGCCGAGCGGTCGATGGTCGATGTTGACGCAGTCGGGAGTCGTTGCGGGAAGTTCCTGCCGGTTGAACCCGGCGTAGGCTCCCGCGATGACGGACCATGTATGCGCGTGGGCGGCCGCTTCGCCGGCGAGGTAGCGAGCATCAAGCTCTTCGTAGGCGGCGTCGATGTCGTCGGGGTCGAACACGACGCGTGCTGCGGCCCGGTTGTCGGTGTCGATCTCGAGGATGCTGAGTGCCTCGGTGTAGAAAGCTTCGGGCCGCTGGTCTCGGCCCGACATGCGGGAACGACTGAGGGCGAGGCGCTCTCCGCGGGTCGCAATGATTGTCGACGTAATGTTTGCGACTCCGAGGTCGGCGAGGGCACGCATGTTCGCGATGTCGGCGTCTCGGCCGTGTTGGTTTCCGGCGTTCACGACCCGACGGCGATCGTCGGCGGAGATGTCGTTGGCCAGTAGTTCCGTCATTGCTGTCCAGTCGCGGGCCGCGAAGTGTGCCAGGAATTGCTCGCCTAGTCGGGTTGCAGCGTTTTCTAGTGGCTGCACCCGCGGTTGCAGTTCCTCAAATCGGGCGAGCGCGGCGTCGAGGTCTGCCTCGTCGAAGATTTCGAGGCGGTTGATGAGTTCGCCTTCGACCGTGAAGAGGTCGATCATCCGCCACTCCGCGGCGAAGCCCTCGTGCGAGCTCCCATACACCGGGGCGGTGACAACCGCTCCGAGGTCGCTCAGCCGGTGCACGGCCTCCACGTAAACCCTGATGTCCGGGGTGAGATCCCGCCCGACACGCATTGAGGCGAGGGCATCATTAGCCTCGATCGTTACGAGCGGCCGGTGGTCGATGTAGATCCAATCCGGGGTCGTTGCGGGAAGCTCGCCCCGGTTGAACCCGGCGCAAAGCCGTGAATTGACCGACCATGTGCGCGCGTAGGCGGCCGCTTCGCCGGCGAGGTAGCGAGCATCAAGCTCTTCGTGGGCGGCGTCAATGTCGTCAAGGTCGAATACGACGAACGCGACGATCCGCTCGTCGGCGTCGATCTCCGCGATGCCGAGCCACTCGGCGCCGACCTCGGCGGGCGGAGAGCCGCGGTTGAAGGCACGGACATGGGCGAGGGCAAGGCGCTCCCCGCGGGTCGCAATGACGCTCAAAGATATGGTCTCTGCGCCGACCTCGACGGAGGCTCGCGTGTCCGCGATGTGCACATCTCGGCCACGTCGAATCCCTGCATTCACGACACGGCGGCGGTCGTCCGCGACAATGTCGTCGGCCAGTAGCTCCGCCAAGGCGGTCCAGTCGTGGGTCGAGAAGCACGCTTGGTATCGCTCGACTATTCGGCCTGCCGCGTTTTCTAGTCGCCGGGCCTGCGGTCGCAGTTCCTCAAAGCGAGCGAGCGCGGCGTCGAGGTCTGCCTCGTCGAAGATTTCGCAGCGGTCGAGCCGCGCGCGTTCGACAGTCAGGATTTCGATCATTCGCCACTCGGCGTCGAAGCCTTCTGGCGAGGTCCCATGCGCCGTATAGGTGACGACTGCTCCGAAACTGCTGAGCCGATGCACCGCCTCGATGTGGGTGCTGAGGTCTGGCGTGAGGTCCCAAACGGCGCGCATGGCTGCCTGCAGATCACTCGCGTCGATCGGGGCCAGCTGCCGGTGGTCGAGGGTGACCCAGTCCGTCGCTGGGAGTTCGTGCCGGTTGAATGCGGCGCATTCTCGAGCGATGACAGACCATGTGTGCGCGCGCCCGGCCGCTTCGCCGGCAAGGTAGCGAGCATCAAGCTCTTCGTAAGCGGCGTCGATGTCGTCAAGGTCGAACGAGACCATCCCGACGAGCCGCTCGTCGGCGTCGATCTCGCCGATGCCGAGCGCCTCGGCGCCGACCTCGCCGGTCATGCCGCGGTTGAAGATACGGACATGAGCGAGGGCAAGGCGCTCCCCGCGGGTCGCGATGATGCTCGAAGAAAAGGTCGGTGCGCTGACGTCGACGGTGGCTCGCATGTCTGCGATGTGCACCTCTCGGCCGCGTCGAACCCCTGCGTTCACGACACGACGGCGATCGTCCGCGACAATGTCGTCGGCCAGTAGCTCAGCGGAGGCGGCCCAGTCCCGGGCCGCGAAGTGCGCCAGGTACCGCTCGATGATCTGGCTCGCCCTGTTTTCCAGCCGCGGCGCCTGCGGCTGTAGTTCCTCAAAGCGGGCGAGGGCGGCGTCGAGGTCTGACTCGTCGTAGACTTCGCAGTAGTTGATCCGGTCGCCTTCGACTGTCAGAAGGAGGACCATTCGCCACTCGCCATCGAAGCCTTCTGGCGACGTCCCATTCGCCTGATAGGTGCCGACCGCTCCGAAACCGCTGAGCCGATGCACCGCCTCGGTGTGGATGCGGAAGTCTGGCGTGACGTCCCAAACCCGCAGGGCTTCTTGTGAATAAGCCTCGACTATGGGCAGCGGCCTGTGGTCGACGGTGACCCAGTCCGCCTCGGGGAGTTCGCGCCGGTTGAACGCGGCGTTAATCCGTGCAATAACCGACCACGTGTGCGAGTGGGCAGCCGCTTCGCCGGCAAGGTAGCGGGCATCAAGCTCTTCGTAGGCGGCGTCAACGTCGTCGAGGTCGAAGGTGACGAGTGCCGCTATCCGTCCGTCGGCGTCGATCTCGACGACGCCGAGCGTCTCGGTATGGAAGGCCCCGGGTCGCTGATCGCGGCCCGAGAAGCGGACACGACGCAGGGCAAGGCGCTCGCCACGGGTAGCGATGACGGTCGACGTGATGTTCGTTGTCCCGAGGCCAAAGGCCGTCTGCATGTTTGCGATCTGCACGTCTCGGCCGCGTCGGATCCCGGCGTTCACCACCCGCCGGCGATCATCGCTGCAGTGGTCGTCGGCCAGGATCTCGGCCATCGCGTCCCACTCGCGGGCCGCGAAATACGCCTGGAGGCGCTCGTATACGCGCGTCGCCGCGTTTTCCAGCGGCGGTGCCGGTCGGTTGAGTTGTTCGAACTTCGCGAGCGCGGTGTCCAGGTTCGCTTCGTCGAAGACTTCGCAGCGGCTGATCAGGTCACCTTCGACCGAGAAAATGTCGATCGTTCGCCACTCGGCGTCAAAGCCCTCTTGCGAGGTCCCTTTCAGGACCTGGGTGACGACGGCTCCGAATTCGCTCAACCGATGCACAGCCTCGACGTAGCCGCTGACGTCCGGAGCGAGGTCCCACGTGGCACGAAGAGATGCGGCGAGATCAACCTCCTTGATCCGCACTACTGGTCGATAATCGATGTAAACCGAATCCGGTGTCGTCCGGGGGAATTCGTGCCGGTTGAGTGCGGCCTGAGCCTGCGCAATGACCGACCATGTGTGCGAGTGAGCGGTCGCTTCGCCGGCAAGGTATCGGGCGTCGAGCTCGGCGAAGGCGGCATCGACGTCGTCGAGCTCGAATGTCACGACCGCCGCGATTCGCTCGTTGGCGTCGGTCTCCATAACCTGCAGGGCATCATCGAACTGGAGCGCCTCGGGTCGCTCGTCGTTGGCCGGGTGCAAACGAGACAAGACGAGGCGCTCGCCGCGGGTGGCAATGACGGTAACCGAAATTCTCTCGGCGCCGATATCGGCGACGGCCTGCATGTTCGCGATTTCGGCATCCCGACCCTGTCGGACACCGGCGTTGACCACGCGGCGGCGATCGTCGTCGATTATGTCCTCAGCCAGCGTTTCGGCCATGGCGTCCCAGTCGCGGGCGGCGTAGGCCCGCTGAAAGCGCTCGATGACTCGGCTCGCCGTGTTTTCGAGGTGTGGCGCTTGCGGGTGGAGTTCCTCAAAGCGGGCGAGCGCGGCGTCGATGTCAGCCTCGTCGAAAATCTCACTGCGGCTGAACAGGTCGCCTTCGATCGTCGTGAGGTGGATCTCGCGCCACTCCGCCTCGAAGCCCTCTCTTGAGGTCCCACGCAGCGCTTGGGTGACGACTGCTCCGAGGTTGCTTAGACCGTGCACGGCTTCGATGCGGAAGGAGAGGTCCGGAATTTGATCGAAAGCGGTGCGGGCGAATTCGATGATGTCACCCTGCGCGAACGGTGCCAGCCGACGGTGGTCGACGTCAACAAAGTCCGGCGTCGTCTTGGGCAGCTCGTGTCGGTTGAGCCCGGCGTAAAGGTCCGCGACGAGCGTCCATGTGTGCGCGTGCGCGGCGGCTTCGCCGGCAAGGTAGCGGGCGTCGAGTTCCTCCAAGGCAGCGTCGATGTCGTCGAGGTCGAACGAGACGCCCGCCGCGATCTGGTTGCCGGTGTCAATTTCGATGATGTTCAGCAACTCGAGGCCGAACGCCTCGGGCCGCTGGTCGCCCGATACGCGGGTACGAGTGAGCGCGAGGCGCTCTCCGCGGGTCGCGATGACGAACGATTCGATGTTCTTGACCCCGACGTCGACAATGGCCCGCGAATTCGCGGCCTGGGCATCGCGACCGCGTGTGATGCCACCGCTTACCACCCGACGACGATCGTCATTGCAAATGTCGTCGGCCAGCATCTCCGTCATGGCGGCCCAGTCGCGAGCCATGAGGTAAGCGTTGTAGCGGTCGTACATTCGGCTTGCCGCGTTTTCCAGCTGCCTCACTTGCGTGTGCAGTTCCTCGAACCTCGCGAGCGCGGCGTCGAGGTCTGCCTCGTCGAATAGCTCGCAGCCGTTGATCAGATCGCCGTCGACCGTCAGAACGTTGATCCCGCGCCACTCGGCTTCGAAGCCCTCTTGCGAGGTCGCATGCGCCTCCCAGGTGACAACCGCTCCGAGGTTGCTCAGCCGATGCACAGTCTCGACGTAAATGTTGCCGGGGCTGGCCTCCTGCGACGCACGAATGTATGCGGTCGCATCGCCGGGCGCGACCGCGATTCCCCGACGGTGGTCGATATTCACCCAGTCAGGCGTCGTCGCGGCGAGTTCTTGCCGGTTGATCGCGGCGTAGGCTCCGGCGATGGCCGACCATGTGTGAGCGTGGGCGGAAGCTTCGTCGGCGAGGTATCGGGCGTCGAGTTCGGTGAAGGCGGCGTCGATGTCATCGACGGCAAACAGGAAGCGCGCCACGATCCGTTCATCGCTGTCGATCTCGACGATCTCGAGCAACTCGCTATGAAACGCCTCGGGCCTCTGGTCGCGGCCCGGAACGCGCACACGGTGGAGGGCGAGGCGCTCCCCGCGGGTCGCAATGACGGATGCCGTGCCGGCCGTGATGTCGCGGTCGGCGGCGGCCTGAAAGTCAGCAATTTGGACATCTCGACCCTGCCGAACCCCTATGCCGACGACTCGACGACGATCGTCCAGGAAGGTGTCGTCGGCCAGTATCTCCGCCAGGGCGACCCAGTCGCGGGCCCGGAAGCACGCGGCGAAGCGGTCGTCCACTCGGCTCGCAGCGTTTTCCAGACGTGGTGCCTGCGGGTGCAATTCGTCAAAGCGGGCGAGCGCGGCGTCGAGGTCCGTGTCGTCGAAGATCTCCAACCGGCCGATCCGATCGCCTTCGAACATCAGAACGGCGATCAGCCGCCATTCGGCGCCGAAGCCCTCTTTAGAACTGCCATGCGCTGCGTGGGTGAGGACCGCTCCGAAGTTGCTCAGCCGATGCACTGTCTCGATGTAGTTGCTGAGGTCCAAAGTGAGGTCCCACACCGCACGGATCCATGTCGCCAGATCAACCGTCTCGATCGGTACGAGCGGTCGATGATCTATGCAGACCGAATCCGGTGTTTGCGCCGGCTGCTCGTGCCGATTGAGCGCGGTGTAAACCCGCGTGACGGCCGACCATGTTTGCGCGTGCTCGACCGTGTCGCCGGCGAGGTAGCGGGCATCGAGTTCCTCGAAGGCAGCACCGAATTCGTCGAGATCGAATGTGACCGTCGCGACGATCCGCTCGTCAGCGTTGATCTCGAGGATTATGAGTACCTCCGTGAGGACCGTCTCGGGCCCGTGATCGCTGTCCGAGAAGCGGGCGCGCGAGAGGACAAGGCGCCCGCCGCGGGTCGCAATGGCCGTCGATGTCACGTTCGTGAGTCCCAAGTCGGCGATCGCCCGCATATCGACGATCTCGGCGTCTCGACCATGTCGGACTCCCGCGCCCACCACCCGACGGCGATCCTCACTGGCAAAGTCGTCGGCCAGGATCTCCGCCATGCCGTCCCAGTCGCCTGCCGCGAAATGCGCCAGGTAGCGCTCGCCCACTCGGCTCGCTGTGTTGTCCAATTGTGGTGTCGAGGAGTGCAATTCGTCGAAGCGAGCGATCGCGGCGTCGAGACCTGCCTCGTCGAAGACCTCGCAGCGGTTGATTAGATCGCCTTTGACCGTCAGAACGTTGATCCCTCGCCACTCGGCGTCGAAGCCTTCTTGAGAGGTCCCGCGCCCCACCCACGTGAAAACTGCTCCAAGGTTGCTCAGCCGAGGCACAGTCTCGATGTAAATGCTGCCTTGGGGGTCCTGCGACGTACGGAGGTATGCGATCGCGTCACCGGGCGCGAACGCTCTTCCCCGACGGTGGTCGATATTTACCCAGTCCGGCATTGTCGCGGGGATTTCGTGCCGGTTGATTGCCGCGTAGGCCCGCGTGATGGCCGACCACGTGTGCGCGTGGGCGGCAGCTTCGCCGGCAAGGTAGCGCGCGTCGAGCTCCGCGAACGCGGCGTCGATGTCACCGACGTCGAGCCCGACGACCGCCACGATCAACTCGTCGGCGTCGATCTCGACGATGTTGAGTACGTAGGTCTGGAACGCGGCGGAGCCAACACGACTGAGGGCGAGGCACTCTCCACGGGTCGCAACGACCTCCGATGTCATGTTCATGACGCCGAGGTCGGCGAAGGCTCGCATGGTCGCGATGTTGGCTTCCCGACCATCTTGGATTCCGGAGTTCACGACCCGACGGCGATCGTCCGTGGACGTGTCATTGGCCAACAGTTGCGCCATAGCGTCCCAGTCGCGGGCCGCGAAGGTCGCCATGAAGCGCTCGTACACTCGGCTCGCTGTGTTTTCCACGCGCGCTGCCGGACGGCTGAGCTGTTCGAACTTCGCGAGTGCGGTGTCGAGGTCCGTCTCATCGAAGAATTCGGCGCGGTTGATCAGGTCGCCGTCGACGGTCATGATCTCGGTGCATCGCCACTCGGCGTCGAAGCCTTCTTGTGAGCTCCCCTGAAGCACCTGGATGAAGACTGCTCCGGCGTCATTCAACTGATGCACGGCCTCGATGTAGGTGCTGACCCCTTGCTCGTGGTCCGACAATGCACGGATGTATGGGGTCAGGTCGCCGGGCGCGAAAGCGATCTCGCGCCGATGGTCGAGGTTGACCCAGTCCGACGTCGTGGGTGGTAGCTCGTGTCGGTTGATCGCGGCGCAGGCACCCGCGATGACAGACCACGTGTGCGCGTGGGCGGATCCTTCGCCGGCGAGGTACCGGGCGTCGAGTTCCGCGATGGCCGCATCGAAGTCGTCGAGGTCGAACCCGACGCGCGCCACGATCCGCTCGTCGGTGTCGACCTCGATGATGGAGATCGCCTCGGTGTGAAACGCCTCTGGCCCTTGCTCTAGGCCCAAGAAGCGGTTATGACTCAACGCGAGGCGCTCCCCACGGGTCGCGATGACTGCCGATGTCACTTTGACTACTCCGACGCCGGCCCTCGCACGCATATTTGCGATCTCGACATCCCGACCGCATCGGAGGCCGGCATTCGCCACGTGACGCCGATCATCTACGGAAATGCCGTCGGCCATCATCTCTGCCATCGCGTCCCAGTCGCGGGCCGCGAAGTACGCCGCGAAGCGCTCGTCGACTCGGCTTGCCGCGTTTTCTAGCCGCGGTGCCGGCGGGCTGAGCTCATCGAACCTCGCGAGCGCGGCGTCGAGGTCTGCCTCGTCGAATACCTCGCAGCGGTCGACCGAGCCGTTGTCAGCGGTAAGAAGCATCACCTCTCGCCACTCGGCGTCGAAGCCCTCGCGTGAGGTACCACGCCCTTGGTGCGTGGCGACTGCTCCGAGGTCACTCAGCCGATGTACGGCCTCGACGTAGAAATAGATGTCTTGGTCGAGATCCAACGCGGTACGGAGATATTCGATCATGTCACCTGGCGCGAAAGCTGCCCCGCGGCGATGGTCTTTGTTCTCGAAGTCAGCCGTCGTAGCGGGGAGTTCGCGCCGGTTGATCGCCGCGTAACCCCCTAAGATGACAGACCACGTGTGTGAATGGTCGGCCGCCTCGCCGGCGAGGTACCGCGCGTCGAGTTCAGCGATTGCGGCGTCGAAATCGTCGAGCTCGAACGAGACGAACGCGACCATCCGCCCGTCGGCGTTGATCTCAACGATGCCGAGCACATCGGTGACAAATGCCTCGGGCCCTTGATCGCGGCCCGGGAAGCGAATATGCGCGAGGACAAGGCGCTCCCCGCGAGTCGCCATGACGGTCGGCGTCACGTTTGCGGTCCACAGGTCGGCGCTCGCCCGCATGTCCGCAACATGGTCGTCTCCACCATGTCGGACTCCCGAGCCCACCACCGGACGGCGATCGTCATAGGAAAAGTCGTCGCTCAGTATCTGCGACATGGCGTCCCAGTCGCGGGCTGCGAAGTGCATCAAGAAGCGCTCGGTCACTTGGCTTGCCGTGTTTTCCAGAAGTATCGCCGGCCGGCTGAGCTGATCGAACGTCGTGATCGCGGCGTCAACGTCTGTCTCGTCGAATAGCTCGCTGCGGTTGACCATGTCGCCGTCAACGGTCGCGACGTTGACCCCCCGCCACTCGCCGTTGAAGCCCTCGTGCGAAACACCATGCGCCGCATAGGTGCAAACCGCTCCAAGATCGCTCAGCCGGTGCACAACCTCGACGTAGGCTCGGATGGTCTGATCGATTTCAAACCCGGCACGGATGTATGCGGTCATCTCCCCGGGCGCGAACGCAGTCACCCGGCGATGGTCAATAGTCATGCAGTCGGGCGTCAGCGCGGGGAGCGCGTTATGGCTCAACGAGGCGAAGGTTCCCGCGATCACCGACCACGTGCGCGCGTATGGCGCTGCCTCGCCAGCGATGTACCGCGCGTCGAGGTCGGCAATGGCGGCCTCGACGTCATCGACGTCGAACGAGACCGCCGCGACGATCCGTTCGTCGGCGTCGAGTTCAAAGATCCCGAGCACCTCTGTGAGAAATGCTCCCTCTGGACCTCGATTGCGGCCCGAATACTGGGCACCCATGAGAACGAGGCGCTCCCCGCGGGTAGCCATGACAGTTGATGTCACCTTCATGAGCGCCAGGCCGGCGATCGCCCGCATGTCCAGGATCACGGCGTCTCGACCATGTCGGACTCCTGCGCCCACCACCCGACGGCGATCATCACTGGAAAAGTTGTCGGCCAGGATCTCTGCCATTGCGTCCCAGTCGTCCGCGGCTCTGTGTGCCAAGTAGCGCTCACCCACACGGCTTGCCGCGTTTTGTAGCCGCGGTGCGGGCCGGCTGAGTTGATCGAACCTAGCGAGCGCGGCGTCGAGGTCTGCCTCGTCGAAGACTTCGCAGCGATTCATCAGGTCGCCGTCGACCGTAAGAAGGTTGACGTCCTGCCACTCGGCGTCGAGGCCGTCTCGCGAGGTCGCATGCGACTGGTGGGTGACGACCGCTCCAAAACTGCTCAGACGATGCACAGCCTTGATATGAATGCTGACAGGTGATGTGGCGTCGAACATGGCACGGAGGTATTCCTTCATGCCCCCCGCCTCGATCATCACGAGCCGCCGCCGGTCGATGTCGACGCAGTCCGAAGTCGTCTGTGGAAGCTCCCGTCGGTTGAGTGCGGCGTAGGCCCTTGTAACTACCGACCACGTGCGCGAGTAGGCCGCCGCTTCGCCGGCGACGTAGCGCGTGTCGAGCTCATCGAAGGCCGCGTCGATGTCTTCGATATCGAACACAACGACGGATGCGATGGTCCGCTCGTCGGCATTAAGTTCGACGACGTTGATCAGTTCTGTTTGAAGAGAAGACGAGTGGATGCGATTGAGAGTGAGCCGCTCCCCGCGCGTTGCAAGCACCGTCGACGTTATGTTGTCGGCCGTCCCAACCTCGGCGACCGCCCGCATGTCAGCGATGAAGGCATCCCGACCCCGTCGGATCCCCGCGTTCACGACCCGACGACGATCGTCAGTGGAGCTGTCGTCGGCCAAAATCTCCGCCATGGCAACCCAGTCGCGGGCCGCAAAGCATGTCCAAAAGTGCTCGTACACCTGGCTTGCCGTGTTCTCCAGCCGGGGTGCCGGCCGACTGAGCTGATCGAACGTCGCAAGCGCGGCATCGATGTCTGCCTCGTCGAAGACCTCGCAGCGGTTGACGCTGTCACCGGTGACCGTCAACAAGTCGATGCCTCGCCACTCGGCGTCGAAGCCCTCGCGCGAAATGCCATGCCCGACATGGGTGCAGACCGCTCCCAGGTCGCTGAGCCGATGCACAACCTCGACGTAGGTTCGGATGTCTTGGTCGAGGTCAATCCCGGCCTGGAGGTATTGGATCCCCTCGCCTGGGGCGAACGCGGGTCCCCGACGGTGGTCGATACTCACGAGATCTGTTGTGGTAGGCGGAAGCTCGCGTCGGTTGAGCACCTCGTGTCCTCTAGTGATCACGGACCACGTGCGCGCGTGGGCGGCCGCTTCGCCGGCGAGGTATCGGGCGTCGAGCTCGGCTAGTGCGGAATCGAAGTCGTCGAGATCGAACAAGACGATCGCCGCGATCCGATTGTGCGAGTTGATTTCGGCGACGCCCAGCACCTCGTTGAGGAACTCCCCGGACCCGCCTTCGCCGCCCGAGACATGCGCGAGGACGAGGCGCTCCCCACGGGCTGCGAGGACGACGGCCGTGAAGTAGGTGATCCCGACGTCGGCGGCCGCCCGCAGGCTTGCGATCTCGGCATCCCGACCGTGCCGGATCCCTGCGCTTGCGACCCGCCGGCGATCGTCGGTGACGATGTCGTTGGCCAGTACCTTCGCGAGAGCGTCCCAGTCGCGCGATGCGAAGTGCGCTATGTAGCGCTCGGTCACCTTGCTTGCCACGTTTTCGAGCCGCCGCGCCTGCGGGCGCAGCTCCTCGAAGCGGGCTAGGGCGGCGTCGACGTCATCCTCTTCGTAGACTTCCAGCCGCGTCTCTTCCGGACGGACGGAGAGGAGAAGCACACGAGGCCACTGCAATTCGCTCCCATGGACATCGGTGCCCTCGATGACGAATTTGGCGACTAAGCCGTGGGTGTCGAGCGCGTACACCGCAGGCGTCCGATACCGGGCGTCGGGTACGAGCGCCCACAATTCCTCGACCGCGCGACCGAAGTCCCCCGACGTGAACCCGATGTGCCGATGATCGGTATACACAAGTCCGGCGATCATCCGTCCAGGCTCGTGACGGTTGAGTTCGCCGAGCGTTTCCATTCCGATCTGCCAGACATGCGCGTAGGGCGCCGCTTCGCCGGCTAGGTACCGCGCCTCCAGCTCCTCGTAAGCGCCGTCGACGTCGTCGAGGTCGAACGCAACGTACGCCACGATCCGCTCGTCGGCGTCGATTTCCGCGATGCGAAGTATCTCGGTGTGGAACGCCTCGGGCCGCTGGTCCCGACCCGAAAAAACGGTACGACTGAGGACGAGGCGCTCCCCGCGAATCGCGAGAACTTGTGACGTTGTGTTCTTGATGCCGATGTCCGCGATCGCACGCACATTAGCGACCTCTGTGTCGTGGTCGTCGCCCTCACGATGAAGTCCACGCCGCCGGTCATCGACCTGGACGTCGTCGGTGAGCAGCGCGCCGAACTCGTCCCAGCGGCGGTCGGTGAAGAGCTGGTTGGCCCGTTCATCGGCTCGACTCGCAGCGTTTTCCAGCCGCCGGGCCTTTGGCTGCGGCTCCTCAAATCTGGCGTGCTGCGCGTCGAGTTCTGCGAAGGCGGCGTCGATGTCTTCGACGTCGAACCACACCTGCACCGCGATTCGACCCTCGTCGTCGATGCCAAATAGCGCGAGGAATTCGTCTTGCGGCGCGCCAAGGCTCGCGTCGGGAGTGCCCACCACCATTCGAGCGAGAGCCAGGCGCTCGCCTCGCACGGCGATAATGACTTGGTTGAGCCGCATCGCGCCCGTCTCGAGATCGTGCCTCGTCTGATGGATCACATCGTCCGATCGGAATTCGTTTTGCTCAAAGCCGACGACCTTCCGGCGACTCTCGATTGAGGCCCCCGGTGCGAACTGCCGCTCGAACTCGTCCCAGGCCTCCCGATCAATAGCGGCCATTGCGCGTTTGCCCGCCCTCGCACATGCGTTGTCCGGCTCGGCGCTCGGCGGTTCGGGTTCGGGTGGAGCTGGTGGCACAGCTCGCTCGCTAAGGATGCCGCGCGCCTTCTCGGCGAGCGCGGCCGCGCCCTTCCGTTCGTACAGACCGACCGCCCGCTCCGCGGCGGCTCGCGCCCCCGCGGCATCGCCGGCGGCGCCCAAAACCGTTGCCAGTGAGGCACATGCGTCGCCGTGATCAACCAACAAGTCGGTGCGCTCGGCAAGCGCAACGGCAGCCTCGGCCACCCGCCGGGCCCCGTCGTGATCATTGCCGCGCGACAACAGATGCGCCCGAAGCGTCCGCCAGGCGATCGACGGCTTCAGCGCGTGGCCGGCGAGACGCTCACTCTCCGTACACAATTCGACGGCCTCGGCATCGCGGTCGAGCGCGAGACAGGTGCGACCCAGCAGCGCGGCGGTCTCGGCGGTGTCGGCGTCCAGACCCATGCGGCGAAAGCCGTTGTAGGCCTTACGCAGATGCGGCTCGGCCGCGGCCGGATCGTCCACAACCAGCTCGACGATGCCGGCGAATTGCTCGACCTCGAGCAGTGCATGGCGCAGGCCCAGCTCGGTGACCGTGCGCCGGGCGGAGTCGATCATCCGCCGGGCCGCCGCAGCGCGGCCGCGGAAGGCCTCCAACACGGCCTGGCACCGCGTCGACGTCGCCTCGACCGCAGGCGAGTCGGTCGTGATCCGGAGCAGCCGCACCACGTCAAGACACCGACCGCCCGCGCGCGGAACCGGATTGGGGCCCCACAGCGCGGCAAGCGGCGCGCCCGCCAGCACTTCGTTCACCGCGCGGTGTTCTCGCCCGCGCCGCGCGGCCGTGAGAGCGTCGTCCAGGGCGATTTCGCAATCGCCGATTCTCCCGAGCCGGGCGAGGCACCCGGCACGAACGGTGTGCGCCTTGGCTTCTCCGGCCGCGTCGTTCAGTTGTGCCAGTTTGCTGGCCGCCGCTCCCACCGCGGCCTCGACCTCGTCCAGTCGCTCGGGATGGATCAGCATCGACAGTTGGCCGTCGAAGCACGTTGCCCATGCCGCAAGCCGGGCTGAATCGACTGCCGCCGTTTGGAATTGCGAGACCGCGCCCGCCGCCGAGGTTACGTCACCCGCGGCCAGCAGAGCCTCGCAGCGCGCGACCAGTAGCTCGGCCACCTGGTCTTCGCGGTCGGGCAGCTCCTCGTCAATCTCCTCGAGTGCGTGCAGGGCGCGGTCGTAGAGGTCGGCCGCGCCCTCGTAAGCCAGGCGGGCCATCGCCTGGTCCGCGGCGCGTCGGCAATACTCGACGGCCTTGGCCGCGTTTCCCGCCCACGCACACTCGAAGTAGTGGTGAGCCAATTCGGCGAGCAGTTCGTCGTCGGCGCCGGGCTCGGTCTCCAGCGTCGTGGCGATGCGCTGGTGCAGCCGCATGCGCCGCACGGACGGCAGCTCGGCGAGCAGCGACTGCCGGACGAGGGCGTGGTTGAACCGGTACCGACCGCCCGGCTCTTCG
Source organism: uncultured Actinomycetota bacterium (assembly GCA_963735655.1). Lineage (GTDB taxonomy): Bacteria > Actinomycetota > Actinomycetes > Mycobacteriales > Mycobacteriaceae > Mycobacterium. The sequence continues at coordinate 133,124 of CAVTLW010000065.1, forward strand.
ATAACGATTCCGGCCTTGCACGCCTCGTCGAACGCGTCGACGAGGTCGTCCCCGACCACGCGCTCGACCAGTTCCAGGGCAAACCGACTGCCGACGACCGCAGCCGCGGACAGGGCCTTGTTCGCCTCCGGCGCGAGCCGCGAGAGGCGGCGACTCACGGCCTCTCGAACCCCCTGTGGCAGGGTGCTCGCATCCCACCGGCCGCCGCTTTCAGCCACGTGGCGCAGGGCCTCGATGAGGAAGAACGGGTTGCCGCCCGTGACCGACGCCAACGCGCGGGCCAGCTCTTCGTCGTGGTAGCCGGCCTCGGCGACATACGCGGTCACGTCGTCCTCGTCGAGGCCGCCGAGCTGAAGGCGGTCAGCGGTGCCGTCGCGATGAAGATCGGCGAGCATCGCCGCCAGGGGGTGGGAGCGGTCGAGGTCGGTGCTGCGATAGGTGCCGACGACCTGCACGCGGGCGTGCTCGCCGAAACGCAGGAGATGCCGTAGTAGGAGCAGCGTGGGTTTGGCCGCCCAGTGCAGGTCGTCGAGGATCAGGATGACGGGCGCACCGGCGGAGGCGAGTCGCAACAGCGCAACGACGGCGTCGAAAAGTGCGTAGCGTTCGGTGTCCGGGTCGGCGCGGGTCGGCGCGGCCAGATCGGGCAGGACCTCGGTCAGCCCGGGAACCAGTGGAAGCAATGCCTCCACGCCGCGCAGCCCTCGCAGCGCACCGGCACCGAGGCAGGGCACCAGCGAACGCAGGGCCTCCGCGAACGGCTGATACGGCGCACCGAGGTCCTCATCGCAACGGCCGTAAATCACGAGGGCGCCTTGGTCGTAGGCCTGTCGGGACCATTCGCCGGCCAGACGCGTCTTGCCGACGCCCGGTTCGCCGGCGATCAGCACGGCGTTCGTGGCACCGGCGAGCGCGGTCTGCCACGCGGCGAAAAGCCGTTCGAGCTCGCTCCCACGCCCGACGAACGGCCCGGGGCCGGCCAGCACTGGGGGCAGGCTCGGGCGCTCGATGGGCGCTTCGGTTGGGACGGCCTGCGGCTGGTCGTCGGCGGTTTCCAGGCGGAGTTCGAAGACGTGCTCGGGGCGCGCGAGGTTTTTTAGCTGGCGCATCCCCAGGTCGGCCAGCAGAACGTCATCGGGCAGTGAATCGATGACGAGCTCGGCGGTCGCGCCCGAACACAGGATCTGGCCACCCGCGGCCAGCGACCGCAGACGGGCAGCGCGATTGACCGCCCGACCGAAGTAGTCGCCGTCGCGGAGCTCGACCTCCCCGGTGTGCAGCGCCACGCGAATACGCATGGGCTCCCGCAGCGCCCACGGCTCACCGGCGATCGCTTCCTGCAGCTCAATGGCGGCGGCGGCGGCCCCCGACGGCCGCTCGAAGACCGAGAACGTGGCATCGCCCTCGCCGCGCGTCTTGATCAGCCGTCCTCCGCGGGACGTGACGACCTGCTCGACGAGCTCGTCGTGTCGTGCGAGCGCCACCGCCATGGCGTCGGCGTCCGCCTCCCATGCGGCCGTCGACCCCTCGATGTCGGTCAGCAGGAAGGTCACGGCACGGGTCATCGACGGAAGTTGTTGCACCGCAGGGGTTTCCAGCGCGGTGTCCTGAACGACGATCGCGGCCTCGAGCCGGCGGAGTTCGGGTCCGGGATCGACCCCCAGTTCATCGGCGAGCAACGCCCGCGCCCGTTGGTAGGCGCCAAGGGCTTCACCCTGCCTGCCGGCGCGGTAGAGGGCGAGCATCAGCTGGCCCCATCGCCTCTCGCGCAGCGGCGCATCGGCCACCGCGGCCTCGAGCTCGCCGATGATCTCCGCGGCGCGGCCCGTCGCGAGCAGCGCGTCGGCCCGATCCTCCACTAGCGAGGCGTGGCCCTCGATCCACCGCGTCTTCTCCGATGTTCCCCGCCGGCCGTCGGGCAGTTCGGGGATACCGCGCCAGAGGGCAAGCGCCTCCTCGAAGCGGGCCACCGCCTGGCGGGTGTCGCCGGAGGCGGCGGCATCGCGTGCCGATCGCGCGGCCGATTTGTAGCGCGAGGCGTCAACCTCGCTCTCGGCCAGGGCCCAACCCGCGCCTTGCGTCAAGACAAAGCCGTCGCCCAGCGCGCGACGCAGCGCAGAGATGTGGGTTTGCAGGGCCTTGGCGGCGGTGCGCGGCGGATCCTCGCCCCAGAGCAACTCGACGAGGGTGTCGGCCGACACGACGGAACCGCCTTGCAACCCCAGCATCGTGAGGATGGCGCGAGGTTTGGCGCCCGGGATAGTGACGGGCGCCCCGCCTTGTCTGACCTGCAGAGGTCCCAAAACTCCCAGTTCCACCGATGAAAGCGTACTCACAATGGCCATCGTCGGTAAGGCGAATCAATGCCTGGTCAAGAAGGAGTAAAGGCGCCGCGCGCCGCTACCTAGCTAACTCACATAAAACGGTTCGCGACCGGAGTTGTCCCGCGGTCAGAGCGGCACCCAGACCCCGCCCACGTAGACGCCCCAATGCTGGTAGCCGTTACTCCACATCGGTGCCATCGGGGACCACGCCGGCCACAGGGGAGGCGGCGGCGCATTCGGCGGCGCAAACGATGGCGCGTATGGCGGCGGAGCCGTGTACCACGCCGGCGGCGCCGGTGGCGGTTTGCACACCATGGTCACCGGATTCCACGACATGTTGGAGCCGCATTCCGCTGAGCTGATTGCCGGCGTCGCGCCCACTGCAACCGCCATCGACGCGAACGCGGCCGCGACTACGGCGGCCAGACGACCAAACCACCTCATGGCAGGCCTCCCACAGGGACGATCCCGATATTCGCTGGCTTCAGCCTATGCGTTCGACACCGCCGCAACTAGGCATCTGCACCGGAGTGGCGGCCGCTTACCGCATGAACCCCCATTGGGCTTCGTTCGATTCGGTGTTGAGGTGCGCGCCGGGGTCGTCGTCCGACTCGCTGGGGGAGGGGTGCGGGACGGTGGGTATGCGGTCACCGAGTTCGGTTATGGCGTGCACCGGGCAGTCCAGCAGTGCGCGCTTGACCGCGTCGCCGTCCGCGGCGGCCACGGTGCCGTCGCCGATCAGCGATGCGTAACCCCAGTCGTCCAACGAGAAGTATCCGGGCGCGTGCTTGGCGCAGATGCCGAAGCCGTCGCAAACGGTGCGGTCCAAACGGATTTTCATGGTCGCCTCACAGCTTCCGCCGCGTAGGGACGGTCGAAGCGGAATGGGTGGGCACGGCAGTCCGGGCAGCCGCCTTCGAGGTGGCGCGCCACGTCATCCGGAAACTGGTCGAGCAGGCTCGCCGCAACGTTGCACGCGGCGTCCAGCGTTGCGCAGGCACCGCGCCCGCGCAGCACCACCGACCAGCGGCGCAACCGGTCGACGTCCTCGGTCGTCGCGACGCCGTCACGGAGGGCTCCCGCGACGGCGGACATCGCCGCCGTTCCGTTGAAGCACGACCCGCACTGCCCGGCGTTTTCGCGGTCGAAGTAGGCCAGCACCGATGCCGCGACTGCGACAGGGCAGTCGTCGGTGATCAGCGAGATCGCGCCGCAGCCCAGCCCGCTGCCGAGGTCCCGCATCGTCTCGTGATCCAGCGTGGTTTCCAGCACCCGCCGATCGAGCAGGCCGGCGAAGTAGCCGCCCATCAAGGCCCCCCGCACCTGGTCGGGTGAAACCCCATGCAGCGCAAGCAGTTCAGTGAAAGCCAGGCCGTGCGGGAGCTCGTAGAGGACCGGCGGGCGGCCGGCCCCGGTGATGGTCGCCAGGAACGTGCCCGGCGACAGCTGCGAGCCCTGCGAGCGGTATGCCGCCGAGCCGTGGCGCTGCAGGTAAGGGAGATTGGCCAGGGTTTCGACGTTGCTGACCAGCGTGGGTAGTCCGTCGACGCCTTCTTCGAAGGGGCGTGGTGGTTTGTCCGTCGGTTTGGCAGGGCCGCCGTTGAGCGCGCGGACCGCCGCGGTCTCCTCGCCGGCCACATACCCGGGCTCTACCGTGCGCAGGCTGACGGCGACTCCGCCCAGGGCGTCCGCATCGAGTTCACCGAGCGCGGCCTCGACGCTGCGCGCCGACTCCGCGTCAGAAACATAGACGTAGGCGCGGTCGGCGGCCACCATCGCCGCGGCCAACCGCAGTCCGTCCAGAACCAGGTGCGGGCGGTTCCGCAGCAGCCACCGGTCCTTGATCGAAGCCGGCTCTCCCTCTTCGCCATTCGCGACGACGACGGTTCCACCGGCCAGGCGGCCATTATCGCGAACCGCGCGCAACTTCACCGCCAGCGGAAAGGCGGCACCGCCGCGGCCGAGCAGTCCGCCGGCCTCGACCTCGCGCAGCAATTCGTCGGCGTCGGCAAGCGGAAGGTATTCGCGTCCCGGCGCCGGGCTGCAGCAGCCGGGGTGCGCATCCGGGCCAGGTGGCGGTGCTGACGGCGGCTTGGGTGGTTGCTGGTGTCTTCACGGATCAGCCCACAATCGTTCCAGTTAGGCTAGCCCGCATGCGGACTGCGGTGGTGCGGGTCAATGTCGACCCGGACGGTGAGTACGCGCCGGAGCGGTTACGCGAGGGCATGGCGGCGCTCCTCGAGCAGATCGGTGAGATCGGCGCGGACGTAGTGAAAAACGACCTTGCGGCGATGCCGGCCAGCCGCCGTGAGGTCGAGTTGCTTATCGCCAGCGACGATGTCGAGGCCAGTAAGCAAGCGGCAATTGACCTGTGCGCCAAAGCGTTCGGCGGTACCCCGGTGGCCGGCACGGTGACCTTCATCAGCAGGGGAACCGACGACGACGCCCACGGCGTGCTGTCCGCATTCGGTCTTACCGGCGAAATCACCCGCACGCCGGGTGATGAGGGCTTCGACGTCGTCCACGTGACGCTGCGCGAAGCCGACCTCGACCGCGTTCCGGAGAGCCGAATCCACACGGCCCTGGAGGCGTCGCTCAACTGCGAAGTCCACATTCGCACTTTTTGAGGCACCGGATGCACGCATCAGGAGCCCAAGAACTCGAGGATCGCGGGTGCTGCCTGCACCCAGGTGTCGAACATGTTGAAGCGCTGCACCTTTCCCGCCGCCCGTTCTTCGGAGGCACGCTCCCACGCGTCCTCGGGCCAGGGCGGGTCGATCAGCTTCGAACCTTTGATCAGGCAGCTGACCTCCAGCGAAGTGCGCTTGGGGTGATCCATGTCGTTCTCGCCGCCGCGAATGATCAACGTGGGCACCTGAATTCGATCGAACATCTCGTCGGGGACCCCGGGTATGGTCTGGCCTGGTTTGGACACGAACGCGTTGAGCCAGCGCAGCATCAGCTTGAGGAACTCGTCGGAGTCGAAGTCGAGGAACCGCTGCTTGTTGGCCGGGTTCTCCTCGATGCGTTCGCGCCATTCGGCGACCTTGATCACGCCGTCCATTCCGGTGCCTCGGACCGCGAGAATGCTCGGGATGATGTAGAAGGAACCGAGCACAAAGCTGCCGTAGATCCCGCCGACGATGTTCCACACCACGAGCTTCTCGACGAGCTCGGGATAGAGCATGGTGGTCAGCATGGAATCCCTTGCCCCACCAGAGCCGCCGGCCAGGATGCAGCGCTGGACACCGATCTTGTTCAACAGCAGCTTCAGGGTCTCGGCACGCATGTGCGACTCGCTTTGCCCGTAGAACTGCACATCGGAGGCACCGCAATTGGGTCGGTCCCACAGCAGTACGCGATAGCCGCCGGCGACCAGGGCCTCGGCCAGCGGGCGCAGGCCGTCAATCTCCTTGCTGAACCGGCCCCCCGGCGTCAGGGCAATGAGATCGCCTGAGTCACCGAGGATTTCATAGACAACGTTTCCGCCGTTCACCTCGATAGCAGCCACGCGATTCTCCTGAGTAGTTAGGCCATCACCAGAACGTCGTTGCCGACGACACGCACCGGGTAGGTGCGAATGCTCCACTCCGGCTTGACCGCAGTGGTGCCGGTCGCCAGCTCGAAACCCCATTGATGCCAGGGGCAGTAGATGTACTCGAGATCGCGCACCATGACCGCGTCGCCGGGAGCGGTCTCGTCGACCACGGTGCGGCCCCGGGCGCGTCCCGAGCACAGCGGACCGCCTTGATGCGGACAGTAGTTCGCTATCGCGTGGAAGGTGCCGTTGACGTTGTAGACGCCGACGCCGTGGCGTCCGATAGGTACCAATTTATGGGTGCCCGAGGGGATCTCGTCCACCGTCGCGACAACATGCTCGCGGCCCTGAGCGAGGCGGGGCCGCTTGGCGGTTTCTTCCAACTCAGAGCACCCGGACTTGTCCCTCGAGGACGGGGACCGTCTCGGGGAGGTGGTAGGTCGCGATGCCGTTCTTGTACATCACCGCGTCGCGGGCCGCTTTGGGAAGGTGCTTGACCAACCAGCGCGGGTCGTCGAAGGTCCAGTGCGGGTAGTCCGAGGAGTACAGCAGGATCTTGTCGCACTCCATCCACTCCATCGCCCGGGTCAGCTCCGTCTTGTCCTCGGGGTAGTCCAGCGGCTGGGTGGTGAACTTGATGTGTTCCTTGACGTACTCCGACGGTTTGCGCTTGAGGTCCGTCCAGGATTTCCGCGCGTCGTAGATCGCGTCCATGCGCCACATCAGCGGCAGGATCCAGGTGAAGGCGTGCTCGACGAACACGATCCGCAGCGTCGGGAATCGGTCGAAGGCGCCGTCGAACACCAGGCTCATCACCTGGTTGGCCGCCAGCAGCGAGTAGGTGACCATGAAGTCGTGGTTGTAGCTGGGGAATCCGACCGGGGGGATCGGCAGCTCGTCGAAATGGCTGCGCGACAGGTGGCAACTCACCGGCATGTCGTGCTTGGTCGCCGCGGCCCAGATCGGGTCATATTTCGGGTTGCCCCAAGGCGGCCGCGGCTCGGCCTTGATCAGAATCTGCGACATGTAGGGATGCCCGGCCCAGCGCTCGATTTCGCGCACGGTCTCTTCCGGTTCCTCGACGGCCGCGCAGATCGAACCGCGCCACCGCTCGTGCCAGTTGTTGTGGCTGTCGAGCCAATGGTTGGCCTGCCATTCGTTCAGGGCGCACGCCATCGCGTGCTGCGCTTCTGGTATGCGGGCGGGGTACGCGCCGGGCTCCAGGATCGCGATGTCGGAGCCGGCCTCCATGATCAACTGGCGGAACGCCATGTCCGGGTCGCTGCCGGGGAACTCGCCGTGCGGCGGGAAGGTGTCCGTGCGCATCGCGAAGCTGTGCGCGTAGTCCGGAGCGTCGTAGTAGATCTGCTCACCGATATTGCGAGTCAAGAAGTACTTGCTGCGCCACGGCTCGGGGATGTACTGGACAATCTCGCCGCGCTTGGGCACCGGGTGCACATCCGAGTCGACGCAACGAACGGCTATGCGCTCGGCAGCGGGAACACGTTCCTGTGCATGGGTGAGAGTCATCTGAAAACTCCTTGCTCTGGTGTTTCTTACTTCTACTGTGCGCCGGAGCCAACTGCGATGTCTATGCCATACAGGTCGGCCGCGTTGCGCCAGCACAACTTCTCCCGCTGCTCGGCGGACAGTGCGGTGGGTATTTTGCTGATGTCACCGCACTGCCAGTGCGGATAACTGGAACCGAACATCACCATGTCGTCCTTGCCGGTGAAGCCGAACCACTCACCGGCGAACTCGGTGTCGCCCGGACCGTCCAGGCTGCCCTGGACGAAATGCACGTGACCGGGCAGGTAGTCGCTCGGGATCCGCGGGGCCCACGGTGTCTGCTCGAGGTGCGGCCGACCGAACGTGTCCATCCGCCAGATGAACGGCGTCACGAAGTCCGCGGCGCCGTCGGCGAAAACGAACTTCAAGCTGCCGAAGCGCTCGAACACGCCCTCGGCGATCATGTTCATCAGGTGGTACACGTAGTTCAGCGCCATGAAGCTGACGTATTGCTCGTAGGTGCGGGTGTTCCCGTTCGGCGTCGGCGGAAAGGCGATGCCCGACCCGACCTCGATGTGCACCGCAACCGGGAGGTTCGCGTCGACGGCCGCCTCCCACAGCGGCCAGAACTGCGGTTTGCCGTAAAGCTCGCGGGACTGCAGCGGGATCCCGATCTGGACCACGCGCGGGTGCGAACGCCATTTTTCGATCTCGCGCAGTGCGCCGGCGATGTCGTCGGGGTTGACCCGGATGGTGCCGCGGAACCGGTCACCGAACTCGCTCGACTCCAGCCAGCGCGACACCATCATCTCGTTGTGGGCGGCGTGCAGTGCGCTGCCCAAGTGCCGGTCCGGCATGATGCCGCGGCCCATCGGATGCAGAATCGCGACATCGACGCCGCGTTTCGAAAACAGTTCATTGGCAACGATTTCCGGATCCGAACCCGGATACTGGCGGTCCGGGCCCTCGGTGTTGGGCGCGTACTCGCCGCCCGGCGCCCCGTACCAGTCCATCTCGTAGTCCGGGAAACCGCGGCTCTTGAACGGCTCACGCAAGTAAGGAGCGCAGGTCCTTGTTGGACGGGAAGAAGATGTGCACGCTGGCGTCGATCAGTGGCGTGCGTGTGCCGTCAGCGTGCTCGATCACGAACGGCACCCTTCGACTCCGGTAGCCGGGGTAAGCCAAATCCGGTCATATGATAGATAAACTAACATTCTCGTCGGCTGCCAATCAGCGGATTTTCGGTAAGCGTTTCGGTTAGTCATCGGGCCTGGTAGTCGTCACTATTGCGGGTGATCTGCCAGTGCCGTTCTTAAATCCGGATAATATCATTCTCCGAGCCGCGGGCGAAGCGCGGTCCGCGTCGCTGAGGTTGCCCGACGGCCGATACAGGAGGCTCGGAGATGAAAACCAAAGGCGCGCTGCTGTGGGACTTCCACCAACCCTGGTCGGTCGATGAAATCGAGATCGGGGACCCGCGCCGGGGCGAGGTAAAGGTGCGGCTCGAGTTCGCAGGGATGTGCCACTCGGATCACCATGTCGTCACCGGGGACATACCGGTCGCGGCTTTCCCGGTGCTGGGTGGACACGAGGGGGCTGGGGTGGTCATCGAGGTCGGAGACGGAGTCGATGACCTCGTCCCCGGTGACCACGTCGCCACCTCCTTCATTCCTTCGTGCGGCACCTGCCGGCCGTGCCGCGTCGGCCTGCTCAACCTGTGCGACCTCGGCATGGGGCTGATGTCGGGGACGTCGGTGTCGGACGGCTCGTTCCGCGTTCGCTCGGCCGACCGCGACGTCTATGCGTATGCGTTGCTGGGCACGTTCTCGCCGTACCTTGTCGTGCACCGATCGTCGCTGGTGAAAATCGATCCGGCCGTTCCGTTCGAGGCCGCCGCCCTGGTCAGCTGCGGAGTGACTACCGGCTACGGTTCGGCGACCCGCGCCGCGGCGGTCCGACCCGGCGAGGATGTGGCGGTCGTCGGGCTGGGTGGCGTCGGCATCGCGGCGCTGCAGGGCGCCGTCAACTGCGGCGCTCGTTACGTGTTCGCCGTGGAGCCCGCCGTCTGGAAGCAGCGCCTGGCCCGCGAATTGGGCGCCACCCACGTGTATTCGGACATCGAGACGGCGCTGGCCGGGATCGCCGAGGCAACCCTGGGCCGCATGGCGCACAAGGTCATCGTCACCGTGGGCCGGATCAACGGCGCCGACGTGGAGACCTACGTGTCGGCGACGGCCAAGGGCGGAACGTGCGTACTCACCTCGATGGGCGCCGTTATGGAGACCGACGTGACACTGAATCTGGCCGGCCTGACGCTATTGCAGAAGAACCTGCAGGGCAGCATCTTCGGCCACGGCAACCCGCAGCACGACATCCCGATGTTGCTGTCGCTGTACCAGGCCGGCAAGCTGAACCTCGACGACATGATCACCAAGACCTACTCGCTGGAGCAGATCAACGACGGGTATCGGGACATGCTGGAAGGCAACAACATTCGCGGCGTGATCCGCTACACCGACGCCGACCGCTGACCGCTGACGGTAACGCCGGCGGCATTTTCGAACGGTTTGATCACCGTCGTGAAATCGGAGTCCGGGCCTTGATCGCGCGCCGCGGCCTCCCATAACCGGCCAATTGCTTCGGCGACCTCGACGGGCACACCGAGCGCCTTGGCTTCGTCGATATAGAGGCGCAGATCTTTGACCATCAATCCGGTGGCGAAGCCGTAGTCGAAGGTGCGCGGCAGGATCGCGCGCGGGAACTTGTCACGGCTTGCGCTCGTCGCGCCGGAGCCCGCGTTGAGCACCTCGATCATCACGCCGGGATCCAGACCCGCCTTGACACCCATCACGACGACTTCTGCCGTCGCGACCAAGACGTTGGCCGCCAGCATGTTGTTGGCGAGTTTCATCGTCTGTGCCGAGCCGGGCTGTTCGCCGATGTAGAACGGCCGGCCTAGCGCCTCGAGCGCGGTTCTGATGGCGTCGAATTCGTTGCGCGGGCCCGACACCATCACGGCGAGTGCACCCTTTTCCGCTCCGCCGACGCCACCGCTGACCGGGCTGTCGAGCGCGGCGATGGCCCGTTCGGCGAGTCGGTCGTGGATCTGCACCGCCGTGTGGCTGCCAATGGTGGACAGGTCGACATAGCGCTTGACTCGCGAGCCCTCGATCACGCCTTCTGGGCCGGTTGCCACCTGAAGGGATGCGGTAGGCGACGGCAGGCTGGCCAGGACGGTGGCAGCCTGGTCGGCGACCTCCTTCGCCGACGACGCGGCGCGTGCGCCGAGGGCGACCAACCGCTCGACTGCCGCGCTGCGGGCATCGAAGGCGATGACGTCGTGATTGGCTCCGATGAGGCGACATGCCATGGGAAAACCCATGTTTCCCAAACCGATGAACCCGATTGCAGCGCCGGTTTCCATGCCGGACCCTAGCTCTTGTCCAGCTCGGCGAACACTTCACCGGCCGTGCGGAAGCTGTCGACCGCGGCCGGCGCGCCGGCATAGATGGCGACTTGGAGGAAGATCTCGCGGATCTCCTCGCGGGTGACGCCGTTGGTCAGTGCCCCCTTGATATGGGTGCGCAGTTCGCGCGGCCGATTGAGGACCGAGGTCATGGCCAGGTTGAGCATGCTGCGCGTCTTACGGGTCAGGCCGTCGCGCCCCCACACTGCGCCCCAGCAGTATTCGGTGAGCAGATCTTGCAACGGCCCGGTGAAGTCGTCCGCGTCGGCCAGGGCTTTGTTGACATACTCCTCGCCAAGCACCGCGGAGCGAATCTCAAGACCCCGCCGGTAGGTTTCCGGATCCAATTCTTTCTCCTTTGCGATGAGGTTCAGGGTTTACAGTCAACACCCAAATGGTGCTACCCGATCTCGTCCTGGTTCACGGCGGTGCACATGCAGCCGACTGCTGGGATTTGGTGGTGGCCGAATTGGCCTGCCAGGAACCGAAATTGCGAGTATTGGCCGTCGACCTGCCAGGCCGCGGCCGGCACCCCGCGGACCTGTCGACGGTCACCATCGCCGACTGGGTGGACTCGGTGGTCGCCGACGTCGAAGGCGCCTCGCTTGGCGATGTCGTGGTGGTGGGACATTCGTTGGGCGGTGTGACCGTGCCCGGGGTGGTGGCCAGGCTCGGCACTCGGGTGCGCGAGTTGATCCTGGCCGCCGCGTTCATTCCGCCCCAGGGGGCGACCGTGGTGGACACCCTCGGCGGGCCGCTGGTCCCGCTGGCGCGGTTCGGTCCGCGGGTGCGGAGTATGACGACGATACCCAGTGCGGCAGCAAGATTGGCGTTTTTGAATGCCATGCCGCGGGAGCGGCAAGAGCTTGCTCTGTCGCGCCGGTATCCGGAGTCGGCCGGGGTGATCTTCGAGTGCGTCGACCGCAGCGACCTGCCCCTCGAGGTGCCCCGGACCTGGATCATGACGCTACGGGACAGGGCGCTCTCACCGCGACAGCAACGGCGCTGCATCGAATCCCTGGGCGGTGTCGACACGCTGCTGTTTATCGACAGCTGCCACGACCTGATGTACAGCGAACCGGAACGGGTGGCCGCCATGCTGCTCGAGCGTTGTCTGAATCACACTGTTCACACTGGCACCGCGGAGCCTCGGCATGACCAAAGTTGAAATGCGATATCACCGGCGCTATCGCACTTCAAGTTTGGTCATGTGCGCTCTTGGCGGGGCCACTGTGTCCCGTGTGACCCATGGGCATTGCCACGCGTAAGAACGCAACGCAAGGCCTGCTGACTACATCGAATTCTTCAGAGCGGCAATCGTTTCAAGGTCATCGAGTGCGGCCACACCTCGTCGCAGACCTTCGATCGCGATGTCTTCGACCTGCATGCCGCCCATTCCCGCGGTGATCAGCGGCGCGACGTATGCATAGAGCGCGCCCTGACGGTAGCGCAGCCAGAGGTCCTCGCGGTCCAGGTCGGGTCCGCCGGCCGCGGCCAGTGCGCGCCGGTAGTCGTCAAGCAGGTCGCGTTGGGCGGCGCGACGATCCTCCGGCGTCAAGCTGGTGACCAGGGTGTAGGCCAGTTCGCGGGACGGGTGACCGCGGCGAACCGCCTGCCAGTCCAGAAGTCCCGCCTTGCCGTCGCGGAAGTAGACGTTGCCCGGATGGGCGTCGCCGTGCATGACCGTATGCGGGGGAGTGTCGATGATTGCGGCGACCGTGCGGTAGTTGTCGGCAATGAAGCGGCCGTTCTCGACCGGGATTTCGGTGCGCTCGGTCAGCCGCTTGATCGACGTGTGCATCAGGGAGCCGGTCAGCAGGGAGGTGACATCGCCCGACGGCGTGTAGAGCCAGCCCAGCGGTCCGCGTCCGTCGTCGGGCAACCGTCCCCAGAAGGTGGCGTGCAGCTTCGCCAGCAATTCGACGATGAGGCTGGCCTGGTCGATGGACAGCGGGTGCAGGGTGTCGGGAAATTCGCAGGATGCCGCGGGGAGGACTTCCAACACCAACACGTAGCGGCCCGTCCAGGGATCGAAGGCGGTCCCGTAAGCCCGTGGGACCCCGGTGAGTTGCGGGGCGAGCTGGCTGTAGAACCGCACCTCGGTGTGCCCGAGTCGACCCAGTTCACCCATCAATCGGGTGGCCGCCGTTTGCGCCACCAGCTTGACGAATACCGACTCCGGAACCCCGTCGCCGGTCAGTGCCAGCCGCGCCCGCGACGACGTGCCCGCGTCGCTGCCCATGACGCTGACCGAGCTGACGGTGCTGCCCATGACGCCGGACAGGACGGTGGCATCGAGTTCATCGACGGTTCGTGGCAGCCCCGCCCGGCTTCCGACCATCGCGTCGGTGGCCACCCGGCCGACTCCGCGGCCCAGGTGGGCGGCCAGTCCGATCACGGAGATGGCTTGTCCCACCGGGTTTTTCATAGGGGTCCATTCTGATCGGGCGGGTGTGCCGCCACCGACCACGGTAGCCCACTGTGCCATGATCAGACAATAGTGCGTTACTGTCTGATCTGTGGCACCAGGGCCCGCACCAGAAATTGCTCGACGAACCGGCGTTGGTCGGCCGCGGAGCGGTGCCGCCACGACGGCGACAGCAAGAACAGCGTTGTCGTGTTCAGCCACTGGACGATCGAACGTGGATCGAGATCGTCGTAGAGCCGGCCCGCGCGCTTCCACCGTTGCAGCAGCGGCCCGTAGTGCGCCAACAGCAGCGCCACGATGGGCTGCGATCCCAATTCAAGAGCCGCCGCCACCGCGGTGCTCTCGGCAGCGAACAGCGCTTCGTTCAGCGGATTGCCGTCCACCGATTGCACGCGCGCCAGCACCATCTCGGGTAGCGATCGGACGGGGTCGTCGGGATGGTCCAGCGAGCGCACCAGATCACCCAGCGCGGTGTCGACCCGCATCAGCATCAGGCCCAGCAGCACCTCGTCACGGCCGGGGAAGTAGCGGTACAGGGTGGACCGCGAAACCCCCGCTTCGTCGGCCACTTCGGCCATCCGGATCTGCGAGTTACCCCGGCGCACGATGCAACGGCTGGCGGCGTCCAGAAGCAACCGGCGAGCCTCGTCATCGTCGAGGATCGCGCGGTCGTCACCCCACCGCCGGCTGGATTCCATCCGCCGATGCTACTCGATGCGGGATGCGTTGCGGGAAGCATTATCTGAGGAAAGGGCAATAATGGGTTATTCCGCCGCCGATGAATCGTTCACGCATCAGCTGCCGACGACATTCGACCAAGTCCACCATCCCGATCCCACCTGGTCGGATCGGTGCTATTTCTTCGCCGCGTCCCCGGACGGCACCATGCTGTTGGCCAGTGGATATGGCAACAATCCCAATACCGGGACCGGACTGGGCTACGTCAAGGTCAGTCTCGCCGATGGCCGGCACTGGGATCTGATGTCCGGCAGGCCGGTGACCGGTGCTGACCGCGGCGATCTGCACGCCGGGCCGATGCGCTGGACCTGCGTCGAGCCGCTCAAGAAGTGGCGCCTGGACATCGAACCCAACGACTCCGGCATCGAGTGGGAGCTCTACTACGAGCCGACCGCCCCGATGTGGGAGCTACTGCCCATGAAGGTGCACGACAAGGACGGCCAGATGCTCGCCGACATGTACCACATGAAGGAGCCGGGCCGCTGGACCGGTTGGGTGCAAATCGACGGCGAACGCACCAGCGTGGACGGCTTCCACGGCGGGCGCGATCGCACGTTCGGCGTCCGGGTCTCGGACAAGATCGACTTTTGGCTGTGGCTGGACGCCGGCTTCGAAGACCGCGCCATCGAGGCGTGGATCATCGAGTCATCCGATGGCACAGTCAATTACGTCGACGGCGGCATCACCCACTCCGACGGCACCCTGTCGAAGCGGTTCGTCAAGATCGAGCACGACGTCGAATTCGACGACGACCGCAAGCGGCCGGCCCGTGCGGTGCTGGTGTTCACCGACGAGGACGGCAAGACTTACCGCGTCACGGCCGACACCCCGCACCCAGACGTCAACGCCTACTATGGGCTGCCGATGGCGCACTGCCAGTATCAGAAGCTGGGCGACGGTGCCTACTTCATCCACTTCCAATGGGACAGCAACGATCCCGGGCAACTCGCCGAGAGCGAGGGTAAATCGATGGCGCTCGACCAGCTGATGCGTTTCGAGCTCGACGGCCACACCGGTTGGGGCATCTTCGAATTGCTGCTCGGGGGTCGGGGCTACCGCCGCTACCCGAATTGGGCCGCGATGGACATGTCCAACTTCAGGCAGGACAAGTCGCAGGCCGAGCGCATGCGCGCGGCTAATGCCGAAGGAGTACGTCAATGACGTTGGACGCCAACACCGCTGAGCGGCTGACCGCGTGGTTGCGTACACAGGTGTCTGACGAGGTCCGCGTCGAGGGGCTCGACCGGGTCGACTTCGGGCATTCCGCCGAGATGATGGTGTTCACCGTGGTGACGCCTGATTCCCGCCAAGACGTGGTGCTGCGGCTGCGTCCCAAACCTCCGGCGCTGCTGGAGCCTTACGACCTGACCCGCCAGTTCACCATTCTGCGCGCGCTGCAGAACACGCCGGTTCGGGTGCCTCGGGCGCTGTGGTCCGAGGACACCGGCGACGTGCTCGGCCGGCCGTTCTTCGTCATGGAGCGCGTCGGCGGAGAAGTGTATGAGATGGAAGCGCCCAGTGCCGCAGACGAAGTCGTGGTGCGAATGTGCCAGAGTCTGGCCGAGCAACTCGCGGCGATCCACGCGGTGGATCTCGAGCAGACCGGGCTGCGCGCACTCGATGACGGCGGGGCTCACCTGGACCGCGAACTCGATCACTGGGCGGACGAGATGCATCGGGTCAAGCGTGATTCGCTGCCCGCACTGGAACGGCTTTTGCGGGAATTGCGCGAAACCATGCCCGAGCCGTCCCCGAGGGTGACTCTGGTGCACGGCGATGCCAAGCCGGGCAATTTCGCGTTCGTCAGCGGCGAGGTCAGCGCTGTCTTCGATTGGGAGATGACAACTCTCGGCGACCCGCTGACCGATATCGGATGGCTCGAGCTGCTCTGGATGCAGCCCGTCGGAATCGCGAGTCATCCGGCCGCGCTCACCATCGACGAACTGCTCACGCACTACCAGGCGAGCAGCGGGATCACGGTCGAGAACCGGTCGTGGTACCGGGCTTTCAACGCGTACAAGATGGCCGTCATCTGCCTGATCGGCGGCATGCTCATCGACGGCGGCCACAGCGACGACCAGAAACTCGTACTGGCCGCCTACGGCACGTCGCTGCTGACCAAGGTGGGCCTGTCCGAACTCGGCATCGACGAAACGCCTCACGACGGTCCCGTGCTGCCGCGCAAGGAACGCATCCAGCAAGTCCACGCGCGCGCGGCCGCGCCCGCCGGCTGACCGGCGTCGGCGAGCGTGCCAGGAATGACGGGAGCAAGCGGCGATGTCTGGGAGGTGATGTCGACCGCTCGGACGATCCGGCGCTTCACCGACCGGCCGGTCGACGACAGCACCTTGGCGCAATGCCTTCACGCGGCCCGGTGGGCGCCCTCGGGTGCCAACGCCCAAGGCTGGCGCTTCGTCGTGCTGCGATCGCCTGAGCAACGGTCCGTCGTGGCCAAGGCCGCGGCACACGCCTTGACGGTGATCGAGCCGGTCTACGGTCGCGCAGCCACATCCGGGTGTCGACGACGCAGTAGAAGACGACGTCGCATCCCGCCACGTCTGCACCGGCTGCCGCCAGCTGGCGTGCGAGCCCAGGAAGCCGCTGGCGCCGATGACGAGCTTCTTGGCCCGAGCCGTGGTAGCCATCGGGTCAGAAGGTGGTGGGCGTCAGCACGTCCGGACCGTACTTCTCGCCGATCAGAGTCCACGGGTCGGCATAGGGGCCGCGGTGTTCGAGCCTGCGTTGCACGGTCAGCAGCGCGCGCATGGCCGGCCGGAGCATTGGGCCGAGTGCTCGCAACAGAATGCGGCGGGGCCCCAGAGCGTCGGCGACCCACGCCACGGTGTCGGGCCAGTCGTGTTCCTGATAGTCAAGCAGAGCTTGGGATTCCGAGGTGTCGAACCAGCCGGTGAAGGCCCAGCCGCGGTCGTCGTCGGGGTTGCCGGGCAGGCCGGCCGACGGGCCGAGCCGGCCGATGCCGACGGCCGCCATGATGTCGTCCTGCAGCTCGCTCATCAGATGCAGGTACGTCTCGTTGCCGGCGATCATGAGCACCTTGCCGTCGACGGCTTCGGCGCGCTCCACCGCATTGGCGAAGGCCAGCGCGACGTCACGGGCGTCCACCGCGTGCATTCGGTTGTCGGTCGGGGTGGCCCGCACCAGTAGCAGGTAGTCCGTATCGAGGTTGGCTGAGCCGTCGGGCGAGACGACGCCCGCCAGCCGCAGAATGGCGTGCGGCAGGCCGCTGTTCGCGACGATGGCCTCGGCGAGGACCTTGTCCTCGCCGTACTGGTCGATCGGGTTCACCGGGGTGTCGCCGGTGATGCGTTCGGGGCAGCGGATCGGGTTGCGTGAGCCGTAAACCGCTGCACTGGAAGCGAATACGATCAGTGGGGGCTCGCCCAACGCCCGTGCTGCCTGCACAACGTTCCTGGTGCCGTCCACGTTGACTCTGCGGGCCAGCCGGGGGTTGCGATACGAGGGTGGGTTCACAATCGCGGCCAGGTGCACGATCGCGGCGGGCTGGTGGCGGTCCACGACCGCGGCCACCGCGTCGGCGTCCAAGAGATCGGTAAATGCGGAGATCAATGTGCCGGGCAGCGACTTGTTGCTCAAGATCGCGGCGGCTGCCACCGCGCTGTCGTTGCGCAGATCCATCGCGACAACTGTGTGACCACGGTGCAGCAGGATTTCGGTGCACAGCTTGCCGACCTGGCCGAAAGCGCCGGTGACCAGAGTGACGGGCCCCTCCGGTTTCACAAGCCGAGCCTACGTGCCAGTGCGGCGCCCGCGCCGCGCATCCGAGGTGAGATGCGCACGGAGAACACGGGATTGAAGATGTCCTCGCGGAGCCGGGTCAGCGTCGAGGTTTTGATCAACCAGTCGCCGTCGACCTTCTCGTATGTTTCGTGGTAGTGCCCGCGCCCGTCGAGATTGAGTCCCGGTGCCAGTCGCACCACGTCCTCGAGCGCCCATATCCCGGTCGCGGTCGTCGGCGATGTCAGCGTGATCTCTGGGGCATGCACTTGGTGCACCGTGGGCTGTGACGGTTTGCCCAATGATCTGCGCACGAACGACACGAACTCGTCGGCGCCGCTGATGCGCTTGCCGCCCGCCGGTGAGGTGTCGCTGACGAAGTCGTCGGTGAAGAGCTGGCGCCAATCGTCCCAGCGCTTGGTGTCCAGGTAGCGGCAGTATCGCGCCTTGAGCTGCTTGATCGCTTCGATCTCACACAGTGTGGTTGCGGCATCCACCATTTCGGTCCTTCGCGTCAGCATCTCATAGCCAATTTTCGAGATTACTACTTCCGCAACAGAGAATGCTATTCTCGCTCTGGCGGCGACGACAGGGAGGCGGCCCAGATGCTGTTGGAATTCGATCCTGATCAGCGGTTCTTGCAGGACACCGTGCGCGACGTGGTCGCCAAGCAATGTCCGTCGTCGCTGGTGCGTTCGGTGGCCGAGGACGGCGCCGAGTCGAAGCCCTTGTGGGAGGATCTGTGGAAGGTCTACGTGGAGCTCGGCTGGACCGAGCTCAACGACCCCGAGAGCGCGGTGGAGTTGGCGATCGTGCTCGAAGAATTGGGCCGTGCAACCGATCCCACGCCTTTCCTGGCGACGATGAGTCAGTTCGCGCCGTTGGCATCTGGTCATTTCGACCCGAACCAGTCGGGAACCGCCGTGTACAACGGGGTTTCGGCGCACCGGGACCCCGACGGTTGGGTGTTGGACGGTACCGCGCGCCACGTCCTGGACGGCGATCGTGTCGATCGGCTGGCGGTGGTGACCGACGCCGGGATATTCATCGTCGGCGCCGGCGAAGTCTCGGCCCGGCGCTCCGCCGTGTTCGATCCGGTGCTGCACGTCGCTGACTTGTCATTCCACGAAGTCCGGGTGCCGGACACCGCGCGGGTGAGCGTCGACCGGGAGCGGGCGCATCACGTCGCACTGACGGGCATGGCCCTGACGATGGTCGGCGCGTGCCAACGCATCCTCGACCTGGTCCTCGAGCACGTCCGCAGCCGCCATCAATTCGGTGTGCCGATCGGCTCATTCCAGGCCGTTCAGCACAAGGCCGCTGACATGCACATCGCGGTGGAACGTGCTCGGGCGCTGGGGTATTTCGCCGCACTGACGATCTCCGCCGACGATCCACGTCGCCGGTTGGCGGCCGCGATGGCCAAGGCATCCGCGGGGGAGTGCCAGGCGCTGGTGTTTCGCCACGGCTTGCAACTGCACGGCGCGATGGGGTTCACCTGGGAGAACGACCTGCAGTTCGCGCTCAAGCGCGCCAAAGCCGGTGAGCTGCTGCTCGGCGGGGCCGCGGAGCACCGGGCGCTGATCGCCGAGGAGTACCGTGCAGCTGACTTTTGATTCCGACGTAGAGGCGTTCCGCGCGGAGTTCGCGGCATTCCTTGACGAGAATCTGCCCCCCGCAAGCGAAACCCTCGAGCGTCCCCGGTCGGTCTCGCATATGCCGCAGTGGGCGCGGCGCTGGCAGCGGCTGTTGTTCGACAACGGCTGGCTGTTGCCGGGCCAACCTCCGGAATTCGGCGGGCGTAACGCGACCGTGCTGCAGCAGTTCGTCTATCTGGAAGAACTCAGCCGTCGGCGGATCTACCACAGCCTCAACCCGCAGGGCGTGAATATCGTTGCGGCGTCGTTATTGTCGTTCGGCAGCGACGAGCAGAAGCATCGCTGGGCGGTACCGATCCTGCGGGCCGAGATCACCGCGTCGCTGGGTATGAGCGAGCCCAGCGCCGGCTCGGATCTGGCTTCGCTGCGGACTCGGGCGGTTCGTGACGGCGACCACTACGTCGTCAACGGCCAAAAGGTGTGGACCTCGGGGGCCCACGACGCCGATGTGTTGTTGACCTTCGTGCGAACCGATCCGGACGCGCCGAAACACAAGGGCATCAGCGTATTGGTGATCCCGACCGACACCCCGGGCATCGTGCGACGGCCGTTCGCCTCGATCTGCGCCGCCGACGACCTGGACTTCAACGAGGTGTTCTTCACCGATGTGCGGGTGCCGGTGGAAAACCTTGTCGGAGAAGAGAATCAGGGTTGGGGGGTGGCCAACGGGTCGCTCGGCCACGAGCGCACCATGATGTGGCTGGGATTCGCCGACCGGATGGACAACCTGATCGCCGATTTCCATCCCAAAACGGCGCTCGAACGCGATCGCTACGCCACCACCATCATGGACAAGCAGGCGTTGCGGCTGTTGGGTTCGGTGGCCTTGGCGCGCGCCGCCCGCGGCGAAGACGACGTAGCCGCGATCTCGTTGCTCAAGCTCTTCGGCTCCGAAGCCGAGCTACGGGGCTTCGAATTCGCTCAGGAGGCCGCCGGATCCGACGGACTCATCCACCCGGGCCAGACCGGCCCGTATGCCGCGATGAACCTGGACCACTACTTCGCCAGCTGGTTCGAACGCTATGCCCGCAGCTTTTCCGGCACCATCGCCGGGGGCACCTCGGAGATCCAGCGCAACATCATCGCGCAGCGGGTGCTGGGATTGCCTCGCGGCTAGGTTCGCCATTAGGCGCGCGCCGCCGCCCCACGTGAATCACACCCGTCACGCTGGCACCGCTGAGCTTCGGCATGACCAAATCGCAAACGCGATATCACCGGTGATATCGCGTTTGCGATTTGGTCATGCGCGCTGTTCGCGGGACTGCTGTGACCGGTGATGCGACTCGGTCTCAAGTGCGAGCGTGAAGCAGGCGTCACGCGCGCCGTTGAGCGTGACGCCAGCCAAACGCTCGACGTCAGTCGATGACCGCGGCTTCCTTGCGTTCGGTGACGGGTCTGGCGAGTTCCTGTTCGTCGCAAATGCGTTGCAGCTTGTCCAGGGTGTCGTCGAGGCCGGCACCCACCCGCTTGCCCGGCGTGAACGTCGCGGGCAGCTTGCGCATGCCCTGGATGACGCCGATGGTCTCGTAGTGCACGGCGCCACCCGGTACGCACCGGTAGTCGGGCATGCGCGCCAGTACCGCGGTCAGCATGGATTTGAAGACGTTGCGTGCCACGTTTGATCCGATGCACCGGTGCGCACCGATTCCAAAGCTGAAGTGCCGGTTACCCTTACGATCCAAAATGATCGAGTCCGGGT
Source organism: uncultured Actinomycetota bacterium (assembly GCA_963735655.1). Lineage (GTDB taxonomy): Bacteria > Actinomycetota > Actinomycetes > Mycobacteriales > Mycobacteriaceae > Mycobacterium. Next base: position 154,240 of record CAVTLW010000065.1, read on the forward strand.
CGGGGAACACCGAGGGATCGCGGTTGGCCATGGCCCAGGAAATCCACAGCCGCTCACCCTCTTTGAACTGATTTCCGTCGATTTCCACGTCGTCGGAGAATGTCCTGCCGTCGCCGGGCGCCGGAGTGAAGTAACGCAGGAATTCCTCGGTCGCGGGGTCTAGCAGGGTGTCGCGGTGCTCCCAAAGACGCTCACGCTCGGCGGGATTGTTCGAAAGCCATTCCAGCGCATGGGCTGTCAGTGCCGTCGTGGTGTCGAAGCCGCCGCCGATCACCAAACCGAGATTTCCGAGGATTTCCAGATCGGGCGCGGGTTCGCCGTCGATCTTCATCTCGACGAGCGCTTTCACCAAGCCCGGTCGGGGATTCTCGCGGATCTCGATCATGTTGGTGACCAGATCAAGACCCATCTGCCGGTGCATCTCGGTGACTCGCTTGATGTCCGGAGAATGCTCGGGGGTGTACACGGCCGCATGCGTGGGCTCGCTGTAGAGCTGCCAGTTCTTCAGCGGGATGCCCAGCATCGCCAGCGTCAGAACGGCAGGCACGATGTTGGCCAGGTCGTCGACGAAGTCGATCTGGCCCTGCTCGATCTTCTCGTTGAGGCAGGCGCGCGTCACATCGTCGATGAACGGTTCCCAGCGCTTGATCGCCGCCGGCGACAGATAAGGGTTGAGCACCGTGCGGTAGGTGCGGTGCTCGGGTTCGTCCATCTCCAAGATGCCGCCCCGGATTCCGTTGATGCGGCTGGCGGTCGGAATGGAGATGCCCTTGTAGCCGCGGCGTTCGTTGTTGACGTCGTGGTCGTTGGACACCACGGGGCAGCGGGCGAGCTCGAAGACCTCGTGGCTGCCGGCGGCGACCCAGTGGCCGCCGTAAGTGTCGGTCCAGGCGACCGGGCACTGGGCGTGCATTTCTTCGGTGATCGTCTTGAACTGCGACCGGTACTGCGCCGAGTGCCGGTCGAAGTGATACCGGCTCTTCTTCCGATCGCTGTCGCTGTCGCTGACGACATCGTCGACACTCAACGTGCTGCTCCCTACGCTTCGTCCGTGACGAGGATGGCCTGCTCGGGACAGGATTGGGCGGCTTCGCGGACCTGGTCCTGCTGATCGGCCGGAACCAGTTCGCTGATCGCCGACGAGCTGCCGTCGATGTCGCTGAGCTGAAAAGAATCGGGCGCGATCATCGAGCACAGCGTGTGTCCCTGGCAGCGTTCAGGATCAACCCAGACCTTCACGGTGTCTCCTTCGACGGGTGACGCTCAGGTGTTCCGGCCGCCGTTGACGCCCAATATCTGGCCCGTGATGTAGCCGGCTTCCTCGGACACCAGAAACGCGCACGCGGCGGCGATGTCCTCCGGCTTGCCCATCCGGCGAACCGGGGTCCTGGCAATGTTCTGCTCGACGTCGCCGAGGAAGCCTTGTGCCTCGGCGTTGCGCAACATCGGGGTGTCGATGAAGCCCGGCGGTACCGCGTTGACCGTGATGCCGCTGGGCCCGTATTCGAGCGCCAGCGACTTGGTGAGCCCGTTGACCGCCGATTTGGCCGCCACGTAATGCGACATATACGGGGTACCGGAATGCGTGCTCGACGACGAGATGTTGACGATCCGCCCCCACCCGGCCTCGACCATGTCGGGAAGCACCGCCTGGATGGTGTGGAAGACCCCGTTGAGGTTGACATCGATCACCCGCTGCCAGTCCTCGAACGTGATGTTGCCGAAGCGCTTGAATCCGTCCAGGCCGGCCGCGTTGACCAGGATGGCAACCGGTCCGAGGCGGCCGCGGATTGCCGACAGTGCGGCGTCCACCTGCGCGCGGTCGGTGACGTCGGCGGTGTAGGCGAACTCGGTGTCGGACGGCTTGAGGTCCATAGTGGCTACGTCGAGGCCGTCGGCCCGGAGGCGACGCGCGATGGCCTGGCCAATGCCGGATCCACCACCGGTGACGACCGCAGTCTTCACGCTCCGACCTCTATTAGACATGTGCCAGTCTCAGTCACAAAGAATCTCCCTTACATTTATGAGAACCTTACTCTCACGACCAAATTGCGCGCAAACTGACGGCAAAACCGCACGCGGCCTGCATCGAGAGGCCCGGTACCGGTACCGCTGAGCGATCGCTTAGCTGGTCAGCGGGTCAATGCGGTTCCTGAGAATTTCTTGAGTTCTCCGCGCTCGAATGTAAGATTCGCCGGGGAAGAGAATGAAATTATCGTGACCAGCACCACATTCGCTGCAGACAAGGGGTCAAAATGCCTGCGCAGGGCACCGCGGAGATCGTCGCGGATCCGCGACCACCCGGTGGAGAGACCCGCGGATGAGGCCGCTTGAAGGTATCCGCGTACTAGAGGTAGCCATGTACGGGTTCGTCCCGTCGGCCGGCGCAGTGCTGGCCGAGTGGGGCGCCGAGGTGACCAAAGTCGAGCACGCGGTCACCGGTGATCCCCAGCGCGGACTCCGGCAGACCGGAATGTTGCGTGTGGAAGGCGATCCCAACCCCAACATCGAGCACGCCAACCGCGGCAAGCGCAGCATCGGGCTGGACATGTCGGTACCCGAGGGCAAAGAGGTGCTCTACGAGTTGGCCCGCCGGTCTGACGTGTTCCTGACCAGCTTCCTGCCCGATGCCCGCCAGAAATTCGGTATCGACGTCGAGGACATCCGCGCCGTGAACCCGTCGATCATCTACGCGCGCGGCAGCGCGCTGGGGCCCCGCGGCGCGGAGTCCGTCAAGGGTGGATACGACATGACCGCCTTCTGGTGCCGGGCGGGAACCGCGGCCACCATCACGCCGATGGGCTATGACGGGATGATCAATCCGCCCGGGCCCGCCTACGGCGACACCATTTCCGGCACCAATCTCGCGGGCGGGATCGCGGCGGCGTTGCTCAAGCGTGAACGCACCGGCGAGCCGTCCGTCGTCGACGTGTCGCTACTGGGCAGCGGGCTGTGGTCGCTCGGACATACGGTGGCGCTGACCAAGCACCTCGGTCAGCTGATGCAGGGACCACCGCCCGGCATTCACGGGTCGCCGGTCAACCCCTTGGTGGGGGTGTATCCGACGTCCGATGGCCGCTATATGTCCCTGGTGATGATGCAGCCGGGTAAGTTCTGGGCCGACGTGTGCCGGCACATCGATCGACCGGATTTGATCGATGACCCTCGGTTCGCCGACGGGGAGAAGATCGCCGCAAACACAGCCGATGCCGTCGAGATCTTGACCAAGGTCATCGCAACCCGCACGCTTGCCGAGTGGAGCGAACGCTTTGCGACGCTCGCCGGACCGTGGGCGCCGGTGCAGGACACCCTGCAAGCCGCCGACGACGCACAGGTCCGCGCGAACGAGTACTTAGTGCGCGCAGGCGAACTCGAACTGGTCGCCAACCCGGTCCAGTTCGATGTCACCGCGCCGCATACCGGGCCCGCCCCCGGATTCGCCGAGCAGACCGACGAGATCTTGTTGGAACTGGGGCTGGACTGGGACCGCATCATCGAACTCAAGACGGCCGGCGCCGTCACCTAGAACCGGAGCCCCCTGAGATGTTCGAGCCTTCCGACACGTCCGCCGAAACCCGGCCGCCGCGTTATCAGATAACGGTTCTGCGGTTTTCGTTTCTCCTGGACGTGGCATGAGTCATAATCGCCAAACGCCGCAAGACATGGAGGCATGGCCGGACCACCTTGCTTGGGAGCGGCGACTCACGCGAAAGAACGGAGGTCCGGCGTGAGAAGCGAGACCAGCGACACCGCAGTCATGGTCGATGCAGGGGTCAGAATGTCGCTGTCTACTAAGCATTTCGCTTACGCGATGCCGAAAGGACAGGCAGCCCATGGCGAGTAAAGGCGCGGAGCGCTGGACGGGCGGCATTTCGTTGGGCCGCGGTTCCAAACCCATGGAGGCGATCGGCGGCCTGTTTGCGATGTCGGCTGACGCCATCAAATTCGCGTTCCGCCGGCCCTTCCAGTGGCGCGAGTTTCTGGAACAGTCCTGGTTCGTCGCGCGTGTCGCCATGGCGCCGACGTTCTTGGTGGCCATCCCGTTCACCGTTCTGGTCAGCTTCACTCTCAACATTCTGTTGCGGGAACTCGGTGCGGCGGACCTGTCCGGCGCGGGCGCGGCGTTCGGCGCGGTCACCCAGGTCGGACCGCTGGTAACCGTGTTGATCGTGGCCGGCGCGGGGGCCACGGCGATGTGCGCAGACCTGGGTTCGCGAACGATCCGCGAAGAGATCGACGCCATGGAGGTTTTGGGCATCAACCCGGTGCAGCGCTTGGTCACGCCGCGCATGCTGGCCGCGGGTCTGGTTGCCCTGCTCTTGAACAGTCTTGTGGTCATCATCGGCATCGTGGGCGGCTACGTCTTCTCGGTGTTCGTCCAGGATGTGAACCCGGGCGCGTTCGCCGCGGGCATCACCCTGCTGACCGGCGTGCCGGAGGTGATCATCTCGTGTGTCAAGGCAGCGCTTTTCGGCCTGATCGCCGGATTGGTCGCCTGCTACCGCGGCCTGACGATCACCGGTGGCGGCGCGAAAGCGGTGGGCAACGCCGTGAACGAAACGGTGGTGTACGCGTTCATGGCGCTGTTCGTCATCAACGTCGTGGTCACCGCCATCGGCATTCGGTTTTCGACCAAATGAACGAGTTCGACCAAATGAACTTCGAGGAGGTGTAGGAACAGCTGTGGCGCTGCGAGCCGTTTATCCGCGATTAACGCGACAACTGCAGAAGCCGGTCGGCACCCTGAGCCGAATCGGCGATCAGACGCTGTTCTACGGAAGAGCCATCGCCGGAGCCCCGTTCGCGCTCACTCACTACGGGCGGGAGATCATTCGTCTCGTCGCCGAAATCAGCATGGGCGCGGGCACGTTGGCGATGATCGGCGGGACACTCGTGATCGTCGGCTTCCTGACGCTGGCCGCGGGTGGAACGCTGGCCGTCCAGGGATACAGCTCGCTGGGCAATATCGGCATCGAGGCGCTGACCGGATTCCTGTCGGCGTTCATCAACGTTCGGATCGCCGCGCCCATCGTCGCGGGAATCGGCTTGGCGGCCACGTTCGGCGCGGGCGTGACCGCGCAGCTGGGTGCGATGCGGATCAACGAAGAGATCGACGCATTGGAAGCGATGGCGATCCGGCCCGTTTCCTACCTCGTCAGCACCAGGATCATCGCCGGGATGATGGCGATCACCCCGCTGTACTCCATCGCCGTCATCCTGTCGTTCATGGCGAGCCAGTTCGTCACGGTGGTGCTGTTCGGCCAATCGAGTGGCTTGTATCAGCACTACTTTTCGACGTTCCTCAATCCGATCGACTTGCTGTGGTCGTTCCTGCAAGCCGTCCTGATGGCGATCACGATCTTGTTGATCCATACGTATTACGGCTATTTCGCCTCCGGCGGACCGGCCGGTGTGGGCGTGGCGACGGGTAATGCGGTACGAACCTCACTGATCGTGGTGGTATCGGTGACCCTGCTGGTCTCGCTCGCCATCTACGGCACCAACGGCAACTTCAACTTGTCCGGGTAGAGGAGGGTCGACAAACAACAGTGGCAAGTAACCTCGGGCCCCGCCCCGTGCATCGCTCTGAAACCTCCAGCGCCGCATCACCTGTCGCTGGGTCGGCTGGCCGTCACTTCGGCGTCCGCTCGTACGCGCGCCCGTTGGCGGGTCTGGCGACGGTGCTGTCGATACTTGGCGTGTTCGCCGTCTCGGTGGGCCTGTTCCGGGGTGACTTCACGACGACCGTGCCGGTGACCGTGGTGTCGCCGCGTGCCGGTCTGGTGATGAACCCGGACGCCAAAGTGAAGATGCGCGGGGTAGAGGTGGGCCGGGTCGATTCGATCGAAGTGCGGCCGAATGGTGACGCTGTCCTGCACCTCGGGATGCATCCGTCGCAGATGGATCTTATTCCGCGCAATGTGTTCGTCGACATCGCGTCGACGACGGTGTTCGGCGCCAAGTTCGTCGAGTTGATACCGCCGGACGGAGCCGACCCTGCCAAGGATCACCTGCAGCCCAATCAGGTGCTGCAAGGCAAACACGTCACCGTTGAAGTCAATACGGTATTCCAGCAACTGACGTCGTTGTTGTCGACGATCGATCCGGCCAAACTCAACGAAACCCTGGGCGCGATCGCGTCGGCGGTGAACGGCCGCGGCCACAAGATCGGTCAGATGCTCTCCGACCTGGATTCGTTTCTGGCCAAGCAGGATCCGAGCCTTCCCGCGCTGAGCCATGACCTCACGGCCCTGCCCGTGGTGAGCAACGCCTACGCCGACGCGGCACAGGATCTCGTCGACACGGCCGACAATTCGATCAGGATCAGCAAGTCGATTGTCGACGAGCAGCAGAACCTGGACGCATTCCTGATCAGCTCGATCGGCTTGTCCGACATGGGCAATGACGTTGTGGGCGGCAATAGGAAAGCGCTGACCGATGTCCTGCATCTCTTGGTGCCGACCACCGATCTGCTCAGCGAGTACCACCAAGCGCTGTGGTGCGGTATCTCCGGGTCGCTGTTGAATCTGCACTCTCCGCCGCTACCCGAGCCGATGATCAAGGTGTTGGTCTACCTTGGCTTCGGCGCCGAACGATACCGCTACCCCGCCAACTTGCCGAAGGTCGCCGCGACCGGCGGTCCACAGTGCCAGGACCTTCCGGTGGTGCCCTTTGATGCTGCGCCGCCGTTCGTGGTGACCGACGTGGGCGCCAACCCGATGGAGTACGGCAACCCGCAATTGTTGTGGAACTCCGACGCCCTCAAGCAGCTGCTGTACGGGCCGATCGACGGGCCGCCACGCAACACGATGCAGATTGGACAGCCAGGATGACCGGCTCACGCCCGATGATCATCAAGTTCGGGGCATTCGCCATCGTGATGATCATTCTGACCGTGTTCCTGTTCTTCATCTTTGGGCAATACCGAACCGGTTCCACCAACGGGTATTCGGCCGTGTTCACCGATGCGTCGCGACTGAAGGTCGGCCAGACGGTGCGGGTCGCCGGGGTTCGAGTGGGCACCGTCAACGGCGTCTCGCTACGTACCGACAAAAAGGCGCTGGTGAAATTCGACGTCGACCGCGGCGTCGTGCTGACCACCGGCACCCGGGCCATCGTTCGCTACCTCAACCTGGTCGGTGATCGCTACCTCGAACTCACCGAAGGTCCCGGATCCACGAAGGTGCTGCCGGCCGGGTCGGAGATCGGGATCGATCGCACTTCGCCGGCCCTCGACCTCGATATGCTGCTCGGTGGACTGAAACCGGTTACCCGGGGCCTTAACCCGCAGGACGTCAACACACTCAGCGCATCGCTCATTCAGGTCTTCCAGGGCGAGGGTGGAACCATCAATTCGCTGCTGACGAGGACGACCTCGTTCTCGAACGCGTTGGCCGACAACAGCCAAACGGTGCAGGAGCTGATCGACAACCTCAACATCGTGGTGGGCACCGTCGACAAGGAGGGCACCAAGTTCTCCGGCGCTATCGACCGCCTTGAGCGGCTGATCACCGCGCTGTCGCAAGACCGCGACACGATCGGCACCGCCATCACCGCCCTGGACAACGGAACCGCCTCCATTGCCAGTCTGCTGGGGCGCGCCCGCGCGCCGTTGGCGGGCACCGTGGACCAACTCAATCGGGTAGCCCCGTTGCTGGACAAGGACAAGAACCTGGTCGACATTGCGCTGCAGAAGTTGCCGAACAACTACCGCAAACTGACGAGGCTCGGCGCGTACGGCGCCTGGTTCCCGTACTACCTGTGCGGGCTGGCGCTGCGCGCTACGGATCTGCAGTACCGGACGGTGGAAGTAGGCATTACCCACCAGGTCACCGGGAGGTGCGCGGAACCCGATGCTTAAGTACCGCGGAGCACAACTCATGCGCGCCGGATTCATCGGCGCGGTCCTGATGATCCTCATCATCGCCGTCGGGCTGAATCCTGATCAACTGCTGCGGCGGGCCACCGCGGTCCGCTATAAGGCGCTGTTTTCCGACGCCGGCGGCCTCGCAAACGGCAACGATGTGACGATTTCGGGAATCAAGGTCGGCGCCGTGACGGGGATGTCGCTGGAGCGTGGCGACGTTCTGGTGACGTTCACGGTCAAAGGGACGGTGGAGCTCGGATCGGCGAGTACCGCACACATCCGGACGGGTTCGCTGCTGGGCCAGCGGATGCTCACCGTCGAGTCCGCGGGCAGCGGCACTTTACATCCGCTGGCCGTTATCCCGGTGTCACGCACCTCGTCGCCTTATTCACTGTCCGAGGCCGTCAGTGATCTCACGAGCGACATCCAGGGAACCAACACCGAGACACTCAACCAGTCGCTCGATACGCTGTCGGCGACGCTGAATGAGGTTGCGCCACAACTGGGACCGTCGTTCGACGCGTTGACCCGACTGTCGCGAACCCTGAACTCCCGCAACCAGACATTGGGTGAGCTGCTCAAGGGCGCCGCCGATGTCACCGGCATCCTGGGGCAGCGCAGCTCGCAACTCAACACGCTGATCCTCAACGCCAACGACCTGCTGTCCATGCTGGTGTCGCGGCGCCAGGCGATTGTGCGGTTGCTGGAAAGCACGTCCGCGGTGGCCAGGCAGCTGACCGGCATCGTGCATGACAACGAGTCGAAGCTGGCTCCCTCGCTGGCGAGGCTGAATTCCGTGACGGCGGTTTTGGAAAAGAATCGCGACAACCTCGCCAAAGCCTTGCCGGGTCTGGCGAAATACGAACTGACGCAGGGCGAGACGGTGTCCAGCGGGTTCTACTACAACCCGTTCATCCCGAACTTGTTCACGGTGCAGTTCTTCCAGTGGTACGTCGACTACGCGTTCGGGTTCCGTGCTTACGGTGCCCCCGGTCAGCCGCCGGACAACGCCGGGCCGCGGGCCTTGCTCCCATTCCCGTTCAACCAGAGCCCTGGAGGGTCGCGATGACGCGGCCCGGGGCGACGCCACGCAGCAGGCCCAAGAAGATACTGGCGATCGTGTTGGCGGTGCTCGTCGTCGTCGGCGCGGTGATCGCCATCCGCAATATCTTCTTTGGCCCGACGACGATCACCGCCTACTTCCCGACCGCCACCGCGATCTATCCCGGCGACGACGTGCGGGTGGCCGGGATGAAAGTCGGCACCATCTCTGCCATTGAGCCGCAGGGCACTCAGGCGAAGCTGGTGATGCACATCGATCGCGACGTGTCCATTCCGGCGGACGCGAAAGCGGTGATCGTCGCCCAGAACCTGGTGGCGGCGCGCTACGTCCAGCTCACCCCGGCCTACCGGTCGAGCGGACCCACCATGCATGACGGCGCGGTGATCCCGATCGAGCGGACGGCGGTGCCCGTCGAATGGGACGAGGTGAAGAACCAATTAATGCGGTTGGCAACGGAGTTGGGGCCCAACAGCAAGGTGTCGACCCCGTCGGTGGCGCGGTTCATCGACAGCGCGGCCGACGCGCTGGGCAACGGCAATGGTGACAAGTTGCGGGAGACGTTGGCTCAACTGTCGGGCGTTGCGCGGATTTTCGCGAACGGCAGCGGCAACCTCGTCGACATCATCAAGAACCTGCAGACGTTCATCGGGGCCCTGCGCGACAGCAACGTCCAGATCATGCAGTTCGACAATCGGCTGGCCTCTTTGACCAGCGTGCTCGACGACAATAAGTCCGACTTGGACGCGGCCTTGACGGACTTGTCGAGCGCGGTCGGCGAGGTACAGCGGTTCATCGAGGGGAGTCGTGACCAGACCGCCGAGCAGGTCACGCGGTTGGCCGACCTGACGCAGATTCTCGTCGACAACAAGATGGCGCTGAAAAATGTTCTGCACGTTACGCCGAACGCACTCGCGAACGCGTACAACGACTACGACCCGGATGTGGGGAACATCCGCGGTGGGGTGGGACTGCAGAACTTCACGAATCCGGTGTTTGCCCTCTGCTCACAGATCGGGGCCTTGGAGAATGTCACGTCGACCGAGTCGGGCAAGCTGTGCGCCTTGTACGCGGGCCCGGCGCTGCGGATTTTCAACCCGTTGCTCTACTTCAACCCGAACTACCTGCCCATTCCGGTGAACCCGTTCCTGGCCCCGGCGTTCGACCCGTCCAACGTCGTTTACAGCGAGCAACGGCTGGCTCCTGGCGGGGAGGGCCCGAAGCCGGCGGCGCCCGAGTTGCCGCCCGCGGTGTCCGCCTACACGGGGCTGCCGGGCGACGTCCCGGAGGCGCCGCCGCCACCACCGCCACCGCCACGGATACCGGGAGCGGCGATGCCGGAGCCTCCGCCGCCATCAACTCCGGCCGAACCTGCGCCGGGCCCGGCGAACGTGAACGACATGCTGCTCCCGGCGGAAAGGCCAGCGCCATGACCGCCCGGCTCGCCATAAAGCGGGTGCTCGGCATCTGTTGCTGCGTCATGCTCGCCGCGACCGGGTGCGCGTTCAACGGGCTGAATTCGCTGCCGCTGCCGGGCGCGGTGGGCCGCGGTCCGGGCTCCAACCTCTACCACGTCCAGGTCGCCAACGTCGCTACGCTGGAATCGAATTCGCCGGTGATGATCGATGACGTCATCGTCGGCAGCATCAGCAAGATGACGGTGCAGGGCTGGCACGCCGACGTTGAAATCTCGGTGAGTCCCGGCACGGTGATCCCCGCCAATGCGGTAGCCAGCGTCGGCCAGACCAGCCTGCTGGGATCCATGCACCTGGCGCTGAATTCACCGCTGGGCCAGGCGCCGAGCGGACGGCTGCAACCGGGCGGCACGATTGGGCTGAAAAATTCGTCGACCTACCCGTCGACCGAGCGGACGCTGTCGTCGCTGTCGGTGATCCTCAACTCCGGTGGGCTGGGACAGTTCGGCGACATCATCCACAACTTCAACGCCGCCCTGGCCGGGCATGCCGGTGATGTGCGCGACCTGCTCAACCGCCTCGATCGGTTCGTGGGCACGCTCAATGACCAGCGCGACAACCTGGTGGCATCGATCAAGGCATTGAACCGGTTGAGCGGCACGTTCGCTCGCCAACGCGACGTGATCACCCAGGCGCTGTACAAGATTCCGCCCGCACTTGATGTGCTCATCAAGGAACGGCCGCGACTGGTCACGGCGCTCAATAAACTCGGGACGTTCAGCGACACCGCCACCAGGCTGGTCAACGACGCAGGATCTGACTTGGTCAAGAACCTGCAGAATCTCGAGCCGACGATCAAGGCGCTCGCCGACATCGGGCCGGACCTCGACCAAGCTCTTGCGTACGCGCCGACGTTCCCGTTCACCCAGAGCTTCATCGACCGGTACGTCCGAGGCGACTACGTCAACGGGTATTTCATCATCGACCTGACGAACGCCGGGCTCCGCAAGAGCATCCTGCGGGGCACGCACTGGGAGCGTCTGGGCGCGGAGTCCGTCCCAGTGCCCGGGGACCCCGAATATCTGCAATTCCGATTCGGTGCTCCGAACCTGCCCGGTCCGCCGCCCGTCGGGGCTCCGGTGGAGCAGCAGACGCTGCCGGGCCCAATGGGGCTGCCCGGACCGCTGCTGCCCGGTCCGCCGCCATCCGCGGCACCGGCAGCGCCCGGCCCAGGGCCCCTGCCTGATCAGGGTCCTCCGGTACCGGGCATTGCTCCGGTCACCACCGCGCCGACGGACGGAGGTTCCTAGATGCTGACCCGCTTTATCCGTATCCAATTGGCGATCTTCGCGATCCTCGGGACCATCGGTGTGTTCGTGATGGCCGTGTGGTACATCCAGGCGCCGACTCTGCTGGGCATCGGCAAGATGACGGTCACGCTGGAACTGCCATCCAGCGGTTCGCTCTACCGGTTCAGCAACGTGACCTACCGCGGGGTGCAGATCGGCAAGGTGACCGCGATAGGGCTGACCCCCCATGGCGCGAAAGCCACTCTCACCATTGACACGTCGCCGAAGATTCCGGCGGACCTGCAAGCGGAGGTGCGCAGCATCTCGGCGGTGGGCGAGCAATACGTAGATCTGCGGCCGCGCACCGACTCACCGCCGTATCTGCATGACGGCTCGGTGATTACCAAGGACCATGCCACGATCCCGCAGCCGATCGGGCCGGTGCTCGATCAAAGCAGTGCCCTAATCAACAGCATTCCGAAGGGCAAGCTCAGCACACTGCTCGACGAATCGTTCAACGCATTCAACGGGGAAGGTTACAACTTCGGCTCGCTGTTCGACTCGTCGGCACAGATCTCGGGTGACCTCAACGGCGTCGCTGATCAGACTCGGACCTTGACCGAACAGACCGGGCCATTCCTGGATGCGCAAGCCCAGACCGCGGACTCCATCCGGCTGTGGGCGCGCAGCCTGGCCGGATTCACCGGCCAGCTGGCCAAGAACGACCCGCAATTCCGCAACCTGCTGGAACAGGCGCCCGGGGCTTTCAACGAGGCTTCAAGGCTGCTCGACCAGATCAAGCCGACGCTGCCGGTGTTGCTCGCCAATCTCACCACCATCGGTCAGATCGGAGTGACCTACCACGCGTCCCTCGAGCAGGTGCTGGTGTTGTTGCCGCCGTTCACCGCCGCGATTCAGTCGTTCCTCGGTACCAAGTCCCCGACCGGATTGGCCACTGGTGCTTTCAATCTCGTCCTCAGTGATCCGCCCGCATGTACGGTCGGCTTTCTGCCGCCGAGCCAATGGCGTTCCGCGGCCGATACCAGCATTGTCGACACGCCGGACGGGCTGTACTGCAAGCTGCCGCAGGATTCACCCATCGGTGTGCGCGGTGCCCGCAACTACCCCTGTCAGGGGCAACCCGGTAAGCGTGCGCCCACCGTCGAAATCTGCGAGAGCGACAAGCCCTTCGAACCGCTGGCGATGAGGCAGCACGTGTTCGGCACCTATCCGCTGGACCCGAACCTCATCTCGCAGGGCATCCCGCCGGACGACCGGGTCAACTGGAACCGCGAACGAATCTTCGGGCCGGTGGAGGGAACACCGATGCCTCCGGGAATAGGTCCGCCGGCCCCGGCGCCGATGGGGGAGGTGTCCCCGATAGCGCCCATCGACACCCCGTCGCCGGCGCCTCAGGCCGGGGCGCCGGGCAGCGCGCCATCAGCGGCGCCCAGCGCGTTCGGCGGCGATACGTCGCGGCCGGGTCCGTCCGTGGCTCTCGCCCAGTACAACCCGCAGAACGGTACCTACGTCACCCCGGATGGCCAGGTCTTCCGCCAGTCGAACCTGGTCGCGGGCAAGGGGCCGAAAACGTGGAAAGACATGTTCGCCACGTAAAGACCGGCGCTTGTCGGCCCGCGAAGTCTAGGTGCTCGCGGTCATCGGATCTCGTCCAGCCTGAACGGTTGCTCGATGTAAAGCGGGGCGTTGTTGCCGCAGGCGCCGCTGGGGCCGTTTGTCTTTTGTCTTCCGGCCAGGACCGGCGATCCGATTACGATTTCACCGGTGTCCGGATTCGCGGGATAGAGATAGATGACGTCCTTGCCGGTGAATGCTGTTCCGTCCGGACAGGTTTCCCAGTTCGGGATGTCGTGTTTGACGGTCCACATCAGACCGTCGTGCATGACCAGCGGTGCGGTCCAGCCTTGGTCGCTGCTCACCGTCCCGCTGCAGTCCTGGGCGGTGGTGCACGATGAGCTGACCTTCCAGGTGCTTCGGACCACGTCCTCGTTGTGATACACCGTGTTAGTTCTGGCCCAGTCGCCGACCACGGTGGCGGTGTACGTCCCGTTGATGGAGGGGTCGTAGGCCGACGCCGGTGGCGCTGTGCCTACGCCGACGACTGCGCAGAGGGCCACCAGTGTCGCGCTTGCCGCACCGCTTATTGGACGCATCATTTGCTCCTCGACGCGCTACATATCGCCGTTTCCGAGTGAGATTCAAAGACTAACATTGTCACCGCTTATCGCGAATCCGGTTTAAGGGAAAGAGCCTGCACGCGACGCTCACAAGCCTTCGAATTTCTCGATAAGCCAGGAACCCTTGACCTTTGCCAGCGTTACCCGGACGCTGCTCGATGTCACGATCGGTTGTGGCTTTTCCTTGCTCGCGGTCTTCTGTTTGATGAACACCAGTACCACAGCCGAATTCGGGTTCATTTCCGATACGGCCGCCCGGATCACGGTGGCGGTTGTGGTGACTTGGCCGCGCTGCGCCGCCGGCCCCACGACTTGGTCTGCGAACTGCTGATAATAGGTCAGATAGCTCTCGGTGAGCCGGGATTTGGCGTTGCTGAAATCACGGTCGAGCGTGTCGGGCGAGTACGACAGCAGCGCCACCGCACCATCGCTGGCCGCCTTGATGACCTGGTGTCTGGCGGCTCTGTCGGTCTGCAGGTCCGGACGGTACACGAAGTAGAAATAACCGGCGCCGAACCCGAGCGTGGCAACAAGAAGCGTCGTCAACAGAATTGGACGCCACCACGTCAGGCCACGACGCAGCGAGCGCCCGATCACGCGGGTTCGGTGGCGGATTGAAACGCGGATTGAAACGCGGGGCACCGGATCCTCAACCGCTTTTTTCGCAGCTACTTTGGCTTTGGCCATCACGGGACGAACTCGAATTTCGACACCTTCAGCTGAGTCCCGTCCCTTTCGACGTGGACGACCATGCGCCATGATCGTGATTCCGGTTTGGGTTGATCGGGCTTGATGAGCTCAGACTTCGCGACGACCAGGACAAGTGCCGAATCCTTGGTCATGGATTCCACGGCTACGTCTTGCACGGTGCCTTTGATGCGGACCTTCGACTGCTCGACGGCCTTGACGAAATCCTCGGCGCTCATCAATACGCTGGCCTTGAATATCCCAGTGGTGGTGTCGCTGAAGCGCTGCATGTCTTCGCGTGCCTTGCTTGGATCGATCGACATCATTGCCGTAACGGCGTCGCGGGCGGCAGTTGCGAACTCCGCGGAGCGCTCGCGTTGCTGCCCGACGATGCGGTGATGCCACACCACATATCCGCTCGCCGCCAGCGAGCTGCAGAAGATGACACCCGCGGCAACAAAGGCCAGGGCTTTGCGGCTTGGGCGCCGCCAGCGGCGCGCAGGCGCCATGCCGGCTTCCGCTTCGCGGAGCGTGACATTGTCGTCGCGTTCGGCATCGGCATCGGCATCGGCATCGGCATCGGCATCGGCGTCAGGCCAGTCGACTGAATCATTCGATGCCGCGTCGGCCAATTGGCGCAGTCGTACCGCACGGTCGCGGGCGGCCTCGGCGCGGGCTTCGGCCAAAGCGACTTCGTCTGCTTCGGCCACCGCGTTAGGTGCTTGGGCGACCCGTGCCCCCGGATCATCGGTGTCGAGCGTCTCAGAGGGAAGCTCGCGTGGCGGCATGGATCACCTCCTCGTCCGCGCTGCCGGAGAGCCACATTATCACTGGCAGCGGGGGATGCCAGCGGCATTCGTGGTGGCATTGGATTAGGTTGTTCTCCGAAAGGCAGAATTTCCTTCCCAATGTCTTCCCCGGTCCTTCCCCGCATGGCAAAGTAATCTCGTGCGATTCATCGTGGCATCTTTCGCCGCATTGCTGGCACTCGCCTGGTCGGTGGCGCCGCCTGCTGCCGCCGCGCCCACTAATTGCGACTACCCGGATTGCACGCCCGGAATCCAGGGGCACGTCATCCTCGGTACGCCGTGCGACAACAGCACCTATTACGTGTTCGGGACCGCCGACTACTACGTGTCCTTCGCGACGCAGCCTGGACGGTTGATGTTCTGCGGCTCGATGAGGCGATATGAGCCCCGCTGGTGGCGGTCGCCTCCGATGGCCGGCGTCAAGGACGAGAACTCGTCGTGCACTGACTACCAGGAGTATTACGTCGCGCAGGCGCCGGATGGCCTATTCCTGGTCTGCAATGCACATGACGGCAAGCAAATCTGGGAACGCGGCGACACCTAAAGCGATTTGGCTCGATCGGGGTTTGATTCGCGGCTTATTCGCCGCCGAATTCATGGTCGGTCGTTCGGAATCTCGGGCCAGTCCTGGAAGGGGCTGGGTCCAAAGTAATCGCGGTTGTGGATCGTGCCGTCGATATCGCGATGATGCGCGTCGTGGCAGGTGCTCCCATCCCATTGGGGTCCCCATGACGCCGCGTTGAACGGCTGGCCCGGGCACCAGTGGTATCCCACGAAAGGCCAAGGGGGATCGTCGGCGTAAGCGGTGCCCGCGGTGCCCACACTCGCGAGTCCAAAGCCGGTGATGACGATCGCTGCGGCAACGAAACGCGCGATTGTGTTCATGCGAAAACCGTACCCGAATGGTCGCCAAAAGCCACTGGAAAGCGACCGAAAAGCATTCTGGCGGAATCGGAACTCATGATTGACCGTCGCCCGCTTCCATGAGCCGGGCGGTTATGCGTCGCAACTGAGAACGCAGTGTCTCGTCGTCGATATCGGCGACAATCGGGCTGACGACCCCGACCGCGATGGCACCCGACAGCATTGCCGCCAACACCCGGCTGTCGTCCCCGGCATCGCCGACAAGCACGCTGTAGAGGCGCTGGATGAACTGCTGAAACGGTTGATACTCACCCAGCAACCGGACGATGACGGGGTCGAACTGCAGTGTGCTGGCCGCGCCGCGGCGCTCGATCGCGATGTCGATGACCCGGTCCAGCAGCAACTCGCGGGCCCGGACGGGTTCGGCCTCGGCGGCCTCCAACGTCTCCTCGAGGCCCCCGAGTTCACGTTCGGTGAGTGCGACGACGATCTGTTCCTTGGTTTTGAATTGGTGGTAGACCGCCGCCTTCGTGACCCCGATGGCGTCGGCGATCATCTGCAACGAGGTTCCGCCGACGCCGTGTTCGGCGATCAGCCCCAAGGCAGCATCGAGAATGCGCGTCTGCGCGGTGCTGCGCGTGATGAAACGGAACCGGCTGTCGGTCCTCGGGGAAGCCACGTCCAGAGCGTAGCCGATCGGCTATTGACTGTTGGATAGCCGATCGGCTAGTTTCGCTGACTAGCGCCGGAAGGAGTCACCGATGGCCGACCCCACAGGCCTGCCGGTCGAAAACGTTGCGGAAGACTCTCGGGTCCCGCGAAAACCGCTGAGACGCAGCGACGGTGAGCTGATCCTGTTGTGGACCTTGCCCGCGACGGCGATCGTCTGGATCAGTGCGTTCTTCCTCTTTCCCGGCTTCATGCCGCCCATGTCGCCAACGATGTCCGCCGATCAGGTCGCTGCGTTCTACCGCGATCCGGCGCACCTGCCGCAGATCCGCTACAGCATGATCCTGTTCAACTGGTTCGGTGTGAGCCTCATCCCCATTCAGGCTCTGATCGCGATACAGATACGGCGGATGGGGCATCGCACGCCCATCTTCTCCTACGCCATGCTGGGCTGTGCGGCCGGCGGTCCCGCCCTATTCCTGGTCGCAAACGTCTGCTGGCTGCTGGCCGCCTTCCGCCCGGAACGGAGCCCGGAGCTGACGCAGTTGTTGAACGATTTCGGCTGGGTAACCTTCACCGTTCTGGTTCCCTTCCTGATCGGACAGAGCGTAATCCTTGCCCTGGCAATCTATTTCGGCGATCAAACGCAGCCGATATTCCACCGCTGGGTGGCCTTCTTCAACCTCCTGGTAGCCGCCGCATTGGTGCCTGCGGCATTCACCGGAGTGGCTTTGACCGGCCCCCTGGCGTGGGACGGCGCGTTGTCGTTCTGGTTGAAGAACGTCGCCATCTGCGTCTGGGTCGTCGTGATGGGCGTCGTCCTGGGCCAGGCGGTGTATCGGGAGCGCGCCGAGATCCAAAGGCGCGGAGAAGAACTCGACAGCGCATGAGCGCCGTGATGAGTCCGCCGGAGTCGGGCAGCGACTCCGAGGCCACGCCCCCCTCAGGCGCGTTGCCTCGCCGCATCGCCTGGCACGTGCGGCACAACCCCAAGCGCGAGCTTTGGTTGGCGTGGTGGACACTCGTCGTCTTCTACAACCTCTTCTTTCCGATGGTCTTCGTTGTGGCGCAAGTCCAGCCCCCGCCGCAGCCCACCTGGGACCTCGCGACGCAGGTCCACTGGTTCCACGAACGCCACCTCGGGATACCCATTGGCCTCGGCGTCGTTTTCGCCATCGCCGGGATGACCGCGGTAAACAATGCGCTCATTGCGTATTCGATGCGACGCATGTCGGTCAGCCGTGCTTTCGGACATACGTATCTGCTCATCTACTCGCTCAGTGCGATTCCAGGTCTGCTGCTCCTGTGCATCGCACTGGTCGTCGGGACGCTGCGGCCTGAGCGCGACCCCAAGGCGATCGGTTGGCTCTACGACTTCGCGTTCCTGTCTTTCGACGGCACCATGGGAGTCTTCCTGATCGGCTCGCTGATCTGGATGGTCGCGATTCTGATCGACAAGAATCGGGTGTTCCCCAAGTGGTTCGGCTATCTCAACCTGTGCAATGCGCTCACCGAGGTCGTGGTGGCGCCCTGCTGGATCTTCCAGCGCGGCGTATTGGCCTGGAATGGCCAAATCGCCTGGTGGCTCGACATGGTCGTGTTCGGTGTCTACCAAGTCACGTTCGTTGTCATGCTCTTTCAGATGATCCGGCGCGAGGACTTCGGGACCGGCCCGCTGCCTGCCCTCCCGCGGAAGAAGGCGGCCGTTTCATGACGGGTATAGCGGAAACGAACAAGCGCGCCAGGTTCGTACCTGGCCAACCCGACATGTGGGCCTTCGTATTGTTCGAGACTTTGGTATTCACTGCGTATTTCGGCTTCTACCTGTTCTACCGGGCCCGAAGCCCGGAACTCTTCCTGCACTCGCAGGCACAGCTCGACCTCCGCGTCGGTGTCTTCAACACCCTGGTCTTGTTGCTGAGCTCCTGGTCGGTGGCGCGGTGCGTTCAGTCGGCCCGCGCTGGCGCCTACCGAGCGGCGCTCAGAGACGTGTACATCACGGCCGCAGGCGCCGCGGTATTCCTCTTTTCCAAGGTGTTCGAGTGGGCCCGGCTGGTGCGCCTGGGAGACGGCCCGGACAGCAACGACTTCTTCACCTACTACTTCTTCCTCACCGGAATCCACCTCGTGCACTTGCTGATTGGCTTCGTCGTGCTCGGCGTCATCGTCTATCAACTCCGGAGTTCCGAGCGGCGCTCCCAGGAGCTGGTCGAAACCTGTGCAACCTATTGGCACACCGTCGATTTCCTGTGGGTGCTCATCTTCGCGCTGCTTTACGTGGTGAGGTGATCGGTGAAGGTCGAATTCAACAAGAGGCTGCTGGTCGTCTGGCTGATCCTGGCGTCCCTGACGTTGACGTATCTGTGGATCGATCACACGGTGGACGGGTCGCTGCGGCCCAGCGTGATGGTCACGTCGAGCGTGATCGTGATCGCTCTTATCAAGGTGCGCATCATCTTTCGTGAGTTCATGGAAGTGCGCCAAGCTCCGGCCCTGCTTTGCCGCCTGACGGACGTCTGGGTCGTCTTGATCGGGGTGAGCCTGTTCGGCTGTTACATCGTCGGGTCGGTGTTCAGGTAGTTCCCGGCCGTGCTCGGACCCGTGGCGATAATTCGGATGGCAAAGCCGCTTGGCGATCGCTCAGTAATCCGGCAACCCGAGTTATCAATGTCAAGTTGCTGGACAAAGGCACGGCTTAACCTGACGTCCGTCCGGTGCGGCTTGCCCTACTCCGCCGTCGTAAAGGTGAGGTGCAGTTCGTGAAGTCCCCGCAGGATGTACGTCGGCTCATAGGTGTAGCGGCGATCGTCGGCCGGTCCGTGTTTGACCTCGTTGATCTTTATTTCGGACATCCGGTCCAGGATGCGCTCGATAGATACTCGGCCCTCGACCCGAGCGAGCGGTCCACCCGGGCACGAGTGCACCCCGCGCGCGAACGCCATGTGCTCGCGAACATTCTTTCGGTCGAGACGGAACTCGTGCGGGTCTTCGAACCGGCGCGGATCGCGGTTGGCCGCACCCGGTAGCACCATCACCACGGTGCCGGCGGGGATGTCGACGCCGCCGACTGTGGTGGCCCTGCGGGCCAGCCGCGAGTCTGCTTTGACTGGACTGTCCATCCGCAACGACTCCTCGATGAATCCGGGAATCAAGCTGCGGTCGTCACGCAACCGTTGCTGAATGTCGGGCCGATCGCCCACCACCTGCAGCGCGGCGCTGAGCAGCTTGGCCGTGGTTTCCTGTCCGGCGGCGAAAAGGAAGGTGGCCGAACGGACCACTTCGATGACCTCGGGTGTGGATCCGTCCGGATACTTCGCCGTCGCGAGCGAGGTCAACACGTCGCTGCGCGGCTCGCGTCGCCGCTCCTCGATGTAGGCGCGGAACTTCTCGTCGAGCCACTCCAGCGGGTTGACGCCGACCGACCCGTGGTTTAAGGCGCCCACCTGCGACGCGCGGTGTTCGGCGCCCAACATCACGCGGAACTCCTTGTGGTCCTCCTCGGGAACACCGAGCAGGTCGGCGATCACCAACGTGGCGAAGGGCTTGGAGTATTCGCTGATGAACTCGCACTCGCCGCTGGTCAGGAACTCGTCGAGCTGGCGGTCGGCCAGGCGCCACATGAACTCTTCGTTCTGCTTCAGCCGGCTCGGGGTCAGCAGCCTACTCAGCACCGAGCGGGCACGAGTGTGGTCCGGTGGATCCATGGTGACCATGTGCTCGTTCATCGGAAAGTAACTGCGGTGCTGGTCGATCTGTGAGCTGATGTCGTCGCCCTCGGGCTGGAAGGGCAGCGGGGGAAACGGCCCCCCGAGCGCGACGATGTTCGAGAACGTGTCGGGGTCCTTGTAGATCTCGGTGGCCTCTTCGTAGCCGGTGACGGCGACAACCCCGTGGTGTGGCAGGCGTAGCACCGGGTTTTGGCTGCGCAGGTAGTCGAAGTACGGGTGCGGATCTGGGACCAGAGACTGATCGGTGAAAAAGTCGATCGACTCGAAGGTGCTCATGTCGTCCATGCCTCCACAAGCTGGCTTTGCCGGATGGTGCTTTCGGTGTTTTAGGGCCAGACCCCCCGCGCCGTCAGCCCCTGATGTCCATGATGTGCTGAGCACCTGCTTAGCATGGCGGTAATGTCGTGGTCAAGGTGACAACGCCGGGCAGCGATACGATCGGCACGAGCAACCACGCGACCTTTGAGCACGTACGGAGTGAAGGCATGACATCGGCCCGCAGAATCGGGGCGCCGGACGCGAAGAACCGCGGCCTGCTGCTCGACGCGGCCGAGGAGCTGATGCTCGAGGAGGGCTATGCCGCGGTCACGTCGCGGCGTCTCGCGAGTCGGGCGGGACTGAAACCTCAACTCGTGCACTACTACTTCCGCACCATGGAGGACCTGTTCCTCGAGGTCTTCCGCCGCCGCGCCGAGGAAGGTCTGCAGGTACAGGCGCAGGCGCTGCAGTCGCCGCAGCCGTTGTGGGCGCTGTGGAGATTCGGCACCGATCCGGCATTCACCCGTATCTCGATGGAATTCATGGCGCTGGCCAACCACCGCAAGGAGATGCGCGCCGAAATCGCTTACTACGCCGAACGTTTCCGCGACGAACAACGCCAAGCGGTGACGGCTGCGCTGCAGCGCTACGGGGTGGACAGCCAGCAGATGCCCCCGGCCGTGTGGACGGTGCTCATGACCAGCTTGTCGCGGATTCTGGTGCTCGAGCAGGCGATCGGCATGTCCGGCGGTCATGCCGAGACCTTGGAGCTGGTCGAAAGTCATCTGCGCCGTCTGGAAGGCGAGCCGCAGCCAACGACGGTGCCGCCGGCCTGGGCGGTTCACCAGGTGCGCAGCGAGCAGAGCGCACCCCGCGGGCCGTCTTTGGATACGACCACGACGCCGTCGACCGCTAAGTCGCAGTGAATCTGCGGTACACCAGGTTCCCCTCGCCCGGCGGTGACCGTGACCATGGCCCATTGATTGGGGTTTAGCAGCGACACCGTCTGAACCCACGGCTTACCCGGCGCGATGTCGGCGTGGACCTGCGGGGTGAACGTGTAGTTGTTGTGGCTGTAGTCGGAGAAGAGGGTCGGATCCTGATCCTGGTAATAGATTTCGGTGAAGATCGGATTCTTCGCGGAGACCGTGTAGGTCACTTGGTGAAATCCGGGGTCGGGGTCGGCGTGTGCGGCGCTCATCGACAGGCCCGCCAGCCCTGAGCGAACGTCAATAGGAGCGTGAAGCCGACGCCCAACAGTTTCTTCGTTGCGTTCATGAGTCTCCTCCGGCTGCCGGGCGCGAACTGGCGGTGCGGTTCATTACCCGCTCTGCGGCCCGCCAGTGGGCGTCGGCAACCCACAGCCGTGCAAAGGATGCTATCGCCTCATCGGGCGAAACTCCCCTGATTATTCGTTTTATCTCGGTCGCCGGATGGCGGGCCAGCGAAGCGGCGACCGATCGCCAACCGTCGTCGGGTGAGTCGAATGACGCACGGGGCAAAACCAGATCCACCAAGCCGATGCGTTCGGCCTCGGCGGCATTCAGCGCACGCCCGGTGCCCGCCAACAGCAGCGCCTTGCTTTTTCCGACCAGCGCGGCCAGTCGCTCGGCGCCGCCCCAGGCGGGCATGATCTCGAGCTCCACCTGATTGAAGGCGATCTTGATGTCGTCGGCGGCCACCCGGATGTCGGCGGCAACAGCGACCTCGGCGCCACCGCCGAACGCGTGACCGTTCAGCGCCGCGATCACCGGAGCCGGGAAGGCGGCGAGCTGGTCACAGATGGACCGCATCCGCTTTGCCATCGCCGCGGCATCCTCCTCGGTCCGCAACGCGCTCAGCTCTTTGAGGTCGCCCCCCGATACGAACGCACGGTCACCAGCGCCTTTGATCACCAGAGTGCGCGCGCCCGCGGCCGCATCGAGTGCTTTTTCCAGCTGCCCCATGGTGTCGAGCGCAATGGCGTTGCGCGCATGCGGGCGATCGATGGTGAGCACCGCAAGACCGTCCTCGAACTCCAGGTCCACCATGCGTTGTGCGCTCCTAGGGCGAGCCTCGCGAAGAACTCTTGTGGATAAGCCGATATTGGCATTCTCCTCGGGGGAGAATAACATCATCGTCGCAGGTCCAGAAGCTTCGAGATTGAGGTGGTCGAGTGCAGAACCGAATAGCGGCGGCAGCCGCGGCGTTCGTGGTAGTCGCTCTGAGCGCTTGCAGTACCACCCAGTCGCCGGCCCGGCTTGCCAGCACCGGATCGGTGAGCGTCAACGGAAACGACGTGAAGATGCACAGCGTGCGGTGTAGCCAGTTGGAGTGGGTCCGGACGATCGAGATCGGCGGCGAAGTATCCGGCGCCACGGTCGTTATCGACCAGCACGTGACGCCGATTACCGCGACGTCCGTCCATATCCAAAACATGGGCGGATTCACCGGTATGTGGTCGCCACATGAGGGCAGTACCGCGAACGCCAGCCTCAATGGCGACACGTTCACGGTCAGCGGAAGCGCCGACGGCTACAAGTCCGACAAGCCGACCGAACCGGCGACCGCCGACTTCAAGATCACCGCTTCCTGCTGACTGGCGAGGCGATCGCCCCTGCGTGGGGTGATGCAGGTTGCGGTCACGTCCGTCGAGAGAATAGTATTCTCATAAATTGCGAAGGAGGATTCCATGGGCCAGTTGTCGCATCGGGAGGACGTCCCGTTTCCGATCTTTGACGCGGACAATCACCTCTACGAACCACCGGAGGCGCTGACCAAGTTCCTGCCCAAGGAGTACAAGGACTACGTCCAGTACGTGCAGATCAACGGGCGCACCAAGATCGCGATCCGCGGCCAGATCAGCAACTACATCCCCAACCCGACCTTCGAGGTCGTCGCCCGGCCGGGGGCCTGGGAGGAGTACTTCAAGTTCGGCAACCCGGACGGTAAGACCAAGCGCGAGCTGTTCGGTGAACCGATGCGAGCCATCCCGGCGTTCTTCGAGCCAGGCCCACGCCTGGAGCAGATGGACAAACTGGGCCTGGACCGCACCCTGATGTTCCCGACGCTGGCCAGCCTGCTCGAGGAGCGGCTGCGCGACGACCCGGTCGCCATCCACGTCCTGGTTCACGCGCTGAACGAATGGCTCGACGAGGTCTGGGGCTTCAACTACCAGAACCGGATCTTCACCACCCCGGTCATCACGCTGCCGATCGTCGAGAAGGCGATTGAGGAGTTGGAATGGGCGGTCAAGCGTGGGGCCCGGTGCATCCTGGTCCGCCCGGCGCCGGTCCCGGGCTTCCGTGGCCCGCGGTCATTCGCGCTGCCCGAGTTCGACCCGTTCTGGGAGCGGGTCGTCGAGCACGACCTGCTGGTCGGCATGCACTCGAGCGACAGTGGCTATTCCCGGTACACCTCCGAGTGGGACGGCGCTGACCAGGAGATGCTGCCGTTCCAGACCAACGCGATGGGCATTCTCAACGAGTGGCGGCCGATCCAGGACTCGGTGGGGTCGTGGGTGATCCACGGCGCGCTCTACCGCCACCCGAAGCTCAAGGTGGCCATCGTCGAGGCCGGTTCGAAGTGGATGACCTCGCTGCTGGACGGACTGGCCGAGGTCTTCCGGAAGGCCCCGGAAGCGTTCCCGAGCGACCCCGTCGAGATGGTCAAGAACCGAATCCACGTCAGCCCGTTCTTCGAGGACGGCATCGACGATCTGGTCAACCTCGTCGGCGTGGATCAGGTGTTGTACGGCTCGGACTGGCCGCACCCGGAAGGGCTGGCAGAGCCGACCTTCTACGTCAACGCGCTGTCTCACCTGTCGGTCGACGACCAGGCGAAGATCATGGGCGGAAACCTTTCTCGCCTCGTCACGGTGTGACAGACCAGCCAAACTGGCAGACCATCCCCGAGATGGTCTTGAGCACGGCGGACCGCTTCGGCGACGCGGAAGCGGTCGTCGATGGTCCCGCTGCGACTCACGTTCACTGAGCTTGTCGAGCGAATACGTTGTGCCGCAGGTGCATTCGCTGAGCTTGGTGTCGGCAAGGGTGACCGGGTCGCCCTCTGGGCGCCCAACTCTGCGGAATGGATCATCGCGGCGTTCGGGTTGCTCACCGCGGGCGGCGTGCTGGTTCCGGTCAACACGCGGTTCAGGACGGAAGAAGCGGGCTACATCATCGCCCGCGCCGGGGTGAAGGCGGTCCTGGTTCAGAAGGGTTTCCTGGGCCAGGACTACACCGACTGCACCGCGCCCCCGAGGGTACCGGTCATCGATCTGAAGTCCGACTTCTTGTCCAGCGGTTCACCGTTCGAGCGCGCAGTCGGCGGCACCGACATCGCGGACATCATCTTCACCTCGGGCACCACCGGACGCCCGAAGGGCGCGATGATGAATCATCGCCAAACGCTGCGGATGTACGACGAGTGGGCAACGCTCGCGGATCTACGTGCGGGCGACCGCTACTTGCAGATCAACCCGTATTTCCACACGTTCGGCTTGAAAGCCGGACTCATCACGTCCTTCCTGCGGGGCGCGACGATGCTGCCGGTCGCGGTGTTCGACATCGACACAGTGGTGGATCTCATTGAACGCGAACGCATCACCATGCTTCCCGGTCCGCCGACTCTTTACCACTCGTTGCTGACGGTACGAGACAAGGCGAAGCTGTCGACGCTGCGGGCGGGGGTGACCGGGGCTGCCGACATCCCTGTCGAACTGGTTCGTCGCATCCATGACGAACTGCCGTTTCAGACGCTGATGACCGGTTACGGGCTCACCGAGGCCGGCAACGTAACCCTGTCCTTGCCCGGTGATTCGTTCGAAGATGTCGCGACCACGGCGGGCGTGCCCTGCGAGGGGGTTGAGGTGCGCATCGCCGACGACGGCGAGGTGCTGGCCCGCGGCTACGGCGTCATGCAGGGTTACCTGGACGACCCGGCGGCCACCGCGCAAGCGATCGACGCCGACGGCTGGCTGCACACCGGGGATCTGGGGAACGTCACCGACACCGGGCGCCTGCGTATCGTCGGCCGCAAGAAGGACATGTTCATCGTGGGCGGATTCAACGCCTACCCCGCCGAGATCGAGGGCTTCCTGCTCAACCATCCGGCCGTCGCGCAAGCGGCGGTCATCGGTGTTCCCGACGAGCGGCTCGGACAAGTGGGTAAGGCATTCGTCGTCCGGAACGGAGCGGATGGGCGTCGATGAACTGATCGGCTGGTGCCGTGACCGAATGGCGGGCTTCAAGGTGCCGCGATCGGTGCAATTTCTCGACGCGCTACCGCTCAACGCCACCGGCAAAGTGGTCAAAGACCTGCTGCGCTAGGGCCCGGTAAGACCGTAGCCGGTCTGGATATGCTCAATACGAGAACAACATTTCCGCAGCCTGTACTCTATTTCTCGAGTGCTATCCTGGCGACTTCGCCGTCGCGCCAACAGAAGGTGATAATTTGGCTCTCCAAGGATTGACGATACGGATGAGTCTGCCGGGCGCATATGCTCGCGCGCTGTCGAGTACGCCGAGTAGGGTGGCGCAACGGCGACGTCAGTCGTATCCCGCGTACAGCGTCGGAATCGGCCGACAAGTTCGAACAGTGCGACGGGTAGAGGAGTTCCATATTGAGCCACAAGCGCAGCCCTTTAGCTGGGCTGGTGAATTGTGAGCGCCGGCGTCGGTCTGAACGCGGCTGATGCGAAATCGGTTCAGGTGAACGAGGACGAAACGCCAACCACTGCTGCGGAAATGCGGGCGTTGGCCGAAGAGGCCGAAGCCGAGGCCGCCGAAGCTGAAGCCCTGGCCGTCGCCGCACGCGCCCGTGCCCGTGCGATGCAATTGCGGCGCCAGGCCGAACGTGCCGAAGCCGCAGCACAAGTCGAGGCCGACAAAGAGGCCACCGAAGAACTTCCCAGTGAAGAGGAAGTCACCGAGGAAGCCGAGGCGGCCGCCGACGAGCCCACCGCAATTGACGTTCCCGACACAGAGACAGAGCCAGAAGACACCGAGGCTGAGATCGACAGCGTCGAGACCGAAGAGTCCCTCGATGGCGCGATCGCCGATGAAGCCGAGGACGCCGACGAAGCCGAAGACTTCGAGGACGTCGACGAAGCCGAGGAAGTCGACGAAGCCGAGGACGGCGCCGCAGAACTCTCGTCCGATGACGAGGACGAGGACGACGAGGAGGCCGCGGATGAGGCCGCGGAAAAGCGGCCGCTAAGGCTGCGACGCCTGCGTCGCCGGCCCAGGTGGTCCACCATCGCCGCGGGCCTGGCCATCCTCATCATCATCGGCGCGGTGTCGGGAAGCGTGTACATGGTGCTGGAGCATCGGAATACGATTCGTCAGCAACATCGCGTGGCGGAATTCGACGCCGCGGCCCGGCAGGGCGTCGTGACATTGACCTCGCTGGACTTCAATGAGGCGAAGGAAGGGGTCCGGCGCATCGTCGACGACTCCACCGGCTCATTCAAGGACGATTTCCTGAAGATGGCCGACGATTTCGTCAAGGTGGTGGAGCAGTCGAAGGTGGTCGCGCGGGGCACCGTTCAGGCCGCCGCCGTCGAGTTGGACACGATGACGGCCGATTCGGCGGTGGTGCTGGTGGCGTGCACCTCGGAGATCACCAATGCGGCTGGTGCTAAACAGGATCCACGTAGTTACCGGCTGATCGTGACGATGACCCGTGACGGTGGTCAGCTCAAGATGTCGAAAGTCGAGTTCGTGCCGTGACGCAGAAGGAAACGCCGGTCGATCAAGAGGTCACCGAAGAGGTCTCCGAAGAGGCCGCTGAAGAAGCCGACGACGAGGTAGCAGAAGACACCGAGGACGCCGACGAGATTGAACCCGCCGAGGGCGATGACCCGCAACCGGGGCGGCTGAACCGGCTCACCGGCCGAGTACGGAAACTGTCCTCCGGCAGGCTCATCAGCGCTGCCGTGACGTTGTTGGTGGCCGCTTCGCTGGGGTTGCTCGCCAGCCTGTTCTACTTCTCCTACCTACCGGATCGCGACGTCGATACTGCGGCCGCCAAGTCGGCGGTCTCGGCTGCCAGCGAGGGAACGATCGCCATCCTGTCGTACTCTCCGGACACTCTCGATCGCGACTTCTCCTCCGCGAGGTCGCATTTGACCGGCGACTTCTTGTCGTACTACGACCAGTTCACTCAGCAGATCGTCGCCCCGGCGGCCAGGCAGAAGTCGGTGAAGACCAGCGCGGTGGTGCTGCGCGCCGCCGTTTCGGAATTGCGTCCCGACTCGGCCGTCGTGCTGTTGTTCGTCAACCAAAGCACTCAGAGCGCGGATCGGCCGGAACCGTCGTTGACCTCCAGCAGCGTCGTGGTCAAGCTGACGAAAGCCTATGGAAAGTGGCTCATCTCGTCGTTCAATCCGGTTTAGGGTCGCGATGAGCACCAACGACATCCATTCGATGGTGATTGCATCGGACTATCGCGTCCCGGATCCGACCAAGGTGTGGCCGTTGCTGGAGCGCAAGAAAGCGGCGCTGGCCGACATCGGCGCCCACCACGTTCTGGTGTACACCTCCACGCACGACTACGGCCGCGTCCTGGTGATGATCGGAGTGCACAGCCGTGAACCGATCGTGGAGTTGCTCCGCTCGCGGATCTTCTTCGACTGGTTCGATGCCGTCGGCGTCGACGACATCCCGGCGGTCTTCGCCGGCGAGATCATCGACAGGTTCATCGCGGCACCCCCGACGACTACGTCGACTCCCGGTGCACCCGGCGTGGTGGTCGCCGCGATCGCGTCCGTCGACGATGTCTCGACGCTGACGTCGGAGGTCCGCGCTGGGTTGGCCAGGTTCACCGCGGCCGGGATCCGAAAGACGTGGGTGTTCCAGGCTTTCGACGATGACCACGAGGTGCTGATCCTGCAGGAGTTCCCCGACGAGGAGGGCGCGCGGCAGTGGATCGACCACCCCGACGCCGCGGCGCAATGGATGTCCGGGGCCGGAGCGGGTGCCTATCCGCCGCTGTTCGTCGGCCGGTTCTTCGACATGATGCGCATCGCGGACTAAGCGGATCGCTCGATGTTCGTGTGCCTGTGTAACGGAATCACCAGCCAGATGGTGACCGACGCCGTCGCAGCCGGGGCGTCGACGACGAACGACGTCGCTGCGGCCTGCGGAGCGGGCGCGGATTGCGGGCGTTGCCGTCGTACCGTTCGCGCCATCCTCACCTCAGCGGGCACAGATCGGACTCCGCCCGGATCTGAGGTGTGTCAGCGCTGTTGAGTCTCCGGCGGCGACAAGTCCCCGACGAGTTGGCCGAGTAGGCGGGGGATCTCGAGCCGCGGCAACACCACTTCGACGAATACCATGCGGTCTTGGTGCTCCGCGGCGGCGGTCAACGCATCGTCGAGCTCGCCGTACGTTTGCGCGCGAAACACAAGATGATTGGCCACACCCAGTGCGTTGGGGATGTCGGTCCAACTCCAGCTGGCAATATCGTTGTAGGGCGCGGTTTCTCCGTGGATCGCGCGTTCGACGGTGTAGCCGTCGTTGTTGACCACCACGATCACGGGGGACAGCTTCTCGCGGGAGAAGGTGCCCAGTTCCTGGATGGTCAGTTGGGCGGCTCCGTCGCCGATCAGCAACACCGTCCTGCGGTCGGGATGCGCCACTGCGGCCCCGACAGCGGCGGGCAGGGTGTAACCGATTGAGCCCCACAGTGGTTGGCCGATGAAGGTGACGCCGTGCGGCAACCGGTGATCCGCCATGCCGTAAAACGACGTTCCCTGATCGGCGAGGACGACGTTTCCTTCAGTGAGCGCCCAGCAAAGCCGGTCCCACACCATCTGCTGGGTAAGCGCCTCGTCGCGCGCCGGGCTTCCGCCGGTCGCGACGTCCGATGGGGCCGCAACGGGTGGCGAACTTATGCCACGCTGAACCAGGATTTCGGCCAGTGCCGCGAGCGCGGCGCCCATTTCCAGCGGCGCGAAGACTTCGCCGGCCACGCTGCTTTGGTACTGCCCGATATCGATGGTCCGGGCCGGGTCGATCCGCTGGCTGAAGAAGCCGCTGACCATGTCGGTGAACACCACCCCCGCCGTCACCAGCACGGGCGCGTCTTCGATTGCCGCGCGCACGTGCTCGGCGCTGGCCGCGCCGGCGTAGATGCCCAGGAAATTGGGCGAGGTTTCGTCGAGCAGACTCTTGCCCCACATCAAGGTGGCGTGCGGAACCACGTCGGCGGCCAGCAGCGCCTCGAGTTCTTTGACGGCGTGCAGGCGATGCACCAACAGGTCGGCGAGCACGGTCAGTTGGTGGTCGGCGATGAGCTGGGTGGCGGCTTCGATGAACAGCGCCAGGGCGCGCGGGCTGGTGCCACCGGTGTAGCGCGGCAACGGCGCGGCGGGCGGCTCGACGGGGAAGCGCGCCACGTCGGTGGACATCAATATGTAACCGGGCCGCTTCTGCTCACGGACCTCGCTGAGCACTCGGTCGATCTCTCTGCAGGCCGCTGCCGGCATGAGATTCGCTTGGGCACAAGTGATTTCGCGGCTGATCCGCAAGAAGTGCTCGAAGTCGCCGTCGCCGAGCGAGTGGTGCAGCGCCCGGCGGGTGCCCTGCGCGTCCTTGGAGGGCGCCCCGACGATATGCACCACCGGGACATGCTCGGCGTAGCTACCCGCTATCGCGTTCGCCGCAGAGAGTTCGCCGACACCGAATGTCGTTACCACAGCGGCCATTCCGCGCAACCGCCCGTAGCCGTCGGCGGCGTAGCCGGCATTGAGCTCGTTGGCGTTGCCCACCCAGCGAATCCTCGGGTGGGCGACGATGTGATCGAGGAAGGCCAGGTTGTAGTCGCCGGGGACGCCGAAGATCTCGGAGACGCCGAGTTCGGCGAGGCGGTCGAGCAGGTAGTCGCCGACCGTGTAAGCGGAATCAGGCACGCGATCAGTCACGAAGACGACGGTACGCCCGCCGCTGGCTATTCCCGCTGGGACGCTGTTTCGCTATCGTGCGGGCCATGGCAATCAAAGAGACTCGCGACATCGTGATCGAAGCTAGCCCCGAGGAGATCTTGGATGTCATCGCCGATTTCGAAGCGATGCCCGAGTGGTCTGAGCCCCATCAGAGCGCGGAGATCCTCGAGACCGGGCCCGACGGCCGGCCCAGTCAAGTGAAGATGAGGGTCAGGACCGCGGGTATCACCGACGAGCAGGTGGTGGCCTACACGTTCAGCGGCAACGAGGTGACCTGGACGCTGGTCAGCTCCGGTCAGCAGAAGTCGCAGGACGGGAAATACACGTTGGTGCCCCAGGGTGACAACACTCTGCTCAAGATGGAGATCACCGTCGACCCGAACGTGCCTCTGCCCGGGTTCGTGCTCAAGCGGGCCGTCAAGGGGACCATCGACTCGGCCACCAAGGAGTTACGCAACCGGGTGCTGAAGGTGAAGAAGGGTAAGTAGTCCCGGTGGCTGACGGGGGGCCTTTGGCCGGGGTGAAGGTCATCGAACTCGGCGGCATCGGGCCCGGCCCGCATGCCGGGATGGTGCTCGCCGATCTGGGTGCGGATGTGGTGCGGGTTCGCCGCCCGGGCGGCCTCCAGATGCCGGCCGAAGACCGGGACCTGCTGCACCGCGGCAAGCGGATCGTCGACCTGGACGTGAAGAGTCGGCCGGAGGCACTGCTCGGGCTGGCGGCCAAGGCTGACGTATTGCTGGACTGCTTCCGGCCCGGCACCTGCGAGCGGCTCGGCATCGGTCCCGACGACTGCGCAAGGGCGAACCCGCGACTGATCTACGCGCGCATCACCGGCTGGGGGCAGGACGGTCCGCTGGCTTCGACGGCGGGGCACGACATCAACTACCTGTCGCAGACCGGTGCGTTGTCGGCGATCGGCTATGCCGACCGGCCGCCGATGCCGCCGCTGAATCTGGTCGCCGACTTCGGTGGCGGCTCGATGCTGGTGCTGCTGGGCATCGTGGCCGCGTTGTATGAGCGGGAACGTTCGGCGAAGGGTCAGGTCGTCGACGCCGCAATGGTCGACGGGGTCAGCGTGCTCGCGCAGGTGATGTGGACGATGAAGGGGACGGGCAGCCTGCGCGACAAACGCGAATCGTTTCTGCTCGACGGCGGCGCCCCGTTCTACCGGTGCTATGAGACCTCGGACGGTAAGTACATGGCCGTCGGCGCCATCGAGCCGCAATTTTTCGCGGCGTTGCTGACCGGGCTCGGGCTCTCGGCGGAGGAGGTGCCCAATCAACTCGACATTGGATCATTCCCGCAGATGCACGACATCTTCGCCGGACGCTTCGCCAGCCGGACCCGGGACGAGTGGACGGCGGTGTTCGCCGGCACCGACGCCTGCACGACGCCCGTGCTGACCTGGAGCGAGGCCGCCACCGACGAACACTTGACGGCCCGATCGACGGTGATCACCGCCCACGGCGTCGAGCAGGCAGCGCCCGCGCCGCGCTTCTCCCGAACTCCGGCGGGGCCCGTCGGGCCACCGCCGCCCGCGACGACGCCGTTCGACGTAATTGGATGGTAACGAGCCAATGCGCGCAACACCGCCCCTTAACAGGGCGGCGTTGCTAGCTTTGAACCTGATGGCAGTAAAAGCATCGCGGGAATTTGTCCTTGATGCGCCCCCTGCAGTGGTCATGGAGGCGCTGTCGGATGTTGGTGTTTTGGCGTCCTGGTCACCGATGCACAAACACGTGGAAGTCATCGACTACTACCCGGACGGCCGGCCCCACCATGTGAAGGCCACCGTCAAGATTCTGGGACTGGTCGACAAGGAAATTCTGGAATACCACTGGGGCCCGGACTGGGTGGTCTGGGACGCCGACAAGACCTTCCAGCAACGTGGACAGCACATCGAGTACACGGTCAAACCCGAAGGCGCCGACAAGGCGCGGGTGCGTTTCGACGTCACCGTCGAGCCGTCCGGGATGATCCCCGGTTTCGTCGTCAAGCGGGCATGTGAGCACGTGCTGGATGCCGCGGCGAAGGGGCTGCAGGAATTGGTCACGGGCAACGGTGACGGTGCCACGCAGAACAAAACCGACGAGGCGAGGTAGTCACGCGTTGCGCGCGCGGCGAACCGGACTCTGATTGCTAATTTGATACCAGTGGCCATCCAAGCATCGAGCGAAATCGTCATTGACGCGCCTGTGGACGCGATCATTGACGCGCTCGCCGACATGGAAGCCGTCCCATCATGGTCTGCGGTGCACAAACGCGCCGAAGTTGTCGATACCCATCCCGATGGCCGCCCACATCACGTCAAGGTCACCATCAAAGTGACGGGCCTGATCGACACCGAACTGGTCGAATATCACTGGGGGCCCGACTGGGTGGTGTGGGACGCCCGAAAGACCATGCAGCAACACGCCCAGCACGGCGAGTACAACCTGAGTCGCGAGGGTGAAGAAAAGACCCGGGTGCGATTTTCCATCACCGTCGAACCGTCGGCGCCGCTGCCCGAGTTCCTGGTGAGCCGGGCCCGGAAGAAGATCCTCAACTCCGCGACGGAAGGCCTGCGAAGGCGGGTGATGGAGGGCCCTGGAGCAGGGCCAGCCGTCTGATCGCCTCGTCGAGGGTGTCCTCGCGCTTGCAAAAGGTGAAGCGCACCAAGTGATTCCATAGGTCGGCCCGCTCTGCGGCCGGATCGCAGAACGCCGACATCGGGATGGCGGCCACCCCGGCCTTTTCGGGTAGCGCCGCGCAGAACGCTGTGCTGTCGTCGTACCCGAGCGGGCGCGGGTCGGCGCACAAGAAGTACGTGCCGTAGCTGTCGTGCACCTCGAAGCCGATAGCGGTCAACCCCGCCGCCAGCCGATCGCGCCTGGCCTGCAAAGAGTTTCGCAGCGCAGCCACCCAGCCATCTTGGGTGTCCAGCGCCAGGGCCACCGCGGGCTGGAACGGCGCACCGCCCACGTAGCTCAGATACTGTTTGGCCGCGCGCACTCCGGCGATGAGTTCCGTTGGGCCGCAAGCCCATCCGATCTTCCAGCCGGTGCAGTTGAACATCTTGGCCGCGCTCGAAATGGTGATGGTGCGCTCTGCCATGCCGTCGAACCCGGCCAGCGGCAGGTGGGTGGCGTCGTCAAATACCAGGTGTTCGTAGACCTCGTCGGTGATCACCAAAAGGCCTGCGGCTACTGCGATCTCGGCGATGGCAGCCAGTTCGGTCGCCCGCAGCACCATGCCGGTCGGGTTGTGCGGTGAGTTGACGATCAACGCCCGGGTTCGCGGGGTGACCGCGCGCCGCAACGCGTCGGCGTCCAGCGCGAAGCCACGGCCGTCGGGGACCAGCGGCACGGCCACCCGGTGTGCGCCGGCCATCGCCACCACCGGCGAGTAGCTGTCATAGAACGGCTCGATCAGCAACACCTCCGAGCCCGGTTCGACGAGGCCGAGCACTGCTGAAGCGATGGCCTCGGTGGCCCCGACCGTCACCAGCACTTCGGTGTCGGGGTCGTAGTCGACGCCGAAATGCCGCCTGCGCTGGGCGGCGATGGCGTGGCGCAGCGCGGCAACGCCGATTCCCGGCGGGTACTGGTTGACGCCGTTGGCGATGGCGTCCTGCGCGGCTTTGAGCATTTCCGGCGGTCCGTCCTCGTCGGGAAAGCCCTGCCCGAGGTTCACCGCGCCGATCCGCGCGGCCAGCGCCGACATCTCGGCGAACACCGTGGTCGCGTATGGCCGCAGTCGCGACACCGTCATGGGCGTCCAGCTTAGGGGGCGGCTTGTCCTCGAACGTCACGCCAGCGTGGCGCCCGGGCACGACCGTCGCGCTGGTATGACGTTCGGCACCCTTGACCAGCTAAGTCCCGGCCAACCAACAGGTTGGCCGGGACGACTGTTACAGTGCTGTTACTGAGGCTGTATCTGGGCCTAGTCTCTAAGTCGAATCTCATTCCCACTTTTTTGCCGAACAGGAAGCCGACATGTCCGAAGAAGCCTTCATCTACGAGGCCATCCGCACCCCGCGGGGTAAGCAAAGGAACGGCGCGCTCAACGAAGTCAAGCCATTGAACCTGGTGGTTGGCCTGATCGAAGAGCTCCGCAAGCGCAATCCCGACCTCGACGAGAACCTGATCAGCGACGTCATCCTGGGGTGCGTCTCGCCCGTCGGCGACCAGGGCGGCGACATCGCCCGCGCGGCGGTGCTGGCCTCCGGCATGCCAGTTACCTCCGGCGGCGTGCAGCTCAACCGGTTCTGCGCGTCCGGCCTGGAGGCCGTCAACACCGCAGCCCAGAAGGTGCGCTCCGGCTGGGATGACATGGTGCTGGCCGGTGGGGTGGAGTCCATGAGCCGGGTACCGATGGGATCCGACGGCGGCGCCATGGGCCTGGACCCGGCCACCAACTACGACGTCATGTTCGTCCCGCAGGGGATCGGCGCCGACCTGATCGCCACCATCGAGGGCTTCTCTCGCGACGACGTCGACAACTACGCGCTGCGCAGCCAGGAGAAGGCCGCCGAGGCTTGGTCGGGCGGCTACTTCGCCAAGTCGGTGGTACCGGTCCGCGACCAGAACGGCCTGCTGATTCTCGACCATGACGAGCACATGCGACCCGACACCACCAAGGAGGGTCTGGGCAAGCTCAAGTCCGCATTCGAGGGCTTGGCGGCCATGGGCGGTTTCGACGACGTGGCGCTGCAGAAGTACCACTGGGTGGAGAAGATCAACCACGTGCACACCGGCGGCAACAGCTCCGGGATCGTCGACGGCGCCGCGCTGGTCATGATCGGTTCCGAGGCTGCCGGCAAGTCGCAGGGTCTTACCCCGCGCGCTCGCATCGTCGCCACTGCCACCAGCGGTGCCGACCCGGTCATCATGCTGACCGGGCCGACGCCCGCGACGCTCAAGGTGCTCGACCGTGCCGGGTTGACCGTCGACGACATCGACCTGTTCGAGCTCAACGAGGCGTTCGCCTCGGTGGTGCTGAAGTTCCAGAAGGATCTGAACATTCCCGACGAGAAGCTCAACGTCAACGGCGGGGCCATCGCGATGGGCCACCCGCTGGGTGCCACCGGGGCCATGATCCTGGGCACCATGGTCGACGAGCTGGAGCGCCGCAACGCCCAGCGCGCGTTGGTCACGCTCTGTATTGGCGGCGGCATGGGTGTCGCGACGATCATCGAGAGGGTTTAAGCACATGGCGGAGAACGCAATTCAGTGGGACAAGGATGCCGACGGCATCGTCACGCTGACCCTGGACGACCCGTCCGGGTCGGCCAACGTAATGAACGAAAACTACATCGAGTCGATGGGCAAGGCAGTGGATCGCCTTGTCGCCGAGAAGGATTCGATAACCGGCGTGGTGATCACCAGCGCGAAGAAGACCTTCTTCGCCGGTGGTGACGTCAAGAGCATGATCAAGATCGGCCCCGAGAACGCCGGTGAAGCCTTCGATCTGGTCGAGACCGTCAAGAAGCAGCTGCGCACTATCGAGACGTCTGGGCAAGCCGGTGGTGGCCGCGCTCAACGGCGCCGCGCTCGGCGGTGGCCTGGAAATCGCCCTGGCCTGCCATCACCGCATCGCGGCAGATGTCAAGGGATCCCAGTTCGGTTTTCCCGAGGCGACATTGGGTCTGCTGCCGGGTGCCGGTGGCGTCACCCGCACGGTCCGAATGCTGGGTATCCAGAACGCCTTCGTCACGGTGCTGTCGCAGGGCACCCGGTTCAAGCCGGCCAAGGCCAAGGAGCTCGGCCTGATCGACGAGGTGCTGCCGACCGTCGAGGAGTTAGTGCCCGCCGCCAAGGCCTGGATCAAGGCCAACCCCGACTCGCACGAGCAGCCGTGGGACAAGAAGGGCTACAAGATGCCCGGCGGTACTCCGTCGTCCCCGGGCCTGGCCGCCATCCTGCCGTCGTTCCCGGCACTGCTGCGCAAGCAGATCAAGGGTGCGCCGATGCCGGCGCCGAAGGCCATCCTGTCCGCGGCGGTCGAGGGTGCGCAGGTCGACTTCGACACCGCCAGCCGCATCGAGAGCCGTTATTTCACCTCGCTGGTGACCGGGCAGGTCGTCCAAGAACATGATCCAGGCGTTCTTCCTCGACCTGCAGGCCATCAACGCAGGTGAGTCACGGCCCGACGGCATCGGCAAGACGCCGATCAACAAGATCGGTGTGCTCGGTGCCGGCATGATGGGCGCCGGCATCGCCTACGTCTCGGCCAAGGCCGGCTACGACGTGGTGCTCAAGGACGTCAGCATCGAAGCCGCCGAGAAGGGCAAGGGCTACTCCGAGAAGCTGGAAGCCAAAGCGCTCGAAAGAGGCCGCACCACTGAAGAGAAGTCCAAGGCGCTGCTGGCCAAGATCACGCCGACTGCCGACCCCGCCGACTTCAAGGGTGTCGACTTCGTGATCGAGGCGGTGTTCGAGAGCCAGGACCTCAAGCACAAGGTGTTCCAGGAGATCGAGGACATCGTCGAGCCCAACGCGCTGCTCGGGTCCAACACCTCGACGCTGCCGATCACCGGTCTCGCGACCGGCGTCAAGCGGCAGGAGGACTTCATCGGGATCCACTTCTTCTCGCCGGTCGACAAGATGCCATTGGTCGAGATCATCAAGGGCGAGAAGACCTCT
The DNA here is from genome assembly GCA_963735655.1 of uncultured Actinomycetota bacterium. Lineage (GTDB taxonomy): Bacteria > Actinomycetota > Actinomycetes > Mycobacteriales > Mycobacteriaceae > Mycobacterium. The sequence continues at coordinate 191,635 of CAVTLW010000065.1, forward strand.
GACGAGGCGCTGGCCCGGGTGTTCGACTACACGCTGGCCATCGGCAAGACCCCGATCGTGGTGAACGACAGCCGCGGCTTCTTCACCTCGCGGGTCATCGGCACCTTCGTCAACGAGGCGCTGGCGATGCTCGGTGAGGGCGTCGAGCCCGCCAGCATCGAGCAGGCCGGCTCGCAGGCCGGCTACCCGGCGCCGCCGCTGCAGCTGTCCGACGAGCTCAACCTGGAGCTGATGCACAAGATCGCCGTCGCCAGCCGCAAGGGCATCGAGGATGACGGTGGCACGTACCAGCCGCACCCGGCGGAGGCCGTCGTCGAGAAGATGATCGAGGTCGGCCGGTCTGGCCGGCTGAAGGGCGCTGGCTTCTACGAGTACCCCGACGGCAAGCGCACCGGCCTGTGGCCGGGGCTGCGGGAGACGTTCAAGTCCGGTTCGACGGAGCTGCCGCTGCAGGACATGATCGACCGGATGTTGTTCGCCGAGGCGCTGGAAACCCAGAAGTGCCTCGACGAGAACGTGCTGATGACGACTGCCGACGCCAACATCGGCTCGATCATGGGCATCGGGTTCCCGCCGTGGACCGGTGGTAGCGCGCAATACATCGTCGGCTACGAGGGTCCGCTGGGCCGGGGCAAGGAAGCGTTCGTGGCCCGGGCCCGTGAGCTGGCGGCCAAGTACGGCGACCGCTTCCTTCCGCCGGATTCGCTGACGTAACTTTCGCTGCGCGAGCAGACGCAGAATCGCCGCATTTCGTAACGAAATTGGGCGATTCTGCGTCTGCTCGCGCTAGCCGGCGACGGGCGCGCTGTAGTCCTTGTACTGCATCGAGTCGTACAGCCGCACGCCCTTGGTGTTCAGCCTGGCGACCGCCTTGGTAAGTCCCGTGGGTAGCGCCGAGATCAGTTGTGCACCAAGGGTTAACGCCCACGCACCGGCCGCCGAGCCGGGGACGAGGCTTTTGGCCACTGTGCGGGCGAACGCGCGGCTGCGCCGTACAGGATCGGCCATCTGCCGCTCATAGGACGCGAACGCGCGGGCGTGATCCCCGTTCGCCTGCGCCAATTCGCCCGCAAGGATGTACGCGCCGAGCACCGCGATGCTGGTGCTGCCGCCGACCGCGGGCCCCGGGCAGTACCCGGCATCGCCGACCAGCGTGACCCGCCCCCGCGACCAGGTGTCCAGCTGCAACTGGGTGATGCAGTCGAAGTAGAACGTCGGCGTGCGGTCGAGTTCGTCGAGCCAGCCGTCCACCGTTCGATCCATCCCGGCGAACGCTGCGCGCAGTAACTCCTTCTGCCGCGCCACGTCTCGGTGGTGGTACTGCAGCTCTTCCTTGCTGCGGAACATGAACAGCCCGCGCGCGTCGTCCAGAGGCTCCGCGGTGTAGATGCCGGCGAGCAGCCCCGCGCCGAGGTGAACGACCATTTCCCCTTCCCGTGCAAGCGCTTTCGGAACGGACTGCACGGCCAGGTAGCCGCCGAGAAACCGGGTGCGCCCGGCGTCTTCGCCGAAGACCAGGCGGCGAACGTTCGAGTGCAGCCCGTCGGCGCCGACCACGACGTCGAACCTGCGCGGCGCCGCGTGCTCGAAGGTCACGTCGCCGTCGGGGGAGATGTCGGTGATCGAGTCGCCGAAGAGGTATTCGACGTCGTCGCGGCCGGCGTCGTAGTAGGCCTCGCTGAGATCGTCTCGCATGATCTCGACGTGCCGGTCGGATGCGGCACCGACGACTTTGGTCAGATCGACGTGGGCCGGCCGATCGGACCCCCGGCGGTACATCGTCAGACTGTCGGTGCCGGTGACGTGAGCCTCGATCTTAGGCAGCACGCCCATCTTCTCCGAGATCTCCATGGCCGGCCGGAACAGGTCGACGGCATGGCCGCCGGTCTTGCGCAACGTCGGCGCGCGTTCGACGACGGTGACGTCGAATCCATGGCGGGTAAGCCAATAGGCCAGCACCGGGCCGGAAATGCTGGCCCCTGAGATCAGAATCCGCACGACGACCTCCTTTGAACTTAGGTAACCCTAACACAGTGCTTACCTAACGGTAAGTCAGTTATTCTCGTTGGGTGACTAGGCCCCGTTCCGACACCCGACAGCGCATCCAGGAGGTTGCCCGGGACCTGTTCGTGCAGCAGGGCGTGCAGCGCACCAGCCTGCAGGACATCGCAGACAAGCTCGGCATCACCAAACCGGCGTTGTACTACCACTTCGCGTCACGCGAGGAATTGGTGCGCAGCATCCTGGTTCCATTGATCGAGGAGGGTGACCGGTTTGTCGCCGACCAGGAGCGGGACGGCGTCACCGATGCCCGCGCACTGCTCGAGGGGTACTTCGACTTCCACTATCGGCATCGGCAAAACCTGATGCTGGTGCTGGCCGAGCTGACGATGCTGGCCGACCTCGGACTCATCGACACCGTGCTCGCTTGGCGTGATCGGCTCGGCAAGTTGGTCTTCGGCAAGAAGCCGACGCTCGCGCAATCCACCCGGGCCGTGGTCGCGTTCGGCGGTCTTCAGGACTGCTGCTTGCAGTTTCCGGACACGCCGCACGAACAGTTGCGCGCGAAGTCGGTGGACGCCGCGCTCGCAGCGCTGGGAAAGTGATCGGGCAGCGTGCAGCGCGTTGTCATACTGGGCCGGGTGGTGCCGGGAAATCGGCTGGCACAAAGACTGTCGCATGCGCTCGATCTTCCCGTCGTCGATCTGGACGGCATCTTCTGGCGACGGGTCGCGCCAACAGAACGCGAATGGGTCGAAATGCAGCGCGGCGCATGCGCCCGACCGCTGGATCATCGACGGGGACCTCGGGCCCTACGACACCGGGCTCGAACTGCGCTTGCGCGCGGCGGACACCGTCTCGTTCTGGACTTCGGACTGTGGCGCTGTGTGTGGCGCCCCCTCCGACGACCACCGGAAGCCCGCGAATTCTGGACGTGGGTATGGCGATACCGCCGCGACAGCCTGCCGACCATCACCGGGGCCGTCGCGACGGACGCCTGCACACGCGATCGTGCACCTGCTGCGCAACCCCCGCCAGGTGCGGCGCTTCCTCGACAGTGCGACGTGAACGGGATGCTTGTGCAAAGACTCTCGTGTGCGGTTGGATCACGGGCTGCCTTGGCTCTGGGCGTTCTGCTGAAAGATGTCACCGGACTCGCCGTTGTCGTCGGAAGGGCCGTCGGCGGCGAAGCCCCCGGCAGCGGCGATGGCGGGACCCGATGCGGCGATCGTGTCGGTGGCACCGGGTTGCATCGCGCTGAATAGAGCGAACGCCGCGACTGTCGCGGCTCCAGCGAATATCGCTGGGGTCAAACCGATCTGCCGACGGCAATGCCCACTGGTGGTTGATCTGTTGCCGGTCATCCACCAGGTCTACCGCCTGGTGGGAGCAGCGGGCTGAGCGCCGGTTATGAATCTGCTGTGTTGTGTCGAAGCTGTTGCACCGTCAGGCGTTTGCGGCGGCCTTGCGCTCGGCGATCTGAGCGCGCACCTTGGCCATGTCGAGACCCTTGATCTGGCCGATCAAGTCCTTGAGCACCGCCGGGGGCATCGCACCGGGCTGGCTGTAAACGAGGATCCCTTCGCGAAACGCCATGATGGTGGGAATGGATCGGATGCCGACCGTTGCCGCCAGTTGGCGCTCGGCCTCGGTGTCGACCTTGGCGTGGACGATGTCCGGGTGGTCCTGCGCGGACCGTTCGAAGACAGGTGCAAAGGCCCGGCATGGGCCGCACCAGGACGCCCAAAAATCGACCAGCACGATCGGATTCGCCAGTATCGTCGATTCGAAATCGGTTGCGGTGAGGGGCTTTACTGACATGTAACTTTCCTTTCGGTACCCACGGCGGGAAGTGACCCGCCGGCGAGTGACTATTGGGCCGATCCCGTGCCGGCGGCCGCGTCGGCGAATTCGCAGAACGCGTCGTAAGCACGAGCACCGTAGATCGTGGCCGGCCCACCGTGCATGAGAATGCTCACGCCGATCGCTTCGGCGGCTTCCTCCTTGGAGGCCCCGGCGCGAACGGCTCCCTGGGCGTGGGAGGCGATGCAGCCGTCACATCCGGCTACGACCCCGATGGCCAGCGCGATGAGTTCCTTGAACTTCTTCTCTAACGCCCCCGATGCCAGGGCGCCATTGCTCATCTCCGCAAACCCCCGGTACACGTCGGGGATCATCTGCCTTAAGGCGCGATGCTTCGGGTTGAGGTCGTTCAGGACGTCGTGGTAGTGGCTGTGTTCGCTCATGCCCTATACAATACCAATACCCCGGCGGGTATTCCCCCTAGCCCGACATCGACTCCCGGCGGTGCGTCGGCCGGGTATACCCTGGGGGGTAACTTGCGGGCCTAGTTGAAGGAACTAGGACCCCATAGGCGCGCAACCGCCGCCGAGCCCCAACTCACGGAGTAGAGAAGGAGTACCGATGACCTCGGGACTGAGCACCAAGCTGAACACCACATTCGAGAACGCGGTCGAACGGACCACTCAAGCCCTGGCAGATCAGGGTTTTGGGGTGCTGACGACCATCGATGTCAAGGCCACACTGAAGAAGAAACTCGGTGAGGACATGGAGGATTATTTGATCCTCGGTGCCTGCAACCCGACGTTGGCGCATCGCGCGCTGGAAATCGACCGTCAGCTCGGCCAGTTGTTGCCGTGCAACGTCGTAGTGCGAGCCGACCCGAGCAGCCCGGGCGACACGGTGCTGGTAGAGGCGATGGATCCGCAAGTTATGGTCCGGGTCGCTAGCCAGCCGGGAGCACTGCAGGCAGTCGCCGATGAAGCCGGCGTCAAACTGCAGGCCGCGATAAGCGCTCTCGGGCAATAGACGGCTAGCGCGTCACCCGCTCGCTCTAGGGATGCGGCGTGCTGGGTGCCGTCGTCGCTGGCGACGGGCGCGGGCTCATCATTCCGCCCGGGTTCATCATTCCGCCCGGGTTCATCATTCCGCCCGGGTTCATCATGGGACAGCTGCCTGTCGTGCCACCCGGACCCATCTGACCGGCGGGGTCGCCGCCGTAACCCCCGTGCCAGCTTGAGGACCACCCCAGAAACAACCCTGAGAAGAAGATGACCGCGACGACGAACAGAACACCGGCGATGATGCCCACCCATGCCGCGGCTTGAAACAGCCGACTGGGCCGCTCGAATCGGTCGTCGTCACCGGTTTGTCCAGCGACGTTTGTGGGTTCGGGTCTTGACTCAGGTGTTTCCGTCATATGGTGATCGTTCCGCACGCATACCCCCGGGCGGTAGGGACTATCGGCCCCAAATTGAACGTCCGGCCCGGATAGCGCGGCGCATCGGCGACGCCGCGCACGCGGTCGCGCCAAGCGGCAATACCGGAAGGCGGAAGAGGCGTCCTCGGCAACGGGCTGCTGTTCGCGCGAGTCCGTTTGCCCGGAGACGGTGTCTTCGGTCTGCCGGCTACCGCATCCACATCCTCGCCCAGCAGTAACGACCGCACCAGCCGGCGCCGTCCGAACGGCCGAAGCTTGTAACTCGCCGGCCGTGGCCGCACCCTTTGCGGCCACCAGAACCAACGCCCGAGCAGCGCGGCGACCGATGGCGTCATGAGCGAGCGCACCACCAGGGTGTCGAAAAGCAGGCCCAGGCCAATCGTGCTGCCGGCCTGACCAATCGAGCGCAGGTCGGCGCGATCCAGTTCAGCTCCAGGCCCAAAATGTGTTGCCAGACAAGCACCGGCAGCCCGAAGGCAGCACCCAGCGACAACAGCACGGTGCCCGCAATCGCAAACGAAGCAACCAGTGCTCGGGTAATGATAAGCATCACAACGAATATCAGCGTCAGCGCCGCTATTCCCACGATCATGAGGTCGTATTGGACCTGCCGATGGGATAGAACGTCTGCGCACCGCGAAGCCTCGCTAGGGCAC